>CAWELZ010000014.1:0-521350 GCA_963810075.1 uncultured Actinomycetes bacterium | reverse complement strand
ACGGGCCTCCGAGTTGCTCCCGGGCGCGGGGAGGGGTGCCCGGGGTTGTAGGGGGCGAATTCGATCGCCTACCTATATCGTGTCGGCCGAGTTGACCAGCAACGGGGGCTGCGTGATGTCGAAGGAGGCGGAAAGGCGGACACCGGGCCGGCGTTTGCGGGCGTTGATCGGTCTGGCGGCGCTTGTCGTCGTCATGGCGGCCTGCCAATCGGGTTACACGGTGCCGATGGTCGGTACCGGATCCAGCGGCAACGCCGGCGACGGTGGGCCGGCGACCAGTGCCACCCTCGGCGATCCCAGGCAGGTCGCGGTAGCGCCCGACGGGTCGTTCTTCGTCGCCGATCGCACATCGTGCGTCATACGGCGGGTCGACGGGTCGACCCAGCAGATCACGACGGTCGCGGGTACCGGTACCTGTGGAAACGCGACCGGCGACGGCGGCCCCGCGACCTCCGCCCAGCTTCGCCCCTCGGACGTGAGCGACGGCATGGCGGTGGGGCCCGACGGCAGCCTCTGGTTCATACAGGACGACTTCACCATTCAGAGCCCCATGTTTGGAACCACGCCGGACTTCCACCTACGGCGGATCCTGCCCGACGGTACCATCACCACGCCGAGCCTCGGTGGGGTGAACGTGGGCGGCCTCGGGTCAGGGATCATGGGCGTGACCTTTGCTCGCGATGGGTGGATGTACTTCACCTCCGGTGGGGTGCCCAACGGGACCTCGAAGATCTTCAAGGCGTCACCTGGCGACAACCACGTCTCCACGGTGTACACCTCGAACGACTTCTGGTTCGGGTCGGTGTCGGCGCTGGGACCCGGCGAGTTGGCTGTCGCGGCGACTCCGATGTACACCACCTCCGGCACCTTCATCGACCGCCTGGACGTCACGAGCGGGACGCTGACCCAGCTGCTCAGCCTCGGGAACGACTTCGGCCTCGGCGTGTCGGCCGGACCTGACGGCGCGATCTACGCGATCGCACAGCCGGATCCGTTGGGCATCGCTGACACCTCAGCGCTCTACCGGGTGTACCGGATCGACCCAGACGGATCCACGAAGGTGGTCGCCGGCGACGGTACCCCCGATCCGGGCGACACCGCGCAGTGGGGCCAGGCGACTGACCTGTCGCTGAGCCCGGAGGCAATCGCGGCAACGCCGCACAACGGCCTGCTCGTCACGTCGGGCCACGTCGTCTACCGCATCACCGACCCGGCGAACGCCTGACGCGCCAGTCGTGCACCTGCGTCCCGGGCTGAACCCGGGACGCAGTCACGTCAGGACGTCGAGCTCAGGAGCGCACCCGTGCCCGGGCGAGTCGGCGGGTGCCGAGCAGCATCCCTCCGAGCGCCAGCAGCCCGACGCCGGTGCCCAGCCAGAGCGGCAGGTCCGAGCCGGTGGCCGGCAGGGTGCCGGCCGTCGGGGCGGCGACCGTCTCGGCGGCGAGCACCGATGCAGGCGGCTCCAAGGTCGCCGGTGCGACCGAGGCGGGTGCCGTGGTTGTCGGCACGACGGTCGTGGTGGTCGGTGAGGGGACCTGGCGGTCGACCACGAGGGCGGGGCAGGGCGGCCGCGATTCGGTGGCCTCGTCGTCGTCGGCCGCCGGCTGCGCGGTCGTCACGGTGGTCGTCGTCGGCTCGTAGCCGACGTCCTCCTCGTCGGGGTCGTGGCCGCCGGGGCAGACGTCACGGGCCACGAACGTCCCGACGCCCGAGACGACCTCCCAGCCGGCCGGCGCCGTCTCGGAGATGGTGAACGTCTTGCCCTTGCCGCCGGGCACGTACAGTCCGTCGGTGGCGCCTTCGTGGGCGCCCTTGTTGTCATAGACGCAGACGAGCGGGTCGCTGCCGGTGGGGTAGGTGCACACGGCGCTGCCGAGCTGGCTCGTCGCGGACATCGACCAGTCGGCGGGCAGCCCGGCCGGCGGTCCGCTCAGGACGGTGCCGTCCGGGGCCTGCCACTGCTTGTCGATCACGACCACGAACGGGTCGCCGGTCTGCGGGGCGCCGCAGGCGAGCCAGAAGCGACGCGAGGTCTGCGGCTCACCCCCGTCGATCCCCAGGTCGACCACGATCCGGTAGCCGTTGTCGTGTTGGGTGAGGCCCTGGACGGCCGTGGTCAGGTCGTACGGCGACGACCAGGTGGCGCCGTCGAAGGCAGACTGGACGGTCGCCAGGGTCCCGTCGCCGGACGGCTCCACCGCACGGATGCCGCCGGCGACCGTGTGCGGGCCGGGCGCGAGCCCACTGATCGACAACGTCACCGTGCACCCCGGCAGCTTCGGGTCGGCCGCGCCCTTGAACGGCTGACCGTTCACGAGCACGGTCGGTCCGCTCGGTGGTGAGGGGTCGGGTGCGGTGGCTGCGGTGGCCCCCGCCGCCCCGGTGCCGAGCAGCACCGCGGCGGCAAAGGTGGTGACCCACAGGTTGCGGAGCCGGTTCGTGGTCCTCATCGTCAGCTCCCCAGGTGGGTCTGCGCCCGCAGGTAGTACTCGTCCGAGGACACCAGGTTCCGGACCAGGACCGTGCGGGACTGGCCCGAGGTCAGCGTGCTGACCCAGAAGGTCCGCCCGGCGCTGTCGGGCGCCCGGTCGAGCAGGTCCTGGTAGGCGCCGTCGACCACGATCCGGGCGTGCTCGGTGCTGCGGATGAGCGAGGCCGACACCGAGGTGCGGGACACGCCCGAGCTCAGCACCGAGAGCCAGAACGTCTGACCGGCGCTGTCAGGCGTGCGGCCCAGCAGCTTGTCGTAGGCGTAGGTCACGAACCCGGCAGGGGTGCTGCCGGCCTTGACGTAGGCCTCGGCCGAGCCGAGCAGGGTGGCCTCCATCGACTCCACCGAGGTGCCGCCCGCCAGACGACCCGTCCAGTAGGCGAGGCCGCCAGCGTCTGCGCTCCGGCCGAGCAACTGCTGGTAAGCATCCTGCACGAGGATCGCGCGGTGCTCGGAGGTCGCCTGCAGCGACCGGGGGACGCTGCTGCGTGCCGGGCTCACCCACAGGGTCTCGACCCAGTAGACGGTGCCGGCCGTGTCGGCCGGGCGGTTCAGCAGGTCGGCGTACAGCGCCCGCACGTACCAGCCGTCGAGGGCGCCGAAGCGCACCCGGGTGAAGGTGGCCGGTTCGGTGCTGACCGTCGGCGGGTCGGTGACCGGTCCCTCGGCATCGACGGGACGGTCTCCGGTGAGGTTCCCGTTGGTGACGAAGGAGATGTGCCGGCCGGTTCCGTCGATGGACGGGTCGGTCCCGTTCACCTGGGCGACGGTCTCACCGGTGTGCCCATCCACCCGCGTGCCGGATGCCTCGGTGCCGCCCGCTTCGGGCAGGCTCACCCGCTCGAGCGTGCCGGCCGCCAGGTCGACCGCGTAGACGTCCGAGACGCCGTTCGCGTCATCGGGCGTGAGCGGTGCCGCCGAGGCGAACGCCACGACCTGACCGCTCCCGCTGATCACCGGGTCGCTGCCGACCAGCGGGGCCGAAGGTGTCGGCTCGGTCGGGGCTGCCGCGGGGGCGGGCGGGTTGGGCAGGTCAACCTGGTTGCCCGACGAGTCGACGCTGACGCGGGTGGTGGTGCCCGTCGTCATGTTGCGGACGAAGGCGTCGACGTCGTTGTTGGTGTCGCCGGCCACCAGGTTCGAGGCCTGCGACTCGAAGGCGACCATCCCGCCGTTGTCGCTCACGGTCGGCCCGTACTCCGGGGCGCTGATCGCGTCACCGGGCTGACCGTCGATGCCCGCGGTGACGAGCGTCGTCGTCTTCGCGGCGCGGTCGCGCAGGTAGATCTGCTGCGGCACGGTGGCCTCGTCAGCCGAGGGCGTCGCTCCCGGTGCCGCCGGCGCCGGTGGCAGCAGGTTCTCGGCCTCGGCGGCGAACGCCACGTAGCGACCGTCCGGCGAGATGTCAGGCTTGAGCGCGCTGCCGCGGCTGGCCTCACCTCCGTTGGTCACGCTGACCATCTCGGTGTGGCCGGTGAGCCGGTCACGCACGTACGCGCGGTTGGGTCCGCCCCCTGAGGCCGGCTGGGTCACGTTCGGGTCGAGCATCTTGTCGGTCGACTGGAACGCGACGTAGCGGCCATCGGCACTGATCGACGGGAAGTCGCTGAGCCCCGTCGCCGGTGCCCCGCTGTCCGAAAGGGAGACCTGGCTGACCGCCTTGGTCGCCACGTTCACCACGTCCACGGCACGGTTGGAGCCGTAGACGGCGAAGGCGACCCACTGGCCGTCGTCGCTGACGGCGGGGTTGAAGTGCATCCCGGAGGTCAGGCGCGTGGTCGTGCCGAGCTTGCGGTCGGTCAGCCAGATGCCCTGCCCTTCGCCGCGGCCGACGTAGGCCACGAATCGACCGTCGGCGCTGACCGAGGGCAGCTCGCGGCCACCGTTGGTGCCGGCGCCCTTGCTCGTCCACTGGGTGGCCCCGTCGGGACTCGGCTGGTAGGTGAACGCGCCGACGGGTTGTGCCGACAGGATCGGCACCAGCGCGATCGCCCCGGTCGCCATGAGGGCCCCGACCTTCCCTGCATTCCGCCTGAGCATGCCTCGTTCGTTCTTCATGGGGTCCTCCCCGTTCGGGCCAGTCCAGACCAAGTGTCTTGACCGGAGTATGCCGACACCCCAGGGGGTATCGGCAGAGTCGAAGGTCCCGAGTCCCGGATTCGGGCCTTACGGCCCACGCGGTCGGGACGTTCCGGAGCGGAACCGGCCCGCAGGGTCAGGTGTCGCGCTCGAGGATCGCCTTCAGCGTCTCGAGGTTCCTGCGGCCTCCGCGGCGGAGGATCGTCGCCGTGGAGGGCGCCGAGACGCTCGACAGCCCGGTCGCGCGTCCCCGGATCCTGACCACCATCCGCGTCGTCCCCGACGTCGGGATCGACCAGAGGTAGGTGGTCTCCAGGGGGAACGGGCCGCCCAGCGTCCGCATCACGAGTCGCTCGGCGGGCAGGTATGCCGTCACGTCGAGGGTGTACACCAGGTTCACCCCGAACGTGTCCACCGTGAAGCGGAACGTCGAGCCCTCCCGTACGACCGGTTCGCTCAGCCACTCCACCGACCGCACGCGCCCGTACCAATGGGGCGCATTGGTCGGGTCGGCGGCGAACGCGGAAACCGGACCGATGGGGCGATCGATGGAGATCTCGTTGACCACGTCGACGTTCACGCGGCGCCTTCGGTCTTTCGGAGGGGGCACGGACCGACAAAGTTGTTGCACCCACCTTGGCACGTGCGTCGCCCACGTGCTTCCCACGCGGCAATCCGGACCTCTTACGCGTGCCGAGCCACGTCATCGACGCCCAGCTGCTGACGCAACCAGCGGCAGGTCGGCTCGGTCGGTCCGGTGGTGTCGACCAGCAGCGAATCGGGCCAGGGCTCGAACGTCGTTGCCATCTGCTCCGCCACCGAGGCATCGGCGTCGGACGCGTCGGTTCCCGCTTCGACCCGCGCGGCGAGCCGGGCTCGGGCGACCTCCCACTCGACGAAGCACGCGAGCGCATGGAGCTCGGCGCCGGCGGCGTGGGCCACGGCTGCTGCATCGTCCCGGTGCGAGGTCCGCCTCCAGGAGGCATCGACGATGACGCTCTCGCCGCGCTCCAGGTGCCACCGGGCGCGGTGCAGCAGCTCCGCGTAGGTGGCGTCGATCTGCTCGGGGCGGTAGAGACCGGTTTGGTACCCGTCGCCGGTGCGCGCGGTGGCGGGCACACCCGCGAGCTCCTTGCGCACGAGGTCCGTGGACAGGATCGTCCAGCCCGTCTCGGCGGCGAGCTGCCCCGCGAGCGTCGACTTCCCCGTGCCGGGCAGCCCACCCACGAGCACCATGCGCACGCGCGCCCGACGGAGCTGATCGAGTGCGAACCCCTCCAGGTGCGCTGCCTCCTCGTGGCCCCTGGGGTCTCCCTGGGTCGCCCGCAGGTGGGCGACCTTGGCGCGCACCAGCGCCCAGTAGGCGACGTCGTGGTCGACCAGACCACGCGGCAGTGCGGCGCCCGAGGCGTGCCCGTACTCGACGATCAGGGATTCGGCGTCCGCCTGTCGGCCGAGCCGGCGCAGGTCCATGACGAGGAAGGCCAGGTCGGTGGCGACGTCGATGTGGCGGAGCTCGTCGTCGAACTCGATGCAGTCGAGGATCCGCGGCCCGTCGTCGAGGCAGTAGATGTTCTCGGCGCGCAGGTCGCCGTGCCCGTCGCGCACGAACCCGTCGGCGAGGCGCGCGAGGAAGAGCGGAGCCCGACCGTCGCACCAGCGCGTCGACAGCCGGTGGATCTCCTCGAGGGTCGCTCGGGAGGCGTCGTCGCGGGCGTGGGGGCGCAACTGCGCGATCGCGTCGGCCCAGCGCGCCCGCACGAGAAGGTCGCCGTCGTTGCCGTCGGTGGCGGTCACGCGAGTCGCGGAGTCGTGGAAGGCTGCAAGCCGCGCGGCGATGGCGCGCACCTCGTCGGTGAGGTCGACGCCAGCCGCGACGAGCTCGGCGAGCAGCCGATCCGCCGGCAGGCGCCGCATGATCACACACGGTTCCGAGTCGGCGGCATCGCCGCCGTCGAGCTGCACGCGGCCGACGCCGAGGTACACGTCGTCGGTCAGTCGTCGGTTCAGCTCGACCTCACGCTCGCAGTCGTGGCGGCGGGCGCCCAGCGTCGTGAAGTCGCAGAAGTCGGTGGCGATGGGCTTGCGGAACTTCAGCACCCGGTCGCCGGTCAGGACGAGCAGGGAGATGTGCGTGGCGACGACGTCGGGTCCGACGGTTCGCTGCGACACGGGGGCTCGTTCCGGCATGCGACCAGCTTGGCTCCTCGGCCGGCACGGTCGGCAGGGTCCAAGGTCACCGTTGGATGGCGACGCGGTGTCATGGACTGGTGACCTTCGCCCCTGCCGGCGCTCGGTGACGCATCGGTACGATCAGCTTCGACCGCACCCGCCAGTACGACTGCGGCAACCCATGGTCCCGATGCCACACACAGGAGAAGTCGTCGTCGTGAACAAGATCATCGTCGGCGTCGACGGATCAGACCACGCGGCAGTCGCGCTGCGCTGGGCGGCCCGGCAGGGCGAGCTTCGCGGCGTCGAGGTCGTCGCCGTGTTCGCGTGGAACTACTTCGACCAGGGCTACCGGTCACCGGGACAGGTGCTCCTGCCGGACTTCGGCGAGGCCGAGGCAGAGCAGCTCCTCGAGGACGCGGTCGCGGCCGCCGGGGCGGGCCACGACGTCTCCCGACTGACGATCAACGACCCCGTCTCAGATGCGCTCCTGGAGACGGCCGGCCACGACGACCTGCTCGTGGTCGGCGCGCGCGGCCTCGGCGGCTTCAAGGTGCTCCTGCTCGGCTCGGTCAGCCAGCGGACCCTCGAGCTCGCGTCCTGCCCGGTCGCGGTCATCCACGGGGAGGAGACGGCGGCACGCACGGGCACGATCGTGGTCGGCTTCGACGGGTCACCGAGCTCGATGGGTGCGGTGCGCTGGGCCGCGGCGCAGGCGGCCGCAAGTGGCGAGCCGCTGCGCATCGTGCACGCCTGGCAGCCCCCGGCCTACACCGAGGTGGCCGCGCCACAGGTAATCGACGCACTTGCCGAGGGCGCACGCCACCTGGTGGCCGACGCGCTCGAGGACCCGTCGCTCGACGGGCTGGACGCAACTTCCGAGGTCGTGTGCGCCGGAGCCGCGCACGCGCTGCTCGATCAGGAAGCCGACGCGTCGATGATCGTGGTCGCAACCCGGGGACGCGGTCCCATCAAGCGGGTCCTGCTGGGCTCGACGAGTCGTCAGGTCACCACCCACGCCACCGTTCCGGTCGTCGTGGTTCCCGGCGAGACGAGATGAGGAGGTCGACATGGCTTCGACTGTCGTGAAGTGTCCAGCATGCGAGACGCGCAACCGGGTCGCCAACGACACCGCGGGACGGCCGCGGTGCAGCTCGTGCCACACCGACCTCCCGTGGCTGAGCAACGTCACCGCGGGCGAGTTCGACACCGTGGTGCGGACGTCGACCTTGCCGATCCTCGTCGACCTCTGGGCGCCGTGGTGCGGTCCGTGCCGTGCGGTCGCTCCGGCGCTCGAGCAACTCGCGATCGATCTCGCCGGCTCGGTTCGGGTCGTCAAGGTCAACGTCGACGAGGCACCGGCGGTATCAGCCGGTCTCGGCGTGCAGGGGATCCCCACGATGGTGCTGTTCGCCGGCGGATCCGAGATCGCCCGACAGGTGGGCGCGCTGCCGGGTGACGCCATCCGTCGATGGGTCGACACGTCCATCGCTTCAACGGCGTAGGGCGCTCGCCGTCGGTCTCGGTCGTGCCCGGGACACGGCGCTCGCGACCCGGGTCGTCGCGCGCCAGAATGCAACGGGCGCGCCGACGCGCCCGCAGCCGAACGGAGCCCCCGATGCCCCTCGTCCTCGTGGACCACCCACGCCCGCACGTCACCGTCGTCACCCTCAACCGGCCCGATCGGTTGAACGCCATGTCGATCGAGCTGATGACCGAGCTCTTCGAGGCGCTTGGCGAGGTGGCCGATGACAACGACTGCCGTGTCGTGGTGCTCACCGGCTCCGGACGCTCGTTCTGCTCGGGCCTCGACCTCAAGGACTACGGGGTCGTGCCCAACATCGACGGACTCACCATCGGGCGCATCGCCCAGCGTTCGATGCGGCACTACTCGCGGGTCGTGCCCGCCCTGCGCCGCATGCCCCAGCCGGTCATCGCCGCCATCAACGGCCCCTCTTACGGGGGCGGCTTCTGCCTCGCGCTCGCCGCCGAGCTGCGCTTCGCGAGCCGGTCGGCCACGTTCAACAGCACCGGCATCGTCAACGGGCTCACCAGCACCGAGCTCGGGGTGAGCTGGCTGCTGCCGCGTCTCATCGGGGCGGCGCACAGCAACGACATCCTCTTCACCGGCCGCACGGTCGACGCGGAGGAGGCCTACCGGATGGGGCTCGTCTCCCGCGTCTTCGAAGAAGACGCGCTGCTCGAGGAGGCCCTCGACATCGCCGAGACCATGTGCGGCTACAGCCCCTACGGCCTGGCGATGACCAAGGACGTCGTGTGGGCGAACCTCGAGAACCCAAGCCTCGAGGCGGCCATCGAGCTCGAGGACCGCAACCAGCTCATGCTCGGCTTCACCGAGAACCTCCCCGAGGCCATCCGGTCCTTCGACCGAGGCCGCAAGCCCAGCTACACCGACGAGCCGCGCCGCGACCTGTTCGGCTGAACCGCGCCTGCCCGCCGGGAGCTCGTCGATCCGCGCACCGCGCGACGGCGTTGTGCCGCGCGGCCCGTGCCGTAGGTTGTGTGCGGTCCCCGAGGCGGGGCCTCGTTCGACCAGGGAGCGACAGTGCGCGAAGGGCAGCGAAGGCAACGGCTCGGGTCGGCGCGATCCCGGTCCGCAACAACAGCCAGGGCGCTCCTGGCACTCGCCCTCGTCGCGGCCACGTCCGTCGGGTCGCCCCACGCCGAACCGGCGAACGCCGCCGCCAATCCCGGCGGGCTGAGCCACCGCGCCAACTCCTACGCCATCCAGCAGACCACCTTCACCGAGTACGACGGCTCCCGCTGGACGCCGGCACGCACCCACGCCGCCGCGCACCGGGGCCGCACCATCAAGACGCTGGTGTACGTGCCCAAAGGCGCCAAGTGGCCATTGCCCACGATCGTCTTCGGCCCCGGCGCCTACGTGCAACCGACCTTCGACGCCGTCCTGCTCCGCCAGTGGGCGTCCGCCGGGTACCTCGTGATCGGCCTCGATTTCCCGGGCTCGACCGCGCCCAACGCCACGGGTTCGATCCTCACGCGCGACCTGCAGAACAACACCGCCGACATGAGCTTCACCTACACGTGGCTCCAGCGCCACCACCCCTGGTCGCAGATGGTCGACTTCTCGAAGGTGGCCGCGGCCGGCCACTCCGACGGCGCCATCGAGGTGTCCGCACTGGCCACGCACACCCGCTTCGCCGACCATCGCTTCGCGGCGTTCCTCGAGCTCTCCGGCGGAGCCGACGCCAGCTTCGGCTGCTGCTACGCCGCGATCAACACCGCGCCGTTGTTCGCGTCGGCCGGCACCGCCGACCAGTTCGGTGCCTACGGGCCGACGATCGACGCCTGGAACCGTGCCGCCGGCCCCAAGACCCTCGTCACCATGAAGGGCGCCGATCACTGGCGCGTGTACACGTTGTGGTCCGGTCCTCAGTCGGATGCGATCCGCGCGACGACCGTCGACTGGCTCAACACCGCCCTTCGCCACGACCCCAACGCCATCCCGTCGTTCTGGCACGACGCCACCAGCCACGGTCTGTCGTTCACGACGGGGGCCGGCACCAACGTCGATTCGACCTACTCCCTGATCGGCGGGGCGCGCAGCCCGCTCGGCGCCCGGACGAGCGGTGTCGGACGCGACGCCCGCAACTACGGAACGGTCGGCTACTTCCGCAACGGCGCCATCTACGCGACGCCAGGCGTCGGCACGAACGTGGTGTGGGGCTCGATCTGGTCGAAGTACGCGTCGCTCGGGTCGATCACCAGCCGACTGGGCTACCCGACGACCAGCGAGCGACTCCTGGCGGACGGCAGCGGGCGGGTCAGCACGTTCCAGAACGGGCTCATCGTCGCGTCGTTGCGCACCGGCGCACACGAGGTCGACGGTCCGATCCTGAGCGCCTGGCGGGCAGCCGGAGCCGAGCTGGGGAAGCTCGGCTACCCCGTCGGCGACAGCCAGGTCACCGCGGACGGCGTCGGTCGGATCGGCTTGTTCCAGGGCGGCGCCGTGGTCTGGTCGCCGTACACGGGCGCCCACGTCGTCTCCGGGGCCACCGAGCTGGTCTGGGCATCGATCGGTTGGGAGCGGGGATGGCTCGGCTACCCGATCTCCGACGTCCGAAAGGTCGGCAGCGCGGCGGTCACCATGTTCCAGCACGGGTCGATCGCGTCCTCGCCGTACGGCACGTTCGCGCTGTCCCGCGCCGTCACCGACCGCTACATCCTGGCGGGGTCGTCCGCGGGCGCACTCGGGCCCCCCACGTCGACCACCACGACCTCCGGCTCCTCGCAGATCTCGTCGTTCGTGCACGGTTCGATCACCGCCAACCTCTCGGCGGGGACCGTGACCGAGGCCGTCTACGGGAGACCCGCCCGTACCGAGTCGATCGACAGCCTCGGCGCGTGGGCGGCCCGCCTCTACCCGGCCGTGCTGGGTCGCAACGTCGATCCGGGTGGGAGGTCGTACGTCACCTCCCTGGCGCGACGCGGCGTGGGGACGGCCAACATCGGCGCCGCGTTGACCGCGGGGACCGAGTCACACACCCGGACTGCGCGGGCGCTCTACCTCCAGGTCTTGGGAAGGTCTGCGGACCAGTCCGGGCTCAACTGGAGCGTCGCCGCGCTCAACGGCGGTTCGAGGCCCGCCGACCTCGTCGGGCAGCTCGTGTCCTCCCGCGAGTTCTGGAGAAGCGCCGGAAGCACCGACACCGGGTTCGTGCGGCAGCTCTACACACGGTTGTTGGGTCGCCCGGCCGACGGAGCCGGCCTGCAGCACTGGTGGAACCAGTTGCACAGCGGCGTGTCGCAGCGCCGCCGTCGCGCGTCGTCTGTTCCTCACGACCGAGTCCGGTCGTCGGGCGGTGGGCGCCACCTACCCCGCAGTCCTGGGCCGAGCCGCGGACGTCGGCGGGCTCAACTCCTGGACGAAGTGGTGGGTCGCCAACGGCGGCAACACGGCCGGGGTCGCGGCGCGTTTGGCGGGTAGCACCGAGTTCACCGACCGCTGAAGCGTCGAGCTGGTCGGCGGGCTCCCCACGCCGCGTCGGAGCCGCCGTGGACGTGTGCCCCCGGCGGATCCAACTGTCTATGATCCCGGTTGCGTCGGCTGCCGTGGTCGGGCGATCGGGCCTTCTGGGAGGGATCTAGGTGCACAGGTTGAGACGGTGGCGCTTGTCCGGCGCGGTCCTCGCGTCGTTGGGGCTCCTGGTCATCGCGACCACCGCGGGCCCGGCCGGCGCATCGACCTCGGTGTCGACCGCCCCAAGGAGACCCGCGGTGGACGGCTCGACCTGCGTGCGGAACACCGCGGCCGACCGGCGGTTCGTGAGCCTTGCCTACCTGGCGGTGCTGCGCCGGAACGGCGACGCCTCGGGTGTCGCGTTCTGGGCGTCCAACTTCACGTACCCGACGAGCATGAACTACTCGGAGTTCGTCGGCCACCTCACGGGCAGCCGCGAGGCGCGCTCGCGGATCGTGCTGGACCTCTACCCCAAGTTCTTCCACCGCCAGGCCGACGCGGCGGGCCTCGCTTTGTGGACCTCCTGGCTCGACGGCCGGACCAACGTCGACCTCGCCGGCGTGCTGCTCTCGTCGCCGGAGTACTGGAGCAACTCGGGCAAGACCTACGCAGGGTGGGTGGCGCACGCCTACCAGGACGTGGTGGGTCACGCACCGGACGCGGCCGGCGCCGCGTACTGGACTGAGGTGCTCGCGAGCGGTCGCCACAGCTTCGCGGGCGTCGCCGCGGCCTTCTACCAGAACCACGAACGTCGCATCTCGGCGGTGCGGGCGATCTACGCGCGTGTGCTCCGTCGTCAGGCGGACGCCTCCGGCTTGAACTACTGGGCGACGATGCTGCTCCGCAAGAGCGAGACCTGGGTGCTCACCCAGCTCGTGATCTCCAACGAGTTCTGGCGGCTCGCCCAGGTGACCTACGGGGCCGCGCCGACCAACCAACCCAAGCCCTGCCCCAAGCCGGTGCCGTACTGGCCGGCGACCCCGCAGGTCGTCTTCACGCTGGCGAACAACCCGAACCGCTCGTCGAAGCTGATCGCCCTCACCTTCGACGACGGCCCCAACCCCAGTTGGACGCCCCAGATCCTCTCGGTGCTGGCGAGCCGCCACGTGACCGCGACCTTCTTCACGGTCGGGAGCTGGGCCCAGCGCTACCCGAACCTGATCCGTCAGGAGCTCGCCGCGGGGAACCACGTGGCGAACCACACCTGGAACCACCCGTCGCTCCCCGGCCTGAGCGCGGGTGCGCAGGCGAACGAGATCGCCAGCACGACCAACCTCATCAACGGCATCGCGGGCCGCAAAGTTGTCCACTGCGTCCGCCCGCCCTACGGCAACCACAACGCCACGACCGACGCGGTCGCCAAGGGTCAGGGGCTGAGCGTCATCATCTGGAGCCGTGACTCGCGGGACTGGCAGACGCCCGGTGTCCCGGCGATCCTCGCCGGTTCGCTCGACACCACCTACGACGGCGGTCGGGGCATCGTCGGCCTGCACGACGGCGGTGGCGACCGCAGCCAGACGGTCGCGGCGCTCGGTCCGCTGATCGACACCCTGCGCGCTCGCGGCTACCAGTTCACGACCATCTGCTGAGTCGTCGCCGCTCGCGCATCGGCGTCAGTCCGACTTCATCTATCGTGCACACCCGATGATCCTCTCCGACCGGTCCATCTCCGAAGCCCTCGCCTCCGGGCGCATCGTCGTCGACCCGATGGAGCCGTCGATGATCCAACCGTCGTCGGTCGACGTCACCATCGATCGGTTCTTCCGGGTGTTCCGCAACCACACGATGCCGGTCATCGACGTCAAGCAGAACCTCGAGGACCTGACCGAGCTCGTCGAGATCGCCGAGGACGACGTGTTCATCCTCCACCCGGGCGAGTTCGTCCTGGGCTCCACCGCCGAGCGGGTGGCGTTGCCCAGCGACCTCGTCGCCCGCCTCGAGGGCAAGTCCAGCCTGGGGCGCCTCGGCCTGCTCATCCACTCCACCGCGGGGTTCGTCGACGCCGGCTGGGACGGCCACCTGACCCTCGAGCTCTCGAACGTGGCCACGCTCCCGATCACGCTCTACCCCGGCATGAAGATCGGCCAGCTCTCGTTCATCCAGATGACGACCGATGCCGACAACCCCTACGGGTCAGCAGCGGTCGGCTCCAAGTACCAGGGGCAGCGTGGCCCGACCCCGAGTCGCTACTGGGAGAACTTCTCCGAGCGCGACGCGTAGCCCGCACTGCTGCGCCGGGCGGCTGCTCGGCCCAGCAGTGCGGACTACGGCGTGACGGTGGTGGCCGACGTCGTCTCCGGTTCGGTCGTGGCGGTGGTGGCCGAGGTCGTCGCCGGCGCCGTCGTGGCGGGCGGGGCGGTCGTGGAGGCGACCGTGGCGGGCGGAGAGGTCGCAGCGGCCGTCGTGCCGGTGGTGCCAGGGTCGGTCCATGTGCCGCTCGTGCCGCCGCTGCTCACGGCGTTGCTGTGCGACCCACCGTTTCGGGTCGTGGTCGTGGTCGTGGTCGTGGTCGAGCTCGTCGACGTGGCCGTCGACGCCGTTCGCACGGGAGCGATCGATACGGTCGCCCGGGTCGAGGTGGCCGGCGACTGCTGGGCGGGCGAGCCGCCCGGGTTGCCAGCCTGCACCTGCGTGTCGTGCGAGCGGACCCGCTCGCGCCAGAAGGCGACGCCGCCGAGCGCGGCGGCAAGCAGCGCGGCGACCAGCAGCACGGCCGCGGCTCGTGGCCGGCCGCTGCCGATCTCCGTGTCGCCCGCAGCATCGAGGTCGTCGAGCGACTCGACTGCTCCGTCGTCGTGGGGTGCGGGAAGCGGTGCTCCGAGTGCCGCAACCGGCGCCACCGCTGCGGTCACCGGGACGGTGGTCGCCGTCGGGGTACCCACCATCGCGCGGCGAATCGCAGCTGCTTCGAAGAGCAGGCCGCCTGTGATCTGGTGCAGCTCGGCGAGCACCCGTCGGCAGTGGTCACATCCGGCCAGGTGCGCACCTCGGGCCCCGTCGTCGAGTTTTGGCGCAAGGTCGCCGTCGGCCCATCGGACCAGGTCCTCGGCAAGTGCCGCGCAGGCCGGCCCCCGGCCGGCGGACGTCGCCCGTCGCTCGGCGTAGGACCGACGCAGGTTGGACCGTGCCTGGAAGGCCTTGGCGGACGCGGCATCGGCGCCGCCGATCGAGAGCCTCGACGACAGGGATCTGGGCAGCACACCTTCGACCGCTGAGAACCACAGCAGCACCTGGTCGCGCTGGTCGAGGTCGGCGAAGGCATCGAGGAGCGCCTGGCGTCGAGCCGCATCTCCAACCACCGCGTCGGGGGGTCTCGGACCAGCGAGGTCGACGAGCCCGATCGGCCCGCGCTTCTCTGCGGCGTCGAGCTTCTCCTCGCGCACCAAGGTGAAGAGCGTGATCGGGACGGCGCCTTCCGCAGTGGGAACAGGCGCTTGGTTCAGGTCGTCGAAGAGCCGATTGATCAACCCGTCTCGGTCGGGGTCGCCACCCCGGTAGCCGGCGGCAACCGTGCGCAGCGCATGCAGGTACCGCCGTTGCAGCTCGTCGCGGGCCGCGTCGGACCCGTCGCAGGCCGCGGTGAAGAGCGCGAGGTCCGATTGGCCTCCAGGGTCAGAGATGTCGGGATCGTCCACGCCAGGCCGCCTCACCGCGCTACCGCGCGTCGCCCACCACAGCCGGATCGATCCGATGCTCGCCGTTCTCGATCGCCTCGAGCACCGTCATCGCGATGTCGGCGACGGCAACATCATCGCCGACGCCCGCGCCCTTCACTCCGTCGTCGAGCATGATGTAGCAGAACGGGCAGGCGGTCGCGACGCGGGAGGCGCCGGTGTTGATCAGCTCGGCCGCCCGGTCGTCGTTGACCTTGGTACCGATGCTCTCCTCCATCCACATGCGCGCTCCGCCTGCTCCGCAGCAGCGGCCCTTCGTGCCGTTGCGCGGGGCTTCGACGACCTCGACGCCGCCGAGCTTGGCGAGCACCGATCGGGGCGCCTGGTAGATGTCGTTGTGTCGGCCGAGGTAGCAGGAGTCGTGGTAGACGACCCGCTCCTCGAGTCGGGCCGTCGACAGGTCGAGACGACCGTCGGCCACGAGCTGCTCGAGGAGTTGCGAGTGGTGGATCACCTCGTAGTCGCCGCCGAGCTGCGGGTACTCGTTGCGCAACGTGTTGAAGCAGTGGGGGCACTGGGTGATGATCTTGCGCACACCCATGCCGTTGAGGGTCTCGACGTTCTGCATGGCGAGCATCTGGAAGATGTACTCGTTGCCCGATCGTCGGGCCGGGTCGCCGGTGCAGCTCTCGCCGGGGCCGAGGATCGCGAAGTCGATGCCGGCGCGGGTGAGCAGCCCGGCCATCGCCTGGGAGACGCGCTTGTTCTTGTCGTCGAAGGAGCCGGCGCAGCCGACCCAGTAGAGGTACTCGTGGTCGAAGTCGTCGCCGGCCTCGACGATCTCGACGCCCTCGGCCTTGGACGTCCAGTCGGCGCGCTCGGTCTGGCTCATGCCCCAAGGGTTGCCGCTGTTCTCCATCGACCGGTAGGCGGCGCCCAGCTCGGTGGGGAAGTTCGACTCCATGAGCGACAGGTAGCGCCGCATGTCGAGGATCTTGTCGAGGATCTCGATGTTGACCGGGCAGATCTCGTCGCAGGCCTTGCACGAGGTGCAGGACCACACCTCTTCCGGGGTGATGCGCTCGAAGAGCGAGTTGGCGTCGATCGTGATCTCGGGGACGGTGCCGATGGGCGGCGGGACCTGCGGCGACCCGGTCGCCGCCATCACCTCGCCGGTCTTGAGCACGATCTCGCGGGGATCGAGCGGCTTGCCGGTGCCGTGCGCGGGGCACACCGAGGTGCAGCGTCCGCACATGGTGCAGGCGTCGGTGTCGAGGAGCTGCTTCCAGGTGAAGTCCTCCACGGTGGAAGCGCCGAAGGTCTCGAGCTCGGTCTCCATGAGGTTCGGCATGGGGCGCATCGCGCCCTTGGGGCGCTCCTTGTCACGCAGGTACATGTTCAGCGGGGACGTGAACATGTGGCGGAGCATGGTCGTCGGCAGGATCACCAGGAAGAGGATGAAGGCCGCGACGTGGGTGATCCACATCGCCTGGTGCCAGCCGTTCACGTTCCCGACGTGCTTCACCAGCCCTGAGAGGGGGTAGCCGACGATCGACCACTTCTCGTACGAGGGTCGGCCGATTGCGGCGATCCGGAACATCTCGGTCGTGAACCCGGTGATGCCGATGACGGCGAACGTGCCGAGGATGACCGTGTGCTCGGGCTTGGTCTTGATGCGGATCCGATACGGCTGCTGGACGTACCGCCGCATGATCGCCCAACCGATGCCGACCAGGAAGAGTGCGCCGGCCAGGTCGCCGACCAGCGAGTACGCCTCGTAGACGCCGCCGTGCAGGAACTTGGCGGACGGGGGGAGCTGGTGGTCGATCTCGAGCGTCGTGGTGACCCCGAGCAGGACCAGGAAGCTGAAGTAGATGAGCGAGTGCATGATGCCCGCGGCGGGGTCGCGCAGCAGGGTCTGCATGTAGGCGCCGGCGCGGAAGTCCTTCAGCCGCGCCGCGACGTTCTTCTTGGTGGTGGCCCGGTTGTCCGGCCCGCCCCGCTCCCAGTTGCGCACCCGGTACGAGAAGAGCACCGCGCCGTACACGAGCATGACGGGGACGATCGCGTAGAAGACCAGCTTGAAGACGCTGGGGATGCCGCCGAAGACCTCTCGGCTGACGGGCTTGTTGGCGTGCCAGTTGGTGAGCAGCGGCACGATGCCCGAGAGCAGCGTGAACAGGCCGATGCCGAGGCCGAGGAGTATGACGACGAGGTTCGGGCGGATGCGCCGTGGCGAGGGTTCCATAGCGTGCCCGACGCTACCAACCGCTCCTACCGCAGCTGGAACTTATGCGTACGTACGTGAGTCGAGCTCGCGGACTCGCGACGCCAGCCAGCCCAGCAGCTTGCGGGCCAGGCCAGGCGCCTCGTCGAGTACCGCGGTGAACTTGCGGGCGGTCAGCACGAACACGGTCAGCTCGGTCTGCGCCTCGACGGTGGCGGTGCGCGGCCCGTGGTCGAGCAACGCGAGCTCGCCGAAGGGCTGACCGGCGCTGAGCGTGGCGATCTTGCGACCGTTGCGCTTGACCACCGCAGTGCCGTGCAGGATCACGAAGGCCTCGCGGCCGATGTCACCCTGGTCGACCAGGACGCGACCGGCCTTCACCGTCACCTCGTCGCCGGCGCGGGCGATGCGCTGCAGCTCTCTCTTGGAGCACGACGAGAAGAGGGGCAGTGATCCGAGGTGGTCGACGTAGCTCTGTGCGCTCATGTGCGGGAGTGTAGAGCGTGCGTCGAGGTGACGTCTGGCGACCGGTCCGGCGAAGGCCGGTCGCGCTAGCCGGGAGCTTCCCTGGCGGCGGTGCCTGGGTATGTAAGAAGTTTGTCAAATTCATGGCACGTGTCGTCAACATCTGCCGCTGCCTCTCTATGGTCGGATGCGATGACGACTGAATCGATCACCCTGGTCCGCCTGCCCGAAGAACGTGCCCGCCTCGACGAGCTCCGCGCCGCCGGCACGCCAAGGCTGATTCTCGTGGAGGGCGATTCCGAGCCGCCCATCACCACCGAGTCGTGCGAGGACTGGATCCGCGTCCCCGCGGACGAGCGCGACGTCATCGCTCGGCAGGAGGGCCTGCGGCGGCGGTTGGTCTCACCGAAGGAGGACTCGCCGATCCTCGACGAAGCCGGGCTGCTGCGCTTCGATGGCCGATGGGTCTCGATTCCGCCGATGGAGATCCGGCTTCTGGGGGCGCTGCTCGACAACCTCGGCTCGGTCGTGGCCCGCGACGAGTTGGCGCAGGTGACCTGGCCTGAAGGTGCCAAGGGTCGCAACGCGCTCGACGTGCACATGTTGCGCCTGCGCCGCCGCGTCGCCCAGGTCGGTCTGGCGATTCGCACCGTGCGCGCCCGGGGCTACCTCATCGAGGTCCCTGAGGGGAGCTCGGCCGCGCACCAGGCCTCCTGACCGAAGGATCGTTCCGCCCCTCAGCGCGGGTGCTCGACCCGCATGGCGATGCGGGTCGAGTAGGCGATATCGGATTTGTTGGCGAGCGTCGCCCAGCGAACCAGGACCTCGGCCGGGAGCGAGCCCGTCTCGATCGGTGCGATCGTCGACCCGTCCGCTCCGGTGCGGGTGCTGGCGACGATGAACGCCGCGAACTTCGGATCGGTGACCAGCTCCTGCAGGCGACCGTCGGCGCGCGAGAGGTGCTCCGCTTCGAACGTGGCGAGCTGGCTCTCGCCGAGCTGCGCCGCGAGCACGGCGCGGGCCGAGGACTTGATCGAGATCGAGTCACGTGATGCCAACCACTTCGAGACCTCGTCGGTGAGGGTCGAGAGCTCTCGCTGCTCGTCGGCAGGCAACGCACTGGCCTCGGCGATGACCGTCGTGTCAGGGCTGATCGGCCGCTCCTGGGTGGACACGCTGACCACGACGTCCGGTCCCTTCGGACCGCACGTGCGCGAGTCGCCGAATTGGTCGACCCAGCTCTTGGGGACGCACACGTCGATCCCCTCGGTGGACAGCGCGAGGATCAGCGCGGTCGTGATGCTGTAGGACGCGAACGGTCCGTTTGGGGTGACCTTGACCTTGCCCTTGCCCTTGAGCGCGGCAACCGCGGGAGGGAGCGTCTTGCGGGCGAGCACGGCTGCGGGATCGGTGGTGCCGTTGGTCCCCAGGCCCGGGTCCGCGTGCGGGAGCGCGAGGAGCGCGACCAGCGCAGTCAGCGCGGCAAACGTGATCCCGACCCGCGGGAGCGCGGCGCGTCGGGAGCTGCCGACCACGCTGCGAACCGCCGCAACGGCGAGCGTGAGCCAGACGAACAGCGCCATGCCCCACAGCGAGCGGAAGTACTGCCGCTTGAAGCCGTAGGTGCTCGGAGCCTTGGTGATGTTGACCACCGACGCCACCAGGGTGACGCCGGCGACCACCAACATCGTCACGACGGTGCGATCGCGACGCCGCACGGCCAGCACCATCAGCAGCGCGAAGAGCGCGAGGAACCCGATCCCGAGCAGCGTCTCCGCGCCGGTGAGCCGTGGCGCAGAGGAGATCGTCTCGGTGGTGAACGAGTCGCGCAGCCAGAACGGCGGGACCGTCAGGATGCTCACCACGACCTGGATCGCCTTCCCGTATCCGAGGCTGGCGTGCAGGTCGGCTTGCGAGGCGCGCCACAGGTTGGTGAGGTTGCCGGGCTGGTGGGCGAGCTGCTGGTAGATCGGTGCGAGCCAGCAGACCGCGGTGATCACCCCGGACAGGCCGAGCACGCGGACGAGGCGCCGGCGGTCCTGCGGCCAGGATTCGGGATGGTCTCGTCGCCTGCGCCGCAGCGCGAGGAACAGCCCGATCGGCGCGCAGATCCCGATGAGCGGCACGAGCAGCGTGAGCACGAGATGACCGAGCACCAGGAAGTTCGCCACCAGGGCGAGCACCGGCACCGCGACCAGGTCGCCGTCGGCAACCGACCACACGGCGACGAGGAAGAGCGCAAAGGGGATGGTCACCATCTGCATCGGGGAGATGTCGACGACGAGCTCGCTGCCCATCGTCCAGATCAGCACCGCGAAGCCCAGGCACGCCAGGGTGGCCAGGCTCGGGCCGAGGCGTCGGCGGGCGAGCCAGGCCGCGAACAGCACCCAGGTGGCGTTCAAGGTGGCCATGCCCAGCAACGTGCCCCAGCTGTTGCCGAGCACGTGCACAGGGACGGCCAGCACGTACATCTGGATCGCGCCGGGGAAGTAGGTGGCGACTCCGGTCTTCTGGGACACCGATGCCCACATGCCCACCAGCGGCGGGTTCGCGGTCAGGACATCGCGGGTGCGCAGCACGGTCGTCGCCGCGTCGAGCGTCGGGTACCAGCCGTTGAGTCCGTCGCGGACGGCCGCCACGAAGATCGGCAGGACCGCGACGGCCGTCGCGAGTCGGAACACCAACTTTGCCCGCCGGTCGCTGTCCGGCGCCGCGCTCGACGCGTCCGCGACGACCGTGGTGGACCCGTCGTTGGGATCTGCGTCAGCGGGCTCCTGACGGGTCGTCGACATGGGCGCGTCGGCTCGTGTCGAACTCAGGTGCCGGCGGCGGACTGGCGGGCGACGGCGTCAGCGGCTGCTTTGATCGCCGCCGGGTCGCCCAGGGCCCGCTCGAGCGGTTCACGCGCCTCGGCGGGCGCGAACGCGGCGTCGAGCTCGTAGACCAAAGGCACCCCGGTCGGGATCTCGACGCCGGTGATGGCGTCGTCGGCGATGCCGTCGAGGTGCTTCACCAGGGCCCGGATGCTGTTGCCGTGCGCGGCGACGAGCACGGTGCCATAGGTCGAGAGGTCGGGGACGATCGCGTCGTACCAGTACGGCAACATCCGGGCAACCACATCGGCGAGGCACTCCGACGTGGGCACGACCTCGGGCGGGAGGGCGGCGTAGCGGACGTCGGCGTTGGGGTTGTGCGGGTTGTCGTGTTCGATCGGTGGGGGTGGGACGTCGTAGCTGCGGCGCCACTGCTTGACCTGCGCCTCCCCGTAGGTGGCGGTCGTCTCCGCCTTGTTCTTGCCGGTCAGCTCCCCGTAGTGGCGCTCGTTCAGACGCCAGTGGCGTCGGACGGGCAGCCACGAGCGACCCTGGGCAGCGAGCGCCAGCTCGGCAGTGCGGATGGCTCGTGTGAGCACGGACGTGTGCACGCACCCCGCTTCGACTCCGGCTTCCGCGAGCAGCTCACCAGCCGCCGTCGCCTCCGATCGCCCCACGTCGGACAGGTCGGTGTCGTACCAACCGGTGAAGAGGTTCTCGGCGTTCCAGCGGCTCTGTCCGTGCCGGACCAGCACGAGCGTCGTTGACATGGGAGTTGACGTTACCGGGGCGGCACGACAGGCGCCCGCAACGGGGTCACGGCGTCGGGTTCTGGATCGCGATCCGCACCGTGTTGCCGTTGTTGGCCTTGGTGACGAGATCCGCCCAGCGGACGAGGTCGGCTTCGGGGAACGAGCCCGTCTCGATGGGTGCCTTGACGGTGCCGTCGGGCGCCGTTCGGGCGAGCACGCTGACGAAGTTGGCGAACTTGGGTGAGAGCGCGAGGTACTGGAGCGGGTCGCCGTGGGGATCGAGCGAGTCGATGGTGCGGAGCTTGGCCTGCGTCGCGCCGTAGTGCGCCGTCAGGTAGGCCTTCGTCGCGGGCGTGACGGTGATCGAGTCCTGGCCGGCCAGCCAGTGCGCCACCTTGCCGGTGAGGTCCGAGAGCTCGCGCTGCTCGGCGGGTGTCAACAGGGAGCCCTCGACGATCACCGTCTCGGTCGGCGAGGCGGGGTAGACCGCCGACTCGACGGCCACGATCACGTCCGCGCCCCCGGGGTTGCAGGCGCGCCGCACGGTGTACTGATCGACGAGGCCCGGGGGCACGCAGAAGTCGACCCCCGCCGTCTGCAACGCCAACACCAGCGCCGAGGCCACGGCGAAGTTCGAGAACGAGCCGGCGGTGACGACCTCTACCTGGCCCTTTCCACGAAGTGCCTTGACCGCGGGGTCGATCACCTGCTTGGTGAGCTCCATCGAGGTGTCGCTCGTTCCGTTGGTGCCGCTCCCGGGATCCTTGTGGGGCAATGCGAGCGCGGACACGAGCAAGGTCGCGGCTGCGCCGGCGCCGGCGATGCGCCTCGCCGTCACCGGTCGCGTCAGAGCTGGCACGTTCCGGACGACGGTCACCACGACCGCCAGCCAGGTGAACATCGCCATGACCCACAGGGAGTGGAGGTACTGCGCCCGGAAGCCGTAGGGGCTGGGTGCGCGGGTGATGTTGTAGGCACTGGCGACCATCGTCACGATCGCCACGCCGAGGATCGTGAGGCTGGTGCGGTCGCGCCGCCGGTAGGCGAGGACCACCAGTCCCAGGAGCACCAGGGTGAGCACGCCGCCGAGGATCATGCCGGGGATCTCGATGTGGTGCTTGCCGAAGGACGGGTTTCGGAACGAGTTCCCCAGCCAGAAGGGCGGCTTGGCCACGATCGACACGACCGCGTCCAGCGCCTGCAGCGGGGTGTTGTGGTTGTGGATCGTGATCTTGCCGGCGTGCCAGAGGTTCGTCAGGTTGCCGGGGCGGTTGCGGACCTGCTGGACGAGCGACGGGATCCAGAGCACCACGGTGCACGCCAGCGCGATCCCGAGGGCCTGCAGCGTCCGCCTCCGGAGCGCAGGCCAGCCCTCCGGGTGCTCGGCGCGTGCCCGACGCAGCGCGAGAAGCAACCCGATCGGCGCACAGAGGCCGATGACCGGCACCAGCAACGTGAACACGAGGTGGTCCAGGACCAGGAAGTTGGCCACGATCGCCAGCACGGGCACCGCGACCAGGTCGCCGTCTGCAACCGACCACACCGCGACGAGGAAGAGGGCGAAGGGGATCGTCACCATCTGCATGGGTGCGACGTCCACGAGCACCTCGCTGCCCATCGTCCACACGAGCGCGGCGAGGCCGAGGTAGGCGAAGACGACCGCGCGCGGGCCGAGCCGACGCCCGGCCAGCCAGGCCGCGGTCAGCAGCGCGGCCGCGTTGAGGGTCGCCATCCCCAGGAGCGTCCCCCAGGTGTTGCCCAGCACGTGGATGGGCACCGTCAGCAGGTAGAGCTGGATGGCGCCCGGGAAGTAGGTGGCTCGGCCCAGGTCGGCGGACACCGAAGCCCACATGCCCACGAGCGGCGGGTGCGCGCTGATGACGTCTCGTGACCGCACGACGACCGTCGCCGCGTCGAGCGCGGGGTACCAACCGTTGATCCCGTCGCGGACCGCCGCCACGTAGACGGGCAGGATCGTCGCGACCAGCACGACCTGTCGGATGATCCTCCACCGTCGATCGTCGTCGGCACCATGCTCGTCCGCGACGGTCGCCCCGGTGGACGGAGCAAGTGCGTCGTCGGTCGTGTCGGACGGGGTCGATGGCATCGTTGACCTCGCGGTCGGCGGTGGGTTGGGCCGTCTCCGGGCAATGGCGGTCGACCGGCGGGGGCCGCATCGGGACTCGTCGCTCCGAGCGGTTGCCTCGGGGTTGTCGACCGGGCGACGCGTCCTCGGCGGGGTCGATGCACTCTATCGACCGGCTACCGCCCTGTCCGTCGGCGCTGCGGGTCGATGACGCACGTCACGTGTGCAGGCCGGACCTGCCGGGTGACGGGTGTTCGAGGTCGAGCCAGCTGCGGGTCGCCGGCACGCCGGACGCGCCGGTCGCCGTCGGCCGCACCGCGAGCACCTGGTGGATGGCGATGCGTCCCTCCTCGAAGCCCAGGGCAGAGCCGGCCATGTACAGCAACCAGATCCGCGCGCGTGCGGGGCCCACCAGCTGCTGGGCGCGCTCCCACTCGTGCTCGAGGTTGTCGACCCAGACGCGCAACGTGCGGGCATAGTGCTCGCGCAGCGACTCCACGTCGCGGACCTCCAGCTCCTGGCGCTGCATGGCAGACACCACGGTGCCGACCTCGAGCAGCTCGGCGTCCGGGAACACGTAGCGCGCCATGAACGAACGTGGCGCGATCGCCGTCCGTCCAGCCGGCGTCGGCCGGGAGATGGCGTGGTTGAGCAGGCGCGCACCGGGAGCCAGCAGGCCGTGCAGGTCGTGGAAGTACTCCTCGGCCTTGGAGACGCCGACGTGCTCGAACATCCCGATGCTGGAGATGGCGTCGAAGGGGCCGTCCGAGACGTCGCGGTAGTCCTGCACGCGGATCTCGATCCGATCGTCGAGCCCGGCTTCGTGCACACGCTCGCGGGCGAGCCGGGCCTGCTCGTGCGAGAGGGTGACCCCGACGGCGTCGACGCCGTGGTGCTGCGCCGCATGGAGGACCATTCCGCCCCACCCGCACCCGACGTCGAGCAGGCGCATCCCAGGCCGAAGGTCGAGCTTCCGGCTGATGAGCTCGTACTTGGCGGTCTGGGCGTCGGCGAGGTCGAAGTCGTCGTCGGCCCAGTAGGCACACGAGTAGGTGAGCGACGGTCCGAGGACCAGCCGGTAGAAGTCGTTGCCCACGTCGTAGTGGTGCGAGATGGCCTTGGCGTCCCGGCTGCGGACGTGGCGGAGGCCGTGGAGCCTGGCCTCCTCGGCTGGGGGTGGGGGCGGTGGGCCGACAACCCCGAGCTGGCGGGCGCTGCGCCAGAGTTGGGGAAGCAGGCGCGCGTTGAATCCGATCTCGCCGACCGCGCCGTCCGCGTCGACGAACTGGTCCCGCAAGGCCAGCAGCTCGAAGATGCTGCCTTCGAGCTGGATGTCGCCCGACACGTAGGCGCGCGCGAGCCCCAGCTCGCCGGGCGCCCACATCAGGCGACGTAGCGCGGTGGGCGAGTGGAGGCGGATGGTCGTCGCCGAGTCCGGCCCGAGCTCGGATCCGTCCCAGAAGTACATCCGCAGGGGCACCGGCCCCCTGAAGAGGCGTTCGAGCAGCGGCTCGAGCACCTCAGCGGTGGTGGCTGAAGGAGCAGACGATGGGGACATGGACCCTCCGGGCGTAGGGATGTGTCGTTGTCCCAACCAACGTAGCCGCTGATGCTTCACCACGCTCAGGATTTTCGGCGTGGTGGCCCCGGGAAACCTTCAGCACGGAGTTGATAATCAGGCACTCAACCTTCTAGAGTGGACGACGTTCACCTTCTTACCCCTTCGGGAGGACCTGCAATGCCCAAGGCAGTCGGCATCGACCTCGGTACCACCAACTCAGTCGTCAGCGTTCTGGAGGCCGGCGAGCCGGTCGTGATCCCCAACGCGGAGGGGTCGCGCACGACCCCGTCGGTGGTGGCGTTCTCAAAGTCCGGCGAGGTGCTCGTCGGCGAGGTCGCCAAGCGCCAGGCGATCACCAACCCCGACCGGACGATCCGGTCCGTGAAGCGCCACATGGGCACGACCTGGTCGATCGACATCGACGGCAAGGACTACACGGCGCAGGAGATCTCGGCCCGCACGCTCATGAAGCTCAAGACCGATGCCGAGGCGTACCTGGGCGACAGCGTGAGCCAGGCCGTCATCACGGTGCCCGCCTACTTCGACGACGCGCAGCGCACGGCCACCAAGGAGGCTGGGCAGATCGCCGGGCTCGAGGTGCTCCGCATCATCAACGAGCCGACCGCCGCGGCCCTGGCCTACGGCCTCGACAAGGACGCCGAGGACCAGACGATCCTGGTGTTCGACCTCGGCGGCGGCACCTTCGACGTGTCGGTGCTCGAGATCGGCGACGGCGTGTTCGAGGTGAAGTCCACCCACGGTGACACCAAGCTGGGTGGTGACGACTGGGACCAGAAGGTCATCGACTGGCTCGTGGAGGGGTTCAAGAACGATCACGGTGTCGACCTGGCCAAGGACAACATGGCGGTCCAGCGGCTCAAGGAGGCCGCGGAGAAGGCCAAGATCGAGCTGTCCCAGGTCCAGTCGACCCAGGTCAACCTGGCCTACATCACCGCCACCGACGCCGGCCCGCTGCACCTCGACGTGCAGCTGACCCGCGCCAAGTTCCAGGAGCTCACCCTCGACCTCCTCGCCCGCTGCAAGACGCCCTTCGAGCAGGCCATCACCGATGCCGGGCTGAAGAAGGGCGACATCGACCACGTGGTGCTGGTGGGCGGTTCGACCCGCATGCCGGCCGTGGTCGATCTGGTCAAGGAGATGACCGGACGCGACCCGCACAAGGGCGTCAACCCCGACGAGGTCGTCGCCGTCGGCGCGGCGGTGCAGGCCGGCGTGCTCAAGGGCGAGGTCAAGGACGTGCTCCTGCTCGACGTGACCCCGCTGTCGCTGGGCATCGAGACCAAGGGTGGCGTCATGACCCGTCTGATCGAGCGCAACACCACGATCCCCACCAAGAAGACCGAGGTCTTCACCACCGCTGAGGACATGCAGCCCTCCGTGGAGATCCACGTGCTCCAGGGCGAGCGCGAGATGTCGCAGTTCAACAAGACGCTGGGCAAGTTCCAGCTCGTCGACCTGCCGCCGTCACCGCGTGGCGTGCCCCAGATCGAGGTCACCTTCGACATCGACGCCAACGGCATCGTCCACGTCTCCGCGAAGGACCGCGCCACCTCCAAGGAGCAGTCGATGACCATCACCGGCCAGTCGTCGCTCGCCAAGGATGACATCGACCAGATGGTGCGCGACGCCGAGGCGCACGCCGCCGAGGACGCCAAGCGCAAGGAGGAGGCCGAGGCGCGCAACCAGGGCGACACGCTCGTGTACCAGACGACCAAGCTCCTCTCCGAGCAGGGCGACAAGATCACGGGCGACGAACGCACCGCGGTCGACTCCGCCCTCGCCGATCTGAAGTCGGCCCTCGAGGGCGACAACGTCGAGCAGATCAAGATCGGCACCGACCGCCTGATGTCCGCCAGCCAGGACTTCACCCAGAAGCTCTACGAGGCGAACACCGCCGATGAGCGGGCCTACGCGGCCAGTGGCTCAGGTGCCGACGCCTCCGAGGCGGCCGACGACTCCGAGGTCGTGGACGCCGAGGTGGTCGACGATCAGGACGCCAGTTGATGGCGTCCGGTCCCGACCTCCCCGAGGACGACGCCGTGGCCGTGGATGCCGAGGTGTTGGATCCCGACGCGGCTGAGTCCGAGTCCGAGTCCGAATCTGATGCCATCGACGCCGACGTCATCGATGTCGGGTCCGGCGCGTCGTTCGCGACGGCGTCGGAAGGCGCGCCGCCGGTGGACGAGACCCCCGAGCAGGTCGTCCTGCGCGAGCGTGCCGAATACCTCGACGCACTCCGCCGGATGCAGGCCGACTTCGAGAACTACCGCAAGCGCGCGTTGAAGCAGCAGGTCGACGCCATCGAGCGCGCGTCCGGCCAGATCGTCGAGGACCTGCTTCCCGTGCTCGACGCGTGCGAGGCCGGGATCGAGCACGGCGACGAGGGGGTCACCTCGATCTTCGCGTCGCTGCTCGGCACGCTCGAGAAGACCGGGCTGATCCGACTGGACCCGGTCGGTGAGCCCTTCGACCCGAACGCCCACGAAGCGGTGCTCCACGAGGCCGCGACCGATGGCGACGGCCCCGTGGTCGCCGAGGTGATGCGTCCGGGGTACACCTGGAAGGGGCGGGTCCTGCGCGCCGCGATGGTGAAGGTCAGGGGCTGACATGGCGCCCCAACGCGAGTGGTTCGAGAAGGACTACTACGCCACCCTCGGCGTCTCGGCCGACGCCTCGGCCAAGGACATCACCCGCGCCTACCGCAAGCTCGCGCGTGAGAACCATCCGGACGCCAATCCGGGCGACACCTCGGCCGAAGATCGGTTCAAGGACATCTCGGCTGCCTACGACGTGGTCGGCGATGCCGAGAAGCGTGCCGAGTACGACCAGGTCCGAGCCATGGGTCCGATGGCCGGTGGTTTCGGAGGTCCCGGTGGTCCGGGTGGCGCCCCCGGTGGGTTCAACTTCGACGCCGACGTGGGAGGCATGAGCGGCAACCTCGGCGACCTGCTGGGTGGCCTGTTCACCCGTGGCACCCAGGCCCGTGGTGCGCAGACCGCGCGCCGCCGCCGGGGTGTTGACCTGGCCACCGACCTCCACCTCTCCTTCGCCGATGCCGCCCACGGCCTCACGACCTCGGTCAACCTGACGTCGGACGCCACCTGCTCGACCTGCCACGGCGACGGCGCGGCGCCGGGCACCTCACCCAAGGTTTGCACCCGCTGCGCCGGGCGCGGCGTGCTCGACGACAACCAGGGTCCCTTCTCGTTCAGCCAGCCGTGCCCGGTGTGCGGCGGCCACGGCCTCGTCATCGACGACCCCTGCCCGACCTGCCGTGGCACGGGCATCGAGCGGCGCCCCCGCGAGGTGAAGGTGCGCGTGCCGGCGGGCGTCGCCGACGGTGGCCACCTGCGCATCAAGGGGAGGGGTGCACCTGGTGCGAACGGAGGCAAGGCCGGCGACCTCCACCTCACCGTCCACGTCGCGCCCGATCCGGTGTTCACCATGTCCGGCGCGGACCTCAAGCTCCTCCTGCCGGTCACCTTCGCGGAAGCCGCGCTCGGCGCTGACATCACCGTCCCGACCCTCGACGGCGCGCCGGTCACGGTTCGCCTCCCACCGGGCACCCCCAACCATCGGACCCTGCGCGTGAAGGGTCGCGGGATCGCCACTGCCAAGCGGACCGGCGACCTGCTCGTGACCGTCGACGTGGCCGTGCCGTCCAAGCTGACCGCGTCGGAGCGCAAGGCGGTCGAGGCACTGGCGGCCGCGACGACCGAGTCGCCGCGCCCGAACGTCGACGACCGCATCGAACGTGAGGCGGCGTCATGACCCGCGGATCCGAGGATGCGGTGTACGTCATCTCGGTGGCCGCAGAGCTCGCGGGCGTGCACCCGCAGACGCTACGCATCTACGAGCGCAAAGGGTTGCTCGACCCGATGCGCACCGGCGGGGGGAGCCGTCGCTACAGCGACGCCGACATCGAGCTGCTGCTGCACATCCAATCGCTGACCAACGACGGGTTGAACCTCGCCGGCGTGCGCCGGGTGCTCGAGCTCGAGCAAGAGGTCACGGCGTTGCGTGCCCAGATCGACGAGGCCCGACAGGCCGCTTCCGAGGCTGTCGCCGAGACGCATCGCCAGTACCGGAGGGACCTGGTCCCGCTCCGCCAGAGCCTCACCGTCTACCGGGGTCGCCGACCACGTCGCCCCTGACAGGTGTCGCACCGACCCGGGCCGCCCTGGGCCGAGGCCTTCTAGACTCGGCGCCGTGGCGAACTTCGGCGTGCTCTCGTTCGTGTTCCCCGCGTGGAATGAAGAGGAGATGCTCGCCCACACCGTCCTGGCGGCGACCGAAGCCGGCGAGCAGCTCATCGGGGCCGGCGAAGTGGAGCGCTACGAGATCATCCTCGTCGACGATGGCTCGACCGACCGGACCCCTGCGCTCGCCGACGAGCTCGCGGTCGTCGACCCCGACCACGTGCGCGCGGTGCACCACGAACGCAACCGCGGCCTGGGCGCCACCGTGCGCACCGGGCTCGACCACGCGATCGGCGACCTGGTCCTCTACACCGACGCCGACCTCCCGTTCGACCTGCTGCTGCTGCACAAGGCGTTTCGGCTCCTGCGCATCTACGACGCCGACATCGTCTCCATGTACCGCTTCGACCGCACCTCCGAAGGGCCCAAGCGCTACCTCTACTCGCACCTCTACAACTGGCTGGTGCGAACGACCCTGAACGTGCGGCTGCGCGACGTGAACTTCGCGGGCAAGCTGATTCGACGAGACGTGCTCGAACGGGTCGACCTGCGCAGTGAGGGATCGTTCGTCGACGTCGAGCTCATGTCCCAGGCGCAGCGGTTGGGCTTCAACATCATCCAGTTCGGCGTGGACTACTTCCCGCGCACTCGCGGCGCCTCGACGCTCGCCGCGCCGACCGTGATCGTCGGCATCGTCCGGGACCTGTTCGCCGAACGCGCCCGGTTGCGTCGGGTTCGCCCGCTCACCGATGAAGAATTGCACGCCCGGCGGCACGAAACCCGCTGAGCCTCGCCCCGAGGGTGCGGGTGCCGAGCGGCTACTAGGCTGCCGATCGGCCATGGGTCCCACGCTTCAGAGCATCCTCGGGTCCATCGACCACTTCTCTGATGCACCATGGCCACGCGGCGACGGTGCCACCGACCGGGCCGTGCGTCGTCACGTATCGTCGGCGCCGCCGCCGATCAGCAGGCCGCCCGAAGGTGCGGATGCTGAGCACACGAGCAGAAGGTGATCGCCACGAACCGCTTGACCCGCTTGCCGTCGGATGACCCGACCATCCCACCGGTGGTGTTCACCCGTGCCGCGAGTGGGGCTCGCTCATGACCACCGTCGTCGACGACGGCTCGGGTACGAGCAGCGCCGAGGACGCGGCGGCCGCGCGCAGCGACGGGCCGGACGAGGCGGCAGCGCGGGTGCGCGAGCGGCGTCTCGGGGACGCGGTGGTTGCGGTCGGGCTGGCCGCGCTGCTCGGCAACGCGCTCTGGTTCGGGCGTGGTCTCTGGTTCTATTCCGACGAGTGGAACGTCCTGGTGACGTACCAGAACGGCCACTGGATGAAGGGCTTCAACGGGCACCTGTCGGTCATCCCGGTTGCAGTCTTCCGTCTGCTTCTCGCGATGTTCGGATTGCTTCACTACCTGCCGTTCCAGCTCGTCGGATTGGCCTGCTACCTGTCGGCGTCGGTGCTGCTCTACGGCTTCGCCCGACGACGGGTCCGTCCGCTGATGGCCGCGGTCGCCGCCCTCGCGGTGGCGTGGTTCCCCTCGGCAACCACCCCGTTGCTGATGCCCCTGCTGATGAACTTCAGCATTCCCGTGGCGTTGCTGCTCGCGGCGTGGTGGTTGCTCGACCAGGAACGGCCGCGTGCGGACGCAGCCGCGGCGCTCTGCCTGCTCGGGGGAGTCATCACCTCGGGCGTTGGATTGATCGCGCTGCTCGCGGTCGTCGTCGAGCTCGCGGTCAGCCGTTCGCCTTGGCGGCGCTGGCTTGTCATCGTCCCGGCGATCGTGGTCTGGGGCGCCTGGTATCTGACGTACTACGAGGCGGTCGGAACGAGCGCGGCATCCGGGCACGCCACCCACTGGGGGTTCGAGCTCGTCTCGTCGTATGCGAACGAGCTCGCGGCGGGTTGGACGCTCGGTCGGTGGCTGGTGCTGGCGCTGCTCGTCGGCTTTCTCGTCGAGTCGGGGGTGCGCCGGCGCTGGAGCCCGCGCGCGGCCGGGCTGGGCGTGGCAATCGTGACGTTCGTGGTCCTGTCGGCGATCCGCAACGCCGATCTGGTGCCCCTCGTGCTACCGGACTCGGATCGTTACCTCTGGTTGGTCGCGGTGCTGGTGGTCTGCCTCTTGGTGGAGCTGGCTCGGGGCCGGACCGTGCCACTGGGAGCCGTCGCAGTCTTCGCCGCGGTGGTTCTCGTCGGCGCCGTGCACCTTCACCACGGTCTGCAGACGTTCCAAGACGGGGGCAGGAAGCAGCGGCAGTCGGCCCTGACCTGGTTCGCGGCTGCGGACGCCCTGGGGACGCAGGCGGATCCGCGCTCGGGTTTGCGGATGAACTTCATCCCGGTCCTCGACGGGGACTACCTGCGACTGGCGCAGCACTACGGCTCACCGGCGCGGGGGGTGACCCTCTCCCAGGTGGCTTCCTCCGCCGCGAGCACCGCGGCCGACCAGTGGATGGCGAAGCAGCTCGACCCGAGAGTGCTCCGTGGCCCGGCCCCGTCGGGAAGCTGCACGACGCTGAAGGGGACGCGCACGCGTCGCGGCGCCCGCGTGCCGGCGGGATCCACCATCGAGGTGACGGTGGGGAGTGCGTTGGTGAACCTGCGCGTCCGGCGCTTCGCGCCAGAGTTCTCCAAGTGGAGCCTGAGGTTGCTGGGCGCACACTGGGTCGTGCACCTGGCGATCCCGGAGGACCACAGCGGCATTCCATGGTACGTCGGTACAGGTGGTGCCGCGGTCGTGCGCGCTTGTCGATGAGTGCTGGCAATTGATGCAGAAAACTTACTAATGGCATTGTCAACTTTTCCTGTGTGCCGTAGGATGGGTGCATGGCGATCGATCCCAACCGTTGGACGCTCAAGACCCAGGAAGCTTTCAGTGCGGCCACCGAGTCGGCCCGCGCCAACGCCAATCCTGAAGTCACCACCGACCACCTCATTGCCGCACTGCTCCGTCAACCGGAAGGTGTGGTCATCCCGGTGCTCGAAGGTGCCGGGGTCTCGACGTTGTCGGTGCGCAACGCCGCCGACGAGGCCGTCGCAGACCTGCCTCGGGCGCACGGGGGTGCGGAAGCCCGCCTGAGCCGGACCCTCTCCGAGGTCCTCGATGCCGCGGATCGGGCCCGCGTCGAGCTCACCGACGAGTACGTCTCGACCGAGCACCTCCTGCTCGCCCTGGCCGAACAGGCCGCATCGGGCGCGATCCCCGACCGCCTCGGCGTGGACCGCGAGCAGCTCCTCGCCGCGCTCACCACGGTGCGCGGCTCGCATCGGGTCACCTCCCAGAACCCCGAGGAGAGCTACCAGGCCCTCGAGCGATACGGCCGCGACCTGACGCAGGCCGCCCGCGAGGGCAAGCTCGACCCGGTCATCGGTCGCGACGAGGAGATCCGCCGCACCATCCAGGTGCTGAGCCGCCGCACCAAGAACAACCCGGTCCTCATCGGTGAGCCCGGCGTGGGCAAGACCGCCATCGTCGAAGGGCTCGCCCGACGCATCGTCGAGGGTGACGTGCCCGAGGGCCTCAAGAACAAGCGCGTGATCTCCCTCGACATGGGTGGCCTCGTCGCCGGCGCCAAGTACCGCGGCGAGTTCGAGGAGCGCCTCAAGGCGGTCCTCAAGGAGATCACCGACGCCCAGGGTCAGATCATCACCTTCATCGACGAGCTGCACACGATCGTCGGCGCTGGCAAAGCCGAAGGCTCGATGGACGCCGGCAACATGATCAAGCCGATGCTCGCCCGCGGCGAGCTTCGCATGATCGGCGCCACCACGCTCGACGAGTTCCGCTCCTCGATCGAGTCGGACGCGGCGCTCGAGCGGCGCTTCCAGCAGGTCTACGTCGAGCAGCCCTCGGTGGAGGACACCATCGCGATCCTGCGGGGCCTCGCCGAGCGCTACGAGGTGCACCACGGCGTGCGCATCCAAGACGCCGCGCTCGTCGCCGCGGCGGTGTTGTCGGATCGCTACCTGACCGGTCGCTTCCTCCCCGACAAAGCCATCGACCTGGTCGACGAGGCCGCGTCCAAGCTGCGCATCGAGATCGACTCGGTCCCGACCGAGATCGACGTCGTCGAACGCCGCGTGCGCCAACTCGAGATCGAGCGCGTCGCGCTCGCCAAGGAGGACGACGACGCGTCGATCGCCCGATTGGAGGCGCTCGACGCCGAGCTCGCCGAGAAGAACGAGCAGGCGACCGCGATGCGCGCCCACTGGAAGAACGAGACCGAGGCGATCGCGCGCATCCGCGACCTCAAGGAGCAACTCGAGGCCAAGCGCAACGAGGTCGAGCGCGAGCCCGACCTGGAGCGTGCCTCCGAGATCCGCTACGGCCAGATCCCCGAGCTGATGGCGGCCGTGGACGAGGCGACGGCTCGCCTCGCCGAGCTGCAGGTCGACCAGAAGATGCTCAAGGAGGAGGTCGACGAGGAGGACGTGGCCGAGATCGTCTCCAAGTGGACGGGCGTGCCCGTGTCGCGCCTCATGGAGGGCGAGGTCGCCAAGCTCGTGCGCCTCGAGGACGTGCTCCACGAGCGGGTCATCGGCCAGGACGAGGCGGTGCACGCGGTGGCCAACGCCATCCGGCGCAGCCGCGCGGGGCTGTCCGACCCGAACCGGCCGATCGGCAGCTTCCTGTTCCTCGGCCCGACCGGGGTCGGCAAGACCGAGCTCGCCCGCTCGCTCGCCGACTTCCTCTTCGACGACGAACGCGCCATGGTGCGCATCGACATGAGCGAGTACATGGAGAAGTTCGCGGTGTCGCGCCTGATCGGCGCGCCCCCGGCTACGTCGGCTACGACCAGGGTGGGCAGCTCACCGAGGCGGTGCGGCGCCGGCCGTACGCGGTCGTGCTCCTCGACGAGGTCGAGAAGGCCCACCCGGACGTGTTCAACGTGCTGCTGCAGTTGCTCGACGACGGCCGCCTGACCGATGGCCAGGGGCGCACGGTCAACTTCACCAACGTCGTGCTCGTGATGACGTCGAACCTTCCGGGCGACCCCCGCGACTTCTTCAAGCCCGAGTTCATCAACCGGGTCGATGACATCATCCGCTTCCGCGAGCTCACCGAGGCCGACCTGGAGCGGATCGTGGACGTGCAGCTCGAAGGGCTGCGCGCTCGACTCGCCGAGCGACGGATCACGCTGGAGCTCACCGACGCCGCCCACGCCTGGCTGGCCCGGGAGGGCTTCGACCCGGCGTTCGGCGCCCGACCCCTCAAGCGGGTCATCCAGCGCGAGATCGGCGACCGTCTCGCCATGGCGCTGCTCGAGGGGAGCTTCGTCGACGGCGACACCCTCGCGATCGACGTCGACCCCGACACCGACCAGCTCGTCGTCACCTCCTCCACCTGACCTGTCCCGGCCTGCGCCACCGTGCGCCCGGGCTGGTGCCCGGAAGGGGTTCGCCAACTAACCTCGACCTGTTTGCTCATCAGCGAGATGAAGGAGTGCACCGTGCCAGCGACCATCGTCGTGGGCACCCAGTGGGGCGACGAGGGCAAGGGCAAGATCACCGACCTCGTCGCCAAGGAGATGCAGATGGTGGTCCGCTACCAGGGCGGACACAACGCCGGCCACACGCTCGTGGTCAACGGCGACACCTTTGCGCTCCAACTGGTGCCGAGCGGAGTCCTCTACGACCACATCACCCCGGTGCTCGGCAACGGGGTGGTCATCGACCCCACCGTGCTCCTCGACGAGATGGACCGCCTCACCGAGCGCGGCGTCGACTGCAGCCGCCTCGCCGTCAGCGGCAACGCGCACCTGATCCTCCCGTACCACCAGGAGCTCGACCGGCTCACCGAGCGGCGGCTGGGCAAGTCCAAGCTCGGCACCACCAAGCGGGGCATCGGCCCGGCGTACGCCGACAAGGCCTCCCGCGTCGGTCTGCGCGTCCAGGACCTGCTCGACCCCAAGATCTTCCGCGCCAAGCTGGATGTCGCGCTCAAGGAGAAGAACGCGGTCCTCGCCAAGGTCTTCAACCAGCTCCCGCTCGACGCCGACGAGATCGCGGACCAGTACCTCGACGAGTGCGCGCCCCGCCTCGCGCCGCACATCGCCGACACGGTCACGCTCGTGCACGAGGCGCTCGAAGCCGGCCAGCACGTGCTCTTCGAGGGCGCGCAGGCGACGTTCCTCGACCTCGACCACGGCACCTACCCGTTCGTGACCTCGTCGAACCCGGTCGCGGGCGGCGCCTGCACCGGCGCCGGTGTGGGGCCCCGGTACATCGACCGCGTCATCGGCATCGCCAAGGCGTACGTCACGCGGGTCGGCACCGGGCCCTTCCCGACCGAGCTGCCCATCAGCGCCGAGGCGATCGGCGGGATCGGTGTCGAAGGTGCTGACCCGCACGACCTGGCCATCGGCGACCACATCGTCGAGGTCGGTCACGAGTACGGCACCAACAGCGGTCGCCGTCGGCGACCGGGCTGGTTCGACGCGGTCATGCTGCGCCAGGCGGTCCGCATCAACTCGCTCTCCGAGGTGGCCATCACCAAGCTCGACCTGTTCGACGCCCTTGACGAGGTCAAGGTCTGCGTGGCCTACGACATCGACGGCGAGCGGGTCACCCACCTGCCCTACCACCAGTCGGTGCTGCACCGGGCGAAGCCGATCTACGAGACGATGCCCGGTTGGAAGACGGACCTGTCGTCGACCACCGAGGCGCACGAGCTCCCGGCGCCGGCGGTCGACTACCTGGCGTTCCTCGAGGACCAGATCGGCGTACCCGTGTCGATGGTGGGCACGGGGCCGGGGCGCGAGCAGTTCGTGCACCGGCGCGACGGGTTGGCTGCGTGAAGGTCTGCGTCGTCGGTTCGGGTGGCCGCGAGCACGCGTTGGCGTCGGTGCTGGCGCGCGACGCGGAGGTGGTCGTCACGCCGGGGAACCCCGCGATGACCCGCGCCAGCGGTCTCGACGGTTCGGGTGCCATCGCCGTCAGCGGCCAACCGGTGGAGCAGATCGAGGCCGACCTGTACGTGATCGGGCCCGAGGCACCGCTCGTGGAAGGGCTCGCCGACCGGCTGCGCGACGCCGGCCGACTCGTGTTCGGCCCCGGCGCCGAGGGCGCCAGGCTCGAGGGGTCCAAGGCCTACATGAAGAAGCTCCTGGTCGACGCCGGCGTGCCGACCGCCAAGCACCAGGCCTTCAGCGCTGCGGAACCCGCGATCGCCTACCTGCGCGGCCTCGACCCGCCCTACGTGGTCAAGACCGACGGGCTGGCCGCGGGCAAGGGCGTGCTGGTCACCGAGGACCTCGCCACGGCCGAATCCGACGTGCTGGCGAAGCTCTCCGGGGAGTCGTTCGGTGACGCCGGTCGACAGGTCGTGATCGAAGAGGGGATGGTCGGCACCGAGCTGTCCCTGCTCGCCGTGTGCGACGGCACCCGCGCGGTCGCATTGGCACCCGCGCAGGACTACAAGAGGGTCGGCGACGGCGAAGCTGGGCCGAACACCGGGGGCATGGGCGCCTACTCGCCGGTGCCCGTCGCCACCCCGGAACTGGTCGACGAGATCATGGCGACGATCGTCATCCCGACCGTTTCCGCGCTGCGTCTGCGTGGGATCGACTACCGGGGCGTGCTCTACGCGGGCCTGATGCTCACCGCCAACGGCCCGAAGGTCATCGAGTACAACGTGCGCTTCGGGGACCCCGAGACCCAGGTCGTGGTGCCGCGGCTCACCTCCAGCCTCACCGAGCTCCTGGCTGCGGCCGCGGCAGGCGAGCTCGGCGCCGACCCGACCTTCGACGACTCGGCCGCCGTCACCGTGATCGCGGCTGCCGAGGGCTACCCCGTGGCGCCGCGCACCGGCGATGCGATCGAAGGGATCGACGACGCGATCGCGGTGCCGGGTGCCGCGGTGTTCGGAGCCGGAGTGGCGCTGGGCCCCGACGGGGATCTGCGCACGGCCGGCGGTCGCGTGTTGAACGTGTGCGGCTTCGGCGACACGCTCGATGTCGCTCGCCGCACCGCGTACACAGCGCTCGGGAAGATCACCTGGCCGGGGCAGCACTACCGCACCGACATCGCGCTGCCGGCTGGGCAGTGAGCTGCGGCTGAGCCTGTCGTCGAGGTCCCGGACGGGGTCCCGGTCTCGTTTCGTCGCCAGGGGTGGTGCCGACGATCGGTGGACGACAAGCGGTCTCGACGGCGTGGGTGACCGCCCGATGCCCCGCGGGTTGCGAGGACAGACGGCGGTTCAGTCTCCGGCCGCGGGCTTCGCGTCGACGGGCGGCCCGACCGCGGGAGTGGCACGTCGCCGCTTGAGCCGAAGGAACGGGAGCTCGATCACGTAGAACGAGAACGTGGCGCACAGCATGGCGGCTGTCACTGCGAGCGCGGCCGCCGCGGGGCGCGGCCAGGTCGGAACCACCCGTGCCACCGCCAGGTAGATCCAAGGGTGCCAGATGTAGATGCCATAGGAGGCGCGCCCGAGCCAGACCACGGGCCGGGTGCGGAAGAAGTTGGCCGCGAAGCTCACCGATCCGATCGTCCAGAGCAGAAAGGCGCCACAGCACATGTCGAACAGCGTGAATCCGAAGAAGTACATCCAGCGGTCGAAGTTGCCGACTCTCACCAATCCCCAGAGCAGGAAGACCGATACGGGGATGATCGTGTAGCGGGCCCAGCGCAGCAGCGGCCAGCCCAGGTGCAGCGCGACGGCGATCGCCGGGCCGACCAAGAGGGCGTCGACCCTGGTATCTGTCCGGATGTACAGGTTCTTCAGGTTCGAGTCCGAGGCGTGGAGCGCCCATGCCGAGCGCCAGAGCATGGCGGGGATGATGGTCACGCAGAGGATCTTGAGCACCGTCGACGCCTTGAACCGCAGGAGCAGGAAGAGCAGCGTCGGGAAGAAGATGATGTAGTACTGCTCTTCGACCGACAGCGTCCAGAGATGACCGAGCGTGAACCCGAGCGTGCCCCAGCCCTTGAAGACCTGCGCCCAGTTTGCGACGTACAGCATGACGTACGTGTTGGCGATCAGGGCGTGACGCATCGACTGCTCGGTGACCGCTATCCACAGGAGGTACGCGGCGATCATGAAGACGAGCCCGGGGATCAACCGCAGTCCGCGACGTTGGTAGAAATTGCTCATCGAGACGTTGCCGTATCGCTGTCGTTCCTCCAGGAGAAGCGTCGTGATGAGGAAACCCGACAGCACGAAGAACATGTCGACCATGATGAAGGCACCCGGAAGCACCGTGAGGCCTGCGGCTGGCCAGATCAGGAAGAGGTGGCCGAAGAGGATGATGACGACCCCGATGCCGCGGATCCCGTCGATCTCGGGCCGATAGCCGAGGCGGAACGGCTTTGGCTGCGCGTCCGGGGCTGCTGGCTCGGTGACCGGCTCGTCGGTCATCTCCCGCGAGCTGCCCACGAGCGCGAGTCCGCGTTGGAATTGATCTCGAACACGTGCTCGACCTCGGGCAGTTCGGCGGGACTGTCCCACGCTGTCGCGTGACTGGCGAGGAAGTATAGGAGCGCACGCGAGGCGGGGGGTCTCGCGGTCGACACGTACGTCCTCAGTCGGCGGCCGGTGAGGCGATCAGTTCGTTCCGACGCTTCAAGCGGAGGAAGGGGCGCTCGACCACGTAGTACGAGATCGACGTGCAGGCGAACGTGAGCACGAGGGCGACCACCGTGCGCACGGCCGCCGATTCACCACGAAGCGCCCGCGCCGTGGCGAGAAAGACCGGGAGGTTCCAGAGGTACAGCCCGTACGAGACCTTGCCGATCCACCCCATCGGACGGGTGCGCAGGAAACGAGTGGCCGGGTCCTGGGCATCGAGGATCGCGAGCAGGATGGCCGCGGCGGACAGGTCTGCGAGCAGGAAACCGAACTGGTACACCCACGGCGAGTCCAGCGACGCAACCTTGACGAACCAGATCAGGTAGGCCGTTCCGGCGATCGCAAGCAGCCGGATGCCGCGGCCGACGCGCAGCCCTTGGTGAAGTGCGAGCGCGGCGAGAGGGCCGACGAGCAGGGCGTCGACCCGGGTGTCGGTGCGCACGTAGACCATGGCGAATCGACCGGCCGAGGTGTGCGCGAACACCAGCGCCCGCCACGCTGCGCCGAAGGCGATCCCGATGGCCAGCCCCCACATGATCGGGCGCAGCGACCGGGTGTGTCGCAGCGCCAGGACCAGCAGCGGGAAGAACACCAGGTAGTACTGCTCCTCGACCGAGAGGCTCCACGCGGGGCCCCACGCGAAGGTCAGCGCGAAAGGCCCGGAGAACACCAGCGCCCAGTTCGCGACGTAGGACACCATGTAGAGGTTGGCGACCAGCTGCGGTCGGAGCGACAAGCCGACAATCTGGACATAGATGATGTTGCATCCCATGACGAAGAACAGCGCGGGGAGCAGGCGGTAGGCCCGACGCCGGTAGAAGGCCCCGAACGAGAACCGGCCCCGTTCCCGGCGCTCCTGGAGGAGCAGCGAGGTCAGGAGGAATCCCGACAGCGCAAAGAACAGGTCGACCCCGATGAAGCCTCCGGGGAACCACCGAAGTCCGACCTGGGGCCAGATGAACTCGAAGTGGACCAGGAGCACCAGGATCACCGCCACCCCGCGGAATCCATCGAGCGCGCGGCGATGACCGAGCACGAACCGCCCGGCGTCGTCATCGTCGATCAAGGCGCGTCGACTCGTCGTTTCCGGGTTGCGGACCCGCTCCCTGGGTTCAGTGGCGGACGCGGCATCGTCGGACAAGGATGACGGTGACGTTGGGTCGGTCAAGCGGGCCACCTGGTCGAGAAGCGAAGGCGTCGGCCGCCCGCGCACGGGCGCGGGAGGCCACGAAGCCTACTCGGCTGTCTGCAGCCGCCCGGGCCCGCCCATCGGAGCGTGTGGGGTCGACGGGGGGGTCCGGCGTTCCACGGTGTTCGATCACGTGTTGCCGAGCCCGGCCACCGGGCGCCGGTTCGAGGCCGACGGCGAGGTCGGCCATAATCGGGTGCATGACCAAGGTTGCGATCCTGATGGGCTCACCGAACGACCGGCCGAAGATGGCGCCGGCCGCGGACACACTCGCAGAGTTCGGCATCGAGGCCGACGTGCGGGTGCTCTCCGCGCACCGCACACCGCACGAGGTCGTCGATCTCGTCAGCGGCGCCCGCGATGCGGGCTACGTGGCGTTCATCTGCGGCGCCGGCATGGCGGCCCACCTCGCCGGGGTCGTGGCTGCGCACACCACGCTTCCCGTGATCGGCGTGCCGCTCTCGGGCGGCGCGCTCAATGGCGTCGACGCGCTCGACGCGACCGTGCAGATGCCCAAGGGCATCCCGGTCGCCACCGTCGCTGTCGACGGATCGATGAACGCGGCGCTGCTGGCCGTCCAGATGCTCGCGATCACCGACACCGACCTCGCTGCCAAGCTCGCGGCGCACCGTCGGCAGCAAGCCGAGAAGCTGTTGAGCGCCTGACCGTCGGTCCGTTCGGTCGTTCGGTCAGAACGACGTGCCGCTGGCACCACCGTCGGCTTCGGGCCACGGTGCGATGGTCGGCTCTTCCGGCCACGCGTCCTTGCCGGTGGCCCGGCCGTCCAACCCGGGGTCGGACTCACCGAGCGATGCCGCCCAGTCAGCGAGCGACGCCTCCGTTTCGTCGACGCCTTCCGTTTCGTCGAACGCTGCGCCGTGCTCGAGTGGCCCGGCGGCTCGCGAGTGGGCAGCGGAGTCGTTCAACGCCACCGCTTCGACCAAATCGGGACTGACCTCGCGTCGGGTGGTCTTGGTGGCGGTCGGCCTGCCCAACAAAGTGTCCGGCAACTCGATCCGCACGTCGTCGAGGGAGACCTCGCGCGTCGGCTCCGGTTCGGTCATCACCCCTCGTCCGAAGAATCCCTTCTTGCGAAAGCGCGGGTTGGGGCGAGCACCTGTGCGGCGCACGCCGGCGGCGTTGAGCGCGCAGGTCACGCAGTACGGCGGCTTCTTCGGACCGAAGGAGTAGACGAGGCACTCCTCGCAGTAGCTGTTGTGACACTGACGGCACTCATCCTTGGCGATCTCGAAACTGTGTTTCACACAGGTTTCTGCCATGACAGCTCCTCAGTTGTCGTCCGATTGTCACCTGTCGGTTACGTCGTCCACGTCCGGAGTGAGCTTGACCGAAATGAGCCGTTCGGCCCACCAACTTGCCCGCTTTGACGACGCACCGCGCGGGGTACCGTGTCAGCGTGACGAAACCCAGTCTTCCCAACGTGCTCGCGACGCGCTATGCGAGCGACGAGATGGTCGGGTTGTGGTCCCCGGAAACGAAGGTCGTGCTCGAGCGGCAGCTGTGGATAGCGGTGCTCGAGGCCCAACAGGAGCTCGGCGTCGACGTCCCCGCGGATGCGATCGACGCCTATCGGCAGGTCATCGACGAGGTCGACCTGGCATCGATCGCCGAACGGGAACGCACCACGCGCCATGACGTCAAGGCGCGCATCGAGGAGTTCTCCGCGCTGGCCGGCTACGAGCACATCCACAAGGGCATGACCTCGCGCGACCTGACCGAGAACGTCGAGCAGCTGCAGGTACGCCGTTCCCTCGAGCTGGTCCGCGGCCGGGTCGTCGCGCTCCTGGCTCGCCTGGCGTCGCGGGCGGCCGAGCACACCGGCACCGTCCTCACGGGCCGGAGCCACAACGTGGCCGCGCAGGCCACCACGCTCGGCAAGCGCTTCGCCAACGCCGGTCAGGAACTGCTCGTCGCCCTTGACCGCCTCGACGACCTGATCGGTCGCTACCCGTTGCGGGGCATCAAGGGCCCGGTCGGCACCCAGCAGGACATGCTCGACCTACTGGGCTCGACAGGGGCCGTCGAGGCCCTGGAGTCCAAGGTCCGGGTGCACCTGGGTTTCGCCGAGGGACTCGACCAGGTGGGTCAGGTCTACCCGCGCTCGCTCGACCTCGACGTGGTCTCGGCACTGGTGCAGGTCGCCGCCGGTCCGTCGAGCCTGGCCACGACGATCCGGTTGATGGCGGGCCACGAGCTGGTGACCGAGGGATTCAAGCCCGGCCAGGTCGGGTCCTCAGCGATGCCGCACAAGATGAACACCCGCTCGTGTGAGCGGGTCAACGGTTTCCGGGCGATCCTCGGCGGGCACTTGGCGATGGTCACGGCCTTGTCGGGCGAGCAGTGGAACGAGGGCGACGTCTCATGTTCGGTGGTGCGCCGGGTGGCGTTGCCTGATGCGTTCTTCGCCATCGACGGGCTGCTCGAGACGATGCTGACGGTGCTCGACGAGTTCGGCGCCTACCCGGCGGTCATCGCACGTGAGCTCGATCGCTACCTGCCGTTCCTGACCACGACCAAGGTGCTCATGGCCGCGGTCCGCGCCGGGGTCGGCCGCGAGGTGGCCCACGAGGTCATCAAGGAGCACGCGGTGGCGGTGGCGCTCGCCATGCGCGAGCAGGGCAGCGAGCGCAACGACCTGCTCGATCGGCTCGCCGCCGACGATCGACTCGGGCTCGATGCTGCGGCCGTGCAGGCCGCGGTGGCAGACCCGATCAGCTTCGTGGGCACCGCGCCCGCGCAGGTCGCCGCTTTCGTGGACCGGGTCGACGCGCTCGCCGCCGCCGATCCCGCCGCCGCGGCCTACGCCCCCGCTCCCATCCTCTGACCAACCCCCCCTCGCCCCCGACATCGGGAAATGGGGTGGGGTGGGGGGTTGGTTGAGGTGAGGTGTCGGGTGGTCGGTACGATCGGGGCGTGACGAGCGAATCCCCCCTCATCGACCTGCCCCACGTCTACTCCGGGAAGGTCCGCGACATCTACGACGCGGGCGACGACCGGCTGCTCATGGTCACTTCCGACCGCATGTCGGCCTTCGACGTCGTGCTGGACGAGCCGATCCCGGACAAGGGTCGCGTGCTCACCGCCACGTCCGCTTTCTGGTTCGCGCACCTGTCCGAGATCGTGGCCGGCCACCTGCTGTCGACCGACGTCGCCGGCCTGCCCGAGGCGGCGCAGGAGGCGGCCGACACGGCCGACCTGGCCGGGCGCATCATGCTGTGCCGCAAGGCCGAGATGCTCCCCATCGAGTGCATCGTGCGCGGCTACATCACCGGATCCGCGTGGAAGGAATACCAGGCGAAGGGCACGATGCACGGCACGAAGCTGCCGGCCGGCCTGCTGGAGGCCTCCAAGCTGCCCGAGCCCGTGTTCACACCGTCGACGAAAGCGCCGGACGGCGAGCACGACATGAACATCAGCTTCGAGGAGGCCGTCGACATCGTGGGCGCCGACCTGGCGGGCAAGCTGCCGCGACGTCTCGCTCGAGCTGTACCGGCGAGGGAGCGAGCTGGCGGCCGAGCGGGGTGTGATCATCGCCGACACGAAGTTCGAGTTCGGGCTCGTCGACGGCGAGCTGATCCTGTGCGACGAAGTCCTCACCCCGGACTCGTCGCGGTTCTGGCCCGCCGAGCACTGGGCCCCCGGTACGAACCCGCCGTCGTTCGACAAGCAGCCGGTTCGCGACTACCTGGACGGGCTCGACTGGGACAAGAGCCCGCCGCCGCCGCCGTTGCCCGCCGAGGTCGTGTCGGCGACGCACGACCGCTACGTCGAGGCCTATCGAGCGGGTGACCGGCCTGACCTTCGCCGACTGGCCGGGCGTCTCGTCCTGACCCCGGGCCACCTGTCTCCAGCGGTCGAATCGGCGTGTGCCACGATGGCGGCATGAACTTCGACGTGCAGGTGCTCGTCTCGCTGCGCGAGGGCGTCGCCGACCCCCAGGGCGCCACCATCGAGCGGTCGCTCCCGACGCTCGGCTTCCCCGGCGTCAGCGGCGTGTCGGTAGGCAAGTCCATCACCTTCACGATCGAGGCCACCGACGAGGTCGCCGCCCGAGCCGAGGTCGACGATCTCTGCCACCGGTTCCTCACCAACCCGGTCATCGAGGACGCCGACGTTCACGTGCGGCCGAGGTGACCGCCCGCGTCGGGGTCATCCAGTTCCCCGGTTCGAATTGCGAGCTCGACGTCGTCTACGCACTCGAGTCGCTGGGTGGGAGCGCCGAAGTGCTGTGGCACCTCGACGGTGACCTCGGTGGGGTCGACGCCGTGGTCATCCCCGGCGGTTTCGCCCACGGCGACTACCTCCGCCCGGGCGCGATCGCCCGCTTCTCGCCGATCATGTCGGCCGTGGCCACCTTTGCCGCGGCGGGCGGACCGGTGGTGGGAATCTGCAACGGCTTCCAGGTCCTTACCGAGGCCGGACTGCTGCCCGGCGCACTGCAGAAGAACCGAGGGCTCAAGTTCCTCTGTGCAAACGCGACCGTCGAGGTGTCCTCGACCAACTCGGTGCTGACCAGCGCGGCCCAACTCGGTGACCAGCTCGACATTCCCATCAATCACTTCGAGGGGAACTACACATGTTCGGCCGAAGTGTTGCGCGACCTCACGGAAAATGATCGAGTCGTGTTGCGCTATGTCGACAACCCGAACGGATCGGTCGACGACATCGCAGGCATTGCCAATGAACGCGGCAACGTCGTCGGATTGATGCCGCATCCCGAGCGCGCCAGCGATGACCTGCTCGGTTCGACCGGCGGCGTCCCGTTGCTGCGCTCGCTGCTTACGACGATCGGGTGATGCCGGCCTTGGAGAGCACCGCAGCCGGAACGCCAAGCTTGCGCCAGGCTGCGTAGCTGATCTTCTTGCGGGCGCTGTAGTCCTTCGCGACCTTGGTGAAGCCGGCTTCGAGCTTCGAGATGTCGACGCTCACGTCCGTCGTCTGGAGCTCGGCTTCGAGATCCATCTGCTCCTGGATCAGCGACACGCGCTTGAGCGGTGGTGTGGTCGGGAGGTCGGCCTCGATCTGGGCGAGGCGCTTCTTGATGGAATCCTTCGTCCGCTTCCTGCCACGCTTTGGCTTGTTGGCCTCAAGGGCTTCCAGGTACTTCTTTACGTCTCGGCTCTCGGCGCGGCCTTCTGCGAGGGCGGCTTTGTGAGCGGCGGACATGGGGGACTTCTTGCGGGTGGCCATAGCAACAGTGTGACACGGCCGTGCGCAGACCAGCAAGGTTCTACGCTTGCGACCCATGTCCGAGCTCACCGTCACCGTCAGCGATCGCATCGCGGTCATCACCCTTGAGCGAGAAGCGTCATTGAACGCGTTCGACAACGCGCTCTACCGCGACCTCGCCGCGGCTCTGGACGATGCCGCGCACGACCCGTCGGTCGCAGTGGTGATCCTGACCGGCAAGGGCCGGGCCTTCTCCGCAGGTCAGGACATGTCCGAGATGGCCGCGATCGGCGAGGACGTCGCGGGGATCGGGGACGAGCCCTCAGGTGCGGGCGCCGAGGCCGGCTTCCCCACCCTGCTCGACGCGCTGGAGCAGTTCGACAAGCCGTTGATCGCCGCAGTCAACGGCCTGGGGGTCGGCATCGGGTTCACGATCCTGGCGCACTGCGACCTCGTGGTCATGGCCGAAGGTGCCAGACTGCGCGCCCCCTTCTGCCCGCTGGGTGTAGCGCCCGAGGCGGCCAGCAGCGTGCTGTTCCCCGACCGGATGGGTTGGCAGCGCGCCGCCTGGGTGCTCTACAGCGGTGAGTGGGTGACCGCTTCGGAGGCACTCGACCTTGGGATCGCCTGGAAGGTCGTCCCCGACGACACGGTCCTCGAGGAGGCGCGTGCTCGCTGCGCAGACGATCGCGCGGTGGCCGATCCAGTCGCTCGTCGCCACCAAGGTCGCCATGCTGGCCGGCCGCACCGAACGGGTGCGCGCCGCACGCCGCGTCGAGGACGACCAGTTCCGCACGCTCATCGGCTCAGCTGGGAACATCGAGGCCGTGACCGCCTTCCTCGAGCGGCGCGACCCGGACTTCTCCGGTATCGAGGGCGCGTAGCCCATGTTCGAGCGCACAGCGACCGTGGCCCCGCCTTGACGCCAAGTGAGCCGGCAGCGGTGAGCGCTTCAGCCGGTATAGGTGGGTTGCGCGTTGACTGCGGTCGCGGCCTTGGCTGCCGTGGCCGGAAGCGTCGTCGTGGCCGGCAGGGTCGTCGTGGTGGAGGTCGTGGGCGCGGCGCAGGTTCCTTCGAGGGCCGTGATGGTCACCTCGCCGTCACCGGTGCGCACGCCTGCGGAACTGGCGTCGCCGAGGCTGCTGCCACCACCACCGCCGGCACCCGGGTTCCAACCGGCACCGCCGCCGCCGCCACCGAAGAGCCCGCCGCCGCCGCCGCCGGCGCCGGTGAGCGCGTCGTCGTTGGAGGGGTCACTTGCTCCTGCGCCACCGGCACCCGAGGGACCCGTCCTCGCCGTTGACCTGGGGAGGGGCGGGTCCGTCCGACTGCGCGATCGTTCCGGCGCCGCCGGCGCCGCCGGCAGCTGCGGTCCCCGGTTGGCCTCCGCCGGCGTCCGAGGCAGTCTTGTTGTTGGAGATGCCGTCTCCACCAGCGGTGGCAGGGTTTCCGCCCTTGCCACCGACCGGCTGCGGGTCGAAGGCGCTGTCGCCGGCGTAGCCACCGGTACCGCCACCGCCGCCAGCGACCACGACGCGGTCGCCGAGGGTCGTGCCGCCCTGGCGCACGTCGGAGGCGCCGCCGCCGCCACCACCACCACCGAAGTAGCCGCCGTCACCGCCGGCGCCACCACCGTTCCAGCCCCCGGCGCCGCCGACTCCGCCGCTCGAGCTGGTCGGGTCGTTGTTCGTGCCGTCACCGCCTGCGCCACCGACGTCCACCTGGAGGACCTCACCGGGCGTGACCGTGACGGTCGAGCTCGCCTGGCCGCCGAGCCCACCGGCGACGGGCATGGGGGCCGCAGCCGGCTGGAGGGTGCTTGCGGGAGGCAGGCCCTCTGCAATCGGCAAGCTGCCGGCACCGCCCTGCGCGCCGTAGGCATCGATGGTCACCGAGCAGACGTCGGCAGGGACCACGAAGCGCTGCGCCGAGCCGGTGTACGTGAACGTCGTGGCGACGTCGGCGGCCGAGGCGGCCGTCATCGACCAGGTCAGCCCGGTGGTGCCGACCAGCAGGCCGAGCGCCGCCGCGCCTGCAGAGATCTTGTGTCGGGGGTGGTCCGCGTCATGTTCGCTCCTCAGCGTTGTCCATCTGCCGCGTCGATGCCGCCAGGCAACATTGGCAGGAACGAATGAGGCTACTGCGGCAAGACCCGTTGGTCGACGCCAACCGATCACTGGGAGCCGAGTCGTCCGAACCGGTAGCCTTGCGAGGCGCCCGGCAGGACGTCGATGATCGAGTGCCCGTCACGCGATCGAATCCGAACCCGGGCGCCCGACGGGGACGTAGCTCAGTTGGCTAGAGCACCTGCTTTGCAAGCAGGGGGTCGTGGGTTCGATTCCCATCGTCTCCACCACGAAAGCGCAGGTGGGGCAGCACGGTCCCGCCGCCTGACGGCGGAGGTCGATTGGGTGGTAGCAAAGTGATACCATCGTGGTCATGGCCATGACGCTGAGGCTCGATGACCACGAGCAGGAGGCACTCAAGGCGCGGGCAGCCTCAGAGGGCAGCTCCATGCAAGAAGTTGCCCGCAAAGCGATCCGCGAGTACGTCGCTCGGAGCGAGCACCGCGGCAACGTGTCAACGGCGGCGGACCTGGTACTTGCTGTCCACGCCGACGCCATCGAGCGCTTGGGGCGGTGACCGACCCGGTCGAGTTCCTCGACCTCGACGACGTCATCGAGCTCGCGGCGCCGCTTGCTCGGCGAGCCGCCCCCGATCCGTGACGCGGGCTTGTTGGGTTCGGCGGTCGCCCGGCCGCAGACCACGGTCGCCCTCGAAGACGCCTACCCAACCATCTGGCTCAAGGCTGCCGCGCTGTTGCAGTCAATCGTCAGCAACCACGCGCTGATCGATGGCAACAAGCGCCTCGGATGGCTCGCGACCGCGGTCTTCTTGGAGATCAATGGCGCGAGCGTGGCAACGGCATCCAATGACGACGTGTACGACCTCGTCATGAGCATCGCATCATCGAAGTCCAACATTGCGGAGATCGCTGATCAACTCCAACGACTTCACGGCTCCCTGGACCCAGAATGAAGCCTGTCCCAGAGAGCAGCCGCTCTACGCGCCTCGTTGACGGTCAGGTTCGGGTCCGTCGATCCATGGGCCGAGTGGTGGTCGCCGTCTGCGTGGTCCTCGTGTCCGCATCGGCGTGCTCGGGAAACACCGCCCCGCAGTCGACACCGAGTACGAGCAGGTCGACCGCGACGACCGGATTGGTGGCGGCCACGACGCCGTCGGTCCCGCCTGGGACAAAGGTTTGCCCGACGGTTTCATCACTTGCCGGGTGGCCGAGCACCGCGCCACCACCGGCCGATGCGTACGCGTGCATCCTCGACGCGCTCGCTGCTGGCACGCCCGCGCAGGTGAGCTGGATCTCGGGCATCGGCGACAGCGGTCGCAAGACACGGGACGGGTACGGCACTCTGGCGAGACGGATCGTCACGGCGCGCGTGGTCGGCAAGAACGAGGTGCAGGTGACCACCGACCTGACCGAGGACGGCGGCACGTCGACCACCAGGGCCTGTACGGGCCTCGAGCCCGACTCACTCGGGTTTCACGGGATCGACTGCTCATAGCTGCTCGGGTGTTCGCGTCGACCGCCGCCCCGGCGCTCTCGCGCCCCCGCGGTGGGCCCTCCACCACATGGCTTCCGAGGGCAATGGGCGAAGAGGCCTCGCACAAGATGACGCTCGTCCACGAGGTGTGACGACCGTGGACGTCACCGGCTACGGGTACGTGGCGAAGTCCGAGGTCCGGGACACTTCCCCACACGCCGCCTCGGTTGGCGTGTGCTGGGTATGGTCAATGTCCGGGCGTCTCGACGACGACCAATCGGGTCAGTGCGCGAGCAGACAGAGTGGAGAACGCACGATGAGCAGCAAGTTGGACACCGGGGGAACCGTCGAGGTCGACGTTCCGGCCACGCCGGAACAGGTGTGGGCGGTGCTCACCGACGTCACGCGGATCGGCGAATGGTCGCACGAGTGCCGCACCGCGAAGTGGGTGGACGGCGCCGACCGGGCAGCCGTGGGCGCCAAGTTCCGGGGCTCGAACAAGGTCCGCTTCAATCGGTGGAGCAAGAAGTGCACCATCACCGACCTGGAACCGGCGCGCCGGTTCGTCTATGACACCGGCGTGGACATGATGGGCGGACCCACCGTGTGGACGTTCACCCTCGAGCCCACCGAGAACGGCTGCAAGGTGACGCAGTCGTTCAAGATCGACAACCTGCCCAAGGCAGCGGGGTGGATGATCTCCAAGATGCTCCCCGAACATGCGGACCGTTCGCAGGCGCTCCGCGAGGACCTGGAACGTCTCGGTGCCCTGGCCGCCAAGTCGTAGGTCGCCGTACCCGCCGAGCCGCTGATCGGGCTCAGCGCCGAGGCCCGACAGCGAAAGTCGGGGGTCGACGACTGCGTCGACCTGCGAGCATCGGATGTGATCACCGCCGAGATCTGTTCAGAGTTCGACGGCGAGGGCTTCGTCATCTTGCCGGGCTTCCTCGGCCCGGACGAGCTCCGTCTTGCGGTCGCCGAACTGCCGTCTGAGTTCCCGACCGCCGAAGAGTTCCACGCCGACGTCGACCCGCAGCGGAATCGCAGATTCCGCGACGAGTTCGGCGGGATCACGCCGTTCCCGGCACGGTCGACCGCGCTCAACCTCCTCAGCGTGCACCCACGACTCACCGAGCTCGCCGCTGCGCTCCTCGGTGACGAGGACCTCCGCAACTACTCCATCGAGTTCTGGGCCAAGTACACGGGCGCTGCGGCATATGCGCAACCCTTCCACCGCGACTACCTCAACCACTCGGTAGTCGTCCCCTCGCCCGACGCGCCGCCGGGCCAGGTGGAGATGTTCGTCTACCTCTCCGACGTGACCGACGGGCTCGGGCCGATCGCACTTCTCCCGCGGCGATGTTTCCCGGACGCGCCCGCGCTGCCGAACTGGTATCCGGCAGTCGACGGGCATCGTGATGACGAGCATCACGACTGGGTTGCACACGACGGGCACCCGCACTGGTACGAGGACGAGGTGAAGGCGACCGGCGCCGCTGGAACGGTGATCGCGTACCGCATCGACACCTTCCACCGAGGCACCGAGATGGTGGCTCCCGGAGGACACCGTTTCACCATCCACACGAACTTCCGCAAGGCGACCGACGACTGGATCACCAAGCGAGCTTGGACCGACCAGGCCAACACCGGAACCGCGTGGGCGGACTTCGTCGCAGCTGCATCGCCCGACCAGCTCCGGCTCTTCGGCTTCCCGCCGCAAGGGCACTCCTACTGGACCGACAGCACACTTGCCGGCGTCACCCAGCGATACCCCGGATTCGATCCAGAACCCTGGCGATGAAGGACCAGTCCGGCGGTCAACGTCGGCGGACACTGGAGTGCCGAGGCCAGTGAGCGCTCAAGCCCGGTCCTCGATGTGCCGGTCGGGGATGCCCATCGTCTCCAACCTGAGTGGGCAGGTCACCTCGTCGTGAGAACGTCCCCCTTCCGATGAAGCGCGGAATCGGCTGCTGCCGCGAGTCGTGGCTCCAACGACCCGATGTGGTCGAGGTACCAACCGACCTGATCGGAGTCGTCCCAACCGCCAGTCGGTGTGCTCGGCGCGTCGATCACCGACCTGTCGCCGGCGTGCCGGAGGTTGGGTCCGACGGAGTCACCGGACATCAGAAGTCGATCCGCCCTTCGAGCTGGGCGGCGCGCTCGGGACGCGTCCGCTGGTAGAGCGCGATGCGTTGGGGGCCCGGGAGCTCGACCTCGATCGCGTCGCCGTCGGGAAACCCGAACCGTCCGCCGTACGCCATCCCCCGACCCTCCAACTCGGTCTCGGCGGCGTCGAGGTCGGGGACCCGGTACACGAGCACCGGGGCATCGCCGTGAAGGTGCTCGGCGAGCAGCAGCTTCGGCCCGTCGGCGGTGAGGCGGAGCATCGCCACCCGGGTGTCGAAGGCCTCGATCGCGAACACCACCTCGGCGCCGAGTCCGTCGACGTAGCCCAAGAGCTCCGCGGCCACGTCTGAGCTGGGGAGGTAGATGAACTCCAGCTCCTCGAACACCCCTCCAGGTTGCCCGATCTCCCGACCGCGTGGCGGGGCGACCTCCCAGCGGTTCGCCCGTCCTCCGTTGGGACGTGTGGCCTTCGTGCTGCCAGGTCCAGTCGATGGGGCTCAGCAGGGGGCTTCGAGCCCAGCCCGGCTTCGCTGTGCCGCCGTTCGACGCTGACGCCTACGGTTCGGGAATGGCCGGTCGCGACACGGACCCCAGCAGTCCGCCGGTGTACGACCGCATCGGCGTGGGCTACGCACGGGTGCGACGGTCCGACCAGCGTCTCGCGAAGCGCATCCACGCGGGGCTTGGCGACGCCAGCTCGGTCGTCAACGTCGGCGCGGGAGCCGGCTCCTACGAGCCCACCGGCCGCGTCGTCGCCGCCGTCGAGCCATCGCAGGCCATGGTCGATCAACGTCCGCCGGGCGCGGCCCCGGCGATACGAGCCCACGCCGGTTCGCTGCCCTTCCCGAACCGTTGTTTCGACGGGGCGCTGGCGCTGCTGACCGTGCACCACTGGCCCGACCCCTTGGCCGGGCTCACCGAGCTGCGACGGGTCACCGTCGGGCCGATCGTCGTGTTCACGTTCGAACCCGAGGTCCACGACCGCCAGTGGCTCGTCACCGAGTACTTCCCGGAGATGACGAACCTCGACCGGGGCAACCTCACCTCGGCGCGAGTCGCCGACGCGCTCGGAGGCGGGACCGTCGAGGTGTTCGGCGTACCCAAGGACTGCCGCGACGGGTTCTGTCACGCGTGGTGGCAGCGCCCCGAGGCCTACCTCGACCCAGCCGTGCGCGCCGGGATCTCCGGCATCGCCCGCCTTCCCGCAGACGTGGTGGCACGCGGCGTCGAGCAGCTTCGGCAAGACCTCGCCGACGGCACCTGGCACGACCGCCATGGGGACCTGACCGACCTCGACGAGATCGACGCGGGCTATCGGCTCGTCATCTCGCCGGGCGACGGGCCGATCGAGAAGTGAGCTGTTGCACCCATCACTCGGGCTGAGGGCCGAACTGGGCGAGGTCGGGGGCGCCGGCCATGCACTCGATGCGGGTGCCGTCCGGGTCGGTGAGGTACATCACCTCGACGGTGCCGCCGTCGAGCCCGGCGCCGTCCAGCACCGACCGCGTCTCCCGGTGCACCGCACCACCCGCCGCCGATGCGGCGTCGGCCAGGTCGTCGAGGTGCTCGACCCGGAAGCACAGGTGCGTCATCCCGACCCGGTTCATTGGCCGCCGCTCACGCTCGCCCTCGGCTGAGTGGGACAACCACTCGAGCAGCTCCACCCGCACATCGGTGCGCGCCAACATCCGGGTGCGAAAGCGCGCCCCGGGGAGCTCCATGGTTGCCTCGAGCTCCGGTCCCATCTCCATCGTGAACAGCTCGACGAAGCCCAGCACGTCGACGTAGAACCGGGTCGACCGCTCGAGATCCGAGACGCACACGCCGACGTGGGAGAAGCTCTGGGGTGCCATGGGCGGCGACGGTAGCGCTCAGTCCGGCGGTTAGCCCGAGCCCGGGCTCGACGGCGCTCGGACGGCGTAGTGCAGATGGACGACCCCACTCGCGAAGCGGCGCTGGTCGAGCAGGGTGAGCCCGGTGCGCAAACCCTCGGGCAGCGCCCGGGTGCCGCCGCCGACGAGGTGCGGCACCACGATCATGTGCAGCTCGTCGACCAGTCCGGCGGCCAGGGCCTGGCCCGCCAGTCCAGGTCCGCCGATCGACAGGTCGCGGTCCGAGCCGGCCTTCAGTCGCCGGACCTCGTCGGCGCGGAACCGCGGCGACAGGCGCGTCCGGCCGGTCGACACCGCGTCGAGCGTCGTCGAGTACACGACCTTGTCGGCCGCCTGCCAGATCGCACGGAAGTCGCGGGACACCTGGGAGCGGTCCGCTTCGGATTCGTCGCTCTCCCAGTAGCGCATCACGTCGTACATGCGCCGCCCGTACAGACAGGTGCCGATGCCGCGTTCCAGGTCGTTGACGAAGGCGTGCACCTCCTCGTCTGGCGCTGCCCAGCCGAAATCGCCCCCGGCGTCGGCGACGAAACCGTCGAGCGAGGCGATTGTCGAGTAGATCAGCTTGGGCATGGCGTCCCAACACCTCCGGAAGGGTGGCAGGGTAGGGCGCGTCATGCCCACCGTGCCGATCATCGACATCGCCCCGCTGCGCGACGCAGGCGACCGGGCGGCACTCGACGCCTGCACCGCCCAGATCGACCGGGCGTGCCGCGACGTCGGGTTCTTCCTCGTGGTCGGTCACGGCGTTCCCCCCGAGCAACTGCGCCGCCTCGACCGCGCCGCCCGGGCGTTCTTCGCGCTCCCCGAGGCCGAGAAGGCGCGGATCGCGATGGAACACGCGGGACGGGCGTGGCGTGGGTGGTTCCCCGAGGGTGGCGAGCTCACCTCGGGGCGGCCCGACGCAAAGGAGGGTTGCTACTTCGGCGCCGAGCTTGCGCCCGATGATCCCCGGGTCCTGGCCGGGCACCCGCTGCACGGACCCAACCTGTTCCCCGAGCGGCCACCCGAGCTCAGGGCGGAGGTCCTCGCCTGGATCGACACGATGACCGAGCTGGGGCATCTGCTGGTGCGCGGCGTCGCGAGGGGGCTCGGCCTCGACGCCGACTGGTTCGATCGCCACCTCACGGCGGACCCGACTGTGCTCTTCCGCATCTTCCGCTACCCACCCCGGCCCTCCCCGGATGGGTGGGGCGTCGCCGAGCACACCGACTACGGGCTGCTGACGATCCTCGCCCACGACGGCACGCCAGGCCTGCAGGTCCGTCCGACCGGTGGCGGATGGCTCGACGTGCCGGTCGTCGAGGGAGCGTTCGTCGTCAACCTGGGGGACATGCTCGAGCGCATGACCGGCGGTCGCTACCGCTCGACCCCGCATCGGGTGGTGAGCCCGCCGGTCCCCGAAGGCGAGACGGCGCGCGACCGTCTGTCGTTCCCGTTCTTCTTCGACCCTGGCTGGGACGCCGAGGTCCGACCGGTCCCCGACGTGGGCGATCCAGGCCGGAGGCGCGAGCCCGATGGCGCCGCGCCCCGATGGGACGGCGAGGACGTGCATGCCTGGACCGGCACCTACGGCGACTACCTCACCGCGAAGGTCGCCAAGGTGTTCCCCGGCCTCGGCCTCGAAGCCACCGCCCGAGGAACCACTGGAAATCAGAGCGGGAGGTAGCCGGGCACGTCCTCGTGGCGGGTGTCCAGGTAGATCTTCGCCTCCGGGCGTTGGCCGAACCGACCATGGCTCCAGCGCACCTCGACGTGGCCCGCCACCGCGCAGGGCGCGCTCGGTCTCGCGGTCGTCCACGCTCGCCGACCAGCCCACGCGGGGCTGGCCGCCGGCCTGGGGCTCGATGTCGAACGACCGCAGCCGGTAGCGCTGGCGCCAGTCCCAGGGTGTGGAGATCCGCAGGCGCATCGACCCGCGTCTATCGCTGCCGAGCACGAAGTACGGGGTCGAACCGATCCGCAGCAGTCGCCACAGCAGCTCGTCCGCATGGGCGCCGACCAACGACGATCGCCATGCCGCGGCCGTTGCGACGCCGACCGCGGTGCACAGGGCGCGGTAGGCGTCGCCGGCGGCGTCCGGCCAGTCGCCGCGCAACACCGCGGCGAGACGTCGCCGTTGGTCGGGGTCGAGGTCGGCCACCCGGTCGGGCAGGTCCGTCACGTCCACCTCGGCACGGCACACCTCGTAGAGCGCCTGGTGCTCGGTCGGCGCCACCCGCTCGTACCAGTCGCGCCGGTCGTCCACGGGCGCTTGCGAGAGCAGCCCGTCGACCAGTCGGGCGGGGCTCGGATTGTGGAGGATCTTCGAGAGGTACTTGCAGCTCACCAGGTACACGTGGTCGATGCGCAGGTCGGCGGGCACGACCTCGTCGCCGGGTGGGCGACGTCCTCCGGTCCACTCGATCCTTCGCGGTAGCCGCCCGGCGAGCGCGTCAGGGGCACGCAGGAACGCCTGGCCGTTCACGAACCCGGCGTGGAAGTCGCGCGCAAGGTCACTCCGACGCTCCAGCGCGACGAGCTCGTCCCACGCCTGGTCGTCGAGCCCGACGAGTGCGGCGGGTCGGTCGCTGAGGGAGTCGGAGACCGAGCCGGCGCCGAGCATGCCGAGCGCGGTGGCAAGTTCGGTGACGGTGGTGCGCGCGGAGGGCACCTAGTTCGAAGGGTCGCCGCCGGTGGCGTACGTCGCGAGCCGGCCCTGGTCGTCTGCGTCGAACAGCGCGATCACGTCGCGCACCGAGCCCGTCGGGCCGGTCACCGCGCGGAGTGCCTTGGCGCCGGCGCTGCCCTTGGCCGGCAGGTCGGTGGTGAGCAGTACCAATGGACGGGGATCGTCACCGGCCTGCAGCACCGCCGCCTTGCCGAGCGCCTTCCAGAGCGTGTCGGTGCGTGCCAGTCCGCTGCGCGCCGAGGTGAACGAGCCGGAGACCTCGAAGATCCACTCGGCGCCGGTCCGGTCGGTGGCGACGACGTTGAGCTCCACGCCGAGGTCGGTGCGCTTGACGTTGGTGCGCAGGTCGCTGAACCCGGACTCGGTGAGCAGGAGCGCGGCGATCTCCTTGGCTTGTTGGCCCTCGCGCACCGCCCTGGCCTGGAAGTCTCCGTCGTCGTCTTCCGGCTTGACCGCCGGGAGGCGCGACGTGCTCGCCGGGTCGCGGCACGGATCTCGTCGGACCGAGCGCGCTCCTCGCGATGCGTTCCTCCGCGGCAGCGACGTAGTCGGGGTCGGTGTCGAAACCGATGAAGTGCCGCCCGGTGCGCAGCGCGGCGACCGCGGTGGAACCCGATCCCATGAACGGGTCGAGCACGACGTCGCCCTCGTAGGTGTAGAGGTCGATGAGTCGGTGGGGGAGCGCCACCGGAAACGGTGCCGGGTGGCCGAGCCGCGTGGCGCTCTCCGGGGCGATCTCCCAGAGGTCGGTGGTGAACTCCATGAAGTCGTCGCGCGAGATCGTCGCGGTCGACGGCAGGTCGCGTTCCGCTCGCTGTTTGGCGCTGAGCGCTCGGTCGAAGCGGCCTTTGCCGGCGATCACGATGCGCTCGGTGACGTCGCGCAGCACCGGGTTGCCGGGCCGTTGGAACGAGCCCCACGCGCACGACCCGCCCGCAGCCCGACCCTTCCACCACACCACCTCGCCGCGCAGCAGCAGGCCGAGGTCGGAGGATCTGGGTGACGTCGCCGGCGAGCGACCGGTAGGGTTTGCGCCCCAGGTTGGCGACGTTCACCGCGATGCGCCCGCCGGGCTCGAGCACCCGCTTGCACTCGGCGAACACGTCGTGGAGCAGGGTCAGGTACTCGAAGTAGGTCGCCGGGACGCCGTGCTCGCCGAGGCTCTCCTCGTACTGCTTGCCGGCGAAGTAGGGCGGCGAGGTGACCACCAGCGCCACCGAGTTCGAGGCCACGGAGCGCTGGTCGCGGGCGTCGTGGAGGTGGATGACGTCGAGCTCGCCCGTCGGGGTTGACGGTGTCGTCGCGGCTGATGTCGGGCGGCGTGAAGCGGTCGTAGAAGGGGGTGGCGTCGTGGCTCTCGCGGCGACCGGAGCCGAAGTTGGCGGTCGTCGTCGATCTCCGCCCTCGGCGCTGCGCCATGCGGTGACCCTAGCGGTGCGCGGTGACACCGATCGTGGCGCGAGGTGCCGAGGTTGGCCGGCGAGCGCCGCCGTACCCCCAAGCGGTTTCGATTGGAACCAGATCTTCGAGTGGCTGGCGGGCGTCGAGAGCGCCAGGCCACGGCTCGAACCGGCCCTGGTCGGCGCATCGGCGGCTCCGGCAGTCGCTGGGCGGAGCCACGTTGCGACCGCCGTAGTTGATTGGGAGTGAGGGAGATGGACAAGTACGCGGTCCGCGAGGTGGGTTACCAGATCTCGCCAGAAGTCACGAGGAGGGCGATGCCCATGAACTCCAGCCCCACGATCGAAGACCTCCGGCTTGCGCTGGTCGCCCTGACCCCGGCGCAACAGGTCGCTGCCGAGGCGCTCGCCTACGGTGCCCCCAGCAGGCTGCTGCCGACGCCGCATACGTCGCCAGGGAGGTTGCCCCTGCCGCCATCGGTCCGACCATTGCCGAGGCCATCCTCGATGCGGAGATGAACCGGACCCGAGCGGGCCTTCCGCCTGCGCCCCCTCCTCGTGGGGTCGAGGCCGAACTCGAAGCCCTGAACAACCCGCCCCCATCCGACGTGGAGCGGGCCGAGGTGCTGACCAACAGCCGCTTGGCCATTGCCTCCGGCCTGATCGACGCAGAGCTTGGAGCGGACTGATCGCGCAATGGTGGTCAGGGGCGGCGCTCATCGACCACCTGGTTCTGGTGGAATGTGCTGGTGCGACAGCGGCTGACCGACACCGGGAGCAAGCGTCTGGCCGTCGCGTCTCGGCTCACCGCTGCTGTCCTGATCGTCATGGCGGTCCTCCAACTCCTCCAACGCCAGACCAGCGGCGACCTGGAGCGCGATGGCTGGCAGGTCACCTGTGGGAACGCGTTCTCGGGGAACAGCGATGGCTTCGTCTGCGGCATGCACCGCGGCTTCGGGATCGCCGCGGCGATTGTCCTGACGCTTGCAGCGGTGGCGGTACTGGGAGCAGACCACTGGAGGCGTCGGCGGCGGCGACGCCGGGTGGAGGCTTCGGCTTGATTTCTTGAGGAGCGGGTTCAGGCTCGTCGGCACCGACGATTCCAACAGTGAACGGCACCATTCAGTTTGTGTGGCGAGGTGATGGGGTGAGTTCAGTTCAGGGCGATCGCCCCTTCTTCTCCCGAGAATTGCAGGATGCGGCTGGACTCAGCGCGCGCCAGCAGAACGACTGGGACGGCCGAGGTGCCCTTCCTCACGCCCGTGACGGGGAGGAAGGCTGGCGTCGGTTCACCGCTCGCGAGGTGTTCGTGGTCGCGGTGTGCGCCGAGATCCGTCGCAAGTTCGGGACCCCGGTCGAGCGCATCAAGTTCGTGCAGGACTTCATGCTGGAGGAGGGCGCGGACCACCTCGCTGCTGCTATCAAGATGAACTCCTCGCTTGGCTGCGCAGTGTGGGTGATGACGGACTTCGAGGAGAGGTTCGAGATGGCCCCCGAGATGGATTTCGAGGACCTCTGGAGCCACGGGTTCTTCGGGGTGGACAACGAGAGCGCGTTTGCGTTCGTCAACTTCACCCCCTCGTCAACAAGGTCCTCGGCTGCTTGAAGGAGCCGATGAAGCTGGAGGCCCACGGACGCGGTTTCGAACTCCTCCGCAACGTCGAGGCGATGGGCAGAGTGCGCACCGCCGCCGAGGCGACCGTGCTGGAGAAGGTCCGAAGCGGCGATTTCGAGGAGATCGAGATCGAGATGCCCAATGGCGAGATCAAGACGATCCGCACAACCAGCCGATCCGACCCCGCCTCCAAGCTGGAGGACCTGCTCGACGCCGAGCAGGTCGAGAACTTCTCGCTCGACACCCAGGAGCGGGAGTGCATCGCGTTCTGCACCCGCGAGGGGTACGAGGTCGATCGGATCTTCCGCAAGGAAGGCGAATCGGCCAAGACCGCCGACCGGCCGGAACTCCAGGCGATGTTGAACTACTGCGGCACCGAGGCGAAGCGCCGAGACATCGGGGCGGTGGACGTCTACCGGGTCGACCGACTCGCTCGGAACCTCCACGACCATGCAGTCGCACGGGCTGGCCTCAGCAAGGTCAAGGTGCGGATCTGCGCGGTCACCGAGACCTTCGATGACTCGCCTGCTGGCCAATTCATCGGGAACGTCATGGCGTCAGCCGCACAACTCGACAACGAGATGCGAGCGGCTCGGACGATGACGGGGGTGAAGGAGGGGTTGAGTCGCGGTCGCTGGATGTGGAAGGCCCCTCGGGTACGCGAAGGGTGGCCCCGAGTCTGATGCCAGCCTCGTGTGGAATCCGATCGCTGGCCCCCTCGTGCGCCTCGCCTTCGAGTCCGTCGCCTCACGGCAGGCGGGGCGACCCGAAGTGCTGGCCGAACTGACCGCCCTCGGCTTGGTGACCCGGAAGGGACGGCCGGTCAGCCTTCAGACCTTCGGGGCGATGCTCAAGAACCCGCTCTACATGGGCAGGATCGTCAAGTCCTGCTGGGACATCGACGTGCCCGGTGACTTCGAACCGTTGGTCTCGGCCGACGTGTTCGAGGCCGTCCAGGCCATCCTTCAGGGGCGCGCGCCCGCCAGGGACGCCCGGCTGCGGGACCACCCCGACTTTTCCCTGTGGCGTGCCGTGCGGTGTGGCCGATGCACCAAGCCCCTCACCACAAGCTGGTCGAAGGGCCGCAGCGGGCGCTACCCCTACTACCACTGCCCCCGGAAGGGATGCGGTGGGTCCAACGTCCGCAAGGAGCGGCTCGAAGAACTGTTCGAGCAGGAACTCGCTGCTCTCAGCGTCCGCAGCGAGGTGTTCTCGCTGCTGGCCGCGGTGGTCGAGCCCGCCTACCAGGAACGGACCGCTACAACCGCCGCCGCACATTCCGACCTGATGGCCCGGATGGCAGACCTAGACCTCAAGCGTGATCGCCTCGTGGACGTATACCTCGATCGTGGCATCGACCCGGTCACCTACGAGCGTCAATCTGCCCGCCTCGACCGGGAGCAAGCCGACCTCCGCGATCGCATCGAAGCGGCCCGGCCCATTGAGGTCGACCTGGCCTCCACCATCGCCTTCGCCAGCACGCTGCTGGATGACCTGCCCGGATGTTGGAACCGCCTCGACGCCCAGCAGAGGCCCAACTTCGTCAGCGCTCTCTACCCAACAGGACTCGTCTACGCAGACGGATCTATGGGAACCACCCAAACGCCCTGGTGGATGACCCCTTTCGGGGCCGATCCAGGAGGACGAGAGGACTTGGTACCCCCAACGGGATTCGAACCCGTGTTACCTGCGTGAAAGGCAGGCGTCCTAGGCCGCTGGACGATGGGGGCATCGCTGGCGCGAGCGGGAAACCCTACCAGGGGCGGTTTCGCGGGCCTCGTCCACGATTTCGCAAACGGACGTCCGTTCAGGGGCACCTCTCAGCGCCCGGAGTCGATCGGCCCATGTCGGCCAGAACCGCTCAACCGGCGGCCACAACGGCCGACTTTCCCTGCAGGGCCACCGACTTCGCGCGCCGCAGGATCATCGGCGACGTGGGGAACCGGGGACCACGACCACGAACAACCCTCCAGCACGAGCCAGGGAGACGAATCATCAGCGGGCATCCACGCCACAGCAGCAGACGGTGGTCGAGCCACCCACCTGCCAGCGCGGCGCGCCCGTGTGGCCTCCCGCCCGCACCGGAGGCCGCCCGATGACCGCGCAGATGCTCCTCTGTCCGGGTTGTCGCGCCCGGGTCCTCGCGAACTGGCAAGAGTGCAAGTTCTGCGGTGAGACGCTCGCGGCCGAACCGATCGGGGCCACCGTCGACCCGAGCGAACTGGGCGCGCCCGATCCGGCGCAGGGGCTTGCGGCGCCACCGCCCGTCGAGGAGTCTCCATCCCAGACCGGGCAGTACGACTGGTCGCACTGGGTGAACTCTGACGATGGTCCGGCGCCGACTGCGAACGCCGAGCTGCAGCTCCCACCTCCACCGAATCCGGAGGACCTACCTCCCCCGCCCCTCGAGCCGGTCGCGGAGGTGTCGCCGCCGCAGGTGCCGCTGCATGATCCGCAACCTTCCGAGACCTCGCCCGACGGTCCGTCCGGTTGGGACGAGACGGAGGCGGAGCAACAAGCGGCCTGGACGGTTCCACCGACAGCGGAGCCGCCGCTCCCGACCCGGGGTGCCGCGCCAGGCGGCCCGCTGGACCTGCCGACACCGGCGTCCGCGTTCGCCCCGCCGGCCGAGGCCGACGTGCCGAGCGAGGGTGGCGCGTTGACCCCCTATGAGGGGGCCGAGTCGGAGTGGCTCGCCGGACCGGCGCCCGTCGTCGAGAGCGAGCGCGAGAGCGACCAGGGCCCGTCCGGACTCGAGCCGGCCGCGTGGTACGTCGAGCCCACCCCGGGCGGTCCATCGACAGCGGGCGAGGCTGCTCCGCCGGTTCCAGACGATCACGGTGGCGGCGATTGGCCGTCGGACGACCAGCCGCCGGCCAACCCGCCGTCGCTGTTCGGCGATCGTGGAGGCGGCGCGGCACTCGCCGGGATGGCGGCCGCTGGTGGCGCCACCGAAGCCGCCCAACCACCGACCCACGAGGCGTTCGACCCCGAGGAGATCTTCCGTAGCGACGAGCCGCCCTCGACCGGCGGCGACCTCGTCGCGCAACCGCAGTCGGCGGTGGGTTGGAAGGCGACTGCCGATGCCTGGGGTGCACCGGCCGAGCCTGAAGGCAAGCCGAAGGGGCAGGCGGTCATTTCCCGTGAGGCGCGGCTGCTGGCATTTGGCATCATCCTTCTCGTGGTGGTCGGTCTCGTTGGCCGAAAGGCGCTCGATCGCAAGGTGACCTATCCCCCAGCCTGGACCGGGAACGTCCAGCCGATCGCCCAGTTCGTCTCCAAGACGCGGGGCCTGGCGTTCAAGCATCCGATCAGGATCGTGACCTTGGCGGGGTCGGAGTTCGACCAGGCGGCCAACGAAGCCGGCCAGGCCAACGATCCCAAGGTTGCCCAGGCGTTGGCCGATCAGGTCGCGACCTACCGGGCGCTGGGTCTCGTCCAGGGCAACCCCACCGACGAGTTGCCGGTCGCGCCGATCGTGCACGCCTCGTCCCGGGCGTTCTACGACCTGCGCAACCAGCAACTCGTCGTGCGCGCCGGCAACGGGTCGGTCGAGGACCGCGTCGCGATCGCCGGAGCGCTCTCGGTGGCCTTGGACGATCAGTACGCCGACCTCTCCAGTCTCCTGCAACCATCGCTCGGCATGAGCACCCTTGCTTCGGTCGTGGGCGGTGACGCCGCACTTCTGCGCAGCGACTACCTCCGGACCCAGAGCACCGCCGCCCAGGTCGCCTACATGAAGAACGTCGACCACGCCTCCGCCGGCGACACGAAGGACTTCCTGGGAGCGTTGGCCGGGATGCAGTCGGGGCTGGGCCGCCCGTTCGTCGAGCTCGTGCGTGACGCCAACCACGCCGACGGGGTGAACCAGGTGACGCAGATCCCGCCTGCGTCCGACCTCCAGGTGCTCAATCCCTCCTTCTACTTCGAAGGTCAGCGGGCGCTCGTGGTCGACACACCCCTGGCGCCCGCCGATACGAAGGTGCTCGCCTCCGGAACGGTCGGCGCGGTCACGACCTACATGATGTTGGGGGAGCGGGGAACGCCGCTCACGGCGTTGCACGACAGCGACCTGTGGGCCGGTGACGCGTACGTGTCGTACCGCAAGCCGAATGGCCAGGTGTGCATCGACATCCACTACCGAGGCTCCGATTCGTCGAATGCCGCAGCTCTCGCGAAGGCTTTCACCGAGTGGGCGGCGGCCGCGGCCCCGCGGGGAGGTTCAACGTCAAGGTGCTCGACGCCAACCTCGTGGGTGTGTCGGCCTGCGATCCGGGGGAAGCGCCGACCAAGCGCTGACCAACTCCTTCTCGCCGGTCGTCGACCTCGCGGTCACGCGCTCGCAGCTTGCTGCCGGCTACTACCAGCGGGGCACGGAGGTCCCGAACGGCCCGAACGGTCCGATCTTCACGACCACACAGGCCTGGTGCATCGCCGACGAGGTCACCAGTGCGGCGGGGACGAGCGGCATCGCCGACGTCGCCGGTCAAACCGGTGCGCGCTACCGGTCCTTGACCCTGACTGCGGCCCCCAGCTGTGGTTCGACCCTTGCCGGCCAACTCTTCAACGGGACCTGATCCCGCGCCTGACTACCCCTCCAACGCGCGCACCAGCTCGTCGAGGAGTGCCGAGAGGAACTCGTAGAGCGACCACAACGGCATGTTGGGGTCGTGGCGGCTGACGCGCCTCGGTCCGTCCTCGGTGACGTCCAATCTGGTCCCCAACACGAGGCGCACCCCGTTCAGGCACTGCAGCCACGCGGTCGCCTGGTCCGGGTCGAGCTGCTGGACGTCCGCCGACTCGGCGAGCAGGCGCGCCGCGTCCAGGTGCCGCTGGCGCAGGTCGTCGCCCATCATCATCTGGTAGGCGGCCTCGTGCACCGGGTCCTCGGTGTAGCTGGGCGGGAAGAGTCGGCGGAGCGCGGGGTCGGTCGGGTTGTCGAGCATGGTTGCGAGCTCGTCGGCCAGACCCCGTAGGACCTCACGCTCCCGCGGGGCGAGACGGACCGTGACGCAGCCATCTTCGGAGTACTGGAAGCGCCGACGGAACGGATTCTCCACGGCGCCTCAGACGTCCTGCTGCATGGTCGCCCAGAGCCCGTGCTCGTGCAGGCGGAAGACGTCGTGCTCCGCCTTCTCGCGGCTGCCGGTGGACACGACTGCCCGGCCGACGGTGTGGACGTCCATCATCAGCTTCTCCGCCTTGGCGCGCGAGTAGCCGAAGAGCTTCTGCAGCACGAAGGTCACGTACGACATCAGGTTGATCGGGTCGTTCCAGACGATGACCACCCAAGGCGTGTCCGGACGGACGTCCTCATCCTCGGCCGGTGACCAGGTCTCGACCGGTGCCGTCTCGGTTGGCGTCATCGTCGCCGTCGGTCCGTTCGCGCAGCGTGGACCCGGCCTGCACGTCGTCATGGTCCAAGTCTGCCCGAGCGACACCGGGTCGAGACAGCCCGAGGTAGAACCAGAGCACCGCGCTCCAGACCAGGGTCGCTCCCAGGACATGCAGCGCCACCAGAACCTCGGGAACGCCCGTCAGGTACTGCGTGTAGCCGATCGCAGCCTGGAGCACGCCGAAGACGAGGACGATCTCGGCCCGCCCGACCACCTCACGGGGTGCGCGGGTCCGTCGGAGCTGCCAGAGGAGGGTTGCGATCGTGAGCAGCACCGCCATGTCGACGGTGCCGTGGATGCGCGCGACCGTGGTGATCGCAAACGGGAGTCGCTTCACGAGCTCGTTGCCGTTGGATCCGGAGTGTGGCCCCGTCCCCGTGACGACCGTGCCCGTGACGATCGCCAGCGCGGTCAGCGCCACGAGCAACCGACCGAGGGCGCGGACCGGAGGAGCGACCGCGGTCACCACACGGCTGCCGTCGGGGAGCCGAGCCCGGTGGACGAGCACCACCGCGTCGGCGACGAGCGCCTGGGACACGATCATGTGCCCCATCACGAACGGCGGCCAGAGGTGCGACAGGACGACGATGCCGCCGAGCACGATCTGGCCCACCACCCCCGCGACCAGGCCCCACGAGAGCCACGTCAGGTCGCGGCGCCGCGGTTGTCGCACCAGCGCGCCCAGCACCGCCACCACGACCGCGAGGGATACCAAACCGGTCACCAGTCGGTTCCCGAACTCGACCCAGGCATGCCAATGCCACGAGGGGTACACCTGGTTCGCCTGACAGGTCGGCCAGTCGGTGCAGCCGAGGCCCGAGGCCGTCAGGCGCACCGCGCCGCCGGTCACCACGATCAGCCCGATCAGCCACACGGCGACGACGGTGATGCGCGCGTACGCCTTCGGGGTCAGCGACAAGCGGTGACGGTGCTCGTCGAGAAGCACGGGTGGCGTATCGGCCCGCGGGGTGCGGGTGTGCGCCGAGTTCGCCGACATCTCCGGCTCGTCTGACACAGGCGCGAGGCTACGGCCGCCGGGAGGCGAAGACGAACTTCTGACGCGTCTTGCCTTGGTGGCCTCGGCTGGGCGGTCGTATCGTCGCTGACGATGACCGTCGTCGCGCCCGCTCCCACCCACAGGGCCCGGCTCCTCGGGTTCGTGGCGCTGACCAAGCCCCGCATCATCGAGTTGCTCCTCGTGACGACCGTGCCCACCCAGGTCGTCGCGGCGCGCGGTATCCCTCCGGTGTGGACGATGTTCGCCACGGTGCTCGGCGGTACGTTGGCCGCCGGGGGCGCGCACGCCGTGAACATGGTGGTCGACCGCGACATCGACGCGCTCATGGACCGGACCAAGGACCGGCCGCTGGTGACCGGGCTCATCCGACCCGGAGAGGCGCTGGTGTTCGCCGTCACGCTCGAAGTTGCGGCGTTCCTGTGGTTGTGGGGGACGGTCAACCTGATCAGCGCGGTCCTCGCGGTCGCGGCGTGCCTGTTCTACGTCTTCGTGTACACGCTCTGGCTCAAGCGCACGTCGACGCGCAACATCGTCATCGGCGGCGCCGCCGGCGCCGTTCCGGTGCTGATCGGCTGGACTTCGATCACCGGGCACTTGGCGTGGCCCCCGATCATCCTCTTCCTCGTCATCGTCTACTGGACGCCGCCGCACTTCTGGGCACTCGCCATCCGCTACAAGGACGACTACGCCGCGGCAGAGGTGCCCATGCTCCCGAGCGTGGCCAGCTATCGCACGACGACGACCCGGATCCTCGTCTACACCCTGCTGCTCTGGGCCCTGACCCTGCTGTTCGCCCCGGTCGCCGACATGGGTGACATCTACCTCGTGGCCGCGCTGGCCCTCGGCGCGGCGTTCACCTGGTTCGCGATCGTGCTCCGCCGGACGGAGTCGCCGAAGGTGGCGATGCGGATGTTCAACTACTCGATCACCTACGTGACGTTGCTGTTCGGTGCGATGGTGGTCGACCAGCTCGTGCGGTGGGGGCACTGATGGCTCGCCGCAGCAAACGAGCGGGTTCCCCGTGAAGTGGCGCATGGTTTGCCCACCGCGTTCAGGCGCTGTGTATTGTCCGGAGCTGTTGCCTTACCGAGAGCGAAGGTCCCTCGACGCATGGAACTGACTGACACCCGAACAGCACCGTCGTCCGCGGCGCCGGAGTTCGCCGAGCGACCTCCTGGGATTTCTGGCTTCCTCGGCACCGGCGACCACAAGGCCCTGGGTCGACTGCTCATCGCACTGTCTATCGTGGTCGTCATCGCCGCCGAGGTGTTGCAGGTCGTCCTCCGCCTCGACATCTCCAACGCCAAGTCGCACCAGCTCCTCAGCGTCAGGCGCTACGCGGCACTGGTGACGTTGCAGCCCACCGCCGTGGTGCTCATCGGGTTGATCCCCCTGCTGCTCGGCATCGCCCTGGTGGTGGTCCCGCTCCAGATCGGCAGTCGATCGATCGCGTTCCCACGGGCTGCCGCAGCCGGCGTCTGGACCTACGCCTTCTCGGGCGGCCTCCTGATCGTGTCCTACTTCGTCTCCGGCGGGCCCGGCGGCACCCGAGCCAACGCCGTAGATCTGTGGGCGCTCTCGACGGCGCTGCTCGCCGGCTCCATCGTGCTGCTCTCGGTCGTGCTCGTGACCACGGTGTTCACCCAGCGCGCGCCGGGCTTGACGATGACCCGCATCCCGCTGTTCGCGTGGTCGATCGTGGTCGCCGGCGTCCTCTGGGTGTTCACCCTTCCGGTGCTGATCGGCCTGCTCCTGCTGGCCTGGGTCGACCACAGCCACGGCAGCATCTTCTCCGGCGCCGGCGGCATCGAGGTGTTCGGCCAGGTCGACTGGGTCCTCCACCAGCCCCAGATCTACGCCGTGTGCATTCCGGCGCTGGGAATCATCGGCGACGTGGTGACGACCTTCAGCCGGGCCCGCGACGAGTTCCGGCGTTCCATCTCCATGGTGCTGATCGGGTTCTTCGGCGTGATGAGCTTCGGGGCGTTCACGGTCACCAGCTACGCCACCTTCCCCGCCGGGACGGTCGCCTCGACGCCGTTCGACAACCCGCTCGTGATCGTCATGTCGATCCTCGTGGTGTTGCCGGTGCTCGGCATGCTCGGCCAGGTGGGCGACTCGATGCGGCGTGGCCGCTCGGTGGGCAAGCCGCTCCGCGGCAGCCCGCTCCCGGCCGCAATGGTCGCCCTGGTCCTGCTGTTCCTCGGGGTGTTGGTCGGGGTGCTCGAGCCCATCAAGCGGCTCAACCTCCACGGCACCTTGTACACCGACGCCCAGTTCCAGCTGGTGATCGGTGCAGGGATCGGCGCCGTCATCGCGGCGGTGTTCCACTGGTCGTCCAAGATCGCCGGCTCCCAGGGCCTCGACGCGTTGGGTCTCGGGGCTGCGGGACTGACGCTGCTCGGCACGCTGGCGATCGCCGTCGGTGACATCGCCTCCGTCATCGGTGGCAGTGAAGCCAAGCACGTCAACGGCACCCAGACCTTCAACCTGCTCTGCACCCTCGGCGTCGCGGCGGTCGCCGGCGCGGTCCTGCTCACCGCCGTCGCGCTGGTCCTCGCGGCTCGCAACGCCCGGAGCGCCACCACCGAGGCGGACGCCTGGGGCGCCGGCCAGACGCTCGAATGGGCGGCGGCTTCTCCGCCGGCCTACGAGGACTTCGAGGTCATCCCCGAGGTCCACTCGGAGGCGCCGTTGCTCGACGCCGTGTCGACGGGCCAGGAGGTGGCCTCATGAGTACCGACCTGGCAGTCGTCGAGTCGGCCTCGATCCTCGAGGCGCCCGATGCCCTGCCCGAGCGTCCTCGATCCCAGGTGATCGCCGCTGCGCTGCTCGCCGCGGGGTCCGCGATGGCGATCCTCGCGCTGATCGGCCTCTACCTCTCCGCTCGGCACGGTGTCACCGTCTCCAATGGTGTCTGGCTACCTGCCGCTGGGCTGACCCTGACGGGCCCGAACGTGGCGCTCTTCACGATCCTGCTCTCGGTTCCGGCGATGGCGTGGGCCCAGCAGGCGATCGGCAACGACGATCGTCAGAACCTCTGGGTCGCGCTGCTGATCGTGTTGCTCCTCGCCGCCGCCTTCATCAACGCCGAGTCGTTCATCCTCAACGGCATGAACCTTTCGACCGACGCCGGCAAGACGGTCGGCATCGCGCAGAACCTGCCGATGCTGCTGATCTTCACGATCGTGGGGCTTCACCTCGCGATGGTGGGCGCCGCGATGGTCGCCATCCTGCTCACCGGGTTCCGTACCCTCGGTGGGCAGCTCTCGAGCCACAACCGTGACGGGATCAGCGCCGTGGCGCTGTACTGGTACGTCACGGTCGGGGTGTTCGTGGTCCTTTGGTACGCGATCTACGTGACGAAGTAGGGAGCACCGCCGAGCGATGATCACCACCGGCTCAAAGTACCTCTACGGGTCTGCCCTGCTCGCGCTGGTCGGCGCGTTCTTCCTCGCGATCGCCACCGCGGGTCACGCGGTGGGCATGTCGAGCTTCCTCGGCGCGCTCTCCCTCGGGTACAAGGGTCCCGTCGGGGACCACCTCGCCTACACGATCTTGGTCGCCTACGCCGGTCTCTCGCTGTTCGTGGGCGGGGTGCTGACCGCGGTCCGCGACGGCGACCCGGCCGCCGGGGCCCAGGTGCAGGGGCTTGCAGCGCCGGTGCCGGTCCAGCCGGTGCGCGGCACCAACCACTGGCCGCTGCTGGCGGCGTTCGCTTCCGCCCTGATCGTGCTCGGCGCGGTGTTCGACGCCCAGTTGTTCATCCTGGGGTGCATCATCCTGGGAGTCGCCGCCCTCGAGTGGACGATCCACTCCTGGGCCGGCCACGCCACCGGCGACCCGGCCGCGAACCGCAAGGCCCGCAACCGGATGCTCAACCCGATCGAGATCCCGCTCTTCGCGATCGTGGGCATCGGCCTGTTCGTGCTGTCGCTCTCGCGGGTGCTCCTGGCGCTCGGCAAGACGCCGAGCGCCGTGATCTTCGGCATCGTTCCCCTGATGGCGTTCCTCATCGCGATCGGCCTCAACGCCAGGCCTCAGCACTCGCGCAACGTCGTCGCCGTGCTCGTGGTGATCGGTGGACTGCTGATCCTGGGCGGCGGCATCGCCGGTCTGGTCCACGGTCCCAAGGCGGTCGACCACAACAAGAAGGAAGCCCCGCACCTCTACAAGGTCAAGGGCGACTCGTCCGCGCTCCGGCTGGATCTCCGCACCGCCGGGAAGGAGTCCCGATGAACCGCGTTGCAAGGACAGCCCGCACCGCGCGGCTCGCTGCGCTGGTCACCGCGGTCGCGGTCTTCGCCGGCGGTTGTGTGAGCAATGCCAAGCAGGACTCGCTGAAGCCCGAGAGCCACTACGCCCACACGATCTTCAACCTGGCGGTCCCGGTCTTCGCGATCGCCGCCGTCGTGCTCGTGATCGTGGTCGGCGGAACGCTCTACTTCGCGGCCCGCTATCGGGTTCGGACCGACGCCGACCTCGATGGCGAGGAGTTCCCGCCGCAGGTGCACGGCAACTCGACCCTCGAGCTGGGCTGGACGATCGCGCCGGCCGCCATCCTCCTGGCGGTCGGGATCTTCACGGTGTTCTCGATCTTCAACCTCGCGAAAGTCCCGCCCAAGAGCAACCCCCGCGTCGAGGTCGTCGGCCAGCAGTGGTGGTGGGAGTTTCGCTACGACGTGAACCACGACGGCAAGTACAACGAGGTCGTCACCGCCAACCAGCTGGTGATCCCGGTGAACACCGACGTTGCGATCAAGACGGTGTCACGCGACGTGATCCACGGGTTCTGGGCGCCGCAGCTCAACGGCAAGCGCGACGTCGTGCCGGGCCACCCGAGTGCGTTCAACATCGCGGCAGACAAGCCCGGCACCTACTACGGCCAGTGCACGGTGATGTGCGGACTCTCGCACGCCAACATGCGCCTCCAGGTGGTGGCGCTCTCCAAGCCGGACTACGAGAAGTGGGTCGTCGCACAGATGAAGAAGGCGGTCACGCCTGCCAGTGGCCTTGCGAAGGACGGCGCCGCGCTGTTCAAGACCCAATGCGGCGGCTGCCACAACGTGACCGGTGTCAACAAAGCCAGCCCCGCCAAGACGCCTCTCACAGCCGGTGGGCTCGCATCGGGTGCCGCGCCCAACCTCACCCACCTCATGTCCCGCACGATCTTCGCCAGCGGGACGTACGACCTACGGGTGAACTCCAAGCGCTGCATCGCCATGGGTCTCGACTACGCCCGGGACCCCAAGTGCATCGATGACGCGAACCTCCGCGCCTGGCTGCACGATCCCCAAGCGATGATCCCGATGGTGCCCAACGGCATCAACGGCAAGCCCGGCACGTTGCGCGGGATGCCCAACCTGAACCTGAGCACCACGCAGATCGATCAGCTCGTGGCGTTCCTCGAGACCCTCAAGTAAGGAAGCGACCTGGTATGGCCATCGTCGAGGCTCCTCAAACGCTCGCCGTCCCTGACGGCGCGGGCGTGAGCTCCTCCCCTCTCGGCGTCTTCACGCGCCCGACCGCCAACCGCGGTTGGCGGAGCTGGGTCACCACCGTCGACCACAAGAAGATCGCCAAGATGTACGGCGCCACGTCGATGGTGTTCTTCGTCATCGGCGGTTGCGAGGCGCTGCTCATCCGGTTGCAGCTCGCCACCCCGAACGGCAAGTTGCTCAGTGCCCAGCTCTACAACGAGATCTTCACGATGCACGGCACGACCATGATCTTCCTGGTCGTGATGCCGCTCGGCACCGCGCTCATGAACTACCTGATACCGCTGCAGATCGGCGCCCGGGACGTCGCCTTCCCGCGCCTCAACGCCTTCGGCTACTGGTGCTACCTGGGCGGCGGGATCCTGCTGAACTCGAGTTGGATCCTCGGCGGGGCGCCTGACAACGGCTGGTACAACTACGCGCCGAACTCCGGGGTCCTGTTCTCGCCGACCCACGGCATCGACTTCTGGACCGTCGGTCTGCTCATCACCGGCATCGCCTCGCTGACCGGTGCGGTGAACCTGATCGTCACCGTGCTCAACATGCGTGCACCCGGCATGACGTGGATGAAGCTCCCGATCTTCACCTGGATGTCGCTGGTCACGCAGATCATGCTGCTGTTCGCGATCCCGGTGCTGACCGCCGCGCAGTTGCTGCTGCTGATGGACCGCCGTTTCGGGGCCAACTTCTTCGAGGTCTCGAAGGGCGCCGACCCCATGCTCTGGGAGCACCTCTTCTGGATCTTCGGACACCCGGAGGTCTACATCATGATCATGCCGGCCTTCGGGGCGACGTCGGAGATCATCCCGGTGTTCAGCCGCAAGCCGCTGTTCGGCTACAAGGTCATGGTCTTCTCGGGCATCGCCATCGGCTTCCTCGGCTGGGGCGTGTGGGCCCACCACCTGTTCACCTCTGGGATGGGCCCGGTCTCGGTCGCTGCGTTCGCAGTGGGGTCGATGACGATCGCGATTCCCACCGGCGTGAAGATCTTCAACTGGATGGCCACGATGTGGCAGGGCAAGCTGCGCTTCACCACCCCGATGCTGTTCGCGGTGGGCATGTTCACGATGTTCACCATCGGTGGGCTCTCCGGCGTCACCCACGCGGTGGCCCCCGCCGACACCCAGCAGCACGACACGTACTACATCGTCGCCCACTTCCACTACGTGCTCTTCGGCGGCGCCTTCCTCGCCTTCATGGGCGCGCTGTACTTCTGGTGGCCCAAGGCGTTCGGCCACCAGTTGAGCGAGAAGCTCGGCAAGTGGAACTTCTGGCTGATGTTGGTGGGTTTCAACCTCACCTTTGGCCCGATGCACATCCTCGGCCTGCAGGGCATGCCCCGCCGTGTGTACACCTACCTGCCCGGCTACGGCTGGGACCTGTGGAACATGGTCTCGACGATCGGTTCCTTCATCCTCGCCTTCTCGGTGCTGCTGTTCCTGATCAACATCGTCATGTCCCGCCGTGCGGCGCACGCCCGGGGGCAGTTCAGCTGCGAGAACGATCCCTGGGACGCCCGCAGCGTCGAGTGGCTGACCACCTCGCCGCCTCCGGACCACAACTTCGACGTGATCCCGGAGATCGACGAGCTCGACGAGCTCTGGCACCGCAAGTACGCCGAGGACGAGGCGGGCCGCCTGACGCGCGTGGCCAAGACGGCCGACGTGGTCGACAAGGGCGTCGCGACCGATGTCCACCTGCCGTCGCCGTCGTACTGGCCCCTGGTCACCGCGGTCGGCCTCGTGCTGGTCGGCTACGGCATCATCTTCAACCTGCTGCTCTCCGCGGTCGGCGGCTTCATCCTCGTCGTCGGCGCCTACGGCTGGACTTTCGAGCCGTCTGACAACGAGGACCTCCCGCCGCACCACCCGCCGGCACCCGACGTCGACGCCGGCGGAACCGGCGCGACCGCACCCACCGAACAGGAGGTGGCCGCACATGTCTGAGGTCGCTGTCACCCCGCTCCCCCACGATGCGGCGGAGACGAAGTACCCCGGGTTGTCCCAGCACACGAGCACCACCATCTCCAACACCAAGTTGGGCATGTGGGTGTTCCTGGGCTCGGAGTGCCTGCTCTTCGGCGCGCTGATCTCGACCTACCTGCTCTACAACGGCCGTGCGCTCACCGGGCCGACGCCCCAAGACGTCTACAACATCCCGTTCACCTCGGTGTCCACGTTCGTGCTGCTCATGAGCTCGCTCACGATGGTGCTCGCCGTCTCCGCCGCGCACCGCGGTGAGCACCACCGCATGCGCATCTGGCTGATCGGGACCGCGATCCTCGGTGGAAGCTTCATCGCCGGGCAGGTCTACGAGTTCACCCAGATGTACCGGGAGGGCCTCGGCTACACCACCAACATCTTCGGCTCGGCGTTCTACACGCTCACCGGGCTCCACGGCATCCACGTGACGGTCGGGATCATCCTCTTGTTGACGATGCTGGGCATGTCGCTGCGTGGCAAGCTTCCGCACGAGAAGGCCGAGGTCGTCGAGGTGATCGGCCTCTACTGGCACTTCGTCGACGTGGTCTGGATCGTCATCTTCACCGTCGTCTACCTCATCCACAAGTAGGGAGCGCGAGATGTCCGAGCAACTGATGGACTTGGACCACCCGGGCGCCGCCGCGCACGACGAAGCCTCACACGGCGCCGGGGACCGCACCTACGTCATCGTCGCGGTCTTCCTGGCGATCATGACCGCCGCGGAGGTCGCGACGAGCTACGCGGAGACGACCTTCGGCGTCTTCTTCGTGTGGATCCTGCTCATCATGATGGCCATCAAGTTCTTCACCGTGGCGCTCTACTTCATGCACCTCAGGTACGACCCGGCCATGTGCCGTCGGGTGTTCTTCGCCGCGTTGGCGCTTGCCGCGTCCGTGTACTGCATCATGCTCGCGATCCTGCACTTCTGGGCTTCTGGGTACCGCTGATGCGCCCTGGCCGACCGGCGAGGCGCTCGGGCGGCATGCGATGACCACGGCCGTACGCCTGCTCGGCGTCGTCCCCTCGCTGCGACCTCATCCGTGGGCGTGGCAACCCCACCCCGAGGTGTGGGTGATGATGCTCACGCTGGTGCTGCTGTACTTCTACACGACCCGCGTGGTGGGGCCCAAGGCGGTGCCCAAGGGGCAGCCGATCATCACGCGCAGCCAGTCGCGCTGGTACTTCTCGGCCATGGGCGTGCTCTGGCTCGCCGCCGACTGGCCGATGCACGACATCGCCGAGGACTACCTCTACAGCGTCCACATGGTGCAGCACCTGCTGCTCACCTGGGTGGTACCCCCGATGCTGCTGATGGCCACGCCCGAGTGGCTCGCCCGACTGGTGCTCGGCAGGGGTCGGACGTATCGGATCTTCCGCTTCTGCACCCGGCCCCTGGTCGCCGGCCTCGCCTACAACGCGCTCTTCGCGTTCGCCCACGCGCCGTTCGTCGTGAACGACTCGGTGAAGTACTCGTCGTTCCACTTCTCCGAGCACCTCTTCCTGGTGGTCTTCGCCCTGGCGATGTGGAACTGCGTGTGCGGACCGCTCAAGGAGCTGCGGGTCAGTCTGCCGGTGCAGTGCATCTACCTCTTCCTGATGTCGGTGCTTCCCACGATCCCCGGGGCATGGTTGGTGTTCGCCCAGGGCATCGTCTACAAGACCTACATCCATCCGTGGCCGTCGCTGTGGGGACTCAAGCCGTCCGACGATCAGCAGTTCGCGGGCTTCATCATGAAGGTGCTGGGCGGTCTGTACCTCTGGTCGATCATCATCGTGCTCTTCTTCAAGTGGGGTCGTGAGCAGGACGCGCTCGACCTCGAGGAGCGCAAGGCCCGGCGCATCGCCCGGGAGCAGGCGGCCGCGCTCGAGGCCGACCTCGCAGACCATGATCTCGACGCGATCGCCGATGCCGGCACGCTGCTCACCTACCACGACGTCAGCGCCGCCTTCGAACGCTCGGACGCCCCCCAGGAAGATCCGTCCGCGCGTCCCCAGCACGGTCCCGACCGCTGAGCCCGAGGGCTCAGCGCACGACTTCGAAGCGGGACTTGCGTCGCAGGAACGGGCGCTCCAGCCAACGGTAGGAGACGGCCGCCGCAACCGCGGTGGCCACGAGGATCGCCCCGACCGTGAACGGCATCGGCCAACTGACCTTCTTGGACACCACGTCGAGGACCAGCGGGTGGAGCAGGTAGATCCCGTAGGCCCGTCGGCCGACCCAGCGCAGCGGGAGGATCGACAGCGCCCGGGCGCCCCACGACATCGGGCTCACGACCAGCGAGACGACCACCGCGGCGATCGCCACGTTGAACAGGCTCAGCCCCCACATCGGGATGAAGTAGACGTACGGCGTCCACAGGGGGAAATCAGCGTGGCGAACCGTGGCGATGCCGATCACCACGCCGACCGTCGCCAGCAGCCCGAACAGGCGTCGCAGGGCAAGACCGGGCGCTCGGCCGTGGAGCAGGACCGCAACCAGGCAGCCGATGAAGAGGCCGTCGGGTCGTTGGATCGAGCCCGCGAAGAAGTGCTGCCAGGCTTCGAAGTGGTTGGTCCCATGCGGGAAGAACACGTGGTCCACGGTCGTCGGAGCGAACGCCTGCTCCCAGGTGTGGCGTCGCCAAACGCCGATGGCCAGTGCCCCGGCCGCGGCGACCACGGCCAAGCCGACGCGGGCACGTCGCACGCGAGAGCCACGACACCGACGAGCACCGTCGGCCACACGAGGTAGAACTGCTCCTCGATCGAGAGCGACCAGCAGTGCGAGAGCGAGCCGAGGAGTGCGGTGTCCCGGATGAACGTGAAGTTCGAGTAGTAGAGCAGGATCGCCACGGCTCCCCGGAACGGCAGGGAGATCGTCGTCGTGAGCTGTCCCGCCACCAGGCACGCCACGACGAGCGTCACCGAGAGCGGTGCGAGCCGCAGGACACGCCGAGCGTAGAAGCGCTTCATGCTCACGCGGCCGGACTGCTCCCGCTCGCGGAGCAGCAGGGAGGTGATCAGGTAGCCGCTCAGCACGAAGAAGACGTCGACGCCGAGCCAGCCGCCCCCGAGCGCACGGGCTCCAGGAATCGCGCCGAGGTGGAACGCGACGACCATCGAGACGGCGATCCCGCGCACGCCGTCCAGGGCCGGCTGGTAGCCGGAGGCGTGCTGCGGTTCGGGTCCGTCCGCGTCTGTGGCCAGGACATAGCCAGGAGATGAAGGCTTTCCGGGACCAGTCATGCGGTCAGCGATGCTATCGACCCGAACCGCATCGGCCGTGACCTGTCGTCACTCCCAGCGGAAGAGGCGGGCGGCCAGCAATGGCGCGGCGATCGCCCAGAGAGCGAGCACCAACCACGCGTGAGCAGGTACACCTCCACCACCGAGCGCGCCGTGGCACGCATCGGAAAGCGCACCCGAGGGCAGCGCCCGCACGATCGGGCGCATGGAGGACGGAAACTTGTCGATCGGTACCACCATCCCGCCGACGAGCAGGAGCACCAGGTAGAGGCCGTTGGCGGCGGCGAGCGTGGTGAGCGCGGGCAGCGTCCCGGCGAGGAGCAGCCCGATCCCGGCGAAGGCGATCGTGCCGAGCACGAGCGCGCCGACGAGCGCAGCGACCTGCACCCCGTCGGGCCGCCAACCCAGCAGCAGGGCCTCGGCGGTCAGCACCACGATCTGGAGCACCTCGATCAGCACGATCGACACGGTCTTCGCGGCGAGCAGCTCGTGGCGGCGCAGCGGACTGGCGCCGAGGCGCTTGAGCACCTTCGTGGACCGCTCGAAGCCGGTGGCGATGGCCAGGCTGACCATCGCGGTGGACATGACCGCCAGGGCGATGATGCCGGGGAACAGGAACCCGATGCGGTCTGGCCCGACCGACACCACGTCGATCTTGGAGAAGAAACCCAGAAGCAGCATGGGGATGGCGAACGTCAGGAGGACGGACTCGCCGCGGCGCAGGGTGAGCAGCAGTTCGATGCGCGTCTGCGCGGCGATGCGGGCGGTCGCGGGCGCGGCGGTCGGCCCCGGTTCCTCGCGCGCTCCGGCCGGGGCGCCGGCCATGTCACGGCTACTCACGACGCCGACGCCTTGCCCGGTCGCCTTGCTTGATCCGCCGTCCACGGCCCTGGCCCCTGGGCCGGTTCGTGGAGTCTCCGTCCACGTTGATGGCCGGGTGCTCGCCCGTGACCTGGGTGAGCGACAGGAACACGTCCTCGAGACGTTGCCGTCCCGCGCGCAGGTCGGCGAGGGGCAGCTCGCGCTCGGCGAGCCACGCGGTGATGGTCGCGATGTTCGTCGGGGTGGGCGCCGCGCCCACGCGGTACTCCCCGGGCGTCACCTCGTCGACGCTCGCAGCCAGCACCTTGCCGAGGGCAGCGGTGTCCAAGCCGGCCGGGGCGCCGAACCGGATGTCGGAGGCGTCGGAGGACGACATCAGCTCTGACGGTGTCCCGGCGCCGACCACGCGACCCCGGTCGATGATCACGACCCGGTCGGCGGCCTTCTCGGCCTCGGCGAGATCGTGCGTGGTGATGAGCACGGCCACCCCGTCGGCGGCGAGGTCGCGCACGACCTGTCGGACCAGCTGGCGTCCGGTCACGTCGATGCCCGCGGTCGGCTCGTCGAGAAAGGCGACCTGCGGTCGTCCGACCAGGGCGAGGGCCAGAGAGAGGCGCTGTTGCTCGCCCCCCGAGAGCTGGCGCCACAGCGAGTTGCGACGGTGCGCCAGGCCGACACGGCTCAACAGTTCGTCGGGTGCGGCCGGGTTCGTGAAGAAGGCGGCGTAGAGGCGAAGGATCTCGATGGCTCGAATGCCCGGGTAGACGCCACCTTCTTGCAGCATGACGCCGATCGCCGGCGTGAGGGCGTCGTGATCGGCGGACGGGTCGAGGCCTACGACGCGCACCGAACCGGCGCTGGGTCGCCGAAAGCCCTCGAGCGTCTCCACGGTCGAGGTCTTGCCGGCGCCGTTGGGGCCGAGCAGCGCCACGACCTCGCCTTGGTCGACCGAGAACGTCACCCGGTCGACGGCGGTGAGCTGGCCGTAACGGACGACGAGCTCGTCGACGTCGATGGCACCCACGTTCGACGACGCTAGTGAGCCGGCGCACCTGGACGTGAACCGTGGGCGGGTGCCCGGGCGGACGCGACTACCGTGCGACGGTGCTCGACATCCGCCGAATCCGGACCGAACCGGACGTCGTGAAGGCGTCGCTCGTCCGACGGGGCCTGGACCCGTCCGACATCGACGCCGTGCTCGACCTCGACGCGCGCCGGCGAGCGCTCGCCACCGAGCGAGACGGTGTCCGCAAGCAGATCAAGGACCGGTCCCGCGAGGTGGGCCGGCTCCGCGGATCGGGCGACGTGGCGGCAGCCGACGCCGCGGCCGCAGAAAGTCGCGCGCTCGGCGAGCGCGGGCAGGCCCTCGTCGACGAGGAGTCGACGTTGGCCGAGCATCTCAAGGACCTGCTGCTGCTGATCCCGAACGTGATCCACCCCGACGCGCCCGACGGCGCCTCCGAGGCGGACAACCCCACGCTGCGCATCGTCGGCGATCTCGACGACTTCGCCGATCACCAGCGGGTACCGCACTGGGAGACCGGCGCGGCGCTGGGCATCCTCGACACCGAACGGGCCACCAAGATCACGGGCGCGATGTTCGTCATGCTCCGCAAGCAGGGAGCCACGCTCTCCCGGGCGCTGTGCCAGCTCGCGCTCGACCGCAACGTGGACGCGTTCGAGGAGATCCGACCTCCCAGCCTGGTCAGCACTGCGACGTTGACCGCAAGCGGCCAGCTCCCCAAGTTCGCCGACGATGCCTACGCCATCGAGCGCGACGACCTGTGGTGCATCCCCACCGCCGAGGTGCCGCTGACGTCGATCGCTGCCGGTGAGATCCTCGACGCCGACGAGCTGCCGACGCGCTTCATGGCCTATTCGCCCTGCTACCGCCGGGAGGCAGGGTCGGCGGGACGCGACACCCGCGGCATGCTCCGGGCCCACGAGTTCGACAAGGTCGAGATCCTCGCGTACGCGACCCCGGAGCAGGCGCCGTCGTTGCTCGAGGAGCTCGTGGCCCGAGCCGAGGGCACGATCGCGGCGCTCGGCCTCACCTACCGGGTCATCGAGATCTGCGCCGGCGACCTGGGCCAGTCGCACCACCGCTCGTTCGACATCGAGGTCTACGCGCCGGGCTGTGACCAGTGGCTCGAGGTCTCCTCGGTGTCGTGGTTCTCCGACTACCAGGCACGCCGGGCCAACATCCGCTATCGCCGGCCCGCGGACGAACCCGGCGGCAAGCCCACCAACGAGGTGGTGCACACCCTCAACGGCTCGGCGCTGGCCGTGCCTCGCGTCTGGGCGGCGATCATCGAGACCTACCGGAACCCGGACGGCACCGTCACCGTGCCCGAGGTGCTGCACCCGTACCTGCGTGGAGCGACGGTCATCGGCTGAGGTCGGCATCGGTCGCCGGTTGCTCGGCTGCTCGAGGGGGACTCGCGGGCGCGGTCGTGGGGTCCGCGGAGGCGTTCGAGATCGTCGACTGGAGTCCGGTACCGCAGCGGGCCGTCGCACCGGGGAGGTGCGACGGCCCGCTGAGCTGCGTGCGCGGCGTGGCTACAAGCTGATGCCGAAGCCCGAGCAGGTCGGCTGGAAGCCGGGCGTGTTCGGCCCGAGCTGGTTGACGATGTCCTGGATGGCGGGGCTGTCGAGGAAGATCCCGATGTGGCCCACGTTGTCGTTCGGGCACTGGTCCTGGATGAGGATGTTGGTGACGTTGGTCCCCGAGAGGAACGCGTTCGTGTATGGCGTCACGACCTCGTCGTTGTTCGTCTCGATCACGACGTAGCGAGGCCCGGCGACGGTGTCACCGTCGGCCCACAGGGCGTTCTGGAACGACGAGTCGACCTCCTGTTGCACGAGGCCGGGTGCCCCGATGAGGGTGAGGACCGTGTTGGCGAACCCGAGGAGGTTGGTGTTCTGCCCGAAGGTCACGAGGCCGCTCAACGTGGTGCCGTGGTTGCTCGGCGCCAGGGCGACCAGCGTGCGGACCTTCGACGCGCCACCGAGGCGCTTGATGTAGTAGTTCGGCATCATGCCGCCCTGGGAGTGGCCGACCAGGTCGACCTTCGGGGCGCCGGTCGAGGTGAGCACCTGGTTGACGAAGTCCTTGAGGGTCTGCGCCGACTGGGCGATGTCACCGAGTCCCCCGATGCGACCGAGCGACAGCGCGGTCATCCCGTAGTTGAACGAGTAGACGCAGTAGCCGGCGTTCTTCAGGGTCGGCGAGATGGCCACGAAGTTGGCGCCGAAGTTGACGAACGTGGCGGGGACGAGCACCACCGGGGTCGGGTGTGCCGCCGACGGCTTGCAGTTCCAGTCGTTGGCGCCGGCGACCGCGTTGGGACTCGAGACGAAGTTGCCCACCGCGGTGCCCAGGTCGCCGATGGGCAGCGGTTGCGGAGGCTTGGGCTGGCAGGAGGCGAACAGCAGCGTCGTCGCCGCCAGGATGGCGACGGCGCCGAAGCGGCGCGCTCGATGGGCGGCAGAGGTGCGACGATGCATGGAGGTACGGTCCTTGGCCGACGGATGAGGGTTGGTGGGACACGTGCGCACGACCGTGCCGCCCAGCTGGGACGTGACGTGCATCACACCGAGGGGTGACCCTAGGGGAAGTCGGTCGCTGCGTCCAGCACCCGTCGCGCGCGGACGCGGCGACGGGTCGGTGCGGCTCCGGTCATGCGTCGGCGCCGCCCCCGGCCGGCGTCGCGCCCGAAGCGTCGAGGCTCGCCCGCGTGGCGCGGTGGATCGCGTCGGGGGTCAGCACGCCGAGGAAGCGTCCGGCGCCGTCCGCGACCGGTACCCAGCCGCGGTCGTCGAGCAGCAGGCTCGCCATGGCGTCGCGCAGCGTGGTGCGACCAGCCACCACCCCTTCGGGCGCGCGTTGCACCGCTCCGGACGGCCGACCGTCGGCCGATCCGTCGACGAAGCCGACGAGGGCGCCGTCGGTGCCGAGCACCGCCGCGATCGCCGGCTCGGAGCCGTTGATCGTCGCCGCGGCCGACGCCACGCCGTCCGACTCGGCGACGTGAGGAACCTCCACGAGGTCCGAGGTCGACACCGCGGTCACCTCCAGACGGCGCAGTCCCCGGTCGCGGCCCACGAACTCGGTTGCGAACTCGTCGATGGGGTGCCCGAGGAGCTGGGCCGGCGTGTCGTACTGCACCAGATGGCCCCCCTCGGCGAGCAGCGCCACACGGTCGCCGAGCCGCACCGCCTCGTCGAGGTCGTGGGTCACGAACACGATCGTCTTGCCCAGCTCGGCCTGCATGCGAAGGAACTCGTCCTGGAGCTGGGTGCGGGTGATCGGGTCGATCGCGCCGAAGGGCTCGTCCATCAGGAGCACGGGCGGGTCGGCGGCGAGGGCCCGGGCCACGCCGACCCGTTGGCGCTGCCCACCGGAGAGCTCGTGCGGGTACCGGGCGACGAAGTCCGGCTCGAGACGGACGAGCTCGAGCAGCTCGTCGGTGCGCGCCGCGATGCGGTCCTTGTCCCAACCCAGGAGCCGGGGGACAGTGGCGATGTTGTCACCGACGGAAAGGTGGGGGAACAGGCCGACCTGCTGGATCACGTAGCCGATCCGGCGCCGTAGCTGCACCGGGTCGACGTGGGTGACGTCCTCACCGGCCAGCTCGATTCGGCCGGAGGTCGGTTCGATGAGCCGATTGATCATCCGCAACGTGGTCGTCTTGCCACAACCTGACGGTCCCACGAGCATCGCGATCTCGCCCTCGGCGACCTCGAGCGAGAGCTCGTCGACCGCGGGCGGGCCGTCCGCGGCGAAGCGCTTGGTGACCTGGTCGAGGCGGATCATCTGGGACGCTCCTCCAATCGGCGAACGGGGTTCGTCGGTTTGCCGCTGGAGATCACGCTACCGTTGGCGTCACGACCCACCGGTCCAGGTCGACCGTCGCATCCGGCGGCGGCGCACCTGCCCGGCCCAGAGCTTCGGGGCGCACCCTGCGGGAGGAGCTCGTGCACCACACCCAGTTGATGCTCGCAGCGAACACCGACCGCTGGTTGTGGTGGGACTGGATCTCGCGCAACACCGACCTGATTCGCCACGACCTGTGGGTGCACATCGAGCTCACCGTCATCTCGGTCGCGCTCGGATTGGTCATCTCGTTGCCCCTCGGCGTGTGGGCGCAGCGCCATCGTCGCTTCCTGGGCCCCGTGCTCGGCACGACCGGCGTGCTGTACACGATTCCATCCCTGGCGGCGTTCGCGCTGCTCATCCCCTACACGGGCGGGGGCAACCTCACCGCGGTGATCCCGCTCACGGCGTACACGCTGCTGATCCTGGTGCGCAACGTCGTGACCGGGCTCGACGCGGTGCCCGACGAGGCGCGCGAGGCCGCGGTCGCGATGGGGCTGACCCGGTCCCAGCGACTGTTCCGCCTCGAGCTGCCGCTTGCGGAGCCCGCGATCATGGCGGGCGTGCGCATCGCGGTTGTGTCCACCGTGGGCATGCTCACGATCGCGGCCCTGGTGGGGCTGGGCGGGCTCGGCGACCTCATCATGGTCGGCCTGAACCGTCCCATCCGCACCGCCGTCACGGTCGGCACGGTGCTCTCGATCGCGCTCGCGGTGGCCGCCGACGTCGGGCTCGCAGGGATCCAACGGCGGCTCGCCCCGTGGGCCGTGCGGGGCGCGGCGGTGCGCACATGATCGTCGCCAACGAGCTCAGCCAGGTCGTCGACTGGTTCCGCCTGAAGGACCACTGGTGGGGGCCGGGCGGCGTCCTCGTCCGGGTGCGGGAACACGCCGAGATGAGCTTCTCAGCACTGGCGGCGGCCGTGGTGCTCGCGGTGCCGGCGTCGCTCTGGCTGGGGCACCGCCGCCGCTTCGGCACGCTGGCGATCAACGTCTCCAACGCCGGTCGCGCCATCCCGTCGTTCGCCATCCTGGTCGTCGGCACCCAGCTCTTCGGCTTCCGCGACGTCCCGCTCATCGGCTCGTGGTTCGTGTTCGTGGCGCTGATCGTGCTGGCCATGCCGCCCATGGTCACCAACGCCTACGTGGCCATGGCCGAGGTGCCCGACGACGTGCGCGACGCCACGCGCGGCATGGGCCTCAACGAGCGACAGGCGCTGCTGCGCGTCGAGCTGCCGATCGCGGTGCCAATGGTCATGGGCGGCGTCCGCACCGCGGCCGTGCTCGTGGTCGCCACCGCGACCATCGCCGCGCAGGTCGGGTCCGGCGGGCTCGGCCGCTTCATCGTGGAAGGGTTCGCGTTGGGCCCGTCCGCGAACGACGAGGTGTTCGCCGGTGCCCTGCTGGTCGCGCTCTTCGCGCTGGCCACCGAAGGGCTCTTCGCGCTCCTGCAGCGCGCGGTCACCCCGGTCGGGCTGCGCCATGTCCGCGCGTCAAGCGACCTCGGCGAATCGCTCGAGCCCGACCTCGCGGAGGTGACGCTTGCCGAAGCCGCCTGACGCGACGGGCGGCACAGCCGCATCGTCCGACCAGTTCTCATCAAACCACGTAGCTCCCAACCCAAGGAAGACCACCATGCCAAACCATCAACGTCTCCGCCCACGACCAACTCGTCTGATCGGCGCCCTCACGCTCTCGGGCGCCCTGCTCCTCGCCGGTGCCGCGTGCACGAGCAGCGGGTCCACGTCGACGAGCACGAACACCTCGAGCGGCTCGCCGGCCGCCGCGACCACGTTCAACTTCCGTTCGCTCGACGCGGCCGGTCCGCAGACCGTCGGCGCCCTCCAGAACGGGTCGATCGACATCGCCGAGCTCTTCACCTTCACCCCGGACATCGCCAAGAACGGTTGGGTGACACTCGAGGACGACAAGCACCTGCAGGCAGCCGACAACTTCGTGCCGCTCATCAGCACGAAGGCGAACACCGACCAGGTCGGCGCGGTCATCGACGCCGTCGACGCCAAGCTCACCCATGACAACATCTCCGCCATGGTCAAGGACGTGGCGGTCGGGGGCCAGAACCCCGACGACGTCGCCACGAAGTGGCTGAGCGACAACAACCTTCCCGGCGACCTCAAGGCCACCGGCAAGTTGACGGTCGGCTCGGCCAACTTCACCGAGTCCGAAGTGGTCGGTCAGGTGTACGCCAAGGCACTCGCTGCCGCCGGCGTCGATGTCACCTTCAAGAAGAGCGGGGCCCGCCAGGTCACGGTGCCGCTCATGCAGAAGGGGCAACTCGACCTCATGCCGGAGTTCACCTACAGCCTGCTCGCGTACCTCAACAAGGACGCCACTCCGACGAACAACCTCGACAAGGTGATGACGGAGCTGAAGGCCGCGCTGCCCGACGGGTTGAGCGTGCGCAAGCCGACCGACGTCTCGGACGTGAACGTCTTCGTGGTCACCAAGGCCACGGCTGACAAGTACAACCTCAAGGCCATCTCCGACCTGGCCAAGGTGACCGACACGCTCACTCTCGGCGGGCCACCGGAGTGCCCGAAGAACGCCCAGTGCCTCCCCGGTCTCGAGAAGACCTACGGCCTCAAGTTCAAGGTGCAGTAGCGGCACGTGCCGGTGTGGGGTCCGGACGGCCGTCCGGACCCCACACCGCCCCCTCCCACCATTCGAATGTCGGGAGCTTGGTCGCCGATACGGCGACCGATCCTGCTGCATCTGGCAAGCGCGGTGCTCGGCGCTACTCTCCGGGCATGTCCGCCTCCTCGACGCACCCCGCGGTGGCGCCTGACCCCGCGGGCATCGAAGCGCTGCTCGAACGGGCGCGTGAGGAGGTCGACGCCGGTCTGCTCCCGTCCTGCCAGGTGGCGGTCGCACTCCACGGCGACCTCACCGTGGACGCCACCTTCGGTGCCGAGCCGTCGACCCGGTTCTTGCCGTTCTCGGCCACCAAGGTGCTCACCGCCGCCGCGGTCTGGCGACTCATCGCGGAAGCCGGCCTCGACGTCACGCGCCCCGTCGCCTCGTACGTGCCCGCCTTCGGCACCAACGGCAAGGACGCCGTCACCGTGGAGCAGGTGCTGATGCACACCGGCGGGTTCCCGATGGCGCCGCTGGGACCGCAGGAGTGGAGCACCCGGGAGGGTCGTCTCGCCGCGTTCGGCCGTTGGCGGCTGGACCTTCCGCCCGGCGAGCAGTACGTGTACCACCCGGTCTCCGGGCACTGGGTGCTGTGCGAGGTCATCGAGACCCTGGCGAGCGAGCCCTACGGCGACGCGATCCACCACCTGGTCACCGAGCCGCTCGGGCTCCCCCGCCTGCTGGGCATCCCCCTCGACGACCAGGACGGCATCGCCGATGCGGTCGGGGCCGGTGAGGAGGCCACGCTCGACGAGCTGGTCGAGCTCTTCGGTGACGCGGCGCCACTGGCGCAGGCGATCTCCCAGGCCGACGCAGTCTCCGCGCTCATGTCACTGAACCACCCCAAGGCCCGCGCCCAGGGAGTGCCCGGTGGCGGCGGGGTGATGCGCGCCGCCGACCTGGCCCTCCTCTACCAGGGTCTTCTGCACAACCCCGGCCAGCTCTGGGACCCGGCGGTCCTCGCGGATGGCACCGGCCACGTCCGGAACACGCTGCCCGACCCGATGGGCGTACCGGCGAATCGCACCCTCGGCCTGGTCGTCGCCGGTGACGACGGGTTCGCCACCCGCCGGGGGTTCGGCACGCAGAGCTCACCGGCTACGTTCGGCCATGACGGCGCCGGTGGGCAACTGGCGTTCGCCGACCCGGTCACCGGCCTGTCGGCCTGCTACATCACCAGCGGGATCGACATGAACCTGCTCCGCCAGCACCGCCGGATGGTCGCCATCGCCGACGCGCTGGGGCGGACGGTCTCGCCGACCTCCTAGCCCCGGGCGGGATGGTCATCCTCGGTGGGCGGCGCCGGCGTGCGCAGCAGTCCGATCAGGAGCGCGACGGCCACCACGAGGGCGCAGACCAGGCCCAGCCGGACCGCGCCGACCCGGTCCACCCAGTTCGAGATCGAGCCCGACCAACCCGTCACCGTCGACACGGCCCGGCCCGACGACACCGCGCTGCTCGCGCGCAGCGCCCGCAGCTCCTGGATCCCGTACCAACCGACGTAGACCCCCGCGACCAGGACCAGCGCGCCCGCGAGGCGCGACACGAACGGCAGCAACCGGCGGAGGCGATGCACCAGGGACCGGCGTGCGCCGGCGATCGCCACGGTCAGCGCCATGAGCACGACGGCCATGCCGAGCCCGTACGCGACATAGACGGCCACCCCGGAGACGGCGTCGTGCCGGCGCACCGTGCCCGACACGGTCGCCACGAACACCGGCAGGGTGCAGCCCAGCGATGCGATCGCGTAGCTGACGCCGAACACGTACATCGACACGAACGTGCGGCTCCGGCCGCCCCGCTCGAGTTTCGGGAGGTTCACGATCGGCTCCCACCCGGCGAGCATGGCGGCGCCCAACACGACCAGTCCGAGCGCGATCACCAGGGTGACCCACGGGGCGATGTCGTAGACGCCGATCGACAGCCAGCTCAGCAGTGCGCCGGCGACGGCGAACAGCGACATGAACCCGGCGGACACCACCGCGCCCACGCCCACGGCCCGCAGCGGACCGATCGGTTCGGCGCCGTCCTCGACGCCCAGGAAGTACGAGAGGTAGGCGGGCAGCATCGCGAACCCGCACGGGTTGACCGTGGCGAGCATGCCGGCGCCGAAAGCCACCGCGAACGGGGCCTCGATCATGCCGGCGGCAGCGAGATGCCCAGGTGGTCGTGGATCAGCGAGCGCATCTCGGTCGCGTTCATGGCCCCGTAGCGATGCCCGACGATCTTCCCGTCGGCGTCGACCCAGAGGGTCATGGGCTGGGCCGAGATCGAAAGCCGTTCCACGAGCAGCAAGGTGGGGTCGCGCACGATCCGGTACTGCACGCCCGTCTGGTCCACGAACGACTTGGTGACCGCCTTTGAGTCGCCGAGGTCGACCCCGACGAGTTGCACCTTGTCGCCGGCCTGGGCGTGCAGCGCCTGCAGCGCCGGCATCTCGGAGCGGCACGCGGTGCACGAGTTCGAGAAGAAGTTGATCATGGTCGGCCGGCCCTTGGCCACTGCCCGCAGGTCGGTGACGGCGCCGTCCAGGGTGACCAGACCGGCGTCGGGAAGCGTGGTCGCGGTGAAGCTGCTGTTGTCGGCACCAAGCTGCATCGTCGCGGCGTCCACGGTGTTCGGGTCCCGGGTGGTGCCCCGGTTGACGAAGGTCAGCGCAAGCGCGACGACGAGCACGGCCACCAAGGCGCCGGTGGCGTAGATCGCAGCGAGCCTGGGATTGAACCGTCGGTCCCGGGAAGGGGACCGTCCTTCGAACTCGCGCTCCGGAGTGGAATCGACGTTGCTCATCTACGCGGTTGAGGGTACCGGCGGGAGTGGTGGATCAGCCCATTTGGAGCGTTCCGTCCGGCCGGGTCGTCAGCCGGTGTAGGTGGGCGTTGCCGTCACCGGCGCGGCCGGAGGCGCCGTGTTGGTGGGGTCGCCTGTGTTGGTGGGGTCGACCGTGCCATCGGGATTGGCCGTGTCGGTGGGTGCCACGGTGGTGGGCGGGGCAGTCACGGTTGTGGGTGTCGACGGCTGGTCGACGGCGACCATGAACGCATGGGCGTTGTGGCTTGCGTTGTCGGCCTCGCCGACGACCGTGCCGTTGTCGTTGACGCGGTACGCAGTGGAGAAGTTGCCGCCGAGCGTGCCCAGGTCGGTCATGCCGGTGCCCGTGGTGTAGCTGAACGCGTGGCTGAGGCCGCCCGCGGTGTTCGCCTCACCGACGATCGTGCCCACGTTGTTGATACCGAACGCAGTGGAGTCGTCGCCGCCGAGCGTGCCCAGATCGGTCATGCCGGTGCTGGAGGAGTACACGAATGCGCGGTGGTCGGTGCCTGCGGTGTCCGAATCACCGACGATGGTGCCGTCTTCGTTGATGTCGCGTGCGGTGGACTCGTCGCCGCCGAGGGTGCCCAGGTCGGTCATGCTCCCTGCCGGCGGGTAGCTGAACGCGTGTCGGTTGCCGCCGACGATCCTGGAGTTGCCGACGATCGTGCCGCCGTTGTTGATGCCCAACGCGGTGGAGGAGATGCCGCCGAGGGTGCCCAGATCGATCATGCTCCCTGCCGGCGGGTAGCTGAACGCGTGGGAGTTTCCGCCTACGACCTGGGCGTAGCCGACGATGGTGCCGCCGTTGTTGATGTCCTTCGCCCCAGAGCTGTTGCCGCCGAGGGCGCCCAGGTCGATCATGCCGCCGCTGGTGGTGTAGCTGAACGCGTGGATGTGGCCGCCTGCGGTTTCGGCCTCGCCGACGATCGTGCCGTTGTCGTTGACGCCGAACGCGCTCGAGTAGCTCCCGCCGAGGGTGCCCAGGTCGGTCATGCCGGATCCGGAGGTGTAGCTGAACGCATGACTGTCGCCGCTGGCGATCGCCGCCTCGCCGACGATGAGCCCGCTGCTGTTGACGTCATGCGCGAACGAGTAGCTCCCGCCGAGCGTGCCCAGATCGGTGAGGGGGTCGACGGCGTGCGCGGTCAAGGCCGGCGTCACGACGAGCGCGGCCGCAACGAGTGCGGCGACGGCCACGACCAGGCTGATTGGGTTGAGTGACTTGCGAAGCCCGATTCGAGTCGTCATGCAACAATCTCCTGGGGTCGTGCAGCTGCCGGGGCGCTGCTTGAGGGTCCGCAGATCGGTTGGTGCGCCGTCACCTGGCCATCGGTTGGCCGACCACGCAATCCGCGACCGGACCATAACACGATGTTTCTCATGCATGTCGTGTGGATGGCAGCACCCCGTAAGGGAGAAGTAGGCAAGCCTCCTCAGGATGACCCAGAATCCGAATGAGGAATAATCGTTTGACGGCCGTGGGCGCGACGTGGTCCCATGGTCGGACCGGAAACCGTCCCGGCGACGCGCCACACCCTGGCACGTCCTACACAGGCAGGTACGCCATGACCGACATCCGCTCCTTCGAGGCCCGCACGGCCTCGTCGCGCGCCCCGATGTCGCCGTCCATGGCATCCGGCCTCACGATCGCTGCCGCCGTGTCGACGCATCCGTCGACCATTGCCGCCAAGGCGATCAAGGCCACCTTCGGGGCCACCCGCGACGGCTACGTGCCGTCGATCCGAAACTGGGCCCCGACCCGACGACCGCACGGTTCCACCTAGGTCACACCGACCAGGTGCACCAAGCCCCCAAGCGGCCGTCGGGACTCCCCGGCGGCCGTTTCGCGTTGCCGCTGCACCCCCCCCTGGGACAGGTGGCAACCGGAAGCGCCGCCCGACCCGACCCACTCCACCCAACCATCGACTCCAGCCCACCCCAAGCAGCAACCGGCAGAGAAAGTGAGCAATGATGCCCACCGAAGCGCCCCGCACCAACGAGGTGATCGAACCCGAGCTCGGGCCCGCCGAGGCCTGGTGGGACGACGCCGCCTGCAACACCGGTACCGCCGGTCTGACCGGGCTCTTCTTCTCCGAGGAGCTCAGCGACATCGCGCGCGCCAAGCGCATCTGCGCGGCGTGCCCGGTGCTCGAGCCATGCCTGGAAGGGGCCATCGAGCGCCACGAGCCGTGGGGCGTCTGGGGAGGTCAGCTCTTCCTCAACGGCAGGGTCCTCGCGTCCAAGCGGGGACGCGGCCGTCCGCCCAAGGTCGCCCGACCCGACGACCAGCTCCCCGACGTGCCGGTTCCGGTTCGACTCGAGGCGACCATCCGCCGGCACCGTCAGTCGGTGGCGTGAGGCCCCGCCTCTCGGCGCGAGCTTCCACCTCTTTGGGTGCCGATCCGCAGGCCAGGGCCTGCGGATCGGCACCCAAAGCCGGGCGGGTGGGCGCGGTTCAGGCGGGCTGGTAGCGGAGCACGCCGGCGTCGTCCTCGCGGCGGGCGTCGCCGGCGAGGCGAAGGTGCTCGAGGTGCGCGTACGTCTCGCTCTCGGCCATGCCACCCCACGACGCCGGCTTGAAGAGCTGGTGCGAAAGCTCGGTCACCGTCTCGGGACCGTGCTCGCCGAGCAGGGCGCGCAGCACGTCCAACCGCTCCAGGTGGTGGGCGCGGATGGCGTCGGCCCGGCCCCCGACATCGGTGAACGGATGCCCGTGCGCCGGCAGCGCCACCTGCACCTCGCCGAGGTGGTGCATGCGCTCGAGCGACTCGAAGTACTCGGTGAGGGGGTCCTCGCCGGCACCCATCCCGGCGAGGTGCGGGGTGATGGTGGGGAGGACGTGGTCGCCCGCCAGCAACGTGCCACTTGCCGGGTCGAGCAGGCAGAGGTGGTCGGGGGTGTGCCCGGGGGTCGACACCGCCACCCACTCGCGGCCACCGAGCTCGATCACGTCGGCGTCGGCGAGTCGCTTCGTCGGCGAGGGAAGCGTGAAGAAGTCGCGGTCGTACTCGAGGGCGGTGCGCACCCGCTCGGGGTCGATCAGGTCGGGTTGCCAGGGCTCGTTGCTCCATGGCGCGACCGGGGCGAACTCGACGATCCGGCTGACGAGCTCGCTGGGGTCGTCCTCGATCTCCGAGTCGTCCGCGTCGGCCACCTCGAGCTCTTCCTCGCCACCGAGGTCGAACCAGTTCTGGAACGACTCGTGGGTGACGACGCGGGCGCCTGCCCGGGCGAAGCGGGTCGTGCCCCCGAAGTGGTCGATGTGGGAGTGCGTCACGACCACCGTGTGGACGTGGCGTGGCTCGAAGCCCGCGGCGGCGAGGCGCTGGTCGAGGGCGTCGGCCGAGTTCGGTCCGGGCATGCCCGGGTCGACGATCGCCACCCCCCGGTCGTCCTCGATGGCGTAGCAGTTGACATGGCCGAGGCCCGGGATCTGTATCGGGAGCTGGAGTCGGAGCACACCGGGAGCGACCTCGGTGACCTCCTCGGAGGCGGGCTCCTTCTCCTGGCGCATGGGTGCGGCGGTGTCGGTCATGGCTCGACCGTGGCGGTCGGCTCGCGGAACACCAGCTCGCGGTAGGTGCGAAGCTCCTCGATGCTCTCCCGGATGTCGTCGAGGGCGCGGTGGGTGCCGTCTTTGGACGGGACCTCGGCGAGCGCCTCGGGATACCACCGACGCGCCAGCTCCTTGATGGTGGAGACGTCGACCGACCGGTAGTGCAGGAAGTTCTCGATGTCGGGCAGCCAGCGGGCCAGGAAGCGACGGTCTGTGCCGATCGAGTTGCCGCACAGGGGCACGCTGCGCGCCTCGGGGATGTGGGCCTGCAGGAACGTGAGCGTCTGTGCACCCGCGTCGGCGAGCGAGACCGTCGATGACTCGATCTCGGTGGTGAGGCCGCTGCGCGCGTGCATGCGCACGACCACGTCGTCCATCTTGGCGAGCTCGGCGGGCGGTTGGTGGATGACGAGGTCGGGCCCTTCGGCGACGATCGTGAGGTCGTCGTCGGTGAGCAGCGTGGCGATCTCGACGATGACGTGGCGGTCGGGGTCGAGGCCGGTCATCTCGAGGTCCATCCAGGCGAGCACGCCCCGAACCTACCCGTTCGGCTTGCGGCGGGTTCCGTCGATCAGGCGCCGATGTCGTAGACCGAGAACCCGCGGGTGCGCCGTGCGTAGGCGTCGACCGTCAAGCGGTGCGAGGTGAACGATCGCTCAGCTCGCCGTGCCGGCGTTGGGGTTGACCCCGCACGTGGTCTGGGCGTACTTCGCCAGGTTCTGGGAGTGCTTCGAGGCCTCGGGGCTGTCGAGGTTGCTGGTGATCTTCGAGAGCTCTTGGGGGGAGTAGCTCGTCAGCTTCTGGACCTGCGCATTGAGCGAATCGAACTGCTGGACGGTGTAGTCGAGGTCGGGCTTGATCGCGGGTGGCGCCTTGGCATCGAGCTGGTGCAGGCCGGCGGTCGCGTTTGCGAACCCCTGCTTCATGCTCTTGAGCATCACCGCCGGATCCGTGCTCGCGGTGCCGGCGAAGATCCCATCCTTCACCTTCGTGAACTGGTTCAACATGTCGCAGAACGATCCGGTGAGTTGGGTCGTCCCGCCCGAGTCGACTGTGCCGGCCGAGGAAGTCGTCGACGCGGTGGTGGATGGCGCGGCGGTCGCGGCGCTCTTGGCCTTGGCTCCGACGGAGCTGCTGGACCCGCAGGCGCTGACGACGGTGAGGCCCGCGACGAGGACGGGCAGGGCGAGCGCCCGGCGAACGTTCGGCATGGTGGTGCTCCTTGGTGAGGACGAAGCAGCGGGGTCAAGCCGGCAGGTTCGTCGCAGTTGGTCGCCAAGGAGCGTAGGTCCCGATGCGGCGGTTGTCGGGTCGGGCACGATGCCCGAGAACCGAACAGGAGACCGGGCCGTTCGCCGTCGTCCTCAGCCGCCGGTACCCGACGCGCCGGCGCTGGGGTCGAAGCCGCAGGTCTTCTTGGTGTACGCGTCGAGGTTGTCGGAGTGCTTCTTGGCCTCGGGGGAGCTGAGGGGCGCGAAGATCTTCGACAGCGCGTCGTTGCTGTAGGTCGTCAGCTGCTGGATCTTGACGTTGGCTTCGTCAGTCGCCTTCGCCGCGTACTCGAGGTCGGCCTTGATCTCGGAGGGGGCGTCGGTCAGGAGCTGGTGGTACGCGTCGTCGAGGTCGGCGAAGCCCTTCTTCAGGTCGGCGAGCTGGGTCGCCGGGTCGGTCGAGCCCGAGCCGGTGAAGAGGTGGGCGTTGTCACTGATGATCTGGGAGACCTTGTCGCAGAACGAGCCGGTGAGATGCACGGAGCCGCTCGAGCCCTTGCTGGGCGTGGCGGTCGTCGGGGTCGAGCCGTTACCCGAGCCAGCGCCCGAGCCAGCGCCCGAGCTGCCGGTCGCTGACGTCGTCGCGGGCGCGGTCGCGCCGGGGGCCGCGGCCGGTGCGGTCGTCGGCGCCGACTTGGTGGTCGTCGACGTCCTCGTGATGTATGGATCCTTGGGATGGATCTTGGTGCCCGCAATGGTGCTGCCGCTGCACGCGCCGACCAGTGCGATCCCCGCAGCGATTAGGGGCACGGCGATGGCTCGACGGACGTTCGACATGAGCGAGCTCCTGGAGTGGGGACGACGACGCGGCCGCCCGCCGGTCGGATTCGTCGTGTGCGAAGCACGTCAGGGTAGTGCCGAGCCCGATCGGTCGCCCGGCGACGAGCGGTCAGTCGGGCGCGAGGACGAAGAGCAGTCCGACCTCGGCGCAACGACGGCCGTCGACGGTCGCCGCGCCCGTCCGCCCGCCCGGCCCGCGCCGAGAGCGACGTGACCTCCACGTCGAGGGTGAGCACGTCGCCGCGGCACCGCGACCCTGCGGAAGCGGGCGCGATCGACGCCGCCGAGCAGGGGGAGCGACCCGGCGAAGCGGTCATCCGCGAGCAGCGCGATGGCCCCGGCCTGGGCGAGCGCCTCGACGAGCAGCACGCCGGGGAACGTCGGTCGGCCCGGGAAGTGGCCCGCGAGGAACGCCTCGTCGCCGGTGACCCGGTAGCGCGCGGTGATCCGCTCGCCGGGGGTCACCGCCTCGACCGCGTCCACGAAGCGGAACGGCGGTCGGTGCGCCAGCAGGCCGACCAGTTCGTCGCTGGTGCGTGGGTCGCCGACCACGCCTTGGGAACCGGGTGCCTCGACGGTCACGGACGGTCTCCGGCCGGCGCCGCAGGCGCGTCGGGCCCGCCGACGGCGATGGCGTGGAAGCCACCGTCGACGTGGACGATCTCGCCGGTCGTCGCGGGGAACCAGTCCGACAGCAGCGCCACGCACGCCTTGGCCGCGGGGACGGGGTCGCGGACGTCCCAGCCGAGCGGCGCCCGCGTCGCCCCACGCCGCCTCGAAGTCGGCGAACCCGGGGATCGAGCGGGCCGCCAGGGTGCGCAGCGGGCCGGCGCTCGACCAGGTTGACCCGGATGCCCTCGCGGGCCGAGGTCGCGGGCCAGGTAGCGCGCGGTCGCCTCGAGGGCGGCCTTGGCCACGCCCATCCAGTCGTACTGCGGGAACGCCTGGGCGGCGTCGAAGTCGAGCCCGACCACGGCGCCCCGCCGGCGGCATCAGCGGGGCGAGCGACGCCCCGCCAGCTCCTTGAGCGAGAACGCCGAGACGTGCAGCGCGACGCTGACGTCCTCCCACGGCGCGTCGAGCACACCGCCGCCCAGGCACGACTCGGGCGCGAAGCCCACGGCGTGGACGACGCCGTCGACCCGTCCCCACCGCCGGTCCAGCTCCTCGGCGAGCGAGGCGAAGTGGGCCGGCTGGGTGACGTCCAGCTCGAGCACGTCGGCCGGCTCGGGCAGGTGTCGTCGGACGATCCGCTCGGTGAGGCTCCGGGCGCGCCCGAACGAGGTGAGCACCACCTCGGCGCCCTGCTCCTGGGCGAGCCGGGCGACCGACGTGGCGATGGAGTCGCGGGTGAGCACTCCGGTGATGACGAGCTTGGCGCCGTCGAGCAGCATCGGGGACCTTTCGGGTGAGGCGGGGTCGTGGGAGGTCACAGCGGCGTGTTGGCGTGCCGCCGCCGGGGGACACGTTCGCGTTTGGCGGCGAGCGCCGCCAGCGACCCGGCGATCGCGGCCCGGGTGTCGCACGGGTCGATGACCTCGTCGACGTAGCCCCGGGCGAGCGCGAGGCGCGGTGTGAGGTAGGTCGCCTCGTAGTCGGCGAGGAGCTCCTCGGTGCTGGCCGGCGCGTGCCGCGTCGGGGAGCGCGTCGAGCTGTCGTCGGTGGAGGATCTCGACTGCGCCGGGCGCTCCCATGACGGCGATCTCGGCGTTGGGCCAGGCCAGGCAGTGGTCGTTGCCCATCGATTTGGCGTCCATCACGATGTAGGCGCCGCCGTACGCCTTGCGCAGGATCACGCAGCACGCGCGGCACGGTGGCCTCGGCGTACGCGAAGGCGAGCTGGGCGCCGTGACGGATCATGCCCCGCCACTCCTGGTCGCGCCCGGGACGGAAGCCGGGAGTGTCGACGAAGGTCACCAGGGGCACGTTGCTCGAATCGCAGAAGCGGACGAAGCGGGCCGCCTTCTGGGACGACGTCGATGTCGACCGCGCCGGCCAGCGCGCCCGGCTGGTTGGCGACCAGGCCGACGCTGCGCCCGTCGATGCGGGCGAACGCCACGACGATCGCCGGCGCGTACTTGGCGTGCAGCTCGAGCAGGTCGCCGTCGTCGACCACGTCGGCGAGCACGGTGCGCACGTCGTAGGCGCGGCGCGCGTCGTCGGGGACCGCCGCCGCGGCCGATCGAGTGGGACGGTCCGAGGGGTCGTGGGTGGCGCCCGGTGGTGGGAGGGCCTCGTGGTGCGCGGGCAGCAGCTCCAGCAGGTCGGCGGCCCAGTCGAGCGCGTCGTCGAGCGTCGGCGCGTGGTGGTGGGTGACGCCCGAGCGGGACTGGTGGAGGGCGGCCGAGCCGATGTCGGCGTCGTCGACCACGACGCCCGTGTGCCGTTCGATGCTGGCGGGTGTGGAGACGTGGAGCCGGGCCCGGTCGGTCAGCACCAGCACGTCGGCGAGCCCCACCACGAGCGCCGCGCCACCCAGGCACGGGCCGTCGACCACTGCGACGCTCGGCACCACGCCCGAGGCGTCGACGAGCGCCTTGGCGGCCCGTCCCCACGCGTCGAGGCCGAACACCGAGCCGTCGGGGTCCGCGCCCCAGGCGTGGACCACCAGCACGACGGGCAGGCCGGCGTCGACCGCGGCGCCGACCGCCGCGGCGCACACGGCGCCGTCGACCTCGGCGGTCGGCAGCGGCCCCGCTTCGGGTTCCGCGACCCGGCCCAGGTCGACCCGGGCGACGGTCGGCGCTCCCGGTACGAGCGGCTCGAGGCACGCCGAGGCGCGCCCGCCGCGGCCGGCGGCGATGGCCAGCCGCGGGTGCGCGGTCGGCGTCACGCCGCGGGGCCGACGATCACCGCGGCGTTGTGGCCCCCGAACCCGAACGAGGTCGACAGTGCAGGCCCGGCCCCGACCCGGCGGGGCTCGCCGGCCACGACGTCGACCGGCAGGTCGCAGGTCTCGAGGTTCGCGGTGGGCGGCACGACGCCGGCGCGACCGCCAGGAGCGCGGCGACCACCTCGAAGGCGCCGGTCGCCCCGATGAGATGGCCGGTCACCCCCTTGGTCGAGGTCACCGGCACCTGGTGCGCGCCGAACACCTTGGCCAGCGCCTCGGCCTCGGCGGCGTCGTTGTGGCGGGGTCGATGTGCCGTGGGCGTTGACGTGGCCGATGTCGGTCGGCGGCGATCCCGGCGTCGTCGAGCGCCCGCTCGATGCAGGCCACGGCGCCGGCCCCGTCGGGGCGGGGCGCCGTGAGGTGGTGCGCGTCGCAGTTGGCGGCGTAGCCGAGGACCTCGCCGTGGACGTGCGCGCCGCGGGCGCGGGCGCGCTCGGCGACTCGAGCACGACGAAGGCGGCCCCCTCGCCCATCACGAAGCCGTCGCGGTCCACGTCGAAGGGCCGCGACGCGCGGGCCGGGTCGTCCGGGTTGGCGCTGAGCGCGCCCATGCGGGCGAACGCCGCCACCGCCACCGGGCTGATGCAGGCCTCGGCGCCGCCCGCCACCACCACATCGGCCCCGCCCCGAGCGGATCAGCTCGGTCGCCTCGCCGATCGCGTTCGTGCCGGTGGCGCACGCGGTGGCGATCGCCAGGTTCGGGCCCCTCGAGCCGTGGCGCATCGCGACATCAGGCCGGGGTCGCGTTCGGCATCATCATCGGCACCAGGAGCGGGCCGGCGCGGGACGGGCCGCGGGACGCGACCTCGGTGACCTGGTCCTCGAGCGTGCGGATGCCGCCGATGCCCGAACCGGCGACGACCCCGACCCGCGCCGGGTCGACGTCGAGCCGGGCGGCGGCGTCCGCGTGGAGGGTCGCACCCTGGTCGGCGCCGATCCCGGCCGCGTCGGCGAGGGCGTCGGACGCGGCGAGCAGGCCGAGGATCGCGACCCGGTCGAGGCGCCGAGCCTCGATCGAGGTGAGGTAGGGGTCGACGTCGAGGTCGCGCACCTCGCACGCGACGTGGACGCGGTGGCGCTCGTCGTCGAAGTGGGTGATCGGCCCGGCGGTGGACCGTGCGGCGAGCAGCGTCGCCCAGACCTCGTCGACCGTGCGTCCGGCGGGGGTCACCAGGCCGATGCCGGTGACCGCGACGGGGGCGGCGGTCATGCCGACGCCGAGGCGACCTGGCAGACCAGGTCCACGGCGTCGCCGACGGTGCGCACGTCGCCGAGGTCGGTGTCGCCGATCTCGATGTCGAGCGCGTCCTCGACCTGCATGACCAGCTCGACCAGGTCGAGGCTGTCCGCCTCGAGGTCGTCCGCGAACGAGGTGGACTCGGTGATCGAGGCCGGGTCGGCGCCGAGGACGACCTTGGTGGCGTCGGCGAGGGCGGTGAGCACGGTGGCACGGTTCATGGTGGGTTCCTTCTGGTTGGGGGGGTGGTTGATTGGGGGTGGGTGGAGGTGGAGGTCTCGGCGCGGGCGGGCCGGTCGCTAGCGGCCGAGGCCCAGGCCGCCGTCGACGGGGATGACCGCCCCGGTCAGGTACGCGGCGGCGTCCGAGCAGAGGAACGCCACCGTGGCGGCGACCTCGTCGGGGGTGCCGAAGCGACCCAGCGGCACGAGCGCGGCGAGCTCGGCGCACCGTTCGGGGCCGAGCGCGTCGGTCATGGCCGTGGCGATCGGCCCTGGCTCGACGACGTTGACGGTGATGCCGCGGCTCGCGACCTCGTGGGCCAGCGAGCGCGCCAGTCCCACGAGGCCCGCCTTGGACGCGGCGTAGTTGGTCTGGCCCGGCGAACCGGTCGAGGCGACCACCGACGAGATGCACACGATGCGCCCCCAGCGGGCGCGGAGCATGGGGCGCAGCGCGCGCTTGGCGACCCGGTAGGCGCCCGTGAGGTTGTGGTCGAGCGTCTCGTGCCAGTCGTCCTCGCCGAGCTGCACCAGGAGTCGGTCGCGGGTGACCCCGGCGCCGAGCACCAGGACCTCGACCGCGCCCAAAGTGCGCCTCGACCTCTCCGTAGGCGCGTTCGACGGCCTGCCGGGTCGGTCACGTCGAGCGCCACGGCCACGGCCTGTCCGCCGGCTGCTGCGATTTCGGCGACGACCCGCTCGGCGGCCGCCTCGTTGGTGTGGAACGCGACGGCCACCGGGTGGCCCGCCGCGGCGAGGCGTCTGGCGGTCGCGGCGCCGATGCCGCCCGACCCGCCGGTGACGAGCGCGACCCCGGCGGACTCCCGGTCGGAAGCCGGTGCCGTAGGAGACGGGGTGGTGGTCGTGGCGGTCACGCCGCCTCCCAACGCCAGAGCGCCGTGGCGAGGCTGAGGCCGGCGCCGAACCCGGCGAGCAGCACCAGGTCGCCGTCGGCGAACTGTTCGTCGTCGGCCTGCTCGGCGACCAGCAGGGGGACCGAAGCCGCCGAGGTGTTGCCGTAGCGGTCGCCGTTGGCGGCGACGCGGGCGGGGTCGATGCCGACCCGTGCGGCGATCGCGTCGACGATCCGGGCGTTGGCCTGGTGGGGGACCAGCCAGGCCACGTCGTCGACCGTGCAGCCGGCGCGTGCCAGCGTGCGCTCGATGGAGGCCGCCACGCCGCGGACGACGCGGTGGAACACGGCGCGGCCGTCCATGTGCAGGTAGGGCGACGGCCCGGGCTCGGGCGCGTCCGGCCGGGTACCGGGCGCCGGGCGCGTCGATGCGCAGGAGGTCGACGCCGGCGCCGTCGGTCACCAGGTCGGCGGCGACCAGGCCGCCGCCGAGGCCGTCGGGTGCCGCACCGACTGTGGCCTGGTGCGGCGCGGCCTCGAGCAGCAGCGCCGCGGCGCCGTCCCCGAAGAGGACCGCGGTGGACCGGTCGGCGGGGTCGACGACGCGGCTCATCGTGTCGGCGCCGATCACCAGCACCCGCTCGGCGACGCCGCCGGTGAGCACGTTGCGCGCCGACGACCAGGGCGTGGACGAAGCCCGCGCAGGCGGCGTCCAGGTCGAACGCTCCGCCCGGGCAGCCGAGTGCGGCCGCGACCTCGGCGGCGGTGGACGGCATGGGACGCTCCGCCGTGCAGGTCGCGAGCACGACGAGGTCGACGGCGTCGGCGCGCACACCCGCCCGCCGAAGTGCGGCCTCCGCCGCCCGGGTGGCGAGCGGCAAGGTCGTCTCGTGGTCGTCCGCGTGCCGCCGCTCGCGGATGCCGGTCCGCGCCACGATCCAGGCGTCGTCGGTGTCCAACGTCGCTTCGAGCATGGCGTTGGTGACGCGCCGCTCGGGCAGGGCCGACCCCCAGCCTGCGACCCGGACGCTCGCGGTCGTCGAGCTGGGTGCTCGTCGACGGCGCGCCGGACTCGGCTCGACCGTCGGGTCGGGTGCGAGCGCCGTCACGCGTCGGCCCGGAGCCAGAGCAGCGGTTGCCCGACCCGCACCTGCTCGCCGGGTTGGGCGAGCCAGCCGGCGATCGTGCCGGTGAACGGGCTGCGGCTGGCCTCGTCGCCGATGGTGCCGACGACGTCGCCGCGCGTCAGCCGGTCGCCGGTCGCACGGCCGTCCGCGCTCGGCGTGAACGCGCCGACTCGACCCGCCACGACCAGGCGTTCGAGCAGGTGGAGGTCCTCGGCGTGGTACAGACCGTTGCCGTTCGACCCGCGGTTCGGCCCGTGTCCGACCGGCTCGCCGATCGACGGGTCGAGGGCCGGTTCGGCGCGGAGGACGGTGGTCGGGGTGGTGGTCGGCGGGGTCATCGCGCACCCGCTCCGGCCGGTCGGCCGGCCGCGAGCGTCGCGCCCAGCGCGGCTGCGTGCTCGGGCGTCCCGACTTGGTGGGTCGCGAGGTCGGGCACGGTGCGGCGGGCGAGGCCGCCCAGGATCGTCCCTGGTCCGACCTCGACGAGCGCCGTGGCGCCCAGGGCGGCGAGCGCCAGCTGCGACTCCCGCCAGCGCACCGGCTCGACGAGGTGGCGGGTCAGCAGGGCGACCCAGTCGGTGGCGTCGCCCTGGGTGCCGTGGGGACGTGCGTCGGTGTTGCTCACCACGGGGATCGACGTGGTGGCGAAGGGGGTCGCGGCGAGCCGGGGCTGCCAGGCGGCCGCGGCGTCGGCGAGCAGCGGCGTGTGGAAGGCGTGGCCGACGTCGAGCACGGCGCTGCGCCGCACGCCGACTTCCTTGGCCTGCAGTCCGGGCCTGGTCGACGGCGTCGGGACGCCCGGCGATGACCGCCTGGCCGGGTGCGTTGTCGTTCGCGAGCCAGACGTCGTCGATGCCGTCGACCGCCGCGGCGGCCTGGTCGAGCGTGGCGCCGAGCAAGCGCGCACATCCGGCCGTGGTTGCGCCGCGCCGACTCCTGGCTGGCGTCCGCCCGGGCCGCGGCGAGTCGGTAGCCGTCGGCGGGGGCGACGACGCCGGCGGCGAAGAGCGCGGTGACCTGACCCAGCGAGTGGCCGGCGAAGGCCACGATCTCGTCGGCCGGGACCACCTCGGCCGTCGCCTCCCAGGCCATCAGCGAGGTGAGCAGCACCGAGAGCTGACCGGCGTCGGTCGGCGCCAGCTCGGCGGCGGTGGCGTCGAGGAGCAGGTGGGTGAGGGGACGGTCGAGCGCCGCCTCGGCGTCGTCGACGACGTGCCAGGCGGGGTGGTCGGCCCAGGCGCGACCCATGCCGGGCGACGCGGCTCCTTGGCCGGGGAAGACGATGGCGAACGGCACGGGCGGGCTCCGTTGGTCGGCTGACGGTGACGCCGGCGGTGCGGGCGACAATGGGTTCTGACCAACGATTCGACGAACGGTTACATCAAATCACCGAAACATTCTTCGACCTGGTCTAGGGTGGGGTGATCGACGACCGAACCGCCCCGGGTTCGCGTCGCACCGAACCCCCGCCCGCAGGGAGCCCCGATGCCGCGCAAGCCGCGCAACACGAAGTCGCCTCGACGTGCGGAAGGGGGGTCGTCCGTGACGGCTGAACACCCCGACGGCGCCACCGACGGGGACCTGCGAGCCGAGGACTTCGCGGCGCGGTGCGGCGTGAGCGTGCAGCTCCTTCGCTCCTACCAGTCGAAGGGCCTGTTGCCGGCGCCGCGGCACGAGGGGCGGGTGGCCTGGTACGGCCCGGCGCACGAGCACCGGCTGAACCTCATCCTCGACCTGAAGGCGCGCGGGCCACTCGCTGCGCGCCATCGCCGAGGCGGTCCGCGACGACGCCGGGACGGTGCCGCTGTCCGAGCCCGACGCGCCGACGCTCCGCCTGCGCGACGTGGCCGAGGCGAGCGGCCTGCCCGCCGAGATGATCCGCTCGCTCGAGGCGTCGCACGTGGTGCGCCCGCACCGCATCGGCCGCGCCTACCGCTACACCGAGGCCGACGTGCGCGCGGTGCGCCGGGTGCTGACCCTGCTCGGCGTGGGCTTGCCGCTCGAGGAGTTCCTCGCCATCGCCGACCCGCAGCTCGCCACGGCCGACCACCTGGCCGACGAGGCCGTAGAGGCCTGGGAGCGGCACGTCATCAGCCGGATCCGCGCCCACGACCTCGCGCCCGAGGAGGAGGCCCGCCGGACCGTCGCGTCGCTGCGCCTGCTCGTCGCGGCGATCTCCGAGCTGGTGGCGTACAACGTGGAGCGGGCGGTGTTCAACGCCGCGCAGGCCCACGTGGCGGTGCACGACACGCCCGCGGTGCGCGACGCGGTCGAGCGGGAGGTGCTGCGCCGCCACCCCGACGCCGCCGCCGACGAGGCCGGGCGCGCCCGTCCCGCCTGAGCCACCCGGCCGCGCTACCCGGCCGAATTTCGCCCGACCCCGAGCTGCGGCGGGGAGTGCTCCTCATCGGCTCCGTTCGCCCTCTGGGGCGGTGGCCTGGTGGACTGGGGACATGGGGTTCTACGAGAACAAGGTCCTGCCGCACGCGATCGACCTGCTGTTGGGGGGCAAGTCGATGGGCAAGCTGCGCGCCCGGGCGCTCGAGGGGCTGTCGGGCACGGTGCTCGAGGTGGGCTTCGGCAGCGGCACGAACGTGCCCTACTACCCGGCCGAGGTCGACAAGGTCTACGCGCTCGACCCGGCCACCGAGGGGCGCAAGATCGCCGCCAAGCGCCTCGCCGCGTCGCCGGTCGACGTCGAGTTCCTCGACCTGACCGACGGCCGGCTCCCGATCGACGACGACAGCGTCGACCACGCCCTGAGCACCTGGACGCTGTGCACGATCCCCGACGTCGAGGGCGCGCTCGCCGAGATGCACCGGGTCGTCAAGCCCGGGGGGAAGGTGTTCTTCCTCGAGCACGGCCTGTCCGACGACCCGAAGGTGGCCCGGCGCCAGCACCGCTTCGACGGCGTGCAGGGGAAGATCGCGGGCGGCTGCCACCTGGTGCGCGACCCGGTCAAGCTGCTCGAGGCCGCCGGCTTCGCCGACATCGACTCGACCACCTTCACGATCGCCGGCCCGAAGATCCTGAGCTTCATGTACGCCGGCACCGCCACCAAGGACGCCGTCGCCGCCGCCGGGTAGGCGGGCGGCCTGCCCGAGCTCGCCTCCCTCTCGAACTGGGGCGACTCGTCTGCCGTTCAGGGGGAGGTCGCGGCGACACCGAGGGGTGTGGAGATCTGGGCGAAGGGATGGCCTTGCACCGTGCCGATGGCCACGATCACGCACGATCCCTCGGCGTTCGCCACCCACCCGGAGGAGGGCAGCGTGCTGCTCGGCGATGTGCCCAGGAGTGTCCGGACCCCGGCGCACGAGGTCGGCTACCCGCTTCGTGCCGGCCGTGCGTCGGCGTCCGTCGCCACCTGCGACGAGAACCGCAACGTGGCAAGCGCGACGGTGGCGAGGGGAATGCTCGGGTCCGGCGGTTGCAGCGCCGACGAGGTCGCGCGCGACGACGCGACCGGGTGTCGTGTCGCAGTGGGCCGCCACCCACGTCTGCGTCCGGTAGCCGCTGTCGAAGGGGATGTCCGGCCCGATCCGGACGGCGGGTGGGAAGTCGCCCGGGATCGCTCCTGGGAGCGGTGGTCGTCGTGCCCGGCCAGCTCGGGGCTCCCCCCGTGCCCTGCGGCGGGACGAGGTCGGCGGCGCGCCCGACCGGAGCGGCCACGCACTCGCCGAACGTGACGCGTCGTGCCGAGGTCGAAGTTCCCTGCGCGGAGCTTCAGCGCCTGCCCATCGGTCAGGTCCTTGTTCGGGTCGACGCCGACCCCCCGGTCGTAACCGACGTCCCCGTAGCCGACGACCGTGGGCTTCGTCGGGTCGCCTGCCGACCTCGCGCGGTGGAGCGGTGGCGCACGGCCACCGCCAGGGCGAGGACGAGCACCAGGACCACCGCGGCGTCGAGGGCGATGCGCGCCGGTCGTCGTCCTGCGGCGGCGTCGTCGCGGGCGGCGCTCGCCGCCGCGACGAGCTCGTCGGCGCCGATCGGCGGAACGCCGATTGCGCGTGTCGTCGACGGCGCGGCGCAGCGCGCGGGTCGAGCGCGCGTCCGTCGGGCGTCTCGTCGGCCGGCGCCGGGTCGGGCTCCGCGTCGCGGGGGTCGGTTTCAGGCGTCATGGGGACCGTCCTCGTCGGCAGGGGGCGCGGCGTCGACTTCGAGGCGCCCGGCGAGGGCGGCGCGGGCCTGGTGGAGGGTCGCCTTGACGGTGCCGGCGGCGACGCCGAGCTGGTCGGCGACCTCGGCGACCGGCAGGTCGAGGCCGTAGTGCAGCGCCAGCACCTGTTGCTGGCGCTTGGTGAGCCCGCCGATCGCCCGGGCCAGGTCGACCCGGTCGATGCTCTCGGCGGCGGGGTCGGGCCGGAGATCGTCGCGGGCGACCAGGTGGCGGGTGCGGCGCACCACGCTGAGGTGCCGGAACCGCGAGCGCACCTGGTTCGTCGCCGCCCGGGTCACCCAGGCGGCGAGGTTGTCGATCGGCTCGCCGGCGTCCAGGTGCTCCCAGGCCCTGCCAAGCGCGTCGACCACGGCGTCGGCGGCCTCGGTCGTCGACCCGCAGCACAGCGTCACCGCGGCCACCACCCGGGCGTGCTCCCCGTCTGCGAATGCGGCGATGCGCTGGGCGATCGAGTCGCCGGGGACCGTCGGCCGGACGCCCGGAGACGCCGATGCGTCGTCGGGCGCTGCCGCCGCAGCCGCAGCGACCGTGTCGTCGTCTTCCTCGGTGTCGAGATGCGCTGCGCCCACGGACATCCGCTCGTTCCGGTCGTCGCTGAGGTCTGGTCGACCCCTACCTCCACGACGCCCCGGCACCCCATCCGGTTTAGTCGTCGATGCCGGTGTGATTGGGGCACGCGCTGGCGGACGTGGCCGCTCGACGCAGACATCGAGCCGTCCCGGCCTTCTACGGTGGTTGCATGGCGGCGCCGCGCGGATCCAGCGGCACACGGGCGACTCGACGTGATGGTCGCGGCGATGCCGCTCTCGGGACACCTTTACCCGGTCCTTCCGCTCGCCCTGGCCTGCCGCCGCGCCGGCCACCGCGTGCGGATCGCCACCGGGCCGGCGCGCCGAGAACAGGTCGAGTCACTCGGGTTCGAGTTCGTGGCGATCAGCCCCACGACCGAAGCGGCCGTCCCGCTGGCCCGCGAGCGGTTCGCCGACCTGATCGACCTGCCCCAGCCCGCGCACCGCGTTCATCGCGGCCCTCTTCGGCTCGGTGATCGCCCCGGTGGTCGCCGACGAGTTGTCGAGCGTCATTGCGTCGGACCGCCCAGACGTCGTCGTCCACGAGTTCTACGACTGCGGAGCGGCGGTCGCCGCTCGGGTCGCCGACGTCCCGTCGGTGTGCCACGGTCTGAATCGCCTTGGGCCGCCCGACATGCTGGCCGATGTGGATGACCGGCTGGCCGAGGTCCTCGCCGCACGTGGCGAGGCCGGTCGGTCGGGCGCGCCGGTCTCGCAGTTCGGCGTCGCGTACGTCGACGTCTGCCCTCCGTCGATGCAGGACCTCGATTCTCTCGACGCAGTACCGGTCGTGTGGCCGGCACGACCCGCGTCCTGGCACGTCGACGCGGCGCTGCCGCCCGAGTTCGAGGCGCCGCGTCGCCGACCCCGCGTGTACGTCACGTTGGGCACGGTGGTGAACACCGGCGAGCGGGCGGTGCGCACGTTCCGTTCGGTGCTCGACGGGCTCGCCCGCCTGCCGGTCGACGTCGTGGTGACCGTCGGCCCCGACGGCGACCCGGCCGCGCTGGGTCCCGTCCCCGATCGGGTGCTCGTCGAGCGCTACCTGCCCCAGATAGAGCTCCTCGCGCACGTCGACGCCGTCGTGCACCACTGCGGCGCAGGAACGATGTTCGGCGCGGCGACCGCTGGGTTGCCCCAGCTCGGCATCCCGTTGGCGACCGACCAGTTCATCTCGGGTGCCCCGGCGCTGCGCGCCTCAGGCGTGGGTCTCGTGTTGACTGGTGATGACGTGGCCCCAACGCCGATATCGGAGGCGGTCGCCCGGTTGTTCGAGGACCCGATGATTACGGCACGGGCGGCCGAGGTCGCCGCCGAAGTCGCTCGGATGCCGGACCTCAGTGAGCTGATGGAGCGCCTGGTGGGTCTCGTGGCGGACGCCCGGTAGCCGCGCTCGGCGCCGATCCGTCTCACCCACCTCGAAAGGGTTCAGCTCGACGTTGAGGTCGCCGAGAGGTCGCAGTTGTCGAGCTCGGCCTTGGCGTCGCGCTCCAGCTTCGTCCAGGCGTCGGAGATCTTCGGAGAGGTCCGCCTTCACCTCGCTGACGACGTCGGTCAGCGACGTGGAGCCCGAGGAGACCCCGGTCAGGGTGTCCTTGAGCGCCGAAAACGACGACTTCAGGGCGTCGATGTCCGACCCGAACTCCGCGTTGCTGCTCTTCTTCAGGTCGTCCAGGGTCTTGGAGATCTTGTCGGTCTGCGCGGTGATCCCGTCGACCCCGGAGGAGAGCAGGTCGACGCTCGTGAGCCCCCGCACCTCGCTGGCGAGGGTCTGGAGGTCGTCACAGGTCGAGGCCGCGGGCGTGCTCGTCGAGCAGCCCAGGCCGGTCAGCACGATGACGAGGGTCGCGGCGAGCGCTGCGGTGGATCGGCGGAGCGTCATCGAGGGCCTTCGCGTGGTCGGAGGGGGCAACCGTCAGCCAGGACGACAGTGTACGAGCGCCTTCCCGATCCCGTACCGGGTGGGGTTGGCGTTGCTCCAGCACCGCCAACCCCACCCGGTACGGCGGGCCGGGGGTACGTTGCGGCGGTGCCCGATCGACCCACGTCCCCGACCGTCGGCCCGGTGCTCGCGGTGGACATCGGCGGCACCAAGCTCGCGGCGGCCGTGGTCGACGACGCAGGCGCGCTGCACGGGCGGACGCAGGCGGCCACCGCCGGCCGTGACGCCGAGGAGCTGTTCGCCACGCTCGCCGCCACCGTCCACCGGGCCCTCGACGCGCACGCTGCGGCGGGAGGCCCTGCGCCGACGACCGTGGGCGTCGGGTGCGGCGGGCCGATGGCCGCGGGCGGCGTCACCGTGACGCCGCTGAACATCCCCCAGTGGGACGCGTTCCCGCTCACGGCGCGCCTCGAGGCCGAGCTCGGACTTCCCACGGTCGTCGACAACGACGCCAAGGCGCTGGCGCTCGGCGAGGGGTGGCTGGGCGCGGCCCGCGGGGAGCGGAACTACCTGGCGATGGTCGTGTCGACCGGCGTCGGCGCCGGCTTCGTCGTCGACGGGCGGCTGCTCGACGGCGCCAGCGGCAACGCGGGGCATCTCGGCCACCTGGTGGTCGAGCCGGGCGGGCGGCTGTGCGCCTGCGGGAGCCGGGGCTGTCTCGAGGCCGAGGCCTCGGGCACGGCGATCGCCGCGGTCACCGGGCGACCCGCCGCCGAGGCGACCGAGGAGGTCCGCCGTCGCACCGGCACGCTGGTCGGCCGGGCGGTGGCCGCGGCGGTCGTGCTGTGCGACCTGCGCCTCGCCTGCGTCGGCGGCTCCGTGGCGCTGGGCTTCGGCGCGCCGTTCTTCGAGGCCGCGAACGAGGCGCTCGCCGCGACCGCCCGGATCCCCTACGCCCGCGGCGCCCGCATCGTGCCGGTCGGGCTCGGCGCCGACGGCCCCCTGGTCGGCGCCGCCGCGGTCGCCCGTCGCCACCTCGCTGAACAGCGCGACTGAATCGCCGACTGACCCGCCGAACGTTGCGCTTTGGGTGCCGATTCGCAGGCCATGGCCTGCGAATCGGCACCCAAAGACGGCGGGAGGCGCGCGAGCTACGCCCGGGTCAGACGGGGACGGCGGCGCTCACCGACGGCGCCACCAGCGGCCACGGACGGTTCCGCTCGACCGAGCGGGCCACGTCGAACAGCAGGCCGTCACGGTGGTGCGGCGCCATCACCTGCATGCCGACCGGAAGCCCGTCGACGGTGCCCGCCGGGATCGACACCGACGGGTTGCCGTAGAGGTTCGCCAGGATCGTCAGCCCGCCCATCGTCACGAATTCGGGGAACTTCTCGTTGGCGATGTCGATGAGCTTGTTGGGCAGGCCCTGCGCCGCCGCCGAGGCGAAGCGCACGCTGCCCAGCACGCCGCGCATCACGTAGCGGGCTCGCGGCGTTGGACTTGATGAACTTCACCGGGCCGGGCTCGGGGCTCGACGTGCCCCACTCGGCGTTGAAGGCCGGGCCGGGGTTCGTCGAGCACACGATCAGGTCGACCTGCTCGAAGGCCCGGGCCATCGCCTCGTTCGCCTCGACCCGGAGGTCCTCGGCGACGGCGGCGGTGTCGAGGTTGTAGAGCGACTTGGACAGGAACAGCCCGAGCGCGATCTCGTCGGTCATCTCCGACGCGCACTTCGGCCAGCTGGTCGTTGAGCTCGCCGAGCAGCGTCGCCAGGTTGCCCATCATCCACTGGGCCGCCAGGTTCGGCAGCTCCAGTGACAGGTCGACCCGCGTCATGCCGGCGTCGGCGATCATCGCCTCGGCCTGCTCCCGCAGGTTCTCCTCGACGCCGGGCTCGAGCTCGACGCCACCGAACGACGGGATGACGGCGACGCGCAGGCCTTTGAGGTCGTGGCTGTCGAGCGCCGCCTCGAAGCTCGGGTGCGACGGCAGGCTCGTCGGGTCGGCGTAGTCCGGGCCGGAGCACACGTCGTAGTAGCGGGCCGCGTCGCGCACCGATCGGGCCAGGCAGCCCAGCACGACGGTGTTGGGGCGCATGTAGGCGTTGGGGCTGCGCGGGATGCGGCCGAAGGTGCCCTTCATGCCGAGCAGGCCGGTGTAGCCGGCGGGGATGCGGATCGAGCCGCCGCCGTCGCCGCCCGAGGCGATGCTCACCAGGCCCCCGGCGACCGCGGCCGACGACCCGCTCGACGAACCGCCGACGGTGCGGCCGTGGCGCCACGGGTTGTGGGTGACGCCGTTGATCTTGGTGACGCTCACGTTGAGGCCGCCGAACTCGCTGGCGGTGGTCTGGCCGACCGGGACGATCCCGCCCTTGCCCATGAGGCGGCGTCGATCGCGACCGACGTGTGCGTCGGCGACCCGGTCCTTGAACACCAGCGACGCCTCGGTGTAGGGCCAGCCCTCGACCGGGTCGAGCTGCTTGAGCCCGACCGGGACCCCGCCGAACGGCTTGGTCAGGTCCGCGTCCTTTGCCGCCGCACGGGCCCGCTCGGGGTCGAGGTGGCTGAACGCGTTGAGGTCGCTTCGCTCGATCGCCGCGTAGGTGGCGTCGAGCTCTTCGACGGGTGAGCGCTCGCCGGAGCGGAACGCGTCGACAAGTGAGGTGGCATCGCCCTGCCAGGGAGTGTCGGTCATCGGAGGAGTCTGCCATGCCTGCTGTGGAGCTCGGGCGGGCCTGCGGCCCTGCTCGCTTCGGCTTCGCCATCCGTCCGGTCAGCGGGCGGCGGCCGTCTCGGCGACGGCGCGGGCACGCGCAACGAGACGGGTGGCGTCGAGGCGCTCGGCCAACTCGGCGAACCGGTCGGTCGGGCCGTTCCACCGGAGCGACGCGACGTCGTCGAAGAGCGGCAGGTCGTCGACCACGGTGGCGATGCGGCGGAACAGCGCGGCGTCCTCCGCGTGCTCGGCAAGGGTGGCCGCGAGCTTGGCAGCGCCGCGCACCGTGACGTCCCACTCGGCCGGGTCGGCGGGGATGGCGTCGATCGAGCCGTAGCGGGCCAGCAGCGCGGCCGCGGTCTTGGCCCCGAACCCGGACAGTCCGGGAAAGCCGTCGGCGGTGTCACCCACGAGCCCGAGGTAGTCGGGGATCGCCGCGGGCGGCACGCCGAACTTGGCCTCCACCTCGGCGGGCCCGGACCGCAGCCCCTTGCGCCGGTCGAACTGCACCACCTTGCCGCCGACGCACTGGCCCAGGTCCTTGTCGGGTGTGCAGATCCACACCCGGTCGACCCGATCGTCCGCCGCGGCCAGCCGGGCCGCGCTGGCGAGGCCGTCGTCGGCCTCGTGCTCGACCATCGGCCAGACCACGAAACCGGCCGCCTCCAGCGCCTCCTCGAGCAGCCCGAACTGGGACATGATCGCCGGGTCCATCCCCTCGTCGGTCTTGTAGCCGTCGTACAGGTCGTTGCGGAACGAGGTCACCACGTGGTCGGTCGCCACGCCGACGTGGGTCGCGCCCTCGTCGACCAGGGTGAGCATCGAGCCGACCACGCCGCGCACCGCGGCGACCTCCTGGCCGGCATCGCTGACGTGGGAGGGCGCGCCGTAGAAGTAGCGGAAGAGCTCGTAGGTCCCGTCGATCAGGTGCACGTCCATGCCCGACAGCCTGCCCGAGACCGGCGGGGGAGTGTCGACCGCCGGACGCGCCCCGTCAGGTGGAGACGAGCGCCAGGACCTCGGAGACGGTGGCCTGGCCGTCGAAGACCAGCTCGCCGTCGCGCAGCGCGACCGAGCGGTCGACCCGCTCCACGAACTCGGGGTCGTGGGTGGCCACGAGCACCGCAGCGCCGTCCGCGTGGACCTCGTCGATCACCTCGAGCAACGTCGCCTTGCCGGGCACGTCGAGCCCGACGAAGGGCTCGTCCACGAGCAGGATCGAGAACGGCCGGGCGATGCCGAGCAGCAGCGACGTCTTCTGACGGAGACCGCGGCTGAACCGGGCGGGGAGGTCATCGAGCCGGTCGGTCAGCTTGAAGCGGTCCGCGAGGTGCTCGGCGTACTCGTCGAAGCCGTCGCCGCCGTGCAGGCGTGACACGTACTCGACGTGCTCGCGCACGCTGAGGTCGTCGTAGAGCACCGGGTCGTCGGGCAGGAACGAGGTCGTGGCGCGCGCCGGGATCGTGCCGACCGGCCACCCCGCGACGAGCACGTCGCCGCCGGTGGGTTCGAGCAGCCCCGCGACCATGCGGAGGAAGGTCGACTTGCCCGAGCCGTTGTGGCCGATGAGCGCCACCGACTGGCCCGCCTCGACCACGAGGTCGAGCGGGTGCAATGCCGGCAGGTCGGCATAGGCCTTGGTGAGGCCGGAGGCTTCGAGTGCGGGCGCCTCGTCCCCGTCGGTCGCGGTGACCTGGTCATCAGTCATGACTCGTCCTCGTCGTCGTCCTCGTCATCCCACGCAACTTCTTCGTCCTCTTCCTCATCCCACTCCTCGACATCGTCGTCCTCATCCCAGTCGTCTTCCTCGTCCCAGCCCTCGTCGGCGTCCGATTCGTCGGGTGCCGACGCCTTCGCCGGTTTGCGCGCCTTCTCGCGGGCGGCCTTCTGCTCGTTGGCCTCGGCCATCGAGGCCTTCCACCACTCGTGGATGTCGTCCCGGTAGCGGACCCAGGCCGCCACGAGCAACGCCACCGCCACGGCGACGATCGCCACCGACGTCTCCGGTGGCCCGGACGGGTTGCCGCTGTTGGCCGAGGCACGTGCCGCGACGATCGGCACCGCGCCCAGCACGGCGATCGCCGGTGGCCAGGCGGCGCGCACGAGGTTCTTCATCCCGGCGAACTCGGGGGGCAGCATCGCCGAGATCTCGTCGGAGGCGGCCGGGGCGCCCATCACCGCGCTGACCACCGCGCCGGCGAGACCGGCGAAGGCCATCGGCAGGATCGCGATCGCACCCACCTGCAGCGAGGTGGTGCCGGGAGCGACGAGGAAGAACACCGTCGCGGCCACGAGCGCGACCCCGACCATCACCACCGCGGGCGCCGCCAGGTGTCGCACCAGCAGCTCACCGATGTCGCAGGGGTAGCTCTCGCTGCGCGACGGGTGGTCGGTCTCCTGGGCGAGCGGCTCGATGGCGTCCAGCCCGGCAACCCACATCGCCAGGCCGGCGATCACCAGCACCGGCAAGGCGCCGTCCCAGGTGGCGCGTGCCGCGAAGCCGGCGATCACGCCGGTGATGGCCAAGCGGACGACCCGGGAAGCCGGGAAGCGGTTGATGCTCCGCCAGCCCCGCGACCAGACCAGGAACCGGGGCTTGCGTCGGTACCGGCCGTCGCCGACCCACGGGTCGTCTCGGGGGAGCTCCTGGGCGAGCTGGCGACGCAGCACGAGCACCGTGCGCAGGTCCTGCAGCGTCACCGCGAACCGGAGCTGGCCGACCAGCTTGGTGCGTCGTTCGGCGAACTCGATCGAGAGGCCCGAGATGCCGGCGATGCCGGCGATGACGAGCGCGACGCCGATCACGGCGGGGATGATCGCCAGCGCATCGAAGTGCAGCGGCCACAGGGCCATGCGCCCCAGGAAGGTCAGCGGGGCGGTGGGGCCGTTGCCGCTGATGTCGGCCACCGACCAGCCCACGAGCGCGAGGCCGATCAGCGTCGCGAGCCAACGGGGGAGTCGGCGCCCCGCCGCGACCAGTGCGCACCCCGCGCCGAGGAGCATCGTGGACAGGCCGAAGCCGGCCCCGCAGGCGATGAGCGCGACCGGGTTCGCACCGAGGCGGTGACGAGCGAAGAGCCCGGCGATGCCGCCGACGACGGTGCCGATGAACGCCAGGAACCGGAGCTGGCGGATCACCGGACCGCGCGAGCGCGGCGGAGCGGGGCACGGCCGACATCAGCACGTGTCGTACGTCGGGTTGCTCGAGGGCGAGGGGACCGCCGCGGCTCCCCGAACGCAGGCCGGCGAGGATCGCGAGGGCCGGGAGCAGCCCCAGCACGGCGGGACCGCGTTGCACCAGGTCGGCGAGCCCGTTGGCGTCGAGGACGGTGCCGCCGGCGGCGCCCGACAGCAGGACGAGCACCACACCGCCGATGATCGCCGCCACGTAGACGTGGTACAGGGCGTCGACCCAGTGGATGTTCGCCATGCGCTTGCGCCGGCGGGCGCTGCGCATCTCCGCGAGCGCCACCACGGTCGGATCGGCCAGAGACACGAGTGGCAACGCTACAGGGGAGGTGCGCCCGCCCCGTAGCCCGACCCTTCCCCGATCGCCCACCACCCCATTCCCAGATGTCGGGGCGAAAAGTGGACATGGAGCACTCGGTCGCGCTGCATCTGGCAAGCGCGCCGCCAGAATCGCGAACGTCGGGGCGAATTGTGCGCTCCAGCTGCTTCTCGCCCCGACATTTGGGTGGGGGAGCGAGTGGAGGCGTCAGGGGCGGCAGACGATCTCGCCGTGGGGGATCAGGAACCAGCCGTCGGGGTCGGCCGCCCAGGCCTTCCACCCCGCAGAGATCCGCTCGAGGTCGGCCCGGGTCGCGAGGCCCTGGTCCAGGACCTGGGTGGCCATGGCCGAGTCGAGGATGCGGTCGGCCCACATGCCGCCCCACCACGCCCGGTCCTCATCCGTCGTGTAGCACCAGGCGCTCGCGGTTGCGGTCACGTCGGTGAAGCCGGCCTGGTGCGCCCACGCCTTGAGGCGCCGACCGGCGTCGGGCTCGCCGCCGTTCGCCCGGGCGGCGCGCTCGTACAGCGCCAGCCACTCGTCGAGCGCCGGCACCTGCGGGTACCAGGCGAACGCGGCGTAGTCGCCGTCGCGCGCGGTGACGACGCCGCCGGGCCGGCAGACCCGGCGCATCTCGCGCAACGCCTGCACCGGGTCGCCGACGTGCTGGAGCACCTGGTGCGCGTGGACGAGGTCGAAGGCGTCGTCGTCGAGGTCGAGGTCGTGCACGTCGCCGACTACGAAGTCGACGTTGGTCACACCCTGCGCCGCGACCTCGGCTTGCGTCAGCGCCAGCGCGTCGGCCGTCGCCTCCAGGGCGGTGACCCGACCGGGCGCGAGCCGCCGGGCGAGGTCAACGGTGATCGTGCCGGGCCCGGAGCCGACGTCGAGCAACGACCGACCGGGCACGAGGTGCTCGATGAGCTGGGCGGCCGAGTTCTCGACGGTGCGCCAGCGGTGCGAGCGCAGCACGGACTCGTGGTGGCCGTGCGTGTAGGTGGCATCGGGGTGGATGGGCGCCATGGCGTGCCCCTCTCGTCGGTCGTCGATGCGACCAACCGTACCATCTATCCCATATGGTAGAACAAGCGTCCCAATATATGAGACGCAAGCACGCTACTCCTCGACGAGCTCGATGAGCGTCCCGAAGCTCGTCTTGGGGTGCACGAAGGCCACGGTCGTGCCCCGGGAGCCCGGACGTGGCGCCTGGTCGATGACCCGTCCGCCGTTGTCCTTCACCGACTGCAGCGCCGCGGCGCAGTCGGCCACCCGGTAGCCGACGTGGTGCAGGCCCTCGCCCTTCTTCTCGAGGTAGCTCGCCACCGGCGAGTCGTCGCGGGTCGGGGTGAGCAGCTGGACGTAGCTGTCGGCGACCTTGAGCAGCGCCTCCTCGACCCCGTCGGAGTCGACGACCTCGCGGTGGTCGACCACCGCGCCGAACGTCTCGCGGTAGAAGTCGATTGCTGCCGGCAGGTCGCGCACCGCGATGGCGATGTGGTCGATCTCGGTCAGCAGGTTCTCGTCCGCTGTCGTGTCGGATTCGGCGAACTCGTCGGAGCCGTGGCGCTCGTTGTCCTCGTGCGGGTTGGTGGCGGCGATGGGACTCATGGGGGCCTCCGGTCGGTGTCGGTGTCGGTGTCGGTGCGCGTCGCCGATCGGCGGCGCAGGGGCGAGAGGTGCTCAGCCGACCTGTTGGAACAGGGTGATCTTGTCCTCGCCGACCTGCTCGCGGAAGGCGGGGTCGTCGATGCCGAGGCCCTTCTCGGGGGCCAGGCAGAGCACGCCGACCTTGCCCTCGGTCTCGTTGCGGTGCACGGCGAGGGTGGCGTCGCCCACCTCGTCGAGCGCGTACGTGCGGCTGAGCAGCGGCTGGATCTTGCCCTCGGCGAGGAGCTGGTTGGCGGCCCAGGCTTCCTTGTAGTTGGCGAAGTGCGAGCTGACGATGCTCTTGAGCTTCATCCAGAGGTGGCGGTTGTCGTACTCGATCATGTAGCCCGACGTGGCCGCGCAGGTGAGGATCTTGCCCCCGCGGGCGGCCACGAACACCGAGGCGCCGAACGTGGAGCGGCCCGGGTGCTCGAACACGGTGTCGACGTCACGCCCGATGAGTGAGCGGATGTCCTTGCCGAGGCGACGCCACTCCTTCTCGTCCTGGTGGAACTCGTCCTTCCAGAACTGGTAGCCGTTGGCCTTGCGGTCGATGACGTGCTCGCAGCCCATCTTGTGCAGCAGCTCGGCCCGCTCGGGCGACGACACGACGCCCACGGGGATGCCGCCGCCGTTGAGCACGTACTGCACGGCGTAGCCGCCGATGCCGCCGGTGGCGCCCCAGATCAGCACCGCCTGGCCCTGCTTCAGGTCGCCGGCGTGCTTGGACACGATCATGCGGTAGCTCGTCGAGTTGCACAGCGCGTTGCACGCCGCCTCTTCCCACGTCAGGTGGGCGGGCTTGGGCATGAGCTGGTTGGCCTTGACGATCGAGAGGTCGGCGAGCCCGCCGTAGTTGGTCTCGAACCCCCAGATGCGCTGGTTGTCGGCGAGCATCGAGTCGTCGTGGGCGGTCGGGGACTGGTCGTCGACGTGGTTGCAGTGGACGGTGACCTTGTCGCCCGGCTTCCAGTTGCGCACCGCGGAGCCGACGCGCAGCACCACGGCCGAGGCGTCGGAGCCGACGACGTGGAAGTCCTGGGCGTGGCGGGCGCCCCAGACGCTCTCCTTGCCGAGGCGGTCGAGGAACCCGAACGTGGGCAGCGGCTCGAAGATCGAGGTCCACACCGTGTTGAAGTTGATGGCCGACGCCATCACCGCGAGGTACACCTCGTCGGGGGCCAGCTCGGGTGTGGGGATCTCGCCGACGTGGAGCGACTTGCGGGGGTCCTTGTCGGCGGACTCGACCCCGTCCCACATGTCGGCTTCGGACCGCAGCACGTGTGCCGCCCGGTACGACTCGGGGATCTGGAGGTTGGCAAGGTCGTCGCCGGAGGCGCCCGACTGGATGGCTTCGAGGATCTCGCGCATGGGTCGCGACCTTACCGGTCCCTCACTGCCCGGCCCACAGGCGAGCGACCCGGGCACGGGTGCGGCTCAGGCCAGGTCGAGCAGGCCGCGGATGTCGGCCTCGCTGAGCGCGCCGGCCAGCGCGCCCTCCGCGTCGACCACGTCGGCGAACAGTGCGGCCTTGCGGGCCTTCAGCTCCATGACCTTCTCCTCGATGGTGCCGGTCGACACGTACCGGTAGACCATCACGGGGTTGACTTGGCCGATGCGGTGGGTGCGGTCGACGGCCTGCATCTCGACGGCGGGGTTCCACCACGGGTCGAGGATGAAGCAGTAGTCGGCCTCGGTGAGGTTGAGCCCGACGCCCCCGGCCTTCAGGCTGATGACGAACACCGGCGCGTCTCCGTCCTTGAACGACGCGATGGCCTCGGCGCGCTTGCGGGTGCGCCCATCGAGGTAGACGTGGTCGATGCCGGCCGCGTCGAGGCGGGCGCGCACCCGAGCGAGGTAGCGGGTGAACTGGCTGAACACCAGCGCCCGGTGGCCCTCGGCGACGATCTCGGTGAGGTCGTCGACGAGCCGGTCGAGCTTGGCGGAGCCGACCCCGTCGTGGTCGTCGTCGACGAGGGCCGGGTCGAGGCTGAGCTGACGCAGCAGGGTGAGCGACTTGAAGATCTCGAAGCGGTGGCGCTGCACGTCGTCGACGAGCCCGAGCACCTTCTGCCGCTGCCGCTGGAGCTGGGTCTGGTAGATGCGGGCGTGGCGGGGGTTGAGCTCGATCTCGACGGTCTGCTCGGTCTTGGGGGGCAGCTCGGTGAGCACGGCCTCCTTGGTGCGTCTGCGCATGAGCGGCGCGATGCGTCGGCGCAGGGTGGCCAGCAGCTCGGGCGCCTCGCCGCGCTCGATCGGCTTGCGGTACACCTGCGAGAAGCGCTGCGGGTCGGGGTAGAGGCCCGGCGCGGTGATCGACAGCAGCGACCACAGGTCCATGAGGCTGTTCTCGAGCGGGGTGCCGGTGATCGCGATCTTTGTGGCCGCGTCGAGCTTGCGGACACACTGGTGCGTCTTGCCCTGGTGGTTCTTCACGAACTGGGCCTCGTCCAGCAGCAGCAGCTCCCAGGGGTGCGCGGCGTACTCGTCGAACTCGAGGCGGAAGAGGGCGTAGCTGGTGACGACCAGGTCGGCGCCGGCGATCTCGTCGGTCAGCGTGGTGCCCCGGCGGGCGGCCGTGGAGTGGATCGTGCGCACGGTCAGCTCGGGGGTGAACCGCTCGGATTCGCGGTGCCAGCCCTCGACGACGCTGGTGGGGGCGACCACCAGGAACCGGGCGTCGGGTTGGCGCTCGCGGATGTGGAGGCACAGCGCCAAGGTCTGGACGGTCTTGCCGAGGCCCATGTCGTCGGCGAGGATGCCGCCGAGCCCGTTGCGGTGCAGGAAGGCGAGCCAGTCGAGGCCCTCCTGTTGGTAGGGGCGCAGCTTGGCCTGCAGGCCGGCCGGCACGTCGACGGGCTCGGGCGCGGCGAGGTCGCGCATACGGGCGACGCTGGCGGCCCAGCGGTCGCTCTGGGTCTTGACGACGCCGAGCTCGGCGAGCTCGTCCCACCAGGCTGCCTGGTAGCGGTTGACGTGCGCCTCGCCGTCGCCGTCGGCGTCGGCGAGCCCCCGGGCCTCGTCGATGAGTTGCTTGAGGCGGGTGAGCTCGGGGCGGTCGAGGCGCAGCCAGGTGCCGCTCGGCAGGACGAGCACCTCCTGGTCATCGGTGAGCGCCGCGAACAACGTGGCGAAGGGGATGTCCTCGCCATCCACGCTGACCTCGACGGAGAGGTCGAACCAGTCGGTGCGGTCGGGGTCGTCCCCGGCGTCGATGACGTTCAGCGAGATCAGCGGGTCCTCGGTCGCCTCGCGCAGATCGGGGACGTCGTCGTCGGGCGGGGTGGTGACCTCCACCTCCACCTCGCCTCGTGCCCGGAGCTCGGGCACGACCTCGGTGAGCAGCGTCACCGCATCGACGCCCCGCACCGTGACGTCCCGCAGGTCCCCGCCGGCGGAGACGAGCTCGGGCAGCGCGTCGGTCGGTAGCTCGAGCGCGGCGATCGCCTCCCGTTCGGCGCGCCAGTCGCGCGCCGTCCCGTCGACGCCGCGCAGGGCGCGGTGCGCGACGCGGTCGCCGCGGCGGTAGCGGGCGGTCCACTCCAGCGAGGCGACGTCGACCGCGTGCCGTCGGATGAACAGGGTGAGGCCTTCGAACGCGCTGGTGGTGATCGTGACCGATCCGTCGGAAGAGCCGACCGCGGCGCGACGGGCGAGGTGTGGTTGGTAGGCGTCGAGGAGCTCGTCCACCTCGGCGGCCGGCACGACGAGCGGTGGCGCCTCGAGCAGGCGGGCCAGGCCCGGCGTCACCGCCTCGGCGAGCGGGATGAGTCGCAGACCGTCGTCGGGGGTCTCGATGAACAGGCCGTGGGGCGGTGAACCGATGGTGCCGGCGTGGTCGGGGTCGAGGGCGAGCGCTTCACCGTCGAGGGCCAAGCCCGTGGACATGGTGACGTCGCCATGCTCGTCGGCGGTCAGGTCGACGTCCACCCGGGCAGGCGAGGGCCACACGTCGATGGCGCCATCTTGCCCGTCGGCGTCGACCAGGGCGATGCCGACCTCGGCGGCGCGGGCCAGGTGGAACCACAGGTCGGGGTCGAACATCGACAGCGAGAGCGGCCCGGTGTCGCTGTAGTACGAGCCGCTGCGGGTGGCGGCCAGCATCGTCCGCAGCACGGCGACGTGGTCGGGGTCGAGCTCGCGAGACGAGTAGCTGAGGTAGCCGCCGAGCTCTCGCCACGACACGCCGGTCTTGATCCAGCGGTCGCGCTTGCCCATGCGCAGCGGTCGGATGGTCACCTGCGGGGTTGGGTCGGGGTCGTAGGTGGTGGGCCGGGGGTGCTTGACGGCGAACTGGAGCGCGAGGGGGACCCGCGCCTGGTCGAGCGCGTCGTCGTCCACGATGCCCTCGAGCACCCGGCGCCAGCTCGTCTCGCGGACGGGCGCGTTGCGGCCATGGCCGTTCGCCGCGGCCTGCTCGACGCGGGCGGTGAGGATGGTGGCGACGGCGTGCTTGCAGTCGCCACCGAGCGGGCACGAGCAGTCGTCGCCGATCCCGACCGACGCCCCACGGACCTGCCAGTCGACCCGAGTGAGGTAGCTGTTGCGGCCCGACCCCTCGACCACGCTGGCCAGCGACCCCGGTTCGTTCTTGATCATCGTGACCCGCCCCTCGGCGGCGTACGCGCGGCCGCGTGCGTACGAGCCGGGGTCGTAGAGGTCGTGGAGCACCTCGTCGGTGAGGACCTCGATGCCGACGGCGTCGGTCATGGCAGCGTGAGGGGTGGGCGGCGGAAGCGGGACACGGAGCCCTTACGGTACCGGGACCCACCGACACCGGTCGCCGGCGCGGCACAGGTCGGGAGCTCAGGTTGATGCTTCGCAAGCTCGTCGCGAATGCTGTCCCCGTTGACACCTTGCCGTCCGGTTGGCAGGCGAGTCTCCCGGCTCGGCGCTTGAGGCGTCACGTCGTGGGTCTGGGTTGTCGGGCGCGGTTGTGGGGTCCGCAGAGTCTTCTGGAGGTTGGCGATGATGGTGGGTCCGCCGTGGGCGTAGGGGTGGATGTGGTCGTGTTGGAGGAAGGTGTGGGCGTGGCAGCCGGGGTGTTGGCACTCGGGTTGTTTGGCGTCGATGACGCGGCGTTGGCGTCGGGTGGGGAAGCGTCTGCGGGGGCTGGCGTCGATGGGTTGGCGGTCGGTGTCGTGCATGAGCAGCGAGACGAACGCGTCGGGGAGCAGGCCGGTGACGGCGTGGTCGGACAGCGGGGTGCCGTCGGGGAGGGTGTTGCCGGTCTCGTCGACGTGGACGACCATTTCGGCGGTGACGTCGCCGCCGCCGTCGGTGGTGGCGGAGACCAGGGCATCCGCGCGTTGTTGGGCGAGGGACGCGCCCGCGGGCGCGTCGGCGACGGTCACCTGCTGGTCGATCACGGCGCAGACCGCGCCGGCGGTGTCGGGGGTGAGCCGGGCGGTGATGACGACCATGCCGTCGGGCTCGGTGCGCCACGACTCGCCTCGGGCGTCGTGCTGGCGGTGGCGGATCGCCTCGGGGTCGTCGTGACGTTGGGCCCAGGCGGCGATCGGCGGCGCCGAGGCGACCGGCCGGGGTGACGACGGCGAGGTCGACGAGCGCGTCGACGTTGTCGTCGCAGAGATGGGGCACGAGCACCCGGGCCTTGGCGTAGGAGAGGTCGCCGGTGCGCATCGCGTCGTCGAGGAGTGGGTGGGCGCGCAGGGCGCGGGCGACGCGCACCTGGCTGCGGGCGGTGCCCAGCTCGACGTCACACGCATCGGCGAGCCACGCCGCGCAGCTCAGTGCACCCCACAGCGCCCAGGTGCCCCGCGCGTCGACCTCGCCGACCAGCACGAGTAGCTCATAGGTGCCTGCTGAGAGCCGCCGGGCCACCTCGACCAGCTCGGTCCGCAACGCGTCGGCGGGCAGCTCAGCGGCGGTGTCACGCGCCCGGGGCGCGTTCCCGAGTCGTTGCCAACCTTCTGACCTGCTGATTCGTGCTGGGGAACCGTTGTGGTTGTTCTTCCGGTCATGGCCGCTCCTCACTTCGTAGGCTCAACGAACTGGTGTTCGTTGAGCCTACGAAGGGGGTGTGACAGCCATGATCTCTATGCCCGACTCGCGTGAAGCGACGCGACCCGACGCGCCCGTGGGCGCGTCCGCCGTGGCCATCGCTCGCTGGCGGTTCATGGACTGCCGCTCCCAGGCCCTTATCGTGCACGGCCTTGGCTCAGTCAGCTCCGGCCACCGTTGTGATGCTCGGCGGCAAGGGGCTCCTTCCGAGTGCTCGTGTCCAACGTAAGACAACCTTGCGAGACGGCCGTCGTCTGTAAAGGAAACGGCGATTACCTTGCTAGTCGTCCTAGGCTCATGCCATGGAGCCCGGATCGTACGCCGACACCCCATTCGGCCAAGCCAGACGTACTCCTGGCCGCACCGGATATGTCGCCTACTTCCCGAATCCGATCCCGCGGCGGCTCGGGCTCTCAGATGCCAACCTCCTCGGGCTCGCCGACGCCGAGGCGGCCCTCGGGCGGTTGGCCGGCGCCGGGCGGCTGTTGCCCGATCCCCACCTGCTCGTCCAGCCATATCTGCGACGGGAAGCCATCGCATCGACCCGAATCGAGGGTACGCAGGCGTCCCTCCAGGAGCTGTTCGACGCTGAAGCGAGCGACAAGCCCTACGGCGCCGACATCGAAGAGGTCGTCAACTACGTCCTCGCGATGGAGACGGGCCTCGCCCGGCTCGCCACGTTGCCCGTCAGCGTTCGCCTGCTGCGGGAGATGCACGAGGTGATCCTCGCCGGGGTGCGCGGCAGGGACCGTCAACCGGGCGCCGTGCGCACCACACAGAACTGGATCGGCCAACTCGGTGCGACCATCGAGACCGCGACATTCGTCCCGCCCCCGCCCGGCGAGGTGGGCGCGCTGCTCACCGACCTCGAACGCTTCATCCACGAGTCGCCACGCTTGCCGCCCCTCGTGCAGGCCGCGCTCGTCCACTACCAGTTCGAGACGATCCACCCGTTCCTCGACGGCAACGGCCGCCTCGGTCGCCTGCTCATCGTCTTCTTCCTCGTCCTGCGAGACCGTCTCCCTGAGCCGCTGCTCTACCTCTCGCCCTACTTCGAGGCCCATCGAGACGAGTACTACGCGCAACTGCAACGGGTCCGGGAAGCAGGCGACTTCGATGCGTGGCTGGGGTTCTTCCTCACCGGAGTGAGGGTCCAGGCACTGGATGCGGTGACCCGCGCAGAACGACTCACCGACCTCAGAGAGCGCTACCGAGCTGCGGTGCGCGGCAAGACGCGGGGCATGGCCAACCAAGTGGTCGAGCTCGCGCTCTCCCAGCCCGTCCTCACGTCACGTGTCGTCGAGTCTCGACTTGACGCCAGCCGGCCCGCCGCGCTCACGGCGCTGCGCCAGCTCGAAGACCTCGGCATCCTCAGCAGGGCCGATGAGGGGCCTCGAGGCCAGTTTCGATGGCGCGCCCAAGAGGTGCTCGGCGCTCTCACCGAAGAGGCTTGATGGCCGACCGGCACAGCCTCGTCTCGCTCAGGCACCCATGTCATGAGGCAGGCAGCGGGCATAGGCCCTCTGGGTGCCCGGTCCGCGACCGCAGGCGTCTTTGAACGTCTCCAATCCGGTGCAGCGCCCTCGTCATCCGGATCGGGGAGCGGCGAGTCTGTTCGATGATGGGATCGGAGACCGGCGGGCTGACGCGAGCGGACGTGGAGGCCCTCTACGAAGCCGGCCGAACCGACCTGTTCCGTCTGGTCGGGCTCGTCACCGGCGATGCGCACCTCGCGGAGGAGGTCGTGCAGGAGGCCTACGCCCGCCTCTGGGCGAACCCGTCCCGGGTGCGCGACCCTTCGCGGGTCGACGCCTACGTCCGCACGATCGCGCTCAACCTGGTGCGCAGCCGCTTCTCGACCGCCGTTCGACGGCGCAGCATCGACGACCGCCTCGCCGGCGACCCGACGGGGCCGTCGCGACTGCCCGACCCGGACCCGATGCGCGGCGCCGACGACCGGGCGCTGCTCCGCGCCGGGCTCGACGACCTGACGGTCAACCAGCGCACCTGTGTCGTGTGCCGCTACTGGCTCGGCCTCACCGATGAGGAGATCGCCGAGGCGACCGGGCTGGCGGCGGGAACCGTCAAGACCCACCTCCGCCGTGCCCTCGCCAAGCTGCGCCGAGAACTGAACCGCCCGACACCTGCGACAAGGGAGGATGCCCATGTCCATCGACGTTGAGGACCAACTGAGTCGACTCCTCGACGAGCTCGCCGACGAGCTCGACGTGCCCGAGCGATGGGGATCACTCGAGGACCTCGCCGACGCCGACCTTCGCCAAGTCGGGCCGCGCCCCAAGGTCGCGCTCGCCGTCGCCGTGGCGGCCGCGCTCCTGCTCCTCTCGGGCACGGCGCTGATCGTGCGCGACCGGCGAGGTGGCGCGCCGGTGGGGACGCTGCGCACCGCTTCAGACGCCACGAGCGCACCGACCGTGCCGTCGAAGCCGACCGGGACGTGGGACCCGTCGGGTCCGCGACTCACCGACGCCGAGCTCGCCCAGGTGATCACGCCGGTCGCCGGCTCTGACGGCACCACGGTCTGGCGGCTCATCGAGCCGAACGGACGACCTTCGCAACGTGGCACCGTGACTGGCCTCTCGATCGTTCGCACCACGCTCGCCCATGTTTCCAACACGAGCATCTATGCCGGCATTGACGGCATGCGAAGCTTCCTCCCTGGATGCAACCTTGCTCCACTACCTCGCCGCTTGACGTCAATCCACGAAGCCCTCACCGCCGACTGCCGGTGTGGATCGTCGCGATCGACCTCACGGGACACGTGCCCCAGCCGACCTGCGCATTCGGGACCGTGGACAGCCTGCCCCGACGTCCCGGAGTTGGGCGTGGCGTTCATCGGCGCCGACGGCCGCTCTCTGACCGCACACCGATCCCGGTGGACGTCATTGCTCTCCAGGTCCCAGGTCAAACTCAACCTCGCGGTGCTCGGTCCGGTCGGCCACTGGACTCCGACTCCGCCCTGATCGCCGCGTGGAGCCGCCAGCTCGCCAGCTCATCGAGCGGACACGCGCCCAGTTGCGCCCCGCCGCCCTCAGTGTGAAAGCGGCCCGAGCGGGCCGAGCTCCTGCGGGTCCGGCGTGAGGGGCGGCATGTCGGAGAGGCGCTCGACGCTCTCTGTGGCCCGGTCGGTCCACACGTACGGCGACACGTTCTCCACGAACGCGGAGAGCATCGCCAGCCAGCGGTTGATCCGGGCCGGACGTAGCGGCTTGTCGTCGATCAGCAGCGCCTGCATGCCCCGGACCCGGATCTCGGTCGGCGGTTGGGAGAGCAGGATCTCGATGGTGCGCGGCGTGAGGAACGCGTAGGCCAGGTCGCGGTCGGTGCAGATCACGTCGTAGAGCCGGTTGAAGTCCTCGTTCTCGAGCTCGATGTGGGTCCGGCCGCGGTCGTGCGCCCACAGTCGTGACCAGCCGCGCAGCGGTCGGAGCGTGAAGTCGGTCTCGACGAAGAACGGTAGGTCCATGACCACCGACGACGCGACGTGGCCGTGGAGCTGGTCCTGCAACTTGTCCTTGTTGTCGATGGGGAGTTGGCCGAGGAGGCTCGAGGTGGAGCGGTCGCCGATGTCGAACATGGTCGTGCGGTGGCCCCGGTAGTTCCCGAACACCACGTTGTACGAGGTGCGTGCCGCGTAGCCGAACGGGTCTTCCGGCCAGTTCAGCGACAGCGTGTCGTTGCGTCGCGTGTACCGCCAGCCGTGGCCGCGCGCCCACCGGCGCACCAGTCCCTCGCTCGACCAGTTCCGGAAGGTGCGACGCAGGTACACCACGGACACCACGAGGGCCATCGCCACCGCGACGAGCAGGACCACGAGCGCGACGTGGGTGCCAGAGCTCTGGGTCGGGTCGCCGACGGTCGGCGGCTGTTCGGCAGCGGTGGCCGCGAGGGCACGTGCGAACGCCCACCCCGCCACGGGGCCGGTCATGCGAACTCGGTGCTCGGCACGGCGCGGTCGGCGGCGTCGGCCTCGAAGTACTCCGACGGCTTGATGCGCATCAACCTCGCCGTGACCGACGACGGGAACGTCTCGACCCGGGTGTTGAGGGCGCGCACGTTGCCGTTGTAGAGGCGCCGACTCGACGCGATGCGGTCCTCGGTGTCGACCAGCTCGTGCTGGAGATCCCCGAAGAGCCGGTCGGCCTGGAGCAGGGGGTAGGCCTCAGCGATTGCGAGCAGCCGGTCGACGCCAACGGTGAGCGCGTCTTCGCGGCGGGCGCGCGTCGCGAGCCGATCGGCGGGCTCCACCGCGGCGCCGCGGAGGGCGGCGACCCGCTCGAACGTGGCGCGCTCGTGCGTGGCGTAGCCCTTGACGGTGGCGACGAGGTTGGGCACGAGGTCGTGGCGTCGCGTCAGCTCCACGTCGACCTGGCGCCACGACTCGATCACCAGGTTCCGCTGCCGCGCGAACTGGTTGTAGGAGACGATCGCCCCAACGCTCAGGACCAGCAGCACGCCGAGCACCACGTAGATGACGATCATCGGCGCGGCCCCCGATGCCGACGGCCCACCGATCGGTGCCTCCCTCGCATGTCGCCAGTCTTGCCGACCGACGAACCCACGGTTGCACGTGATCCACGCGGCCAAGCGCTCCCGACCGGACGGGGCGCCTTGGTGCGGTGGTGCGCCCGGTCGGTAGCCTGGTGCGCACCAATCGCCGTCTCCCCGGGGGAGTCTCACCATGGCCGGATCCGTCATCATCGCTGGCGCTCGCACACCTGTCGGCAAGCTCTCGGGGGCGTACGCGTCGCTCAGCGCCACCGACCTCGGCGGCATCGCCATCAAGGCCGCGCTCGAGCGGGCCGGCATCTCCGGCGACCAGGTCGACTACGTCTTCATGGGCCACGTGCTCCAGGCCGGCGCCGGCCAGATCCCGTCGCGTCAGGCGAGCATCGCAGGCGGCATCCCCATGAACGTGCCGTCGATGACGGTCAACAAGGTGTGCCTGTCGGGCATGAACGCCATCCACCTGGCCGACCTGATGATCGCGGCTGGTGAGGCCGACATCGTCGTCGCCGGCGGCATGGAGTCGATGACCAACGCGCCGTACCTGCTCCCCGGGGCGCGTGCCGGCTACCGCCTCGGCGACCAAAAGGTCGTCGACTCGATGATGTTCGACGGCCTGTTCTGCGCCTTCGACCAGTGCGCCATGGGCGCCGGAACCGAGAAGTACGCCGCGTCGGCCGGGCTCGAGCGGGCGCCGCAGGACGACCTCGCCGCCAAGTCGCACGAGCGGGCCGCCGCTGCCATCAAGGACGGCAAGTTCGCCGACGAGATCGTGCCGGTGCCGGTGCCCCAGCGCAAGGGCGACCCGATCCTCGTCGAGACCGACGAGGGCGTGCGCGCCGAGACGACCGTCGAGTCGCTCGGCAAGCTGCGCCCCGCGTTCGACAAGGCCGGCAACATCACCGCCGGCAACGCCAGCCAGATCTCAGACGGCGCGTCTGCGATGGTCGTCATGTCGGCGGCGAAGGCCAAGGAGCTGGGCCTCACCCCGACCGCCGAGATCCTCGGCTACGGGCAGGTCTCGGGCCCGGACAACGCCTCGCTGCTCCACCAGCCCTCGAAGGCGATCCTCGCCGCGCTCGGACAGGCCGGTCTGAAGGTCTCCGACGTGGACCTGTTCGAGATCAACGAGGCGTTCGCCGCGGTCGGCGTCGCCTCGATCGCCGAGCTGGGCATCACCGACGACGTCGTCAACGTCAACGGTGGCGCCATCGCCATCGGCCACCCGCTCGGCATGTCCGGCAACCGCATCACGCTCTCGCTCATGCACGAGCTCAAGCGCCGCGGTGGCGGCGTGGGCGCAGCCGGCCTGTGCGGCGGCGGCGGCCAGGGCGACGCCATCGTCTTCCGCGTCTGAGACGTGTTGCTTTGAAGCTCGGGCGGCCTTCGGCCTGCTCGCTTCGGCTTCGCCATCTGACAGACATCGATCGTGCTGCTCCGCCTTGCGGCTGCGCAGCGTGACGCGCCCGTCCTGAACCTCAGGTGCCGCGAGGTCAGGCGGCGGCAGGCCGGGGGACCCAGTGGCCGTCGGCGCCGCGCACGGTCGAGCCCAGCGTGTCGAACTGCGCCAGCAGCTCGGCGCCGTCGCGGCGACCGCTCAGCGCGTGCTCGACCTCGCCGCGGACCGCGTCGAGCTGGCTGTCGCGGCGCTCGCCCAGCGACGACGCCAGGTTGCGGTCCCAGATCCGGCCGATCACGTCGCTGCCCGCGTGCTTGCGTCCGGACTCGCCGATCACGGTGCGGTCGCGCACCTCGGTCAGCACCGTCTTGAGGTACGCCACGTGCGGGGTCTCGTCCGCGCGGATGTAGCCGATCATGTCACCGGCCGAGCCGTCGCCGGCCACGAGCTCGGTGTCGTCGAGGATCGTCTGGGCCCAGGCGAACGCGTGGAACGCCGAGATCTCGATGAACAGCAGCCCGATCATGCGGCCCAGCAGCGCCTCGAGGTCGAAGTTGATGTCGTCGGGCAGCACCCGGTTGGCCAGGGCCTGGGCGCGCAGCTGCGCCGGGTCGATCTTGCCACCGGACCCGGGTGTCGAGATGCCCATGCGCTCGAGCATGCGCACCGTCTCGTCCTGGGTGACCGGGTTCTCGAATGCCACGTCGCGGGCGGCGAACCACATCTGCGTGTGACCGCCCTCGTCCTCGAACCCGGCCTCGTCGCGGGCGTGCGCCTCGTAGAGGCCCTTGCCGAGGTGCGCGAGCGCGGTGCCGCGCGTGTCCTCGTCGAAGGTCTTCGTGAAGTCGGGGATGACGCTGTGGCGGATGAGGCTGCCGAAGCCCTCGACGGTGCCGATGCGGGTGAGCACGGAGATGATGGGTTCGGGAACGCCGTTGGTGAGCAGCAGCTGGGCCTGCGCCACGTTGGGGTAGTGCTCGGGCCAGGTGGCGAGCGGGATGTCGATGATCTCGGTGTCGAAGGTCGCGGTGTGCGACGCCTGCCAGGCCTCGATCGCCGGCGCCCGGTTGAGCGTGCGCGGCGAGACGTAGTCGCCGTGCTCGTCGAACCCTCCGTGGCAGCGCACGCCCCCGGCGATCAGCGGCTCGGTGATGTCGTGGGTGGCGAGCAGCTCGGTCTCGGTCCAGTCGAGCTGCGTGGTGGTGGCGTGCATGGTTCCCCTTGGTGATCGCTGATGCCGTGCAACACCAAACCGCCGGCTCCCCCCGGCTGCGTCGATGCGTGCACCGATGGTACGACGCAGGCCGCCGTGGTGTCTGTGGTTTGTGGCACACCGAATGACGACATCGCGGCGCGAGCATCGCGATCGGCGCCGGCGAACGGGCGATCGGTAGCGCTAGGCCGTTCGGACCAGAAATTGTTTGCAGAGATCTGACATCCGCACGAGCGGTCCACCTGCAGGGGCACACGTTCCGTGAGTCGAAGGCGCCGTGTCGTATGCAGGCGGCGGGAAAGTTCCGATTGTCAGCACCCCTATGTTTCGGTAGCATGACGCCAGGTTCCGGCTGGGTCTCCCTCCCCCCTCCACTCAGTCGGATCACCGAAGGGCTGCTTCCACCAAAACGGTTCGTCAGATGTCCGCCCGCATCGACGAATCGGGAAGTGGCCCTTCGGCATTTTTCGGGAGAGGCGCCGCCCCGGTTGCTGCCGCTACCGGTCGCCGCCCTTGTTGGAGAACTGCTGACGTCCTTGGAGCGCGCGGCCCAGCGTCAGCTCGTCCGCGTACTCGAGGTCACCGCCGACCGGCAGTCCGCTCGCGAGGCGTGTGATGGTGATGCCCGTCTCGCCGAGCAGCCGCGCCAGGTAGAGCGCGGTCGCCTCGCCCTCGATGTTGGGGTTCATGCAGAGGATGAGCTCCTGCACGTCGTCCGTGCCGATGCGGGTCACCAGCTCGCGCACGTGGAGCTGGTCGGGCCCGATCCCCTCGATCGGGCTGATCGCCCCACCGAGGACGTGGTAGCGGCCCTGGAACTGCCCGATCCGCTCGACCGCGACGAGGTCGCGGGGCTCCTCGACCACACACAGGATCGTCGCGTCGCGTCGCGGGTCGCTGCAGATCGCGCACACCTCCGCCTCGGCCAGGTTGAAGCACCGTTCGCACCAGATCACCTTGGCCTTCGCGTCGGTGATCGCCTCGGCGAGCCGGAGGGCGTCCTGCGGTGCGCTGTTGAGGATGTGGAAGGCGATGCGTTGCGCCGACTTGGGACCGATGCCGGGGAGCTTGCCGAGCTCGTCGATCAGGTCCTGGACGATCGGCGAGTACGCGCCGCTCACGACGCAGCGCCCGAACGGCCGAGGGGGTGCTCACCCACCGAAGAGGTCGCCCAACCCGCCGAACGCGCCACCCAGGCCGCCCATCGACGCCGACTGCAGCTCCTGGACCTGCTCCATGGCGTGACGCACCGCCGCAAGCACGAGGTCCTGGAGCATCTCGATGTCGTCGACGACGTCAGGTGAGATCGTGACGGCACGGAACTCGCCGGTGCCCGAGGCCGTGACCTCCACGGCTCCTCCGCCGGCGGTACCGGTCACGACCGTGTCGGCGGCGTGGTGCTGCGCGTCTTCCATCTGCTGTTGGACCTGACCGGCCATGTCCAGCAGCGAGCCCAGGTCGAGCCCGCCGAGCGCGCCGGCAAGATCATCGTCTGCGCCGGGACCGTTCGTCACCGCGTCGGGCGTCACGGGAAGGTTGGCAGCGGGATCGTCGTCCATCGGAACCTGTCTGGAGAGTGGGGGGACCTGAAATCTACCGCCGTGGGCGCCGGTGCCGGCGTACCCAGGCATGAACGTCCGTGCCCGGCCGGGCACACGAGCTCACTGGTCGACGACCTCGGCGCCGGGGAACGCCTCGATGACGCGGTCCACCGTGGTGCGGTCGTCGGCCGGCGCGTCCATCAGCTCCGACGGGTCGCCGATCTCGTCGATCTCGTCAGCGGGCACCGATGGTTGCGGGGGTGTCGGCCCGTCACCGACCGGGGTCTCGCCGGAGGAAGCTGCCGATCGCGAACCGGCGCGCGGTTGCCGACGACTTCGTCGAACCCTGTTCGCCCTCGACCACCAGCTCCAGGGGGACGGGCCGCCCGAAGTGCGCAGCCAGCGCAGCCTCCACCTCGGGGAGCTTCTGCAGCGACTTCTCGCGGTGCACCGCGTTCGGGCACGGCGAACGTCGCCTTCGCACCGGACGTGTCGGTGAACCGGCCGGCGGCGTACATGGCCTTGGTGAGCCCGCCCAGCTTGGGCAACACCTGGTCGCCCCAGGCGATGGTCAGCTCCTCCCGGCTCGGCAGCCCGGTCGAGGTCGGAGCTGGGGTTGCGGCCGGCCCCGGGGAGTCGGCGTCGGCTGGCGGTTCGACCGGCGGCGTAGGTTGCGACTCGACTCTGGCCGCCGGTTCCGGTTCGGAACCCGCGTCGCGGCGCGGCGGGCGTCGGGGCGGCGCGGGGCGCGACGGTGAAGGCGGCGTGGTGGGCGGGGGAGGCGGTGGCGCAGCAGCGACCGGCGGTGCGCCGACCGGCTCGATGTCGGGAGCCCGAACGCCGGCCTTGTCTTCGAGGAACGCACGTGCGGCGTCCAACGGGCGCCCACCACCGCTGGAGGTGGACGCCGTTTCCGCCGGGCGCGACGCGTCGTCGCTGGGACGTGGGAGAAGGTGACGCCGCCCGCGGTGGCGCGGTCCGGTGCGCGTCGGCGGTTGCCGTGGAGGGCGCGCCCCGTTCGAGGCGATCGACGCGGGCGGCCAACGCCTCGAGCGAGGCGTCGGCCTCGGCGCGGGTCAGTCGAACGAGCGCGACCTCGAGCGGGATGCGCGTGTCGGTCGCCTGGCGCATCTCGCGCAGCGCCTCGCCGATGGCCTCGAGCGCCCGGGTGCAGGTCGCGATCGCTGAAGTCCTCGGACCATCGGACCACGCGCTCGCGGGCGCTGTCGGACAGCTGGACGAGCGGGTCGCCCATGCGGTGCAGGAACACGTCGCGCAACTTCGCCAGCAGCGCTTCGCCCACGACCCGGGGATCGTGGCCGCGGCGCACCGGCCTCGGATACCGCGCGCAACGCGGCGCCCGTGTCCTTCGCCGCCGAGCGCGTCGACGACGTCGTCGACCTGATCACCCCGGTCGAGCACCCCGCCCGCCGCGACGACCTGGTCGAGTGCGGAGAGGGTGTCGCGTGCGGAACCGCCACCTGCGTGGAGTGCGTAGGCGATCGCCGCGTCGTCGACCTGCAGGTCTGCGTCGGCCACCACCTCGTGCACCAGCGTCTCGAGCTCTTCGGCGGGCAGCAGGTGGAGCTGGAAGTGCTGGGTGCGGCTCCTGATCGTGGGCAGCACCTTGTGCGGGTCGGTCGTGGCCAGCACGAACACGACGTGCGCCGGCGGTTCCTCGAGCGTCTTGAGGAGCGCGTTGGACGCACCCGCTGAAAGCATGTGGACCTCGTCGAGGATGTACACCTTCGTGCGACCGGGCGAACCGAGCGCGGCCTTGCCGATGAGATCCCGCATGGCGTCGACGCCGTTGTTGGAGGCGGCGTCGAGCTCCTGCAGGTCGTACGAGGTGCCCGCCTCGATCGAGGTGCACGAGTCGCACACGCCACAAGGCTCACCGTCGTCGAGCGCGGTGCAGTTGAGAGCCTTGGCGAGGATGCGGGCCGTCGAGGTCTTGCCCGTGCCGCGGGGCCCGCTGAAGAGGTAGGCATGGCCGACCCGGTCCTCGCGCACGGCGTTGCGCAGCGCGCGGACCACGTCCGGCTGGCCGCGGACGTCCGAGAAGCGCTGGGGCCGGTAGCGGCGGTAGAGCGACTCGTAGGCCATGCGCCGACACTACCGGGGTCGACCGGAACGGTCGTCGGGCTCGACGACACCCGTCCTCGGAAGTGGCGACCAGGCGATCTGCGGCACACCGCAGGCACCGCTGAGAGCTGCTGCCTCCCGGCCCTGACTCGGTTCACGGACTGCAGTTGCACAGGACCCGGCCGCCACATCAGAGGACGGGTGTCCCGACACGATAGCGTGTCCCGTCCGGTGTTCCGTCCCGACGGGCATCGGCGTCGGCCCGCACCGGGTCGAGCCCCAGGAGGGGTGCGAGAGCGGCCTAATCGGCACGCCTGGAAAGCGTGTGTGGGTACTGCCCACCGAGGGTTCGAATCCCTCTCCCTCCGCCAAAACGATTCCCGGGTCGTCCTGAAAAGTCAGGGAGGCCCGGGAATCGTTGGTTTTACTGGGGCTCATGTGCTCGGACTCGCGTGGCAGGCCAGCCGCCACGAAGGACGCGAACTCGACCTGGTGTTCACCGCCGGCGACGGGCGTCCCGTGCCCCGCCAAGCGCTGCACCGCGCGGTCCGCGACGCCTGTGCCCGTGCCGGGATCGACACCGACGGGATCGCACCCACACCGGGCGACGCGCCGTGGTGTCGCTCGCCTATCAGTCCGGAGTGGACATCGTCGACGTCGCCCGACTCGTCGGCCACGCACGAACCTCGACCACCGCCGGCTACCTCATCGTCCGAGGACGCCGCCCCGACGCAGTCGCCGCAAAGGTCACCGCCCTACTCGATCCCGCCACCACCTAACCGCACATCGCGAGCCCTTTCGCCTCGGCCGATGGACCTGAGATGACGCCCTACCGTCCACGCGTGGGTGCACACAGTGACGTCGGCCAGTCCGGGCAACACCCAAACGGGGCCGCAGAGGCCCAGTGAACGAGCGCGAACCTTCGAGCCGACGGACTCGAAACGGGTCACGATCGTCGGCCGGGGGCGGCCACCTCACGGCCCGATTGCTGGAGCGATGCGATGCCCGACTGGGGGAGCCGCGTGTCGGGCCAGAATCACTTCAGCACCGAAGCGACGCTTGGTGCCAGAGAGTAGGGGTAGTTGGTTCGCTGCTTCACAAGCGAACGCCTGAGCGACGAAGGAGCGAACAGCCTGATCGGGCTCGGGCAGTGTGCGGAGTACGGAATCGTCGTCAAGGCCGGTTGCGCGTTGAGGTTTGCCTTGAGTGCTCGCAGGGCCGATCAGCGCGGTCGTCGACTGACCACAACTGTTGCACGCCACCTCCAATTTCGAGTTGCCGGTCGGCGCCGGCAGTTGAGCGGGGAAGGGTCCTACCTCTCGATGCAGATACTTACGTCCACGTACTTGCCTATATCCCGACAGGAGGACGACGCTTCTCCTGCTGGAAGAAACCGCACGACCGCTCCTCCTTTGGCATCCCTTTCGTAGTCGGAGAAGTGAGCCACGTATCTTCCCTCAACTCGAGGAGGGTTCCCATCCATTGCGAGTACTGCCGCCAGATACATCTGGGAAGCCAAGGTGTCTAGGTGATCAACACGAAAGGTGAGACCCTTGTCAGCGATATTGCGAAGGGTGTCCACGGTCGGGGTTTCATTTGACCGTGGAGATCGGAGACCTGGGAAGCGGTTGAGGGCATCTTGATGGATGATCATCGTTACGATGACCAATGCGACGACGCAGGTGCCATACCGCAGCGTTGCTTGACCTCGCAGTGGCAATCGACGGGTTGCTTGCGCGAGGAGGGAAGCGATCACCAACACCGCGGCCATCCACAGGACGATCCCGACCCCCATCGTGGCAGCGACAAAGTAGGGTCTAAACGCTGTTCGGACCTTCATCAAGGCAACCCATTGCACTCCTCCCGCGAGGAGCGCGCTTCTACAGAGCCAAACGGTCCATTCGGGAATTGGGAGCGGGACGGCTGCGCGCTTCCAGCGCCGGGGAAGTGAACCCGCCGCAACTACTCCGACCAATGCCAGCAGGACGACAACGGAAACGTTCTTCGGATGGAAACCCAAACCGGCGGGGACGTCAGCGCCACCCCAAGCAGCAGTGTTGGCCTCGGTGAGGCTCGCCAGCGATGCGTACTGGGCGACCGAGTCGCTCCACGAAAGGTACCTAGTTGCGCTTGGCGGGTTGGCTGGGAATCGCTCAACGACTTTGCCAGTAACGACGTACTCCCCTACGGCACCGAAGTTGCCCGATCCCCAGATCTGGTCGTAGGCGACCGGCGCCCAGGGAACCAGCGTGCACAAGACCAGCACCACTCCGACCAGCTGCTTCCGGCGCCCGAAGCCGCCACGACGGAGGTGCCACAATCCCCCCCCGAGCGACGATGCGATAATGAGTACACCTAGCGGCATTGATCCAAGATGTGCCTGTGCGATGAAAGCTCCCGCGAGCACTCCGACCACTGCAGCACGTGGGGACCCGGTCGCGGCGACCGATGCCGCAGCCACGATGCCAAGCGCAACCGGCATGATCGTCACCGTGGGATTCCAAGGGTACGCCAGGCCCAGGACGCTCAGCTGATGGACACAACCAGCAAGTACCACGACAACGAGCAAACCAGAAGGCCACCCGATGTTGCAGCCCACCAAGCCAACCATTATCACGATGCACAGCGACACCAGCGCCAGCGCCGAAAGGAATAGAACACTCGGATGGACACCGAATATGTCGACAAATGGTGCTGACCAGTAGAACCATGCCGGTCCGGGGTGATACAGGCCAGTTCGCGACCATGCCCCAACGTACTGATGCCAGCGAGCGGCACCGACGACCGCTCCGAGCGTCTCGTACAGATCTGGCATATACAAAATCTGCCGGTTCTGCACAGCCCGAATCCCGACCTGCAGAATCCGGTAGACCAGCAACAACACGCCCACCCCGGTGGCCAGTGCCGATGCACGAGCAATCCTCCTTCGGGGCAGGTGAGCCTGCGACGCGGTGTCGTTCAGCTCAGGCTCCAACAACCGTTCCACCCGCCCTTCTGGTCAGCTCAGTCGAACGACACTAGCGAAAGTGGTCGACTGAACCAGACCGGAATCCGTCCGTGGCAGCGAGTCAGGAGACTTACAGGCGGTTCACCTGCGGGAAGGCAAACACGATGGGAAGGTCGCGGGTAGGCGGTCGTCATCAAGTGACCGGCCGGGTGTCCCGACTTGGCGGTGGTTGTCAGCCGGTGAAGGTTGGCTGTGCGGTGATCGGTGTTGCCGGTCTGGCTTCGTTCGATGCCATCGTCTCGACCGTCGATGTGGGCCCTGACGATCCCGGGACCTGCGTCGTCGTGGTGGACGGGCCCGATCCGATGTGGTATCCCGACGTGGGAATCGGTTGCCAATCCGGGTCGTGTGCGTCCTTGTTGGTGGCGAACAGCTGGTGCACGTCGGTGCCGTCCGCGTTCATCAGCCAGATCTGTTCGAATTGACCGAGAGGTACAGGCGTGGTCGAACGCGATCTTCGTACCGTCCGGCGACCAGGCAGGGTCGAGACCGCTGCCCTTGGTGCCGTCGGTGATCTGGGTCCGGTTGGTGCCGTCCGCGTTCATCACCCAGATCACGAGCTGATGGTCATACGCGATCTTCGTGCCGTCCGGCGACCAGTCCGGGTGGGCGCCCTCGGTGAGTTTCGACGGGTTGGTGCCGTCCGCGTTCATCACCCAGATCTCGGCGCCGTTTCGGTCGTAAGCGATCTTCGTGCCGTCCGGTGACCACGAGATGCTTTCCGGAAACCAGACCGGTCCGCCTTCGTCGTGGGTGATCTGCGCCGGGTGGGATCCGTCGGCGTTGACCACCCAGATCTGGTCGTAGTCGCTCGTCGAGTAGGCGATCTTCGTGCCGTCCGGTGACCAGGCCGGTGTCGCGGCTCCGCCGGGATCACCGACATTGACGTGGGTGACCTGGGTGGGGTTGGTCCCGTCCGCATTCATCACCCAGATCTGCCAGTGCGGGCCGGTGTAGTGGGTGTAGGCGATCTTCGAACCGTCCGGTGACCAGGTGGGCTTCGCACCAGCCTCCAGGAGGACGGGGAAGATCTGGCCGGTCCCATCAGCCGAGACCGTCGCGACGGTTCCCTTCCCGCTCGGACCCTCGGCGAACGTGAGGAGCCCGTTGATTCCGGGGAATGCCGCCCCAGCAGGCCCTCCGCCCGATGCCAATCCACCCGCCGCAATCAGTGCTGCGACGCTCAATGCTGCCCACAAACGCCTCGTCATCGCTTGTTGTCCTTTCGTGCAGGGCGTGGGCCAAGTCGGAGCCGCCTCGGCTTGGATTGCCAGTCGCCTTAGCTTGTCACGACCGTACTCAGGCGAGGAGGCAATGTGAGCGCGCGTGCATCTGGCGTTGCCAGGGTCTTGTGGACACCTGATTCTGGGGGACACTCCAGAGGAACTGCTCAGAAGCGTCCCACCGGCCTGCGAGCTGAGGCAACGGCGGTCAGCGTCACCCACGGATCTGCGTTCACCCACTCGCCTGGCACCGGGCAGATCCCACTGACCGTTGGCGGGCGGCAGGAGCCTTGTCCGCTCGGCCATGTACCGACGACATCTCGGCCGAACCATCGGCCCAGCACTTCAAGCGGATGCCGACGGCACAAACCCCGACCGGCATGTCACGCCAATTGTCCTTTGCAGTTTCCCGAGGTGGTGCCGCTGCGACGGTTGCAGCCGGGGCCACCTGATCGGCGCCGACGACCTCCCCGCGATGCCCGCGGCCGCGGAGGTGGTGGCCTACCGGATCGCCACCGAGGCCGTGACCAACTCGGCCCGCCGCAGCGGCACCGACCAGGCGTGGGTGCAGATCGAGTACGAGGCCGACCTCTTGAAGGTGACGGTCAGCGACGCCGGTTCGGCGCACGAACCGTTGGCGACTGCGCAACGGTCATTCGACCTCGGCATCCTCGACCAGGTGACGGCGCGGCCGGTCCCAGGTCAGCGCGGGGGAGCGTCGGCCGACTCGTCCAGCTGGTCGGCGGCCCAGGTCGCCCAGTCCACGTTTGCCGCGGTGACGCGGACGCCGTTCTGCAGTGCCAGACGGGCGAACCGGTCGAACCCGCTCTGGTCCCATGCGGTGTCCCGGTCGACGGCCAGCAGCACCTCGTGGAACTGCCGGTAGGTCTCGGCCTCCCGTTCCAGGTAGGCCCGGGCGGCCTCGCGGTCCACCGCCCAGAGGAAGAACACGCGGAGCAGGGCGTCGCTGCGGCGGTTGCGCTCGGGCTCGACCTCGAGGAGCCACCGGTCGAGCTCGGTCCGGCCCGCGTCGGTGATGGCGTACTCCTTGCGGTTGCGGGCGCCGACCGCGGCAACCTCGATGAGCTCGTCGTCGGTCATCCGGTTGAGCTCGGTGTAGAGCTGGCTCTGGGTCGCCGGCCAGACGAACTCGAGCGAGGTCTCGAACCGCTTGAGCAGGTCCCAACCGGAACCGGGGCGGTCGGCCAGCAGGCCGAGAAGGGCGTGGCGAAGGCTCATGAGCGCATGATATTCCACTCTTGACAGGTCGGGCAAGACTGTTTACCATCCAACCTGTCAATAACGACAGGTCACTAAGGAGACCTCAAGTGTCCTACCTCCGCAGCTTCAGCCCCTGGATCGCCTACGGCATCGCATCGAGCGTGGTCGACCGCAAGGCCGCAGTCGTGGTCGGCCTGCTGTTCGCCATCCACGCCGTGCGCGACCAGCGGCGCCGGTACGACGAGGTCGACGACCTCTCCCGGGCCACCCGCTGGTTCTTCCTCGTGCTCACCGCGGCCTGCGTCGCCGCCCCCGAGGCCGCCGTGCTGCGCTTCATCCCGGCGCTATCCCTGGCCACGCTTGGCGTGGTGGCGGGCCTCTCGCTGCTCGAGGGCCGGCCCTTCACCCTGGTGTTCGCCCGTCGCACCACCCCTCCCGAGTTGTGGGACCTGCCGATCTTCCTCTCGGCCAACCGCACCATCACGGCGGTGTGGACGGCCAGCTTCCTCACCACCGCAGCGGTCAGCGCCTTCGTCCTGGCCGTGGCGCCCCACCAGCCCGCGTTCTGGATCACCGCCCAGGTCGTCGGCTTCACCATCCCCGTGCTCTTCACCTCCTGGCACCGCGAGCGGGTCCGCGTCCGTTTCGCCGGCCCCTCCGCCAACCCCGCCTCCTGAGCGCAGGCGTTGCCCGAAGCGGTCAGTCGACCCCGAGGCCGCCATCGTCGTGCACCGCAACCGCGCCCGTGGCCATGTCGTAGAGCAGCCCGACCACCACCGGTCGTGACCCGTCCGGCAGCACGAGCGTGTCGAGGCCGCGCAGCGCCTCGACGGTCGCTGCGAGGTTGCCCGCGGGTCGCGGCCACCGGGTCGTCGCCCACCAGTCGGGTCAGCCGGTCGGCCACCTCGCCGGTCAGCTCGCCGAGGTTCCCGTCGTGCTGGAACGAAGACAGTGCGGCGGCGACGGCGCCGCAGCCCGTGTGGCCCATCACCACCACCAGCGGCACGCCGAGCACCCGGACACCGAACTCGATGCTCCCCAGTGCCACACCGGCGAGCGACTGGCCCGCGGTGCGCACCGTGAGCAGGTCGCCGATCCCGACGTCGAAGACGAGCTCGGGCGGGACCCGCGAGTCGACGCAGCCGAGCAGGGTCGCGACCGGCTGCTGTCCCGCGAGGTGCGACTGTCGTTCGGCAGGCGACAGGCGGTGGTCGATGGGAGTCCCGTCGGCGAAGCGGTGGGCGCCGTCCAGCAGCTGGAGAAGGGCCGAACGGGCGGCGGCAAGGTGCTCGGGTGAGGTGCGATCCATGGTCAGCGGCTACGAGACGGTCGGGATCTTCGACGCCCAGGTGTCGTCGATGACCTGCTGGGCCTTGGCGATCTGCGCCTGGGTCGGGATGGGGGCGTTCGTGATCTCCTCGCTGGGCAACAGCTTCCGCAGGGCCTCCGAAGTGGACTTCTTGCTGCGCAGCGCGGCGTGGCGCGCGGGGATGGCGGAGTTGCGGAGGAAGGCTTCGGCGCCCTGGTCGGACTGGAGGAACTCCACCCAGAGCTTGGCGGCGTTGACGTGCGGGGTTCCCTTTGCGATGCCCTGCGCGTAGAAGCTCGCGAGCAGGCCGTCACTCGGCGCGTTGGCCGCTACCTCCTTCTTGTGGGCCGTGCCGTTGAACTTCGCAAGTGGGAGGTCGAAGCTGAACAGCGCGCTCACCGAGTGCGCTTCGCTCGCGACCGTCTCGGGTACGGCAAGCAGGGCGCCCTTGGCGGTCGGATCGAACACACCCGACTTGACCAGTTCGGCGAGCAGGTCGATGCCTGGCGCGACGTCGTCGAGGCTTCCCCCGTTGGCCAACGACGCCGAGAGCACCGTCAGCATCGACAACCCACCGGTGAAGGGTTGGCCACTGCGTGGATCGCCCAGCATCGCGAACGAGCCCGGCTTGCCCTGGTCGGCGAGCTCGGCCCAGCTCTTGGGTGCGCTGCCCTGCGTGGTGACGTCCGTGATGAACGAGAGCGTCCCGAAGTAGGCGGACGACCAGGCACCCGCTGAGTCCTTGAGCGTCGAGGGGATGTCGTCCCACAGCGTCGAGTTGTAGGGCAGCAGCAACTTCTGCTGGATCGCGTCGGCTGCGCCACCCGCGGTGAGCTCGACGACGTCGTAGGGCGGCTTCGCGCCGGCCTGCTTCGCCTTGGCGAGGTCGGTCACCTCGAACGAGGGTGGGTAGTTGGCCTTCTGGACGTCGACGTCGAAGCCGGCGTACTTCTGGAAGGCATCGATGACGGGCACGTAGTAGCTGTTCGGTGTGCCGATGGCTGCCGTCGTGATGGTGCCGTCCGCCTTTGCGGCAGCGAGCAGCTTGGGGCCGCCAACGGCACTCCCGAGATCGGCCGAGCCGGTCGTGGTCGTGGATGCCGCACTCGAAGACGACCCGGACCCCGACTTCCCGCACGCGGCGAGGAGCGACGGCGCAACGAGCGACGTACCCAGCACGCCTGCTCCCACTTGGAGGAAGCGGCGGCGGTCGAGTGGCGACGTGGACGGCTTGGCTGGCACGTTGGACTCCTCGTGGTCGGTCCATGGGCTGGCGGGCGAGGGCTGTCGTGGTCCGACACCCTACTTTCCGGGGGAACCTGATTTGACCGGTCGGATTTGGGGTAACCGGTGAGAACCTCGGCCCCACTGGATGGTTCGGCCCTAAGGTTCCGCGATGGTCAAGATGCGTCGACGCCGCCGATCGATCGCGTTCTTCGTGCTGTTCGCGTTGCTGTTCGGGGTGGGCGCAAGCATCGCCGGCGCGGTGGGCCGTCCCGAGGCGGTGCGGCGGCTGGCGGCCACCGCCACGATCGACGCCGACGGGCACGCCACGGTGACCGAGACCATCGACTACCACTTCCAGTCAGCGCGGCATGGCATCTACCGCGTCCTCCCCGACGTGCCCATGTCGGCAGCGTCCCAGGTGAAGGTGTCCTCGGACACCTACGACAACGTGTTGCCCACGCCAGAAGGTGCCGGTGTGCGCATCCGCATCGGGGACCCGAACCACAAGGTCGACGGCAACCACACCTACCGGATCAGCTATCCCCTCGACACGCTCTCGTTGGGTGACGGTCGGTTCGGATGGAACGGGGTCGGGACCGCCTGGGAAGTGCCCATCGACCAGGCCGAGCTCGACATGGTCGCACCCTGGAAGTGGGAGTCGCCGAGCTGTTCGACGGGGTCGACGGGGGACTTCGGCGACTGCACCGTGACCCAGCCGGAGCCAGGCCATCTCGTGGTCAGCGCCGGGCCCTTCGGCAAGCACGAGGGACTGACCATCTACGCCACCCGCGGCGCACCGATGGTCGCAGCGCCCGCGCCACGTGCACTGCCGGCGTTCTCGGATCCACCCTTGCCTTGGTGGCGCCGGCCGCTCACCCTCGGGATCATCGCGGCACTTCTGGCCCTCGTCGGCGCGCTGGTGACAGGCAAGCTCCTGCGCCGTGCCGGACGCGACTGGGTCGTCGCCGGCGCCGTGGGCAGCGGGGACGCGGCAGGCGTGGCCTTCGGCGGCACGGGCGCGGCGGACCGGACCGGTGTCGTCCGGGTGGACGACACCGAGCTCGACGCCTTTGCGACCACCGAGTTCGCCCCTCCCGGCGGGCTCGCAGCCTGGCAAGGCGGGATCGTGGCGGAGGAGGCGGTGGCCGACGGGCAGCGCGTCGCCTGGCTGCTCGAGGCCGCGGTGGACGGCTACATCGACCTCGACGACGCCGACCCCAAGGCGGCGGTCATCCGACCACTGCCCCATGCCCCAGACGACACCACGTCGTTGCTGGCGGTCGGCTTCGCGGGGCGCGACGCGATCGAGCTCGGGTCCTATGACCCGGCGTTCACCGCGATGTGGAAGTCGTTGCCGGCGAAGTTCAAGTCGTGGTTCGGCGCCTCGGGCTTCGCCGACGAGACGGCCGAGCACCGGGCTCGGGTCGCGCGCCCGTTCGCGCTGCTCGTCGGGATCCTGGCCGCCGCGACCGCGATCGGCGGTGCGGCGCTCTCCTACAAGCATCCGATGCTGGGCGTGCTGCTGGTGGTCGTGGGCGCGGCGGTCACCGGGCCGGCGCTCGCCGCGTTGGTTCGAGGCTGGGAGCTGCGCGTGCGCACGCCCGCCGGTTCGGCCGTCTGGCTGCGCGTCGAGTCGTTCCGCCGGTTCCTCGCAGGGTCGGAGACCCACCACGTCGAGGAGGCCGCGGCGCGCGGCGTGCTGCGCCAGTACACCGCATGGGCCGTGGCGCTCGACGAGGTCGACCACTGGTCGAAGATGGTCAACGCCGCCGGGCTACCGCCCGAGACCGCGGGCCTGCACTCCGCGATGATCGCGCCAGCACTGGTCTCGTCGTTCGTCTCGACCGGGACGACGCCGTCGTCGTCGGGCGGCGGAGGTGTCGGTGGCGGCGGCGGTGGCGGCGGGGGAGGAAGCTGGTGAGCGTGTCCGAGCCCCTCGCGAACGGCGCGCCGTTGGTCGTCGTCGAGGTCGACGGTCCGGTGCACGTCGTCACGATCAACCGACCCGAGTGCCGGAACGCGGTCGACCGGCCAACTGCGGACGCGCTGGAGGCGGCGTTCGCCCGTTTCGACGAGGACGACACCGCGGCCGTCGCGGTGCTCACCGGAGCCGACGGGACCTTCTGCGCCGGCGCCGACCTGAAGGGCGTGTCCGAGGGGCGTGGCAACCGGGTCACCCCTGATGGACCCGGTCCGATGGGGCCGACCCGCATGGTGCTCTCGAAGCCGGTGATCGCCGCGGTAGAAGGCTTCGCGGTGGCGGGCGGCCTGGAGCTCGCGGTGTGGTGCGATCTGCGGGTTGCCGCAAGCGACGCCACTTTCGGGGTCTACTGCCGCCGTTGGGGCGTGCCGCTGGTCGACGGCGGGACGGTCCGGTTGCCCCGCCTCATCGGGCAGAGCCACGCCATGGACCTCATCCTCACCGGTCGCGGCGTGCACGGCGACGAGGCCCGCATCATGGGTCTCGCCAACGTGTTGTGCGAGCCGGGCACGGCGCTCGCGACCGCCGTCGAGCTGGCGCAGCGCCTCGCCGGCTTGCCGCAGCGGTGTCTGCGCAGCGACCGGGCGTCGGTGCTCGGGCAGTGGTCGCTCGACGAGGAGGAGGCGTTGGCCGCGGAGTACGAACACGGCATCACCACGATCGCCAGCGGCGAGACGCTGGAGGGTGCCGGCCGGTTCGCGTCCGGCGAGGGCCGTCACGGAGTCGGTGCCTGATCGGTTGGCGCCGAGCGGCTTCTTAGGTCGGAGGCGGGTCGGACGAGACGTCGTCGATCAGCCCAAGCGCCTCGGCCAGCGGCATGCGGACGAGGAGCGCCTGGGCGTCGTTTCGGCCGAACGCACAGACCAGGTCGTCGCCGTCGATCGTCGCCCCGGCGCAGAACTCGATCTTGGCGCCGGTGAACGTGAATCGGGACGAGACGCCGCTGAGCTCGAACCCGGATGCGGGACCGTCCTGTTGGTCGCGCGTCGCGGTCACAGAGAGGAATCGGTGGACGTAGGTGCGCCCCGAGTCGGGGCTGTCGCAGGCCTCGTGCGCCAGGAAGACCCAGCGGTCGGGTGCGACCTCGACCCCCTGCGACCCGCCACGGAGGTAGCGGGCCGGTTCGGGACTGGCGGCGCGCGCCACCTCGGTGACCGACGCCGTGTCGAGATCGACCTGGAGCACCACCAGGGGGTTGCACGCGTAGACCACGTGCAGCATGCCGTCGACCACGAAGGGCATCCAGTTCTTCTCGTGGAGGAGCGCTTCGGGCGGTTCGAGGATCCGTAGCGGTCCCGCCCCGGAGGCGTCGGGCCCCAGGTCCCACAGCCCGATCTGGCAACGTGCCTCGAGGTTGCGGTCGCGGCAGGTGCCCAGCGCCACCCAGCGGGAACCGACCCGGATCGGGCGCACGTCCTCGACGCCGAGGACGTGCGACTCGACGGTCGGCGTGCCCGCCGGCTGCTCGACGAGGCTGCGCTCCTCGAGCACCTGCCAGGTGGTGTCGAGCGTGCGGATCCGGTTGCGGGTGCGGATCCGTGCATCGCCATCGAGGCTTTCGTACTGACCGTTGTCGAGCCGCTTGTAGTTGGCGTGGCGGAGCACGAGCAGGTGGCGACCATCCCCCGACGAGACGCTCGGGTTGAACGTCGACCATCCTGCGTCGGGGTCGTCTTCGGACGCGGCGAGCAGCTCGAAGCGGGTGCCCTCGACGAGCTCGCCCAGCAACCTTGCGGTCGGTTCGAGCGGGGCGACCCAGCCGAAGCCGGGTGCGGATCGGACGCCGTCCTCGAGCGGGTCCGTCAGGCCCAGCGCAGACTGGGCCGACTGCCGGTTGTGGTGGACCCAGGGGAGGAGCCAGTCCGGGGCCCGCCCGTCGAGCAGCTCCTCCGAGCAGGTCAGCGACTCGTCGGGGTGGCCGCTCCAGTAGGCGGAGATCGAGCGCTCGAAGCGCAAGCCCCAGTCGTACGGCTCGCGCTCGACGAACAGCAGGTCGTCGGCGGGGAACGGGATGGCCGAGCCGGTTCGGGCGAAGACCGCCGCGAGCCAGTGCTGGTCGCGTGCCCGATAGCCCTGGGCCAGGCGGTAGAGGGGCTCGGCCCGGCCTCGGTCGGAGCTCCCAGGCGGCGAGCAGTTCGGGAACCGCGGCCGGCCAGTCGCGCGCCGCGAGCAGCTCGCCGATGCGGAGCTGGGCCACGAAGGTCTCCTCCTCCCAGCCACCCAGCTCGACGCGCCGTCGGTACGCCGCGAGCGCGAGGTCGACTTCGCCGAGGTCGGCGTAGGTCTGCGCGAGGTAGAAGGCGCTCCGCTCGTCGCCGGGGTCTTCCGCCACGGCGCGCTCGAGCAGGCGGCGGTCCCGTTCGAACTTGTCGGCGCGCGACCCGCCGTCTGCGTGGTGCTCGATGACGAGGGCGTCGAGCGCCTGTTGGTCCGACGTCGCCTCGTCGCAGGCGAGGTACTCGTGCGTTGCGCCCACGTAGCGCCAAGGGAGGTCGCCGCGAACCAGCCGCGGGATGCGGTACGCCAGGGACCCCGCGTGCAACAGCAGGTAGGCGTCCGCGTCGAGAGGCGGCAGCTCGCCCTCGGCGCGCACCGTCATGTCCGCGTCGACGAGCAGGAGGTAGTCGGCCGTGCCCCGGGCGAGGCGCATCAGCTCGCTGCGGTTGGCGCCGAAGTCCCGCCACGGGCGCTCGTGCAGCGTCCCGGGACATCGCCCCGAGCAGTGCGCGCACCAACTCCTGGGTGCCGTCGGTCGAGCCCGTGTCGACGATCGTCCAGGTGTCGACGAGGGGGAGCACCGAGGCGATGCAGCGCCCGATCACCGCGGCCTCGTCCTTGACGATCATGGCCAGGCCGATGGTCGGGCGAGCGCTGGTGGTCTCGTTCGCCTCCACGCGGTCACCGTAGGCGCGTCGCCTCTCACCTTGGGCAGGCGCGCACCGCGTTTCACTCTTCGCGTGTCCTATGGTTGACACGGCTTGCGCCTGCCATGGGTGCGCCGGAGCGATGTCGGAGGAGCCTGGGCATGTCGATCGATGAGCAGGACCGGGGCGCCCCGGCGTCGACCGGTCGGGGTCGCCACGTTGCCAAGGGTCAGCCGGTCAGTCGGCGCAAGGTCCTGGGGAGCCTCGTCGGCGGTGGGGTGCTCTACGCCGTCGCGTCGAGCGGCCCTGGCCGCCGCCTGGGACTGTTCTCGCACGACGGCGTTGCGGCGGCGGCCGGACCGGTCGCGGGCACCTTCACCGCGTCGTTCGACTTCGTGACCGGCGACGTGACCGTCGAGGGCACCTCGAACCTGCCACCGGGCACGCCGGTGACCGTCGTGGTCCAGGCGCTGCTCAACGGCCAACCGATGCCGCCGGGTGGCGACGCAGCCACCGCGACCGCCACCGGTTCGACCGCGACCGACGGCTCGTTCTTCGTGATGCCGACCTTCGCCGGCGCGACCAACGGCAACGCCAACCAGTTCGTCCTCTCGATCAGCACCGGCTCCAACTACGACGGCGCCTGCCTGGTCGGGGGACTCACCACGCCGGAACCGCCGGTGGGTCCCGTGGGTCCGACCGGGCCAACCGGTCCGACCGGCGTTGCCGGTGCGGCCGGTCCGACGGGTGCGGCCGGTCCGACTGGTGCGACCGGTGCCATGGGCCCGACGGGTCCGACGGGTCCGACCGGCCCGATGGGCGCGGCGGGTGCGACCGGGCCGACGGGTGCGACCGGCCCAACGGGTCCAACCGGCGCGAACGGTGCGGACGCCGGTCCCGGTCCGGTGGGTCCGACGGGCCCGACCGGTCCGACGGGTACGACGCCCTTCCTCCCCGCTGCGTCGCCGTTGGTCGCGGCGCCGCTGCCTACGGGCTACGCCTACGTGCCCGGCGCAGCTCCGGGCCCGACCGGTGGGGGTGGCTCCACCGGCCCGACCGGTCCCGCTGGTGCCACGGGCGCGACCGGTCCGAGCGGCGCGCCGGGTGCGACGGGTGCCGCGGGTGCGACGGGCCCGACCGGTCCGACGGGCCCGACCGGTCCGACGGGTCCCCAGGGCCCCACCGGTGCGACCGGTCCGACGGGCCCCACGGGGAACATCGGGAGCGCTGGTGCCACCGGGTACACCGGTCCCCAGGGTCCCACCGGTGCGACCGGTCCCACCGGTGCCGCGATTCCGGCGCTGTCGCGGGCGGCCCTCGTCCCGAGCGGCACCGTGCTGGTGCTGCCCCCCGGTCCGACCGGCTCCGCCGGCGACACCGGTGCGACCGGCCCGGTGGGTCCGACCGGCCCGATGGGCCCGATGGGTGCGACCGGCGCGACTGGTGTGATGGGCCCGACGGGTCCGACGGGCCCGACGGGTCCGACGGGACCTGCCGGCGCGACGGGCTCGATTGGCCGGACCGGCGCGACGGGCCCGACCGGGGCTGCCGGTCCGACCGGCGCGATCGGTCCGACGGGTCCGACCGGGTCTGCCGGACCGACGGGACCTGCCGGTGCGACGGGTCCGACCGGCAACACGGGTCCGACGGGTCCGACCGGCAACACGGGTCCGACAGGTCCGACCGGCAACACGGGTCCGACAGGTCCGACCGGTAACACGGGTCCGACGGGTCCGACGGGCAACACGGGTCCGACGGGTCCGACGGGCAACACGGGTCCGACGGGTGCATCGGGTCCGAGTGGTCCGACGGGCAACACCGGCCCGACCGGCGCCGCTCAGCGCTTCGGCACCGCACTGGCGCCAGTGGACGCGCTCGTGGTGTTCGCCGACCCGTTCGCGGCCAGCCTCGAGCCGGGCACCGCGTGTCCCGCAGCGCCCACGACCACGACGACGACCTCGACCACCGAGGCCCCCACGACGACGCAGCCGGTCACGACGACGCAGCCGGCCACGGTGCTCGCCGACACGGCGCAACCGGCCCAGCCTGTCGAGGGCAACCCCAACTACACGGGCTGACCGTCCCGCGCCAGACCTGCCTGGCACGGCGCGGCCTCTAGGCGCTCAGTCGGTGATGTCCTTGAGGCTTCGCGCGACCTCGGCGGAGACGATCCCCTCGATGCCCTGCGAGACCGCCATCAACTTGGCGAGCTCACCGGACACCAGCTTGACCTTGCCGGCCATGAACGCGTTCATGCCGGCCTGCGCGTTGCCGTCCACGAGGATCGCCTTGGCGACGCCGTAGTCGATCTGGATCGCCACCTCGGGTGCGTCGAGGTGGCCGATGTCGAGGTCGAGTCCGCCCTCGGTGGTGTCGAGGTGGGCGGGCACCACGTCGGCGGAGATCGCCGCGGGCACGCCGGTGACGTCGAGGTTCATGCGGATCTTGACGGCGGGCTCGCCCTGGTCGGTCAGCTCCGCCTGGGCCTTCTTGGCAGCTTCGATCCACTCTTCGCTCAGGAATGCAGGCATGGTCGTGTCGTCCTCCGACGTTGTCAGGTGCCCAGGTGGGCAAGGGTTACCGATGGTAACACCTGGGTTCAGGCCACGAAGGGCGCGAAGTCTGGCACGATGCCTGCGTCGTGCTGCGCACGACCTCGCTGCACCAGCCGCCACCGGGGAACGACCATGACCGACCGCATCCGACTCGACATCGACGGCGCCGTCGCGACGATCACCAACGACAACGACGCCAAGCACAACGCGTTCGACGACGAGATGGACGCCCGACTCTTCGAGATCCTCGCCGAGCTGCGCGGGCGACCCGAGGTGCGCGCCGTGGTCTGGCGAGGGGAGGGCCGTTCGTTCTCCTCGGGCCGCGACGTGGCGGCTATCGGCACCCTGCAGGTCGACCTCAGCCACCATGAGCTGATGCGGCGCGGCCACCGCGGCATCCAGCAGCTCTGGGAGCTGGACGCTCCGGTGCTCGTCGCCTGCAAGGGCTGGACGATGGGGGGTTCGTTCCAGCGCGCGCTTCTCGCGGACATCCGCGTCGCGGCGGAGGGGACTCGATTTCGGCTCCCCGAGCTCACCCACGGGGTGATCCCCGACACGGGAGGCGTGGCCGTGCTCACCCAGATGTGCGGTCACGGGGTGGTCAGCGACCTCGTGCTCACCGGTCGGGTGATGGACGCGGATGAGGCCTTGCACCATGGCGTCGTGAGTCGGGTGGTGCCTGCCGACGAGCTCGACGCCACCGCCCGAGAGATGGCTGAGCAGGTCGCCGCCGCGCCTGCGGTCAGCGTCAAGCTGGCCCGGCGTGTGATCTCGCACCTGGTGCGCCCGGGGGTTCGGGCCTCGATGGACGACGAGCTGATCTACCAGACGTTCCTCAACCGGAGCGATGATTTCGCCGAGTTCAAGGCCGCCCGCTCCGAGGAGCGACCCGCCACCTACACGGGAAGCTGAGCCGCCATGAGCGATGACGCGCTGATCGGTCTGCCCGACCCACCGCCGCTGGGCACCGAGCGCGCTGCCCGCCGGGACCTTCGACGGGGTCGCGGTGGTCGTCACCGGCGGCGGGACCGGGCTCGGCAAGGCCATCGCCGCCGAGTTCGGTCGGCTCGGTGCCCGGCTCGTCGTCGCGAGCCGGTCCGAGGAGCACCTCGACGCCGCCCGAGCCCTGTTCGACGAGGTCGGCGCCGACGGCATCGTCCAGGTGTGCGACATCCGTGACGCCGACGCCATCGACGCGGCTCTCGACGCCGCCACCGAGGCGTTCGGCACCCCGGCGGTGCTCGTCAACAACGCCGCCGCGAACTTCCCCGTCCCTGCCGAGGAGATGAGCCCCAACGCCTGGCGGACCGTCGTGGACATCACCTTGACCGGCACCTACCTGTGCGGCCGAGCTTTCGCCCGACGACACCTCGCCGAGCGCAGCCATGCGTCGATCGTCAACGTCGGTGCCAGCTACGCGTGGACGGGTGGGCCTGGGTTCGCCCACAGCGCCGCGGCGAAGGCCGGCGTGAAGAACCTCACCGAGACGCTCGCGGTGGAGTGGGGGCCATACGGCATCCAGGTCAACGGTCTCGTTCCGGGGCTGTTCCCCCACGAGGACATGACCGCCGACATCGTCGCGAACCTCGACCGCGCCCCGGACACCGCAGCGCGCCAACCGGCGCTGCGCACGGGCGAGCGCCGGGAGCTGGGCTGGGCCGCCACATTTCTCGCCTCTCCCTACGCCCGCTTCATCTCCGGCCACTCACTGGTGGTGGACGGCGCGAACTGGCAGCGCCGCAACCTCGTCAACCCGCCCGTCGAGTCGATCCGCGACCAGCTCGGACGAGGCGCGTTCACGGATCAGCCGTGAACTCGCCGGAGGACTCGGGCGCTGATCCCGTAGCGGACCCGGTTCCGGTGGTGGGGGTCGGACCGCATCCGAAGCCGTGGCCCGACGACGACCGGCTCGACCCCGAGCTGTTGGCCCACGGCGATCGGCGCAACGTCGTCGACCGGTTCCGCTACTGGCGGGTGGAGGCGATCGTCGCCGAGCTCGATCGCCACCGGCACCCGTTCCACGTCGCGATCGAGAACTGGCACCACGACCACAACATCGGCGCCGTGGTGCGCAACGCCAACGCGTTCAACGCCGCCGGCGTGCACATCGTGGGCAAGCGGCGCTGGAATCGCCGGGGCGCCATGGTCACCGATCGCTACCTGCACCTCCACCATCACGCCACGATCGACGACCTGGTGGCGTGGGCGCAGCGGGCCGAGCTGCCGATCATCGGGATCGACAACGTCCATGGCGCGCAACCGCTCGATCAGCTCCCGTTGCCCGAGGCCGGCGTGCTGCTGTTCGGCCAGGAAGGGCCGGGGCTGTCCGCCGAAGCGCGTGCCGCTGCGGCGGCGATCGCCGCGATCACGATGTTCGGCTCCACCCGCTCGCTCAACGCCGGAGTGGCTTCCGGCATCGTCATGCACGACTGGATTCGGCAGCACGCGACTCCAGAGCGGACCGATCCGGGCCGATAGACCAAGGTGACCGAGCGACGGGCCGGCGAGCGCCGCCCCACTTCCAAGTCGAAGTCCCGCCCGCCGAAGGACCGATCCTCGCAGGGCCGATCCCCGAAGGCGAGCGACCCGATGGAGCGTGCGGCGTCACGCGCGGCCCGTCGGGAGAGCTACATCGACGCAGCCATCGCGGTGATCTCCGACGAAGGTCCGAGCGCCTCGATGGAGGCGATCGCGAGCGCGGCGGGAGTGTCCAAGCCCATCCTCTATCGGCACTTCGGGGACCGGGAAGGCCTGGTCGCCGCACTGGGCGACCGCTTCACCAAGGCGCTGGTCGACCGCCTCGACGTGGTCCTCACCGGGCGGGGTACCCCCGAAGAGGTGATCCGCCTGGCGATCGACGCGTACGTCGCGACCATCGAAGCCGACCCCAGCCTCTACCGGTTCCTGACCCAGCGCTCGCCGGCGCGTGGCGCAGTGCTGTCGTCGCTGGTCGATCGGGTCGCCGCGGTGATCGCCCAGACGCTCGCGGAGAGCCTCCGCCTCGCGGGACTCGATACCGGTCCGGCGCGGCCGTGGTCCTACGGGATCGTCGGGATGGTGCACCTCGCCGGCGACGACTGGGTCGCGCACCCGGGCATCCCCCGGGCGCGCCTCGTCGCGGAGCTCACCCGGCTCCTCTGGCAGGGCCTGAGCGCGGTGTTCCCCGACTACGCGGTGGACCTGCCGATCACCAGATCGAGTCGTGAGGAACCGTGAGCGAGCAGGACGAAGACGCGCCGTTCGAGCTCCCACCGCTTGATCTCGCCCCGATGCACCCGCTCGATGGGCCGCCGCCGGAGCCGGGTGACCATCGCTGGGTGTACCAGTCGGGCGTGCGCGGTGAGCATGTGGTCGTGCACGTCCACGGCGCGCTCAGCGGCCTCGGCCTGCTCCCCGAGGTCCGCGTCATCAACTCGCTGGGCCGCGACCTGAGCGAGCTGTTCCCCGAGCTCGACGCGTTGGTCGACGTCGCGGACGGGGGGCCCATCTCCTTGCACGGTGTCCTCCGCTCGGCCGAGAGCGGACACGCACGCGGCCGCGCCGAGGGGGCCCGCGCACCATCGAGTCCGGGCGACGACATCCCCTACCGCATGGCCGCGGCCGACCGCCGCGATGCGCGCACCCGCGCCCTGCACGCGCCTGCCGAGCTGGTCGTGCTGGACCTCATGCACCTGGATGGGCGCCGCGTCGCCGACCAGCCGTACGCGGCACGGCGCTTCCTCCTGTCGGCGCGGTTGTCAGCGGGACCGGCGTGGTCGTTGCACGTCGACCACCTCGACCCGGGCCCGGCGCTGCTGGCCGCGCAGGACCGAGACGAGCCGGAGCCCCAGCTGCTGAGTCGACGGCTCGACAGTCGCTACTTCCCGGGCATGACGAGCCGGTCATGGCTGCGCACGCCCTACCCGATCCTGCGCCGCACCGCCGTCGTCGGGTGGATCGACGATCGCCCGGGCGGACAGCTGCACACCGACGCCCTGCTCCTGGCCGGCGATCCGGGGCGCGACGGTCGTCGCCCGGTGCAGGCCGTGCGCGCCGGGCTCACGATGGCGCTCCGGGGCCGCCTCGCCGAAACGCTCGAACGGCTTCCCACGACCGGCGTCCCCGAGGGGTTGCGGCTCCAGGACGACGCGAGTCGAATCCACGGGGGAAGGAGATGGGTCCGTCCAGGGGTCCACGCCACTGTGCTCGGCACCTCGCAGACCAGCGACCGCCTCGTCACCCATCCGGTGCTCCTCGACGTGCAGTCAGACCACCTGCGATGAGGCTCGGATGCTGCCGCCCGCTTGTGAGCGCGCGCCGATCAGGTGACTTCGTGGTGCGTGCCCGGTACCCGAGTGGCGCGGGGTTGGAGGCCCTCGATTGACCGTGCGCGGTGGGACTACGATGTGCGAAAAGGAGCAGCGCCCGAGAGGGGTGCCCTTCGGACCGAACGTGGGGGCGACGTTGACGTGGTAGGGGAACGCTTGGTTCGAAGAACCACACTCGTTGCCGATCCGGGCAACGTGCGTGCGGCGCGCCGGTTCGTCGAGGAGTCGCTGCACGCGACCCGCATCTCCGACCTGACCGACCTTGCGACGCTGCTTACCAGCGAGCTCGTCACGAACGCGTTCGTGCACGCCTCATCCTGCGTCGAGCTCGAGATCCAGGCCAACGACAAGGGGCTTCGCGTCGAGGTCGTGGACTGGGGCGAGGGAACGCCGGCCGTCCAGCCGATCGACCTCACCACGGTGGGTGGTCGTGGCATGGCCCTGGTGTCGACGATGGCCAATGACTGGGGCGTCGCCAACGGCGACGGGTCCAAAGTCGTCTGGTTCGAGCTGTTGGTCTGAGCGGTCCCCTCGGTCCGTGATCGATCGACGGAGGACCCAGGGCGTGCACGATGCCGCGCGTTGCGTGGCGGATCGGGAGCGGTGCTCGCCAGTCCCCCGATCCGGCCGCGGCTGATGCGTCCCGCTACGACTCCGAGCGACTTCTAGTCCGAATGGCCCCCTTTTGTCGTGTGATCCCATAGACTCTCGACTCACTGTGCCCACCGACCTCGTAGCGCTCACCGTGCCGGCGATGCCGCCGTTCGCGTCGATTATCCGTCTCACAGCGGCAAGCCTCGCGGCACGGGATGACTTCGACTACGACCGGGTCGAGGACGTCCGTGTCGCCGTCGGTGAAGCCGTGGCGGTGCTCCTCGGTCCGCCGGCGACAGGGGCGGATCGTGCGCCCGACACCGGTTCGGTCGCGGCCATCGAATCAGCCGGCCCACTCGATGGGGTCGAAGGTTCGAGCGGCACCCTGGACGCGACGTTCCACGTCGCGGAGGATGAGCTCATCCTCGATCTGGTGCTGCGCGACGGGCCCACCCCGCCACCGGTCGAAGCCCTCTCCCGACAGATCCTGCAGGCGACCACCGATCACTTCTCGATCGACCGCGAGCGCCGGGGCGCCGCCACGGTCAGCGTGCGTCTCGGCCGCCACGGTGTCGAACGATGACCGAGCAGATCGCGGCCGATCCGATCGAGGACGCGCGCCACGCCCGGTTCGTCGAGCTGCGGGACACCCGCGACCCGGCGATCCGGGACGAGCTCGTGCAGGCCCACCTCCTCCTGGCCCGGCACCTGGCGTCGCGCTTCGCGAACCGTGGAGTGCCCTTCGAGGACCTCTTCCAAGTCGCCTCACTCGGGCTCGTGCACGCCGTGGATCGCTTCGACCCGGCGATGGGTGTGCCCTTCGGGGCCTTCGCGACGCCCACGATCCTGGGAGAGATCAAGCGACACTTCCGCGATCGGGCGTGGGACCTGCGCATCCCGCGTCGCATGCAGGAGCTCCACCTCGAGGTGAACACGATGGTCGGACAGCTCACCCAGGAGCTCGGCCGATCGCCGACGGTGGGCGAGCTCGCCACCGCCACCCGCTCTTCGGACGAAGAGGTCGTGGAGGCGATCGAGGCGGGACGGGCGTTCAACGTCTCGACGATCGAGCCGAGCTCCACTACGCGGCCTTCGAGTGAGGTCGAGCGTGCCCTGCTCACCGACGACCGGAACCTCGAGAACGCCGAGGAGCGCGTGCTCGTCGAGCGGTTGCTCTCGATGCTGGCGCCCCGTGAGCAACTCATCATGCGGTTGCGGTTCTGGTCGCACCTGAGCCAGGACGAGATCGCGTGTCGGCTGGGCATCAGCCAGATGCACGTGTCCCGTCTGCTGGCGCGCAGCCTCGCACGGTTGCAGGAGCACCTCGGCGAGAACCCACTCGACGCGTGAAGCAGCGCGCGCGGGCGGGCACGGTGCCTGGGTCGGTCAGCGTCCCGAGTGGCCGAAGCCGCCGAAGCCGCGTGCGGTCTCGTCCAACGACGCCACCGGCACGAACGAGGCGTGCGCGACCTGCTGGATCACGAGCTGCGCGATGCGATCGCCCCGCTGGACCTCGTAGGGCTCGGTCGGATCGGTGTTGACCAGCAGCACCTTGATCTCGTCGCGGTAGCCGGAGTCGATCAGGCCCGGCGTGTTGAGACACGTCACCCCGTGACGGAGCGCGATCCCGCTGCGCGGCTGGACGAACCCGGCCCAACCTGGTGGTATCGCCACCGCGATCCCGGTGGGCACGAGCGATCGCCCACCTGCAGGTGACAACGTGGTGCCGGTGCGGGCCAGCAGGTCGGCCCCGGCGTCACCGTCCCGCGCATACGCGGGCGCCGGCAGGTCGGGATCGAGCTGGAGCATCGGGACCTCGAGCACGTCGGCACGATACCGGTCCCGCTCGCCGATCTCGTGGCTCAACGGCGCTTCGACCGTCGGATGCGGAGTCGGGCGGCCGCGAGCGCGACGACGATCAGCCCCACCGCGCCGACCAGCGATGCCACCCAGGGCGGCGCGCCGGCGGAGGACGGCTCGACCGTCGAACGCAGGTGGGTCAGGGGCGCCTGTGCGGCGGTGGCGCCGCCCAGGTCGGCCGAGGTGTGCGGCGCCGCCGCATCCGCGACGCCCACCAGCGGGCTCACCACCAGCACCGTGTCCACCTGGTTGTCAGGGACGTCATGCCGTGCCCCGTGCACGAAAAAGGCCCGACCGTCAGCACGGCCACCAGACCGAGCGTGACGAGGAGCGGGCGGACAAGACCTCGGGATCGACACGACGTCGCCAGCGCGATCGCCGCCGCAGCCGACCCGGCCAGGATCGCGCCGGCCAGGCCGATGCCGAGCTGTGCGGCGCTGGTGCCGCCGAGCGCGAGTGCGAGGCCCGCGGGGGGGAGTCCGAGGGCGGCGACCAGGAGCACCAGGGCCATCAGCGACGACCACTGCCCGGTCAGGACACGCCACGGCGTGACCAGCGTCGAACGCCAGGCGTCGGTGAGGAGCTGTTCCCGCCGACCCGCGGTCGTCAGCACCGTCAGCACCGGGGCGACCACGAGCAGGCCCGCGACCATCGTGAGCACCCACCACTGCGCGACGGCGACGCCGGTGGTCACGGGGGGAGTGGATCCTGGACGAAAGGGTCGATCGACGCCGTTGCGCTGGACCAGCACGGCGACCGTGATCCCCATCGAGACGATGGTCCAGGCCGCGAGCACCGACGCGACGGGGTTGGAACGCAGCGCCCGGAGCATCGCCATGCGGCGCACCGGCTGTCCCACGACGTGGGTAGTCCCGCGGTCCGTGCTCACGGCTGCCCATCCCGGTCGTCCGCGCCGTCGTTCGTCGCCGCGTGCGATTCGGCGTCGCGAGCGAGCACGAGGTCATCGAGCTCGGGTGCGACCTCCGCGAACTCCAGCAGGTCGACGTCGGCCAGCACGAGCTTGCGCAACAGCGCCGCCTGGGCGGCTTCGTCCGCGACGGTGTGCGTACGCACGGCGCCATTGGCCAGCCGTGCCCGGACGCGCCGGGCGCCGCCCAACCGGCCGACCACATCGGTGGGAGGCCCCTGGTCGACGAGGCGACCCTCGTCGACCACGGCGATCTGCGCGCACCCGGCGGCGAGCTCAGAGAGCTGCCTGCTGCACACGATGACCGTCCGGCTCACGTCGCCGAGTCGGTGAAGCATGTTCCACAGCCGGGCGCGAGCGCGCGGATCGAGGTGCTCGGTCGGCTCGTGCAGGACGAGGACGGTCGGGTCGTGGACCAGCGCGCCGGCCACGGCGAGGAGCTGGCGCGCGCCGGCGCTGAGTCGTTGCGTCGGAGTGCGTTGCCGACCGGCGATGCCGACGAGCGTCAGGAGGGTGTCGACCAGCGCGGGGTGCGCCTCCTTGGGAACTCCGTGTGCCGCGGCGAGCAGCTTGAGGTACTCCTCGACGGTCAGGTGCGCCGGCACCGTGTGCGGATCGGGCAGGTAGCCGAGCCGCCGGTGCACCTCGGCGACCTCGGTGGAGGTGTCGAAGTCCAGCACGTGCACCGAGCCGGACGTCGGCAGGGCTCGCCCGGCGATCAGCTCGACGAGATCCTCGACACCTGAACCTGGGTGTCCGGCGATCCCGAAGCAGCAGTTGCGGGGGATCGTCAGGTCGAGGTCGTCGAGCGCGGTGTGAGACCCCTGACGGACGGTGACCCCTTCGCAGCGGACGGCCGACTGGTCGGGAAGTCTGATCTGGGCGGTGACCGGCCCGCTGCTGCGCGGCGTTTGGCTCACGACCCCACCTGTTGGCGGGCGTAGAGCCAAAGGCCGAACGTGGTGATGGCGGCGAGCAGGGGGAGCAGCACCCAACCGAGGGCGCGGTGGCCGGCCCGGCCGAGCCCCCAGAACACCACCGGGACGAGAACCGCCGCGTAGACAGCGAGGACGACGACGATCCAGCCGACGGGCGGCGCGGCAGCGACGAGGGCGGCGGGCATGGTCCTCCTACCCTCGCGCACGGTCGCTCGAAAGCGGGTGACCGGATGTCGGGCGGCGGGATCGACCTGCGGGCGCGGCGCCCGGCACCTCAGAGGGCGGGCGGTGTCGCGTCGCCCTTCTGGAGGGCGGCCACGACGGTCTCGACCTCGTCGCCGGCGGCGCGTATGCGACTTCGGCACCACGTGAGCAGCTCGGCTGCCCGGCGCACCCGCTCGGCAAGCACGTCGATGTCGAGGTCGTCGCGCTCGAGGTCGGCGAGGATGCCGTCGAGCTCCGCGGTCGCGGCGGCATAGGAGGCCGCGGGGGCCTGCGGCTCGGGGGTCTTGGTCATGGCGTGCGCTCCGGGGTGGTGGATGGCGTCGGCTGGGGGTCGGCTCGCGTGGTGTCGGTGTGCGTCGTGGTCGAGTCGACCGTGCTGGTGATCGTTCCGGCAGCGACCGTCGTGTGCAATCGGGCGCCGACCGGAAGGTGGTCGAGGTCGGTGACGAGCCGGCCGTCCTCGGTTCGGGTCAGCGACCACCCGCGCGCGAGCACGTGCGCGGGGTCGTAGGCGCGCACGCGGGCTTCGGCGTCGTCCAGTCGCTCGGCGGCCCGAGACAGCCGTCTGGGAGCGGACTGCGCGGCCGCGTGGGCGCGGCGGTCGAGGGCCTCGCCGGCAACGACGAGTCGACGCGGCACGGCGCGCCCCAGCCGGGCAGCGACGACGTCGAGACCTGCTTGTGCGCGCAGGGACGCGACCTGCGCCGAGCGTGCGGTGCGCTGGGCGCGCACCTCGAGGCGGTCGGCCGACTCGCGCAGGCGTCGCTGGGCGAGCGACACGATGGCCAGTTGGGCGGCGTCCAGCGCGGCCTCGGCTTCGGCGACCTGCGCCACGAGCGCCGCCGCGGTGGCGGTCGGGGTCTTGAAGTCGGTGTGGGCTACCTCACCGGCGACGTTGCGGTCGATCTCGTGGCCGATGCCGGTGAAGACCGGCACGGGCGCCAGCGCGATCGCCCGGGCGATCGACTCGTGGTCGAACGCCGCCAGGTCGGTGGTCGCCCCGCCTCCGCGGACCACCGCGATCACGTCGACGTCCTGCTCGACGACACGCCCGATGGCGGCGACCACGCTCGCGGGTGCGTCGAGGCCCTGGACCCGGGCATCGGCGAGACGCACGTCGAACGCGTAGCCGCTCGCCTCGAGCTCGTGGACGAAGTCGGCGTGGGCCGCCGAACCGGCGCTGGTCACCAGGCCGACCCGCAAGGGCAGGACGGGGACCGCGTGCTCGGCGTTGCGGCGGAGCAGCCCCTCCTCGGCGAGCGTCGCCAACAGGAGGCGACGTTGCTCGTCGAGCCGGCCGAGCGTGAACACGGGGTCGATGCCGGTCATCACGAGACGGAGCTGGCCGCCGGCCACCCACCAGTCGACGCGCCCGCGGATGCGCACCTCGACGCCGTCGGCGATGCGGGTCGTCCCCGACGCCTGGTTGAGCGTCGCGTTCACCCGCTCGCGTGCGCTCCGGAACAGCGTGATCGAGAGCTTCGCCGTGGGCTGCGCTCCCGGTTCTGCGCCCGGCTCGACGAGGTCGAAGTACCGGTGGCCCGAGCGGTTCGGCGAGCGCAGGCTCCGGATCTCGCCACGCAGCCAGAGCTCGTCGGCGAAGGCGTCGCCGAGCGCGCCCGAGATGGCCGTGCCGAGCTCTGCGACCGTCCAGGTGACCTCCGGCGATTCGGGCTCGGTCGCGGCGTCGTCGCCGGCCACGTCGCCGGCGCGCGGAGTGCCGCCTTCGACGGCGGGGTCGCCCGGCTCCCAGAGCGTCACGACGCGGCGGGTGCGCCGCCGTCCATCGTGGCGGGGTCGAAGTCGCGGTCGGGAGCGTCGAGCACCTCGGCGGGGACGAGGTGGCGCGAGACCCAGTTGCGACCCCCGGAGTCGGCCCAGACCAGCATCGGCGGCAGGAACACCAGGGCGCTCGCCAGCGCCACGAGCACGTTCAGGCCGACGACGATGCCGAAGTCGCGGAGCAGCGGCATCGACGAGGTGGCGATCACCGCCACACCGGACACCGCCGTGAGCCCCGACACGATGAAGGCACGCCCCGTGCGGGCCGCGGTGCGAGTTATCGCGGCGCGGGGCGAGTAGCCGCGTCCGCGCTCCTCGACGAAGCGCAGCAGGAGCAGCGACGTGAACTCGGTGCAGATCGCCACGACGAGCGGGCCGCCGACCGCGGTCAGCGGGCTCAGCTTCAGGTCCAGCGCGAGGGCGACGATCGAGGACAGACCCACCGCGATGAGCACCGGCACCAGCGACAGCAGGGAGCGGACCACGCTGCGCAGCCGCGCGGCGAGGAACAGGGCCACGAAGGCGATCGCCAGGTAGGTGAGCAGCACGCGGTTGGACTCGAGGTTCTGCAGCAGCCCCACACCGACGACCGCAAGGCCCGACGGAGTGAGCGAGAGGCCCGTTGGCACGGCCTTGCTCGCGAAGGTCTGGTTCATCTCGTCCACGATCTTGGCCTGCGTCTCGAGCGGGACGCTGGTGCGTTGAGGCGTGCCGGTTCGGAACACGATGTTGAGTGCGTGGCGGTTGGGGGTCGCGAACGACTTCTGGATCGATGGCTGTGCGAGCGCGTACGCCGCCTGGACCTCGTCGGAGGTCGGCGTGACGTGACTCGCGCCGGGGATGTCGTTGATCAGGTCGCTGATGTTCGCCACCACGCTGTTGGCACTCGCGAACATGCCCTTGGTGGCGGCGTTCTCGAGCTGGTCAGTGGTGAACGTGTCGACGTAGGTGACGTTGGGCTGGGAGAACACGTCGCCCCTGGTGGTCACGAAAACGCCCAGCTCGTTCGAGGAGCCCGTGCCCTTCTCGATGGCGTGGATGTCGTGGATGACCTGGGAGTTCTGGTTCACCCACTGCACCGGATCGGTCTGGAGCTTGAGGTGCGGCTCGGCCAGGATGCCGCCGACGAACACGAGCAGGCTGAGGGCGATCAGGGGCGGGCCGATGCGGGAGGGCAGCGACCCCATCCGGACCACCGTTCGACCGAGGGCCTCGGAGCGCCTGGAGGGACGGCGCGTGGTCGGCGACTTGAACTCGCGGATGCCGAGGGTCGCCAGCGGGATCACGATGCTGGCGATGCAGATCACCGCGATGCCCACGGCGAGCAGGTACCCGAACTGGCGGATCATCGGCACCTTGGCGAAGCGCAGCGCCGCGAAGGCGAACACCGCGTCGAAGGTGACGACGAGCAGCGCGGGGCAGAGGTTGCGAGCGGTCTCCTGGATCGGGTGCTCCGAGCGCGACAGCACGGCCTCCTCCTCGACGTGCGCGTGCATCTGGATCGCGTAGTCGATCCCCACCCCGAGCATCACCGGCAGCCCCGCGATCGTGGCGAGCGTGAGTGGGATACCCAGGAACCCGGCGGTGCCGAACGCCCAGATCAACCCGATCGTGATGACCCCGAGGGGGAGGAGGCGCCAGCGCACGTCGAAGAGCACCAGGAGGATGACGATCATCACGAGCGCCGCGATGCCACCCAGGAGGAGCATGCCTCCCTTGAGGTACGCGTTGATGCTCTTGAGCAGGGCGGGTGCGCCGGTGGTGAGCGTGGAGGCGCCGTCGAAGTGGTACTTGGACGCGACCTTCGTGACGTAGGTGGCCGAGGCGCTCTGCTGGTCGAGCGCCTGGTTGCCGTCGAGGCGCACGATGACCTGCGCGTGCCTGGCGTCGGGGAAGAACGTGCGCAGGGCCTTGCGGATCGTCGGCGTGCGCGAGTTGTTGTAGAGCAGGAAGCGGATCCAGGCGGGGTTGGTCGTGTCGTGCGGGCCGGTGATCTTCGCAACCCGTCCGAGCGTCGCGGTGGTGTCGGTGGAGCGGGCCTTCTTGCCCGACGCGGTCGGGTCGGCGGCCATGGCGCGCAGCAGGGCCTTGCCGGCGACGCTCGACGTGATGTCGGGCTTGCCGTCGGGCGTCAGGGCCGGCTCGGCGTGCGCCGGAACGCCCGGTGTGGCCGGGACCCACTTGGAGCTGGTCAGGGCGTTCGAGAAGTCGAGTGTCATGAGCGGGTCGATGGTGTTGCGGATCCCGTTGGCCTTCGCACCCCGGTCGAGCTCGGCGGTCAGCGCCTTCAGCGTGCGGTCGTTGGCCGGCGTGAAGAACTCGTCGATGGTGTGGCCCTTGTCCATCGTGATCATCACGACCATGGCCTGGCCCCCGAAGAGGGTCTCGTACTGGAGGTCGTCCTGGTAGATCTTGTCGGACGTGTTGAGGTAGCTGGACTGGCTGGTGACGAAGCGGAGCCGGGTCATGCCGACGCCCATCGTGAGGGTGAGCAGCAGCCCGATGACCGCGACCAGCCCGGCGTTCTTGCCACACCACACGGCCAACCAGGACCAGAAACGCTTCATCGACGCACCACTCTCTTCTCGGTTGCTGCCGGGGCATCCTAGGAGCTGCGACCGACAGGGGCCGCGGGGACCCATCGCCACGCTCGCGCTATGGTCGCCGGCACACCGCGCACCTTGGGGGTTTCATGCGCCAGCTCCACCGTTCCGCCTCGCCCGCCGCGCCGTCCTTCCGGCGCGGCGTCACCGTCAGACTGGCCGCGTGCACTGCCGCGCTGGTCGCACTCGGTGCAGCGTCGATCGCCGTCGTCGCACCTTCAGCCGGCGCGAGCCCCGTCGTTCCGGCGTCCGCCGCGGTTCCGGCCAAGGCCAAGGCCAAGCCGGCACCGGACCCGCCGGCGCTCGCCGCCCAGTCGGCGAACCTTCCCTTCGCGCTGCAGCTCCTCGGTCGGTTCTACTCGCAGGGAATGCCCACTGACCAGGGCGCGGCGCCGATCGCCGCGCAGCTCGACGCGGGCCAGTCGGTGCGCCAGGTCGTGGGGGGCGTGGCCCGCTCCTGGACCGGCATCCGGGAGATCGTCACCGATGGCGCCTACCCCGCTCTGCTGCACCGCAGCATCGACCCCGGCGGCCAGGCGTACGTCACCGCGCAGGTCGGCGCCGGGCGCAGCATCGAGTGGGTCTTCGCGAGCCTGGCCGCGTCGGCCGAGTTCCGTGCGGCGAACCCGACCGTCGCGGATCAGGTGGACGCCCTCTACAGCCTCATGTTGCGCCGCTCGGCCGACTCCGCCGGGCTCGCCTACTTCTCCGGCCTGGTCGCCGGCGGCATGCCGGTCGACCGGGTCGTCTACTCGCTCAAGGGCAGCTCGGAGTACGCCAACGGGACGATCACCCGCGAGTACCGCCGGCTGCTCCGTCGATCCGCCGACAACGGCGGTCGGGCGTTCTGGGCCACGCGCATCGGCCAGCTCGGCCAGCTCGGCCTCGACGTGTCGCTCGCCTCCAGCCCCGAGTCGCAGCAGTACGGTTGCGACCCGCTCGCCGCCGGCACCTGCATGCTGCCGTGGCCGAACAACTTCTACACGCGCCCCGACTCGTCCACGGCCACAGGACTGCGGGTCAACCTCAAGGCGGGTGAGTTGCCGGCCAACGCCTCGGGCACCCACATCAGCCCGGTGCAGCTCAACCGCAGCGACGGCTTCAGCCCCGGCTCGACGATGGTCGTGCAGGTGCCTGGCGTCGACGTCGAGCAGTCGGGCCTCCCGACGATCGACCACCTCGACCGCAACGGCGCCAGCTCGCCGATCCAGCTCGTCGACGCGAGCACAGGGGCGACGATGCCCGTCTGGGCCGAGCTCGACGTCCACGGCGACTACCCCAACCCGGCGGAGCAGCCGCTGCTGATCCACCCGGTCAAGAACCTGACCGACGGTCACCGCTACGTCATCGCCCTGCGCGGCCTGAAGGACGCTTCCGGCAACCCGCTCAGCGCGCCACCCGTGTTCGCCGCCTACCGCGACGGCACCAGCAACCCGGTCGCCGGCTTCTCCGACCGTCAGACGGCGATGGACAGCATCTTCTCCACCCTCGGCACCGCCGGCGTGGCGCGCAACAGCCTGTACCTGGCGTGGGACTTCACCGTGGCGAGCACCGCCAACCTGACGGGCCGCCTGCTGCACATGCGTGACGACGTGTTCTCCCGCCTCGGCTCGGCGTCGCCCACGTTCACGGTCACGTACAACACCCCCGGCACGCATGCGGGCATCGCCCGCGTGGTCGGGGGCACCTTCGAGGTGCCCAACTACCTGACCGGCACGGGTGCGCCCGGCTCGACCTTCAACGAGGACGCCTCGGGGCTGCCCCAGGCGAACGGCACGTTCACCGCGCCGTTCCGCTGCGCCATCCCGACCAGCGCGCTCACCGACCCGGCCCGTCCGTCGCTGTACGGCCACGGGCTCTTCGGTTCGGTCAGCGAGGTGACCGCCGGCAACGTGCAGGACATGGCCGCCGAGCACAACATGGTCTTCTGCGGCACCGACTGGGTGGGCATGGCCAGCGACAACAACTGGACGAGCCTGCCACCCTCCACGCCCCAGGCGTCGCTCGTGACCCGTTCCGACGTCGGCACCGCCGCGGGCGTGCTCCAGGACCTGTCGAAGTTCGACCAGCTCGCCGATCCGCTGCAGCAGGGCGTGCTGGACTTCCTGTTCCTGGGTCGGCTGATGAAGCGCGCCAACGGCCTGGTGACCGATCCGGCGTTCCAGAACGGCTCCGGCGGTCCGCTGCTGAAGACCGGGGAGCTGTACTACGACGGCAACAGCCAGGGCGGCATCGACGGCGGGCTCGTCACCGCGGTGTCCACCGACCTCACCCGCTCCGTGCTGGGGGTCTCGGCGATCAACTACTCGATGCTGCTGCCCCGCAGCACCGACTTCAACACCTACGAGGCCGTCATGAAGCCGGCCTACCCCGCTGAGCTCGACCGAGTGCTCGGCCTGGCGGCGGTGCAGCTCGAGTGGGACCGCGGCGAGCCCGACGGCTACGCCAACCACATGACCACCGACCCGCTGCCCGGCACGCCGCAGCACCGGGTGCTGATGCAGATCGCGGTCGGCGACCACCAGGTCTCGGACTACGCGGCCGACACCGAGGCCCGCACGATCGGCGCCAAGACCAACTGCCCGTCGTTCGACTCCGGGCGCGTGCCGGACACGCGCCTGCTGTGGGGCGTGCCCTGCATCTCGTCGTTCCCGTACTCGGGCTCCGCGATCGTCTACTACGACAGCGGCGCCGCGCTGCCGCTGCTCACCGACACGCCGCCGACCTCGGGACACGACCCGCACGGCGACCCGCGCTCCGACCCCCAGGCGCGCAACCAGAAGTCGGCGTTCCTGATGCCGTCGGGTTCGGTGATCGACGTGTGCAGCGGCGGCCCCTGCCACGCCGCGCAGAGCTGATCGGCGCCTGCCTGCAACGCACGAGCCCCGGCCTGGTGAGGCCGGGGCTCGGATGCGTCGAGCGTGATGGCGGAGGATGTGGGATTCGAACCCACGGTGACCCGAAGGGCCACAACGGCTTTCGAGGCCGCCCCATTCGTCCGCTCTGGCAACCCTCCGCTCGTCACTGTATCGGCTCGGCCCGTGCTGCTCCTACTGGATCCCTGCCCGCTCCCTCCCCGTTTTGGGTGCCGATCCGCAGGCCAGGGCCTGCGGATCGGCACCCAAAACCGGAAGCTCGGGCGGAGCCGTCAGCGGGGTCGACGCTCGGCGAAGAAGCTCTCGAGAAGCGCGGCAGAATCGTGGGCCCGGACCCCGTGGACGACGGCGCAGGTGTGGTTGAGACGCTCGTCCACGGCGAGGTTGTAGAGCGATCCGGTCGCGCCCGCCTTGGGGTCGGCGGCGCCGAAGACGATCCGGTCGACGCGTGCTGCGAGGGCGGCGCCGGCGCACATCGGACACGGCTCGAGGGTGACGACGAGCGTGGCGCCCGTCAGCCGCCAGGTGCCCGACGCAGCCGCCGCGTCGCGCAGTGCCAGCACCTCGGCGTGCGCGGTGGGGTCGCCGAGTCGCTCGCGCTCGTTGTGGCGCGACGCGACGACCTCGCCGTCGAGGAGCACCAGCGCGCCCACGGGCACGTCGCCGTGCGCGGCGGCGGCACGGGCCTCGTCGAGGGCGAGCAGCATCGCACGGTCGTCGTCCACGGACGGGCAACCTACCCGCGGGTCGTCCGAGGCCCTGCCCTGGTTGGTGGACGGGTCAACTGAGGCCAGACTGGGTTGGTGAGCGCGCAGAACGTCCTCGGCAAGCCGTTGGAGCCGTGCGGTGTCGACCCCGTGACCGGCTTCTACCGGGATGGTTGCTGCAACACGGGCGATGAGGACCTGGGCAGTCACACCGTGTGCGCCGTGATGACCGCCGAGTTCCTCGAGCACCAGCGGCGCATCGGCAACGACCTGAGCACGCCCATGCCGCAGTACCGCTTCCCCGGCCTGGTCCCGGGCGACCGGTGGTGCGTCACGGCGGCCAACTGGCTGCGTGCCCACCAGGACGGCGTGGCCGCACCGGTGGTGTTGGCCTCGACGCACGAGCGGGCGCTCGAGATCATCGACCTCGAGATGCTCGGCGGGCACGCCGTGGACGTCCCGCCCGACGCAAGCGCGCTCGAGGTCTGAGCGCGCCGTTGCGCGACGCGTGGCTCAGCCGGCGGCGAGCAGGTCGACCACGAACACGAGGGTCTCGTTCGGGCCGATGACACCGCCGGCACCCTGCGCGCCGTAGCCCAGGTGCGGCGGGATCGTGAGGCGGCGGCGACCGCCGACCTTCATGCCCTGGACGCCCTGGTCCCAGCCGGGGATGACCTGCCCGGCGCCCAGCCCGAAGCTGAACGTGTCGTTGCGGTCCCAGGAGGCGTCGAACTGCTGGCCGTTCGACCACGACACGCCCACGTAGTGCACCTCGACCTGCTGTCCCGCGGCGGCCTCGGGGCCGTCGCCGACGGTGAGGTCTTCGATCACCAACTCGGCGGGCGCTGCTTCGTTCGGAACGGTGACGTCGGGCTTGGTCATGGCCGCCACCCTAGGTGACGGCATTCGCTGCAGTTCTTCGATGCAGGTCCGGAGCTAGGACTGGTCGAGCTCGGCCAGTGCCTCGGTCAGGCCGTGGTAGGTCGAGTCCTCCGCCAGGATCGACTCGAGGTCCTTGCGGGCCAGGGACCGCTTGCCCTCGGCCTCGTAGCACCGCGCCCGCTCGAACCACGCGCGGTGGCGCACGATCGGGTTGCGCTTGTGCGACCGCAGCGCCGCCGCGAAGCACTTTCGGGCGGCCGTGTAGTGCGCCTGCTCACGGAAGGCGATGCCCCGGAAGGTGCACAGCAGCGACGTGGCATCGTCGACGTTGGTGCACGACTCGGTGATCTCGATGATGTCGTCGTAGCGACGTTCGTCTGCGTACATCTCGGCGAGGGACAACGCCGTCAACGTGGTGGGTTCGAGTTGCTCGACGACGGCGATGGCGCGATCGGGCTGCCGGCTTCCGCTGGAGGAGCTCGCCCAGCAGGAGGCCGATCGTCGAACGATCGATCGTGAGGTCGACGGTGACCCCCTCGACGAGCTCGAGCGAGATCTGCGACGTCACGTACTTGGTGATGAACGGGTCGGTCGCGGGGTCCTTGCCGGTGTCGAACACCCGCTGGAGCTCGGTGGTCGCCGCGTCGTCCTGGTCGGAGGTCAGGAGCGCCAGGCCGGCGATGGTGGCCGCGGCGAGCGACACTTCGGGCTCGGTGTCGGCGAGGCGCTCGATGGTGGCGAGGTCCTGGTCGTGCAGCGCCTGGTAGAGGTCTTTCTCCGGCTTCGGGGCGAGCCAACCGGGCTTGCTCGGAGCCGGTGAAGGTCTCGAGGGAGACGTGGCAGGAGCGTTCGACGTCGATGAACCGGCATGACCTGTGCCGGCGTGGGACTTCTCGGTGATCCAGGACATCCCGGTCCCGGGTATCGAGATGGTGCGGCGGGTGCGCCCGTTGGCCATGTGGCTGACGTGGTAGCCCTTGACGCCGGTGGAGAAGCCGAGTCCCGACTTCGAGAAGTTGAGCCGCAACCCAGGGATGACCTGAACGGAACGGTGCAGTCTGAATCCCACGGGAACCCCCTTGCGTCGCCTGGGCGCACGTTAGGGGCGGCGCTCGCCGAGGTGGGCGCGACCCAAGGCCCAAGCGGGGTGTGGTGGTCAGAATGGAGTGGAGAGGTCGACGTGTGCGGCGGTTCGGATGAGGTCGGGACTTGGGAAACGGCTGTTCACCCGCCGGGGTCGTGTGGCGTCCCGACGGTGCCGAGGGAACCTCCGCCTGCCATGGCGAAGTGGGCCCCGAACGCGTGGCCGGCGATGGGGGTGTAAACCAGCGAAGATGCGACGTCACCTGCGCGTGCTGTGCACGAGCACGCCGGGCACCGGGCACGTCAGCGCTCTGGCACCGGTTGCGCGGGCGCTCCGCGATAGGGGGCACGATGTGCAATGGGCGGTCGCACCTGATGGTGGTGCCGCCGTGGGGGAGATGGGTTTCGAGTGGTCACCCGCCGGGCTGACGGCGGGGGACCGCCGCAACCTGATTTCCGATGCGATGGGCGACATCATGCGGTTGCCGATGACGCAACGGCGCGGCCCGTTGTTCGCGGCGATGTTCGCTCGCGGGCGGGCCCGGCGATGCAACGCGACCTGACGCCGATCATCGATCGGGTGCGACCTGATGTGGTGCTACGCGAGATGGCCGAGCTCGCCGCGGCGCCGATGGCGGCCGCTCGCGACATTCCCCTTGTCACGGTGGCCTTCAGCGGAGTGCTCCCGGAACGCGCCCGCGGCGAGGTATTGGACGACTTGGGACCGCTCTGGGACGCCGAGGGCCTCGACGAACCGTCTTGGGCGGCCATCTACGGACAGCTCTACCTCCACCCCTTCCCGGTCTCGTTCGGCCAGCGGCCCGACTCGGCGGTCGTGCGTCCGATTCGTCGCGGTCGAGGCGTGCCGAGCGAAGAACCAGTGCCCTGGGTCGCGACGCTCGGTACTGAGCGGCCTTTCGTCTACGTGAGCTCAGGGACCGAGGTGCCGTCGCGCATGTTCCCGTGGAGTGATCTGATCGCGGTGTTGGGTGACATGGACCTCGACGCGGTCGCCACCATCGGCCCACACGTCGATCCGGCGGAGCTCGGCAAGACACCGGTCAACGTCCGCGTCGAACGCTTCGTCCCCCAAGCCGACCTGCTCAAGCGGTCCAGTGCTGTCGTTTCCCACGGCGGCGCCGGCACGGTGCTCGGCGCGGCCGCGCACGGACTGCCGCAAATTGTTGTCCCGCTTCTCGCTGACCAGTGGGAGAACGGTGTCGCCGTCACCGAGGCGGGCTGCGGCATCGCCCTCGAGCCTGGCGGGCGCAGCGTCAACGACTTCGAGCATTCGCTGACCGCCCTCCTGGCCAGCCCATCCCACCGAGACGCCGCTGCACGGGTTGCTCAGGAGATCCAAGCGATGCCGGGTGTCGAGATGCTGGCTCTCGAAATCGAAGCCCTCGCAGGGAGCTGACCCTCGTTGGGGCAGCACTTCCAAGTCGATCACCGCTTCACACCGACTGACGAAGGCACCGCGGCGCGATGGTCGCCGATGTGGCCGGCGATCTGTCGGTCCTGCGCGACCACCGGATGCTGGTCGGGCACAACGCAGCGCCTCACCGTGCGGAAGAACGTGACCAAGAAGCTCGGCGTCCTCGTCGTCGCCGACCCCGAATCGCAGTTGGGCAAGGCCCGCAAGGCCCGCGACTACGGCACCCGGATCACGGCCGAGCGCGCCTTCTGGGAACACCTCGGCGTCACCGTGGACTGATACCCAAGGAATGTTGCCGCCGCTCGTGCAAAGCCTCATGGCACGCGTTGGGGACGACTCCTCCACCTCGCCGGATGGACGACGGGCGTTCGACTGAGTCCCACGTCATCGAGACCGCTGACCTCTCCGCGGCGGAGACGGTTGACCATGTCGTCCGGTCCCTGGAGGACGGACAGCTACGAGTCGGAGCGCGCTCTTGCGGTGAGATCTCGAGAGCGGTGGGCTCGCAGAGAATTCGGTCAACGCGTCTTCAACCCTGACGACTGCGAGTGCTGAGGCTCCGGCATCAGGCCTTGCACCCGGGTCGGCGGGCCGAACGTGCCCGCGGGCACGGGGATTGGGAGCAGTTGTGCACGGATCGGGCATAGAGATCATGGCTGTCACACCCCTTTCGTAGGCTGAACGAATAATTCGTTCAGCCTACGAAAGGGGCACCCCATGCACGGCGTGATGATCGAGAACCCGGCCGATCTGACTGCTGCCGACACGCCGAACGAACTCGGCGGAGCGTGCCCGCGGGCACGCGACTCCGTGGCGGAGATGCCGGTCGAGCGCTTGGAGGCCACACTGGTCACCCTGGCCCAGCACCTCGCGTCGGGCACCTACGAGCTGTTGGTGCTGGTCGGCGAGGTCGACCACCGGGGGAGCTGGGCCACCTGGGGCGCCCTCTCGTGCGCTGCCTGGTTGGCGGACGTGTGCGAGATCGAAGTCGGCACGGCACGCCGTCAGGTCCGGGTCGCCCGCGCGCTGCGCGAGCACCCGGTGCTCGACGCGGCGATGCGCGACGGCGACGTGTCCTACGCCAAGGCCCGCGTCCTCATGGCCAACCTGGACGCATCCAATGCCGAGGCGCTGGTCGACATCGCTCGGGTCACGCCGGCCGGGCGGCTCGGCGCTGCGATCGCCGCGTGGGCCCAACGCAACGAGGACCCCGACCAGATCCGTCGCCGTCAACACGACCTTCGCAGCGTGTCGTGGAGGACCGGGGCAGACGGCTTGGTCGACGTGCACGTTCGGCTCCCACCTGAGGCTGCAGGCCAGCTCTGCGCCGTGATCGACACCTACGTCACCCGCTCCCAGGCGCCCGCGGGCACGTCAATGGCGCAACAACGAGCTGATGCCTTGGTCGCCGTCGCCACCGACGGCGGCGGGTCGGTCCAAGCCGAGGTCGTCGTGCACGTCCGACCCGACGGCAACGCCCTGGCCGACGGCACCCCGCTGTCCGACCACGCCGTCACCGAGCTGCTCCCCGACGCATTCGTGTCCCTGCTCATCCACGACACCCAGCGCCGACCGATCGACGCGAGCCCCCGCCGACGGTTTCCCACGCGCCGCCAACGCCGCGTCGTCGACGAACGCGACCCCACGTGTCGACACCCGGGCTGCAACGCCGGCACCTTCCTCCAACACGATCACATCCAACCGCACACCCAAGGCGGCCCCACCGTGCTCGACAATCTCCAGCGTCTCTGCGGCCCCCACAACCGTGCGAAGAACCCCCGGCCGACCGATCACTTCCGATAGCTCGGTGGGACCCAGCCGACGTGGTGGTGGTTGCCGTGACCCGTTCGCTCGTACCTACGCGGGGTCGGGCGGAGGCGTGGTCTGGAACGTCACGGCGATGCGGTTCCAGGCGTTGATCACCGTGATCGCGTAGACGAGCTGGCCGAGCTCGTCGGGGTCGAAGTGGGCGCGGGCCTCGTCCCACACGCGGTCGGGCACGCCGTGGTCGAGCTGGGTCATCTCGTCGGTCAGGGCGAGCGCGGCGCGCTCGCGGGCGGTGAAGAACGGGGCGTGGTGCCAGGCCGCGACGGCGGCGAGGCGTCGGTCGGTCTCGCCCGCGGCGCGGGCGTCGGTGGTGTGCATGTCCACGCAGAAGGCGCACCCGTTCAGGACCGAGGCCGCGCACCTTGACCAGCTCGCGCAGGATGGGGTCGAGCTCGACGGCACGGTCGAGGTGGATCATGGCGCGGTAGGCCTTGTCGATGCCGGCCACGTCGCCGCCGCGGGGACGCGGGACGACCGGGGCGTCGGGAGTCGTCGGGGTCTCGGTCATGGAGCCCATGGTAGGGACGAGTCGCCAGCGGCTCGCCTCGGCACGGGACGCCGCGAGGTGTCAGGTCGGGCGCTGCTCGCGCGGCAGGCCGATCGGGTTCGGGAAGGGGATCTCGTCCGAGGCGAGGATCGGCGATGCGAAGGCGTCGAGCAGGTGGACGAGGTCGTCCATGCCGTGGTCGCCGAGCCACTCGTAGGGCTCGCACGGCGAGCTCGTCGGTCCGGCCCTCGATCGGTCGTGGAGGCGACGGCCGTCGGGCGTGAGCTGGCCGGCCCCGTCGAGCAGGCCGCGGGTCGCCAGCCGCTCCTCGGCGGCGTTCCAGTCGTCTTCCGACCAGCCGCGGCTGGCGCGGAGCAGCTCGGCCGGCACCTCCCGGGCGGCCGCGAAGAGGACGTGCGTCTCGCAGCCGTCGAGGCCGGCCTCGCAGAGCACCGCCACGTGTCCGTCGCCCCGGTGCTCGCGCAGCGTCGTGGCGCACTGCCAGAGCGCGCCGAGCGGGTCGTCGTCGATCACGACCTCACGGTTCGCGGCGAAGAGTGGGCGGCCCACGGCGTCGGCCTGCCCGATCGCCGGGTGCAGCAGCCCGAGCACGTCGTCGCCCGCCGCGGCGTTCGGCGCGAGTCGACCGATCGCGTCGGCCGCCGCGCGTGCCCGGAGGACGAGGAGGTCCGTGGGGGACGCGTAGCCCCAGGCGTCGGGGATGGCCCGCCGCACCATGTCGGGGTGGAAGTTGGCGAAGGTTGCCTCGACGACGCCCGCGGCGACCGCGCCCATCGGGGCGGCCCGGGCCGCGAAGTAGCCCATCCAGAAGCCGCGCAGCCCCGCGGCCTTGTTCGCCTCGCGGGACTCGGACGAGAAGTAGGTGACCGCGTGGACCGCCTCGAGGCGCTGCCACACCTGACGGGACCGAACGGGATGCATGCCGTCATCCTTCCCCGGCAGCGGCTCGGCACGCCACCGGGAGCTGCGGCGCACAGTGCCGCCGACGGGCGTACGCTGAGACCGTGCGCAAGAAGATCCTCCTCGGCATCGCGGCCGTGCTGCTGGCCGCCGAGACGGCGGTGGTGGCCGACCGGCGTGGCAAGTTGCTCGCGGTCGACACGGTGGTGCGCTGTCGCGACGGCCACCGGTTCACCACGTGGTGGATCCCCGGCGTGTCGTTCAAGGCGGTCCGCCTCGGGTGGTGGCGGTACCAGCGCTGCCCGGTCGGTGGGCACTGGAGCCTCGTCACCCCGGTGCGGGTCTCGGAGCTGACCGTCGAGGAAACCCGACGCGCCGAGCAGCTGCACGACCGGCCCATCCCCTGACGCCAGCGGCGCAGCCGCTGAACAGTTGGCCGTGGACAGGGGCGTTCCCGGTGGTCGCCCGCTCAGGACTCGGGGAGGTCGGCCGGTAGGCCGTCGGTCGCCGGGAGCTCGCGGTCTTCGGCGGCGGAGCGGGCGAGGAGCACCGCGCTCGCGACCATGAGGAGCACGGCCGCCGCGATCACGACCTTGCCGACGGCGCTCGGTCGCGTGGAGCTGCTCGTGCATCAGCGTCAACCCCAGGACGCCGGCCACCACCGGTTCGGAGACCTCGAGCATCGGCAGCGCGGCGCGCAGGTCGCCGGCCTGGAACGCGCTCTGCATGATCAGGAACCCCGCGGCCACCACCAGCAGGAGGGCGTAGGGCTGCCAGAGGGCGAAGAGGCCGAGCCCGTCGTGCGAGACCTCGTGGGCGAAGCTCTTCATCAGGGTCGAGCTCACGCCGAAGGTCATCCCCGCCGCTCCGGCGAGCGCGGCCGCCCGGTAGGCGCCCGCCACCCGGTTCCCGAGCAGGATGCTGGTGACGACCAGGCCCGCGATCACGGCGAAGGGCACAGACCAGTCGCGCAGTGACGGCTCGGCGATGCCGCCGCTGGGCGCCGCGACGACGAGGAACACCGAGAGGCTGGCCACGAAGACCAGTGCCCAGGCGAGGTCGGAATGCGACAGGCGGTGCGAACCGGCGAGCGCGCCGATCACCAGTGAGAAGAGCAGCGAGGTGACGAGCAGGGGCTGGACGAAGATGATCGAGCCGATGCCGAGCGCGAGCACCTGCAGCCCGAACCCACCCACGTCGACACCGATGCCGACCCACCAGATGGGCTGATGGGCCAGGTGCCACAGGAGCGCGATGCGCATTGAGGTATCGGGTGGGGCTGCCGAGGCCTTGCGCTGCTCGATGACGTTCGAGCAGGCGTAGCACAGCGCTGCGCCGAGGGCGATCGTCGCCACACCCATCACGTGGCCGACCATGTTCCAAGCCTGCCAGCTCAGGAGCAGATCGACTCGCCAGGCCGTGGATGACGACGGGCCGGCGGCTATTGCTCGGCGGTGAGGAGGCGCTCGTAGCGCCGGTATGTGGCGTCGTCGAACGCCACCAGCACCACCTCATCCAGCCGGCGGGCGTCGGCGGCCGTGAGGGTCGACACCGCGACGGCTGCGGCCTCGTCCGTCGGGTACCCGTAGATGCCGGTCGACAGTGCAGGGATCGCCACCGTGCGCGCGCCGACGTCCACCGCCACCTCGAGGGTCCGTCGGTAGCAGGAGGCGAGCTGCGCGGGCTCGCCGTCGTGCCCGCCGCGCCACACGGGCCCGACGGCGTGGATCACCCATCGCGCCGGCAGATCGAACGCGGGGGTCGCGACCGCGTCGCCGGTGGCACAGGGCGCAGCCGCCACGCAGGCGTCGTCGAGGCGCGGCCCCGCGGCGCGGAAGATCGCGCCGCACACCCCGCCGCCTCGCCGCAACTGCGAGTTGGCCGCGTTGACGATGGCGTCGACCCGGAGGGTCGTGATGTCGCCTTGCCAGGTTCGGATCTCGATGTGCCCATATTGGCAGGGCGCGTCGAGTGGGGCGCTTGGTAGACCGGGGACATGGCGCTCCCGAATGACATCGTCGAGCTGTTCCTCACCGGCGCGGAGGTGGTGGCCGAGGCCGTGGCGTCGCCGGAGGTGGCCGCCGCCTGGGACCAGCCGTCGGTGCTCGAGGAGCAGACGGTGGGGAGCCTCGCCGGGCACCTCGCCCGAGGGGGCGTGTGGGTGGTGGCCGACTACCTCGACGCGGCCACGCCCGAAGGTCCGGTCGACCTGCCGAGCGCCGCGGCCTACTTCGCCAAGTTCACCGATGTCCAGGATCCGACGATCCACCAGGCGATCCGAGACCGGGGCGCGTCGGTGGCAGCGGTGGGCCGCGACGCGCTGGTGACCGACCTGCGAGCCGCGCCTCGACGCGCTGGCGCCTCGGTTGCGTGGGCTGCCGGTCGACCGGCCGGTGCAGGTGTTCGCCGGCCTGGTGCTCCCACTCGGCGACTATCTGGCGACGCGCCTCGTCGAGCAGACCGTGCACCTCGACGACCTGGCGCGCAGCGTGGGGCGCGAGCCGTGGCCGCTGCCGGACGCGGCGACCGAGCTGGTGTGCGCGGTGGGGCTCGGGGTGGCGCAGCGCCGATTGGGCGGGACCGCCGTGCTGCGGGCGCTCTACCGGCAGCGGCTTCGCGGACGCCGCGCTGCCGGTGCTCTGACGGGCCCGGCTCACTGGGTTCCCCGCCTACCAGCCCGGGTCCGTGGGTAGGGTCGCGGCGACCACAGAGGACTGGACATGGATGACGCGACCCCGACGCTTGCGCTCGAGCATCTCTTGATAGATCCCTTGGGCGCGCTCGCCGAGGCGCGAGCTGCGGGACCGGCCGGGCGAACCGAGATCGGTCCGGTGGTGCTGGGGTACGAGGCGGCCCGTGGGGTGCTCACCGACCGTCGGTACGAGGCCCGGTTCACCGACATCCTGGCGATGCAGGGCATCACCGGGGGGACCTTCCACGACTGGATGGCCCGGTCGCCGCTCAACCACGACGGCGACGACCATCGCCGGTGGCGGGCGCTGCAGAACCGGACGTTCACGCCCCGCAGCGTCGAGCAGTTGCGGCCTGCGCTGACGGCCATGGCCGAGGAGCTGGTGGGGCGCTTCGCCGACCGGGGGTCGTGCGAGGTGATGGCCGAGCTGGCCGACGTGCTGCCGTCGTGGGGCCTCGGTGAGCTCATCGGCGTGCCCGAGGCCGACCGCGACCGGTTCTGCCACCTGGCCAACACCATCGGGCTCGGGTTCAGCACGGTGGCGTTGCCCGGGCGAATCGGCGAGGTGGACGCCGCCACCGACGAGCTGCTCGCTTACGCCACCGCGCTGGTGGCCGAACGTCGACTCGAGCCGCTGGATGACCTGGTGAGCCGGCTGGCCGCGGCGATCGACGACCCCGACGCGGCCGGCGACGGACCGGCGTGGACAGTCGAGGAGATCGCCTCGACGGTGGCCGGGCTCGTGTTTGCCGGCCACGAGACCACCCGCAACCAGATCGGGCTGATGGTGTGGGTGCTGTCGAGCCACCCGGAGGTGTGGGACGCGGTGGCCGACGGGACGCTGCCCGCCGCGACCGTGGTCGAGGAGGTGCTGCGCGACCGGTCCACGGCCACGGGCGTGATGCGGGTCGCGACCGAGGACGACGACCTCGCGGGTGTGCCGGTGCGCGCCGGCGAGCACGTGATGGTGTCGCTGTGGGGCGCCGACCACGACCCCGCTGCGTTCCCGCGGCCCGACGAGTTCGACTCGACGGCCCACGGCTCCACACCGCACGTGGCGTTCGGGCACGGCGCCCACCACTGCCTCGGCGCGGCGCTGGCCCGGGCCGAGCTGCAGGTGACGCTGGAGGTGCTGGCGCGCCGGATCACCTGTCCGGCGCTCGACGGCTCCGGCGAGTGGCGCCCGCCCGTGGGCATCACCGGCCCGGACCGGCTGCCCATCACGTTCACGCCGCGCTGAGGCGCCACCGGGTCCATCCTCGCTGAGTTGCTCAGTCGAGGCCTGGGTGTGCCAGGGCGATGTTCGGGTCGGCGTAGGACTTGAGCTCGATGACGTTGCCGCTGGGATCGCGCAGCTTCGCCTTCGATTGCTCCCGAGGTGTCCCGGCGAAGTCGACTTTCAACGCGTGCACCCAATCGACCTGCGCGTCGGTTGCCGACTCCAGCAGCCCGCGGAGCTCGTCGCCGGTGACCGTCACGCCGAAGTGCCTCACACCCACCTGCGTCGGCGACAGGACCTGGTCGGGCTGCTCGTGCAGGGTCAGATGCAGCCCGAAGAACCACACGTCCAGCCGGTCGTCGCCCACACGCCCGGTCTCGCACCCCAGCACGTCCTCGTAGAACGCACGGGCCGCCGCGAGGTCTGCTACCGGGAGCGAGAGGTGCAGGATCGGGTCCAAGACCGAACCCTACGACTGGCCCTTTGGTGACTTTCGCAGGATTCCGCGTCGCAAGTCGATCGACCAATGGCGGAGGCGGAGACGACCGCTACTGTCGCGGGCGGAGCGGTGGCAGAGCGGACGAATGCACCGGTCTTGAAAACCGGAGACCCTTCGGGGTTCGAGGGTTCGAATCCCTCCCGCTCCGCTCAGGCGGTTCTCGGGTCTTCCTGCAGGGTCAGGGAGACCCGGGTGCTTCCGGTTGTTGCTCGTGATCGGTTGCGCCGGTGCTGCTCGCCGGTGTTCAGTGGTGGTGGGTTCGGCGGCGGGTGGTGAGGGCGAGGAGGGCGCCGGCGGCCGCGATCAGCAGGCCGAGGATGGCGAGGGTGAGGGTGCGGGTTCCGGTGGTGGGGAGGCCGGTGTCGGACGGTGGGGTGGCCGCGGGGGGTGCGCTGGTCGGTGGCGGGCTGGTGGTGGTTGTGGTCGTGGGTTCGGGGGCTGGGGCGACGATGGTCCAGGCGTAGTGGTCTTGGGTGGTGTTGCCGGCGGTGTCGGTGGCGGTGACGGTGAAGGTGTGGTCGCCGACGGCGAGGTCGGTGTAGTCGACCGGTGACGTGCACGGCGGCGGCGGTGCCGGTGTCGAGGGTGCAGGTGAAGGTGGCGGTGGTGTCGGGGGAGGTGAACGTGAGGTGCGCGTCGGGGTGTTGGTGGGGTCCAGGGAGGTGATGGTGACGGTGGGGGCGGTGGTGTCGACGGTCCAGGTGCGGGTGGCGGGGGTGCTGGTGTTGCCGGCGGGGTCGGTGGCGGTGACGGTGAAGGTGTGCGCGCCCTCGGCCAGCCCCGGGTAGTCGACCGGTGACGGTGCACGGCGCGGCGGTGCCGGTGTCGAGGGTGCAGGTGAAGGTGGCGGTGGTGTCGGGGGAGGTGAACGTGAGGTGCGCGTCGGGGTTGTTGGTGGGGTCAGCGGGTCCGGAGGTGATGGTGACGGTTGGGGCGGTGGTGTCGACGGTCCAGGTGCGGGTGGCGGGGGTGGGGTCGGTGACGCCTCCGACGGTGGCGGCCACGGTGAAGGTGTGGGTGCCGTCGGCCAGCCCCGGTGTAGTCGGCGGGTGAGGTGCAGGGGGTAGCGGTGCCGGCGTCGAGGGTGCAGGTGAAGGTGGCGCCCAGTCCGGTGGGGTCGGTGTCGAAGGAGAGGTGCGCGTCGGGGTTGTTGGTCGGGTCGGATGGCCCGGCGGTGATGGTGGTGTCGAACACGGTGAGGGTGGTGGCGGTCGATCCCGAGATCACGTTGTTGGTGGCGGTGGTGGTGAACGTGGATGCGCCTGGGGTGGTGGGGGTGCCGGTGAGGGTGCCATCAGCGTTCACGGCGGTTCCTGCTGGCGCCGAACCGGTGGTGACCGAGAAGGTCGCGGGGTCCATGGTGGTGGTGAAGGACCCGGTGGCCGCCGCACCGACGGGCAGGTAGGTGGGCCCGTTCCACGCCACTGTGGGCGTCGTCTGCCTGTAGGAGTTGTCGCCCCAGCAGGTGGGGGTGCCGTCGGTCTTGATCGCGCACGTGTGGATGTCGCCGGCGGTGATGGAGGTGACGGTGCCGGTGCCGGGCGGGATGGTGGCCTCCCCGGAGCCGTGGCCGCCCCAGCAGGTGGGGGTGCCGTCGGTGGTGATGGCGCACGCTTGGGTGCCGCCGGCGGTGATGGCGGTGACGGTGCCGGTGCCGGGCGGGATGGTGGTCTGCCCGTAGCTGTTGTTGCCCCAGCAGACCGGGGTGCCGTCGGTCTTGATGGCGCAGGAGTCGGCGTTGCCGGCGGTGATGGCGGTGACGGTGCCGGTGCCGGCCGGGGCGTTGAGCTGCCCGGTGTCGAAGCCCCAGCAGGTGGGGGTGCCGTCGGTCTTGATGGCGCACGTGTGGACGAAGCCGGCGGTGATGGCGGTGACGGTGCCGGTGCCGGCCGGGACGGTGGTCTGACCGAAGGTGTTGTCGCCCCAGCAGGTGGGGGTGCCGTCGGTCTTGATGGCGCACGTGAAGGATTGGCCGGCGGTGATGGCGGTGACGGTGCCGACGCCGGCAGGGATGGTGGTCTGCCCGTCGGTGTTGTCGCCCCAGCAAGTGGGGGCGCCGTCGGTCTTGATGGCGCACGTGTGGGTGTCGCCGGCGGTGATGGCGGTGACGGTGCCGGTGCCGGGCGGGATGGTGGTCTGCCCGAAGGTGTTGTCGCCCCAGCAGACCGGGGTGCCGTCGGAGGTGATGGCGCACGTGTGGTAGAAGCCGGCGGAGATCGCCACCGAGGCCAACGTGCCGGTGCCAGCCGGGACGTTGGCTGTCCGACGGTGTTGTCGCCCCAGCAGGTGGGGGTGCCGTCGGTCTTGATTGCGCACGTGTGGAAATAGCCGGCGGTGATGGCGGTGACGGTGCCGGGCGGGACGTTGAGCTGCCCGTCGGTGTTGTCGCCCCAGCAGGTGGGGGTGCCGTCGGTCTTGATGGCGCACGTGTGGAAGAAGCCGGCGGTGATGGCGGTGACGGTGCCGGTGCCGGGCGGGATGGTGGTCCGCCCGGAGCTGGTGTTGCCCCAGCAGACCGGGGTGCCGTCGGTCTTGATCGCGCACGTGTGGGCGGTGCCGGCGGTGATGGCGGTGACGGTGCCGATGCCGGCCGGGACGTTGAGCTGCCCGTCACCGTTGAGGCCCCAGCAGGTGGGCGTGCCGTCGGTCTTGATGGCGCACGTGTGGAAGCCGCCGGCGGTGATGGCGGTGACGGTGCCGGTGCCGGCCGGGATGGTGGTCTGCCCGTAGACGTCGTTGCCCCAGCAGGTGGGGGTGCCGTCGGTCTTGATGGCGCACGCGTGGTAGCCGCCGGCGGTGATGGCAGTGACGGTGCCGGTGCCGGCCGGGACGGTGGCCCGCCCGAAGAGGTTGTTGCCCCAGCAGGTGGGCGTGCCGTCGGTCTTGATGGCGCACGTGTAGTTGGTGCCGGCGGTGATGGCGGTGACCGTGCCGGTGCCGGGCGGGACGTTGAGCTGCCCTGAGGTGTTGTCGCCCCAGCAGGTGGGGGTGCCGTCGGTCTTGATCGCGACGTGTGGAAGTCGCCGGCGGAGATCGACCCCCCGATCAGCCCCTCGCCCACACCCGGCCCCGAGACCGATGGCGACGTGCCCTGCGCGGGCGCAGCCGAGACGCCGGCGAGCGGCGTGACGACCAACGACGCCACCACCGTGGCGATGACCACCCCCATCCGGACCAGTGGACGGACTCGGTGGGTCGTGCCAGACATCGCGGAAGAATCCCTTCGCCGCCACAGGAATCGTCTGAGCCGTGGTGGATGGTCGATCGTCCGTCAGACTGCGGACAGGCAACGGCGCACGTTGTCAGTACCGCATATGGCGCCCGATGACCGGTCTACCACTTGAGGTCGCCCAGTTCGGCGCGCCCCCGTCACGACTCGCCACAGCCACCTTCACGACGCCCGCTGGAGGCGGGTGCCGACCGTGCACGGACGGGATCGTCGGCCGTTCGGTGATCCTCTTGCTGGCAAGGCCGGACGTGCCTGCCGGTGTTCAGTGGTGGTGGGTTCGGCGGCGGGTGGTGAGGGCGAGGAGGGCGCCGGCGGCGGCGATCAGCAGGCCGAGGATGGCGAGGGTGAGGGTGCGGGTTCCGGTGGTGGGGAGGCCGGTGTCGGAGGGTGGGGTGGCTGCGGGGGGTGCGCTGGTCGGTGGCGGGCTGGTGGTGGTTGTGGTTGTGGGTTCGGGGGCTGGGGCGACGATGGTCCAGGTGTAGTGGTCTTGGGTGGTGTTGCCGGCGGTGTCGGTGGCGGTGACGGTGAAGGTGTGGTCGCCGACGGCGAGGTCGGTGGAGGTGGTGGGGCTGGTGCAGTCGGCGGGGGTTTGGTCGTCGATGGCGCAGCGGTAGGTGATGGTGGCTGGGGCGAGGCTTCGTGCGGTGGCCGAGGTGGTGGTGGCGTCGGTGGCTTCGAAGGTGAACGTGGCGGTGTGGTCGGTGGTGGTGGTGTCGGGTCCGGAGGTGATGGTGACGGTGGGGGGGGTGGTGTCGACGGTCCAGGTGCGGGTGGCGGGGGTGCTGGTGTTGCCGGCGGGGTCGGTGGCGGTGACGGTGAAGGTGTGCGCGCCGTCGGCCAGCCCCGGTGTAGTCGACCGGTGAGGTGCACGGCGCGGGGGTGCCGGCGTCGAGGGTGCAGGTGAAGGTGGCGGTGGTGTCGGGTGAGGTGAAGGTGAGGTGCGCGTCGGGGTTGTTGGTGGGGTCAGAGGGGCCCGAGGTGATGGTGACGGTGGGGGCGGTGGTGTCGACGGTCCAGGTGCGGGTGGCGGGGGTGCTGGTGTTGCCGGCGGGGTCGGTGGCGGTGACGGTGAAGGTGTGTGCGCCGTCGGCCAGCCCCGGTGTAGTCGACGGGTGAGGTGCAGGGCGCGGGGGTGCCGGTGTCGAGGGTGCAGGTGAAGGTGGCGGTGGTGTCGGGTGAGGTGAAGGTGAGGTGCGCGTCGGGGTTGTTGGTGGGGTCAGTCGGCCCGTTGGTGATGGTCACCGTTGGGGTGGTGGTGTCGACGGTCCAGGTGCGGGTGGCGGGGGTGCCGGTGTTGCCGGCGGGGTCGGTGGCGGTGACGGTGAAGGTGTGGGTGCCGTCGGTCAGCCGGTGTAGTCGGCGGGTGAGGTGCAGGGCGTGGGGGTGCCGGTGTCGAGGGTGCAGGTGAAGGTGGCGGTGGTGTCGGGTGAGGTGAAGGTGAGGTGCGCGTCGGGGTTGTTGGTGGGGTCAGTCGGTCCGTTGGTGATGGTGACGGTCGGGGCGGTGGTGTCGACGGTCCAGGTGCGGGTGGCGGGGGTGCTGGTGTTGCCGGCGGGGTCGGTGGCGGTGACGGTGAAGGTGTGCGCGCCGTCGGCCAGCGCCGGGTAGTCGACCGGTGACGTGCAGGGCGCGGCGGTGCCGGCGTCGAGGGTGCAGGTGAAGGTGGCGGTGGAGTCGGGTGAGGTGAACGCGAGGTGCGCGTCGGGGTTGTTGGTGGGGTCAGTGGGCCCGAGGTGATGGTGACCGTTGGGGCGGTGGTGTCGACGGTCCAGGTGCGGGTGGCGGGGGTGGGGTCGGTGACGCCTCCGACGGTGGCGGCCACGGTGAAGGTGTGCGCGCCGTCGGCCAGCCCCGGTGTAGTCGGCGGGTGAGGTGCAGGGGGTGGGGGTGCCGGCGTCGAGGGTGCAGGTGAACGTGGCGCCCAGTCCGGTGGGGTCGGTGTCGAAGGAGAGGTGCGCGTCGGGGTTGTTGGTGGGGTCGGATGGCCCGGCGGTGATGGTGGTGTCGAACACGGTGAGGGTGGTGGCGGTCGAGCCCGAGACGACGTTGTTGGTGGCGGTGGTGGTGAAGGTGGTTGCGCCTGGGGTGGTCGGGGTGCCGGTGAGGGTGCCATCGGCGTTCACGGCGGTTCCGGCTGGCGCCGAACCGGTGGTGACCGAGAAGGCCGCGGGGTCCATGGTGGCGGTGAAGGACCCGGTGGCCGCCGCACCGACGGGCAGGTAGGTGGGCCCGTTCCACGCCACCGTGGGCGTCGTCTGCCCGTAGGAGTTGTCGCCCCAGCAGGTGGGGGTGCCGTCGGTGGTGATGGCACACGTGTGGACGTAGCCGGCGGTGATGGAGGTGACGGTGCCGGTGCCGGCCGGGATGGTGGTCTGCCCGGAGCTGTTGTAGCCCCAGCAGGTGGGGGTGCCGTCGGTCTTGATGGCGCACGTGTGGAAGCCGCCGGCGGTGATGGCGGTGACGGTGCCGGTGCCGGGCGGGATGGTGGTCTGCCCGTCGGTGTTGTTGCCCCAGCAGGTGGGGGTGCCGTCGGTCTTGATGGCGCACGTGTGGGCGTCGCCGGCGGTGATGGCGGTGACGGTGCCGGTGCCGGGCGGGATGGTGGCCTGCCCGAAGGTGTTGGAGCCCCAGCAGGTGGGGGTGCCGTCGGTCTTGATGGCGCACGTGTGGTAGCCGCCGGCGGTGATGGCGGTGACGGTGCCGGTGCCGGCCGGGATGGTGGTCTGCCCGGAGGTGTTGTCGCCCCAGCAGATGGGGGTGCCGTCGGTCTTGATGGCGCACGTGTGGATGTAGCCGGCGGTGATGGCGGTGACGGTGCCGGTGCCGGCTGGGATGGTGGTCTGCCCGGAGCCGTTGTCGCCCCAGCAGGTGGGGGTGCCGTCGGTCTTGATGGCGCACGTGTGGTAGCCGCCGGCGGTGATGGCGGTGACGGTGCCGGTGCCGGGACGGTGGTTGCCCGGCGGTGTTGTTGCCCCAGCAGGTGGGGGTGCCGTCGGTCTTGATCGCGCACGTGTGGTAGAAGCCGGCGGTGATCGCCACCGAGGCCACCGTGCCGGTGCCGGCCGGGATGTTGAGCTGCCCGTAGGTGTTGTCGCCCCAGCAGGTGGGGGTGCCGTCGGTCTTGATGGCGCACGTGTGGTAGCGGCCGGCGGTGATGGCGGTGACGGTGCCGGTGCCGGGCGGGATGGTGGCCTGCCCGTAGGCGTGGTTGCCCCAGCAGGTGGGGGTGCCGTTGGTCTTGATGGCGCACGTGTGGGCGTAGCCGGCGGTGATGGCGGTGACGGTGCCGGTGCCGGCCGGGATGGTGGTCTGCCCGGAAGTGTGTCGCCCCAGCAGGTGGGGGTGCCGTTGGTCTTGATGGCGCACGTGTGGATGCAGCCGGCGGTGATGGCGGTGACGGTGCCGGTGCCGGCCGGGATGGTGGTCTGCCCGTAGGTGTTGTCGCCCCAGCAGGTGGGGGTGCCGTCGGTTTTGATGGCGCACGTGTGTAAGCAGCCGGCGGTGATGGCGGTGACGGTGCCGATGCTGGCCGGGATGTTGGCTGCCCGTAGGTGTTGTCGCCCCAGCAGGTGGGGCTGCCGTCGGTCTTGATGGCGCACGTGTGCTAGCCGCCGGCGGTGATGGCGGTGACGGTGCCGGTACCGGCCGGGATGGTGGACTGCCCCTGGCTGTTGTAGCCCCAGCAGGTGGGGGTGCCGTTGGTCTTGATGGCGCACGTGTGGATGCCGCCGGCGGTGATGGCGGTGACGGTGCCGATGCCGGGCGGGACGTTGGTCTGCCCGGAGCCGTTGACGCCCCAGCAGGTGGGGGTGCCGTCGGTCTTGATGGCGCACGTGTGGAAGCCGCCGGCGGAGATCGACCCCCCGATCAGCCCCTCGCCCACGCCCGGCCCCGAGACCGATGGCGACGTGCCCTGCGCGGGCGCAGCCGAGACGCCGGCGAGCGGCGTGACGACCAACGACGCCACCACCGTGGCGACGACCACCGCCATCCGGACCAGTGGACGGACTCGGCGGGGCGTGCCAGACATCGCGGAAGAATCCCTTCGCCGCCACAGGAATGGTCTGAGCCGTGGTGGGTGATCGATCGCCCGACAGACCACGGGCAAAGAACGCCAAACGCTACCAATTCCGCACGCACCGCCCGAACATGCTCACACCACGTGAGGTCGCCCAGTTCGGCGCGTCTCCCCCGGTGGGACCCACCCAGCCCGATCGGGGCGCTCAGCCGGTGTAGGTGGGCTGCTGGTCGACCGCGGTCGCCGGCGCCGCGACCGGGTGGCGTCGCGCGGACTCGCCGGTGAGCCGGACGTCGTGGTCGGACCCGAGGCCGTGGTCGTCGCCGGCGTCTCGGGGCAGACGCTCGCGACGTCCGTCGGCGCGGTCGAACCGCCTGGCTCGACGCTCACCGATACCTGAGCGCGCCGGGGGTCGCGACGACCGTGAGCTGGGCGCTGCCCGGCTGCGACGTGACGACGCCGCCGGTCACGCTGACGTGGTAGCCGTGGGGGTAGCGGCGGGCCGGGGTCTGGATCGAGGTGACCGCGCCGCAGGCGAACGAGCCGCCGCCGGCGCGCGCCGTCGAGTAGTCGAACGTGAGCGAGTCGGACGCCGGGTCGAAGTGCTCGGCGGTCGGTGTCCCCGCCACGGCGAGGGGGTGGGGGCGCACCAACGCGTCGGCGGTGGTCGTGTTGATGGTGGCGTCGGTCGGCGGCACGTGCATGTTGGCCTGGATGTTCTCGTTGTAGGCCCAGAAGATCCAGGGCAGCAGCGCGTCGTCGAGCTCACCGGCCTGGCGCGCGATCGCCGTCGGGTCGTTGGTGGCGCCCCACTCCGAGTTGAGCAGCGCGCCGCCGGTCCGGTCGGACCAGGCGACGGCGTTGGCGATGACCGCGGGCTCGTGGGCTGCGTCGGTGGTGTACATGTGCCAGCTCATGCCGCTGTTCGGATCGCCGCCGGCGAGTCCGATGTTGGTGGGCGCCTCCCCGAAGTTGAACAGGACGTAGGGCTCGGGGAACACCAGGTGCGTGGCGTCGTTGGCGCGGATCGTCGTGTCCATGCGGGAGGCGTACGCGTCGAGGGCGGCGTCCTGCACCGGGCAACCACCGGGGTCGGTGGCGCACGGGTTCCAGGTCGTGCCCGGCCACGGCTCGTTGAGCAGGTCGAAGCCGATGACGCCCGGGTCGCCGGCGACGCTGGCGGACGAGCGCGTCCCACATCGTGGCGGTGTCCTGCTGCAGCGGCACGGCGTCGGAGCCGTCCTCGTTGTTCCAGAAGCTCTGGAACGCCGCCTGGATGGCCGGGTTCGTGACGTAGTACAGCGGGAAGTTCGTCATGGTGTTGGTGGCGCCGTGGGTGACCGTCATCCAGTCCGGGAAGCCGTTGCCGTTCGTGGTCGGGCCCCAGCCGTCCTGGTGCAGGTCGACCAGCACCAGCAATCCGTGCGAGGTGAGCGTGTGGACCGTGGCGGCGAACGAGGCGACGTACGCGGTGTCGACCACGCCCGGGGTCGGCATGATCGAGTTGGGCCCCGTCCCGAGGCGCACCACGTCGAAGCCGTTGTCGGCGAGCCAGGCGGCGTCGTCGGCGCCGAACCCGGCGGCGTCGGGGGTGACGCCGGGGGCTCTTGGAGACGTAGTTGACGCCGTTCAGGAGCACCACGCGCCCGTCCGCGTCGGTCAGCCAACGCCCGACGTGGCCGATCGGCGAGACCGGCCGGACCGAGGTCGCCGAGACGGGCGTGGCGCCGACGCGTCGGGCGAGGAGCCGGCGCCGGCCCCGACGGCGAGCGTCGCGCCGAGGAGCGCGAGGGCGGCGAGCGAGGCGGTCAGTCGAGTGCGGGTCACCGGCAAACCCTAGTGACGCAGCGGCCGGCGAGTCGGTGGCGCCCCCTCAGACGGCGGCGAGCACCGCCTCGTCGGTCGCCTCGTCGGTCGACGCCGGGAGCCGCCATGCGCTCGAGCGCCAGCGCCTTGCAGGGCAAGGGGTAGGCCCAGCGCACGACGTTCGCCTGCAGGCGGCTGGTCTGGTCGAACCAGAGGCGTTGGGCGAGCGCCGGGTGGTACAGCCCGGTCAGGCGGCGCGACCAGTCGGGCAGCAGGCTCATCGAGGCGTGGAGGCCCAGCCGGTTCCCGAACTGCGTCCATCGACTCTCGGCGTCCGGCCCCCGGGTGTCGCCGGCGAGGAAATCGATGAAGCTGCGCGGTCTGTTCGTTCACCGACAGCTTGGGTGCCATGTCGTCCACGTACGTCTCGAGCTCGGCAACCGTCCCGGGCACCCAGTCGGCGCCGCCCATCCGCCCGACCACGGCCTGCTCGGTGAGGTAGCGGTCCTTCTCGGCGATGGTGAGCGGGCGGCAGGTCCGCTCGTAGGCGGTCATGATCGCCCACGGGATGCAGGTGTGCACCCAGGCGATCAGCTCGGGGTCGAGCGCCCGGTACGGCACGCCGTCGGGGCGGGTGCCGTTGATGCGGCTGTGCACCCGCTTGACGCGCTCGATCAGGCCGGTCGCGGCCTCGGTGTTGCCGAAGGTCGTGCGCAGCACGTAGCCGAGCGTGTTCCGGGCCCGCAGCAGCGGCTGCGTGCGGTAGGACGACTGCTCGTAGACCCCGGCCATGACCGACGGGTGGAGCACCTCCATGATGACCGCCGCGGGACCGGCCAGGCCGACGCTCGCCATGTCGCCGTTGATCTCCCACGACATGCCGTCGGGACCACCGCACAACCCGGGGTCGCCGGGGGGCCCGCCGTAGACGTCGACCTCGTCGTGTCGTCCGCCGACGGCCTCGATCTCGTCGATGATCCGATCCTTCAGTCCCATGGGTCCAGCATGGACCTCCGGGTGACAGGTGTCAATATATGCCGGGACGGCCCGCCGGGCCTCTCGGTCAGGCGCCGTCGATGAGGAGGCCGTCGAAGAGCACGTCGACGACCTCGTGGGCGTAGCGGTCGACGGCGGCGGGGTCATCCGGGTCGACGGTGTCGCCGAAGCGCGCCGCCAACGCGCGGTGCGCCAGCGGCCCGCCCGCGCCGTGGGTCATCAGGAAGTAGAAGAGCGGGACCGAGGCGGTCCGCACCTTGCCGGCGGCGCGCAACCCCGCGAGCACCTCGTCGCCGAAGCGGCGGACCGGCTCGATGTAGTGGTCGAAGAGGTGGTCGAGGCGCGGCCCCGGCGAGGACGCTTCCTGATTGATGACCCGCAGCAACGCGGGCCGCGACGCGTTCGCCGCGACGAAGCGCACGACCATCGCGCGCAGCCGTTCGACGTCGACGTCGCCTGCTTCGGCGGCGGTCTCGACCATGGCCGCCGCCAGCACCGAGAAGCCGTGGTCGACCGCGGCGTACCAGAGCGCCTCCTTGGAGCCGAAGCGCTGCGGGATCAGGTTGTGGCTCACGTCGAGTCGCCGCGCCAGCTCGCGCACCGAGGTGCCGTCGAAGCCCTGCTCGGCGAACGTGTCCAGCGCAGCGTCGAGCAGTGCGTCGTTGGTCGGCGGGGCGGGATCGCCGGCGGCTGGGCGTCCGCGGCCTCGACTCGTCACGGCCGGGCAGCGTACCGGTACCCGGCCAAGTGAGGTCGGGGACCGCGGCCTACGCTCCGGCGGTGGAGCGCATCAGATCCGGGTCGAATGCCGGCCGCTGGGTGCTGGCGGCAACGGTGCTCGGCTCGAGCATCGCGTTCCTCGACAGCACCGTGGTGAACATCGCCCTCCCGACGATTGGCGCAGGCCTCGGCGCCGGGACAACGGGGCTGCAGTGGACGGTCGACGCGTACCTGGTGACCCTCACGGCGCTGCTGCTGCTGGGCGGTTCGCTCGGCGACCGCTACGGACGGCGACGCATGTTCGTGGCCGGCCTCGCGGCCTTCGCCGCAGCGTCGATGGCGTGCGGGGTCGCGCCGTCGATCGGGGTCCTCGTGTTCGCCCGGGCGGTCCAAGGCGTCGGTGGCGCGCTCCTCGTGCCCGGCAGCCTCTCGATCATCGCCGCGAGCTTCCACCCCGATGACCGGGCGTGGGCCATCGGCGCCTGGTCGGGGCTCGCCGGGGTGTCGACCGCGATCGCCCCGTTCCTGGGCGGGTGGCTGATCGACGCGGTGTCGTGGCGTGCGATCTTCTTCATCAACGTGCCGGTCGCGGCGGTTGCGATCGCCATCGCGTTGCGCCACGTGCCCGAGACCCGAGACCTCGACGCTGGTCGCCGCCCGGACGTGCTGGGTGCAGCCTGCATCACGCTCGCGTTGGGCGCGGTTGCGTACGCGCTCATCGAGTCGGTGAACGGCGTCGGCGTCACCGAGGTCACCGCCGGCCTCATCGGGGCGGCGGCGTTCGCGACCTTCATCGCCATCGAGCGCCGCGTCAGCGAGCCGATGCTGCCGCTCGGGCTCTTCGCGTCGCGCCGCTTCAGTGGCGCCAACCTCACCACGCTTGCGGTCTACAGCGGCCTGGGCGGCGCAACCTTCGTGGTCGTGCTGCAGCTCCAGCTCGTGTTGGGCTACTCCGCGCTCGAGGCCGGGGCCGCGCTGCTGCCCACGAGCCTCCTGCTGCTCGCGTTCTCGGCGCACGCCGGCGCGCTCGCCGAGCGCATCGGCCCCCGCATCCCCATGACGGCCGGTCCACTCATCGCCGCGTCCGGGCTCGCCTGGTTCGCGACGGTCGACGTGGGGAGCCACTACGTGCCCGGCGTGCTGGGTCCCGCCATCGTGTTCGGCGTCGGCCTGGTCCTGACGGTCAGCCCGCTCACCGCCACTGTCCTCGGCGCGGTCGCGGACCGACACGTCGGCATCGCCTCCGGGGTCAACAACGCCATCGCTCGTGGAGGAGGGTTGCTCGCCGTGGCGTTCCTGCCCGCGGTGGCGGGACTCGACACCTCCGGCCCGGCCACTGCGTTCAGCGACGGGTACCCGACGGCCATGTTGGTCTGCGCCGCGCTGTGCGCGTGCGGCGGGTTGGTCGCCTGGATCACGATCGGTGGCGAGCGCACGGTGGTCGTCGCTGCCGAGTCGTCGCTCCCCGACGGCGGCTGACGGCCGCGGGGCTCAGCCCTTCCAGGCGCCGGCCTCGGAGCTCGCCAGGTCGACCAGGTCGCCGTAGGCGATGTTGACGTCGTAGAGGTGGTAGCCCCAGGTTGGGCCGAGTGTCTCCTTGAGAACCGGGCGGCTGTCACCGGGATTGCGCACGTCGGTGACCTGGAGCCAGTCGGCGTTGCCGTTGGACTGGCACTCGCCGGTGAACAGGTCGGGGAAGGCCACCCACGGCGTCGAGTAGGCGCCCTTCGCGAGGCCGATGCCGCCGAGCAGCGAGGCGGTCGTCGGGAAGTAGGGGTGGAGGGGAGCGGAGCCGCCGCCGGGGTCGGCCGGGTTGACGCACACCACGTGGGTGCCGCTTCCCTTGGAGCCGAACAGCGAGCCCTTGGGCGGCGGACTCGGGAAGGTCGAGTAGGCGACGACGCAGCCGGTCTGGGTCTTCGACCCGCACACCGGGATGTGCTTGAAGCTGCCCCCGACGTCCTTGCCGTCGGGAACCATCACGTTGCCGCCGAGGAGCAGCGCCGACACGACCAGCTTGCGCACGTTCGGCTCGGCGTCGATCTGCTTGGCGATGAGGCTCGTCAGGACGAAGCTGCCCTGGGAGTGGCCGATCAGGATGACGCCGCGGCCGTGGTTGTCGTGCGCGAGGTAGTCCTCCCAGGCGGTCTGCACGTCCTTCGGGCCGGCGGCGGCCTCCTCGGCCGTGGCCTTGGTGCCGCCGATCCCGGCGATGGTCCGCTGCCGGTACATCGGCGCGAACACGTGGCACACCTGCGAGAAGCGAGACGCCTGGGCGACCGCGACGTCGGTCTCGGCCTTGTCGATGTGCAGGTTCGCGACGGCCGTGGACTGGGTGCTGACCGTGGGGTAGACGTAGAAGCAGTCGACCTTCGGGTCGGTGGCGGGCTTGTCGTGCTCGATCGTCTTGGACCCGTCGGCGGCGACCACCGTGGTGGTCTCGTCCGAGGTGCAGGGGTCGGGCGACTGCCCCGGGCGGCACAGCCAGACGATGTTGGGGTCAGCCCCCGAGGTCGTGGAGGTCGTGCCACCACTGGTCGTCGCCGGCGTGGTGCCCTTCGATGACGACCCGCTGCTCGAGCAGGACGCGGCGAACAGCACGGCGCAGATGATGACGAAGCACTTGCGGACCATCGGGTTCCCCTTGCATGGCGAGCGACGCCGTCGCAGCGCGGTGGGCGGCGATCCGGCCCGGTCAGTCAACCACGGCAGCAGGGATCGGCGAAGCGCCTCGGCGCGCGAGCTGCGAGTCGGCGATCTCGCAGAGAACCGTCGTCGCGCCCATCAAGGCCACCACGCTTTCAGAGGGCAGACCGCCGGCGGCGAGCCCGAGCATCGCCGCGGTCGCCACCAACGGCACGGCGACGCGCCGTCGTGCGGTCGCGTCGGTGGCGAGCGCCGGCAGGCACTCGAGCATCGCGGTCAGCACGAGGAACACCCCAAGCGCGCCACCGAGGACCGCCAGCTCGGCGGTCGTTGCCGGCTCGCCGGTGCCGAGCGACTCGATCACCGCGCCCAGCCCTGCCCCGACCGCCGCCACCGACGCGAACACGAAGTAGTGGGCGTACCCGAAGAAGAACGGGTTGACGGTGCGCATGAGCTCGTCGTTCGGATTGGAGAACGAGCGCCACCAGAGCGCGAACACCGCGACCAACCCACCTGCGACGACGAGGAGGAGTGCCGCGTCGACGCCGTGGCGACCGATGGAGGTCGAGATCCCCTGGCTGTTCGCCAGAAGGACCTCGCCGAGGACGATGATCGTGAACAGCGAGTACCGCTCGGCGATGTGCTCGGGGTGCCACGGCGTCGGCTCACGTCGCTCGGCGATCCACGGGATGGCCATCTCAGCGAGGGCCAGCACGATGAACGTCGCCCCCGCCCACTGCTCGCCAACCGCGTAGCGAGCCAACCACAGCACCTGGAGGATGCCGACGCCGACGACGTAGGTCATCGCGGTGGCCCGGCGCGGCGGGTCGTCGCGGGCGACGCGCAACCACATCGTCAGCACGCCGATGCGCATCACGACGTAGCCCGCGACAACCGCGCCGCCGCGTCCCCCGACCGCGAAGTTCGGGATCCCCACCGCAAGGATCAGCACGCCGATCATGACGACGAAGGTCTGCAGCCGGAAGAGCACGTCGTCGGGGTCGTAGGCCGATGCGAGCCAGGAGTAGTTGACCCACGCCCACCAGATCGCGAAGAACACCTCGCCGAAGCCGATGAGCGCGGCGTGGACGGGCTCGTGCGCGAGGCCGTGGCGGAGGGACTCGGCCGCCGCGGCCACCCCGACCACGAAGGTCAGGTCGACGAAGAGCTCGAGCGGGCTCGACACCCGTCCCGGCTCGTCGGGCGACCGACCCGACATCGGTCGCATCCACGGGGTGGGTCGGCGCGCCACGTGTTCAGTCTCGCGGACCGCTCCACCCGCACCCGTCCCAGACCCGGCGGACCGCTGGCTACGCTCCGGCGATGGGCGCGCGGGCGGGTCGAGGTCGGGTCCGATCGGTCGGCTCGGCGGCGGTCGCGTGGGTGCTCGTGGTGGTGCTCGCCGCCAGCGTGCCCGAGGCGGGGGGCGGGACGGCGCGCGGTGCCACGCCTTCTGCGGCCGCGGTGCCGACCGCGATCGTCGACCGGTACCTGTCGGTGCGGCCACCCCTCGGCGACGTGACCGTCGTCAACATCTCGGGCGAGCCGACCTCGCGCCGTCTGCTCGCGGCGACGCTGCAGGGCGTCGTCAACCGCACCGCGGCGCGGATCTACCTGGTGGGGGCGCGGGCGGCCGAACAGGACCAGCGCTGGATCGACGACTACGCGGCGCGCGGGCTCGTCCACGTGGTCGCGCACGACACCCTCGACCAGGCGCTCGCCGCGTTCGCCGGTGAGGTGAGCGGGTTCGTGGTGGCCTCGTACGCGGAGCCGTGGACGATCAACACCGCGACCACGGTGGCCGCGGCCCGTGGCGGTGTGGTCGCGACCGCCGCCGAGGTGCCGACGCTGCTCGGCCTCGGCCTGACCCAGCTCGACGACCACGTCGGCCGGTGGTCCGACGCGGCCACCGCGTACGAGGACACGGCGGCCGCCGAACGGTCGCACCTCGCCTACCCGGGCCTGGCGATCGAGCAGACGGGCCTGAACGCGCCGCGCGACTTCTTCGTCCAGCAGGGGATCATGGCGGTCTTCACCCGTCCTTCGGACCCCGACTACGACCGCGTCATGGCGCTGCTCGACGGGTATCCGCCCGACCATCCGGTCTACGGGTACGTCGCCGACACCGGCGCCGAGGAGGTCAAGGCCATCGTCAGGCTGTCCCAGCAGGGCCGCTTCCTGGTGCCGACCGACACCACCGACAACCTCTCGTTCCACCTCGCGGTGGCGGCGACTGCGCCGCGCGGTGCGCCTCGCGCCGGACGAGCGTCCCGCCGCGCCGTGCACGTCGGACACGGTGAACGTCGTGGTCGCGATGACCGACGGCGACAACATGGTGATCCCCGAGGCGTACCAACCGGCGGCCGATCGCTGGGGGAGCGCGCAGCGGGGCACGCTGCCGCTCGGCTGGGGCCTGACCCCCGCGACGGCCGTGCTGCTGCCCGCGATCTGGGACCACTACGCGTCGACAGCCACGCCGGACGACGAGATCGTGGGACTGGTGGGCCTCGGCTACGCCGCGCCCAGCCTGATGCCCGACCCGACCGCGTTCCTGACTGACTCGGCCACGCTCGCCGCATCGCTGGGCGTGGAGTCGTCGTGGTCGCTCGACCTGTTGCTGGGTAAGCCCGACGCCGCGGGGTGGGGCCCCGTCGACGCGGCGGTGGCGTCCAGTGGGTGGCCGCGATCGGGGACCTTGCTCAACTACACCGACTTCGGCGGGCCGGCCGGCTTCGCCGCTCCCGACGGGTCGCCGGTGCTGCTGGCGCAGTCACACGACTACGCGGCGGGCCCCGACGCGCTCGCCGCCCAGATCACCTCACTTCTGGCAACCGACCCGTCCGCCCGTCCGCTCGTGTCGTTCCTGCCGGCGTCCACCTGGTCGAACAGCTACGACGGGCTGGCAGCCGCGCTCGCGCCACTCGCGGCGAAGGGTGTCCGGTTCCTCACCCCCCGTCAGGCGTTCGCGTGCCTGGCTCCGCCCGAGCCCGCGACGACGACGTCGACGGCGCCATCGACCACGGCCGCCGCCTCGACCGCGGTGCCCGCTACCGCGGTGTCGGCCGAACCCACCTTCACGGGGTGACCGGGCAGCCGGCGCGGCGCGCAGTCGTCACACGGGTGGGTCGGGGTCGTACTGGATGCCGCGCCGGACCTGTGCGGCGCGCTCGCGTGATGCCAGGCGCACCACCAGGTGCAGCGCCAGGTCGATGCCGGCGGACACGCCCGCGGACGTGAGCACGTCGCCGTCGTCGACGAAGCGCGCCGTGCGGTCGACGCGGATCGTCGGGTCGGTCTCGGCGAGCAGGTCGAGCGACGCCCAGTGGGTCGTGGCGGGGCGGTCGTGCAGCAACCCGGCCGCGGCCAGCACCAATGACCCGGTGCAGACGCTGGCCATGAGCGTCGCGGTCGCGCGTTGGTCGCGCACCCAATGCAGGTGGTCCTCGTCGACCATCAGCGGACGGGTGCCCTGACCGCCGGGGTGGATGAGCACGTCGCATGGCGGGTGCGTCCGCGAAGGCGTGCTGGGCCTCGATGCGCATCCCCTTGGCGCACGTGACCATGCCGCCGATCGGGCGCGAGCGTCGTGACCTCGTAGCCGTCGTCGGGGAAGGTCCGGGTCCACCAGGCGAGCACCTCCCAGGGGCCCACGGCGTCGAGCTCCTCCACGCCGTCGAAGAGCACGATGCCGATGGTGCGGGTGTTGGACGCCATGTCCCGATTCCAGCACTCGGCGAGGGCCGACGCAGTCGCCGCGATTTCAGTGGTCCCGACGAGGAGACTTGGCACGATGCGTGAGCCGCCGTGCCGTTATCGTGCACGGACCGACGACGATCCGCCGAGCGATCGGCGGGTGAAGGGAACCGGAGGGCTCGTGGCTGCGCGCAGGAACCTCGAGGAGACCCGGGACTGCATCCTCGACGCGGGCGTCGAGCTGCTGGCCGAGGCCGACTACTCGTTCGACACCGCGAACCTCAGCCTCATCGACGCGTGCCGCCGCGCCGGACTCGGGACCGCCGGGAGCGGCTACAAGATCTGGTCGTCGCAGCAGGAGTTCCGCGTGGACGTCCTGCGGCGGCTGCTCGTCACCGGCGGGAGCACCATGTTCCGCACCGATCGGCTGATCGCCGCGGCACAGGACGCCTCGGGTGACCTCGACGTCACCTCGCTGATCCGGGTCACCTCCAACGAGAACGCCGCCGCCACGATCGGCTCGAAGGAGTTCGCCCGCTACGTCGCCGTGTGGAGCGCGGCGGCCAACGACGAGGATCTGCGCGCGGACCTGCTCGCCGCGCAGGAGGAGCAGTTCGCGACCCTGACCGAGCTCTACCGCGCGCTCATGGAGGTCTTCGACCGCGAGATGGTGCCGCCCTTCACGGTGGAGATGCTCCTTCGGTCGATGACCGCCCAGGCGGAGGGCATGGCGATGTCGTTCGCGTACCGCGACGAGGTGGGCATCGACGACATCAAGCGGCCGACCGGCCCGAACGGCGAGCTCGAGCGCTGGCACCTCTTCTCCTGCGCGATCGAGGCGTTGGCCGAAGCGTTCACGCGCCCGCGCCGGCGGGACGAGACCGCCGAGTAGAGCCGTCGCCCCGGCCGCGACCCTCGGTCAGGCCGGCGCCGGGTGGGCGGCGAAGAAGCTCCACACCACGTCGGTCGCGTTGATCGCGGTGGAGGGCGGATCCATGTGGAGCAACTTGGCGAGGACCTTCGAGTGGGGGGCTGCCCCCGGCCACTGGTGACCGGCGCCGTCGATCGTGATGAACGTGACCGCACGTCCGTCGGGGCACGTGGCCGTCGAGGTGTTGACAGGGCCCGCCTTCGTCTGTGTTGGTTGGTCGCACCCGTCGACCTTGCGCCACCCGGCGAGCACCTCGTCGATGGGGGTGTGCTCGGGCACCTTGCCGAGCCCGTTGCCGGGACTGCCGTCGAGGGGCACGTGGGTGTCCGCAAGCCCGTGGATGTGCAGCACCGAGGTGGGCGCCGGGTTGTCGCAGCTCACCATCTGGGCGCCGGCGTCCGGGGCGATGGCGGCGAAGACCTTCGTCTCGCACGCCAGGCGGTAGGACATCATCGCTCCGTTCGAGATGCCGGTGGCGAAGACCCGGCGGGGGTCGATGCGCTGACGGGCCTGCACGGCCTCGACGGTCTGCGCGATGAACGCGACGTCGTCCACGTGCTCCTCGGCGGGCTTGCCGCAGCAGGTGCCGGCGTCCCAGGCGCGGTTCCGGCCATCGGGGTAGACCACGACGAAGCCCTCGGCGTCGGCCTTGTCGTCCCAGCCGTACGACCCCTCGGCCTGCTTGGCCGAGCCGAATCCGCCGTGCAGCATCACGACGATCGGCACGGCCTTCTTCGGGTCGATCGAGTCGGGCACGTAGGTGCGGTACGCGCGCAAGGTGTCGCCCACCTTCAGGCTGTGGGTTGACGAGCCCTTCGGCAGCGGACTCACCGCGGTGGTGGTCGGTCCGACGCCCTCGACCTGTTGGCGGTTGCCGCCACAGCCGACGAGCAGCGTGAGCGCGAGCGCCAGGCCGGCGGCGGTGACGAGGATCGGCGAGGGACGGGTCGAGGAGTCCATGGCGTGAGTGGACCACGCCGACATGAGCGTTCGGTGAAGGCTCTGTGCGGCATCGGTGAAGGTGGCGGGCCCGTCGAAGGCAAGTGCGTCCAACTGGGCCGCGCGACAAGGATGGCAGGCCATGTCCTCGGTCTGGACCACCCTCGACGTCGAGCCGGTAGCCGGCCGCCCCGACACCTACCGGGCCACGGTGGCCGACGAGTGGATGCTCGTGGCCGTGCCCCAGGGCGGCATCATCGCCGCGGTGGCCGACCGGGCCATGGCCGCGACGCTCGACGACCCCGCGCAGCGGCTGCGCACGATGTCGGTGGCGTTCGCCGGGCAGGTCGCGCTGGGACCGGTCGAGATCGAGACCCAGGTGCTGCGCCGCGGCCGCTCGATGTCCCAGCTCACCGCGACGGTCCGCAACCCCGGAGCCGCGGCGGGGCTGACCGCCATCGCCGTCTACGGCGCCGAGCGGCGCGGGGCTTCGTTCGTCGACATCGTCCCGCCGGAGGTGGCCGGCCCCGAAGGCATCCGGTCGTTCCGCGACGACCTTCCCGACGGGGTCGACTTCACCTTCGACCGGGCGCCCATGCCGTTCTGGGACTCGATCGTCGAGTCCCGTCCGGTCATCGGCCGCGCGCCGTGGGAGCCTTACGAGGAGGGCCCGTCCGACGTCGTCTACTGGTACCGGCTCGACGACCCGCCGGTGCTCGAGGACGGGACGCTCGACCGGGCGGCGCTCATCGTGCAGTGCGACACCATGCCGGGCTCGGTCGGCCAGATGGTCGGGCCGGAGCTGGGCATGTGGTTCGGGCCCAGCGCCGACTACACGTTCCACCTGCTCGGCTCGGCTCGACCCGGATGGCTGCTCGCCCACTCCCACGCCCGCCACGCCGGCGACGGCTACGCCTCGATCGAGATGACCCTTTGGGACCCGGAGGGGTGGACGCCGGTGGCGTACGGCACGCAGGTGATGTTCTTCGCCTTCGGCCGGTGAGCGCGGTCGCCCCGGCTTCGATCGGGTGAATGCGTGATGCAGGTCGCGCGGTAGCATCGTCGCTCGCACCTGGAGAGGTGCCGGAGTCTGGCTGAACGGGCCTTCCTGCTAAGAAGGTGACGGGCGAAAACCCCGTCCGTGGGTTCAAATCCCACCCTCTCCGCAAGCTGGGATTCCTGGCAGTTCCTGGACGTTCAGGAAGGCCAGGAGCTCCTTCATGTTCGGGGGCAGCGTGCGACAGGTCGGGCGCTGCATCCCGGTCGAAATGCGGTCATGCCAGGCGCCGAACGGGGATGGTACCGATGTTGCCGGACAGCGAGACGATCGAACAGGCCGAAGCGAATCTGGCTCGGGTACAGGAGGCTCTTGGACGCGCCCAGGAGGTTCTGGCCGCGCTCGACCGGGTGCACAAGGCTGCGGAACGCACCGCTTCGGCGTTGCGGGTCGTGGCGATTGGGCTGGCTGTTGGGGGAGCTGCAGTTGGTGTGGTCGCCGTGGCCCGGCGGCGTCAGTACTGACGTTCTGGGGGCACCAGCCTGGTTGTCGACGAGATTCGAAGCCGCCGCGCGTCGGAGTCCGTCGGTCAGCTCCTCGGGGGGAGCACCACGGACCGCACCTGGTTCTTGCCCAGGTTCTTGCCCTCGCGGAGCAGCCGGTCGGCCTGGTCCAACAGGTGGTCGCCGTCGGCAGCGCCGGTCGGGTCGATGGCGACGCCGACGCAGACGCCGACGGTGGCGAGTTGGCCGAGCACCGAGATGGGCTTGGCGAGCGCCAGGCGCGCCTGCTCGGCGAGGTGCACGGGCTCGTCGGGGTCGTCGAGCGGGTTGACGAGGACCGCGAACTCGTCGCCACCGAGCCGAGCCACCAGGTGCGACCCGCCGATGCTCTGGAGCCGACCGGCGACCGCGGCGAGCACCTCGTCGCCGACGCGGTGGCCGAAGTGGTCGTTGACCGGCTTGAAGTCGTCGAGGTCGAGGTAGAGGATCGCCCGGGCACGACCGTTTCCCTCATCCAAACGGTTCTGCAGCTCGCTGCGGTTGGCGAGCCCGGTGAGGTGGTCGTGCGCGGCGTCCCAGGCGAGGAGTCGCTGCTGGCCCATCCAACGCAGCGCCAGGCGGGCCAGGCTCACGGATCGGGCGATGTCGGTGCGGTAGATCGCGCCCGGCGGACCGGGCTCGGCGTGCCACACGAACAGGGCCGCGGTGGGGTCGTCGCGGTCGGTGGCGGGGATCGGCGCGCACCAGCAGCCGTGCAGGCCCGCGTTGTGGGCGGCAGCCTGGGTGGCCGGGTCGAGACGCTCGAAGATGTCGCGGACCGTGTGCCCGGAGTCGAGCGCGTGCTGGATGGCGGCCCGGTCGGCCGGCAGCGGCCAGTCCAGCTTCATCAGGGTGTTGGCGCCGGACGCCTGAGCGAAGCAGCGGCCGTCCCACTCGTTCGCGAGCACCGCGGAGGTGTCCGAGATCTCGTGCTCGATCAGCGACGTGAGCAGGGTGAGCGCACGGTCCAGGTCGTTGCCGTCGAGGATCGCGTCGACGGCGTCGCTCATGGCCTGGGAGCCGCCGGCCCGGTGGAGCTGCACGACGATGCCGCTGATCCCGGTGCGCTCCTCGGCCCGCGCCGCGGCATCGATGGGGATGGTCGTGCCGTCGGAGCGCTTGACGTAGACGCGCACGGGCGCGCCGACCCATTCGGGGTCCTCGGGCAGCTCGTTGAGGTCACCCAGTCCGGCCGCGGCGACCTCGAGGCTGTCCTCGGTGAGCAGCCCCGCGATGCTGCGGCCGACCCACTCGTCGGGCTTCCAGCCGAGCAGCGCGGTGGCCGACTCGCTGACGAAGCGAAGGATGAGGTCGCGGTCGATGACGACGAACGGGCTGACCGCGGTGTTGACGATCGCCTCGAAGAACGCGGCGGAGCCAACCGGGTGCAGGCCTGCGTGGCGTTCGTGCTCCATGTCGAGCTCCCCTCCGCCTCGGTTCCCCGACCAGGCGGTCTCCTCAAGTGTCTAACGGCGCGTTCCGCCTACGAGTTGAGCCTGGTCAGGCGTCACTCCAGGCGACCTCCAGCGATGCGCTGAACGCAGCGGACTCTTCTCGGGCCGCTGCTTCCAGAGCCTCGTAGCCGCCACGGATGCCGAAGAGCCGCTTGGTCCAGAGCAGCCAGGCGAGGACCGCCAGGTTCACCACCAGGGCGCTGACCCGGAAGAACGTGACCTTCTTGGCCAGCTCGATCAGCTCGAAGGGCAGGAACCCGACGGTCGCGGCGACGGTGAGGTACTCGGCCCAGCGGCGCTCGCGCCAGAGCCCGTAGGCCTCGATCCCTTCGACCACCGCGTAGACGACGGCGGTCGCGAGCAGCACGCGGATCTCGCCCTGGCGCAGGTTGAGCACGTCGTTGAATCCGCGGGCCACGAACGACCGGCTTGCCTGCTGGCCCGAGTCGGCGACGGCGACACCCAACTGGTCGGCGAGGTGGGCGCCGAAGCGCTGGAGGGAAGAGAGGTTGATCTCGAGCAGAAAGAGGCCGATGGCGAGCAGCGTGAACCCGACGCTGTGGATCGCCCGCTCGATCGCGATGAGGCGCAGCAGGATCGCATCCTCGAGGGACTTGCCGCGGCGCGGTCGGGGCAGCTCGTCGTGGGGCGGGAGGTGCTCGGGGCCGTCCTCGTCGGGGGCGTCACCGGCCAGCCAGACGTCGCAGCGCAGGCAGCGGGCGAGGCGACGTCCGTCGGTCAGCTCGACGCCGAGCTCGCCGTCCTCGGGCCGTAGCTCGCGCACCTCGGCGGCCGGTGCGACGTGGCCGCGGAGCGAGCACACCCAGGTCTCGTTGCTCCATCTCCGTGGCACCACCCGCACGGCCCCGAGCCTGCCACAGCAGGGCGGGCGCCGCAGATCAGCGGGGTGGCGCGGCCGGGTCCTCGACGAGCACGCAGCGGGTGCCGCGGTAGATCGTGGCCATGCACTTGTTGCAGTGGATGCACAGACCCTCGTCGGTCTCGCCGGCCACCATGCGGTTGATCAGGTCCGGTTCGCGCAGCAGGGCGCGGGCCATGGCCACGAAGCTGAAGCCGTCCGCCATCGCCCGCTCGATCGTCACCCGGTCGTTGATGCCGCCCAGCAGCACGATGGGGAGGTCCAGGGCATCCACGTACTGGCGGGCCATGGGCGCGAAGTAGGCCTCGGTGAAGGGGTAGGTGCGCATGAAGCGCCCCGCGGCGAGCCGGAAGCCAGGGCGCAGGACGGGCGGGAAGGTGGCGGCCATCTCGCGCACCGGAGCGTCGCCGTGGAACAGGTACATCGGGTTCTGCAGCGACGAACCGCCGGTGAGCACGAGCGCGTCGAGGTGCCCGTCGGTCTCGAGCAGCCGGGCGGCTTCGATGCTCTCGTTGAGCCACAGGCCCTTGGGCACGCCGTCGGTCATGTTCAGCTTGGCGAGCACGGCGAGGCGACCGTCGACCCGGGCGCGCACGGCCTGGGCGATCTCGCGGGCGAGCCGCGCCCGGTTCTCGAGCCTGCCGCCCCAGCGGTCGGTGCGGCGGTTGAGCTGCGGGCTGAGGAACTCGCTCGGGAGGTAGCCGTGGCCGAAGTGGAGCTCGACGGCGTCGAACCCGGCGTCGGCGACGATGCTCGCCGCGTCGGCGAAGTCGGTGATGACCTGGGCGATCTCGTCCTCGGCGAGGGCCTTGGTGAAGCGCATGGCAAGTGGGCTGAAGGTGCGCGACGGCGAGCGCCCGCGCCGGCCGGTGGCGGCGGCGACCGCACCGGCGTGACCGAGCTGCGCGGAAGCCTTGGCGCCCTCGTCGTGGACGGCGTCGGTGATGCGCGTCAGCCCGGGGACGGCCTTGGGGCTGAGGGCGATCTCGTTCGGCGTGCCGCAGCCTGCGCGGGACACGGCCAGGTAGGCGACGGTCGAGAGACCGACGCCGCCGGCGGCGACGCGGCGGTGGAAGTCGACGAGCGCATCGGTCACGACGTGGTCCGGCGTGAGTCCTTCGAACGTGGCGGACTTGATGACCCGGTTGCGCACCTCGATCGGCCCAAGCTGCGCGGGCGCGAACGCGTCCGGCGTGCTGGTTGCGCCCGCATCGGGCGTGATGGTTGCGGTCGCGTCGGGCGTGTCGGGAGCGTTCGCGTCGGGCGTGTCGGGAGTGCTCGCGTCGGTGGCCACGGGCCGATCATGCCACCCCCCAATCCTCAATGTCGGGAGCTGGGTCGCCAATACAGCGACCGAGCCTGCTGCATCCAGCAAGCGCAACGCTCGCATCGCAATCGTCGGGGCGAAAATCACCCATACCGCCACGTCTCGCACTGCATTCAGCAAGCACCGGGGAAAATGTTCGACTTCACCCGTCGGAGAACCGGGTCGGTGGACGACGATGGGGGTGTGCGAGCCGACGCAGAGGACCTCGACCCCGGAGACGGCCTCCTCGCGCTCTACGACCGTGCGCTCCCGCAGGTGTACGGCTACCTGCGGCGGCGCTGCGACAGCGACCAGGTCGCCGAGGACCTCACCTCCGAGACGTTCTTCGCGGCGGTCGCTGCGGTGCAGGACGGCCGTGGCGACGATGTGTCCACGCCCTGGCTGATCGGCGTGGCGCGTCACAAGCTCGTCGACCACTGGCGTCGTCTCGCGCGCGAGGAGCGCAAGCTCAGCGCGGTGGCTTCGCTCGACGACGACCTCGCCGACCCGTGGAACGCCCGGCTCGACGCACTCAGGGCGCGCACCACGTTGGCGCGCCTCGGCGCCCACCACCGCAGCGCCTTGACGTTGCGCTACGTCGACGACCTCGCGGTCGCGGACGTCGCTGAAGCGCTGGGCCGGACGGTGCACGCCACCGAGGCGCTGCTCGTGCGCGCCCGCAACGCGTTCCGCACCATCTACGAACGGGAGGACGGAACCGATGGCTGAGCACCGCGACCCGACCGATCCGCTCGAGGTCCTGCGCAGCGCCCCGGCGCCGCTCGCCCCCGACCCCGCATTCGCCACCCGACTGCGCGCCCGTCTGCACGCGGCGCTCCACCCCGACCCCCCAGGAGGAACCCCCATGTCTCAGGACGCACGGACCCTTGCCGCGCCCGACCCGGCCACGGTTGCCGCGCCGATCGGCGTGACCCCGTACCTGATCGTGCCCGAGGCGGACGCCGCGATCTCGTGGTACGCCTCGGCGCTCGACGCACAGGTCGTGGGCGAGCCGATCGTGATGGACGACGGCCGCATCGGCCACGCCGAGCTGTTCGTCAACGGGGGGATGCTCTACCTCGCGTCGGCGTTCCCCGAGCAGGGGTTCCACGCCCCCGGCCCCGACGCTCCGGCGACCGTGTCGCTGCACTTGACCGTGCCCGACGTCGACGCGTTGACGGCCCGTGCCGGTTCGGCCGGCGCCGACATCGAGCGACCGCCATACGACGCGCCGTACGGGCGGGGCGCGGCCTTCCGTGACCCGTTCGGCCATCGCTGGCTGCTCCACGAGTCGGTCGAGGCGGTGGCGCCCGACTCGGCCCGAGCACCCGAAACGGCCCGTGCACCCAAATCGTCTGATGTGGATTTGGCGGCAGCCTTTGACTCCGGCGACGGCCCGCGGCCTCCCGGTGAGCGACCCGGCGACGTGACGTACCTCACCTTGCTGGTGCCGGACTCGCGACGCGCTCGGGCGTTCTACGGCGCGGTGCTCGGGTGGACGTTCTCGCCGGGCCACGTCGACGACGGCTGGCAGGTCGAGGGGGTGCACCCGATGACGGGGATGTGGGGTGGCGGCTTTGAAGTGGAGACGTCCACGATGATGCCGATGTACCAGGTCGAGGACATCGAGGTCGCGGTGGTGCGGGTGCGCGAGCTGGGCGGCATCGCGACCGACCCGGAACGCCAGCCTTATGGGTTGAGCTCGGAGTGCGTGGACGACCAGGGCGGCCGCTTCTACCTCGGCCAGACCTGACCGTCGCCCCGACGATCGCCTGCAGCCCTGGCGGCCGCGCTTTGGGTGCCGTTTCGCAGGCCCCACCCTGCGAATCGGCACCCAAAACCCGAGGTGGCGGGGACTTGCGGCGTCAGCGGGGGGTGGCGGCGATGAAGTCGGCGACGACCCTGGCCAGCTCGGGGCCCCGGTCCTCCTGGAGGAAGTGGCCGCCGCCCTCGACGGTGGTGTGCGGCTGGCCTTGGGCGCCGGGGATGCGTTCACGGATGGGCTTGAAGGTGCCGGCCGTGATCGGGTCCTGGTCGCTGTAGGCGGTGAGGGTCGGGCGGTCGAACTGCTCGAGCACCGCCCACGCGGCGCGGTTGGCCTCCGAGGCCGGGTCGTCCGGCGAGGTCGGAACGAGCGCGGGGAAGATGCGGGCACCGGCGGTGAGCGAGTCGTCCGCGAAGGGGGCGTCGTAGCCGGCGATGACCTCGGGTGCGAGGTCCGTGGTGCAGCCGCCGTTGATGATGGCGCCGACCGGGAAGTGCTCGGTGGTCTTGGCGAAGTTCTGCCAGTTGAGGAACGCCTCGGACATCTTCTGGTCGCCGGTGGGCAGGCCGCCGTTGGCGACGACGACGCGGGCGAAGCGGTCCGGGTGCTCGCCGACGAGGCGGAGGCCGATGAGGCTGCCCCAGTCCTGGCACACGAGGGTGACGTCGCGCAGGTCGAGGGTGTCGAAGAGCAGGGCGCGCATCCAGGCGACGTGGCGGGCGAAGGAGTGGTCGTCCTGCGCGGCGGGTTTGTCGGAACGGCCGAAGCCGATCAGGTCGGGTGCGATGCAGCGCAGCCCGGCGTCGGTGAGCACCGGGATCATGTGGCGGTACAGGAATGACCACGACGGCTCACCGTGCATGAGCAGCACGATCTCGCCGTCGGCCGGGCCCTCGTCGAGGTAGTGGGCCCGCAGCGTGGCGCCGGGGTCGATCCCTTCGCCGTCGGCGTCGACGGGGATGTCGGCGTAGTGCGGAGCGAAGGGGTAGTCGGGCAAGTCGGTGAAGCGCTCGTCGGGGGTGCGAAGGATCTCCATGCCCTCCACCCTATGTTCTGCGAGTGGCAATGTCATAACACCGTGCCTGCGGACGCGGTCCGCGGGTCGGCGTCCCCGCCGCGCCGTCTGCTCGTTCGCTCTGGCGCCGACCGATCACGTACGATGTCCCCCTTCCCTGCGCTCGTAGCTCAATTGGAGAGAGCATCTGACTACGGATCAGAAGGTTGGGGGTTCGAGTCCCTCCGAGCGCGCTTCACCGATTCGCAGGTCAGAGGCGGTTTCCGATCCCGGGGGCCGCCTCTTCCGCGCCCTGGATCGGCCGATCTTCTACCGGGTTTTCTACCGGACGGGCGGAGACGGGCCACGCGGGGTCGTGACGGGCGGGGGTGAGGCGAGGTCGACGGCACCCGACTGCCGTCCTCGCTCCACTCGGTTGCCACATTGGAGTCACGAAGAGCGGAGGTGCCCGTTCACTCGCGCGTGAGCTCGTCGAAGATCTTGGCGGCCTCGGCCTGCATGCCGGGAAGGACGTGTTGGTAGACGTTCAGTGTGAAGCCGGGGGAGGCGTGCCCCAGCCGCTCGCTGACGACCTTCGCGGGGACCCCGGCCTTGAGGAGGAGCGTGGCGTGTGTGTGGCGGACGTCGTGGAGGCGAATGCGTGGGAGGTTGTGCTTGATGACGAGCCGGTCGAAAGTCCGGCTGACGCGCTCCGGATGGATCTCGCGGCCGTCCTTCCATCGGAACACCAGATCGCCGGCTTTGCCGGACGCCCAGCTGCGGTGCGTGGTGAGTGCGTCGACCGCACTTGCGCCGAGGTCGATGGTCCGGCGCCCGCTCGAGGTCTTCACGTCGGACTCGTGCACCTTGTACGCGGAGGTCACCACGGCGTGCCGGACAGAGATGGTCGCCTTGTCGAGATCGACGTCTCGCCAGCGGAGTCCGAGGAGTTCGCCGCGCCGCATGCCGGTCTTCGCGGCAACGAACCATAGGCAGTGGAGCTCGTGCTCGGCGGTGAGGCTCAGGAACCGGCCGAGGGTTTCGGCGTCCCAGACGTTGATCGCCCCCTTTGCCCCCTTCGCGGGTGGGGCGGGTGGATCGGCAATCGTGGCGACGTTGCGGGCGACGACTCCTTTCGGTGGGCGTCGGAGAGGGCCTTGTGCAGTACTCGGTGGACGTAGCGAACCGATGTCGCGCTCGAGGCCTTTCTTGTTGCCGTTCCGTCGTCCTTGCCGAAGGAGCCGGACGTAGAGCTGCTCGAGGTCGTCGGGTTGCAGTCGGTCGAGGCGAATGCGACCGATGTGGGGGACGATGTGCAGCTCGACAGTGGCGCGGTAGGAGTTGTAGCTCGTGGGACGGAGGCGGGATTCCTGAAGCGGCAGCCAACGGTCAACGAGGTACTCGGCGAGCGTCGAACGCGCTGGAGCCACGTCGTCGCCCTGTCGCACCTGGGCCGCCATCTGCGCGACAAGTGCTTCGGCGTCCTTTCGACGCGGGCCAGCGGCGATCCACCGCCGTCGCTCCTTGCCGGTACCGGGGTCGGTGCCCTCGTAGACGACCGCGTAGTACCGCTTGCCCTTCTTCACCACATAGCCGCGCATGGCTTTCCTCTCGACTCGACAGGTCTGAGGACGCCATTGCGTTGCCGGCGGCCGGGCGAGGCATCGACGCTGCGGCCAGCAACCATCTTAGACGGGCCTTCAGCCTGTTCCCGCCGTCAGGTTTCGGTTTCGGTGCCCGCCGTGGAGGTGTCGACGCGGCCTTGGAGGATGTCCTGGAGCTGGACGACGGGAACGCGAAGGCTCCGACCGAGCTTCACGCAGGGAAGTCCGGTGCGGCCTCCGGTGGCGCGCCACTCGTGTGCGAGGTTGTAGGCGGCGTTGCGGCCGATGCGAAGAAGCCGGGCGGCTTCTTCGACGGTGAGCACTTCCTGGTTTGTGGGTTCGTGATCCATGGGTTGGTTCCTGGTTGTCACAGCTCGGGGAGGTCGGGGAAGACTTGGTCGCGGACGAGGCCGTAGGCGTCTTCGATCTCGATCTCGGTGGCGTAGGAGCGCACGGTTTGGGCGAGCTCGGCGGCGTGGTCGAGTGCTTCGAGGATCTGAAAGCACTCGGAGCGGTCGAGCGCGACCGGGTCGGTGGTCACAGGTCGAGGTCGAGCTCGAGGTCGTGTTCGGAGCCGACACCGAGGTCGAAGAGGCCGTCGAGGGTGGCTCGGGTGATGGCGAGCTGGTCCTCAACGGTGATGGAGGGAAGCTCTCCCCAGCGGATGAGATCTTCGAGCACGGTTGGGTTGACGCCGAGGATCTCGGCGGCGTCGTCGATTGCGACGGGGGTTTGGTCGACGGAGCGCTGGGCGGGGTTTGGGTTCATGTCCCCTTGTTGACCCGCCACGACTGGCGCCGTGACGTCGTGAATGAGCGGCTCAGCGCAGCTGGTCGTTGCGGAACGTGTGCTGCCACCATCGCTGGTCGTGGAGGCGTAGCGGCGAGTCGTAATGGGTGAGCCAGTTGTGAACGTCCAGCAGCACGTTCATGCTGCCAGGCCATTCGAAGGCATGGATCTTCACCTTGGTGCCATCGGACAGCGCGACCTGGCACCGAGGCAAGCGTGTGTAGACGATCTGGAACTCGCGGACCTGGTCCCAGGTGGCTGCGGTCTCGCCACGGAGCGCGTTCTTCACCCGTATGCCCGAGTTGGTGATGGCGACTGAGCTGAACAGCGCACGGGCGATGAACGTGACCAGAACCACCATGATCGCGATCGCTGCGGTCTCGCTCCACCAGTTCGAGCCTTGAACGCTGCCCACTACCAGGATCGCGATGACTGCGACTGCGACGGACGCGACCAGGACCGATCCGAGGCGAGGCTCGACACGGAACTCGACGTCGGGTTGCGGGATCCGCCGATCATCGATCACCTCGACGACGGTACCGCCGCGCGACGCGCAGGCCGGCGGACCAGGCATCCCGGAAGGGGTGCCGCGGCACGGTTCGGGTCGCGCTTCACAGATAGTCACCGAAGGTGTGCACCCGCCGATTGCGTCGCGTCCGGGTAGCTGCAGGGCCATGCCAGGCAACGACCCAGAGCCGTCGCGGGGACCGGGCCGGCCCCGGATCTGGGCATCCGACGCCGAGCGCAAACGCGCCTACCGGGCCCGCCGCGCTGCCGAGCTCGCGGAGCCGCTCCAGCTGCGCCGGGAACTGCGCAGCGTCCGCCGACGCATCGGTGAACTCGAGCAGGTCGTCACCAGCCTGCAACGCGACCTCGGGCGTGCACAGCGCGCTCTCGAGCGCACCGCGGGTCAGCGGGACCAGGCGCGCGCCGACGCCGAGAAGCTTCGCAAAGAGAAGCGGGCCCTGTGGGAGCGCTTCTCGGGTGGCCGGTGGTGACCACCCGAGAAAGCCTGGCGAGGGGGGGCAACCCGGGGAGCAACTCCGAGAGTGGTGTGCGCTACAACCTGTCGCCTTCCCAGGCCGCCAGGGACCGGTCGGGAAGCCCCCGGGAAGTGGTCGGGAAGTCCCCGGGAAGTGCCACGGTAGCCAACGCCACGGCGGTGGCGGTGTGTGCCACGGTGTGAGCGGCAGCGAGTGTCGTCTGCTGCAACCCACACCCCGACCGCTCGTCCACCCCGCCGGGAACCCGAGACACCCCAGAGCCTCCAACGAACCCAGGGCAGTCCCCCGCTCCGCCCTCGAACGCAGCGAGGCCGAGCTCGACCAGGCCCGCACGTTCATCGATCGCCATGACGGCCCGATCGGCCGCCGCCTTCACCGCGAGGCCCTCAACGCCGCGCACCGGGCGGCCCGCCAGGCCCCCGGCACCATCCACCGGACCCGCCGAGACCTCGCCCGCCTCGACCAAGAGCTCTACCACGCCCGCACCGACCTCGACCACCGGACTGCCATCACACGGGACGCCCCCGACCTCCGTGCCGAGCTCAGCGACCTCCGACGCGACCTCGCTGCCCGGGGCGCGGAACGCCCGTCGGGCCCACACCGTTCCACCGGATCGCTTCCCGAACTTCGTCCGAGCCTCATGAGCCCCGACGTTGCGCAGCAACAGCTCGACGTGCAACGCCTACGTCAACGCAGCATCGACCCGCCAAGCCTTGGCCTCTGAGCGGTCTCTACGGTCGAGCCCTACAGGCGGCCCGTCCGCCTCGCCTAACGCTCGACGTCCGGCCAATTCCACACACGAACGCTGCTGACGATCGCGAGCGGCGCCGGAAAATCGGGGTAGCGACCGACACCGAGCGTCACGCCGATGGCTCACCAGATGGTGGACCCAAACCCCACCACGCCAAGGGAGCACGACGCGCGGATTCGCCCGGCTCCCGGACATCGACGTTCTTCTTCTCCCGCCGGAGAGTGCCCCAGCGGCCGAAGTCCAACCGGTTCGGACGACACACCGAAGATGACAGCGCTACGATCCACAAATGACGTCTATGCAGGACTGCCCAAGACCTCGGGTGCGATTGGTGCCACTGATGTTATTTGCGGCCCTCGTGATAGCAAGCTGCGGGTCTGAACGCAATACGACCGTGGCAGACCGGCGCTCGGGCACCAACGATCTGATCCCGCTTGGGATGCCATCGCTAGCATCGGACACCCTTGGGCTAGCAGTAGTCGACTCCTCACATGCCCTGGTCGTCGAGAGCCGCTCGGGCGTGTTGTTGGCTGCCGGGCTTGTCGAGGCGAGGGGCGGGCTTGGTGCGTTGGCTGACGGGTTGCCTCCCCTCGGCAAGGTTCACGTAGTAGGGATGGCCGATGGCTATGTCATAGTCGGAATTCGATGTGCTGGAGGAGCGCCGCTCCAAACCGAGACGGGCGACGATCAGCAACTCTGTACGCCGGACCTCGATTCAGACGAAATCGGTCTAGCGGAACCGGTGGCGCTTGGTCTGAATACTGCAGGCAACGTCATCTGGACTTCAGTCGGCCCTAAAGTGGATCCCTCGAGGTTCGGAGGCGTAGCACCGACTCAAACCGGCGCCATGTTACAACTTGATGGCGGCTGGTTTCTTGTTGACGATGGCGGCTTTCACGCAGTGGATCCGCCCAAACCCGGCCACGACGAATTCACACCGTGTGTGCTTCGCGATGGACGGGTTGCAGCGTTTGTCGCCGACTACTCCTCGATCGCAGACGACGCTGGTGGTGGTCGGCGCCAGGCAATGGTCCGCGAAAAGGGCGAGTGGGTACCTGTCGGAGCGCCTGTTGACGTCGCAGCAGGTGGACTGGTTACCTCGTCGTGCACCAATGGAGGACTGATCTCACGTACGCAGCTGTTCGTGTCAGACGCACCAGTACCGGCACAACTAGACGATGTCGGACTGGAGTCAGTAGCCGGCATAACTGCCGACGGACTCGTTCTCATCGACACTGCTCCTCGGAGGCTCATCGATCCGAAGTCGGGTTCAAGCACCACTCCACTGCCGGACGCCGACTACGTAACGCTGTCTCAGGATGGACGAACAATCGCTGAGATGAACGACCAGGGCGTCTCGTTACGAGCCGCAACATGAAACGACTCGCAGTGGGTGCATTAGCCGCACTTGCGCTAGGCGGCGCACTATTTGTCCCAAATGCTGCCGCAATTGATATTCCTGCGCAGCAGTGGAATACTTGCTCGAATAGCGCAAATACCTGCTGGGCCGAGGCGGGACCAAATCGTCTCGATCAGATCGGAAAGGCAAGTGTAGCGATCTACATTGCGCTTGCTGCGAACCCGCGCCCATGGGTCGTTACCTTGGAAGAGGTGTGCAGCGAGACTTATGTCACAGTTCGCGACGCTCTCGTGCCTCAGGGGTATACCCCGGACAGAATCATCACTCAAACTGGGGTGTCGAACTGCGGAAGTTTCGGCAACGCCATGTTTACTCTCGGATCAGTCGGACCATTCAAGTCCCTGTCGCTTGGAGTGGGCAGAGCCATTGGGTGTCGTGTGAAAGGAACATACGTGGGTTCTATGAAGTTCTGCGTCACCCATCCCCTCACCTCAAGCCAGGTGAATGCGGCGGTAATGTTCTACCACAGCACTGCTGGAGGCATGGGGTACGACCACCGGCTCATTGGAGCGGACCTTAATAAGACTCCGAGCGAGCTCTCCGTGTTCTATTCGTACGACCGAGAACTGGACTACCGGAATCCGCCCCAAAACACGCACAACACACAACGGTTTTCGCCCAAGTGGAAAATTGACTATCTGTTCATTGACATGCCATCTTGGAGAACTCCGTCTCGCATTTGCGAAGCTACATGGAGCGACCACTGCTATTTGTATGGCAATTTCGCCGTGTAGGTAAGATCCGGCTCATGGAATCAACGCTCCGTCAGGCCGTTGCCGTACGTGACCGTCAAGGCCATCGATGGTGATGTTGACCCGGGTTGGCGCCCTCCAGTGGGAGGAGGTACGTCCACGCATCGAGCGAGCATTCGCACAGCTCTCGGACGTCGACGTTCTTCTGTTCCCGCCGGATAGTGCCCCAGCGGCCGAAGTCCAACCTGTTCGGACGACACACCGAAGATGACTCCGGTTCGGGGGGTCGACCGACCTCCTCTCGTGTCATCCGGGCTCGAGCGTCGTAGAGTTGAGCCGTGACATCCCTCACCGTTGATCTCGACGACGATGCGGCCGAGCGCCTGCGTCGACAAGCCGAGCTGGAGGGTGTGACGGCTGCGGAGCTGGCGCGACGCTGGCTCACCGAGGTCACTGGTCAGGATCCATTCGACTTCTTTGATGCCGGGTCGTCCGATGAGCTGCGCGGTGAGCAAGCGGACGAGCGTTTGGCGGAGCACCGCTTCGGCGAGAGGTGATCGTCGATACCGGTCCTTTGGTGGCCGCGGCGAACCGATCCGACCCACGCAACCAGGACTGCCAGGAGCTTCTCCGGCGGGCGAAGGGCACACTGATCGTGCCGACGCTGGTGGTGGCGGAGGCCGGGTTTCTGATCGAACGGGACCTCGGGTCGTCCGCTGAGGCTCGCTTCCTGCGGTCACTGGCCCATCCGCGCTTCCGGCTGGAGCCCGTCACCCCGGGCGACCTGCACCGGATGGCGGATCTGGTGGAGCAATACCGGGACTTGCCACTCGGCACGACCGACGCCGGGGTGGTGTCGGTCGCCGAGCGTTTGGGCGAGACCGAAGTGGCGACGCTCGATCGCCGCCACTTCTCCGTGGTCCGCCCACGCCATGCCGACGCGCTCACGATCCTGCCCGACGGTGCGGCCTGAGCCCGGCTGATCGCTTCTCGACGCCTGGCACTCGACCGGTCACCTATCTGCCGCCCTCGCTTCGCTCGGTTGCCCGCCGGCTGTCGCGACGCCTCTCGCGGGGCCGGTTCTTCAGCGCCGCGTGGTAGCAGTTTTGGTAGCAGTTCTCTGCGGAACAGGGCGATTCGCCGGAGTTCACCCAGTGCTCTGACCTGCGGAAACGCACTTTGGCGCCCTCCACTGAACCGCCGAAATCACCCTACGGATCAGAAGGTTGGGGGTTCGAGTCCCTCCGAGCACGCTGCACTCATCGGCCCTGATCTGCGGAAACGTGGCGAGGGGCCGTTGTCGTTCTCGGCCGAGGGCGGATTGGTGGCAGTTCTGCCAGCACCACAGACTTCGGAAGGCGGTCCGCGTCCAGAACGATGACTGGCACCTGCCCCTCTGAGCTGCAGTGAGTCGTGTGTCGGCCCAGCCGCGGTCGACCGGCCGATCGTCTGCTGGACCCGTAGCGTGCCGGCAGCGAGGTCGAGGTCGGACCACCGCAGCGGGAGCACCTCGCCGCGCCGCGGTCCGAGGCTCAGGTGCACAACCCATGCGATGCCGCTCGGCTCGCTCGGCGCCAGCCCGAGGATGCACCGCGCTTCGTCCCGGGTGAGCCCTTCGGCCTGGGGCTCCCAGCCGTGCCCTGTTGTCTGTTGAAAGCGAACCCGACCCAGGAAAGCGCCGCCATCGTCCATCGTGGTGCGCCGCATGTCCTCGACGATCTCCTCCCGAGCCACGAGCGAATCGTGCCGATGGTCAGGACGCCGGGTTCCGAGGGCGATGGCCGTGCAGGAGGTCGGCAAGGGCATCGTCGAAGGTCTGGTGCTCGAACGTGAACCCGGCATCGCTGAGTCGACCAGGCATGCATCGGCGTCCGGTGAGGGCCAGAGCTGGATCGGTTCCCATCAGCAGCGCACCGATGTGGACGAGCGGCTTCGGCGTCGGCGGGGACCAGGGGCGGTGGAGTGCCGAGCGGAGCGTCGCTCATCATGTCCCGGTTCTGGATCGGGTTCGGCGAGGTGACGTGGACGACTCCCTCCATCGTCGGGGTCTCGCACACGAACCGAAGCGCGGCCAAGAAGTCGTCGATGTGGATCCAGCTGACCCACTGGCCGCCGTGGCTGATGCGGCCGCCCGAGTCCGAGCTTCGTTAGCTTCGCCAGCCGCTCGAAGGCGGGCGCGTCTTCGGTCGAGCACGATGCCGGTGCGCATGGATCACCCGCCGATCGGCACGTGCACCGGCCGCGGCCCGCTCCCACGGTCGTGCGACACCAGCCATCTGCGGTGGCCCTTGCGCAGCGGGATGGCCTTCCTCGACCACACCCTGGCCAGCATCCCCGTAGATGGCGAGCGTGCTCATCTGGACCCACCGTCCGACCGGTGTCTCCAACTCCTGACTCGCCGCCACGAGCGCCATCGTCGGTTCGACGCGTGATCGGCGGAGCAGCTCGATGTTCCGCTGCGTGGGTCGGCGGTCGACCAGTTCGCCAGCGAGGTTGACCAGCACAGAAGCTTCGAGCTCGGACGACCAAGCACCGACCGTTCGGCCATCCCACTCGACTTGGCGATGGACGATGTCGGGCCGAGCGGCAGGGAGAGGATCAGGACCTCGTGGCCGTGGTGGGCGCAGTCGTCGGCGAACGCGCCGTCCCAAAGATCCGGTGCCGCCCGCGATCACGACCTTCATGCCGGCGCCCCCGTGCTCGCAACCGCTGAGGCTGCCGAACGCGTCCACGTGACGTCGGCATCGCACATCAGGTACGAGGTCGAGAGCACGGCGCTCGAGAAGCTGTCGATGAAGCCGGACTCGAGCACGTCGACGGCCACCACCCGGGCATCACGGTGCGCAGGATCCATCCGTGCCGCCTCCAGGCGCCCGCGCCGGTCGGGTGAGAGCCCGACGGCTGCAGCGAGGCACGTCGCCCCCCACCAGGTCGCACGCCGCACCGACCGCGACGTCCGCACGGTCGGACACCTCGACTCGCGTCCCGAGGCACGCCGCGTCCAACGGTTCGCTCGCCCACCGGAGGTCGAGCCCCGACGAGGAGACCTCGATACGGGCACGCTCGTGCACGCCCGGGAACCATCGCCCGCCGAGAACGGCCGCGAACCGTGAGTCGGTGTGTCGGACGGGCACGTACACACCGATCTCGGTTCCGCCGGCCCCGTCTTCCCACTCCACCGAGATGCGATGCGCCACGGCTCGGAGGCGCTGGCCGATCACCGGCGGGAACACCGGCGGGTCGGATGGCCTCGATCTCCAACATGCAGCAGCCCACCACGGTGCCCTGCTCGGTCACGTGCGGCCGTACTGCCACTGGCAGCCGTTCGACTGGCTTCGTCGGGATCGACCACCGCGTTGACCAGCAGCCGGCGCCGGATCGTCCCCACGATCGTAGGATCATCTTCGGACTGCCTCTCTTGTCTGCTCATGATCAATACGCTATCATCTGGTACGAGATCAAAGGCAAGTGGATTCTGGAGGCATCCCGAATGGGCACCGAGTACCGGCTCGACGAGCTCGCACGACAGGCGGACGTGGCCTCGACCACCGTGCGCCTCTACCAATCGAAGGGACTGCTGGCCCCACCCCGCCTGGAAGGCCGAACCGGCTGGTACGACGACTCGCACCTCGCCAGGCTGCGCCTGATCGCCCGCCTCCAGGACGAAGGCCACTCCCTCGCCGGGATCGCCGACTTGCTCGCCAAGTGGGAGCAGGGCCGGAACCTCGACGCCGTCATGGGGGTCGAGGCCGAGCTCGACGCGCTGCTCAGCGACGTGCACACGATCGAGCTCGACCCCGCCGACCTCGCGGCCAAGTTCCCCGAGGGCGCCCTCTCCTTCGAAGACTATGCAGCGCGCTGCGTCGCTCGGACTCGCCGAACCGACCACCGACGGCCGAATCAGGATCGCCGACCGGCGCTTCCTCGACACCGGCGCAGCTCTCGCCGAGCTGGGCATCCCGACCGCAGTGATCCTGGACGAGTGGGAAGCGCTCGTCGCTCACACCCAGGACATCGCCGCACGGTTCATCACCATCTTCGAGACCCACCTTGCTCCCGAGAACTGGAAGGACGGTCTGGATGACCGACGAGGCCCGGGCGCTGGCGACCACACCTCGCCCAGCTCCAGGCCACCGCACGCCAGGTCCTCCTCGCCGCACTCGACTCGAGCGTCGCTCGTCTCGGTCGGGAGCGTCTCGGGGAGCTGATCGACCGATGACGAGCGACCAGCTGATCGCCGACACCCAGGCCCTTCTGACGCCCGCACGCCTCCCCGTCTTCTTCGCCGTGTGGGGTCAGGACGTGGTTGCTGACGATGGCCGCGGGTGGAGCCTGCGGTCTCATCTCCCGCGGGAGCCGTCTCCGCCCTCTTCTTCGTCTTCACCGTTCCCGTCGGTGCACTGCTCGGTGCTCTCCTCGGAGCACCTCTTGGCCTGGTCCTCGCAATCCCGATCGCGACGAGCCAAACCCCACCCACCGACCCTGCCGCGCTTCCAGCGTGGGCTCGAGGACGTCGGGGTCACCTTCGCCCTGCTGACGACGGTCCCCCTCAACGCCTCCTTCACGGGCAGCGTCCTCCTCGGGGGCACGACTCTGCCGATCGGGCTCGGCGCGACGGCGAACGGCGTCGCATCTCTCATCGCCGCCGTCTTCGTCGGCCGTGAGTGCGGTCACGCGCTTGCGTGTCTCCACCTGAAGCGGTGCGGTCTCCCGCCGTCGCCTCGACTCTCGCTTCGCCATCCCGTTCGTGCCCATCGCAGAACACCACCGCGCTGAGCTTGTGGGCACGGGACCACACCAGGCGTGGATGCGGCCATGACCTCGACCGTGCCCAAGCGGCGTCGCCGACCCATCTACGTCGAGTCACGCATCCGACGCGCCGGTCGAGCAGCTGTGGGACACGACGCAGGATCCCGAGCAGCACCAGCGATGGGACGTCCGGTTCGGCTCGATCACCTACCTGCCCAAGGAGAACGGTGAGCCCCAGCGCTTCACCTACGCCACGACGGTCGCTCCCGGCATCAACGTCGCCGGCACCGGCGAGTCACTGGGCGCTCGCGTCCGGCCTGACGGCACCCGGTGGTCCGGGCTCAAGTTCTGGGCGAACGATCGTCGGTCGATCATCGACGCCGGTGCCGGCTACTGGCGCTACGTCCCCACCGACGACGGGATCCGCTTCCTGACCCGCTACGACTACCGGCCCCGCTGGGGTCGGGTCGGCGAGATCATCGACCGCTCGCTCTTCCGGCCCGGGTTCGGGTGGGCGACCGCGTGGAGCTTCGACCGGCTACGCCTCTGGCTCGAGGATGGCATCCCACCCGAACGCTCCCGCGACCAGGCCATCGCCCACGCCACAGCCGTCACAGGGCTCGTCGGCGTGTTCGCCTACCAAGGCCTGGTGCCCAAGGTGTGGAAGGTCGACGGCGACGAGGTCGCCATCTGGCAGGGTCTCGGCCTTTCCGCGATCTCGTGCTCGCACGTTGGTCCGCGCCGTCGGTGCGGTCGAAGCCGGCTTCGCCATCGCGACCGCCGCCCGTTCGGGGAAGCGCTGGCCGTTCGTCATCGCCATGGCGGCGATGCCCACGCTCGCCATCGGAGCGGCCAAGTCCGACCGGGCGATCCTGACCAAGGCGTTCAACCCGGGCTCGCTCGGCATCGCGGTAGCTGCCCTCGCCGGTGTCGCCCTCGCCACCCGCAACGGCCGCCCGAGCGGGCGACGACCGCTGCGGGCGCGCACCCGACCCTCAACCAGAGGTGGGGGACCTCCCGTGACCTCGATCTATCGACAACAGCTGGGCGACGACTTCGACCGGCTCCACCCCGAGGATGCAGTGGCGATTCGGGTTCTCATCGGTCGACGAGACCTGCCAGATCGGCACCGGTGTCATGGACGAGGTGTGGCACGGGCCGTGGTGGACCTTCCCGTTCCTCCTTCTGGTGGTCGACCCGCCGGGTCCTCTTCCCCACCCGGGGTCGCAACGTCCCCTTCATCGTCGCGGAACTACACGCGTACGTCGACCGCTTCGGCCGCGAGACCGTCACCTGGTCACGCACCTTCAAGTTCCGGCGAAGGTTCAGGGTCTTCGACGCGACGATGATCCGCAGCAAGGAGCGCGACGTGATCGTCGACTACCTCGGGACCCACCAGCACCTGGCCGTCGACATCCACTGCTCCGTCGACGACGACGGCGCCATGTGCATCCGCAGCGGAGAGCAGCGCTTCTACGAAGGGCCCCTCGGCTTCCGGCTCCCCCTCCTCTTCTCGGGGGTGGCCAACGTCCGCGAGTGGTGGGACGAAGCGGCCGAACGGTTCCGCATCGAGGTGCACGTCGCCAACAAGCTGCTCGGCCCGCTGTTCGGCTACCGAGGGTCCTTCACTGTCACCGAGCACCCGTGCACCGCCGACGACACTCCCGTCGACGTCCGCCCCATCCGAGAGGAACTACGGGAGTAGTCCCGCTCCCCGTCCCAGCCGTGTCCTTTCTCACGCTGCGCAAGCGGGACAGGACAGGCGGGAGCAAGGACGGTCCCGGAACTCAAGCGAGGCAACCCACGGGCGCCAGCACAGCGTTCCAGCGGCCTCTCTCGGCGCCACAGGACGCTCCTATGTCGTGTCAAGGTGCGGGCGGGCCTGCTTCCAGCTGTCGGAAGAGCTGGCGAGCGATGTAACGCTTAAGGCAGCGCTTGATTTCTCGGTCGGTCTTGCCCTCAGCGCGTCGTCGTTCGCGCGTAGGCCTGCGTCACGGGGTCATGGCGCAGACGAGTGATCGCGACGACGTGGAGGGCACGGTTGAGTTGTCGGTCTCCGCCACGGTTGAGGCGGTGTCGAGTGGTGAGCCCGGAAGATGCTGGAATCGGGGCGACCCCCGCGAGGTTCGCAAAGGCGCCCTCATCTCGAACGCGACCGGGGTGCGACCAGGCACAAAGCACGGTGGCGGCCACGATCGGCCCAACGCCGCTCTCGTCGAGTAAGTCAGGTCGCCACGATTGGATCACCTCGATGATGGCCTTCTCGTGAACCAATGCTTCCGCCTGGAGGCTGCGACAGCGCCGGGCGAGGCCACGCAGGACTCCAGCGTAGGTCCGGCTTTCAAGGTCCCATCGTGGATTGATCCGCAGCTGAACGGCGATGTTGAGCATGACCTTGGTGGTCTTGCCTCGAAACCGGGCCCTGATCACCTCTGGGGCTGTGACGACGAACGCCTGGAGCTGCTGCTGTGAGACGCGAACGGCGTCCACCGCTGAGCGTCGCGTCGTCAACAACACGGCCAGCGCTGCCCGTTCACCCTCGGAGCGAGGCTGGGCCAGGTGCTCACGGGCCAGAGCCTCACGGCCAGCGCGAACCGTGTCGAGAGCGTCAGACTTCGCGCCATTTCGGCGAGCAGGACGAACAGGCCGATCCAGCTCGATGACCAGTTCACCACGCTCAGCCAAGAACCGGGCCAAGCCTGCTCCGTATCCGCCGGCCCCCTCGATCGACCAGGCCCGGAGGCCCGAGTGTCGGTCCGCCATTGCGACGAGGTCGCCGTAGCCGTCGAGGCAGGTCCCGACAGTTACCTCCTCGAGAGCAGCACCGGTCGTCGAAACGACCACTGCTGCGGTGTGAGTGTTCTTGTGCGTGTCGACACCGATGACGACGTCGACGAGCTCTGCCAGCATTGTCACTGCGTTCTCCTTGCCGAGGTGGACGTGTGGTTCCGGTCCGCTGGGAGTTGGGCAGGACTGTGATGAGACACGCCAGCGTCGACTGGTGGTCAAGCTCCTAATCAGGCCAGTCACTTCCATCGGGCCGGGGCCGGTGACCTCGATCGGACAAGTCCTGGGAAGGCACGCAGCCAATCAGAAGTCGGGTCACGATCGAGATCACCGGCCAGCAGCCCAGCACGGGGCGCGGGCCGCCGCTCGGATCCTCACAATCAGATGTCACCCGATCGTGCAGCAGCCCCGCGCTTCACCGAGCACGTCTTGGGTGGACCCGGGGCCATAGTCTGAGCGCATGTCGGACATCGCCCTGCGGCCGCTGCGGGAACTGGTGAACATTCACCGCGACGAGATCAAGGCCATCGTCGCGCGCGCCACCACGGCCGTTCCGTCGCCCTCTTCGGGTCAGTGGCCCGGGGGGACGAGCGGCCGGACAGCGACGTCGACTTCCTCGTCGAGCTCGAACCCGACGCCCGACCGATCGAGATCCTCTCGATCGAGGTCGAGCTCGAAGAAGCGCTCGGCGTGAAGGTCGACGTGGGCACGCCGGACTCGCTGCGTGAGCGACTGCGAGATGAGGTGCTGGCCGAAGCCGTGCCGTTGTGAGTCGCCACGATGAGGATCGCCTGCGCGACGTCCTCGAGGCCATCGGCGTCATCCGGGCTCACCTGCAGCGCGGTGACCTTCACGACGGGCTCGTCTACGACGCCGTCCGTGTCCGGCTCATCGAGATCGGCGAAGCGATCAAGAGCGTCGATCCCGACCTGCTGGACGAAGCGCCGGGTGTGCCGTGGAAGGAGATCGCCCGCATGCGCGACCACCTCGCCCACCGCTACTTCGACACCGACCACGCCATCGTCCAGGACGTCGTCGACCACGATCTCGGTCCGCTCGCCGATGCCGTGCAGACACTGATCGAACGAGCCGCCGCGGACGACACTCCCACCTGACCGTATGACCCGAGGCGCCCGACACGGGTGGCGCCGAACTCGGGGGCGCTGGTGCGCAGACTTCTACCGGGTCTTCTACCGGATCCGCCGAAACGGGCCGTGACGGACGGAGTCCGGTGGTCATCGCCGCCCGGTATACCCGCAGCTCAGCGGCACGATCGGGGACCACGCGGCACCAGACGCGACGGACGAGCGTTGACTACGGATCAGAAGGTTGGGGGTTCGAGTCCCTCCGAGCGCGCCAAACTCATCGGCCCTGACCTGCGCAAACGCAGCGAGGGGCCGTTGTCGTTCTCACCGACCCCCTGGAGGCGTGGCGGAGCTGGGGCACGACGAGTTGGCACCGCTTCCGGCGGCATCCAAGAGAACTTCTCCTGAACCGCTGGCCGCGGACCGCACGTCGCGCGGTCGGCCCATCTTTCGGCGTCAGATGCCGGGCAGATCCTCGACGAGCCCGAGATGGATCTGGGCGGCATCGATATAGGTCTTCTCCGAGATGAACGCGTGCTGGGAACCGGTGTACAGATCGCGGAACGCGCGCTCGAGGCGTGAACCGTCTCGGATCGCCGACGTGCCCGCGGCGAGGTGCGCCCATTGCGCGATCTCGCGGCTTGCCTCGGTCGCGTAGGTGGCGGCGATCCGAAGATCCGCGCGCATCGCCGGGGTGAGTTCGTCGCCGGCGGCAACGGCTGCCTCGACCGAGGTGAAGGCCTCGATCACCCCTGCCCGCGCGGCGCGCCACATACCGGTGTGGTGGCTGAGGTTGCGTTGGAACGTCTGCCGCAACGCGAGGGTCTCCATGTCCGACATCCGGACCTTCTCCTTGGCGAGCTCGAAGACGTCGTCGAGCATGGATCTCGCGACGCCGAGTGCCCAGGAGGCATGACCGGCCGCGACGACCGGCAGGATGCCGAGGCGGTGCAGCGGTGATGAACCCCGTTGCGGTGTACGCGTGAACAGCTTGTAGGTGCGGTGCTCCGGCACGAAGACCGCATCGACCTGGTAGTCGTAGCTCCCCGTCCCGCGCAGGCCTTGGACGTGCCAGCCGTCGGTCAGCTCGACGTCTGCCGCGTCGATGACCGCGACGAGGAACTGGTCGAGCTCGATGTTCGGTACGCCGTCGACGACCTGCATGAACCCGGCGGAGATGACCTGGGAGTGGCCGACACCCGAACCGAAGTTCCACTTGCCGGTGACTTCGTACCCGCCGTCGACCACGTTGCCCATCCCGTTGGGGAACAGCTGACCTGCGCTGGTGACCCGTCCGCCGGATCCGAACACCTCTTCGAAGCCCCGGTCAGGGAGGTAGACGGCGGCGGCCATCGCCGTGGGCAGGTTGGCGATGCCGATCCACCCGGCCGCGCCATCGGCGCTGGCCAGTTCGATCCAGGTCTCGATCATCTCCCGGAACCCCGGCTCTTCGCCGCCTGCCTCGCGCGGGTTCATGTAGGTCATGAGTCCGCTGTCCCAGAGGGCGTCGACGGCGGTAGGGGTCAGGGTGCGGGCGGCCTCGCTCGGACCGGCTTCGGCTTCGAGTGTCTGGCGGATGCTCTTTGCCGCTGCGAGTGCGTCCATGTCGGTTCCTCGGTCGTTTCGCTCGGGTCGGTGTGGTCGGTGTAGTCGGCGCAGCGAACTGCGGGAGCGGTGCGCCTCGTGGACGGTCGGGCTCGCTGCTCAGAACTCGCCGAAGAAGCCTCCGCTGAGACCGCACGTCATCCCGCCGTCGACGACCATCGCGGAGCCGGTGACGAACGACGCCTCCGATGAACCGAGGAACAGCACGGCGTTTGCGATCTCTTCGGGCTCGCCGAAGCGTCCGAGCTTGTGCGCGGCGAGCATCCGCTCCCGGTACTCCTCCAGCCCCGGTTGGTCGATCAGGCCGTGCAAGAGCGGGGTGTTGACCCCGCCGGGACACACGGCGTTGACCCGGATGCCGGTGGGGCCGTAGTCGATCGCCATCGACTTCGTCATCATGATCACCCCGCCCTTGGACGCGTTGTAGACCGAGCCACCTTCGGTGCCCTCGATCCCTTCGATGCTCGCGATGTTGACGATGCTGCCCGACTTCTGCGCGATCATCGGGACGACGGCGTGCTTGCAGACGTTGAACGTCCCCTTGAGGTTCACGTCGAGGACGCGGTCCCACTCGTCCGATTCGACCATGTGGACCGGGCCACCGCCGGCCACCCCCGCCGCGTTGACGACGACGTCGAGTCGACCGTGTGCCTCCACGATCGACGCGATGGCGGCGGCGACCGCCTCCTCGGAGCGGACGTCGAGCATGTGGTCGGCTTCGCCCGCCACATCGGCGGTCACCACGATCGCGCCTTCGTCCCTGAACCGGGTGGCGGTCGCCTTGCCGATACCCGAAGCGGCTCCGGTGACGAAGGCGACCTGGTCCTGGAGCTGACCCATCTGCTGTTCCCCTTGGTTGTCGGCGCCACCTGCGGCAGGTTCGTGCGTCCGGATTGTAGGGGGACCTTCGACGAGTAGGGACCTCGCTGACGAGCAGTCTCCGGGAATAGCTGCACGCGATGGGCCGAACTTGGACCGCCGTGTTTGACCGCGGATCAGAAGGTTGGGGGTTCGAGTCCCTCCGAGTGCGCGCCCTGTCCGCTGCCGGCGGACCGCGGGCGGTGTCGAGCACCCCAAGCGCCTCGGTCGTTAGGCTCGGCCGATGCCGGGTGCAAGCGATGGGGGAGGCGCGGTGGCGTCAACGCCCGCGGTCGCGATCGCGTGGGTCGCGTTCGTCGCACCGGCCGTGGTCTGTGGTCACGACCATGCTCGTCGTCGGGCTCGGACTCGTGGCATCGACGCCAGGGTGCGCCACGCAACCCCAGCGACTGCCACATGTCGGTGGTCGGGCCAGCGCAGACGTTGGACGACCTCATGAGCTTCTCTTCTGAGGTCGTCACGGGAACGGTCCTCTCGACCCACAAGGGTCGGTACGTGGACCCGTCCGGTTCACCGATCACCGCCAGGGTCCACGTCGACCGAGTTGTGCGCGGGCCGAAGTCGATCGAGGGACACGAGATCCAAGTGCTCGACGACTGGTCGGGCGGTTCCGGTGAGGCGGCCACGGAGCACCAACGGGTGCGGCGGTGGAGTCGTGCTGAGCGGGTGTTCCTGTTCCTCACGAAGCCGGAGCGCCACAGCCAGGCGAGTGCCGGCGAGCCCTCTCTTCAACACGGCCACCGTCTCAGGCAGGTACACGATCGAGGGGAGCGGCAGACTCGCTTCCGAGTCGCTCGTGGAGAAGGTCGATGACCCCCTTTCGGCCTCCATCCCCGAGAAGTACACCGAGCCCGAACTGGAGAAGGCCGTCGCGCACTTGCCGATCGGACACCCCTAGACGTCTGCATCGAGGGACGGGTCGATTCCTTGGTGACCGCGCGGCACGACGGGCCGCATAGGTCGAGAGTTGCGTGGCAGCGGTGTGACGAGCGTCGTGGAGCCGTGCATCCTCCAACCGGTGGGCGGCTGCTGCCGTGTCTTCGCCAAGCCCCTCGTCGTGGGTCGGGGCTGCGAACAGGTGGGCGCCTTTGAACGTCGTGCTTGGGGTAGGACGCGGAAATGTGGCGATCACTCGTCGAGCGCGTCGATCACGGCGTGGAGGATGTCGGTTCGGTCGGCGCCGAGATCGTGGCTGTGCCGCACGAACTCTTGGGCAAGCTGATCGATCGATGCAGTTGTCGATGACGACGCTTCGCTGACGAAGGTGCCCTTGCGGCCCGCGGTGTGGATGGTCCCCTCACGCTCGAGCTCACGGTAGGCGTGGGCGATCGTGGTCGGTGACACGTCGAGGTCGCGTGCGAGCTGGCGCACGGTTGGAAGGCGGTCGCCGGGTCGTAGCTCGCGTCTGCGCACCGCTGTGGTGATGGCGCGCCGGATCTGTTCGTATGGCGCCAGATCGAGTGCGAGGTCGAGGACGAGGTTCACGCGGGCTGCGCCGCCCGGGTGTCAGTGGCCTCCGACACGGTGGCAAGAACCCAATAGGGGGTTGCGAACGCGGCGACGACCAGCGCCACGGTGACGACCGACAGCAGCAGCGCGATCGTGGTCAAGCCGTCACCCCACCCCCATCCGAAGCGCGTCGCCAGCCGGGCCAGCGATGTCGCCGCGGATCCTGTGAGCGCTGCCAGGGCGACGATGGTGAGGGTCGCGGCCGTGAGCACACGACATGCGTGGCGCGCGTCGAGGTCGTCTCCGGTTGTCGCCCGGGTTGCCGCGGACACAACTGCGTTCCGCAGACCGACGGCGATCGCGGCGACGGCGAGCAGAGCGATCGCCCACCAAGGAGAGCCCGACGTCGACCCGTCGGTGCTCGTGAGCGCATCAGGCATGAACTGCGCACCGAGGATGGCGAGGAGGGCGACGACGAAGCCGACAGGCACGACGACTGCGCTCCACCGAGCCAGGTAGGTGCCGGCTTCCCGAGGCTCCAGCCGAGCATGCCGCTGCTGAGTTCCGAAGGCGCCTCGCGCGGAGCGCCACTCGGCGACGGCAAGCCCGGCCGCGAGACCGACGAGGATCCCGAAGTAGTTGATCGACACCAACCACGACCCTCCGTTCAGGGTGATCCAGCCGAAGGGCAATCCGGAATCCGTGCCGTACACCTGACCCACGAGGCCGCCCCAGGTCGACGTCACACCTGACCAGGCTGCGGTGGCCCAGAGTCCGGCAACGGCGCCGAGCGCCCCAGCTACACGACGTCGGCGCATGGCCGCTGCCAGTCGTCCGGCCGGATCGGTGACTGGCGGCCGCGCGAACACCGTCACCTCGACGCGGGCGATCGCGCGCTGGTCGGGCCGTCGGGTCGCGGACGCGACCAGCACGAGTGGAATGACGACGAGAAAGGCCACCACGCAGAGCATCATGTTCGTTTGTACTAGTACAAACGACCCCCGAAAGCAACCGTTGGTGCATCTGACGGGCGCTCTGGAGGCTGTGCGGTCGCCCACGCTCCGCTCCGTTGGCTCCTCAACTGACGATCCTCAGTGGCGCGTCGTTCCTCGACCGGCCGTGGCCCTGTCCCAAGACCTTGGTTGAAGCGAACGCCGTGGGTGCTTCCCTGGGATTCCCTGGCAACCGCCGGTGTCTGGATCGGTAGTGTTGGCGTCATGTCGCGTCTGGAGCGGATCAGTTCGGACCCGTCGGTCTGTCACGGTCAGCCGACTGTCCGCGGGCTGCGCTACCCGGTCGAGAACCTGCTCGAGCTCATGGCGTCGGGCATGACCATCGAGCAGATCATCGAGGACTACCCCGACCTTGAACGTGACGACCTCCTGGCCGCGCTCGAGTTCGGCGCGCTCGCGACGGCGCAGCGTCGGGTTGTGACCCTCGGGGCTGCGTGAAGTTCCTCGTCGACGCACAGCTCCCGGTCCGCTTCGCCAAGTGGCTCGTGGGTCGCGACCACGACTGCCTGCACACCAATGAGCTGCCCGCCGGCAACCGCACCACCGACGAGCAGATCATCGAGCTCGCCGATTCCGACGAGCGCGTCGTGGTCACGACGGACCGCGACTTTCGCGACAGCCATCTGCTCCGCGGCACACCGCGCCGACCCTGGTTGATCTCCACCGGGAACATCACCAACGACGAGCTGCACGCGCTTGTCGGGGCGCATCTCCACCTCGTGGTCGACGCCCTCGACGAAGTGGCCTTTGTCGAGCTGGAAGTGAACCGGCTCGTCCTCCACCGGTAGCGGACAGACGCCCCGCCGATGCCCGTCGCCGACGCGCGGACGGCTGAACCGGTACGCCTTCGGAGGGCGCCGAGCAATGCGGAAGGGGCCGCAGAAGTCCGCGAGTCCGCGCACGCATACGGTGTCGGGATGGACGTGGGGAGCGACACGGGCGGCACCTTCACCGACCTGGTCGACGAGCACGGCCGCATCGCCAAGGTGCTCTCCACGCCCGACGACCCGAGCCGGGCGGTGCGCGACGGCCTCACCCAACTCGGCGGCGACGTCGGTTTGCTCGCGCACGGCACCACGGTGGCCACGAACGCGCTGCTCGAGCGGACGATTGCGCGCACGGCGCTTGTCACCACCGCCGGCCTCGCCGACGTGATCGAGATCGCCCGCCAGGACCGCTCCAGCCTGTACGACCCCATCGTCGACCGACCGGAGCCGATCGTGCCCCGCGAGCTGCGCTTCGAGGTCGCCGAGCGGCTCGACGCGGACGGGTCGGTGCTCGTCCCGCTTGACCTCACGACGCTGCCCGACCTCGACGCGGTCGAGCCGGCACCGGAGGCGGTGGCGGTGGTGCTGCTGCACAGCGACCGCTCCCCGGCGCACGAGCGAGCGGTGGCGGCTGCCCTGCGCGAGCGCTACCCGCACCTCGACGTCTCGGCGTCGTGCGAGGTGAGTCCCGAGTACCGGGAGTACGAGCGCACGGTCACGACCGCCGTGAACGTCTCGCTGCGACCGACGTGCCGGCGCTACCTCGGCGCGCTCGGCGAGCTCGCCCCGACGGTGCTCGTCCTCACCTCAGAGGGAGGGCTGGTGCCGCTCGATCAGTCGATGGACGCGCCGGCGCGGCTCCTGCTTTCGGGGCCGGCGGGCGGAGTGCGGGCCGCGGCGGCGGTCGCCTCGGCGAACGGCTGCGCGGACGCGCTCAGCTTCGACATGGGCGGGACGAGCACGGACGTGTGCCTGATCCTGGACGGACGACCCGAGCCCGCGTCGGAGCGCGCCGTCGCCGGGCTGCCGATCCGCCTCCCGAGCCTCGACGTGCACACCATCGGCGCCGGCGGTGGATCGATCGCGTCGCTGGATGCGGGCGGCGCGCTCGTCGTCGGCCCGCGCAGCGCGGGCGCGGTGCCCGGACCCGCGTGCTACGGGCGCGGCGGGACCGCGCCGACGGTCACCGACGCGAACCTCGTCGCCGGTCGCATCGATCGCGACGGCGCCTTCCCCGAGCTTGGTCGGCTCGACGCGGACGCCGCCGCACAGGCGCTGGCGCGGGCCGGACTGTCGGCCGAAGGCGTCCTCGCCGTGGTGAACGCCAACATGGTCCGGGCCTTGCGCCACGTCTCGGTCGAGCGGGGCGTCGACCCCCGGGGGCTCGCGCTGGTTGCGTTCGGCGGCGCGGGGCCGCTCCACGCCTGCGACCTCGCCGCCGAGCTCGGCATCGAGACCGTGATCGTGCCCGCCCGGGCCGGGGTGCTCTCCGCGGTCGGCGTGCTGTGCTCGCCGCGCCAGCGCGAGGAGGTGCGGAGCTGGCCGACGCCGCTCGACCACGCCGGCGTCGGGGCGGCGCTCGATGACCTGGCCGCGGAGGCGGCGGCCGACCTGGGTGGCGACGACGTGGAGGTCGAGGTCGCGCTCGACTGCCGGTACGCTGGGCAGTCCCACGAGCTGCGGGTGCCGACCGTCGACGCGTTCCCGGCCGAGCACCGTCGCCGCAACGGCTACGACCGACCGGACACCCCGATCGAGGTGGTCGCGTTGCGGGCGGTGGCCCGCCGACCTGCGCCCCTCGATCTCCTGTCGTTGCCGGTGGTGGCCCGCTCGGGCGCGACCGGCCCGACGATCATCGCTGAGCCCGACTGCACGATCTGGATACCACCCGGCTGGCGCGCCGAGCCCGGCGAGGCCGGCGCACTCGTGGTGCGGAGGAGCGCGCCGTGACCGGTGCCGGCCTCGACCCCGCCGACCTTCAGGTGCTGGTGTCGCGCCTGGAGGGCGTCGCCGAGGAGATGGGCGACGTCCTGCGCCGCGCCGCGTTCAGCCCCAACATCAAGGAGCGCGCCGACTGCTCGGCCGCGCTGTTCACCGTCGACGGCGAGCTGCTCGCCCAGGCCGAGCACATCCCCGTCCACCTCGGGTCGATGCCGGCGTCGGTGCGGGCCGTGATCTCGGCGGTCGGCGATGGGGTGGCGCCCGGCGAGCAGTACATCGTGAACGACCCGTTCGCCGGGGGGACGCACCTCAACGACGTCACGGTGGTCGCGCCGTGCTTCGACGGCCCTCGCCTGGTCGGGTGGGTGGCGAACCGTGCGCACCACGCGGATGTCGGGGGCGCCGCACCCGGCTCGATGCCGGCCGGCGCCACCGAGATCTACCAGGAGGGGCTGCGGCTCCCGCCGGTGCCGCTGACGGCGTCGGTGCGCGCCATCCTGCTCGCGAACTCGCGCACGCCCACCGAGCGCGCCGGCGACCTCGACGCGCAGGTCGGCGCGAACCGGGTCGGCGTCGAGCGCTTGCGGGCGCTGGCGACGGCCCCGTTCGAGGAGGTGCTCGACTACGGCGAGCGGCGGATGCGGGCGGCGCTGGGTGCGTTGGCCGACGGATCGTGGACGTTCGCCGACGTCGTCGACTCGTTCGGTCCCGAGCCCTCGCAGCAGGTCGCGTCGCACATCCGGGTCGCCATCACGATCTCGGGGGACGCGGTGACGGTCGACTTCGCCGGCACCGACGGGCAGCGACCCGGCAACGTGAACGCGGTCGAGGCCGTCACCGTGAGCGCAGTCGTGTTCGCGCTGCGCTCCGCGATCGACCCGACCCTGCCCTCCAACGGCGGGGTGCTCCGCCCGGTGCGGGTGGTCGCTCCCGTGGGGACGATCGTGCACGCGCAGCCGCCGGTCGCGGTGGGCGCCGGCAACGTCGAGGTGAGCCAGCGGGTCGCCGACCTGTGCCTCGGCGCGCTGGCCGAGATGCGCCCGGACTTCGTCGGCGCCGCGTCGCAGGGGACCATGAACAACGTGCTGATCGGCGGCACGACCGACGACGGCGAGGCGTGGGTCTACTACGAGACGGTCGGCGGCGGGCAGGGCGGGCGGCCCTGGGCGCGGGGCATGAGCGGGGTGCACACCGTGATGACCAACACGAAGAACACGCCCATCGAGGCGTTGGAGCGGGCGTTCCCGCTGCGGGTGCTGCGCCAGCGGCTGCGGCGGGGAAGCGGCGGCGCGGGCTCCGCGCCGGGCGGTGAGGGCATCGAGCGCGACCTGCAGGTCCTGACCGACGCGACCGTGAGCCTCATCACCGAGCGGCGGGTGTCGCAGCCGTGGGGCCTGGCCGGCGGCGAGCCGGGCGCGGTGGGGGAGAACTGGCTGCTGCCGGGCGGCGACGAGTCCCGGGCCGAGCGCCTGCCCGACAAGTGCACGGTCCACTTGACGGCCGGCGACGTCCTGCGGATGCTCACCCCGGGCGGCGGTGGGTGGGGTCTTCCACCTCTGGCGGATGCTGCGACGTAGCGCACGCCATACGACGTGGGGCAAACGGTGTTGACGAGCCGCAGATCTGGGCGCTTCGACCGTCGACCCGCGATTCTTCAGGTGGGAACGATGCGCGAGCCGTGGGGCCCACCGAGCAGCACGTACCTCCCGTCGGCGCTCAGGCCCGCCCAGCGGTCGTCGGCGCGCACGGTGACCGACGGCGGACCGCCGAGCACCTGGGGAGGCCGGCCCTCGGACGCGGCGAACGACACGTAGAGCCGACCCGACGCGTCGAACCCCACCGCGTTGACGGCCGTGTCGAGGACGGTCCCGGAGCCCTCCGGAGCGCTCGTCTCACCCTGCAAGCCTGAACCGTCGAGGACGGACCCCCGCGTGGTGACGATTCCGCCAACCGTGCACCGGACGATGCCCAAGGTCTCCGACGTCGGGTCGAAGACGGCTGGTTCACCGATGCTCGTCCACCTCCCGTCGACCACCTGCGAGAAGTACTCGGTCTCCGGCACGTCGTCGGCCTGGTTCAGGTCGGCACTGCTCGACACGGTGCGGGCCCCGACTACGGCGCCGTCGAACGTCCGGCACAACTCCAGCTGGTGTTGTGCCCCGGGTACCGGGCTGAATCCTGATTCGTCGACGGTCTCCCAGTCGTGTTGGACCACCTTGAAGAAGACCGTCGTGTCGGCGGGCCTGACCTCCATTGAGATCACGCCCACGTCCTTCTGCTCCGTTCCGGTCACGACCTTGACGACCGAGCCATCGGGGTGGAGGAACGCGACCGTCGGGATCCAGTCGATGCACTCGTGCTCGACGCCCTCGGTGCTCGCCACCAGGCAATGGGCGCCCCCGACCGCATACCCCCGTGCCCACGGAACCAGCGTGGCCGACTCCAGCTCGGGCAGGGACACGGTCGTCGTGGCGCCGGCGCCGTCGACCACGGTGGCCCCGTCGATCTCCGTCCGGTGGTCTCTCGTCATGCCGTTGGCCAACAACATCGCGTGGTGGGGGTCCCCCACCGCGACCTGCACCCTTGCCTGCGTCGTGGGCGGCACAAGGGGGAACGCCCGGAGCGGCACTCGGGTGTCGACCGGGGCACGCGACCGAGTGGTCGTCCCACCCGACGATGCGCAACCTGCGAAGGCGCACCCGAGCATCCCGAGGGTCAGCAGCACCAGCAGGCGACTTCGAATGCTCATCATGACTCCCTCCCGGCGACCGCGCACCGCCGGATCATCACCACTCTCGCGTGGAGGCACCTCGCACGGTAGTCAGGTCCTTGATCCGGGTCCCGTTCCGCTCGTGGTTCGCGGCCACGGTGTCGGCCGGGTCCGACAGCCGCACACTCGCCGGTCAGGCGGGCTTGCGACCCACGCAGTACCAGTTCAGGGTGAGCAGCTCGGATTCCTCGGCCGCGATGTACGAGTGGCTGTTCTCGTTCATGCGGCCCATCATCGCGTTGGTCCGCTTGGGGATCGTGTGGATCTTGGCCAGGAAATTGAACACCGCTTCGTAGCGGTCGAACAGCGCGACCTCCTTCTTGATCATCTCCACCGCACCCCGCCCGACGGAGGTGACCAATTCGAAGCCGGCGTCCCGGTAGGCGTCCTCCCAGTACTTGGAGTACCAGAACCCGCCGAAGACGGTCAGCTCGCGGGTGTGCTGGATCAGCGTGCGGTGGCGTTCGTCGCCGCGGTCGTACGCGTCGAGCGCCGCCACGTCGTCCATGACGAACATCCCGCCCGGCTTGAGGACGCGGTGCACCTCGCTGAAGGTGAAGTGGTGGTCGGTGACGTAGGTCAGCGGCTGGATCGCGTACACCGCGTCGAACGAGGCGTCGTCGAAGGGCAGCGGCTTGTTGAAGTCGCCCACGGTGAAGTTGGCGCGTGGCAGGTTGGGGTTGCGCCAGGCCTTCTCGATCTGCGACCGGTCGAGGTTGATGCCGTACGGCGTGGCGCCGGTGAGCTCCGCGATGTGCTCGGCGATGGCCCCGCAACCGCAGCCCAGGTCCAACACCTTGTCGCCGATGCAAAGGCTTGACCGCCTCGCCCAGCTCGACCGGGTGAAAGGCACGCGGAGCACGACAGACGGCAAGCAGTCAGATTGTCAGGAACGTAAGCTCACGTCCCATGCCGTCTCTCGACGAGCTGCAGCAGGAGCTTCGCCGCTTGCGCCAGGAGCGCAAGCGACTGCTCGACGCCGTCCGGCGTGGCGACGACGACGCCGACCCCGAGGCCGTGAGTCGAACCCAGCAGCTCATCGACGCGCTCGAGAACCAGATCCGCGACCGTGGAGGTACGCCGGAGCCGGCCACGCCGCACGCGACGACCGGGGGCGGGACACCGACACCGAAGTCGGACCCGAAGTCGACGCAAACCCCGGGGCCGGAGCTGTCATCGGAACCCGCACGCCCGACCGACGTGGCCGCCACGGCGCGGCGCCGGGTCGACGAGCTGCGCGCCCACGAACCGCACCCCGGGGTTCGGCGGGGCCCCGACGGTACCGTCATCGGCGGCATCGCCACGGACCTCGACGAGCAGCTCCACTGGCGCGAGCAGCTCAACCAGGCGGAGCAGGCGCTGGCCGTGGCCGAAGGCGAGCGCGCCTTCGAGACCGGCGGCGGCATCGCCGGCGTGACCGACGCCGACCGCGAGCAGCTCCGCAAGAAGAAGGCGGAGATCGACCGACTCCGCGCGGAGGAGAAGGCGGTCGACGCCAAGATCGCCGAGTACGAGCACCAGCTCGACGAGGCCCGGGGGCTGCTCGAGGCGAACCGGGGCCAACAGGGGAAGGGACCCGGAGCCGGCGCTGCGGGGGCGATCGCCGGTGGTGCGGCCATCAACCAACGGCTCGCGCCGCTGTACAAGGAGCAGGCGCGCATCCGCAGTCGCATCGCGGCGCTCACCCGCGAGATCGCGGCGCTCGTACAGCGGCGGATCCGCGGGGCCATCGATCGGGCCGGCGGCGTCGACGGGCGCTCGCTGCCCGCCGATCCGGTGGGTGTCCACCGGGCCGAGGACGAGCTGCTCCGACGGGTCCTCGGCCGGCTCGGCATCCCCGGACTTGGCGAGCTGCCCGTGGAAGGCAAGGGCTTGCTCGCCCCCGGTCGGCGTGGGGTGCGGCGGTTGCCGGTACCCGTCGGCGTCGCGGGGGTGGGCTGCCTTCCCGCGATCGCCGTGACGGTGCTGCTGGTGGTGTTGGCGACGGCCACGTTCGTCGTCGTCCGCCACCGTGGTGGGAAGAGCTCCACCGCGTCGGCGCCAGGAACCACCAGTGGTCACGCGGGCCGTGCAGGCGCAGCCACCGGGGGAGCAGCAGCGCGCCGGCGGTCGACCCGAACCATCCGGCGATCGAAGCGGTCCTGGCCGGGGCCTGCGCCAACGTCCGGCACCAGCCTCCCCCGGGGACGACCTCGCCGAGCCAGATCATCTACGACGTCCTCGTCGCCGGAGCGGACGGCATCCTGCCCGACGGCGCCCGCCTCACCCTCGACGTCGGCGGCGACGCACCCGGGACCGGCCAAGTGGACGGCGACCTCGCGGAGGTGGTGGTCCCCATCAGCCACTACGGGTCGTACGAACCGAAGAACTTCTCGGTGGCCGGGCCCAAGGGCGCGCCCATCGAGACGGTCGGCGTGATCCCGCAGGTCGACGTGACGGCGACCGAAGGGCCGGTCGGCGGGTGCACGCCGCCGGGCGAGCTGTCGGCCGCCGAGCGCGACCACGTGCTCACCTTGGCGCGGGGCCGCTACGCGATCGACGACTTCGTTCAGGCCTTTGGTGCCGCGCACGCAACCGGGAACGCGACCGCGCTCGTCGACACCCTCGACCAGCTCACGATCGATCGCTACGGCGCTGCGCAGTGTCGGTCGTACGTCGACCGGGTGGTCGGCTCCTTCCAAGACCCGAAGGTGGTCGACGCGGCGCCGGCGCCGTGGGACTACCCGACCGACGGTCACACGAGCGCCGTGCCCGATGCCTGGACGGTCACCATCGACGCCGAGCAAGGCGGGTCGCGGCAGAGGACCATGGCGCACTTCCGGGTCCGGGATGGTCACGTCACCTGGTTCACCGACTGCGGCGACCCGAAGTGACGCCGGCGGTCGCGGCCCCAGGGATGCCCTCGCCGAACGCCGGCTGGCCGATGGACGAGTGGTAGTCCATCGCGAGCGCTCGCCGGCTCGGCATGTGCAGCTGACAGAAGGGTCCATCCCTCGCGGCGACACCTAGGCTGCGTCGATGGCCAAAGACGCGTCGGACGTCCCTCGGCTCAAGAAGCGGCTCTACGAGCCCGAGCTGAAGCGGTTGCAGACCGAGCTCGTCAAGGTGCAGGAGTGGGTGCGCGCCGAGGGGCAGCGGCTCGTGGTGATCTTCGAGGGCCGTGACGCTGCCGGCAAGGGCAGCACGATCAAGCGGCTCACGCAGCACCTGAACCCTCGGATCGCCCGCATCGTCGCGCTGCCCGAAGCCCACGCCGCGCGAGGAGACCGAGTGGTACTTCCAGCGCTACGTGGCGCACCTTCCTGCCGCTGGGGAGATGGTGATCTTCGATCGCTCCTGGTACAACCGCGCCGGCGTCGAGAAGGTCATGGGCTTCTGCACGCCCGCCGAGTACCAGCGGTTCCTCGTCCAGTGCCCGACGTTCGAGCGCATGCTCGTCGCCGACGGCATCCTGCTGCGCAAGTACTGGTTCTCGGTGAGCGACGAGGAGCAGCAGGCGCGCTTCCGGTCGCGCCAGAACGACCCGATGCGTCGCTGGAAGCTGTCGCAGATGGACGTCGAGTCGATCCTTCGTTGGGAGGCCTACTCCCAGGCGAAGGACCAGATGATGGCGCACACCGACATCCCGACCGCGCCGTGGTACGTGGTGGAGAGCGACGACAAGCGACGCGCCCGCATCAACATGATCGCCCACCTGCTGAGCACGCTGCCGTTCCACGACGTGCCGGTCCCCAAGATCGTCCTGCCGGAGCGGCCGGCGCCCAAGGGCTACGAGCGGCCTCCGAAGGGGAGCCAGAACTTCGTGCCCGACCATGCCGCGACCCTGGAGGGCTGAACCGCCCGGTTGGTTCCGCCTACGACGTCTGGGAGTCGCGGTAGGCCGCGTAGCGCTCCTGCGGCCAGTAGCGGACGGGTTCCACGCCGTCGGCCTCGATCAGGTCGGACCTGATCCGGTCGTACGCGTAGCAGTTGAGCTCGTAGCGGTTGCCCCAGGGGTCCGCGAGGTCGAACGCCCAGCACAGGTCGAAGTCGACGAGGTCGGACACCATGAGGCGCTCGCCATCCGGCCGGTCGATCCCGTTGGGCAGCGAGCGGGCGAACGACACGAAGGTGTCGGCGTCGACGCTGAACGCGATGCCGGTCAGCTGCGGCGCCATCGGTTGGCGCTCGGTCGCCTGGAACAGGGCCAGCATCGTCTCGCCACCGTCGGCCGAGATCTGGAGCCGGCCCCCGTCGACGCCGCTGGCCCAGAAGTCGTAGTCCTCGACGGGCGCGAACCCGAGGTGCGCCGCGTACCAGCGGGCAGCCTCGGGCACGTCGGGCACGCGGATGTGCACGTGATCGAGCCGCCCCATACGGAAGTCCGACTGCTCGGCGGTCACGACCTCACTGTACGCGTGGCGGACGGTTCGTCCCCGGGGCCGGGGCGGTAGTCGAACGCCGCCGCAAGGACGAGCGCGATCAACGCGCCCGAGCCCACGACCAGGCCGATCGAGGTGCGCTCCATGAGCCAGCCACCGGCCAGGCCGCCGAAGGGCACGACGCCGCCGAAGCCCATGATCCACAGCGCCATCACCTTGCCGCGCACCGAGTCGTCGATCTTCTCCTGCAGCACCGTCGACAGCGACGTGATGACCGCGAAGTACGTCCCTCCGACCACCAGCACGACCGGGTAGGCGATCGCGGCGGTGCGCAACATGCCGAACACCGCGAGCAGCGCCGCGAACGCGACCATCGCCAGGCGGGTCAGGCGGGCCTTGTCCGCGTGGGCGAACACGGTGCCGATCGACAGCGCGCCGATCACCGCGCCCATCCCGAACGCCGCGTAGAGCATCCCGTAGGCCCCGCTCTTCGGATCGATGCCGAGGTGCCGATCGGCGATCGACGGCATCTGGGTGATGAAGGGAAGGCACAGCAACGAGAACGTGGCGATCACGATGAGGCACTGGGCCACCACGCGGTCATGACGTGCCACTGTGAAGCCGCCGATGAGCCGGTGCCAACCCTGGCTGCCGCTGTCCGGTGGGGGCGGAAGGGTCAGCCGCAGCAGCACGAAGATGACCGCCAGGTAGCTGAGCGCGTTGAGCTGGAAGACCCACCCGGCCCCGAAGGCCGCGTACAGCAGGCTGCCGATCGCCGGCCCGATGACCCGTGAACCGTTCATCTGCACCGAGTTCAACGAGATCGCGCCACCGATGTCCGCGCGCGGCACGAGCACCGGCAGCAGCGCGCTGAACACCGGGGCGTACAGCGCGTTGCCGATGCCGATCAACGCGACGATGCCCACCATGAGCGCCTTGTTCGGGTGGTCGGCGAAGGCCACGAAGCCCAGCAGGCTCGACAGCACGCCCTGCTCCACGGTGAGGCTGATCAGGAGCTTCTTGCGGTCGACGCTGTCGGCGAGCATGCCTCCCAACGTCGAGAACAGCAGCAGCGGCCCGAGCTGGGCGACCATCATCACCCCGACGAAGACCGCGGAGCCGGTCAGCTCGTACGCGAGCGCGCCCAGCACGACGTTCTGCATCCAGGTGCCGATGTTCGACGCGAACGCGCCCAGGTAGATGCGGCGGAAGGTGCGGGACTGCCACGCGGAGCGGGCGCTGCCTGGGACGAAGACGCGGTCGCCCTCGAGGAGCGTGTCCTCGATGACCTCGATGTTCTCGAGGGCGAGCTCTCCATCATCGGCGACCTGGCTCACGGTTGCCGACAGTACGGGTCCGGAGGTGGATCGCGCGAGGCGATGGGCCGCTGCGGAGGCGACTTCGGTCACGCCGCCCGCCGGGCGTCGGTGTGGTCAGCCGATCTGGCTGGACTGGCCGCCGTCCACGGGAAGGATCGCCCCGGTGATGAACCCGGCGTCGTCGCTGGCGAGGAACAGCGCGGCGTGCGCGACGTCCCACGCCGTGCCCTGGTGGCCGAGCGGGATGCGACTGGCGCGCAACTTCGAGAGGTCTTCGCGCGAGACGCCGGTGGCGGCGGCACCCGCGTCGACGGCCATCGGGGTGTCGATGAACCCCGGCATCACCGCGTTCGCCCGGATGCCGTGTCGGGCGTTCGCCAGCGCCAGGTTCTGGGTGAGCGCGTTGACCCCCGCCTTGGAGATCTTGTACGCGGTCAAGGTCGTCGCCGACGCGATCGCCGCCAGCGAGGAGATGTTGACGATGGCGCCCGACCCTTGCGCGCGGATCTGGGGGACCACGTGCTTGCACGTTCGCCACATCGCCTTCAGGTTCACGTCGAGGATGCGGTCCCACGCCTCCTCCTCGAGCCGCCCCGGCGACGAGTCGCCCGCGCCGATGCCGACGTTGTTGTGGAGGACGTCGATCCGACCGAACGCCTCCATCGCCTCCTCGGCGATCGACGCGCATGAATCGGGATCGGCGATGTCCGCCACGTGGACCCGTGCCTGCCCACCGTCCGCTGCCACGAGCGCGGCCGTCGCCTCGACCGACTCTCGGTCGCGGTCGACCAGCAGCACCCGGGCGCCCTCCCGGGCGAAGAGCACCGCGGCGGCGCGACCGTTGCCCATCGTCTCGCCCGCGGTCTGTCCGGCCCCGACGACGATCGCGGTCTTGCCGGCCAACCGGCCGGCGCCGTTGGTGTCGCTCGCGGCGGCCACGGTCACACCTCGCCGAGCGCGGGCAGCGGACCTTCGGTCTGCACGCCGAAGGAGTTGAGCGCGCCGGCGAGCAGCGCGTAGTGGCCCGAGAGCATCGGCAGCTCGATCAGCTGCTGCTCGTCGAAGACGGCTGCCAGCGCGGACCAGGTCGCGTCGCTGATGCGGTGGTCGTCGGTCAGCTCGTCCACCGCGCGGAGCTTGGCCGCGTCCTCCGCAGTCCATCCCGCGTCCGGGCCCTCGGCGATGCGCTGGATCTCGTCGTCGGTGAGCCCGGCGGCGCGGCCGATCGCCACGTGCTGGCCCCACTCGTAGTCGGCGCCGCAGCGGTAGGCGGTCCGCAGGATCACCAGTTCGCGGTCGCGGTCGGGCAGCTTCGCCCCCGCGAGCAGCTTGCCCCCGAACGGCGCCCACCGGCGGTACAGCCCGGGGTGGCGGACGAGTGTGGCGAAGAGGTTCAGCGGGGGCGCGGCGCCGAGCAGCTCTCGCTGGTCGTCGCTCATCTCCTCCGGCGACAGCGGAGCGATGCGGGGTTCCCGATCGGGGGCCATGGCAGGGGATCGTAGGCGGGTCCCGCCGGTGAGTTCCGCCGGCCCGACGCGGACGCCGGTAGCTTCGGGCGATCGGCCCGGCTGTCGGGCCAGGGAGCAGAACCATGCGCAACCCCCACGCCGGAACCCCCTTCGACACGTCTGACGACGAGATCGCCGAGGCGCTGCTGGACGTCAGCATCCCGACGCTCATGCTGTCGTTGGTCCACCTTTCCGGAGACCCGTCCTTCATACGGGGTCGTATCAAGCCCGCGGGGCTGTTCCTCAACGAGGTCCAGGGCTACATGCCCGAGGAGGACAAGGCCGAGGCCCGCGCCCTCGCGCTCGAGGTCATCCGCGACTACCGCGATCGGCGGGTGCCCCGAGCCCGAACCGATCTCGCCCGAGCTGCTCAAGGAGATGATGGAGTGGCTCGTCGTCGAGGAGGTCCCCGACGAGTACGTGCCGATGCTGCTCGAGGAGATGGAGCTCGACGGCGACGACGCCCGCAAGGTCGAGCCGCCCCGACGACGCCGCGGCCCGCGACGCCTTCCCCGTCGTCGTCATCGGCTGCGGCGAGTCCGGCCTGCTCGCCGGGATCCGCCTGCAAGGAGGCCGGGCATCCCCTTCACCGTCATCGAGAAGAACGCCGGCGTGGGCGGCACCTGGTGGGAGAACACCTACCCCGGCGCCCGCGTCGACGTCGGCAACCACTTCTACTGCTACAGCTTCGAGCCCAGCGACCACTGGACCGAGTACTTCGCGCAGCAGCCCGAGCTGCAGGCCTACTTCCAGCGGCGTCATGGACCAAGCACGGCATCGCCGCAGCACGTCCGCTTCGAGACCGAGGTCGTCTCGGCCACCTGGGACGACGCCGACGCCACCTGGCCGGTGCGCGTCCGCGCCGCGGACGGCACCGAGGACGACGCTGCGCGCCCGGGCGGTGATCTCCGCGGTGGGTCAGCTCAACCGGCCCAACCTCCCCGACATCCCCGGCGCCGACACCTTCGCCGGCCCGGCGTTCCACTCGGCCCGCTGGGACCACGACGTCGACCTCACCGGCAAGCGCGTCGCCATGATCGGCGCCGGCGCCAGCGGCTTCCAGATCGCCCCGGCCATCGCCGACGACGTCGGCCACCTGACGATCTTCCAGCGCACCGCGCAGTGGATGTTCCCCAACCCGAACTACCACGCCGAAGGTCGGCCCCGGCGTGCAGCTGGGCGCTGCGCCACCTGCCCTTCTACGGCCGCTGGTACCGGTTCCTGCTGTTCTGGCCCGGCTGCGACAAGGGCCTCGACGCGGCGCGGATCGACCCCGACTACGCGCGATCCAGCGAGCGGGCGGTCAGCGAGGCCAACGACTTCGCCCGGCAGATGTTCACCGACTGGATCACCGAGCCAGGTCGGCGACGACCCCGAGCTGCTCGCCAAGGTCGTGCCCGACTACCCGGCCACCGGCAAGCGCACCCTGCAGGACAACGGCAGCTGGCTGCGCACCCTGACCCGCGACGACGTCGAGCTGGTGCGCACCGGCATCGACCACATCGAGCCCGACGCCGTCGTCACCACCGACGGCACCCGTCACGAGTGCGACGTGCTCGATCTGCGCCACCGGCTTCCGGGCCAACGACGTGCTCTGGCCGATGCAGATCACCGGGCGCGACGGCTCCGACCTGCGCGAGACGTGGGGCGAGCGAGCCCGCCGCGTACCTCGGGCATCACCATCCCCGGGCTTCCCGAACCTCTTCTGCATGTACGGCCCCGGCACCAACCTCGCCCACGGTGGCAGCCTGATCTTCCACTCCGAGTGCCAGATGCGCTACATCACCCGCTGTCTCGAGCACCTCGTCGACGACGGACTCCGGACCATGGAGCCGACGCCAGGAGCGCTACGACGACTGGCAACGAGCGAACCCAGGCCGAGCTGAAGACCATGGTGTGGTCGCTGCCGTCGCGTGAAGCACTCGCTACTACAAGAACGCCCACGGCGAGATCTACGTGCTCAGCCCGTGGCGCCTCGTCGACTACTGGTCCTGGACGAAGGAACCGGACCTGGCCGACTTCGTCCTCACCTGATCCGGGTTCGCGGATCGGCCCCGGGGTCGTACCGTGCACCATCGAAGCGCACCACCGACCGGAAGGGAACCACATGCCGTCGCCCGAGTTCGAGGCCATGCGAGCGATGCTCGTCGAGGCCGGACCCATGGACCACCCGGACGTGGTCGAGTCGCGGGCGCTCATCGACGCCATGCTCGGCTCGATCCCACCGGTCGAGGGGGTTGCGATTTCGGAGGTCGAGGTGGCCGGACGCCCGGCGGTGTGGGTGCGGCCACCGCGCGCCGTGCCGGACCGCTGCGTGCTGTACCTCCACGGCGGCGCGTTCCGGGTTGGCTCAGTGGACGCCTACACGCCGATCGCGACTCACTTCGCGGCGGCCGTCGGCGCGCCGTTCCTCGTGTTCGACTACCGGCTCGCGCCAGAGCACCCATTTCCAGCCGCCATCGACGATGCCGTGGGCGCCGTGCGGGAGCTCTTCGACGGCGAAGGCGTCGCCCCCGCTGACCTTGCCCTCATGGGCGACTCCGCCGGCGGCGGGCTCGTGCTGTCGACACTGCTCTCCCTGCGCGACCGCGGGGAGCCCCAGCCGGCCGCGGCGGTGTGCTTCTCACCCTGGGCAGACCTGACGCTGACCGCCGAGTCCTATGTCCGCTGCGCCGACACCGACGACGTGTTCGGGATGGACCAGGCGCTCCTGGCCCGGCGCGACTACCTGGGCGACCTCGACCCGGGTCAACCGTTGGCTTCGCCGGCGCTCGCAGACCTGTCGGGACTGGCGCCGATCTTGGTTCAGGCGAGCGAGGACGAGGTGCTCTCGGATGACGCCTCGAGGGTCGTCGAGGGGGTCACGCGTGCCGGCGGCGACGCCGAGCTCGATCTTTGGTCGGGCATGACCCACGTGTTCCAGGCGATGACCCCCGCGGTCCCCGAGGCCGCCGAGGCGATGCGTCGCTGCGCAGCGTTCCTGGATCGTTGTTGGCGCGAACCCGCGTCAGTCGGAACCTGACCCCGGTCTGGGCCCGGGCGCGTCCGGCGTTCAGCGCAGCAGTTCGATGATGGCGGTCAGGTCGGCCCCTTCCCACCCGGCGGCGGCCGCGTCGCGGTAGCGGGCCTCGACGGCGTCGGCGAGGCCGAGCTCGACCCCGGCCGAAGCCGCCAGGTCGGTGGCCAGCCCGACGTCCTTGGCCCCGAGCACCGTGGTGAACCAGCCGGTGTGGTCGCCATCGATCAGGTCGTCGAGCCGGTTGTGCAGCCCTGGCGCGACGACCGGAATCGCGGTGAAGAAGGAGCGCAGCGCCGCGTCGTCGACGCCGAGGGCCTGCCCGGCGGCCACCGCGTCGGCCAGGAGCGCGAGACCGCCCATCAGGAGGTAGTTGGCGAGGAGTTTGAAGGTGGTCGCTGCGCCGGGTTCGTCGCCGCAGTCGCGGCGGGTGCCCAGCGCGGCCCAGACCGGCTCCAAGCGGGCGACGGCGTCGGCCGGACCGCCGACCAGGAGCACCGCGCTGCCGGCCCGCAGCACGTGCGGCGCGGCGAGGATCGGCGCGGCCACCATCTGCCCGGCGGGCAGCGCTGCGGCAAGTCGCCGGCTCGTGTCGGGCGAGACGGTGCTGAGGTCGACCACGACGCGGTCACCGACCAGGCCGGGGAGCTCGCCGTCGATCGCCACCGCGGCTACGGCGGCGTCGTTGGCGAGCGAGAGCAGCACCACCTCGGCGGACTCCACCGCGTCGGTCAGCGTGGCGGCCTCGGTGGCGCCGGAGTCGACCAGCTCACCGGCCCGACCAGGCGTCCGGTTCCACACCGTCACCTCGAAGCCCCGCTCGAGCAGCCGGCCGGCCATCGCCCGGCCCATGTTCCCCATCCCGATCACCGCTGCGTGCACGTTCGTCCTCCTGGTTGCTGATCTCGCCGGGCGGCAAAGCCTGGCCGCACGACGAGCGTACGGGTCAAGGAGCGCGATCGACTCGTGAGGTGCGCGCCGCTTCCGTCTGGCCACCGCCTCGACCCCGGCGCGGGACCGTCCCGGTTGCGGTCAGGTGCACGGGGGCAGCGCCCCGAGCGTCGGCACCGTCAGGTCGGGGGTCGTCGCCGGCGCGGTGCCCCCTGGTCCGGGCAGCGCGATCGCGACCACGAAGATGAACGGGCTCCGCCACGGCTCCTGGCCCGGGCACAGCGCGGAGGGCTGCCCGAGGGCCAGGTTGCCCTCGTCGACGGCGCCGACCGGGCTGTCGATCAGTCGGTACGGGTCGGGGTTGTCCGTGATGTCCGAGACGTTGTCGCGCACCACCGTGCCGGTCACGGGCTGGGCCAGCACCTGGGTGCGCAGCGGCGTGCCGACGAGGACCGCGTGGTGGTCGGGCGTCGAGGCCGAGAAGTGGTTGCCGATCACCTGGTTTCCGTCGTCCTCGACCCGCACCCCGTAGGTGACGTCCCAGAACTCGTTGTCCTGCACGACGTTGCCGGCCGCGTGGTCGAGCACCACCCGGCGCAGCGGCTCGTCGATGTACGCCGGGTCGGTGCAGTCCATCGGCAGGGTGTTCTCGGCCATGCGGGACGCCACCCACACCCCGTTCCGACTGCCGATGAAGAGGTTGTGGCGGACCACGTTGTCGTCGGCGGGCGTGCGTCGCTCGAAGTAGCCGGGGTTGCCGGGGTACTCGCCGCAGTTCTTGTAGAGGAAGACGCCGCCGTTCGAGTTCCCGGTGAAGATGTTGTCGACGATCGTGTTGTCGGAGGAGCCGTCGACCGAGAGGCCCTCCCGCCCGACTCCCCAGAACCACACGTCGGTGCCCTGGAACGTCTCGAGCTGTCCGGCTGGCCCGTTCGAGCGGAAGCCGTTGTCGAAGATGCGGTTGTCCGAGATCACGCTGCCTCCGGACCCGCCATCGAGGTAGAGGCCGCTGCTGCCCGCGCCGCGGATCAGGTTGTGCCGGATGGTCACGCCGGTCACGTAGCCGTCCACGAAGACGCCGGCCCCGTGGGAGCCTTCGAAGCTGGACTTCTCGACCACGATCCGCTCGAGGTGGTCCAGGTACTCGCCGCCCGCCGGCAGGTCACGGAACCCGGGACGCGTCACCCGGAGGCTGTTCTGGAACCCTTCGACGTGGCAGTTCCGGACGGTGACGTCGCGCAGGTCGGTGCCGACCGGCGCGCTCGACGAGGATGCCGACGCCGCTCACGCCGCCGCGCACCGTCGCGCCCTGGCAGTCGAGGGTCGTGCCGGTGTCCGTCAGCACGAAGCCGCCCGTGTAGGTGCAGTCCGGGTCGAGGTGTGAGGTCACGCTGACGGCGACCTGCTGGGAGGCCTGGTCGCAGCCGATCAGGACCGATCCTGGCGCGGGGAGCGGCAGTTGGCAGGCCGTCGCCGCGACGATGAGCACCGCGACGGCGGCAACGAGGCGCATGTGGCGGCGCTGCCGCGTGGCGTGCATCGGCATCGAGAACCCCTGTCCGGACGGCACCGTCGAAGCGCTGATGCTACCGCCGCCATCCGGGAGTCCCCGGTCCCGGTGGACCCACGTCCGACCACGTTGCAGCGTCAGGCCGATGACCCAGTGGCAGCGATGGGGTCGCACTGGGACGGGAGCCCGCTGACGTCCGGAAGGCGGACCCAGGCGTACGCGGTGGCGGCGGCGAGGCCGGCGGCCATGCCGAGCAGGACGACCCGATAGCTCACGACCGAGAGCAGCAGCGCGCTGGCGCCGATGGCGAGCGTGTAAGGAAGTCCGGTGGCGAGGTCGAGCGCGGAGCTGGCCCGGCCCATGATCGGGTTGGGGGTGTGACGCTGCAGCACGGTGGTGGTCGCGATGATCAGCGCCGGCAGCGCGGCGCCGAACAGGAAGGCGCCGACGAGCAGCCCTGCGACGACCTGAGTGTCCACGGCGAGCGCGGCGACGGTGGCGACGCCCAGCGCCGCGGTGAGCACCCGGACCTCGCCGAGGCGTCCGACCAGCACGGTGAGCATGGAGCCCACCGCGATCGCCCCGACGCCCTGCACCGTGGTGACGACGCCCAGGTAGGTGACGGGCTTGCCGAGCCCGTCGAGCACCGCGAAGAAGACCGACTCGCTGCACCCGAGCGCTCCCATGGTGAGGATCGAGGCCGCGGTCATGCGCCGCAGCAGCAGGTGGCCGCGCAGGTGTCGGACGCCCGCCACGAGGTCGTCGCGCAGGGTGAGGTTGCGCGGCTCGGGACGGGCCTGGCGGTGGTGGAGCGCGAGCACCGTGGCGATCGAGACGACGAAGGTCGCGGTGTCGAGCAACGCGACGGTGCCGCCGCCGACGGCGGCGAACAGCGCTGCGCCGGCAAGCGGGCCGACGAGCCGCAAGGCCTGGCGGACGGTGGTGAGGGCGCCGTTGGCCGCGCCGAGCGCGTCGGTGGGAACGAGCTGGGGCACCAGGCCGCGCACGGCGGGGGCGAAGGCGACTCTTGCGAGGCCGGTCGCGCCGGCGACCACGTAGAGCAGCCAGAGCTGCGAACGGCCGTGGACCAGCATGAGGGAGGCCACGGCGATGCCTGCGACGGCGTCGGCGGCGACCATGAGGTGGCGTCGACGGACCCGGTCGGCGAGCCAGCCGCCGAGCGGCGCGGCGAGGCTGGGCGCGGCGACGGCCAGCAGGACGGTGCCGGCGATCGTGGTGGAGCCGGTGAGCTGCTTGGCCCACATGCCGAGCACGAGCACGAGCAGCCAGTCGCCGAGCATGCTGGTGGCCTGGCCTGCGAGCAGCAGGCGGAAGTCGCGGTGGCGGAGGAGAAGTCGCACGGTGGGTCCTCCTGTCTGGACGTGCGGTGGAGTGAGGTGGGGCGCGCGCGGTCGAGCGCCGGTCGTCGTGGTGGACGGTCCTTCGGGTTCGATTCGGGCGGCGCGTGCCCGGCGCTTCAGGCCGGATCGGCCACGTCCGCGGCGGCGCCCAGGCCGGTGAGCGCGGTGTCGAGGCCGTCGATCAGCCGGTCGTAGGAGCGGTCGATGCTCTGGGGCATGCCGAACGACCCGGCGGCCTCGAGCGAGGAGAAGCCGTGGACGGCTGCATGTACGGCGCGCGTGGCGTCGATCGCGTCGTCGCCGGTGAGGCCGTAGCCGGCGAGCACCGCGAAGACGACGTCGAGCACCGTCTGGGCGGCGGCGACGTACTCGGCGTCGCCGGGGTCGGGGGCGCGCAGGGTGGCGGGGTAGCGGCCGGGGTGGGCGATGGCGTACGCGCGGTACGCGTGGGCGATGCCGCGCAGCGCGTCGCCGCGGGCCCGCCCGACTGCGGCGGTGCCCATGGCCTCGCCGAGCTCGCGCAGGGCAAGTGCGGCGAGGCCACGCTGCAGGTCGTCGATGCTGTCCACATGCTTGTAGAGGCTTGGGGCGGCCACGCCGACGCGCTGGGCGAGGGCGGCCAGCGTGAGCTGGTCGTAGCCCTGCTCGTCGACGAGCTCGGCGGCGGCGCGCACCACGACGTCGCGGCTCAGGCCGGCCCTAGGCACCGGCAACCGTCCGGGCGAGGAAGGCGGTCACGGCGGGGGCGACCGTGTCGGGCTGCTCGGTCTGGGGGTAGTGGCCGGCACCGTCGACGAGCAGGACGTCGCCGCTCAACCGGTCGGCGATGAGCTGTGCCTCGGCGGCAGGGTCGGGGAAGTCCGGGTCGGCGGTGCCCATCACCACCAGGGTAGGGACGTGCACGGCGTCGAGGCTGGCCTCGGCGGCGTCGCGGGTGGTGCGGGTGATGGCGATGAAGGACTGCCAGGCGCCGGGCCGGCGCTGGGCCGTGGCGATGGCGGCGACGTGCTCGTCGAGGTCGGCGGGCTGCGAGCCGGGGTAGAGCTTGGGGTAGTAGGAGCGCCACACCGAAGGGCCCCAGGGGCGCCACAGCCCGATGCGCAGGGCGAGCTCCTTGGCTCGGCCGACGGGGACGTTGCGGGCGAAGGGGCCGATGAGCACCAGGCCGGTGATGCAGTGGGGGGCCTGGGCGGCGGCGACGACCGCCGCGCCTGCGCCCATGGAGTTGCCGACGAGCACCGCGGGGCCGCCGAGGTGCTCGACGACGGCGACCAGGTCCGAGGTGGTTGCCTCGTCGTCGTAGCGCTCGAAGGTGGTGTCGCTGTCGCCGTGGCCGCGCAGGTCGACGGTGGCGACGCGGTAGCCGGCCTCGACGAGGGCGGCGGTGAGGAAGCGGTAGACGCTCCGGATGTCGCCCATGCCTGGGACGCAGACCACGAGGGGCCCGTCGCCGGTGACGTCGTAGGCGACACGGCCGTCGGGCCGGTCGAGGAACTGGGTGGTGGGTGCAGGGTGGCGGAGTGCGGTGGCCATGGGAGTGTCCTCCTGGTGATGACTTCGGATAGTAGCAGAAAAGCTATGACTCGTAGCTCTCGACGCCCACTATGGCTAAGGGCAATAGCTTTGTCAAGAGGGATCTTCGGAAGTCGTTGCGCGGCGAGGGGTTGACAAAGCTAGGGCGCATAGCCTAAAGCTAGTAGTACTAGCCACGAGTCGAGAGGAGACGGCGATGAAGACGATGACCTTGGCGCTGCGAGCGCTGATGGAGCTGGGAGTGGTGGCCGGTCTGGCCACCTGGGGCGTGGACGCCGGGCACGGACCGATGGCCTCGACGGCGCTCGGCGTCGTCGCTCCGCTGGTCGGGTTCGGCGTTTGGGGCGCGGTCGACTTCCGCAACGCCGGCCGCCTCGCCGAGCCGCTGCGGTTGGTCGAGGAGTTGACGATCTCGGTCCTGGCCGCAGCGGCTTTCACCGCGGCGGGTCACGCGGCGTTGGGCGCGGCGCTCGCGGCGCTGTCGGTCGTCTACCACGCGCTCGTCTACGCGACCGGCCAGCGGCTGCTCGACGGCGGCCCACACAGCCGGACCTTCGAGGGGAGCCCGGCATGAGGGCGCTCCGCATCAAGATGTGGGTGGGCGCGTCGTTCGGGGTGGCTTACGTCCTTGCGAACGCCGGACGGCTTCCGGCCTCGGCCGCCGACGCGCTCCGCGTGGCCGCGGTTGCCGCGGTGGCGGCGTTGGCCGTCTTCGCACGCCGGGTTGACCTCGGGTCGACCGGCGACGCGGCGCCGGCCCGGTTCGGCCGCGCCTACTGGACGGTCGTCGCCGTCGAGGCGGTCGCGATCGTGGCCGGCGTCATGATCCTGAGCGGGCCGCTCGGCGCCCCGCAGGCGGGCGTGGCGTGGGTGTCCACGGTGGTGGGCGTGCACTTCCTCGAGCTCGCCCGGGTGTGGTCGAGCTCGTTCACCCGCCGGCTGGGCATCGCGATCACGATGTCCGGTGTCGCCGGCCTGGCGGTCGCGACCGCCGGCGGATCGGCCGCCGAGATCGCCTGGCTCGCCGGCATCGTTCCCGGCGTACTGCTGCTGGCGTCCGCGTACGCCCCGCTCGACCTCCACCGCCGCCGCACCGACCCGAACGTGAGCCCAGCGGAGACGTGAGCTGTCGCGCCAGCACGCATCGCGGCTGCGGGGTACGGTCGCACCGATGTCCGGGGAGACGCGTGAAGTTGTCGAGCGCAGGACCCACCCGTGGAACCAGGGCTTCACCTGGCACGACCACGAGGGGCCCTTCACCACGCTCACCACCGAGCAGGTCGCGCAGTTCGACGAGCTCGGCTTCACGGTGGTGCCCGACGCGTTCGACGCCGCCACCCTCGCCCGCCTCGACGCCGAGATCCGTCCCGGCGAGGAGGCGGTGCGCGGCTTCCTCGCCGACCTGCCCGGCGGGCGCTTCAGCGTCGCCGGCCTCGACACCCAGACCGTCGCTCCCCACCTGGTCACGCGCTCGCCGTGGCTGCGCGCGTTCTGCGGCCACCCGCTGCTGGCCGGCGTCTGCCGCGACCTGGTCGGCCCCGACGTGCGCCTCTACTGGGAGCAGGCCGTCTACAAGCAACCCCACAGCGCCGAGCCGGTGCTGTGGCACCAGGACAACGGCTACACCTACGTCGAGCCCCAGGCCTACCTGACCTGCTGGATCGCCCTCACCGACGCCACCCCCGAGAACGGCTGCGTCGAGGTGATGCCCGGCGTGCACCGCGGTGGCACGCTGGCGCACCGCGACACCCCGCTCGGCTTCGAGTGCTGGGGCGACCCGACGACCGCCGTGCAGGTGCCGGTCAGCGCCGGCAGCATCGTGGTCTTCTCGTCGCTCACCCCGCATTCCACGGCGCCCAACCGCACCGACGAGGTGCGCAAGGCGTACATCGTGCAGTACTGCCACGACGGCGCCACTGCGGCAGAGGCAGGGACCGACGGGGGCGTCGCTGCCCGCACCGTGCAGGACGATCCGGCTCGCCAGGACCTCGTCGTCTCGGGAGGCCGCCCGATCCACGAGGCCCCGCCCGTTCCCTGAGGCGCCCCGGAGTCGCCGGGCGGGTCGCAACCGGGTGGTGGGGCCCCTGCAACCATTCGTTAGGTTCCGGTCATGGTCGAGCGCGCCGGAGCTGTCCCACCCGGCGCCGACGTCCACGACCGCTCCGACACCGACGTGCTCGTCGAGGACGCCCTCGTCGACGGCGACCTTCCCGCCCCGCGTGGCACCGCCCGCGCCGCGTTCGCCTACCCGGTCTTCCGCCGCGTGTACTTCGGCGCGCTGCTGTCGAACATCGGTACCTGGATGCAGAACGTCATCCTCGGCGCCTTCGTCTACCAGCAGACGAGCTCGGCGACGTGGGTGGCGCTCATCTCGCTGGCCCAGCTCGGTCCGCTGCTGGTGCTCTCCCTGGCGGGCGGCGCGCTCGCCGATCGATTCGATCGTCGAACCGTGCTCATCATCGTCAGCTTCGAGCAGCTCGTCTTCTCGTTCGCGCTCGCCACGATCGTGCTGTCCCCCCACCCCAACATGGGTGTGCTGCTGCTGGTCGTGCTCGCCACCGGCGTCGGCCGGGCGATCTACGCGCCCACCTACTCGGCGCTCATCCCCACCCTGGTGGCACGCGAGGACATCGCCGGGGCGATCTCGCTCAACTCGGCGAACATGAACCTGTCGCGGGTGATCGGGCCGGCGATCGGCGGCGTGCTCTTCGCCGAGGTCGGCGCCGCCTGGGTGTTCGCCGGCAACGCGGTCACCTTCGTGTTCATCATCGGCGCCCTGTGGACCGTGCAGCTCGAGCGGCCCCCGATCGACCGCGCCGAGAGCCGGCTGCAGCGACTGCTGGGAGGGTTCCGCGTGGCCCGCAGCGACCGGGTGGTGGGTCGGTGCCTCGTGACCATGGTCGGGTTCTCGTTCTTCTGCCTTCCCATCGCCGTGCTCATGCCGGTGCTGGCCAAGGGGAACCTCGGCATCGACGAGCAGTCGGTCGCCTACGGCCTGCTGTACGCCTCGTTCGGGTTGGGTGCGGTGGTCGGGGCGTTGTCGATCGGGACGTTCCTCGCCAGCCGCGACCTGGCGTTGCTCGCCCGGCTCGGTCTGGTCGGCTACGCCGGCGCGCTCGCCGCGTTCGCGCTGATCCGTCTGCCGGCGCCCGCCTACCCGATCGCGTTCCTCGTCGGCTTCTTCTACTTCGTGGTGGTGACATCCCTGTCGACCGTGCTGCAGGAGCGACTCGACGACGCGGTGCGCGGTCGGGTCATGGCGCTGTGGGTGATGGCGTTCGGCGGGACGGTGCCGATCGGGGCGATGGTGGTCGGCCCGCTCAGCGACGCGGTGGGCATCACCCCCGTGCTGCTCGTCGGTGCGGCGGTGTCGGCGGCGCTGTGGGTCGTGGCCGATCTGTCCGAGCCGGCCACGGACGCAGGGCCGGTCGGCGACGAGACCCTCAGTCCTCCACGGTGATGGCGTACTCGGGGCAGTTGTCGGCGGCGATGCGCGCCGGGCGTTCCTGATCGGCGGTCAGCTCGCCGGTCACCTTCACGACCGAGTATCCCTCGTCGTCGCAGTCGAACAGCTCGGGGGAGAGCGCGTAGCAACGGCCGTGCCCCTGGCAGGCGTCGCGGTCGAGGCGGATCTTCATGCGGACGGCCTTTCGGTGAGGATGCGCATCGGCAGCGTACGCGGCCCGCGGACCTGGCCGGCCGACCAGCGCACCGCGGCCGGGTCGGCCAGCTCGAAGTCGGGGAACGCGGCCAGCCACACCTCGAGCGCGACCTTCAGCTCCATGCGGGCCAGGTGCGACCCGGCGCAGCGGTGCGGCCCGAGCCCGAACGCGGCGTGGCGGTTCGGGCTGCGGTCGAGGATCACCTCGTCGGGTCGGTCGAACATCTCCGGGTCGCGGTTGGCCGCGGGGAACGGCAGCAGCACCCAGTCTTCGGCCTTCATCGGGCAGCCCTCGAACTCGACCGGCTCCTTGACCAGCCGCGCCATCGTCACCGGCGCGTACGCCCGCAGGAACTCCTCCACCGCGGTGGGCAGTGCCTCGGGGTCGTCGACGAGCGCCCGTCGATCCGTCGGGGTCTTGGCCAGGTGCCACAGCGACGCGCCGATCGCGCTCCAAGTGGTGTCGATGCCGGCGATCAGCAGCAGCCCGACGCTACGCAGCACGTAGAAGTCGTCGACCGGTTCGCCGGCGACCTCGGCCTGGATGAGGAAGCTGATCAGGTCGTCCTGGGGGTGCTCGCGGCGCTCGGTGATCTTGGGTAGGAGGTAGTCGATCATCTGCTGGAAGTTCGCGAAGCGCTCCTCGAAGGGTGCCGTGACGCTCTCGAGGATGTCGTGCACGAACCCGCGGAAGACGTCGGCGTCCTCCTCGGGCAGCCCGAGCATGTTGACGATCACCCGGACGGGGATGTGCTGGGCGTAGTCAAGCGCGGCGTCGACGACGTCCGAACCCCGGGCCGCCTCGACCAGGGCCTCGCAGTGCGCCCGCGTCGCCGGTTCGAGCTTGGCCACGGCCTGCGGCGAGAACGCCGGTAGCAGCAGTCGGCGGGCCTCGGCGTGGAAGGGCGGGTCGGACGAGATGGGCGGGGCGATGCCCTGGGGGGCGAGGAAGTCCGGCGGTCGGTGGTTGGTCATCACGATGCTGCGCGACGTGAAGTGCTCGGTGTCCTTGGCGATCGCGGACACGTCGTCGTGACGGGTCGGCAGCCACGCGCCCCCGTAGCGGTCGGTGTGCGCGACCGGGCAGCGCCTGTCGCAGCTCGTCCCAGATGGGATAGGGGTCGGCGACCCACCGCTCGTCGGTGTGGTCGAAGTCGGTCGAGAAGTCCGTGACCGGTTGGGACATTTCGGCTCCTTCCCCAAAGTCGCCGGGCCGTCGTCGAAGCGAGGCGGGCGACCGGAGCAGCTGGTGCGTTCGGGTGGTTCGACCCAAAATAACACGCGTTCGTTAGTGGTGTCATCTGGTCGTCCGGCACACCGGGCTTCGGGGGCACGCGTCACGGCGTGGCGCGAGCGGCTCCTCGGCGAGGAGGGCACCCGCAACGCCCAACTCGTGGGCAGCGCCGCACGAGGTGACCTGAAAGGATTGCGCGATGCGCGCCGACGATCTCGTGTTGGTGCCTCGCCCCCGTCACCTCGACGTCGGCGGCGACGGTCCCGAGGTGGCCGGGCTGACGGTGCGCGAGGTCCGGGACCCGACGCTGGCCCACGAGGGGTTCCGGCTGATGGCCTCCGCGTCCGAGGGCGTTCGGCTGGCGCACCGCGACGACGCGGGGCTGCGCCATGGGCGACGGCTGCTGAGCCAGCTGGTCGCGCAGGCACCGGGCGGACGTCTTCCGGAGTTGGAGGTGCGCGACCAGCCGGACGTCGCGGTCCGCGGCGCCATGCTCGACGTCAGCCGCGACCGTGTGCCGACCCGGGCCACGCTCGAGCGGATCGTCGGGGTGTGCGAGCTGGCGCGGCTCAACCAGCTCCAGCTCTACCTCGAGCACCCGTTCGCCTACGTCGACCACACCGACGTCTGGCGGCACGCCTCGCCGTTGCGTCCCGACGACCTGGCGTGGCTCGACAGGCGATGCGCGGCCTCGGGCATCGAGCTCGTCCCCAACCAGAACACCTTCGGGCACTTCGAACGCTGGCTGGCCCACGACCGCTACCGCGCCCGCGCCGAGTGCCCCGAGGGGTGGGAGCCGATGCCGGGAGTCACGATGCCGCCGACGGTGCTCGCCCCTACCCCCGACAACGCCGACTTCGTGCTGGGCCTGCTCGACGAGCTGCTGCCGTCGTTCCGCTCGAAGCGGGTCAACATCGGCTGCGACGAGCCCTTCGAGCTCGGGCATGGCGCCAGCGCCGCGGACGTCGCCGCCGCGGGGAGAGGCCGCGTGTACCTCGAGCACGTGCGCCGACTGGCCGAGCCGCTCCTGGCGCGGGGCTACGAGGTGCAGCTGTGGGCCGACGTGCTGCGCCTGCACCCGGAGCTGGCGAGCTCGTTGCCCGAGGGCGTCGTGCCGGTGACGTGGTGCTACGAGGCGCCACCGCCCGACGGCGTGCTGGAGCTGCCCTCCAGCGTGCTGGACCTGCTCGGCAGGCTGGGCACCGACGTGGCCGGATTCTCGGGCTTCGCTGCCAACGCCGACCCGATCGCCGAGACCGGCCGCCCGTTCTGGGTCGCGCCGGGCACGTCGAGCTGGTGCTCGCTCGTGGGGCGCATCGACAACGCGCGCGACAACGCCGTCGACGCCGCCGAGGCCGCGTGCCGCCACGGCTGCGAAGGCCTGCTGGTCACCGACTGGGGTGACCACGGCCACCACCAACCGCTTCCGGTGAGCCTCGCGCCGCTCGTCTACGCGGGCGCGGTGGCGTGGGGCCTGGACGCCAACCGCGATCTCGAGCTGCCCGCCGTGCTGGACCGGTTCGTCTTCGACGACGCCGCGGGGGTGCTCGGCGCCGCGCTCGATCGGCTCGGCCGGCTCTGGCGTCGAACCGGGCAGCGGGCCGTGAACGCCAGTCCCCTCCACACCGGCCTGTTCCCGGGCCAGCCCCACCTGGTGCTCGGCAGGCCGGACCCGGACCAGGTGCGTGGCGTCGTCGACGAGCTCACCACAGCCGTGGCCGCGCTCGACGCCGCCCGTCCCGGTTGCGCGGACGGTGCGCTGCTCGTCGACGAGGTCCGCCAGGCGGCGCGGCTGGCACGCCTCGGCGCCTGGGGGCTGCTGGGCGACGCGGCCCCCGACCCGACGGCACAGGCCGGGGAGCGGGCGGACGTCGTGCGCACCCAGGCCGCGGTGTGGCTGGCGCGCAGCCGCGCCGGCGGACTGGCCGACAGCCTGCGCCGACTCGACCCGCAGCGCCTCGTCGACGTGGAGATCCCCGACCCGGCAAGCGACCGCCGCTGATGGCCGGCGATCCGATCGCGCTGCACCTGGCGCCGCACCCCGACGACGAGGTGCTGGGCGCGGGTGCCGCCCTGGTCGGGCTCGTCGACCACGGCTGGCAGGTCGTCGACCTGGCCGTCACGCTGGGGCGAACCGAGGACCGCGCGCGTCGCCGGGTGGAGGTGGCGGAGGCCTGTCGACGGCTGGGCCTCGAGCTGCGGGTGCTCGACCCGCCCCTTGGGCTCGGCCGCCGAGACGACCACGTCGCGGCGCGCCGGATCCTGGCCGAACAGGTGGGCGCGTTGGTCGACGAGCTGCGCCCGGAGGTCGTGGTCAGCCCGTCGCCCGTCGACGCCCACCACGCCCACGTGACCGTCGGGCGTGCCGTCGGCGACGCGCTCGCCCGGCTCGACGTGCCGGTGTGGTGGCAGTGGGGCTTCTGGGCCGACCTGCCCCACCCCACAGTGCTCGCGCCCTTCGACGAGCGTCGGCTGCAGCGCTGCCGCCACGCGCTGGATGCGCACGCGGGCGAGCTGGCGCGCAACGACTACGCGCGGGTGCTCCGGGCGCGTGCCGAGCTGCGCGTGGTGCTCGGGGTGGAGCAGGTCTTCGGCTTCGGTGCCGCTGGATCGCCCGACCGTCCTCCGTACGCCGAGGTGCTCACCGAGGCGCGCTGGCGCGACGGGTCCTGGTGGCGCGGCGAACCTCGGGTGCTCGACCCCGACGCGGCGCTCCCGGACCGATTCGAGATCGACGACGCCTTCGACCGGTGGTTGCAGGCCGCCCTCGGTCCCGTGGCCTGAGCCGACCGGGCACGCAACCCAGCGAGGTGGCGGCGTTGACAAGCAACGGAGGTTCGTTACCGTGACCGCATGCCGCTTGCCGACCACGCTCCGCGCGCCGTCCGCGGGACGTGGCGAGGCCTGACCTCGGGGAGGCGCTGAGGTGGGCCGCATCGCCGGGGTCACCCCGGCCGAGACCCGCGAGCGACTCGTCGACGCCGCCGCCCGGGTCTTCGAGCGCAAGGGCTACGAGGGTGCCACCGTCGCCCAGATCGCCCGGGAAGCCGGTGTCACCACCGGCGCCATCTACACGCACTACGACTCCAAGGCCGAGCTGCTCGTCGACGCGATGCGTGCCCACGGCGAGCGCGCCGCGGCCTCGCTGTTCCCACCGGGCACCCGCATCGACGCGGCGCAGATGTTGGTCGCCCTCGGGGCCCGTCTGGACGCCCGACCCCACGACCAGACCGCGCTGCTCGCAGAGGCGCTGCTGGCGGCGCGCCGCGACGACGAGGTCGCACAGGTGCTCGCGGGGGCGCTCGCCGACCGCGAGCAGCTCGTTGCCCGCGTCCTCGTCAAGGGCCAGGACGCGGGCACCCTTCCCACCGACCTCTCCGTGGACGCCGCGGCCCGCTTCGTGCTCATGGTCGGTGTCGGCTCCCTGCTCATGCGAGACCTCGACCTGCCGCCCGTCGACCACGACGACTGGACCCGGCTCATCCACCGACTCGTCGACGCCGTCTCAGAGGAGCCCACCTCCTGACCTCCGTCGCCCGCGTCTTCGCCGCTGCCGACCGGCCGTGTCCGGCCGCCGCCCCGCACCCGCTCGACGCGACCCCGAGGGCTGTGCGGGAGACGCTGCGGATACGCTGCCGACGGACCAGGCGACGACGGGGAGACCGGTGAGCGCAGCCCAAACCCGGGTGTATCGCAACGGCAAGGTGGAGCAGGAGGGCTTCGCCGTGGCGGAGGTGTCCGAGCACCTGGCCGAAGTCGACGCCATCGTGTGGGTCGACCTCTGTGCCCCCAGCGAGGAGGAGCTCGTCGAGCTCGCCGACGAGCTCGGCATCCACGAGCTCGCCGTCGAGGACGCCCTTGGTGAGCACCAGCGACCCGAAGCTCGACCACTACGCGACCCACCTGTTCCTGGCGTGCCACGCCGTCGGCGTCGACGCCGAGCGCACCCGCCTTGTCGAGCACGAGGTCGACGCCTTCATCGGTCCCCGCTGGCTCGTCACCGTTCGCAAGAGCGAAGACTTCCCGATGGCACGCGTGGTCGAGCGGTGGGACCGCTCCGTGGACCTCTCCGCGAACGGCGTCAGCTTCCTGCTCTACGGGTTGCTCGATGTGGTCGTCGACGGCTACTTCGACGCGGTGCAGGTCTTCGACGACTACTACGACGAGGTCTCAGACGTCATCTTCTCGGAACAACCGCTCGACCCAACCCAGCAGCGTCACTGGTTCCAGATGCGACGCGCGCTGGTGCGCTTCCATCGCCTGGTCGTGCCCATGCGCGAGGCCGTCAGCGCGCTCGATGCGCCGCGAACAGGGTGCCGTCGCCGAGCACCTCTACCCCTACTTCCAGGACGTGTACGACCACGTGCTGCGCGTGACGGAGTCGACCGATGCGTTGCGGGACCTGGTCAGCACCATCGTCGAGACCAACCTCAGCCTGCGCGACTACCGCCAGAACCAGGTCATGAAGAAGGTGACGAGCTGGGCGGCGATCATCGCCGTGCCGACGTTGGTCACCGGCTACTACGGCATGAACGTCCCGTACCCGGGCTTCGCACGGCACTGGGGGTACGTCGTGTCGAGCCTGCTCATCGTGGTGTTGTCCTTGGTGCTCTACCTCCAGTTCCGTCGGCGCGACTGGCTCTGAGGGCCACCTCCGGCCGAGGAGATGGGCGCTCGGGCGTTCGGGAGACGTTCAGCGATCGTTCTGGGACCGAGTGCCGCGAACCCGGTGCCGGCCTCGGGGAACGGGCGTTCGCGTCGTCGGGCGCGGAACCGATGGTCCGACCCGCTGGGGCGGCCAGCTCGCGCAGCGCACGTCGCACCAGCCTCACGGACTGGGCGAGCGCGTCGCGCCGGCCGGGGTCGCCGTCGGGCGGGTCGAGCGAGTCCGCCCAGGAGGTTGCGAGGTCCTGTTCGGCGTCGGACAGCGCACGTCGCGCGTGGGTGACTCGATCCCTGGTTGGTCTGCGGTCGTCGAGCTCACGGGTCTGGGTGAACACCTGCCGTTGCAGCTCGAGGACCAAGGTGTTGAGCTCGTCGCGGGCGCGATCCATGGCCTCACCTGCCTCGCCCTCCGCGAGGCGCGCGGCGGTGGCGAGCCCCAGCCCCGACGGTGTGCACGTGACGGACCAGGTCTCCGGCCACCTCGATGGTGGTGTGGATGGTCACCGGCACCCCTCGCGCACCGTCACCGATCCGCTCGTCTCGCGTCGAGCCCCCCGCGAGCGTTCGAGGCGTGGCCGTGAGCGGCGGCGTGGACGCCAGCAGCCGCGGGATGGAGGCCCGTTTGGCCGCGAACATGGCACGATCCGCTCGGGCGAGCAGCGACACCGCGGTGTCGTCCGGGGTTGCCATCGCCACCCCGGCGCTCGCCTCCAGCGCGAACGGGTGGTCGTCGCTGCGGTTCGACGCTCGAACCGCCTGTCTGATCCGTGTGGCGATCGTCCCGACCTCCGTGGCATCCGGACCGTCGAGGTGCTCGCAGAGCACGGCGAACTCGTCGCCGCCGACGCGGGCGGCGACGTCGGTGGGGCGCACCGCAGTGCCGAGCCGTTCGGCCACCGACCGGAGGACCTCGTCTCCCACACCGTGCCCGAAGCGCTCGTTGACCTGTGCGAATCCGTCGAGGTCGACGAACACCACCCCAGGAGGGGAGCCCGACCGCTGGGCCCGGTGCAACGCCCGCTCGACGAGGGTCAGGAACTCGGTCCGGTCCACGAGCCCGGTGAGGGAGTCGTGGGTCGCCCGCTTCAACAGCTCCGCCTCGCGGGCCCGGTCGTCGTCGATGTCGTTGACGCAGACCAGGACTCCCGCCTGGTTCGGTTGCCACCACCACCGACTCCAGAGGAAGCGGCCCCCGTTGGCCAGACGGAAGTCGCTGCGGCCGGTCGTCCCCGTCCGGTGTGAGCCGAGCACGCGCTCGAGCAGTGACTCGACGACCTCCGGGTGGACCGCGTCGAGCCATCCCGCCCCCAGCGATCGGTCCTCGTCGAGCCCGGTGAGGGTGTGCCATCGCTTGTTCACCGCGTTCACTTCGCCGTTCGCGTCGATCGAGAGCGCGGCCAGGGGCAACCCTTCGAGTGCGTCGGCGACTGAGCCCCCTGGGGTCGGCGGTGCTTCTGCGCTCATGCGGCGTCCCCCGGGCGGTGTGCACCCGGTGTTGGGGTTCGGCACGGCGTCATGGCACTCCTCGGCAGCATGCAGCTGGAGCTCACCGGGGTCCAGAGTGAGTGCGCACGACCGGTGGATCACGGCTCCGGTCAATGAGATGGCGATCATATCCCAAGAGTCGGCGAGATGCGGCGGCTGTGGTCCACAGAGCGAATCGCACGATGATCGGCCAGGTTCGCTACGCTCCCCGCCAGGTGGCCTGGCGATGGTCCGGGTCGCCGGCCTTCGATCCGGAACCCGTCGAACGTCTCGCCTGACTCTCGAGGATGCATGGTGGCCGATCTGGGCGCAGCCGTTCCAAGGCCCGTCGTGGCGTCGATGGGAGGGAGGCCGGGAGGTGGCCGGTGATCGTCTGCTCCGCGTCCTCAGCCTGTTCTCCGATGGCGAAGGCGACGACCAGCCGGCCGAGCTGTGCGAGGTGTGTGCTCGCGCCCTGGAGATGAGCGGCGCCGGGATCATGCTGATGTCCGGCGAGCTGCCGCGCGGCTCGGTGTGCAGCTCGGACTCCACGAGCTCGACGCTCGAGGACCTGCAGTTCACGATGGGCGAGGGGCCCTGCATCGACGCCCACCACAGCGGCCGACCCGTCATCGAACCGGATCTGGCCGATCCCGAGGTACCGAGGTGGCCGGCGTTCACGATGCCCGCGGTGTCCGCCGGCGCCCGGGCGGTGTTCGGCTTCCCGATGCGGGTCGGTGCCGTTCGGTTGGGGGCGCTCAACCTCTATCGCGATCATGCCGGGCCACTCACCGACGACCAGCACGCCGACGCGTTGGTGATGGCCGACGTCGCGGCCCGGCAGGTGCTCGCGATCCAGGCGGAGGCGCCCCCCGGGGCGATCGCCGCGGAGCTCGAGTCGGGCGGGAACTTCCACTTCGTGGTGCACCAGGCGTCGGGGATGGTCGCCGCGCAGCTCGACGTCGGCATCACCGAGGCCCTCGTGCGGTTGCGGGCCCACGCGTTCTCGCACGAGCGGCCGTTGCACGACGTCGCGACGGAGGTCGTCGACCGGTCGTTGCGCTTCACCTGATCGCCTCGTGTGCATCGGTGAGGGGTGTCGAACCGTTCGATCCAGCGACGATCCACCGTGGCCGTCGTGATCTGAGCGCTACGCTCACCGCCATCGGGGGTCGTGCCGTACCTGGTGGACCGCGGGCCGGAAGAGGAGACGTGTGGTGTCCGATGAAGACGTCCTGACCAGAACACTTCTGACCTTGGCCGACACGCTGGTCGACGACTTCGACGTGGTCGACCTGCTGACGCTGCTGGTGGACCGCTCGGTCCAGATCCTCGGCGTCGACGCGGCCGGCCTGATGCTCGTCTCCCCGGACGGCGACCTGCGTCTGGCGGCCTCGTCGAGCGAGGTGATGCGTGTCGTCGAGCTGTTCGAGCTGCAGGCGCACGAAGGCCCCTGCCTCGACTGCTTCCACAGTGGCGAGCCGATCCTCGACGAGGACCTGACGGTCGTCGACGGTCGCTGGCCCGCGTTCGCCCCGATCGCCCACGCCGCCGGCTTCCAAACCGCACATGCGATCCCGTTGCGCTTGCGCGGCCGGGTCCTTGGTGCCCTCAACCTCTTCGACACCGGGGCGGGTCTGCTCTCCGAGCCGGACGTGCGCGCCGGACGGGCCCTCGCGGACATGGCCACGATCAGCATCCTGCAGCACCGTGCCGCCCGCGAAGCCCAGCTCGTCAACGAGCAGCTCGAGCGAGCGCTCACGAGCCGGGTCCTCATCGAGCAGGCCAAAGGGGTGCTCGCCGAGCGGGCGAACATCGACATGGGCCAGGCGTTCACCTGGCTGCGCATGCATGCCCGCAACCACAACCTGCGCCTCGTGGAGGTCGCCGAGGCCGTCATCGCCGGGACCCTCACCGGTGAGACGCTCGACCGCGCCGACGACGCCTGAGCCGCGCACCACGGTCGGCCGCAGGTCGTCGGTGACGCCGACCAACACCCGCGCCGGTTCGCAGGCGAGGGTCTCCGTGACGTGCGATCCTGGGACATGAACTGGACTGCGGACACCGCCTACCTCGAAGGCCTCGACCTTCTCTCGGACGCGGTGGCGCGCCTGGGGCCCGACGACTGGGACCTCACGTCGCCGTGCCTGGCCTGGACGGGTCGCGACCCGCGGTGGAAGCCGTCGAGCTGACTGGCGTCGTGGTCGGCGCGGGCGACCGCGGCTACGACGCCTACACCCGGCTCTTCCTCGACGACCCCTCCGCGGGACGCGTCGTGGCCGTCGCCGAGCCCGACCCCACGCGCACCGCCCGCTTCGCGGCCCGGTACGGCCTGAGGCCCTCGCAGTGCCACCAGAGCTGGGAGGATCTGTTCGCCCAGCCGCGGCTGGCCGATTTCGCCCTCGTCGCCACCGGCGACCGCCACCACGTCGAGCCGACGCTGGCGGCCCTCGCGGCTGGGTACCACGTGCTGCTCGAGAAGCCGATGGCGCTCGACGAGGCCGACTGCGAGCGGCTCATCGACGCCGCCGACGCGGCGGGGCGGGTGCTCGCGGTGTGCCACGTCTACCGCTGGTCGCACCTGTTCTCGCGGCTCCACCACCTGATCGAGGCGGGCGAGCTCGGCGACGTCGTCTCCATCCAGCAGTCCGAGAACGTCGCGTACTGGCACTACGCCCACTCGTACGTGCGGGGCCTGACGCGCAGCAGCGAGGTGCCCTGGCTGCTGCAGAAGTCGTGTCACGACCTCGACCTCATCACCTGGATGGCCGGCGCACCGCCCGCCGCGGTGTCGTCGTTCATCCGGCCGACCGAGCTCACCGAGACCAACGCGCCCGACGGCGCGCCCGAGCACTGCATCGAGGGCTGCCCCCACGCGCCCGAGTGCCCGTACGACGCCGTCGCCACCTACCGCGACCTCGAGCCGGTGCTCGGCGACCTCGCCATGACCCGGCGGCCCGTCGGCCTCGGGCCGCTCGCGAGAGTCGCCCGGCGGGTCCGGCCGATGCTCGCCGAGGCGCCCCTCGAGTCGGTGCGCGCCCGCGTGGAGTGGTGGCGCTGGCCCGTCGCCGCGGTCACCGACGACCACACGCCGCAGGGCCTGGAGCACGCGCTGCGCACCACACGGTCGGGCGCGTGCGCGTACCGGGTCGGCGACAACGACCAGCCGAGCGCGCAGACCGTGGCGATCCGCTACGCCAACGGCGTGGTCGCCAACTTCACGCTGCAGAGCAACTCGTACCGCTCGATGCGCAGCGTGCCGCGTCGACGGTACCCGGGGCACCGCGGTCGGCGAGCTGCACGCGCTCGATGGGATCCTCGAGGTCCACGACCACAAGTCGGGGCGCAGCCGACGGTCGCGATACCGCCGGCGTACGACGGCCACGGCGGTGGTGAGCGCCCGTTGTTCGAGGACTTCCTCGCCGCCATCCGCAGCGGGCGGGAGCCGCGGTGCTCGCAGCGCGCCAGCCTCGACAGCCACCGCATCGCCTTCGCGGCGATGCGCGCCGCGCACGAGGGCATCGTGATCGAACTCGACGGCGACTTCAGCGGCTGAGGCGGTCCAACAGGTTTCGGGTGATGCGCTCGACCACCGGGTCGGCGCCGGCAAGGCCCCACGCCCACTCGGTGGTGCCCGCGGTGAACACCGTGCCGCCCCGCTCGTGGACGCCCATCACCGCGTGGCCATGCGCCAGGCGCTCGACCGTGGCGGGGTCGTGAGCGCCGAACACGCGACCGGCGATGTACTCGTTCTCCGATGGGAAGCCCTCGGGCACGGGACGCGGGGCGTTGGTGTGGTTGAAGTGCTGCACCGGCGTCAGCCCCAGGATCTCGAGGTCGGCCGGCGTGCCGTCGGCGCCGGTGGGGTGGGGTAGCCCGTCGCGAAAGGTCAGCTCGCAGCCGTCGCACTCATAGCCCACGGTCACGGCGTCAGAGCCGATCAGGTCGCCGTAGCCCACGTCGGTGCCGTCGAACACCCAGTGCTCCGGGCGGTACACCGTGTAGCCGCCGCTGCCACGCCCGACCGCCTTGCCGATCCGGTGGTAGCCGCCGCGGGTGAACGTCACGCCGGTCAGGCGGTTCTCGGGCCGCTCCAACAAGTGGTCCGACCACATGGTCGTGAGCAGGGGTTGCCGATCGGTGCCGTACACGGGGTCGCGCTTGAACTGGTCCTTGAAGCACACCATCACGTGAGGCGGCCCGCCCTCGCTCGACGCCTCGTGGCGCACCTGCCACATGGCGGTGTTGCCCGAGAAGAAGCAGGCGTTGCCGCCGGCGCCGACGAAGTCCTCGACCGTGTCGCGCATGCCCGCCGACCAGTACTCGTCGTGGCCCACCGACAGGTACAGCGACCGGCCCTTCAGCAGGTCGGGCACCAGTTCGAGGTCGGCGTTGACGGCGTAGTCGAGGCCGTAGCCGTTGGCCTCGGCCCAGCGCACGAACGGCAGCTCGGCGTTGGGCCATCCGGCTGAGCCGGCCCACGCCGAGAACTGGTGGTCGCGCAGGTAGGTCCGGTGCGCGGCCATGGCGAAGTCGGGCGTGTCGACCACTGCCACCCGGCTGCCTGGTCCGTCGGGCTTGCGCAGGTACCCGGGCGCCATCGGCCGGGCGAACGACACCGCAGTGCCGCGCGCATACAGGTTCGGGCCGCCGAAGTCGTTGTACGCGTTCCAGGTGTTCGTCGAGAGCACCAGCAGCGGCCGCCCGGTGTCGGGGCGCGCGGCGCGCACCACGAAGAACCCGACCGACTCGTGGAGCTGGCCGACCTGCGTGCGCAGGCTCACCTCGTAGAACCCCGACGGCCATCCCGCCTCCACCTCGACGTTGGCCGCATCGGGCCAGGGGCAGCCTGCGGCCGCGGCGTCTTCGGGCAACTCGTACGGGTCGACCTGCACCGTGCCTGACCACACGACGTCTCGAGTGGTGCCGATCCGGGCGATCTGCACGCGCCCCTCGCACGATGGGCCCGCCACCCGCAGGGCGACGGACTCGCCGGCCACCGCCGAGGGCGGCCAGGCGTAGACGAGTGGTTCGGTCGGCGCGGGCATCGGCCGACCCTAGCGACGCCGCTCGCGGCGCGCGGGGCGGCGTCGCGAGCGGGTGAGGGAGCGAGCCGGCATCAACCCTTCCGCGACTTGCGGGCGGCGAGGTAGCGCCGGGCGGCTTCGCGCGACTCGGGGTCCTGGAGCGCCACCACGAGTGAGTCCGCGTCGTTGGCGCTGCGCCCGGTTGCCGCCATCTCCTCGGTCACGGCGTTCACCTGTTGCTTGGTCGAGCGGAGCGCGAAGCCGGGTTGTGCGGCCAAGCGCGCCGCGAGCTCGGCGACGGCCCGGTCGAGCCCGTCGCGAGCCACCACCGTGTTCACGAACCGCAGCGCTTTGGCCTCGGACGCGTCGAAGGGCCGGCAGGTGAGGACGAGCTCCTTGGTCACCGCCGGACCGAGCTCGCGCACCAGGCGGGGGATGCCACCCCACGCCAGCGGGATGCCCAGGTCGACCTCGGGGATCGAGAAGCGGACGTCGTCGGCGGCCACGCGCAGGTCGCACGCCGCGGCGAGCACCACCCCGCCGCCGACGCAGTGCCCATGGATCGCCGCGACCGTCAGCTGGGGGATGTCGGTGAGCGCTTCCGAGGCGCGGCGGCCCAGGTCGGCGCTGTCGCGCGCCGTCGTCCCCTCGCCGCCGCTCGCGAAGTCGCCGAGGTCGAAGCCCGCCGAGAACGCGCGGCCGTCGCCGCGCACGACCACCACCTTGAGATCGCCGCGCTCCTCGAGCCAGTGGCAGGCATGTACGAGCTCGCCGAGCAGCTCGCGGGACAGGGCGTTGAGGCGGTCGGGGCGAGCCAGAACCAAGGTTGCGACCCCTTCGCCTGGTCCGTCGTCGATCCGTAGGGTGGTGAGCTCTGGTGCGTCCATTGCCGCATCTTCGCCCAGATCCACGGTCATCGCCTCGACGAGTTGGTGTTCCGGTGGCAAAGTGCCCGCCGAGGCAGGAGGATGGTCGGCGTGGCGATCGAGGTCCTCCCCGCACAGGACGCCGTGCTCTGGTGGGTCCAGCGCGAGGAGGTGCCGCTGCAGATCGGTGGTCTCGCGGTCTTCGAGGGCGCCCCGCTCGCGACGAGCACGGCAAGTTCCGCGTCGACGAGCTGCGCGACGGGATGGCCGCCGAGCTCCAGGCCATGCCGCGCTTCCGCCAGCACATCCGCAAGTTCCCCCTGGGCAGCGGAGCGGCATGGGTCGACGACGAGGCCTTCGACGTCGCCCGCCACGTGCGCACCGGCACCGTGCCCGGCCCCGGGGGTGAAGCCGAGTTGCGCGCCCGCGTGGCCGAGCTGCTCGAGCAGCCACTCGACCCGGCGCACCCGCTCTGGGAGCTCTGGTTCCTCGACGGGCTGTCCGACGATCGGGTGGCGGTGGTGGTCAAGGCCAGCCATGTGCTGGCCGACGGGATGGCGCTGGTGCAGCTCACCGCTGCGCTCCTCGAGGCGCCCGTCGCGGAGTCGGGCGCGCCCACCTGGCAACCCGAGCCGTCTCCGGGCCTGGCGTCGCTGGTCACCATCGAGCTCGCGGCCCGTGTAGGCCAGATCGCCGGAGCCCTCGGCCAGTCCGTGCTCCTCGCGACCGATCCCGATGTCGTCGCTGGAGCGGCCCGCACCGTGCTCGGCTTCGCCGGGCGCGCGCTGCGTCCCGACCCTGGGCGCGGCCCTCGCCCGTCGCTGGCTGGTCGCGTGGGCACGCGACGCGACCTCGCCTGGGGCCGCTTGCCGCTCGACGAGGTGCGCCGCGTGGCGCACGCGCAGGGCGTGACGGTGAACGACGTGGTGCTCGCGCTCGCCGCGGGCGCCATCGCCGAGCACCAGGAGGCTCACCCCGGCACGGCGCGGGCCCGTGACCCGCACGTGGTGGTACCCGTCTCGGTCCACGGCTCCTCGCCGGGCGAGGAGGTGCACAACGAGTTCGCCGTGGTGCTGACCGAGCTACCGGTCGGTGTCGACGCCCCCCTCGAGCGGCTCCGTCGCATCCACGCTGACCTGGTTCAACGCAAGGCCACCGCCTCCACCTCGCTGGGCGGGCGCCTGTTCGGCCTCGCCGGGCTGGTGCCGCCGCGGTTCCTCCGGGTCGCCGGGCGCATGGTCCTCGACCACCAGGGAGTGTTCGACCTCGCCGTGACCAACCTCGTCGGCCCGCGCAAGACGCTCTCCTTGCGTGGCGCCCGCATGCTCGAGGTGTATCCGTTGGTGACGGGAACTGGGAACATCGCCACCATCATCGGTGTGCTGAGCTACGCCGACACGTTGGGGGTGTGCGTGACCGTCGACGCCGACGTGGTGCCCGATCCCGAGGTCCTCGTGGCCGGCTTCGCGCGCGGCCTCGACGCGCTCGTCGCGGCGAGCGACGGGACCTCGTGAGCAGTCGCTCCCCGAATCCCCGCCGCGCCGGTGGCGCGGCACGCGGTAGAACTGGACCCGAGGCCGGCCCTGCGACTGCTGCCGCCGGCGCCGACCGGCCCGAGCCCCTCCCCAAGGTGGTCCTGGAATGGACCGACTCAAAACTCTCGACGCCGAGTTCCTCCACATCGAGGACGGCATCGCCCACATGCACATCGCCGGCGGCTGCGTGTTCGCCGACCCGCCCCCCACCTACGACGAGGTGGTCGGGCTGATCGCCGGCAAGCTGCACCAGATCCCGCGCTACCGCCAGCGGGTGCGCACGGTGCCGCTCGAGCTCGGGCGGCCGGTGTGGGCGGACGACCCGCACTTCGACATCCACTACCACGTGCGCCGCACCGCGCTCCCGGCGCCGGGCGGCGAGGCCGAGTTCGACCACCTCATGGGGCGGCTGATGTCCCAGCCGCTCGACCGTGCCCGGCCTCTGTGGGAGGCGTGGCTCGTCGAAGGGCTCGAAGGCGACCGTTGGGCGATGATCTTCAAGGTCCACCACTGCATGGTCGACGGCATCGCCGGCGTCGAGCTGCTGACCGTCCTGCTCGATGTGGAGCCGGACGCCGAGGTGCACGATCCACTGCCCTGGTCGCCGCAACCTGAGCCGAACGGTCTCGCGAAGGTCATCGACGCCTGGACGGGCCTCGCCGCCGATGCCATCACGTCGACCAGACGCCTCGTCGGCGCCGTCGAGGATCCGCGCCAGGGGCTCGCCTCGGCGTCGACGACCGTGCGCGGGCTCGTCCGCTACGCCAAGAACCTGACGGGGGCCCCGCCGCTGTCGATCGAGGGGACGATCGGCCCGCACCGTGCCTGGGCGCACTCCTCTTCTGGCCTTTCGGACGTGAAGACGATCCGCAACGCCTTCGGGGGGACGGTCAACGACGTGGTGTTGGCCGCGGTCACCGGTGGGTTCCGGCGGCTGCTGGAGGCGCGTGGCGAGGACCTGTCCGATGCGTCGGTGCGGTCGCTCGTGCCGGTGTCCACGCGGGGCACCGACGGCAGCGGCGTCCCCGACAACCGGGTCTCGGCCATCCTGTACGACCTCCCGGTGGGCGTCGCCGACCCCATCGAGCGGCTCGACACGATCAAGTCCGAGATGGGCGAGCGCAAGGGCTCGCACATGGCCGAAGCCGGCGAGGCCATCACCACCATCGGCGACCTCGCCCCGCCGATGGTCGTCGGCAACATCACCCGGACCGCGGTCCGCATGATGCACCGCATGCCCCAGCGGACCATCGGCACGATCACCACCAACGTGCCCGGACCCCAGCTCCCCCTCTACTGCCTGGGCCGCGAGATGCTCGAGTACCGACCGTTCGTCCCGATCGCCCACGGCGTGCGGGTCGCGGTGGCGATCCTCTCCTACAACGGGCACCTCTTCTTCGGGGTCACCGGCGACTACGAGTCCGCGCCGGACGTGGACGTGCTGGCTGCGGGCATCGCCGCGGAGGTGGACGTGCTCTGCACGCGCGCAGGCGCAACAGTGTCGAAGGCGGCGCCGGCGTCGAACGGGAAGGCGGCGTCGAACGGGTAGGCGGCGCGGCGGTCGACCGGACGACGGAGCGGTCAGTCCTCAGCTGCGAGCGTGCTTCGCAGGGCCTCGAGGCCCGAGTAGCGCGGGTGCCAGCCGAGCTCGCGCTCGGCCTTGGAGACGTCCATGATCACCGGCTGGCTGACCGCCTCGGCCCAGCCCGACACCGGCGGGACGAACGACGGCATCGGCAGCGCTGCGATGCCCCGAGCCGTCTGCCGCACCAGCCTGGAAGGGATTCCGAACGGGTGGAAGCCGAGCTCGCGCACCAGGTCGACGCCCGTCACGATCCCGGGACCGGCGATGTTGTACGCACCCGGTGGGCCGGCGCCGAGCACGCAGCGGACGATGGCCTGCCCCACGTCCTCTTCGTGGATGAACTGCATCGGCACGTCGGGCGCGGGCAGGGGAACGTGCACCGGCAGACCGCGTGCCGCGGCGGAGACCTGCTGACCGAGGGGCAGCAGCCGGGCCAGCAGGTCACCCTTGCCGCCCACGGCGTGCGGACCGAGCACGATCGGCGGACGCAGCAGGTACAGGTCGATGTCGGGGTGGCGCGCCGACTCCTCGGCGAGCAGCCCCTCGAGCTCGGACTTCTCCTGTGCGTAGAAGAGGTGCGCGGCGGGGCGGGTCGGCCAGTCCTCGTCGATCTCGGCCGGGTTGTCGGCGTGGAACCCGTAGGCCGCCACCGATGAGGAGTACACGAAGCGCTGCGCGCCCGCCGCGGCCGCGGCCCGGAACGCGTGGAGCGTACCTTCGACGTTGATCTCCCTGATCGTCGAAGGCGACGCCGCGCCGGTGATGAGGAACGCGAGGTGCACCACGACGTCCGCGTCGGCGAAGGCCTCTTCGAGGGCGTCCTGGTCGCGCACGTCGCCGCGTCGATACGTCATCTTGTGCCAACCATGGGCGGCCGGATCGAAGGGACGGCGGGCCACGCCCACCACCGCGCCGACGCTGCGGTTCGGCCTCGAGCAGCGGCAGCAGCCCCGAGCCGAAGGTGCCGGTCGGGCCGGTGACGGCCACGGTCAGGGTGTCGGGAAGGTGCCACGTCGGCGACCGTATCCCAGGTGCTCGCATCGCGCGCCGGGGGGTGGCAGCCGGTGCCCCCTGCCGGTGTGGTCAGCCGGGCACGAGCTCGACGAGGTCGACGAGGTCGTGCGCCACCTCGGTGGGCGACGGCATCGTAGCGATCTCGGCGGCGAGCCGGCGGGCGGCCTGCAGCTCCGTGCTCGTCGGGATGCACCACGGCCAGCGTCGCGTCGCGGACCGCCGCGGACGAGAGCGTGCCGGGGTCCAGCACGCGGCCGACGCCGGCGCCCTGGCACGCCTTGGCGTTGGTGAACTGGTCGGCGCCCTGGGGGACCAGCACCAGCGGCAGTCCCGACGCGAGGGCCGAGAGGGTCGTGCCCGACCCCGCGTGGCACACCACGACGTCGCAGTGGGGGAGCAGCGGGGCGAGCGGGAGCCAGCGCTCCACGTGCACGTTCGGGGGCTGCTCGCCGAGTGCTGCGGGGTCGTTGGTGTCGCCGACGGTGACCACGAGCTCGAGGTCCGCGTGGGCGAGCTCGGCGAGCAACGTGCGGAACACCTCGGGCTGGTTGAACAGCGGCACCGTCCCCAGGGACAGGTAGACAACGGGCCGGTCGCCGAGCCCGTCCACCCACGCCGGAAGGGGAGCGTCCGGGTCGCCCGGCACCTCGGGCCGGATGGGGCGCCCCGCTGCCGGAGTCGCCGCCGGGTCGGCGCGCAGCCCCGGCGGGCAAGGGTCGAGGTAGCGGCAGCGGTAGAGGCCGGCGTCGGGCCCGGGCGTGAGCCCGGCCTCGCGCCACAGGGGCGCCACCCGGTCGGCGAGGGAGGCGATCAGCTGCGGCTCGAAGATCTGGCCGAAGCCGTAGGTCACCGACGGGATCTCGCGCTCGACCGCCAGCAGCGGGGCGGCGAGGTCGACCGGCGGGTGGATGACGAGGTCGGGCTCGAAGTCGTCGGCGACCTGGCGCAGGACGGGCAGCTTGGCCGGCGCGACGACCGCACCGAACATCGCCCCGCCGAAGTGCCAGGGCTCGTCCTCGGGGGCCGCCTGCACCACCGGGTCGGCCATGGCGGCCATCGCCCCCTCCATCGCCGAGGGCCCGGCGACGGCGGTGGCGAAGCCTTCGTGGGCGACCCGTTCCTCGAGGTCGGCGCCCGTGACCACCAACACCTCGTGGCCGTCCGCACGCAGGGCCCGGCCCAGAGGGATGAACGGGGCGAACACGCCCTCCATCGGTGTCGTGCTGCACAGCACCTTCATGCCCGAGCCTCCGTTCGGCGGTCAGCTAGACTACAAATATAGAGTATGACTATAGCTAAAGCCACTCCTAGTTCTCGATCCCCCCGGGGACCCGCATCTCCCCGCAGCCGCCGGGGAGAGGAGACGCGTCGGCGGGTGGAGGAGGCCGCAGGTCGGCTGTTCGTCGCGCACGGGTACCCGGCCACCACGATGCAGTCGATCGCCGATGAAGCCGGGGTCCACGTCCAGACGATCTACCTCGCGTACAGCACCAAGGCCGCGGTGCTCGCGGCGGCCGCGGCTCGCCTCGTCGCGGGCGACGACGACCCCGCCACGCACCCGAGCGAGCGTGCCTGGGTCCGGCGCATCCAGGCGACCGACGACCCGGCGCGCAGGATCCGGCTCTACGCCCGACACATCCGCGACCTGACGCCCCGCGTGCTGCCCCTGATCGACTCACTGCGGGCCACCGCCCCCGGTGACTCGGACGTGGCGGCGTTCCTCGAGCACATGATGGAGGGACGCCGTGAGGGGCCCGACGCGCTGTTCGCTCCCGTCGCCGAGGCAGGCCAGCTCCGGCCCGGCCTCCGGCTGTCGGACGCCGCCGACATCGTCTACGCCCTGGCCGGGCCCGACACCTACCGGTCGCTGGTCGAGGAGCGCGGCTGGAGCTGGGCGCGCGCCGAGCGCTGGATCACCGAGCAGCTCGTGCACGCGCTGCTCGGCGACCCGGACTGAGCCGCGCGACCGACGCCCGGGCAGTCCCGGTCGCGACCGTGCTCCTCGCACCGCCCACCACCATCAAGAGCACCTGCCATGTTCGTCGTGCACAACCGGATCGACACGCCCGCCGAAGCGGCCGAGGCGTTCGAGCAGCACTTCGCCGAGAGCATGCGCATCAACCTCTCCGGCGTCGACGGTCTCGTCCGGAGCACCCTCATGCGGCCCGCCGAAGAGGGGAAGCCCTACGTCGCCGCGATGGAGTTCGAGTCGCGCGATGCCTTCCTGGCCTGGATGCGCTCGGACTCGTTCCGGGCCGCACACGCCAACACGGACGCCCCGGTCATGCAGGCGCCGACCTCGCTCGAGTCCTTCCTCGTCGTCGAGGACGTGCGTCCCTGACGCCTGGGGGACCTTTGGCCCTGTGCAGCCCAACCGGGCGTCCGTACGCTCGGACCATGTCACGCACCCTGCTCACAGCCGCCGCCTTCATCGTCGCCGGGAGCCTGGTCGCAGTCGGGTGCGGGTCCTCCACGCCGTCCTCGAGCACGACGACGACCACGACGTCTGTGGCCACTTCGTCGACCACGACGTCGTCGAGCGCGCCGAGCACCACCGCCTCGCCCACCGCGCAGCCCGCAACAGCAGTATGGCCGTTCGCGTCGAGCTCGACCCGCTACACCGACCCGGTCGCGGCAGCCAAGGGCTTCGCCGTGACCTACCTCGGCTTCGTGAACCCCCTGGTCGGGGCCTTCCAGCAAGGCGACAGCCGCTCCGGAGAAGTGAAGGTTCAGCCCGGCAAGAACGGCGCGGTCACGACCGTCTTCGTGCGTCAGCTCGGGTCCGACAACTCCTGGTGGGTGCTGGGTGCCGCCACCGCGCACCTCGTACTCGACCAGCCCAAGGCCCTCGCCGCCATCACGTCCCCGGTGACGATCGCGGGTACGAGCACGGCCTTCGAGGGCACGGTGAACGTCGAGATCCGCCAGGACGGAACCCTCGACCCGCTGACCACCGGCGTCGCCATGGGTGGCGCCAACGGCACGATGGCTCCGTTCTCCAAGGCGTTCCCGTTCCCGGCGCCGTCCGCCTCCGCGGGTGCGATCGTTGTGCTGACGCGCTCGGCGAAGGACGGGAACGTGTCCGAGGCGAGCGTCCTGCGCGTGTCGTTCGGGTAGCGCCGATGATCCTGGACCAGCTCTCGCGCCGCTGCCGGCCGTACCGATCACCGACCGCCGTCGTAGCCTGCAAGGTGCGGCGCCGCAGGTCAGACCTCTCTTCGTCGTCCACCTGAAGCACAGGAGAACACCCATGCCCGTCTCGACCACCAACATCGACGAGACCGACCCGATCAGCCGCGACGACCTCGAGGCCCTCGCCTCCGAGCGACCCGGTCCGTGCGTGTCCCTGTACCTGCCCACCGAGCGGGCCGCCCAGGGGCAGGACCCCAAGCGGCTCGCCAACCTGATCGACGCGGCCGCTGCCGAGCTCGAGCTGCTCGGCTGGGACGAAGACCCCGGCGCCGACGGCCTGCTCGCACCGGCCCGGGCGCTGCTGGAGAGCCGCGAGTTCTGGCGCCACCAGGCGGACGGGCTCGCCGTGCTCCTCGCTCCGGGCTTCGCCCGCACCGTGCGCGCCGCGATCCCGTTCGCGGAGGAAGCCATCGTCTCCGGTCGGCTGCACCTGCGGCCGTTGCTCCCGCTCGTCAGCGGCGACCGGTCGTTCTGGCTGCTCGCGATCAGCCAGAACAGCGTCCGCCTGTTCCGGGGGAGCCGTCACGCGCTCTCCGAGGTCGACCCCGGCGACGCGCCTGCCGACATGGCCGAGGCGCTCGCGTTCGAGGACCCCGAGAAGCAGTTCCAGGTCCGCTCGGCCGGCCCCAACGCCGGCGGCATGGCGCACAGCCACGGTGCCGGTGGCGAGGTCGAGAAGGCGGCGCTCGGTCGCTACTTCCGCGCGGTCGACCGGGGCATCGCCCCAGTGCTGCGCGGCTCCAGCTCACCCCTGGTGATCGCCGCGGTCGACTACTACGGCCCCATCTACCGATCGGTGTCGACATACCCGCACCTGCTCGACGAGGTCGTGGCGGGTAGCCCCGACAAGCTCGGCGCCGCCGCGCTGCACGACGCCGCATGGCCCGCCCTCGAGCCACAGCTCGCGGCCCGACGCGACGCCGCGCTCGAGCGCTACGGCAACGGACGGCCTCGCGAGCTCACCGTCGAGGGGATCGGCGCGACGCTCGCCGTGGCCGAAGGCCAGATCGACCTGCTGCTGCTGCCCGAGTCGACCTGCTTCTGGGCCGCGTCGGCCGAAGCGGGCGAAGCCGAGACGCGAAGCGAACGGCAGCCGGGTGACCTCGACGTGCTCGACCTGCTTGCCGCCCGCGTGCTGCGGACCGGAGGCGAGCTGGACGTCCTCGACGACGGCCAGGTGCCCGACGGCGCAGCGGTCGCGGCCCTGTTGCGCCACCCGTAGCCGGGCGAGTCCGCCGCTTCACCAACATCCCGGTTCGGGTCCGCGCTTCGCCGCCCCACCCAAGTGGGACCCCACGTGCAACCATGGCCGGCAACAGGGCGATCGAGCCAAGGGGCGGTGACTGGTGCGGTCGAGCAGAGGCGGGGTGTGGGCTGGCCTGAGAGGTGTCGCGACGCTGCTGGCGATCTCGGCGGTGGTCGTGGCTGCTTGGGTGTGGCTCGGCGTCCCGGGCAACGCCAACTTCGGTTGGTTTGCGCTCACGCTCTTCGCCGCCACGGTGCTTGCGACCGTGTTCGCGAGGCTCTCGCCGCTGTGGGTTGCGGCTGCTTCATCGGTCCCCACGCTCGTGCTGGCGTGGAGCTCTTTCCCGATCGGCGACAACGACGGCCTCTGGGTCCTGATCCTTCCGGTCTGTGTGGCCATCTCGCTCGCCGGCGTGGGTGCCGGAGTCGCGATTGCCCATGTCAAGAGGGGAGCGAAGCGTGATGCCGTGGCTGTCTGGCCGATTCCGATGTTGGCGACCTTGCTCGTCGTCGCCATCGCGGCCGGGACGACGGCACGGGCCGAGGTCGCGGATCCCTATCCGGCGTTCGAGCAGGTCTTGCAGACCTTTCCTTCTCCGACAATGTGGGAGAGCGTCGGCTCGGAGCATCTTGGAAGACCACGGTGCACGAACGGATGCGAACCGGCCGTCCGGACGAGGTACCACGCGAAAGGCTCGATCGATCAGGTCTGTGCGCAGCTCCATGATGCGCTCGAGGGCTGGAGCCAAACCGGGCCTCGGCCTGCCCTGCCCGTCTACAGCCCCAGCAATGGATACTTCGAGCGCCGAGCCTGGACGTTCACGGTTGGCGGCGTGGAGGGCGAAGCCTCGTGCAATGACGACGGCTCGTCCTTCGTGCTGGTGACGGTCGGGCGGCCCTACGGCAAGTAGGCGCTGTGAACGTGCAGGTCCGTTCGTCTGCGACTCGGTGAGGCTTGCGCGACGCCTGGGGTCAATCGCCGAGTTGGTTGCGGAGGATCTTGCCGGTCGCGTTGCGGGGCAGCTCGTCGACGAAAGCGACGTCGCGGGGCACCTTGAACCGGGCGAGGGTGGCGCGCACGTGGTCCTGCGCGGCACGACTGGTCAGGCGCTCGCCCGGCTTCCGCACCACCACCGCCCGGAGCCGCTGCCCGAACTCCTCATCGGGCACCCCGACCACCGCAGCGTCGGCCACCGCGGGGTGGCGCAGCAGCACCTCCTCGACCTCCTGCGGGTACACGTTCTCGCCGCCGGACACGATCATGTCGTCCTCGCGTCCCTCCACGTAGAGGCGACCGAGCTCGTCGACGTGCCCGACGTCGCCGGTGGCGATCATCCCATCGGGGACATGGCCGGGCGACGCGGTGGTGAGCTTGCCCTGCTGGGCCAGGACGTTGCGCACCAGGATGCGACCGGTCGCGCCCGTCGGCACGTCGCGGCCCTCGGCGTCGAGCAGGCGCACCTCGGTGTTGGCCGGCGGTCGTCCGGCGGTGGCGGGCTCGGCCCGCAGGTCGCGGGGCGTGGCGATGCCCGCCCACGCCGCCTCGGTCGAGCCGTAGAGGTTGTGGAGCACCTCGCCGTAGGCGTCCATGAACCGCAGAGCGAGCTCGCCCGGCAGCGCCGAGCCGCTCACGGCGACGACCTCCAGCGAGGACAGGTCGTACCGGTCCCGCACCTCGGCGGGTAGCTGCACCAGCCGCTGGAGCATGACCGGGACCGCCACCAGCACCCGCACCCGGTGCGCCTCGATCGAGGCCAGCGCCGCCTCGGCGTCGAAGGTGCGGTGCAGCACCAGCGTCGACGACAGGACCGCGCCCAGCGCGAGGTGCGCGAAGCCCCAGGCGTGGAACAGCGGCGACGCCACCATGGTGACGTCACGCTGGCGCAGGGGTATGCGGTCGAGTAGGGCCACCACGGGATCAACGCTGACCGGGGTGGGCCGCGCCGCGCCCTTGGGGCGGCCGGTGGTCCCCGACGTGAGCAGCACGAACCGCCCGCTCCCAGGCAGCAGCCCCGGCACGGAACCGCCTCGCCCGGCGATGACCAGCTCGTCGAGCGTCGGGGCGTCGGCGCGGTCGCCGCCTGCCGCGGTCAGCACGGTCACCGGCCCGCCGGGCGCCTCGTGCAGCAGTCCGGTCAGCGCGGGTTCGGCGACGAGGGTGGTGACGTGCTCGTGCGCCACCACCTCGGCGAGCTGGGGGCCGGCGAACGAGGTGTTGAGCAACACCACGTCGGCGCCCAGCCGGCTCGCCGCGGCGATCGCCTCGACGAACGGTCGGCCGTTGCGAGCGAGCACCCCGACCCGCTTCTCGGCGTCGACACCCCGCTCGTGCAGCGCGACGGCGAGGGCCCCGATCCGATCGGTGAGCTCGGCGAAGGTCGTGGTGCCGTCGTCGTCGATCACGGCGGGCTCGTCGGCGAAGCGCGTGGCGGCGATCCGGTAGGCGGCCGAGAGACCGACCCCATCGCCCGCGATGGCCGCGCCCGCGCGGGCGAGGAAGTCGGGGCGGATTGCGCCCACCAGGCCGGAGTCCAGCAGCACCCGCGTGGTGCGCGTCAGTCCGGCGGGGAGGGGAAATGGCGGACGCCGAACCTCGAGCAACGCGTCGGCCGCGCTCTCTACGGCCGCCGTGACCCAACGGGCGACGTCAGCCGGGTCCGGGTCCTCGCCGAACCGGCTGACCAGGTCGAGCGCGGCGAACACCTCGACCGTCACCCGAGCTGGCAAGGGAAGGTTGGGCAGCGCCGCACCCACTCCGAGGCCCCAGGGGACGGTGAGCGACAGGGGCAGCCGTTCGAGATGGAAGGCCCGGTCGAGGTGGAGCCGGTGCGTGAGGCCCTCGCCGCGGTTGAGGAACAGCGCCGTCTCCTGACCGCCGGCCACCGCGACCGGTACGACTGGCACGCCGCGGGCAACCGCCGGGGCGAGCAGCGACGTGGCCGCGTCCCGGTCGAGGCGGGGCGGATCCCAGGTCGGGCGGTGCGCCTCGGCGGGATCGACCGGCTGCACCAGCACGACCGCGTCGTGGTCCAGCGCCTGGGCGACCTCGTCCGGCGAAGTCGCCACCACCAGTTCACGGGTCGCATCCGCACGGTCGCGCAGCACCTGGTGCAGCACCTCCGCCTCGACGTTGCGCCGCCCGCCGGAACGGGTCGCCACCAGCACCACGGGGCCATCCGCGGGCACGTGCTCGAGCCCTCGGACGTCGGGCCGGAACCACAGCCTCGCCCCGATGTCGTTGATGGTCACGATGAAGCAAACCCCTGTGCCGGATGTCTCGCTCCCGGATCGTACCGGGAGCGGCCCTGATGCCAGGCTGCGCGCGAGCGCGGCCGTAGCCTGGAGCTAGCGGCCACCGTCGGCCGAACCGTTCCACTCCGGCCCGCGTACGGCCGGACCCATTGCCAGGAGGGCCAATGGCGATCGACGGACATGTGCACCCGGACTTCACGCCGGTCGCCACCGCGTTCCGCCACCAGATCGGACGCACGACCGGCGGCGCGGCGGTCGCCGTCTACCACCGGGGCGAGCTCGTGGTCGACCTGTGGGGTGGTCGCCGCGACGACGAGGGCAACCCGTGGGAGCGCGACTCGCTCGCCATGTGCTTCTCGACCACCAAAGGCCTGACCTCCACGGCGCTGCACCTGCTGGCCGACCGCGGCCTGGTGCGCTACGACGCCCCGGTCGCCGAGTACTGGCCCGAGTTCGCGGCCGCCGGCAAGGAGTCGGTGACCGTCGCCCACCTGCTCACCCACTCGGCGGGCCTGCACCGCATCCGGTCGATCATCGACCACGCGGATCGCATGTTCGACTGGGACCACATGGTCGACGCGCTGGCTCGGGCCACGCCCACGTACGAGCCCGGCACGAAGAACGGCTACCACGCCCTCACCTACGGATGGCTGGTCGGCGAGATCGTGCGCCGGGTCTCGGGCATGCCGCTGGACGAGTTCGTGCAGGCCGAGTATCGCGAAGCCGCTCGACGTCGACGGCCTCTTCCTCGGCTGCCCGCCCGCCGAGCGGTACCGGGTCGCCCCGCTCGAGCCGATGGGCCACCTCTCGGTCGGGCCACGCCCGCTTCGCTATGTCGGTCGCCAAGTCGGCGAGCAGCTCGGCAAGGCGGCGTCGCTGGTGCGCCTGCCGGTGAACCCTCGTCGGATGATCAACGCGCTCGCACCCCGGGGCGTGGAGGACGTCTGGTACGGGGACGAGGTCATGGACGCCTCGATCCCGGCGGCCAACGGCTTCTTCAACGCCCGATCCCTGGCGAAGCTGTACGCGATGATCGCCGGCCAGGGGACGTTCGACGGGGTCACCCTGCTGTCGCCGGAGACCGTCGCCGAGATGAGCGTGATCCGTTCGTACCGTCCCGACCTGGTGCTCGTCATGCCGATGCGCTGGCACTACGGCTACCACCGGGTCGGCACCACGCGGGGGCTGGTCGGCGAGGCGTTCGGCCACTTCGGTTTCGGCGGCTCGGGCGGCTGGGCCGACCCGTCGCGCGACCTGGCGGTGGCGATGGTCTGCAACCGGGGGAGCGGCACGCCGATCGGCGACGTGCGCCTGCTCCAGCTTGGCGCCGCGGTCATGGCATCGGTGCGCGAGCACGGCGCCGCGGCCGGGCAACGCGCCAGCTGAGTGACCCCGGGAGGTGGTCGCCTACAGCCCGAGCAGTCTCGGGAGTTCGGCGATCGAGTCGATGAGCTCGTCGGGTGGCTCGCCGTCGGCGAGCTGGGCTTCGCGGAACTTGCCGGTGCGCACCTGCACGCCGGCGAGGCCGAGGTGCTGGGCCGCCCGCACGTCGGTGTCGAGGTCGTCGCCGACCATCGCCGCCTCGTCCGGCCCCACGTCCAGGTCAGCGAGCGCGGCCTCGAACATGGCCGGCGCGGGCTTGCCGATCACCGTCGCCTCGACGCCGGCGGCGCGTTCCAGCCCGACCAGGAACGCGCCGGTGTCGAGCTGCATCCCGTCCGCGGTGCGCCACAGCAGGTTGCGGTGCATGGCGAGCAGGTCGGCCCCGGCGAGCAGGCACGCCAGCGCGTGGTTCAGGGCCTTGTAGCTGAGCTCGGGCCCGGCGCCGCCGAGGAGCACGACGTCGACGTCGTCGGGGTTCGCCTGCGCGTCGACCAGGGTCACGCCCGCGAGGTCGTCCCCGACGTCGCCGCTGTTGAGCAGCAGGCAGCGGGCGCCGGGGTGGTGGGCCTGCAGGTGGGCGGCGGTCGCGACGGTCGTGGTCATCACGGCGTCGGCCTCCGCGTCGAACCCCGCGGCCACCAGGGCGTCGGTGATGTCGGCCCGTGTCCGCGAGGTCGTGTTGGTCAGGAAGCGCACGCCGATCCCGGCCGACTGCACCCGACGCAGCGCGTCGACGGCACCGGGCAGCGCCTCCCACGAGACGACGAGCACGCCGTCGATGTCGACGAGGAGACCGCGAACCGAGCGCATGGGTACCAGTATCGACCTCCCGGCCCGGCTTCCGCCCGGGATTGCCCTTTGGCGCGTTCGTTGGACCCGGTGCCGGCTCGTCAGAGCATCAGACCGAGACCGCCGTCGACGAGCAGCGACTGGCCGGTCGCATATTTCGCGTCGATCAACCCCACGCAGGCGTCGGCGACGTCGTCGGGTGTGGCGATCCGATGCAAGGGCGCGGTCGCGGTCACGCCCGCTTTGAGCGCGTCCCAGTCTTCGGTCCAGGGCGTGGCGACCAGTCCCGGCGCGACCGCGTTCACGCGCACCTCGTCGCCCACGTACTTGGCCAGCAGCGTGGTGAGGTGGTCGACGGCCGCCTTCGAGACGGCGTAGGGCAGCGAGCTCCCGGTCGGGCGGGAGCCGGCGATCGACGAGATGCTGATGATCCAGCCGTCGGGCGCTTCGCGCAGCAGCGGCAGCGCGGCCTGCGAGACCAGGAAGGTCCCGGTCACGTTCACCCCGAGGACCCGGTTCCAGTGTTCGACGGTGACCGACTCGAGGTCGGGCTGGGGCACCTCGATGGTCACCGCCGCGTTGTTGACGAGTCCGTCGAGTCGGCGCCAACGCTGTTCCGCGGCGCCCACCAGGGCGGTGGCGGTGGCGGGATCGGCGATGTCGCCTTGCACGTAGCAGGCGTCGGGCAGCTCGGCGGCGAGGCGCTCCCCGGCTTCGACCGATGATGCGGAGTTCACCACCACCCCGGCTCCCGCGTCGGCGAGACGGCGGGCGATCGCTTCGCCGATGCCGCTGGTCGAGCCGGTGACGATGACGGCCTGGTCGGTGAGGTCCATGGTGCTCCTCGAAGCGGTGGGGGCGGGGTTGGGGCGTCGGTTCGTCCCTGGCGCGCCACCGTAGAGGGACGCGCCACGCGGCGCCGCGACCTCCTTGGGATCTCGTTCTCGGCAGGCAATACGTCTCGCTCGGAAGAGCTGTCTCACCCCATCGGTACGCTGATCGCGCTGCTGCACGATGAGCTCTGGGGTGCTCGAAGGCATCACCAAAGACGAGTCCGTCGTTGCCATCGGCCCGTCGGCGTTCGGGACCGGCGCGCCGTTCGGCACGTGTCCGGTTGCGGCGTTGATGCACCCGGTCGAGGCGCAACTAGTCGCCCGGGAACCTGCGTCCATCTCGGAAACGCGTCCACGGGCGCGTCGGTTCGGGGCACAGAGGCTCTCCGCGTCGCGATTCGTCGGGCCTCCGCTTGCGCTCTCCAAAGATTGTCTCACCCCATCATTAGGCTGATCGCACATCAGTTCGATCAGCCCCGGAGGTGTCTGTGACCATCACCAAAACCATGACCATGCCAGCCGCACACGTCGAGCGGTTGCCGGGCTCCGCGGGCACAGCCCCGGGCCGCGTCGCACCCCGATCGGGGCGACGTGGCGACGCTGCCGGTCGAGCGGCTCGAGGCGCAACTCATCGTCGCTGGCCCCCAGCTCGCGGCGGGCACCTACGAGCTGCTGGTCCTGGTCGGCGAGCTCGACGCCCGGGGCACGTACGTGACCTGGGGTGCGTTGTCGTCTGCGGCGTGGCTCGCCGAGGTGTGCGACGTCGAGGTCTGCACCACCCGCACCCAGGTGCGCGTCGCCCGCGCCTTCCGCGACTGGCCGGCCCTGGACGCCGCGATGCGCGACGGCGACGTGTCCTACGCGAAAGCCCGCGTCCTGGTGCCCCACCTGACCAACGACAACGTCAAGACGCTCGTCGAGCTCGCGACGGTCACCCCCGCCGGGCGGCTCGGCGCCACGATCGCCGCCTGGGCGCACCGCCACGAAGACCACGACGTCATCGCGGCCCGCCAACACGACGCGCGATCGGTGACCTGGCGCACCGAACCCGACGGCTCGGTCACCCTCACCGCCGGCTGCCACCCGCCCACGCCGGCGCGATCTGCGCCGTGATCGACCAGCAGGTGACCGTCGCCCCACGCCCACGGGCGCGTCACTCGCCCAGCAGCGCGCCGACGCGCTCGTCGCCGTCGCCGCCGGCGGCGGAGGCCGGTCGACGCCGAAGTCGTCATCCACGTCCGTGACCAGACGGCAACACCTTCACCGACGGCACCCCACTCACCGACCACGCCGTCACCGGGCTGCTCCCCGACGCGTTCATCTCCCTGCTCCTCCACGACGCCCAGCGAACGCCCATCGACGCCAGCCCCCGCCGCCGCACCCCCACCCGACGACAACGCCGCGTCCTTGACGAACGCGCCACCGAATGCCAACACCCCGGCTGCCACGCCCGCACGTTCCTCCAATACGACCACATCCAGCCCTACGCCGACCGCGGACCAACCACCATCGACAACCTCCAACGCTTGTGCGGACCCCACAACCGCGCCCGACAGGAGCAGCCACCGACGCCGGGTGTAGCACAATTGCTACACTCGGGGGGTGAGCGACGTGCCGATTCGGGAACTCCGAAATGACGTCAGTGCGGTGCTCCGTCGCGTCGAGGCCGGCGAGCGGCTGCGGATCACCGCCTCAGGTCGGCCGGTCGCCATGCTCGTGCCGCTTCCGCATCGGCAGCCCGACTTGTCCTGGGACGAGTTCGAGACGTTGATCGACGCGCACCGCGCCGACCCGGGCCTGACCGCTGAGCTCGCGGCGCTCGCACCCGACACGACCGATGACCTGCCGTGACGGCTGGACCGGTTCGCCTCGCCATCGCCGACACCTCGCTCTTCGTCGCCCTTGAGCAGGCCCGTCCGCTGCGCGCAACCCCGCCCGAGCGCGTCGCCGTCTCGGTCATCACGATCGCCGAGCTCCGCGCCGGTGTGCTCGCCGCGACCGACACCGACACCACGGCGCGTCGGCTCGCGACCCTCGAACGCGCCGAGTTGTTCGAGCCGCTGCCGATCGACCTCGACGTCGCCGCGGCCTGGTCGATCTTGCGCGTCGAGTTGCGCGACCTCGGCCGGCGCATGCCGGTCAACGACTCGTGGATCGCCGCCACCGCGATCGCGCACGAGCTCCCCGTCGCGACCCAGGACGACGACTACGACGGCGCCCCCGGTCTCACCGTCGTGAAGCTGTGAACCGTGCCAACACGCCGCGCCGATGACGGCTGGGCCGGACCTCAGGAGCCGTTGGCCGAGGACGCAGCAAGGATCTGCCGGATGTCGTGCTCGTGGTGGAGCGCGTCGTGCAGGTTGCTCGCCACGACGTCGCTCCACTCGTAGTGGCCGCGCTCGGGGTGGTCGAAGGTCGCGCCGGCCGCGCGGGCCATCGACACGGCGCTCAGCCAGTCGTCGACCGCCCGCTCGAGCGACCACAGCGCCCCGGCCAGCGGGATGTCGGCGTAGTGGCGCGCGCGCGGCGAGCTCGTCCTGGTCGTAGGCGGCGACCTGCGGGCTCCCGCTGCGGGTCACGCCGACGAGCCGCTCCGCGAAGACCCGGAGGTTGTCGGCCACGTGGCAGACGTACGCGCCCGACCGACCAGGTCAGCCCCGCTCCGGTCTCGGTTCCCGTCGCGTCGTCGGTGACCGCGCGGAACCGGGCGGGCACGGTGGTCATCGTCGCCAGCGCTTGCTCGGCCGGGGTGTCCCACGAGAAGCCGCACTCGCGGCACGGCTCACCCCAGGTCTGCGAACCCCAGTCGTTCATGGGGCGAATCTACGTGCGGCCGCGCAGATGCGGGTCACGCGTTCCGACGGCAATCGGGTCGACGGCCGGCGGGGCCCCGGCGCGAGACTCGCCGCGTGACCGTCGTCGATGCTGTGGCCGCCGCTCTGGGGCAGGCCAACTACCAGGAGTTCAGCCGTGAGCTCGCCCGCGCCTCGGGTCGTGACGGGGAGATCGTCGAGACCGACGGCCTGTTGCTGCACGCCGCGCGCACCCCGTTCCCGGTGCTGTTCAACGGCGTCTGGCGGCTCGACCCGACGGTCCCTGCCGCGGAGGTGGTCAAGGCCGCGGACGCGTTCTTCGCCGAGCGGGGACGGGGCTGGTCGCTGTGCCTGCGCGACGGCGTCGCCGAGGACGAGGACCTCCGGCGCGCGGCGGAGGACGCCGGGGTCACGTCGCTGCTCGAGGCGCCCGAGATGATCTGCCAGGCGCCGGTCGAGCCGCGCCCGCTGCCCGACGGCGTGGCGCTTCGGTGGGTCGACGACCGTGCCACGCTCGACGACTTCGTGGCGGTGAGCGACGCCGCGTACGCCACCCAGGGGCTGCCGCTCGGCACGGTCGTCGAGTCGGTCAGCGAGCTGCGGGCCTGCGTCGCCCCGCACCTGAAGACCGTGGTCGCGTACGACCGGGACTCGCCGGTGGCGGCGGCCCAGGTGCTGATGAGCCACTCGATCGCCGGGGTCTACTGGGTCGGGACGGTGGATGAGGCGCGTGGCAAGGGTCTCGGCGACGCCGTCACCCGGGCGGTCACGAACCGAGCGTTCGAGCTGGGCGCGCGCTTCGTGTCGCTGCAGGCGTCCGAGATGGGCGAGCCGATCTACCGCCGCATGGGCTACCACGAGATCTACCGCTACCGAACCCACGTCCGGTTCGCCCCACCGACCGACTGACCGATTGAGCGACTGACCAATCGACTGGCGAAAGGTGGCGTGCCGGCGGGCCCGTCAGGCGTCGCGGAAGAGCAGGCCGACCACGGCGTCGGCGTGCGTTTGGACCGCGTCGGGCTGCTGGGGGTCGAAGCCGGCGAGGCGTTTGCACTCCGGCGCGAGGACGAAGATCGTCGGACCGGCCCCGGTGAGGATGTAGTAGAGGAACGGCGCGGGCACGTCGGCGACGGCGCCGGCGCGCACCAGTCCCTCGAACATCGCGATCGTGATCTCGTACAACGGCCGGACGTGCTCGTCCACCAACCAGTCGATCCGCTCGCCCTCGCCCTTGCTCTCCTGGGTGACGATGCGGTGGAGCTGGGGATGCGCGGCCGAGAAGGTGATGAACTCGCGCACCAGCAGCTTCGCCGTCGTGACCTGGTCGACGCCGCGCAATCCGTCGACGCGGGCGCGCACCGCCGCCTCGAGCTCGCCGAAGAGCGGCGAGACCGCCGCCCGCCAGAGCTCGTCCTTGGTGTGGAAGTGGTAGGCGAGCGACGGCTGCGACACGCCGGCGCGTGCCGGCGATCTCCCGCGTGGTCGCGCCGTCGAAGGAGCGGTCGGCGAACAGGTCGAGCGCGGCGTCGAGGATCCGCTGGCGCGTCGCGTCCGGCCGAGGGACGGGTTGTCCGTGTGTCCTCTTCGACGGTGGCGGGCTGGCAGCTTCGACGGCATGGGACGAGCCTAGTCAAGTGAACAGATGATCGCGGTTGGTCTCCTGATCGGACGATCAGGTACGATGTCCGGCGATGCGCCACCCGGGGAATGACCACGGCCCGCGTCCACGAGGCGTTGCGATGACCGACCACGTCCACGATGTCGCCGTTGTCGGGTGCGGACCGGTAGGCGGGGTGCTGGCGACCCTGCTGGGACGGAGCGGCCGCGACGTGGTGGTGGTCGAGCGGCACCCCGAGCCCTACCAGCTGCCGCGGGCGGTGCACTTCGACCACGAGGCGGCGCGCATCCTCCAGGCATGTGGGCTCGGCGAAGCCCTGCCCGAGATCTCCGAGTCGGGCAGCGAGTACGAGTGGCGCAACGCGGCCGGCCAGGTGCTCCTCCGCTTCGGCGGCCGACCGAACGGCCCATCGGGCTGGCCCGACGCCAACATGTTCTGGCAGCCCGCCCTCGAGCGGCTGATCGAGCTGGCGGCGGTCGAGCAGCCCAGCGTCGAGGTGCGGCGTGGCTGGAGCGTCGTCGGCCTCGACGACCCCTCGGTCGCGTCAGAGGAGGGGACCGGTCCGAGCGACTCTGCGGTGACGCTGACGCTCGAGCCGCAGGACGGTGGCGATCCCGAGCGCCTGCGGGCCCGGTACGTCGTCGGTTGCGACGGCGCCAACAGCACGGTCCGCGACCTGACGGGGATCGGGGTGACCGACCTCGGGTTCTTCTACGACTGGCTCATCGTCGACGTGGCGTTGCACCAGCCGCGCCCTCTTCGACCCCGTCAACCTCCAGGTGTGCGACCCGTCCCGGCCCACGACCGCGGTGTCGGGTGGCCCGGGCCGATGCCGCTGGGAGTTCATGCGCCTCCCCGAAGAGACCGTCACCGAGCTCGACGACCCGAACCGAGCCTGGGAGCTACTCCGACCGTGGGGCATCACCCAGGACGACGCCGTGCTGGAGCGCCACGCGTCTACCGGTTCCAGGCCCGATGGGCCGAGCGCTGGCGCCGCGGGCGGGCGCTGCTGGCCGGCGATGCCGCGCACCAGATGCCGCCGTTCGCCGGGCAGGGCATGTGCTCGGGTCTTCGCGTACGCGGCCAACCTGGCGTGGAAGCTCGACCTGGTGCTCGACGGCTGCGCACCGGCCTCGTTGCTCGACGCGTACGAAGCCGAGCGGTCGGAGAACGTGCGAACCGTCATCGACTTCTCGATGTCGCTCGGCAAGGTCATCTGCGTCACCGACCCCGACGAGGCAAGGGCCCGCGACGACCTGATGGCCAGCGGGGTCGACGCCGGCGAAGCCACGAGTCCACCACCACTGCCCGGCGTCACGTCCGGAGTCATCCGCGACGGTGACCCAGACGCTGGCGCGCTGTTCCCGCAGGGCCGGGTCGCCGGAGACCGCGCCGTGCGCTTCGATGACGCCGAAGGCGTCGGCTGGCGCCTGGTGACCATCGATGTCGCCGTCGCGCGCGTCGTTGCCTGGAGGGTCTGCCGCCTGGTTCGCCGAAATCGGCGGCGCCGTCGTGACCCTCGATGCCCGGTGCGACGTCGACGCCACCTACGCCGACTGGTTCGCGGCGCACGGGGTCGTGGCCGCGCTCCGAGCGGCCCGACTTCCACCTCTTCGGCACCGCGCCCGACGTCGCCGGCGTGCCCGACCTGCTCGGGTCGCTGCGACGCACGCTCGCGGAACCACCCGATCCCGCACGATCCGCCCAACTCGACCGACCTGCACCCCACGGAGGCACCCCATGAAGCTCGCCAACCACGACGGACGGCTGTCGCTCGTCGTCGCCGGAGGGGTCATCGACGTCCACGCCGCGTCCGACGGCCGCTTCGGGCCCGACCCGGCGGCCGCATATGACCGCTGGGAGGAGCTGCGCGCCTGGGCGGCCGACGCCACCGGCGACGTGGCGCCCCTGGACGAGGCGAAGCTCGGGGCCCCCTCGCCAGCGCCGCGCCAGGTCTTCGCGATCGGGCTCAACTACGCCAGTCACACGGCGGAGTCCGGCATGGACCTTCCCGCGATGCCCACGGTGTTCACCAAGTACCCGGCTTCGCTGGGCGGTCCGTTCGACCCCATCGAGCTGTCGGGCGAGATGGTCGACTGGGAGGTGGAGCTGGTCGCGGTGATGGGTCGGCGCGCCGACCGCGTGCCGCCGAGGTCGACGCCTGGGGTCACGTCGCCGGACTGTGCATCGGCCAGGACATCTCGGACCGGGCCGTGCAGTTCGTGCGCGGCGCGCGCGGTTCTCGCTCGGCAAGTCGTACCGCAGCTACGGGCCCACCGGCCCGTGGCTGGTCACCCCCGACGAGCTCGCCGACCCCGACGACCTGGCGCTGGGCTGCTCGATCGACGGAGTCACCGTCCAGGAGGACCGCACCAGCGGCCTCGTGTTCGACGTCAGCCGGATCATCGCCGAGATCTCCGCAGTGGTCCCGATGCTGCCCGGCGACCTCATCTTCACCGGCACCCCGGCCGGGGTGGGCATCACCAGCAAGCCGCCGCGGTTCCTGAAGGAGGGCGAGGTGATCGAGAGCTGGATCGAGGGCCTCGGCACCATCCGAAACCGGGCCGTCTTTCCGCAAGCGGTCGACGCGGCGATCGAGGGAGTTGCCCGGTGAACGCCCCGCACCAGCTCGAGCTCGGCTACGTGCGCGTCGAGGTCGCGGACGTACCGGCGATGACCGCGTTCTTCACCGACGTCATCGGACTGGCGCCCGGCGAGTCCACGGTGGACGGCGAGACGACGCTCACCGACGACGACGCGGTGCAGCGGGTCATCCTCGGCGAGGGCCCGCGCAACGACCTGGCCACGATGGGCTTCGAGGCGGTCGACCTCGACGCGTACGAGGCCACGGTTGCCCGACTCGAGGCGGCGGGCTTCGCACCGGTCGCCGGCGACGAGGCGGTCGCCCGAGCGAGGCGGGTCGAGCGGGTCGCCCAGGTCGACGCGCCGTGGGGGTCGACGGTCGAGGTTGCGCTCGGTCTCGAGCGCACGCCGCAGGTCGCCCCTACGCCGGCCATGACCGGAGGGTTCCTCACCGAGGGCGTGGGCTTCGGCCACGTCGTCGTTGCCACCACCGCCTTCGACGAGGCGCTGCGGTTCGCGACCGACGGGCTCGGCATGGTCCGCTCGGACTGGATCCGAACCGAGCTCGCACCAGGCATCGAGCTCGAGGTGCAGTTCTTCCACTGCAACGCCAGGCACCACAGCCTGGCCATCGCCAAGGCGCCCTTCGAGCTGCCCCAGCACCTCCACCACATCATGGTCGAGACCAGGCAGCGTGACGACGTCGGCCACGCCTTCGACCGGGCGTTCGCCGCGGGGCTCCCGCTCCCCAACGGCCTCGGCCGCCACGACAACGACGAGATGTTCTCGTTCTACGTGGCGAGCCCGGCCGGCTTCCAGGTCGAGGTCGGCCACGGGGCGCGTTCGATCGTCGAGCCGTGGGAGGAGGACCGGCGCTACGACCGCATCAGCGTGTGGGGTCACCAGCCGATCCAGCCGGCCGGCCAGCCGTGACCGAGCCGCTCAGTCGCGGTCGGTCGGGTAGCCGGCGTAGGACTCCTTGAACACGCCGGAGTGGAGCAGCACGCTCGCCGCCGGCCGGTCGGTGTCGGCGTCGGTCAGCGTGGTGCGCACCCAGCTCGACTCGGTGCGTCGGCTCTGGCCGAGCCCGACGACTTCTCGCAGCACGCGGTAGGCCTGGCCGACGAAGAGCGGTCCGTCGAGGAGCCGGACCTCCAGGTCGATGAACAGGCCGACGACGGGGCCGCGCACGGGGAGGTCGCTGCCCGACTTCTGGGCGAGCACGCTCACCATCTCGAAGGGGAGGATGGGTCGTCCCCACGGGTTGTCGCCGCTGGCGTACCAACCGCTCGGCTCGGTGATCGTCTCCAGCTTGCGCGCCAGCGAGAACGGGTACAGCTCGCCGTTGGGGGTGTCGGCGTCGATCGTCACGGTGTCGGTCTCGACCGAGCGCATGCCGACCGAGAGTCGGTCGACGATGAACAGCTCGCCGGGGTCACCGAGCTTGGCCAGCCGTCGGTCCAACTCGGTGGGCGCGTCGGGGTCGACCGACGCGGTTCCCGTCAGCACGACGCTGCCGTCGGGCCGGGTCGCCCGGATCACCGCCGAGTCGTCGGTGGCGGGTTCGAGCGTCGCCACGACCTCCTCGCCCTCGACGACCATCGAGGTGAAGTGGCAGCTGATGCAGCCGGTCTCGAACCACCGCCGACCCCAGGCGGCGTAGGCCAGCGGGTCGAACTGCGAGAAGTGCGTGGGTCCCTCGATCGGCGCGCCGCCGAGACCCAGCCCACCGGCGACCGACTCGTCGTGGAGGCTCGCATGGCCGCCGTACGTCTGGTCGTCGAGGAGCTGGCGGGGCGTCCGGGGCGGACCGGTAAGGGTGAGCGGTGTGGTGAAGGCAGGGGGTGGCTCGTGTGGTTCGGTCATCGAAGGCAGGTCTAGTGCCCCGGTCGCTTCGGATGCTCATCGGAGGGTCGAGTTGGCAAGGTTTGCCAGACTCGGGCGTGTCCTCCGACCGGGTGAACCAACGGGCCGTGGTCCGGCGCGTCGCGGCTTCCGCTCCGGTGCGGGTCGCGGACGTCGGTGGCTGGACCGACACCTGGTTCGGCGGGCCTGGCCGGGTGTGCCACCTGGCGGTCGGCCCGGGGGTGCGCGTCGAGGCGGCGCTGGTGCGCGCGGCCGGTCGCCACGCGACGTCGCGGGATGGGGGAGCCGGTCCCGTCCGGATCGTCGCGCCGGACCTCGGCGTGGACGAGCGCTGCGGGCCGTCGTCCGAGGAGGGCTGGGCGACGCCGCTCCCCGGCCGCCAGCCGCTGCTCGAGCACGCGGTGGCGTCCGTGCTGGAGGCGCACGCGCCGGACGAGGGCTGCGAGGTCGAGGTCCGCGTCACGTCCGCCGTGCCGGCCGGGGCGTCCCTGGGCACCTCGGCGTCGGTGGTCGTGGCCCTGGTCGGTGCCCTCAAGGCGTTGCTGGGTGGTGCGCCGCCCTCACCCGCTGTGCTCGCCGCGTGGGCGCACCGGGTGGAGACTGAGCGGGTGGGCCGAGAGTCCGGCGTGCAGGACCAGTGGGCGGCCGCGTTCGGCGGCGCCGGCGAGCTCGAGGTCGACCCGTTCCCGCAGGTCACCCACCAGTCGATCGACCTGACGCCCGAGACGGTTGCGGAGCTCGACGCGCGCCTCGTGACCGTGGTGTTCGGCGTGCACGACTCATCCGCGGTGCACCGCGAGGTCATCGCCGCGCTCGAGGAGGGTGGCGCGGCGGGTCGCCACCAGCACGCCCTCGCCGACCTGCGCGCCCTGGCCGGACAGGCTGCGGACGCCCTCCGAACCGGCGACGTCGACGACTGGGCCGAGGTGCTGACCGAAGCCACCGAGGCGCAACGTCGGCTGCACCCGTCGCTCGTCGGCGCGGCGCACCAGGCCGCGATCGACGTGGCGAGGCGGGTCGGGGCGCGGGGCTGGAAGGTCAACGGCGCAGGCGGGGCCGGCGGTTCGCTGACGATCGTCGTGCCACGTGCCGACGCGGCAGGGCCGTCTCATGGCGTCGCTCCTAGAGGTCGATGCGTCGTGGCGGGTCCCCGCGCTCGAGGTCTCGAGTGGGTTCGAGGTCTGCCAAGCCGGCTGATGCGAACTCGGCGAGCGACGCCGAGGTTGTGATCGCGACGCGGTGTCGCTAAGTTGGCGACAGGCCGTCGACAAGTCGGCCGATCATCCTGCCGCCGATCGGAGCCCCACCGTGTTCCTCGCTATCCGAGACCTGCGCGTCGGCAAGGGCCGATTCGTGCTGGTCGGCGCCGTGCTGGTCCTCATCGCCATGATGACGACCCTGCTGTCGGGTCTCGCGACCGGCTTGGTCGACGACGGGATCTCCGGCCTGCGCGGCCTGCCTCTCGACCACCTGGCGCTCCAGCCGGGCGCCAAGAGCAGCTTCAGCCGGTCCACGCTCACCGACGCGAACCTCGCACCCTGGAAGCAGGCGAACGGTGTCGAGGTCGCGCCGCTCGGCGTCTCGTTCCTCAACGCCAAGACCGACTCCGGCGACACGCTGAGCATGGCCGTGTTCGGCACCCCACCGGGCAGCTTCCTGGCGCCGAACCCACAGGCCGCCAAGGCGCTGGAGGCGCCGACGGGGATCGTGCTGAGCAGCGACTTCAAGGCCCAGGGTCTGAAGGTGGGCGACACGGTGACGGTCGTCGGGCCCCAGATCAAGCTGCCCGTGCTCGGCTTCACCTACAGCGGCTCGTACGGCCATGCCCCGATCGTCTTCACGTCGCTCGCCACCTGGCAGCGGCTCGTGTACGGCGACACCACCAAGGGGCGGTTCTCGGCGATCGCCATCAAGGGGAACACCGACTTCGCCGCCGTCGACGCCAAGGCCGGAACCGAGACCGAGACCAAGACCCAGGCGTATGCCGGCTCGCCGGGCTACTCGGCTGAGACCGCCACGATGTCGCTGATCCGCGGCTTCCTTCTCGTCATCTCGGCGTTGATCGTGGGCGCGTTCTTCACCGTCTGGACCATCCAGCGCACGCGCCAGATCGGCCTGCTCAAGGCCCTGGGTGCCACCAACGGGTACGTCCTGCGCGACGCGCTCGGCCAGCTCGCGATCGTCACCGTGGTGGCGACCGCGCTCGGCACCGCCATCGCCCTCGGTCTCGGCCAGCTCGTCGGCGGCGGGGCGCCGTTCCACCTCGCGGTGGGATCAGTCGCCACGTCAGCGATCGTGCTGGTGGTCGTGGGGCTGCTCGGCAGCCTCGTCGCCATCAGACGCGTGACCCGCGTCGATCCCATCATCTCCCTCGGAGGCCAGAGCTGACATGAACGCCACCTCCACCGCACCGCTCGCCCTGGAGCTGCAGGACATCACCGTCAAGGTGCCCGACGGCACCGAGACGCTCACGATCCTCGACCACGCGTCGCTGGCGGTCCCGCGCGGCGAGGTCGTCGCGGTCGTCGGTGCCTCGGGGTCGGGCAAGTCGACGCTGCTCGCCGTGGCGGGCCTCCTGCGCACCCCGACATCGGGGGCCGTCGCCGTCGACGGTCAGGACGTCGCCTCGCTCGGCGAGCGCGCCCGAACCAGACTGCGGGGCGCGGCGATCGGGCTCGTGTTCCAGCAGGCGAACCTGTTCCCCTCGCTCACGGCGCTCGAGCAGCTCGAGCTGGTGGCGCACATCGCCGGCACCCGGCCGTCGGCGGCACGTGACCGGGCGGCCGAGCTGCTCGGCTCGCTCGGCCTCGCGGCGAGGATGCACGCCCGGCCTGCGCAGCTCTCCGGTGGTGAGCAGCAGCGGGTGGGCATCGCCCGTGCGTTGATGCGTGACCCGGTCGTGCTCCTCGCGGACGAGCCGACCGCGGCGCTCGACGACGCGCGGGGTCGTGACGTCATCGAGCGACTCGAGTCGGCGGCCCGTGACGCGGGTGTCGCCACCGTGATCGTCACGCACAACCGCGCCCAGGTGAGCGACGCGGTGCGCACCCTGACCCTCGAGGCGGGCAGCCTGCACGGCGAGCCGGTCGTGGACGCGGCCCCCGCCGCCGGCTGACGAGCTCGACCCATGCCACGCATCAGCGGCGACTCGCTCGCCGAACACGTCGAGCACCAGGAGCGGGCGGTGTTCGACGCGGCGATCCGCCTCTTCGTGGAGCGGGGCTACGCGTCGGTGTCGCTGTCCGACATCGCGGCCGAGGTCGGCCTGGCGCGCAACTCGCTGTATCGGTACTTCCCCGACAAGGCGTCGATCCTGCTCCGCTGGTACCACGCCGAGATCCCGGTCCAAGCCGCCCGGTCGACCGAGATCCTCGCAGGCGACGGTCCGGTCTCGGATCGGCTCGTCGCTTGGGCAGACGCCCAGATCGACTACGCCCTCGAGCCCGAGCACGCGCTGTTCGAGTCGTTGGCGCAGGCCTCCGCGTCGCTTTCGCCCGACGCGCGCGCCGAGTTCATCGACGGGCACGCGCAGCTCGTGGCGCCGTTCCGCCGTGCGCTGGCCGAGTGCGGTCTCGACGACGACCGCCTCGACGCGACGATGGACCTGTTGTGGTCGGCGGTCATGACCGAGACCCAACGGGAGGCGCGTGGTGACGAAGCCGAGGCGGGACGAGCGGTGCTCGCCGGGCTCATCCGGTCGGTGTGCTGCGACGACGGTCCTTGAGGTCCGCCACAGGGACTTCACTCAACGGGCGCCGACCGCTGCCGATGGACAGGGAGCCGACACGAGCCCGACCGACGAGGAGCGACTCCGTGCCCGCCAACGCTTCGCCCGCACCAGCATCGATCAACAGCGACCCAGCGTCCCCTGGGCCTGCGCGTCGCAGTCGCGGCGTCCGGTTCTCCGTGGCCGCGGTGCTGTTGGCGGTGGTCGCGCTGATGGCGAGCAGCTGCACGCCTGAGCAGATCGCCACCGCCGCGATCAACAGCTACTTCGACCCGCCGCAGCAGGCCTGCGCGAAGGCCATCGTCGCACGCGAGTCCAACTACCAGGCGGACGCGCTGAGCCCCGGCTGGCAGAACATCGGGCTCTTCCAGATCAACATCGTCCACACCCAGTGGATCAAGACCAACTACGGGTACGACTACGGAGAGCTGATCGACGCGAACAAGAACGCCGAGGTGGCCGCCGGGCTCTCACAGGCCGCCTTGTCGTACTACGGCGACCGCTGGCAGCCGTGGCGCCTCGACGGCAAGCCCCGCACCGACGGCAGCTGCCCCGCCTGACCGACACCGGCCGACCGACGCCGAGGCGCTCGGCGACCCGTAGGCTCGCCGCGATGAACCAGAGCACCCCGACCCGACCGCTGCGTGTGATCCAGTGGGCGACCGGCACCGTGGGCATCCACGCCGTGCCCGGCATCGCCGCGCACCCCGACCTCGATCTCGCCGGGCTGTGGGTGCACTCGTCAGCCAAGGACGGTCGCGACGCGGGTGAGCTGTGCGGCGGCCCCGCCCTCGGCGTGGCGGCGACGACCGATGCCGACGCGCTGCTCGCGCTGCAACCCGACTGCATCTGCTACACGGCCAGCTCCGACATCCGACCCGACGGGGTGGTGGACGACCTCGAGCGGTTCCTGGCCGCGGGGGTCAACGTCGTGAACACCTCCTTCGTGCCGCTGCTGCACCCCCGGTATGCCGGCGACGGCGTGTTCGAGCGGCTGCAGCAGGCCGCCGAGACCGGCGGCGCAAGCGTCTACACCTCGGGGATCGACCCCGGCTTCGGCAACTCCGGCATCACCATCCACACCTTGGCGCTGTCGCGGGAGGTGCGTCACGTCCGGATGATGGAGATCGTCAACTACGACACCTGGGACAACCCGTTCACGATGTTCGAGATCATGGGCTTCGGCAAGCCCGATGCCTCGTCGTCGCTGCTGCTGGCGCCCGGCTCGACGTCGCTGGCCTGGGGCCCGGTGATCGCGCTCGTGGCCGACGCCCTCGGCCTGACCGTCGACCGGTTCGAGGAGCGTCACGAGGTGCTGCTCGCGGAGGAGGACTTCGCCATCGCCTCCGGTCCGATCAAGGCCGGCACGGTGTCGGGCATGCGCTTCGAGATCGTCGGGATCGTCGATGGCGAGGAGCGGATCGTGGTCGAGCACGTCACCCGCCTGCGTGACCACGACGCCCCCGAATGGCCACAGGGCCAGGGCTACCGCATCGAGATCACCGGCGAACCGCACCTGCGCATGGAGCTCTCGCTGGCGTCGGACAACGGCGACCACAACCACGCCGGCTGCCTCGCCACCGCGATGCACGTCGTCAACGCGATCCCCTCGGTGGTCGCGGCGACCCCCGGGGTCAAGACGGTGCTCGACCTGCCCGTGTACTCCGCCCGCCTCGCCTGACGATGCCGGGCCGCGCGTTCGGGACCATCGTGCTCGCACCTGACGCACGGCGTACCCTGCGCGCATGACGCAGACGGTGATCCGCAACGGCTTGGTGTTCGACGGCTCGGGGGATGACGGTCGCGTCGTCGATGTCCGCATCGTCGACGGAGTGGTCGTCGAGCTGGCGACCGAGCTGACGGCGCCCAAGGGTGCCACCGTCATCGATGCCCAGGGCTGCTGGGTCATGCCCGGGTTCGTCGACCTGCACACCCACTACGACGCCGAGCTCGAGATCGACCCCGGCCTGACCGAGTCGCTCCGCCACGGCATCACGACGGTGCTGATCGGGTCATGCGGTCTGTCGTTCGCGGTGGGCGAGGTCGAGGACCTCGCCGACATGTTCTGCCGGGTCGAGGGCGTGCCGCGCAGCGAGGTGCTGCCGTTGCTCGAGCGTGTCAAGGACTGGAAGGACCCCGCCGGGTACCTGGAGCACCTCGAGCGGGTGCCGCTGGGCCCCAACGTGTGCTCGTTCCTCGGTCACTCGGCGCTGCGCGCGCACGTCATGGGCCTGGGCCGGTCGCTCGACGACCAGGTCGAGCCCACCGAGGACGAGCTGGCGGAGATGGCCGCGATGCTCGAGGCGGCGCTCGATGCCGGCTACCTGGGCCTGTCGATCAACACCCTGCCCTGGGACAAGATGGACGGCGACCGCTTCCGCAGCCGTCCGACGCCGTCGGTGTTCTCCAAGTGGCGCGAGTACCGCTACCTCGCGGAGGTGCTGCGGCGCCGCGACGCGGTCCTCGAAGGCGTGCCCGACATCTCCGGTCGCTGGAACATCGCGCTGTTCCTGGGCGTGGCGAGCGGGCTCCGTCGCAAGCCGCTGCGCACCACGATCATCTCGATGATGGACGTCAAGGCTGCGCCCGGCACCCACAAGGTCATCGGCGCGGTGACCGATCGGGCGCGTCGGATCCTCAACGCCGATGTGCGGTTGCAGTCGCTGCCTGAGCCGTTCCGGCTCTGGACCGACGGTCTCGAGAACCCCATCCTCGAGGAGATCGGCGCGGGCACCGAGGCGCTGCACCTGGCCGGCGCGGCGCGTGCCGAGCTGCTGGCCGACCCCGGCTACCGGGCCCGGTTCGCGAAGCAGTGGTCGAACCGGCTGCGCGGGCGTGCCTACCACCGCGACCTCGCCGAGGCCACGATCGTCGGTTGCCCCGACGAGTCACTGGTCGGCTGCTCGTTCGCCGACGTGGCCGAGGCGCGCGGCGCGGAGCGCATCGAGACGTTCCTCGACCTGCAGGCCGAGTACGGCAACGACCTGCGCTGGACCACCACCGTCGGCAACACCAACCCGGAGTCGGTCGCCTGGATCGTCGACCACCCCCAGGCGCAGATCGGCTTCTCCGACGTGGGCGCGCACCTGCGCAACATGGCGTTCTACGACTTCCCGCTCCACCTGCTGCGTCTGGTGCGCGACCGATCGCTTCGGGGCGAGCCCGTCATGTCCCTCGGTCGGGCGGTGCACCGGGTGACCGGCGAGCTCGCCGACTACCTGGGCATCGACGCCGGTCACCTCCGGGTCGGCTCGCGTGCCGACGTGGTGGTCATCGACCCCGAGGCGCTGGACGAGCGGGTCGACGAGGTCACCGAGGCGCCGATGCCCGGCATGGCCGAGCTGCGCCGGCTGGTCAACCGCAGCGACGGCGTGGTCCGTGCGGTGCTGGTCAACGGCAACGTCGCCTGGGACGCCGACGGCCGCGCGCCCGAGCTCGGGAGCGCAACGACCTTCGGGCGGGTGCTCCGTGGTACCCGCGTGCTCGTCGCGGCTGCGAAGGGCCGACGAGCGGCTCCCGCGACGGAGCTGCAACCGGCCTGAACGGTGTTCCCGAAGGCGCTTCGGTCGAGCGAGCGGGTATCGTTTGGTGATGTTGACATGTGTTCGACGAGTGCGATGACCACGTCATCGACACGTCGCGTGGCGGCGCTGCTCCTGACCGGAGCGCTCATGTCGGTGGCCGCCGGCTGCAACTTCGAGTGGGCGCAGTTCGGCTACGGCGGCGGCAACACCCGCGCCACCAGCGACACCTCGCTCGCCCAGGCCGACGTGCCCCGGCTGGCCGACCTCTTCGTCGGCCCGACCGGCGCGGCGGTCACGTCCTCTCCGGCAGTCGTCGGCAACGTCGCCTACGTCACGTCTGACGCCGGAACGCTCGTGGCCTTCGACGCCGACGCGTCGGGTGCCTGCACGGGCACGCCGGTGAGCTGCCCGCCCCTGTGGACCGCGACGATCCAGGCCGCGGGCACCAACGGCGGACCGGGCACGGTCTCGTCGTCACCGGCGGTATCTGGTGGGGTCGTGTTCGTGGGCTCCAGCGACGGCCGCCTCGAGGCGTTCGACGCGGCAGGCTCCACCAACTGCAGCGGCACCCCGAAGATCTGCACGCCGCTGTGGACGGCGACCCTCGGCGGCTCGATCGTCGGCTCTCCGATGGTGTCGGGCGGGGTCGTCTACGTCGGCTCGACGAACGGCACGTTCGACGCGTTCGACGCGACCGGAGCGACGAACTGCAGCGGCACGCCCAAGGTCTGCACGCCGCTGTGGACGGCGTCGACCGGTGGCGCCATCAACGGCAGCGCCGCCGTGGCGGGGAGCCGGGTCTACGTTGCGTCGGCCAACGGGAAGGTCGTGGCGTTCGACGCGGCCGGGTCCGACGGTTGCAGCGGCACGCCGACCACGTGCACCGCGCGGTGGACCGGCGACACCGGGTCGACGATCGGGTCGTCCTCTCCGGCGATCTCGGGCACCACGCTCTACGTCGGCGCGGCCGACGGCCGCCTCTCGGCGTTCGACACCGCTGGTGGAACCGGTTGCTCCGGGACCCCGTCGGTGTGCGCCCCGAGTTGGACGATGGCGACCGGCGGCGCGATCCGCGGCATCGCCGGCCGTCGCCAACGGCGTGGTGTACGTCGGCTCGACCGACGGTGACCTGTACGCGACCGACGCCGCCGGGGTGACCGGCTGTTCGGGGTCCCCGAAGGTCTGTGCGCCGCTGTGGACGGCGCCCACCGGTGGTGCGATCACCTCCTCACCGGCAGTCGGCGGCTCGACCGTCTTCGTCGGTTCGGCCGGTCACGACCTCGCGGCGTTCGACGCGGCGGGAACGGCGAGCTGCACCGGTGCTACCCGTGTCTGCAGCCCGCTGTGGTCCGCTACCACCGGCGGCGCGATCGACGGGTCGCCGGCCATCGCCCTGGGCAGCGTCTACGTCGGGTCGCGCGACGGCTCGCTCCACGCGTACCGGCCGTGGACCTTCAGCCGACCGAACTGTGCGGCGAACCCGCACAGCGGGCTCAGCCCCTGCCAGATCTGGGACGCCTACCGACTGCCTTCGCAGGTGGCCGGCACCGGTCGCACGATCGCCATCGTCGACGCCTACGACAACCCCAACGCCGAGGCCGACCTGGCCGTCTACCGGGACGCGTACGGGCTCCCGCCCTGCACGACAGCGAACGGGTGCTTCACGAAGCTCAACCAGGACGGGGTCCAGGGCGGCTACCCCGCGGCCAACCAGGGCTGGGCCGAGGAGATCGCGCTCGACCTCGACGCGGCCTCGGCGGCGTGTCCCTTGTGCCACCTGACCCTCGTGGAAGCCAACAGCAACTCGTTCGGCAACTTGATCACAGCCGAAGACACGGCGGCCGCGCTCCAACCCACGGTGATCTCGAACAGCTTCGGCGGCGCCGAGTCCAGCACCGAGCACAACTACGACTACCACTTCACCCACGCCGGGATCGCGACCACGGTGTCCACCGGCGACGCCGGCTACGGCACCTCGTGGCCCGCCTCCGCCCCTGGCGTGACTGCGGTCGGGGGGACGGAGCTCGTGGCGGACAGCAGCGCGCGCGGCTGGTCGGAGTCGGCTTGGGTCCACGCGCAGAGCGGTTGCTCTGCGTACGAGGCGAAGCCCTCCTGGCAGAGCGACGGCGGCTGCGTCAACCGGACGATCGCCGACGTGTCCGCGCTCGCGGGCTCCCCGGGCCTCGCGATCTACATCACCTACGGCACCTCGACCGGCTGGGAGGTCTTCGGTGGGACGAGCCTCGCCGCGCCGCTGATCGCCGGTGTGTACGCCCTCGCGTATCCCGACGTGCCGACGTCGACCACGTACGCGACGACCTCGTCGCTGTTCGACGTCACGACCGGCAACAACGGCTCGTGCGGCGGCAGCTACCTGTGCACCGCCTTCGCGGGCTTCGACGGGCCGACCGGGCTGGGCACGCCGTGCGGCACGGCGGCTTTCGGCACCGGTGCCTTCGCCACGACCGACTGCGTCGCAGGTGTGGCAGCCGCGGGCGGCGCGAGCGCGGCGACTCGACTGGCACCGACCGCGCCGACCGAGGTGCCCACGCCCTCGTGTGGTCTGGCGCCGGTCGGCTTCGCACGCTGCCACGCCGAGCGGTTCGGTTCCGCCGGCTGACCTTCCCGGCGTGGGCGAGTGGTCGCTCAGATCCCGAGGACGGCGTCGATCTGGCCGAGCGCAGCGCGCATGCCGTCCTCCATGCCCATGTCTACGAGCTGTTGCATGGCCTCCATCGACGGGAACGTCGAGGACATGACCATCGTCGTCCGTCGCTCGTCGACCTGCTGAAACGTCACGACCATGAGCGTCACCGGCATGTCGGGGTCGGGCATGCCCTGCTCATCGGCGAATCCGTCCTCGAGCTCGATGCGACGGTTCGGCTCGACCTCCAGCACGCGCCACCAGCCGTGGGGCTCCTCGCCGTCGGGCCCGGTCATGTAGTACGAGATCCGGCCCCCAGGGGTGAGGTCGTGGTCGACGAACGTCGCCGGGTACGTCGGCGGTCCCCACCACCGCTCGAGCAGCCGGGGGTTCGCCCAGAGCTGCCAGACGTCCTCCAAAGCAGCGTCGAGCTCGACGGTGGCTGTCAAGGTCAGCAGCTCGGGTTCGTTCACGAAGGTGATGGCGCTCATGGGGCAGCTCCTGGTGTCTGGTCGGATGCGACGGTTGGTGGTCAGTCAGTCTGCTGCTCGGCGAGCCATTCTGCTGTTTGGCGGCGAACTGCTCGAGACGGGTGCGCCGACATGGGTCGAGGGAGGTCGCTACCGTGACGCGGCACGAGCCACGACGTCCTCAGGAGGACCGATGAAGGTTGCACTGACGGTCAACGACTTCCTGGACCGGGCCCTCGCGGTCTACGGCGACCGCGTCGGCCTGGTCGACGAGCCCGACCAGCCGGCCGAGTCCTGGGGGCGCTCACCTACGCGCAGATCGGGGAGCGCGCTCGGGCGCAGGCCGCCGGGCTCGACGCACTGGGTGTCGCGCAGGGGGAGCGCGTCGCGGTGGTCTCGCACAACGCCGGCCGGCTGCTGACCTCGTTCTTCGGGGTGTCGGGCTCGGGCCGGATCCTCGTGCCCGTCAACTTCCGGCTCTCCGCCGCCGAGGTCGCCTACATCGTCGAGCACTCCGGGGCCTCGGTGCTCCTCGTCGACCCCGAGCTCGACGAGGCGCTCGCGGACGTGAAGTGCAAGCAGCGCTTCGTGATCGGTGCCGACGCGGACGAGGAGCTCTACCGGTTCGGCGTCGAGCCCGAGCCCTGGCGCGAGCCCGACGAGGACGCGCCCGCCACGATCAACTACACCTCCGGCACCACCGCCCGCCCCAAGGGCGTGCAGCTCACCCACCGCAACTGCTGGGTGAACGCGACGACCTTCGGGTGGCAGGCCTCGGTATCGGACCGCGACGTCTACCTGCACACGCTGCCGATGTTCCACTGCAACGGTTGGGGCATGCCGTACGCGGCGACCGGCATGGGCGCCACCCAGGTCGTGATCCGCAAGATCGACGGGGCCGAGATCCTGCGCCGCGTCGACGAGCACGGCGTCACCCTCATGTGCGGGGCGCCGACCGTGGTGAACATGGTGCTCGACGCCGCCGCGGACTGGGACGGACCGATCCCCGGCGCGGGTCGCACGCGCATCGTGGTGGCCGGTGCGCCGCCGCCCACCCGCACGATCGAGCGCGTCGAGGCCGAGCTGGGCTGGGAGTTCATCCAGATCTACGGACTCACCGAGACCGCGCCGCTGCTCACCATGAGCCGGGGCCGCGCCGAGTGGGACGACCTGCCGCCCGAGGAGCGGGCCCGCAAGCTCGTCGCGCGCCGGCGTGCCGGCGCTCGGCGTGCGCGTCGACATCGACGACCAGGGCGAGGTGCTGGCCCGATCCAACGTCGTGATGGGTGGCTACTGGGAGCAGCCCGACGCCACGGCCGATGCGATGCGCGACGGCTGGTTCCACACCGGGGATGGCGGCTTCGTCGATGAGCAGGGGTACCTGGTCATCTCGGACCGCAAGAAGGACGTGATCATCACCGGTGGCGAGAACGTCTCGTCCATCGAGGTGGAGGACGCGCTCTTCAGCCACGAGGCGGTTGCCGAGGTGGCGGTCATCGGGGTCCCCGACGAGAAGTGGGGCGAGCTGGTGACCGCGCTCGTGGTGGTGACGCCGGAGGCCGAGGTCACCGAGGACGAGATCATCGCCCACGCCAAGACGCGGCTCGCCGGCTACAAGTGCCCCAAGCGCGTCGAGTTCCGGGACGCCCTCGACCGGACCGCCACCGGCAAGCTCCAGAAGTTCAAGCTGCGCGCCCCCTACTGGGAGGGCACGAAGACTTCAGCCGGGGGCGACCTCGGCAAGTAGCCGGGCGAAGTCGGCCGGCTGGGTGACCGCCGGGATGTGCCCGGCGTCGACGCGCACCACGGTGGTCGGCGCGGGCAGGCGCGCCGCCATCTCCTCCTGCATCTCGGGGCGGATCGGGCGGTCGCGCTCGTTGAGGACGTAGGTGATCGGCGTCCCGGCGACCGTCGACCAGTGCACCGGCTGGAAGTAGTGATGGACCGTGTCCTCTACGCAGCGCGCCGGATCGACGATGTAGGCCAGCGTGTCGTCGTCGAGCGGGTCGCCGCCGTAGGTGGTGCGATAGCGCTCGGTGTCGTCCGGCGCTGGCGGCGGGAGGGTGATCACGGTGCCGTCGGCCTTTGCTGCGTCGAGGACCGCGAGGAGCCCGTCGCGGTGGTGGGGCTGCATGCAGTCGATGCCGCAGCCACCCTCAGTGGGCACGAGCGCGGCGTTGAGCACCACGTGGCGCACCCGGTTGCCGAGGCCCGCGACCACCCCGGGTACTACCAGCCCGCCCGAGGAGTGCGCCACGACGACGATCGGGCCGTCGATCGCAGCCGCGTCGAGGTCGGCCAGGACCGAGGCCACCTCGTCGTCGACGGTGAGCGTCCCCAGGTCGGCGGGCTTGCCGTTGCGGCCCGGAAGGTCGACTGCGAGGGCGCGGCCGTCCAGGTGGGGCAGCAACCGGTCCCAGAAGCGGCCGGTCGACCCGCCGCCGTGGATGAGCAGGTAGGTGGCAGGCATCGCCGCGACGGTAGCGGGGGTCTCGGTCTGCGCTCGGCAGCCCGGAGGTAAACGGTGTTAACTTGAACTCGATCCCCGGGAGGTCCGACCCATGTCCGCAGTGACCAACGTCCGCAACCAGCCGATGCTCAATGGGCTCTTCGTGCCGGTCACCGACGAGCGCGACGACCGGCACCTCGCGGTCACCGGTGACCTGCCCGCCGCGCTGCAGGGTGCGCTCATCCGCAACGGACCGAACCCGATGTTCGAGCCGCTCGGTCGCTACCACATGTTCGATGGAGACGGCATGCTGCACGCCGTCACCTTCGGAGACGGCGAGGTCTCGTACCGCAACCGGTGGATTCGCACCGCCGGGCTCGAGGCCGAGCAGCGCGCCGGGCGCGCCCTCTACGGCGGCCTCGGCGACCTCCACATGCCGGGACCCGACGAGGTGGGCGACGCCGGTCCGATGAAGAACCTCGCCAACACCAACATCGTGCGCCACGCCGGCCGGCGTCTCGCGCTGTGGGAAGCCGGGCCTCCGACCGAGTTCACCGCCGAGCTCGACACCGTCGGCGTCTGGGACTTCGACGGGCGACTCGACGGCGCGTTCACCGCGCACCCCAAGATCGACCCCCGCACCGGCGAGATGCTCGCCTTCGCCTACCTGCCCTCCGAGCCCTACCTCAAGTACTTCCAGATCGGCGCGGACGGCACCCTCGAGCGGACCGTCGACATCGACCTCCCCGAGGCCATCGTCATGCACGACTTCGCCATCACCGAGCACTACGCGGTGTTCGTCGACGCGCCGATGGTGCTCGACATCATGGCCGCGCTCCACGGCGAGCCGATGTTCCGGTGGAACCCCGACCACGTCACACGCGTCGGCCTCCTCCCGCGCGACGGCGACGCGGTCACCTGGTACGAGACCGAGGCCAGCTACATCAACCACTTCTGGAACGCCTGGGAGGACGGCGACTCCGTCACCTTCGCCGGGTCACGTCTCGCCGGTGAGGCGTACACCGCGGGCAAGGACGGCGCCATGGACCGCGAGGGCGCCGATGCCGACCCAGGCCTGCCAACCCGGTTCACCGTCGACACCGCGACCGGGTCGGTGCACGTCGAGCAGTTCGACGACCTGGGCGGCGACTACCCCCGCATCAACGACGCCTACTGCGGCGTGCGCAGCCGGTACCACTACATGGGTGGCTTCCGTGGCAAGGCCGACATCATCGGGCACTTCGACACGGTCGTCCGCTACGACGGCCTGACCGGCGACCGGGCCACCTGGTGGTGCGGCCCGAACGCGGTCACGAGCGAGGCCGTGTTCGTGCCCGACCCCGCCGGCACCGCCGAGGACGACGGCTGGCTGCTGGCGTTCGTCGCCGACCGGACCGACGGCTCCACCGACGTGGCCGTGCTGGACGCGCGCGACGTGGCTGCAGGTCCAGTCGCGCGCGTCCACCTGCCGCGGACGCGTGCCCTTCGGCTTCCACGTCAACTGGTTCTCGTCACCGGGCCCCGCCGCCTAGCCCCGATCAGACCCAAGGGCCGTGCGGTCTGTGCCAAAAGACCCTACTGATTTCTTTCCGTCCGTCGGATGCTCATGCCACCCGAATACAAGGAGCGGAATCATGTCAGAAGCAAACCCGAGCGGCGCGGCCGTTGGATGGTCCATGTTCGCGGCGACGATGTTGATCGTGATCGGTGGGCTCGAGTTCCTCGCTGGTCTGTCCGCCGCGGTGCACGGCTCGTACTACGTCGTCGGTACCAACTACCTGTACAAGTTCAACGTCGCCACGTGGGGCTGGATCAACATGCTCATCGGCATCGTCGTGGTGGGATCGGGCTTCGGCATCCTCAAGGGCCACGTGCTCGGCCGCACGGTCGGCGTGATCATCGCCTGCATCAGCATCGTCGCCAACTTCCTGTGGCTGCCCTACTCCCCGGTCTGGTCCTCGATCCTCATCGCCATCGGTGTCGCCGTGATCTGGGCGCTCACCGCCCACGGCCGAGACATCACCGCGATCGACTGACCTCGCGCAGCAGCGACCCACATCCACGAGCGAAACGGAACGCACATGACTTCCACCAACCTCGATGAGCTCGGGCCCGTCGACTTCCTCATCATCGAGTTCCCCGAAGGGCACCAGAACTTCACCGGTGAGATGGTTGACGAGCTCGTCAAGCTCGTCGACGCCGACACCATCCGCGTGATCGACGCCATCATCCTCGTCAAGGACGACGACGGTTCGATCGAGGCGATGGAACTGGCCGATGTCGAGGAGCTCGGACCCCTCGTCGGGCTCGAAGCCGAACTGGCTGAGCTGCTCGCCGAGGAGGACGTCGAGCTCCTCGCCGCGGCCATGGAGCCCGGCAGCGTCGCGGGTGTCCTCGTCTACGAGAACCTTTGGGCGGCGCCGTTCGCATCGGCTGCCCGTCGGTCCGGCGGCGAGCTCATCGCCAACGGGCGCATCCCCATCCAAGCCATCCTTGCCGCCGTCGAGGCCGACGAGCTGCTCGAAGCAGAAGGAGCCTGACATGCCGTTGCGACCAGCACGCAGAGGAAGAGTCGGCGTCATCGGTCATCCCGTGGCCAAGACCGCGGTGGTGGCCAAGGCGGTGTCACCTGGCCCGTCGCCCGTCGCCAAGACCGCGGTGGTCGCGGCGGCCGTCACACCGGGCCGCGGCGTCAGGCGACGTCGCCGCATCTGAGCGGTCCCCTCGCCGTGTTCGTCTACTTCATCGCCCGTGGTCAGAAGAAGGGCGAGCATGCCGTGGCCGACGCCCAGGCGCGTGACGAGGCCACCCAGGCCTACATCCGCCAAGCAGCCGGAACCGCCGGAACCGGCGCTGCGGGCTGAACCCCGAAGCGACGATCCGGTTGGTCCCCGTCCTCAGCTGAATCGTTCGCCGACCAGTTCTTCTGAGCGCGCCCACAGGGCCTTGGCGGTGTCCGGGTCGAGCGCGTAGGCGCGCACGCCGTCGGGCGCGTCCGAGTCGGTGACCTCGGCGACCCCGCAGTCCTCGCAGAACCTTCCGCCGACCGCGTCGCCGTCGGCGACGACCGCCGCCCAGCACCTGCGTCGCGGCGCCCTCGGGCACCGACTTGAACTTCGTGTCGTGGCCCTTGCGCGCCTCGATGAGCTGGCCCAGCGTCTCGTCGGTGAGGTGGCGGGCGAGCTCGGTCATGATGCCCCCAGGGTGCAGCGCGGTGGCTCGGACGCCGCGGCCGCGGAGCCTGCGGTCCAGCTCGACCGCGAACAGCACGTTGGCCGTCTTGGCCCGGCCGTAGGCGACCCACGCGTCGTACGGCGTGTCCTCGAAGTTCGGGTCGTCGAGGTCGACGTCGCTGAAGCGGTGGCCCGACGACGACAGGATCACGATCCGCCCGCCGTCGCGCAACGCCGGCAGCAACCGGTTGACGAGCACGAAGTGGCCCAGGTGGTTGGTGCCGAACTGCAGCTCGAAGCCGTCCTGCGTGGTGCCCTGGGGGCACGCCATGATCCCGGCGTTGGCCATGATCACGTCGAGCGTGGGGTTCGTGGCGAGGACCTCGTCGGTGAAGGCGCGCACCGAGTCGAGCGACGCCAGGTCGAGGCGGTGCAGGGTCACCCGGTCGAGGTCGACGCCCGCCTCGGTCAGGTTCGCCTCGGCCTTGGCGAGGTCGCGCACGCCGCCGATCACCGCCGCGCCGTGCGCCGTCAACGCCCGGGTCGCCTCCACGCCCAGCCCGGCGGAGGTGCCGGTGATGAGGATCGTGGTGCCGGTCAGGTCGACGCCCTCGAGGACGTCGTCGGTCGTGGAGGTCGCGGAGAGCTGGTCATGGGTGCATCCTGCCGCACCACCGCCCGGCCTTGTCGCCCACCCCGTTTTGGGCGCACCTGGGTCAATTGCGCTTGCTCAGCGCGCGTCCAACGCGCCGGAAGGCCAGTCGAGTCCCTGCGCCTCGGCGGCGGCCTCAACCGCTTTCATGAGCGCCTCGGGCGAGGCCGCGCACGCCTCGAGGGCGTCGCCGTCGAGCAGGGGCACGACCCCGTCGGTCGTCTCGGCCACCACCGCCGGAACGGCGCCACCGAGCGCGGCGCGCACCTGGTCGGGCTGGTCGTCGCGGTGGAACGTGTCGAAGGGGATGGGCAATCCCGCCCGGCACGCCTTCCAGTCGCTGCGCTCGCGGACGCTGCCGTGGGTGATGTCGCACAGCGCGCAGTGGGCGCGACCGAGGCGGGCGCCGACCCAGTACGTCAGCTCACCCTTGAGCGTGTGGTCCGCGTCGTAGACGCCGACGAAGCGGCTGATCTGGGGCCGATCGGCGGTGGGGTCGATGTGCGGTTCGTCGCTCACGGTGTGGCCTCTTGTCGGCGGACGGTCCGGCGCGGCGGGGTCGACGCTACCGATCGAGCTCGGCGCTCCGTCCTGGAAACCCGGTCCCACCGTCGACACATTCCCTTCGACCTCGTGGATCGTCCGGGTCGCAGTCAGGGGCAACGAGGGTCAGCGGAAGTTCCGGGAGTGGAGCGTGCCCACCTCGAGGGGGAGCTCGGAGAGCTTCTCGGCGATCACGTTCACCACGCCCTCCGAGCGCTCCAGGCGGCCCCGCACCAGCAGCGACGGCGCGCCCCGGGCCAAGGTGCGGTAGCGGGTCCAGCAGCCCTTCGAGCAGATCACGTTCACCAGACCGGTCTCGTCCTCGAGGTTGATGAACATCGTGCCGCCCGCCGTCGCCGGGCGCTGGCGGTGGGTGACGACCCCGCCCACCAGGACCCGACCGTCGGTCGGGTGGGTGCGCAGCCGAGTGGCGGTGAGCACGCCGAGGCGGTCGAGCTCGGCGCGCACGAACTGCGTGGGGTGCCCGGCGGCGCTCACGCCCGTGGCCCACAGGTCGGTCACCGCCTCGTCCTCGGCGGACATGCCCGGCAGGGGCGGTGCGTCCATCCCGGTCACGATCCCCGGCAGGCGACCGGGGCGCGACTGCGCCGCCGCCCCGGCCTGCCACAGCGCGGTGCGGCGGTTTTGCTGTGAAGCTCGGGCGGCCTGCGGCCTGCTCGCTTCGGCTTCGCCATCCGGGTCGGGGTGATCGGGCTGCTTCGCCTGGCGGCTGCGCAGCGTGGCGTGTGGCTCGGGCGGCCTGCGGCCTGCTCGCTTCGGCTTCGCCATCTGGGTTGGTCGGGTCGGGCTGCTTCGCCTGGCGGCTGCGCAGCGTGGCCCGGGCGGCCTGCGGCCTGTGTTGCTGTCGAGTGGCGGCGGCTTCGCCTTGCCACTCGGGCTTCGCCATCTGGGTGTCGTCGGGGGTGCTGCTCTGCCTGGCGGCGGCGCAGCGTTTGTCATCCGGGTCGGAGGGGGTGCCGGGCGGGGAGACTGCGCCGGCCAGGGCGAGGGCCTCGAGCTGGGGGCGGGTCACGCCGGTGCGTCGGGCCAGGTCGGCCAGGTCGCTGAACGGCCCGGTCGCGTCGCGCTCGGCCACGATCGCTTCGGCCAGCTCCTGGCCGACCCCGCGCACCGACGACAGCCCGAGGCGCACCGCCACCCCGTTGTGCGACGCCGCGCACGGCTCCAGCACCGCGCCCGCCCCCGAGCGCGCCAGGTCGGGCCGCCGCACCTCGACCCCGTGGCGCCGCGCGTCCTGCACCAGCGTGTGCGGCGAGTAGAAGCCCATCGGCTGGGCGTTCAGCAGCGACGCGCAGAACGCCGCCGGCTCGTGCAGCTTGATCCACGCCGAGGAGTACACGAGGTAGGCGAAGCTCACCGAGTGCGACTCGGGGAAGCCGTAGTCGGCGAACGCCACGAGCTTGGTCCAGATCTCCTCCGCCACCGCACCCGTGATGCCCCGCTCGGCCATGCCCGCGAACAACCGCTCGCGCAGCCGCTCCATGCGCACCCGGCTGCGCTTCGAGCCCATCGCCTGGCGCAGCTCGTCGGCCTCGTTGGCGCTGAAGCCCGCCACGTCGATCGAGATCTGCATGAACTGCTCCTGGAACAGCGGCACCCCGAGCGTCTTGGCGAGCGCCGGCTCCAGCAGCGGGTGCAGGTACGTGACCGGCTCGGTGCCGTTGCGGCGGCGGATGTAGGGGTGCACCGAGCCGCCCTGGATCGGGCCCGGCCGGATCAACGCCACCTCGACCACCAGGTCGTAGAAGGTGCGGGGCTTGAGCCGGGGCAGCGTCGCCATCTGGGCGCGGGACTCCACCTGGAAGACCCCCACCGAGTCGGCCGCGCAGAGCATGTCGTAGACGGCGTCCTCCTGGTCGAGCATGGCCAGGTCGAGCTCGTAGCCGCGGTGGTCGCGGATCAGGTCGACCGCGTGGTGCAGCGCGGTGAGCATCCCCAGACCGAGCAGGTCGAACTTCACCAGACCCACCGCTGCGCAGTCGTCCTTGTCCCACTGCAGGACCGTGCGGTTCGGCATGCGGGCCCGCTCCACCGGGCACACCTCGATCACCGGCCGGTCGCAGATCACCATGCCGCCCGAGTGGATGCCCAGGTGGCGGGGCGCGTGCTCGACCTGGCGGGCCAGCTCCAGCACCGCGGCGGGGATCGAGTGCTCGCCCGCCCGGAGCGTCTCGCCCCGCCAGGCGTCACGGGTCGCGGCGCCGGTGGTCGGCTCGGTCTTCGAGGTCGGGAGCCCGCTGGGGGTCTCCGCCAGCGAGCCCCAGCGGTCGACCTGCTTGGCCCAGGCGTCCTGCTGGCCGGCCGCGAAGCCGAGCGCCCGGGCCATGTCGCGCACCGCGGAGCGCGGCCGATAGGTGATGACGTTCGCGACCTGCGCGGCGTTGTGGCGCCCGTAGCGCTCGTAGACGTACTGGATGACCTCCTCGCGGCGGCCCGACTCGATGTCCAGGTCGATGTCGGGCGGGCCGTCGCGACCCGGCGACAGGAACCGCTCGAAGAGCAGCCCCAGGCGCACCGCGTCGGCCCGGGTGATGCCCAGCGCGAAGCACACCGCGCTGTTGGCCGCCGAGCCCCGGCCCTGGCAGAAGATGTCGGCCTCGCCGCAGAACCGCACGATGTCCCACACCACCAGGAAGTAGCCGGGGAAGCCGAGCTGCTCGATCACCGCCAGCTCGTGGTCGATCTGGTGCCATGCTGTGCTGGCTGTCGGGCTCGGGCGGCCTGCGGCCTGCTCGCCCGGGCTTCGCCATCTGGGTTCCACGGGTGGTGCTGCTCCGCCTGGCGGCTGCGCAGCGGTGCTGGCTGTCGGGCTCGGGCGGCCTGCGGCCTGCTCGCCCGGGCTTCGCCATCCGGGTTCCACGGGTGGTGCTGCTCCGCCTGGCGGCTGCGCAGCGGTGCTGGCTGTCGGGCTCGGGCGGCCTGCGGCTTCGCCTTGACGTTCGGGCTTCGCCATCTGGGTGTCGTCGGGGGTGCTGCTCTGCCTGGCGGCGGCGCAGCGTTTGCTGTCGAGCTCGGGCGGGTCGGGCTGCTCCGTCTGGCGGTTGCGCAACGTCGGGGGTGGGTCGGCGGCTTCCCCCTCACCGCTTTGGGTGCGTGTCGAGCAAGAGGAGGTGGAGGATGCGCACCCAGAATCGGGGGTGGGGCGGGGGCCGTAGCGGGGGACCGCGCCCTGCTCGACCAGGTGGCGCAGGTAGCGCATCTCGTCGAGGCCGTCGGGGCAGGGGAACGGGGGCAGCGACGGGGCCACCAGCTTCAGGTCGAACGCACACGCCCGGGCCAGCTCGACCGACGCCTCGACCGCGCCGGGGTACCGGGCGAAGCGCCTGCGCTGCTCGGCCCCTGAGCGCAGGTGCGCGGTGCCCGCGGCGGGCAGCCAGCCGTCCAGATCGTCGAGGCTGCGGCGGGCGCGCACCGCAGCGAGGGCCGTGGCGAGCGGCCGCTCGGTCGGCGTGGCGTAGTGGACGTTGTTGGTGGCGACCACGCCGACGCCCGCCCGCACCGCCAGCTCGGCGAGCGCGTCGTTGCGGGGACCGTCGAGGGGGTGGCCGTGGTCCCACAGCTCGACCCACACCCGGTCCCGGCCGAACGCCTCGACGAGTCGGCCGAGCTCACGAGCCGCCGCCGCGGGACCGTGCGCCTCGAGCGCGGCGGGCACCGCCCCCTTGCGGCAGCCGGTGAGGACCATCACATTGGCACCGGCGTTGCCGGTGCGGCTTCGCCATCCGGGTGTCACGTGGGGTGCTGCTTCGCCTGGCGGCTGCGCAGCATGACCTTCGTTCCCGGCGTTGCCGGTGCGGCTTCGCCATCCGGGTGTCACGTGGGGTGCTGCTTCGCCTGGCGGCTGCGCAGCGTGACCTTCGTTCCCGGCGTTGCCGGTGCGGCTTCGCCATCCGGGTGTCGTCGGTTGGGTGAGGGCGTCGACGAGGTCGGCGAGCGACTGGCGGGGGGCGCCCTTCTCCCCGGCGAGCTGGGCCAGGCTCAGCGCTCGGCTGAGCTGGCGGTAGCCGTCCGTCCCGGTGGCCAGCACCACCAGGTGACGGCCCGGGGGGTCGGGGGTGCCCACCACCGCCCGGGCCGGCCCGTCGAGGGTGAGCTCGGCGCCGAACACCGTGGGCAGCCCGACCGACCCGGCGGCCTCGGCGAAGCGGACCACGCCGGGGAAGCCGTCGTGGTCGGTGAGCGCCAGCGCCTCGAGGCCCAACCGGTCGGCTTCGGTGGCGAGCGCCTCAGGCGACGAGGCGCCGTCGAGGAAGCTGAAGTGCGAGTGGCAGTGCAGCTCGGCGTACGGCACGGCCGCCGGGCGCCGTCGCGCCGGCCCATCGCCGCGGCCACCTGGCTCGTCGGCGCCCGCCGTCGCCGGCGGTGGGACGGGGGCGCGCCCCGACAGTCGGGCCTCGAGCTCCTTCCAGGGCAGCGACCGGTTGTTGAAGCCCATCCCCCGAGACTATCGAACAGATGTTCGAGTCGCTCGGGCGAACTGGGTGGGTTTCACGGTGCCCCAGGACCGCCAACCCCACCCAGTTCGGTCGAAGCGTGGCGCGGCGTCAGCGGTAGACGGCGGCGAGCCACCAGCGACGGTCGCGGCGGGTGAGCAGCAGGGCGGCGCCGTCCGCGGTGACGACCTGCAGCCGGGCCTGGCGACGCCGCGTGGCGGGGTCCCACCAGCGTTCGTCGACCGGCCACGGACCCGCCCAGGCCACCACCGCGCTGCGCGGCCCGCCGGCGCCACCCGCGTCGCGCCCCAGCTCCACCGACGCGGGAGCGTGACGGATCTCGCCGCGTCCGTCGACCTCGACCGGGCATCCCTGCGCGTCGAGCAGCTCGACCTCGCGGGGAGGGTCGAGCAGCAGCGTCGGCGACGGCGCGGGGAGCCGGCCCGGCCACGGGGGCGCCGCGGCGTCGTCGAGCCCCGGCAGCGCGACTGGTCGCGCCACCGACACGTCGACCGCGGTCGTCGGCACCAGCTCGATCTCGTCGCCGGGGTGGCGGCCGCCGCGCGCCTCGGCGACCCGCACCGCGTCGGGCCCGACGAGTGCCTCGAGCCGCGCCACCGCGCGCACCACGCGCTCATCCGCGCCGCCCTCGCCACCCCAGAAGCCGAGCTGGCGCCCCCGCGCCGGCTCCACCGACCCGGGCGCCAGCACCAGGCGGGACACGCCGGCGGTGGGGCGCGTCGTCACCGGGCCCGACAGCCAGCCGTCCACCTGCCAGCGCACCCGGTCGGTGATCGCCGCGGCCAGCGGCCGGGCGCCCCCGACGGGCCGGGCCGGGCCGTCGAGTCGCCAGCACCGCTCGTGCGACTCGCCGTGGTCGGTGTGCAACGTGACGACGACCTGGGTGCAGGCCAGGCCGTCCGCGGCGAGGCGCCCGACCAGGTCGCCGGCGAGCGTCCGCGCCGCGAAGGCCACCGCGTCGCTGCGCTCCGCGGGCGGGTCGAGGTCGACCGTCGCGGCCACGTCGGGGGGGACCGGCGCGGGGCGCAGCCCGCGCGGGTCGAGCCCCTGTGCGAGCCGGTGCACCCACCGCCCGTCGGGGCCGAAGCGGCCGAGCACCATCCCCGCCGGCAGCGCGGCGACCTCGCCGACCGTGGTGAGACCGAGCTGCAACCAGGTGCCCAGCACCTCGGGGTCGGGCACGTGCGGCCCCAGCACGCGCAGGGGGATCGGCGCCAGGAACGCGGCCGAGCCGCCGGGCGGCACCACCCGCGGTGAGCCGGGCGTCGCCTGCCGGGCGGCCAGGCGCGCCACCAGCGGCCCGTCGGCGACGCCGACCCGGACCGTGGCGAGCGGGTCGGGGTCGCCGACGGCCACGTCACCTCCGGCGGTGTCGCGGGTGGGCGGGTCGTCGAGCGAGGTGCGCAGCGCGTCGGTGGCGACCTGCGCGGCCCGGTCCGCGAGCGCCGCGTCGCCGCCGAAGTAGCGCGACGGACCGCGGGTGGCGAGCGCGCCCACGCCCGGCTCCGCGATCTCGACCCGGGGGGTGAGCGTCGCGAGCGCGGCCACGACCACCTCGAAGCGGCGGGCGTCGCGCGCCGGGTCGTGCGCGACGGCCACCACGTCGGGGCAGCGTCCCTGGGCCTCGCGGCGTCGCATCCCGACGCGCACCCCCGCGGCGCGGGCCGCGGCGTTGGTCGCCACGACCCGGTTGGCGTGCAGCACCGCGACGGGGTCCGGGTGCCCGGCGGCGAAGCCCGCGGCGACCACCGGCCAGTCGTCGCAGCACACCGCCAACGTGCGCGGCGGTCGCTCGTGGGCCGCGGCGCTCATGCCGAGTGCGGTCCTGTTTCCCGCCTCGCAACCGACGGCGCGGCGGGGTCGCCCGCCTCGACCGTCATCCCCACCCCCCGGCGCGCCACCGGAGCCACCTCCTGCACCCGGCCGTCGGGTCCGGGCAGCCACAGGCGCGCCTGGCGGCGCCGGCCGGGGAGGCGCTTGCCGTCGAGTGCGACCTGCACCTGTCGACCGGTCAGCCGACCGCACCCCGCGCCGAGACCTTCCCAGCCGTGGCCCTCGGCGACCGCGCGGAGGTCGGCCCCTTCGGCGAAGGCGCCGCGGCTGCGTGAGGCCACGGCGTCGTGCACCCCGACGAGGACTGTGCCCCGCTCGCGCGCACGGGCGGTGAGCCGTCGCTCGGCGGACGCTCCCAGCCGGGCCCCGGCGCCGACCAGCACCACCGCGAACCCGTCGAGCGCCGCGGCCACGCAGTCCGCGCCCCGCGCCGGGTCGGGCACGTCGACCACCACCACCTGGGCGGGCTCGACGCCCAGCTCGCCCGCGGCGCGCCACCCGAGCCCCGGCACGCCGACCACCGCCAGCCACGACCCCGCCTGGCTGGCCCCGGCCACGAGCGCCAGCGCGAACGAACGGGCCGCGTCGCCCGCAACGGTGACGGTGACCCCGCGGGGGAGCCCCGCCGGTAGGAGGTCGTCGAGGGCCGGGTCGACGGGGAGCGTGCGCGTCCCGGCGAGGGTGAGCGGGCGGACCCGACGGTCGAGGTCGGCGAGCGCGTCGGGGACGGCGGTCGCCTCGGGGTGGGCACGGGCGGTGCCGACGGAACGGGCCATCCCCCAGTATCGAACAGATGTTCGAGACTCGTCAACCGGGAGCGCGAGGAGTTACGTCACCCACGTTCCACCTGACTCTGGGTGCGTCTTCGCAGGCTCCAGCCTGCGAAGACGCACCCAAAAGGGGATCAGCGGGGCGGCGGGTCGCCGGTTGCAGCGGCACCGCCCGTCGCGTCGAGCGCCTCGCGGGCCATGACGCGCTCCTCATCGGCGGGCACCACGAGCACCTCGACCGCCGAACCGGTCGTCGAGATGGTCGCCAGGTCCGGTGCCCTCGCGGCGTTCGCCTCGGCGTCGATCTCGATGCCGAGGAACCCGAGCGGGGCGCACACCTCGGCGCGCACCTGAGGCTCGTGCTCGCCGATCCCCGCGGTGAACACCAGCGAGTCGATGCCACCCAGCGCCGCGGCGTACGCCCCGACGCGCATGGCGACGGTGCGGCAGAACACCTCCACGGCGAGCGCCGCCCGTGCGTCGCCGTCGCCACGTGCCGTGAACAGCCTCCGCATGTCGGGGGTGCTGCCCGACAGCCCCAGCAGACCCGAGCGGTGGTTGACGAGCTGCTCGAGTCCGTCGGCGTCGAGCGGCCCGGAGCCGTCGACGCCGTGGCGCAGCAGGTGGATCAGCACGCCCGGGTCGAGGTCGCCGGTGCGCGTCGACATGACCACCCCGCCGGCCGGGGTGAGCCCCATGGTGGTGTCGACGGACCGACCGTGGTCGATCGCCGCGAGGCTCGCGCCCGAGCCGAGGTGCGCCACCACCGACCGCCCGAGCCGGTCGGCGCCGAGCGTCTCGACGACGTGCGTGTACGACAGCCCGTGGAAGCCGTAGCGCCGCACGCCGCGCTCCCAGAGCTCGTGGGGGAGTCCCAGGTGGGTCGCCACCTCGGGCATCGTGTGGTGGAAGGCGGTGTCGAACGAGGCCACGTGGGTGGCGTCGGGGAAGGACTCCCGGGCGGCGGCGATCCCTTCGAGGCACGCCGGCTGGTGCAGCGGCGCGAAGGCGCGCAGCGCGTCGAGCTCGGCGACGAGCGCGTCGTCGACGACGGCTGCCTGCACGCGCGAGCCACCGTGGACGACCCGGTGGCCCACGACCGACGGCTCGGGCAACCCTTCGGCGATGAGGGCTGCACGGACCGGTTCGAGGTCGGGGGTCGTGCCGTCGGCCCGCTCGAGGTTGGTGCGCCAACGCTCGCGGCGGGCGTCGCCGTCGACCGTGAAGCAAGCTGCCTTGACCGACGACGACCCGACGTTGACGCACAGCACCGTCGTCGCCGGGGAAGTGGCCGCCACGGACGGCGGGCCGAGGGTTCCGTCAGCCACCCCACGTCCAGTCGGCGATCTCGGGCAGGTCTTCGAGGTGGGCGCGGGTGTAGTCGTGGTGGGTGGCGAGCATCTTGTCGCAGTGGTCGATCAGCTCGGCGGCACCGTCGAGTCGCCGACGCGACCGCCGGATCGCGTTCGCCGCGAGGTGGTAGCGGCTCATCTTGTTGCGCACGACCATGTCGAACGGCGTCGTGGTGGTGCCCTGCTCGCGGTAGCCGTGGACGTGGAACCGGTCGGCGTCGGGCTGGCCGTGGAGCAGCCCATGCACCGCGCCCGGGTAGCCGTGGAAGGCCAGCACGACGTCGGTGTCCTCGGTGAACAGCGCGGCGAACGCTTCCGGGGTGGTGCCGTGGGGGTGCTCCGTCGCCGGCCGCAGTCGCATCAGGTCGACGACGTTCACGAAGCGGAAGCGCAGCTCGGGCACGTGGGTGCGCAACAGCTCGGCCGCGGCGAGCGCCTCCATCGTGGGGATGTCGCCGATGCAGGCGAGCACCAGGTCGAGGGGGTCCTCGTCGTCGGGTTCGTTGCCGGCCCAGTCCCAGGTGCCGGCGCCGGCCGCGCAGTGGTCGGCGGCCGCCCCCGCGGACAGGTACTGCAGCTGGGGCTGCTTGTCGATGACGATCAGGTTCACGTAGTCCCTGCTGGTCAGGCAGTGGTCGGCGACCGACAGCAGGCAGTTGGCGTCCGGCGGGAAGTAGACCCGGCTGACCGAGCCGCGCTTGGTGATGACCGTGTCGATGAGCCCCGGCCCCTGGTGGCTGAAGCCGTTGTGGTCGTTGCGCCAGCACGTCGAGGTCAACAGGATGTTGAGCGACGGCACCGGGTTGCGCCATGCCAGGTCGCGGGCGCCCTCCAGCCACTTGGTGTGCTGCACGGTCATCGAGGCGGACACCATCGCGAACGCTTCGTACGACGCGAACAGGCCGTGTCGCCCCGTGAGCGTGTAGCCCTCGAGCCAGCCGTGGCAGAGGTGCTCGCTCAGCACCTCCATGACCCGACCCGCGGCGGAGAGGCTCACGTCTCCGGGGATCGTCGGCTCCACCAGGCAGCGGTCGGTGGCCTCGAAGACCGCGCCCAGCCGGTTGGAGTTGGTCTCGTCCGGGCAGAAGAGGCGGAAGTTGTCCTGGGTGCGGATCACGTCGCGCAGCAGCTCGCCGAGGCGCCGCGTCGACTCCAGCCGCGTGGTGCCCGGGGCGGTGACGTCGACGGCGTGGTCACGCCAGTCGCCGAGGTCGAGCGGCACGGAAAGCCGACCACCGTTGGCGTGGGGGTTGGCGCCCATGCGCCGGTCGGCGGTCGGGGCGATGTCGGTGAGCCCGGCGACCGGCCGGCCGTCGGGCTCGAAGAGCTCCTCGGGCCGGTAGCTGCGCATCCACGCCTCGAGTTGGTCGAGGTGGTCGGGGTTGGTGCGCACGCCGGCCAGGGGTACCTGGTGCGCGCGCCACGTGCCCTCGACCTGGACGCCGTCGACGTTTGCGGGGCCCGTCCAACCCTTGGGTGTGGCGAAGATGATCGCCGGCCACCGTGGTGTGCCCGTCGTCGTGTCGTCCCCGGATCGGGCCGCTTCCTGGATCGACCGGATCGACGCCACGCACGTGTCGAGCACCTCGGCGAGACGACGGTGCACCGCCCGCGGGTCGTCGCCCGCGACCACGTGCGGCTCGTAGCCGTGGGCGTGGAGCAGCGCGGCCACGTTGTCGTGGGATTGCCGCCCGAGGACCGTGGGGCCGCTGATCTTGTAGCCGTTCAGGTGGAGGATCGGCAGCACGGCACCGTCGCGGGCCGCGTTGAGGAAGCGGATCGACTTCCACGACCCTTCGAGCGGCCCGGTCTCGGCCTCGCCGTCGCCGATCACGCACGCCGCGATCAGGTCCGGGTTGTCGAACACCGCGCCGAAGGCGTGCACCAGCGCGTAACCCAGCTCGCCGCCCTCGTGGATCGATCCGGGGGTGGGCACGCTGACGTGGCTGGGCACACCACCGGGGGTCGAGAACTGCCGGAACAGGTGGCCCATGCCCGCGGCGTCGAGGCCCACCTCCGGATAGATCTCGGAGTAGGTGCCCTCGAGGTAGACGCTGGCCAGCAGCGCCGGTCCGCCGTGGCCGGGGCCGGCCAGGTAGATGACGTCGAGGTCGTGCCGGGTGATCGCCCGGTTGAGGTGTGCGTAGAGGAAGCTCAGACCGGGCGACGTGCCCCAGTGGCCGAGCAGGCGGGGCTTGATGTGCTCGGGGCGCAGGGGCTCGTGCAGCAGGGGGTTCGCCTGGAGGTAGATCTGACCGACCGTGAGGTAGTTGGCCGCTCGCCACCACCGGTCGAGTCGTTCGATCTCGTCGTCGGTGATGGTGGTCATCGACTCACTCCTCGCTTCTTCGGGTGGGTGCTGGGTCCGGTGCTGCGCCCCTGGCTCAGCGACGATCGTGCAGCTTTGCGAGCAGGACCGGGTCGGCTTCGGGCCCGTACGCGCTGACGACGACACCACGTGCGCCGCACGCCGGGCATTGCACGCCCAGCACGATCGCTTCGTCGCCGGGGTTGCTGTCACCCTCGAAGCGGTACTGGCGCTCGATGACGAGCCCGGCGGGGTCGTGCCGGTGGCCGTCGTCGGGTGGCATGTCGTCGGACAGCAGGTGGTCGAAGTCGGCGGTGTAGCCGTCGCGCGCGAGCAGTCCGGTGGCCTCGCTCACGGTGCTCGGCGACGCTTCCATGGGTCGCACCCTACCGACGGGTTCCGTGCTTCGCAGGTGGCCGGATCGCGACGCGTCCGAAGTCCTTCAGATGACGGCGGTCAGCACCAGGCCGCACACCGCGGCGGCAAGCCCCGCCGCCACCGAGAAGCCGACGTTGCGCAGTGCGATGTCGACCGTGCCCTCCTCCACGAGGCGCACCGTCTCGTAGGTGAACGTCGAGAAGGTCGTGAGCGCGCCGCAGAACCCGGTGGCGACGAGGACCAGTGCCGCGCCGGAGAAGCCGTGGTAGAGGGCCAGCCCGGCGACGACCCCGAGCACGAACGACCCGGCGACGTTGACCGCGAACGTGCCCGCGGGGAACACCCCGCCGGCCCGTTCCTGCACGAAGCCGTCCAGCAGGTAGCGGGTCGGGGCGCCCAGTGCACCACCGACCGCCACGGCCAGCCAGTCGAGCGGGGTCATCCGGCCTCCTGGCCCCGACCCACGTAGCTGATGACCTCGATGTCGTCGAGGATCACGAGCCCCTCGGCGATCAGGCCGTCGAGCTCGGCGACGAAGGCGCGCAGGTGCGCCTCGGTGTCGACGATCGTGATCGCGATCGGCAGGTCGTCCGACAGGGAAAGGATGCGTGTGGTGTGGAGGTGGTTCGAGGCGCCGTACCCTTCCACGCCCCGGAACACCGAGGCCCCGGCAAGTCCGGCCGCGTGGGCGCGGTGCACGATCTCGGTCGACAACGGGGTGTGGCCCACGGTGTCGGACTCCCCGACGTAGATGGTGAGTCGCTTCTGGTGGCCTTCGAGGTTCATCTGAGCGTCCTGTTCTGGCGGTGGGGTTGGGAGAGGCGGTGGCCGGCGCGGACGCCGACCCAGGCGGCGGTGAGCCCGAGCAGCAGGCTCGCCGCCACGTACGAGGCGCCCGCGGGCGCGTGACCGGAACGGCCGAGCTTCATCGTCTCGACCATGAAGGTGGAGAAGGTCGTGTACCCGCCGAGGAAGCCAGTTGCGACGAACGGGCGGAGGAGCCGGCCGGGCCCGGCGCGCTCGAGCAGCACGACGAGCACGACTCCGAGCACGAAGCTGCCCGAGACGTTGATGGCCATCGTGGTCCACGGGAAGTGCCCGGCGTGGATCGGGAAGGCGTCGCCAAGTGCGGCTCGGGTGAGGCTGCCCAGTGCACCGCCGACCGCGACCGCGGCGAGCACGGCGGGCCGGGCGCGTCCCGAGCGCACGAGCGGGCGCGACGCAGGTGCGATGATCGGCCGATCCTCGGTGGGCGCGCGCTCGTCAGCCATGGCGGCGTCGGGTTCGATCACGGCTCGACGTCAGGGTGGGCATGGAGTCCTCGCGGTCCGATCGGCGAGGGGGCCTCCGACGTTGCGGGCGGAGGTCCTCGTCGCCGAGCTCGATGTGCCAGGAGCCATCAGCCCGGCAGGCCGGACGGTTTGGGCGAGCTCCATCGCCGCTCTGGCGATGCTACCCGCATGCGCTCCCCACGTGCGCTCGACGTCGTCGTGCGGACGGACATCATGTCGGGTCACCTCGCCGTGGGGATGAACAGCGTTCAATCGAAGCGGGCACCGCGCCGATAGGAAGCTCGGAGAGATGCACCGTCCACAGGCGGCGGTGGAGGATGGGGGAGGCAGGTGGCGTCGAGCAAGGAACCGATCTTCGGGTACGCGACCGAGGTCGACCCGGTCATGTCCACGTTCGGTTGGAAGGCCATCGGCCTCACGTACCTCGCGGTGGTGGTACCGCTCTTCGGGGCCTTCCTGCCTCGGGACGCCCCGACCTACTGGGGCTGGTTCTTCCTCGCCTGGGGGTTGGCCCTGGTCACGATGGCGCTGAACTCGGTCCACCTGCGCCGGATGATCGCCTCCCGGGGCTACGTCGAGCCCGCGGCCTGGATCGTGCTCGCCGAGGTCGTCCTCGGGACCATCGCGAACGGGATCCTCAACTACGCGATCGGCGGCCCGGCCGGCATCTACCGTCCGTTGGTCTTCATCCCGACGTTGCTCATCGCGATGATCGGCAGCCGTGCCCTCATCGCCATCACGTGGTCCGTCGCGGTCGTCGCGGTGACCTGGTCGACCGCAGCCCACGGGATGCTCACGAACTCGTCCCTGGCGTTCGTCATCTCCTACGGCGCGGCTTGGGGATCGCCGCGATCATGGTCCACCTGCTCGCCATGACGGCGTTGCACTCGGACCGGCAGATGCTCGGACTCGCCGATGCAGCCGGCATCGCGGCGCGGTCACGCGGCCTCGTCGACGGGCTGGAGCGGATGCTCCCGGTCGTCGCCGAGTGGTCCGACGCGGAGCAGGCTGCGGCTTACCGCTTCGACCTCGGCGGCGATGCCGGCATCAGCGGGCAACCGCCGGGGGAGGTGCCCGAGCTGGTGGCACGTTGGCCGACCGTCGGTGACCGTCGACGCACCGCGCCAGGCCCGGACGAGCTCGCGGAAGCGGCCGCGTCCCGAGGGGTCTCGTTCCAACCGAAGCGCTCGGTGCTCGTCGCCGACGGCGGGGACGGCCAGGTGGTCGCCATCGTGATCGAGGGCGCGGCGCGTCAGCGCATCGACCAGCTCACCGACCGGTTCAACCTCGAGCGCATGGCGCTCCAACTCGAGATCCTCGTCAACCGCAGTCGCTACATCGCCCAGCTCGAGGGCCTGGGCCTCACCGACGGCCTCACCGGGCTGCCCAACCGGCGCGCCCTCACCGATCGACTCGTGGCCGCCCGCGACCTCGCGAAGCGTCGCGACGAGCCGCTGTCGGTCGCGATGATCGACCTCGACGAGTTCAAGTCCTACAACGACGCCTATGGGCACCTGGCGGGAGACGACCTGCTGCGTGCGTTCGCGACCGCGTTCCGCGACCGACTGCGCGCGGTGGACTTCGTCGCTCGGTTCGGTGGTGAGGAGTTCTGCGTCCTGTTGTCGGCGACAGACCCAGACGACGCACAGGCGGTGCTCGAGGACCTGAGGGTCCGGCTGCAGGCCGGCACGCCCACCAACGCGGTCACGTTCTCTGCGGGGATCGCCGCCTGGGACGGCGCCGAGACGACCGACAACCTGCTGCGGCGGGCCGATGCCGCGCTGTACGCGGCAAAGGCGGCGGGTCGGAACTGCTCCGTCGTCGACCACTCGGGCTGATCGGGGGCGCGCACGCCGACCCTGCCCTGGCCGCCCGTCGCCGCCGAACTCAGCTCCCGAGCGGCGAGATGACCTCTTCGGCGAAGCGTTGGACGTGCTCGACCTTCTCGGCGAGCGAGTAGGGGCCCGGGCCGTGGTACAGCCACGGCACGGTGATGACGTCGGTGACGCCCTGGTCGCGCACCTGGGCCATCGCCTCGGCGGTGGCGAGCACGAGCGGTGTGAGCTTCACCTCGAAGTCGGCCGGGTCGCGGTCGGCGGCGTCGAGCTGGGCGCGCAACCGGGTGACGAGGTCGTCGATGTCGGCGGGGCCGACGTTGGCGCCGATCCAGCCGTCGCCACGGGTCGCGGCGCGGCGCATCGCCGCGTCGGAGTGGCCACCCACGTAGATCGGCACCGGCTGGCGCGGCGCGGGGCTCATCATCAGCTCGTCGAAGTCGTACTGGTCGCCGTGGTACTCGGCCCAGCCCGGCTGGAGCGTGGCGCGCAGGATGTCGATCGTCTCGTCGAGCCGCTTGCCGCGCGTCCGCATCTCCTCGCCGAGCCAGGTGAACTCCTCGGGGATCCAGCTCAATCCGAGCCCGATGCCGATGCGACCCTCGAACATCGCGGCCATCGACCCGAGCATCTTGGCCACCAGCAGGGGTTGGCGGAGCACCGCCTTGTAGACGTTGGTGTAGAGCGGCACGCGCTCGGTCACCGCGGCGATCGCGGGCATGGCCACGAACGGGTCGGTGAAGGGCATCTCGCCACCCCAGAAGCGCTTGCCGTCCTGTGTGTAGGGGTAGTCGGCCGACACCTCCTTCGGGTAGAAGACCGAGTCCGGCAGGGCGATGGCGTCCCAGCCGGCCTCCTCACCGGCCCGTGCCAACGCGAGCAGCTCGTCGGGCGGGGACATGGCGAGCGAGAGCGAGAACTTCACGGTGCGGACCTCCCGGTCGGGGTCGGCTGGAGACGGTTCATCGGATGGTGCCGACGCCGGGGATCAACGGAAGGTCCAGCGCGGTGACCCAGCCGGGTGGCGCGGCGTTCACGGCGGGGATGGCGTTGAGGGCGCGCAACCCGGTCGCCAGGCAGCCCGCCGTCGCCGGGTCGCGCCCGGAGCCGTCGGTGAAGCGGAACGCCGTCTCCTGGGTGATGGACGGCTGGCCGTCGACGATGACCTGGTAGACGTCGTCCTGGCTGCCGCGAGGCCAATCGGGCGCGGAGTCGGCGCCGACCCGGTTGACGTGCTCGAGGCAGATGCGCGGCTCGCCGCCGACGATGCCGTCGATGGTGAAGCGGACCGCGGCCACGGTGCCGGGCGCGACCAGTCCGCGGGCCGTCTCGATCGGCGCGTCGGTGACCCACGTGTCCCAGGTGGTGGTGATCTCGTCGAGCTCGACGCCGGCGGCATGGGCCATGAGGGGCACCGTCGCGCCCCAGCCCATGATCAGCACCTCGGGGATGCTGAGGATCGGTCGGTGGTCCGGCGGCTTGCCGATCCCCATCTCATCCTCGTAGTCGCCGGCGTAGCCCGTGTAGTCGAGGATCTCCCGGGCGCGCACCGAGCGCACCTCGGCGCAAAGGCCCATGAGGGTGAGCGGGAACAGGTCGTTGGCGAAGCCCGGGTCGATGCCGGTCGTGAAGCAGCTCGCGCCGCCTGTCGCGCAGGCCTCGTCGATGGGGGCGATCCAGTTCGGTGGGTTGGTCGGCGCGTCCGGCCACACCCACGGCGTCATGGCGGTGGACGACACGTCGACGCCGCCGCGCAGGAAGGCGCCGATGACGCGGATGTTCTCGTCCGCGTGGGCGGCGGTGGGGCCGTAGTGGGCGACGGCATCCGGAGCGAGTGCGATGAGTTCGTCGATGTCGTCGGTGGCGGTCACGCCGACCGGGTCGATGCCCGCGAGGGTCCCCGCGTCGACACCGACCTTGGCGGGATCGTGGACGCCCACGCCGACGAGCTCGAAACCGGGGTGGCGGACGATCTCGGCGATCAGCATCGACCCCACGACACCGGTTCCCCACACCACGACTCGTGTGCGCATCTCGAACTCCCAGGTCGGTCGATGGGCCGAGCCGACGACGCTGTCGACCCGGGTGCCGATCAGGTTAGAACACGTTCTAGTCTGCACGTGCATGGCGGCCACTCGGCCGTCGTGGGTCGCCGCACGACCCGACGTGCCGACCGACGTCTCGACCAAGGGGAACGCGATGCTGCTGACCGACAAGACCGTGCTCATCACCGGTGTGGGAACCGGCTTGGGCAGCGAGTGCGCGCTCGCGGCCCGACGGGAGGGCGCCAACGTCGTGTTGGCGGCGCGCACCCAGGCCACGCTCGACGATGTCGCCGCATCGGTCGACGCCGGCGGAGAGCATGTGCTGGCCCGGGCCACCGACATCACCGACCCGGAGGCGTGCGCCGCCCTCGTCGACGCCACGGTGGCGCGCTTCGGATCGATCGACGCGCTCGTGCAGGTCGCGGCGTTCGACAACGCCTGGGGTGGCCTGCACGACCTCGACTTCGACCAGTGGCGCCGGGCCTTCGACACCAACGTGATCGGCGCGCTCACCGTGCTGCGGCCGGTCGCCAAGTCCATGGCGGCGAACGGTGGCGGTTCGGTCGTGCTCATCGGCTCGCAGTCGATGTTCCGGCCGCAGATGGCCCAGGCCGGCTACGCCGCGTCGAAGGGAGCGCTGCTGTCGACGCTGTACTACCTGGCCGATGAGCTGGGCGCCGACAACATCCGCTGCAACATGGTCGTGCCGTCGTGGATGTGGGGGCCGCCGGTGAAGATGCTGGTCGACTACCGCAGCTCCACCGAGGACCGCACCACAGAAGAGGTGCTCGACGACATCGCCGGCGGGTTCCCGTTGCAGCGCATGACGGGTGACGACGAGGTCGCCGACGTGGTCGCCTTCTTCGCCTCCGACCTCGCCAAGGCCGTGACCGGCCAGCACCTGCTGGTCAACGCCGGCGAGCTCATGCACTGACCCGACTCGGTGCGGGGGTGACGTCCGACCGGGGAGCGTCGATCTGACGAGGGCAGGGGCGGTCGGTACCATCGGGCCCGAACCGGAGGTCAGGCCGTGAGCGACGTCAACGACTGGAACGCCACGATCATCGAGGAGTTCCGCGCCAACGAGGGCCGGGTCGGCGGCAACTTCGAGGGTGCGCCGCTGCTCCTGCTGCACACGATCGGCGCCAAGTCCGGCAAGGCACGCATCAACCCGATGATGTACCTGCAGGTCGGCGACGACCTCGCGGTCTTCGCGTCCGCGGCCGGGGCCGACTCGCACCCGGCCTGGTTCCACAACCTGGTGGCGCACCCGGACGTGACCGCCGAGGTCGGCACCGAGGAGCTGGCGCTGCACGCCCGCATCACCAGCGGCGACGAGCGCCGGGACATCTGGGAGACCCAGAAGGAGCTGTACCCCGGGTTCGCAGAGTACGAGGCCTCGACCGAGCGCGAGATCCCCGTGGTGATCCTCGAACGCCGCACCTGAGTGCTCTCTGCCCCGTCGACCGGGGGTGACGGAACGTCCGTCCCGTGAGCCCCGCCCAGGAAGCCCTCGCGGACGCGGGTGACGGGGTGCTCCGCCGGACCTTTCGGTCGTTGCACCACCGGAACTTCCGGCTGTTCTTCGTCGGGCAGCTCATCTCGAACACCGGGAACTGGCTGACGATCGTCGGGCTCACCCTGTTGGTCCTGCGACTGACCGACAGCGGCCTGGCCGTCGGGTTGCTGGCGGCCTGCCAGTTCGGTCCGATCCTGGTCCTCACGGCGTGGGCGGGCGCCATCGCCGACCGCTCCGACAAGCGACGGATGCTGCTGGTCACCCAGTCGTTGGAGATGGCGCAGTCGTGCGCGCTCGCGGTGCTGGCCTTCCAGCCCCACCCGCCGCTGGTCGCGCTCTACCTCGTGGCGGTGTTCGGCGGTTGCGTGCTGGCATTCGACAACCCGCTCCGGCGCTCCTTCGTGACCGAGATGGTCGGGCCCGACGACATCCCCAACGCGGTGATGCTCTACAGCACGATCGTCAACATCTCGAGGGTGGTGGGCCCGACGCTCGCCGGGTTGCTGGTCACCACCATCGGGTTGGGTTGGGGGTTCACCATCGACGCCGCTTCGTACCTCGCGGTCTTGAGCGCGCTGGTGATGATGCGCACCGCCGAGCTACGTCGTCGACCGGTCGCGCCGCGCGCCCGCGGCCAGGTGCGCGAAGGGCTGCGCTACGTGCGGCGCCACCGGGAGCTGGCGACGTCGTTCGTGATGCTCGCGGTGGTCGGCACCCTCGGGTACAACTTCAACGTCGTGTTCCCCCTGCTCGTGGTGCAGGGGCTGCACGGCAGCGACGCCACCTACACGGTGGTGTACGCAGTGTTCAGCCTGGGTGCGCTGGTGGGCGCGTTGGTGGCGGCGAACCGGGCGGTGCCGAGCGTCGCGTTGATCGTCGGCGGCTGCGCGGCGTTCGGCACGACGATGGTGGCGCTGACGTTCGTGCCGAACGTGGCGGTGGCGATCCCGGTGGTCTTCCTGGTCGGCGCGTCGAGCATCACGTACATGACGTCGACGACCGCGCTCGTGCAGGTGCGCGCCAAGGCGTCGATGCACGGACGGGTGCTGGCGCTGCAGTCGGTGCTGTTCGTGGGCACGACGCCGATCGGCGGTCCACTGCTGGGCGCGATCTCAGATCGTTGGGGCGCGCGCACGCCGGTCGCGGTGGGAGCGCTCGCGACGCTCGGCGCGGCCGTATGGGGGTGGCGCGCGCTGCGGCGCCATCCCGACATGGACGAGCCAGACGTCGACGCGCCGGAAGCGGATGAGGCGGAGGTGGACCTGGCTTCTGCAGGCGATCGGGACGTCATCGGGGTGACGGCGGTGTCGCCACCGCCGGATGTGCTCGGCGTCGATCGAACCGGCGACCGCGGCCACGACCCCGATTGACCCAAGGCCACCACCATCCCCCCTCCGCACCGGGTGCTCTTGGGGTCGATGGGCTACCACTACGGTCGGCGACGTGGACGACCAGGTGGAGGTGCTCCAGGGCGGGGTCGACCACGCAGGCGCGGTGGTCCGCGTCGGTGACGTGGTGTTGCGTCCGCGCGGGAAGCACGCTCCCGCGATCCACGCCGTGCTCGGGCACGCGCGGGCCAACGGCTTCGACGGGGTGCCCGAGGTGCTCGGCGTCGAGTCCGACGGCCGTGAGCGGCTCCGGTTCATCCCGGGCGACGTCCCGATCCGGCCGTTCCCGGCGTGGTCGCTGACCGATGCGGCGCTGGCCTCGATGGCGCAACTCATCCGCCGCTTCCACGACGCCACCGCCGGATTCGACTGGACCCTGCACGGCCCGTGGAGCGCCGAGATGGCCGACCCCGCGCCCGGGGTTGATCCCGTTCTCTGCCACAACGACGTCTGCCCCGAGAACGTCGTGTTCCAGGACGGCGTAGCGGTCGCCCTGCTCGACTTCGACTTCGCCGCGCCCGGCCGACGGGCGTTCGATCTGGCGGCGTGCACGCGCATGTGCGTGCCGATCGACACCGAGGCGGACGCGGCCCGGTCGGGGATGGGCGGGCTCGACCCGTGCCGTCGTCTGCGGGTCGCGGCGGACGTGTACGGGCTCGACCGTGCCGGCCGGGCCGAGCTGCTCGACGCGCTCGCAGGACAGGTCGCCCGCGGCGGCGAGTTCGTGCAGCGGCGGGTCGACGCGGGCGAGGCAGCGTTCATCGAGATGTGGAACGTGACCGGAGGTGCCGAGCGCTACGACCGGCGCCGCGAGTGGTTCGCCGCCAACCTCGATCGCTTCCGGTCGGCGCTCGTGGTCGGCGCGCCGCCTGCTTGACACGACCTCGGATGAGGTGGCGCCGCCGGCGGGCGAATGCCCACGGGGTCGTGGCGACGGGTAGCCTCGGGCGCGTCGCCGGGCTTCTTGCCCGACGACGCAGCACCTCTTGACGCAGGGGAAGCCGGTGGGATTCCGGCACTGACCCGCAACCGTGTGCCGCACCAAGGTGCGGTGAGTCGGAGCACCTGCCAGGGAGCGTAGGCACAGGTCTCGGCGCGGCTACGAGACGGAGCCCCGATCGACTGCCGCCGGACCGATCAACCCCGGCGAGCAGGAACCGACCTCGTCGGTTCGCCCGATCGGCACGCTTCGCATCGCACCTCCGCCCTGACGTCACCGTCGACGAGGTTCGATGTCACCAGCTCCGAACTCCCCAGCGCACGAGCGGACGAAGCCGTGACCGGGATCGCGCGGGAGGCCCGCGTGCTGCTGCGCGGCGATGACGTCTCACCGGTCGTGGTCGATGTCGGCCTCGAGCCGCCCATGGGGGCGCCCAGTGGTGAGGCGCCGGTGCCGAGCCCGGCTCGGCGGCGACCCGAACCCGCCCCGCGCGGCGCTCGATCCGGTCGCCGCCTGGCGCGCAACCTCCACCCGGTGGCGTGGTGGCTCTGGGCCCTCGGCCTGGTGGCCGCCGCGAGCCGCACCACCAACCCGCTGCTCCTCCTGCTCATCGTGTCGGTCGCCGGTCTGGTCGTCGCCGCTCGGCGTAGCGACGCGCCGTGGGCGCGGGCGTTCCGCTACTACCTCTGGTTCGGCGTGGCGATCATCGTGTTGCGGGTGGCGTTCCGCACGGTCTTCGGGACCGTCGCCGGCGCCACCGACCACGTGCTCTTCGCCCTCCCCGGGGTTCCGCTCCCGAGCTGGATGTCCGGCGTGCAGGTCGGCGGCCCGGTCACCCTCGAAGGCACGCTGGCGGCGGTCTACGACGGGCTGCGCCTGGCGACGCTCATCTGCTGCATCGGTGCGGCGAACGCGCTGGCGAACCCCAAGCGCGCCCTGCGGGCACTGCCCGGCGCGCTCTACGAGTTGGGAGTTGCGGTCGTCATCTCGATCACGATGGCCCCCCAACTGGTGACGAGCGTGCAGCGGGTCCGGCGGGCGCGTCGGCTGCGCGGCGGTGCGCAGAAGGGCTTCCGTGCGCTGCGCAGCATCGCCCTCCCGGTTCTCCAGGATGCACTCGACCGGTCGTTGCAGCTGGCCGCCGCCATGGACTCGCGCGGCTACGGGCGCCGCGCGGCGGTGAGCGACGGGCAGCGCCTCACCACCTCGGCGTTGCTGATCGGTGGGCTCCTGGCCTTGTGCCTGGGGTCCTACGGCTTGTTGGGCGGGGGCGCTTCTGCAGGGATCGTGCTGCCTTCGATGGTGGCCGGCGTCGCGCTCTGCACCGGTGGCCTGGTGTTGGGCAGCCGCCGCGTCCACCACACCGACTACCGGCCCGACCCGTGGGCACTCCCCGAGTGGCTCGTCGTCGGCGCCGGGTTGTCGGTCGCGGTCACGTTCGTGCTGGCCGGACGCGCCGACGCGTCGGCCCTGCACCCGTCGCTGAACCCGCTGACGTGGCCGTCGCTTCCTGTGCTCCCCGTCGTGGGCGTCCTGCTCGCCGCGACCCCGGCGTTCACCGCACCGCTGCCTCCCGTGCCGGTCACGCACCGGCGGGACGTCGCGCCCATCGAGCCCGCGGAGCGGGTCGCATGATCGAGTTCGACCGGATGACGGTGACCTATCCCGACGCGTCGACTCCGACGTTGCGCGACGTGACGTTCACGGTGCCCGAGGGCGAGCTCTGCCTGGTGGTGGGCCGCACCGGGTCGGGCAAGTCGACCTTGTTGGGCGCGGTGAACGGCCTCGTGCCGACGTTCACCGGCGGCGTGCTGGCCGGTCGGGTGCGCGTCGACGGCCGGGACACCCGCACGCATCATCCCCGCGACCTCGCGGACGTGGTGGGGGTCGTTGGACAGGACCCGATGGCCGGGTTCGTCACCGACACGGTCGCCGAGGAGCTCGCCTACGGCATGGAGCAACTGGCCCTTCCCACGGCCACCATGCGCACCCGGGTCGAGGAGATCATCGACGTGCTCGGCCTGGACGAGCTGCGCGATCGGGCGCTGTTCGAGCTCTCCGGCGGCCAGCAGCAGCGAGTGGCGATCGGCTCGGTGCTGGCGACGCATCCCAAGGTGCTCGTGCTGGACGAGCCGACCTCCGCGTTGGACCCCACCGCGGCCGAGGAGGTGCTGGCGACGATCACCCGGCTCGTGCACGACCTGGGCATGACCGTCGTCGTCGCCGAGCACCGGCTCGAGCGGGTGGTGCAGTACGCCGACGCGGTGGCGTTGCTGCCCGGTGACGGGTCGGTGCGCTACGGGCCGCCGGTGGAGGTGCTCGCCGAGGCGACCGTGTCGCCGCCGGTCGTGGAGCTGGGTCGATTGGCCGGTTGGCACCCACCGGCGTTGAGCGTGCGGGACGCGCGTCGCCTCGCCGAGCCGCTGCGCGCCCGGTTGGCGGGGGTACCGACCCCGTCCCGTCGCGCGTCGGTCGAGGTCCCGCCGGTGCCCGATCCCGCGCCGGCTGCGGAGCTGCTGCACGCCAGGCGGATCGTCGTGCGCTACGGAGCGGTGGTGGCGGTCGCCGGTGTCGACCTCGATCTGGCGGCGGGTGACATCACCGCGCTGATGGGTCGCAACGGGTCGGGCAAGTCGTCGTTGCTCTGGGCTTTGCAGGGCTCCGGTCCGCGCCGGTCCGGCACCGTCGACGTAGGCGGCGCCGACCCAGGGACGTTGTCGGCACGCGCGGGCCGCGCCCGTGTCGGGCTGGTGCCCCAGACCCCGTCGGACCTGCTCTACCTCGACTCGGTGGCGGGCGAGTGCGCACAGGCCGACGCCGAGTCGGGCGCCGAGCCGGGCGCGGCGCGAGCGCTGCTCGATCGGTTGGCGCCCGGGATCGACGACGCGTCCCATCCGCGCGACCTGTCCGAAGGGCAGCAGTTGGCGCTGGTGCTCGCGATCCAGTTGGTCGCGGCGCCGCAGGTGGTGCTCCTCGACGAGCCGACCCGCGGTCTCGACTACGCGGCGAAGGCCGAGCTGTCGACGATCCTCGACGGCCTGGCCGCCGACGGCCGCACGGTCGTGGTCGCCACCCACGACGTGGAGTTCGTGGCGCACGCTTCGGATCGGGTCGTGGTGATGGCCCAGGGCGAGGTCGTGGCCGACGGCCCGACGGCCGAGGTGGTCGTGGCGTCGCCGGCGTTCGCGCCCGCAGGTCGCCAAGATCCTCAACCCGTTGCCGTACCTGACGGTGGACCAGGTTCGCCGTGCCCTGGCGACGCGGACCTCGGCGCCGGCCACCGAGGTGGCGCCGTGAACCGTCGGAACGGGACGGTTCCGCCCGCGTCCGTCGTGGCCGAAGCGGATGAGCCGCGCGCTTCGGCGAGCCGTGAGGCCGCGACTTCGTCCGCCGCGACACGTGGTCGTCGCGATCCGACGGTGATCCCGCTCGGGCCGCGCACGCGTGCCGCGTTGGCGCTCGCCACCGTGCTCGGGCTGGTCGCCTTCCTCTGGCCGTTCGTGGTGCCCGCGGGCACCATCGGCGATCCGGCGCTGGCGCCCCTGCTGTTCGGGGTGCTGTTGGTGTTGGTGCTCGTGGTCCTGGTCGCGCAGATCTCCGAAGGGGGCATCGACGCCAAGGCCCTCGCACTGCTCGGGGTCCTCTCCGCGGTGAACGCCGGCCTCCGGCCACTGAGCGCCGGCACTGCGGGCATCGAGTTGATGTTCTTCCTGCTGGTCATCGCCGGGCGGGCGTACGGACCGGGTTTCGGGTTCACGTTGGGCTGCACGAGCGTGTTCGCCTCGGCGATCATCACCGGCGGCGTGGGGCCCTGGCTGCCGTACCAGATGTTCGGCGCTGCGTTCGTGGGCCTGTTCGCCGGGATGCTGCCGCGCTGCCGCGGTCGGGTCGAGATCGTGCTGCTCGCGACCTACGGGTTCGTGTCCGCCTACCTCTACGGCTTCCTGCTGAACCTGTCGTTCTGGCCGTTCACGGTCGACCCGTCGAGCAGCGCGGCGTACCTGCCCGGCGCGTCGACCATCACGAACCTGCACCGGTACCTGGTGTTCGACACGCTCACGTCGTTCGGGTGGGACACCGGACGGGCGCTGACGAACCTGGTCTGCATCCTGCTCGCCGGCCCGGCGGTCCTGGCGGCGTTGCGACGAGCCGGCCGTCGCGCAGCCTTCGAGGCACCCGTCGAGTTCGCCGACCCGGTCGCCGCCTCACCCTCCTGACCGAGCTGGGTGGGGTTGGCGGTGCTGGAGTACCGCCAACCCCACCCAGCTCGGAGGTCGGTGCCGAGTCGGTGCCCGGTGGGCCAGGATCGGACGGGTCGGGTGGGCCGGCGGGCTAGTTCGTCGTGGCGGTGTAGGCGTGGACGGTGGCGGGTGCGGTGTGGACGAGCTCGAGCGGGGCGAGGGTGCCGGTGCTGCCGTCGCTGGCGCGCCAGGCGAAGGTCCAGGTGAGGGTCGTGCGGGTGGTGACCGTGGCGACGCCGGTCGGGCCGGTGTGGGTGAAGGTGTGCCCGCACGTGGGAGACGGCGCCCATGCGTCGCTGCGGCCGGGCACGTAGGGGGTGCCGGGACCGTGGCAGTCGACGGGTGCCGTGCCGTCGCCGGGGTCGTAGGTGAGGGTCGAGGGTGTGGCGGTGAGGGTCACGGCGAGGGCCCCGTCGGAGTCGGTTGCCTGCTGGGGACGCCAGTTCGTCGAGTCGACCCAGACCCACGTGGGCAGGCCGGCGGTGAGGTTGCCGCCGGGAGGCGAAGTGTGGAGGGTTGGGAAGCGGAGGTGGAGGTGCGCGGTGGCGCGCAGGGCGAGCTGGGTGGCGGTGAGCGCAGGCGGCGGTGCCGGGACGACGCCGGGCGGGGGTGTGGTGTCGACGAGGGTCACGTTGTTGGTCCGGTGCCCGTCGGGGTAGAGGCAGTGGGTGATCCGCCACTCGTGGTGGTCATCGGGCGGGGCGGGGTAGAGCTCGTTGGGGTGGGTGGAGATGCGGAACTGGAGCGGCCCGGTGGTGACGTCGGCGCCGGGCCCTTGCTCGGTGAAGCACACCGGCCCACCGCCCGCGCCGGTCGGGACGACCGGCGCCGAGCCCCCGGTGCCTCCCCCTTGCCCGTCTTTGCTCCCCGGCGCCCCCACCGAAACCGACCTATCGCCTGACGATCCGAGGTGCCGCCACCGTGAATCCGTTTCCGCGCCGAGCTTGGACTGGCAGCTTGAGCGAAGTTGTGCAGCGAGCAAGACCAGTCAATCGCGATTGCCGTACGTCGACTAGTTGGAGCACGTACGCAACTCCGGCACTCTCGCGAGACGGTCGCTGTCTTCAAGCGCCATGCGCATCGCCATGTCCGCGGCGATCCATCGTGTCGTGAAACGTCGTGACGTTGTCATTGAGTGACTGACGCCGTCGATGACTCTCGACAATCGCGTCGTCGACTTCGCATGTCTTCGAGCGTCGCTGTCTGCCATTGACTGCCAGCTTGAGATGACTCGGGCTCGCTGCTGAGTCGGCGTTGGACGGCGCAACACTTCGCCGGCCGCCTTGCGTTGGGCGTGGACCTGGGTGATGTGAAGCAAGAGCGGGCCGGCGAGGTAATCGGTCAAGTCGACGTCGTCCCAGGTGGCGTCGGGGGTGGTCTTGGCGAGGACGAGGTTCGCCCAGTCGTTGTAGAGCTTGGTGATCGCAGCCTTGTCGGCGGCGTCCGGGTCGGGTGCGGTGGTGGTGGGTGACGTGGTCGTCGCCGTGGGGGCTGTCGACGTCGATGGTCGGGCGCCCGCCGACGGATGTCCGCTGCAGCCCGCGGCAGCACACACCACGCAAGCACCGCCGATGGCTGAGCGAAACAGGATGCTTCGTGGGCGCATGGACCCCATCTTGCCCGTGTCCGGCAATCGTCAAACCCAGCCGCGTCGACGAGCAGTCGGGGATCGGTCGTGCCTATGGCGACGATAGATAAGAACGATTGAGGCAAACTATCGTTTCTGCGTATGGGGATATATACTGACTATCGACAGTTTCCCCCGACTCAGAGGTTCCAATCCATGGCACTCGTCAACACCCACATCAAGCCCTTCAGCGCCACCGGCTTCCGCAACGGCGAGTTCGTCGACGTGACCGAGAAGGACGTCGAGGGCAAGTGGGCCATCTTCTTCTTCTACCCGGCCGACTTCACCTTCGTCTGCCCGACCGAGCTGGGTGACCTCGCCGACAACTACGACGAGCTGCAGAAGATGGGCGTCGAGGTGTACTCGGTCTCGACCGACACGCACTTCACCCACAAGGCCTGGCACGAGACGTCCGACACGATCGGCAAGATCAAGTACACGATGCTCGGCGACCAGACCTACACCCTCGCCAACAACTTCGACGTCCTGCGCGAGGGAGAAGGTCTCGCCGACCGCGGCACCTTCCTGGTCGACCCCGACGGCGTCATCCAGTTCACCGAGGTCACCGCCGAGGGCATCGGCCGCAACGCCGCCGAGCTGCTCCGCAAGGTCAAGGCCGCGCAGTACGTGCGGGCCCACCCCAACGAGGTCTGCCCGGCCAAGTGGGAAGAGGGCGAGGCCACGCTGACCCCGTCGCTCGACCTCGTCGGCAAGATCTGAGCCGTGTTCGCTTTCGAGCTCGGGCGGCCTTCGGCCTACTCGCTCGGGCGTCGCCATCCGGGTTCCGTGCTCGGCGCTGCTCTGCCTGGCGGCGGCGCAGCCCCGAGTCGGCTCGGGCGGCTTTCAGCCTGCTCGCTCGAAGGGCAACACCGCCCGGGCTCGCAAGCGAACTGAACGTCTCGGCCAACCGCCGAGCACCACCATCCGCAGGAGGCACCAATGCTCGACCAAGCGCTCGTCACCCAACTCGAAGGGCACCTCGCCAACGTCACCCAGCCGGTGGCGCTGGTCGCCTCGCTCGACGACTCGGCCAAGTCCACCGAGATGGCCGAGCTGCTCGACCAGGTCGCCGCTTTGTCCGACCTCATCACCGTCAGCCGTGACGGCGACGACGAGCGCCGCCCCTCGTTCGAGATCCGCCGGGTCGGCACCGACATCACGGTCCGCTTCGCCGCCATCCCGCTCGGCCACGAGCTGACCTCGTTCGTCCTGGCCCTGCTCCAGGTCGGCGGCCACCCCTCCACCGCAGACCCCGAGCTGCTCGAGCGGGTACGCACCCTCGAGGGCGAGCACCACTTCGAGACGTACCTCTCGCTCACCTGCCAGAACTGCCCGGACGTCGTCCAGGCGCTCAACCTGATGAGCGTCCTCAACCCCGGCATCAGCCACGTCGCCATCGACGGCGCGCTCTTCCAGGACGAGGTCGAGGCCCGCGAGGTCATGGCCGTGCCCACCGTCTACCTCGACGGCGAGCTGTTCGACCAGGGGCGCATGACCCTCGAGCAGATCGTGAACCGGCTCGACGAGGGCTCCGAGGAACGCGACGCCGCACGGCTCGACGCCGAGGACCCCTACGACGTGCTCGTGGTCGGCGGCGGCCCGGCCGGCGCCACCGCGGCCATCTACGCGGCCCGCAAGGGCATCCGCACCGGCATCGTCGTCGAGCGCTTCGGCGGCCAGGTGCTCGACACGATGGCGATCGAGAACTTCGTCTCGGTGCCCTACACCGAAGGTCCCAAGCTCGCCGCCGAGCTGGAGCGCCACGTCGCCCAGTACGACGTCGACGTGCACCACCACCAGATCGCCACCAAGCTCGTCCCCGCCGACGAGCCGGGCGGCCTCGCCGCGGTCGAGCTCGCCAACGGCGCCTCGCTCCAGGCGCGCACCGTCGTGCTGACCACCGGCGCGCGCTGGCGCGACATGGACGTGCCCGGCGAGGCCGAGTACCGCAACAAGGGCGTGACCTACTGCCCGCACTGCGACGGCCCGCTGTTCAAGGGCAAGCGCGTCGCGGTGATCGGCGGCGGCAACTCGGGCGTCGAGGCGGCGATCGACCTGGCCGGCATCGTCGCCCACGTGACCCTGATCGAGTTCGACTCGGCACTGCGCGCCGACGAGGTGCTCCAGCGCAAGCTGCGCAGCCTCGACAACGTCGACATCATCGTCTCGGCGCTGACCACCGAGGTGCACGGCGACGGCTCCAAGGTCGTGGGCCTCACCTACCGCGACCGGCCGCCGAGGGCGAGCCCGAGCACACCGTCGACCTCGAAGGCATCTTCGTGCAGATCGGCCTGCTGCCCAACACCGAGTGGCTGGCCGGCGCGATCGAGCTCAGCGACCGCGGCGAGATCGTCATCGACGACCACGGCCGCACCTCGGCTCACGGCATCTTCGCCGCCGGCGACTGCACGACGGTGCCCTACAAGCAGATCGTCGTGGCGATGGGCGCCGGCTCGAACGCGGCGCTCAGCGCGTTCGACCACCTGATCCGCACCAGCGCCCCCGACGAGGCCGAGGCGACGGACCGCACCCCGGTCACGGTCTGAGCAGCGGCCCCAGATGGCCAACCACCGTTGATGTCCGAGGACGCTTCCGGCACGGTTCGCAACAGACGGGTCGGTCCGTTGCGGTCGTCGTTCCCCCTTGCCGGGCGCTCGGTCGACCGGCGTCGGTTCCTGACCGGCGCGGGCGCGGCGGCCGCGGGGCTGGCGCTGCCGACCGCCCTCTCGAGCTGCTCGAGCGGCACGTCGCCGACCAGCCGCCCCGGCCCGGATCTCGACGCCGTCGCCGAGCGAGCCTTCCTCGCAGGGGTGCCGTTGGAGGTCACGACCCGCGTGATGCAGACGCTGGGCGCGCTCGTCGGCGTCAACAAGCTCGTCGCCGTGCCCCATCTCGTCGACCCGTCGACGCACTACATCGTCATCCCGAACCGCGACACGGTCTACGCGTTGGCGATCCTCGACCTGCGCGCCGGGCCCCAGGTGCTGCACCTGCCCGACATCCCCGACCGCTACCACGTGGTCCAGCTGATCGACGTGTGGATGGGTGGCTTCGGCCTGCTCGGCACGCGCTGCCACCGGCGGTCGGGCGGGCACCTGGGTGCTCTGCCGAACGGGCTGGAAGGGCACCTTGCCCGACGGCTCGAAGCGACTCGACTGCCCGACCGCGCACGCCCTCGTCCTTGGCCGGGTCCGCGCGGTCCAAGGCCCGGACGAGGCGGTCGCCGCACGGGTGGCCCGGGGCATCACGCTCACGTCGCTCGACCCGTCCTCCGGCGCCGCGGCGCCCACGCTGGCGGCGCCGGCCGGGACGCCGCAGTCCGTCGGCACGAACGGCATCGCGTTCTTCGACGAGCTGTGCACCCACCTCGCCGACGACCCACCCGTCGCCGCTTCGCAGCGCGCCGCGATCGCCACTGCCGGCCCCCTCGGTGTGCGGGCCGGCGCCACGCCGAGCACCGAGGCGACGCCCGCGCACCGGGCGGTGCTCGCCCGCGCCGCGAAGAGTGGAAGGGACGAGGTGGACTCGGCGACGCTGCCGAGCTCGAAGGTGGTCAACGGGTGGAGCGTCAACCTCGACCTCGGCACCGCCGCGACCACCGGTGGGTTGTTGCAGCGGGCGGTGATCGCGACCTCCTACTGGGGTCCGGTTCCAGCTGACGAGGCCGTCTACCCGCTGGCGGTGTCGGCGAGCGACGGCAAGTCCCTGGACGGGTCGAAGCGCTATCGCATCCACTTCTCCATGGAGAACCTGCCCCCCGTCAAGGCGTTCTGGTCGCTCACCGTCTACGGCCCAGACCACTTCCTGTACCAGAACCCGGCGGGCGTCTACTCGATCAGCGGTGACACCCCGGGCCTGGTGCGTGGCGACTCCGGCTCGATCGACGTCGTGCTCGCGCACGACCGGGGCGCCGCAGCGGCGACCGACAACTGGCTCCCGACGCCGGCCGGTCCGTACACGTTGGTCATGCGCCTGTACCTGCCCGAGCAGCCGATCCTCGACGGCACCTACGACTACCCACGCATCACCGTGTTGTGATGAAGGGCGACCAGACCGCGGCGTCAGCGGCCCGTTCGAGATCCACCTGCCGCGTCGTCCGCCCGTTGGAGGAACCGTGAACCTGCGCGACCTGCAGTACCTGGTGGCGGTGGCCGACCACCGGCACTTCGGCCAGGCTGCCGAGGCCAGCTTCGTGTCGCAGCCGACGTTGTCGACCCAGATCAAGAAGCTCGAGCGCGAGCTCGGTGCCGAGCTGATCGAGCGCACCCCGCGCCAGGTGACGCTGACCGAGGCGGGTGCGCGGGTCGTCGAGCACGCCCGACGGGTGCTCGGCGAGGTCGAGACCATCCGCAGCATCGGCCGCCAGGCTTCGGACCCCGAGGCGGGCACGCTGCGCCTCGGGCTCTTCCCGACCCTCGCGCCGTACCTGCTCCCCCACGTCGTTCCCGAGATCCACGAGCGCTTCCCCAGCCTCGAGCTGTTGCTGGTCGAGGAGAAGACCGAGGTCGTGCTGGCCCAGCTGCGCGACGGGCGGCTCGACGCCGGGGTGCTGGCGCTGCCGGTGCCGGGCGAGCAGCTGCACGCCGAGCCACTGTTCACCGAGCAGTTCGTGCTGGCCACACCGGTCGGACATCCCCTGGCCCAGACCGATGGGCCGATCCCTGTCTCGGCGCTCGCCGACGAGCGCATGCTGCTGCTCGAGGAGGGTCACTGCCTGCGCGACCATGCATTGTCGGTGTGCCGGATGACGGGCGCCTCGGAGCGCCAGGGCTTCCGGGCGACGAGCCTCGAGACGCTGCGCCAGATGGTCGCCGCCGGCGTCGGGGTGACGCTGCTGCCCGAGCTGGCGGTGCAGCCGCCGGTGGCCCCGTCACCCGACATCGCCCTGGTGCCGTTCACCGATCCGGTTCCGAGCCGCGACATCGCCATGTTCTGGCGGACCTCCAGCGTGTTCCGCGACGTGCTGCCCGACATCGCTGCGCTGGTGCGCGAGCAGGTCGCCCCACTCGTCGGCACCGGCCGCGCAACCGCCTGACGACCCCTCGATGCCGCCGGCGATCCACACCGGGTCTTCGCGGTGCACGCCGCCGTCTCCCAAACCGTGGTGCAGGGGGTCGAGATCGGCTAGGCCGCCGGAGTCGGCTTCTCGAGCGAGGTCGTCGCCCGCTTTGCCGCACCCCACCCCTGCACGATCACCCCGACTCCGAAGGCCAGTGCCAGGTCGAGCGGGGCGCGGCAGGCGCGGCGGCGACACGGTGAACAGGCTCGCCACTTGGAACGCGCCAGCCACCACGGCCAGCGTCGCGACCAGCAGGTTCCGCCGCCCGCGCCACAGTCCTACCAAGCCCACTGCGGCGGTGAGCCAGAACACCCACAGCGTGGCGTCGCGCACCCGCAGGTTTCGTCCGTCGTTCACCTCCGCGCCGTGGTTGAACGACGGGCGCAGCTCGAAGGTCGCGAGGAAGTTCCGCCGCACCACCCAGCCCACCTGGCTCGGGTGCGCCCGAACCCCGTCCAGCCCGATCTCGCGGAGCTTGCGATCCCAGGCGACCTCGTCGAACTGGTAGATGCGATATGGCTGGTAGTAGGAGCTGTACACGGGGTCGACGAAGGTGTGCGTCCGCTGCGCGGGCGGGCCGTACATGGCCGCCAGGTTGAACCCGCCGGAGGTGACCAGCAGCGGCGACCCGAGTTGGACTTCGTTGCGCACCACCCACGGCGCGACCACCACGGCCACCACCCCGGCGAACACCACCGCCCGCTTCACCCCAAGTCGCCACACGACCCAGACCAAGCCCAGCACCGGCAGTGACAGGGCACTCGGGCGCACCAGCACCAGCGCACCGACGCACAACGCGACCACCACGACCCGCCGCTCGAGCACCGCCCAAGCCCCCACCAGGATCAGCAGCAACGACAGCGGTTCGGTCGCCACCCAGGTGTCGTTGGCGATCAGGTTCGGGCTGAGCGCCAGCGCCAACCCGGTTCCCACGGCCGCCCGCCGACCCACGTGGCGAGCCGCCAGCAGCGTGGCGAACGCCACCACCAGTACGCCGATCCCCACGTTCACCCCACGGGCGAGCCCCGCGCTCGGACCGAAGACCATGTAGAACAACGCGAGCACCGCCGGATAGCCGGGCGGCCGGAACGCGGTGGCATGCACCTGAAGCTGCGGGAACGTTTCGGCGAAGCCCTTGCCCGCGGCCAGGTTCCGGGCCAGCGTGTGGTACTGCACCGCGTCCGAGCGCAGTGGGGTCGACCCGGTCGCCAGCCCGAGGTAAGCGACGCGAGCCGCCAACGCGACCGACGTGGTGAGCAACACCAAGCGGCCCTCTCCCGCCCGCACCAGGCCGGCAACGCTCGTGCGGCCTGCTCGCCCACGCGACGCGGTCGGCTCGGCGTCCGCGCGCGCGCACCGACAGCCGGGCTCGCCTTGCGAGCCGAGATCTCACCGCCATCGTCACTCATCGCAATCTGATGCCTATCACCTCGTCGGCGAGCAACTGGGCCTGCTGGGAATGCGGTCGGACTGCCAACCGCCACAGCCCGGTCCCGGAGGAGCATCCGACCGCTGGACCCGCAGGGTCGACAATGTCCACGGGCACTGCAACTCCCCGGCCGATGGAACCCACAACGGTCGAGGCGAAGCGGCGCGCTAGTGGTCGCGCAGGCCGGGGTGGCGGCTGGCGAGGATCGGGACCAGCAGTCGCTTGGGGGTGAGCTGGGCGAAGCCGGCCGCGACCTGGTTCGCCGCGCCGGGGATCGCGACCACGCGGCCCTTGCCGAGGGCGTCGACGGCCACCTTGGCGACCGACTCGACCGGCTCCCACATGAACTTGGGCAGCGCGGCCTCGGCGTCTTCCTTGTCGAAACCCGCCGCCTCGCCGAAGCCGGTGTCGACCGGTCCCGGGCACAGCGCCGTGACCTGCACGCCGGAGCCGCGCAGCTCACCGGAGAGGCTGCGCGTGTAGGAGAGCACGAACGCTTTGCACGCCGCATAGCCGGCCTGGCCCGGCAGCGGCTGGAACGCCGCGGTGGACGCCACGTTGAGCACCGCACCGCGCCCGCGCGCCAGCATCCCGGGCAGGAACCGCGTGCACAGATCGGCCACCGCGACGACGTCGACTTCGATCATGTTGGCCTCGGCCACTGGGTCCGATGCCGCGACCGGCCCGACGGTGGAGAGTCCCGCGTTGTTCACGAGGATGTCCGGGGTGAGCCCGAGCGCCTCGACCCGCCCGAGCAACTCGGCTCGGGCCGCGCGGTCGGAGAGGTCGCACGGGAGCGCTTCGACGCGCACGCCGGCGCCACCCAGCTCGTCGGCCAGCGCGGCCAGCTTGTCGGCGCTGCGGGCCACGAGGATCACGCCATGACCACGCCTGACGAGCTCGCGGGCGATGGCCGCGCCGATGCCCGACGAGGCGCCGGTGACGAGGGCGGTGCGGTCGGCGGCTGGGGTGGGAAGGCTCATGGCCGCACGCTAGGTGGCGGGCGGCGGCTGCGCATCCGAGCCCGAGGGCCTCAGGCGAGCAAGGATCTGAGGTACCAGTCCCGGTCGTCGGCGAGGCCGGCTGGCACGAAGAAGTAGCCGCCGCCGAAGGGCTGCACGTAGTCGACGAGCGGCTCGTCGACGAGACGTTCCTGGATGACCTCGAAGTGATCCTGGATGTTCTTCTGGAAGCAGACGAACACGTGGCCGACGTCCAGGTTGCCGTTGGTGTCGACGCCCCGGTCGTAGGTGTACGAGCGACGGATGAGCTGTTGGGCCTCGGCGGTGGGGGTGCGCGGGTTGGCGAGTCGGATGTGGGAGTCGAGGGGGATGACGTGCCCCTTCGGGTCGGCCACGTAGTCGGGTACGTCGGACTCGACGTTGCCGTCGAGCGGGGCGCCCGAGTCGCGACGGCGACCGAACATGTTCTCCTGCTCGTTGATCGAGACGCGGTCCCAGAACTCGACGAGCATCCGGATGTTGCGCACAACCAGGTAGCTGCCACCCACCGTCCACGGCTGGGCGCCGCCGTCATCGACCCACACGAGGTCGTCGGCCCGCCCGCCGGTCGGGTTGGCGGTGCCGTCCTTGAACCCCAGCAGGTTCCGGGCGGCGCCCGTGGGGCGCGGCGGCGGGTTGAAGCCCTCCATGCGCCAGCGCAGCTGCATGCCACCGCGGGTGTGGCGGGTCAGGTCGCGCAGCGCGTGGTGCACGGTGTCGGGGCTGTTGGCGCAGAGCTGGACGAGCACGTCGCCCCCGGTCCAGGCCGGCTCGGGGGAGTCGTTGGGGAAGACCCGCATCGAGGTCAGGGAGGCTGGTCTGTGCTTGGCCAGGCCGAAGCGGTCGTCGAAGAGGCTGGCGCCGAAGCCGACGGTGACGGTCAAGCCGTCGGCGGGGATCTCGGGTCCGAGCACGTCGCTGTCGGCGGGTGGGTGCCCGACGCCGAGGTCCGGTGCGGCGCCACCGGCGGTGAGCGTGCGGGCACGTGCGGTCAGGGTCTGCAGCAGCGAGGCGAGTCCGGCTGCGCCAGTGGCGGTGACGTCGAACGAGGCGAAGCACGCCGAGGCCTGCTTGACACCTGGCGCGGGCAGCAGGATCCCCGATTGGTGGGGGCCGTGGAAGGGGTAGGCGTCCTGGGGCGCGGGGGTGGTGTCCGCCGCGGCGGCGTCTCGGCGGGCACTCTCGGCGAGCAGGCCGCCGGAGAGCGCGGTGCCCGCCGCGCCCGCGGCGGCGCCCTTGAGGAACGAGCGGCGGTTGACGGTCACGGCTTGCACCTCCCGCGGGTCGCCGGCATGTGGGTGGGGGAGTTGGTGGTCATCGCTGCGGCGGCACCTCGAGCAGCGTGGGGATGTTGGCGAGCGTCTCCAGCGACTCGCCGATCGCGGCGGTGACGTGCTGGCGCTTGGCGAGCGGGGTGTCCGCGACGCCGCGCCACGCACCCCGGTCGCGGGTGGCGAGCAGTGCCTGCTCCAGCGCGTCGAGCCGTGGGTTCACGGTGGCGAGCAGCTCCGGCGACCGGGCGTCGATCAGTGGCGCCAGCGCCTCGAGCACCGCGCGGGTGCCGTCCACGTTCGCGAGGGTCAACGCATATGACGAGCCGGAGCCGAAGTCGGACATCGCGCTGAGGTGGTCGCGCAGCGCGTCCTCGAGGATCTCCTGGGCGCGGACCGGTAGGTCGGTCGGGTCGACGGTGACCTCGTCGAGCTTGGACCGCAGCTCGTGCACGTCCGTCGTGAGCTGTGCCGCGGCCGGCGCGAGCTCGGCGGCGGTCTGGCCGTGCCAGAGCCCGTGCTCGATGCGGTGCAGACCGGTGAAGTCGGGGTCGTCGACACCCTCTCTCAGCCCCTGGGGCAGTCCGTCGATGGCGTCGCCGAGGTCGCCGAAGCTGCCGTACGCGGCGCCGATGCGCTCCCAGGTGAGCTGGGCGTCGAGCCATCTCCGCTTCGCTTGCGCGGGGTCGCCGGCGTCGAGGTCGCGCTGCAACTGGTCGACCTGGCCCGACAGCGTCGCCAGCTTCGGCGCGACGTATGCGCGGTACCGATCCACGGCCGGCTCGAGGTCGGCGGCGGTGACCGGAGCGACCGCCGGGACGGCGACCCGGCCCGACCCGGAGACGGTCACGGCATCCGACTCGACGACCGCCTGACCAGGCAGGATGCAGCGGAACCGGTAGGTGTCGGCGCCGAGCGTGGCGGGCATCGTGGCGGTGGTGGACGGCCCGAGCGTCTCGATCTCGGCAACGATCGCACCGGACGGCGTCACCAGGGTCACCTCGGCGACCTTGGACGAGGCGTTGTGGACCGTGAAGCTCTGCGAGCCCGTCGAGGCGGCGTGCCAGCCATCCGCGCAGGTCGTGGCGGTGACGGTGACCTCGGTGGCGGTCGTCGCCGATGCCGAAGGCAGGGCGACGATGGCGCCGGCGGCGAGCAGGATCGGCACTACGACGGTGGCGCCGCCCACGGCCCAGGGGCGCTTGGCGAGCCACGTGAAGCGCTCGGGCAGACCCTCGCGCGGCGCGTCGGCGACCGGCGGGGCGACCGGCGCGGGCGACTCGCGCCCGGCGAGCACGAAGGCGGGAACGGTGATCCCCAGGTAGCCGACCCAGGCGACCACCTGCAGCACCGACATCTGGAATCGGAGCGCAGTCAGGCCGGTGAAGATGGTCGCCCACCACGACGTGGCCGAGACCTGGTTGGTGAGGTCGAAGGCGATCCAGCTGCTGCCGGGGAGCAGCTCCGCGGCCTGCAGGCTGCCGATGCCGTACGCCAGCACGCCCGCGGCGATGACGAGCAGCGCGAGGGCGGTGGTGTTGAAGAACTTCGACAGGTTGAGCTGGATGGCCTTGCGGTAGAGGAGCCAGCACAGGGTCACGCTGGCGACGATGCCGAGCGCGGCCCCGATCAGCGGTGAGACCGTCTCGCCGGACGCCTCCACCGCGGTCCACAGGAACAGCGTGGTCTCGAGTCCTTCACGGCCCACCGCCAGGAAGGCGGTCAGGGCGAGTGCGCCGGCGCCGACGGTGAGCGCCACACCGACCTGTTCGCGCAGCTCCGACGACAGGGTCTTGGCGGCGCGGCGCATCCAGAAGACCATCGCGGTGACGAGCGCGACGGCCGTCACGCTGAGGAAGCCACCGATGGCTTCCTGGGCTCTGCTGGACAGCACGCTGGTCGAGAAGGTCAGCACGGCGGCGAAGCTGCCGGCCACCGCCACCGCGCCGGCCACCCCGATCCAGATCGCCGCCGACGAGTGCGCCTCGCCCTCGGGGGTCCGGGTCCGGTGCACCGCGGCGACCAGGATCGAGACGACGATGCCCGCCTCGAGTCCCTCGCGGAGCCCGATGAGGAAGTTGGGGACGGCGTCAGCCCAAGTCATGCTTCAAGTGTAGGCATGCTTAACAACTGATTCCAAGGTCCCTATATAACCTGGGCCAACCACACCGATCATCAGGTGCGGTTCGGCGATGCGACCGCCAGGCGGGTGCCGGGAGGCGGCGCCACTGCCTAATGGGAGGCGACCTGGTCCGGTAGGACTTGGTTCCGAGCCCGCTGGCCGGTGAGCACTTACCTTGCCCGAGATTCGATCTCTAGGGCTAGATCGTGCCCCGGCCAGTTGGTGAGGACTGCCCAAATCACCGATGGGGTGTCGTGCCTTGAGCACTTATCCATTAGGCCGTGGCGGGAAGTCCTTCGGGTTCGATCATGTAGCCGACCTGGAAGGAGCACCTCGACGTGATCTTCGTTGGAGACGACTGGGCCGAGGCCCATCACGACATCTACATCTGTGACGAGAGCGGCGGAAAGCTTGCGTATCGACGGTTGCCCGAGGGCGTCGAGGGAGTGACCGCGTTGCACGAGCTCATCGCCGGCCACGTCACGGCTGGCCCAGCGGAGGTAGCGGTCGGGATCGAGACCGATCGAGGCCTGTGGGTGCAGTCGCTGGTCGAGGCCGGCTACGACGTGTACGCGATCAACCCGCGGGCCGCGTCTCGCTATCGCGATCGATACAGCTTGTCGGGCGCGAAGTCAGACCGGGGCGACGCCAAAATGCTGGCCGAGCTGGTTCGCACCGACCGCCACAACCATCGCCTGGTCGCGGGCGACAGTGACCTGGCCGAGAGTGTCAAGGTCCTGGCCCGTGCCCATCAGAACCTGATCTGGGAACGGACCCGCCACACCAACCGGCTCCGCAACGCGCTGCGCGAGTACTTCCCGGCCGTGTTGGCCACCTTCGACGACCTGGCCGACCGCGACACCCTGGCTGTGCTCGCACGAGCCGCCACACCCGCCGAGGCCGCCAAACTCACCCCCGGCCGGGTCCGAACCGCTCTGCGCGCCGGAGGTCGCGTCCGCAACATCGACACCCGGGCCCAAACCATCGTCGACGGACTCCGAGCCGAGACCCTCACCGCCCCCGATGCCGTGACCTCAGCATTCGGTGCGACCACCCGAGCCCAGGTCGCGGTCATCGCCGCGCTCAACGATCAGATCGCCGCACTCGGCGACGAGCTGGCCACCCATTTTGAAAAGCACCCGGACGCCGACATCTACCTCTCCCTGCCTGGAATCGGTGTCATCCTCGGCGCCCGGGTGCTCGCAGAGTTCGGAGACGACCCGAACCGCTACGTCACCGCCAAGTCTCGCAAGAACTACGCCGGCACGTCACCAATCACCCGCGCCTCAGGCACCAAGACCGTCGACCTCGCCCGCTACATCCGACCAGCCCGCCTCGCCGACGCCATCGACCAATGGGCGTTCTGCAGCCTGCAGAACAGTCCTGGCTGCCGGGCCTACTACGACCAACGACGCACCAAAGGAGACTCACACCACAAAGCCCTCCGGGCCCTCGGCAACCGCCTCGTCGGCATCCTCCACGGCTGCATCACACACCACGCCACCTACAACGAGAACCAGGCCTGGAGTCACCGCAACGACCAATCTGCCCAACAAGCGGCTTGACGCCTTGCAATCCTGGGGTGTCTAGCCTGGCTGCCCGTGACCCTCAGCTACGCCGACGCCGCCGCCCAGATCTTCGCCCCGGGGAGCCGGTTCGAGATGACCGAGGGCGACGTGCTCGGCGTGACGAGTGCGTTGTTCGTGCACGCGCCGCCCAACCTGCGCGACGTGATCGACTCCACGCGCCTGCGGGGCGACGACGTCTTCATCGTCTACGAGGACGAGCGCTGGACGTTCGCCGACTTCATCGCCAAGGTCGACGAGCTGGGCGCCGCGCTGGTCGACCGCTACGGAGTGGCCAAGGGCGACCGGGTGGCCATCTCGATGCGGAACTACCCCGAGTGGATCGTGTCGTGGGCCGCCGCGCTCTCGGTCGGCGCGATCGCGGTGTCGTTGAACGCCTGGTGGACCTCGGAGGAGATCGACTTCGCGCTGGGCGACGCCGAACCGAGGATCCTGATCGCGGACGTCGAACGCGTCGAGCGCGCCGCGGCGGCTTGCGCGGCGCACGGCGTGGCGCTGCTGGGTGTGCGCCTCGGCGATGGCCCGGTGCCGGGCGACGACCAGGTCACCGTCGACCGCTGGGAGGATGTGCTCGTGCCGGGCGCCAAGCCGCCCCGCGTCGAGATCGGTCCGGACGACGACGCCACCATCCTGTTCACCTCTGGCACGACCGGGCGCCCCAAGGGCGCGGTCTCGACGCACCGGGCGGTCATCCACGCCCTCATGGGCTACGGCGCGCGGGCTGCGCTGGACCGGCTCCGCCTCGACTCGGCCAAGGCCGACGCCGACGCAGGTGGTGCCGCTGGTGCCGCCGGATCGGACGACGCCGACGCGCTGGAGACCCCGGGCGGCGGTCGTCCGGTGTTCATCCTGATCGTGCCGTTGTTCCACGTCACGGGCTGCATCCCGGTGATGCTGAGCTGCCTGGCGAGCGGGTTGAAGCTGGTGGTGATGCGCAAATGGGACCCCGAGCGGGCGCTCGAGCTGATCGAGCGTGAGCGGGTCACCACCTTCGTGGGGGTGCCCACCCAGAGCTTCGACCTGCTGCAGTCGCCGCGCTTCTCCGAGTTCGACACGTCGAGCCTTTCCGGGGTCGGCGGGGGTGGCGCGCCGACGCCCAAGGCGCTGGTGTCAAAGGTGGAGGGCGCATTCAAGAACGCCTCGCCGACCATCGGATACGGCATGACCGAGACCAACGCGTACGGCCCCCAGAACAACGGGCCCGACTACCTGTCGCACCCGACCAGCACCGGGCGGACCACCCCGATCCTCAAGATCGAGGCCCGCGACGAGTCCGACGCGACCCTGCCCACCGGCGAGGTCGGCGAGCTCTGGATGAAGGGCCCCAACCTCATCCGTGGCTACTGGCGCCGGCCGGAGGCGACCGCCGAGACGATCGTGGACGGCTGGCTGCGCACGGGCGACATCGGCTTCCTCGACGAGGAGGGGTTCGTCTACATCTCCGACCGCGCCAAGGACATGGTGCTGCGCGGCGGCGAGAACATCTACTGCGGTGAGGTCGAGAACGCGCTCTACGAGCACCCCGCGATCCAGGAGGCCGCGGTGTTCGGCGTGCCCGACGAGCGCCTCGGCGAGACGGTGGCCGCGGCGGTGTACTTCAAGGCCGGCGGGTCAGCGACCGAAGACGAGCTGCGGGCCCACGTCGCCGAGCACCTCGCGCCGTTCAAGGTGCCCGATCACATCGTGCTGCTGCACGAGCCGCTTCCCCGCAACGCAGCTGGCAAGTTCCTCAAGCGCCAGCTCCGCGAAGATCTCACCCCCTAGCCACCCCCCCAATACCAATGTCGGGAGCTTGGTCGCCAATACGGCGACCGATCGCGCTGCATCGAGCAAGCAAAGCCCGTCCGAGCGGGTCGCGGGCCGCGACGCTCAGCTCGGGCGATCGGAGATGACCATGAAGCGGGTTCCCGTCGGGTCGGCGAGCTGTGCCAGCCGACCGAAAGGCGAGTCGTGCGCGTCGACGGTGCACGTGCCACCCAGCTCGATGGCCTTGGCGACCGTCGCGTCGGGGTCCGCGACCAGGAAGTACACGAGCCAGCCGGCACTGCTCATGTCTGGCGGCATCTTCGCGGCGTCCATGATGCCGGCGCGTGCCTCGGACTCGGCGCCATGGGTCGAGTAGCGGAACTCGGGGCTGTCGCTCATGGTGTGGGTGTCCCAACCGAGCACGTCGGTGTAGAAGGGGATCGCGGCGTCGTAGTCGGTCGACAGCAACTCGAACCAGGCCGGCACGTGGTAGCGGGCGAGGGCGCCGAAACCGAGGTGCTCACCGGTCTGCCACAGCCCGACGGAGGCGCCGCCCGGGTCGACGATGCCGGCCATCGACCCGAGGGGTCCGACCTGCATCGGTTCAAGCGCAACCTGGGCGCCGGCGGCCTTCGCCGCTGCGGTGGTCGCAGCGATGTCGTCGACGCGGAGGTAGACGGTCCACGTGTTCTTTGAGGGGTTGTCCTCGTCGCAGGGCATGCCGCCCGCGACGCCGTCGCCATCGGAGGCGAAGCCGATGTAGCCCCCGTACTCCAACGGAGATGCCTCCGATGTCCACCCGAAGAGATCGCCGTAGAACGCACGGGCGCGGTCCATGTCGGTCGAGGACAGCTCGACCCAGCACGGTGACCCGGCAGGAAAGGTGAGGGGCTCGGTCATGGTCGCCTCCAGCTGGGTGATCGGCGGCGGCAGGTCGACGGCGTGGGCGCATCGACCGGTCGCCTTGCCCGCACAGTGTGACCGATCTGGCAGGGAGGTGCACTCGATTCGGTCGGGTTGCTCGTCGTGCTTGCCAGATGCAGCGCGATCGGTCGCCGTATCGGCGACCAAGCTCCCGACATTCGGGTTTGGAATGGGGGGCGAGTCAGGCCGGGTCGAGGAGGACGCCGGGGTTGCAGACGCCGGCGGGGTCGAGCGCGGCCTTCGCGGCGCGCAGCGCGTCGGCGAAGGGGTCGGGCCGCTGTCGGTCGTACCACGGCCTGTGGTCGCGCCCGACCGCGTGGTGGTGCGTGATGGTCCCGCCGGAGCCGGCGATCGCCTCGGACACCGCGGCCTTGATCTCGTCCCACTGCTCGACGGTGCTGCCCCACCGGCCGGGTGCGTAGATGCCGAAGTAGGGGGCCGGGCCGTCGGGGTACACGTGGGTGAATCGACAGGTGATGACGCCGGTGCCGCACACCTCGTGCAGCGCAGTCCGGGCGGCGTCGAGCACGGCGGCGTGCAGCGCGGGGAACCCGTCCCAGGTGCAGGCGGTCTCGAAGGTCTCTACGATCATCGACCGCCGGGCGAGCGCGTCGCGTTGGTAGGGCATACGCAGGAACGACGACCGCCAGGTGGCGGCTGCGTCGTCCGCGGTCTCGTCGCGTCGGCGTTGCGACGTGACGGTGCCGCCGTGGTCACCGACGATCTCGACGGCCCGCGCGATCCACGCATCGACCGGGTGGTCGGCGGACTCGAACCCGACCACGAGCAACCCGCCCCCCACCACGGTGCCGGCGCTCATGAGCGCTTCGCCCGGCGTCGAGCAGGCGGCAGTTGGCGGGGTACAGCCCGGCCTGGGCGATGGCTCGGGTGGCGTCGACACCCGTGTCGTAGTCGTCGAACGTCACCGACGCGGTGACCTGCCAGCGCGGTCGGTCCTGCAGGCGCATCCAGGCCTCGGTGATGATGCCGAGCGTGCCCTCGGAGCCCAGGAACAGGCGGTCGGGGGACGGGCCGGCGCCCGAGCCGGGGAGGCGTCGCGACTCGCATCGTGCCGCTCGGCGTGACGGCGCGCAGCGACTCGGTGAGGTCGTCGATGTGGGTGTGCGAGCGTCGCGAAGTGGCCGCCGGCGCGGGTGGCGAGCCAGCCGCCCAGCGTGGAGTAGCTCGAACGACTGGGGGAAGTGGCGCAGGGTGAGGCCGTGCGGGCGGAGCTGGTCCTCGAGGTGGGGCCCGAGCGCGCCGGCCTGGATGCGCGCCGGCGCGGCTGGTGCGGTCGATCTCGAGCACCTGGTCGAGGTGGCCGAGATCGATGGTGACGGCGGGCCCGTCGAAGCGCGGCTCGATGCCGCCCACCACCGAGCTGCCGCCGCCGTAGGGGATGGCCGACGACACCGTCGGCGGTGCACCAGTCGAGCAGCGCGATGACGTCGCTGCTCGGTGCGCGGCCGAGCGACGAGGTCGGGCACGTGGTCGAGCCGGCCCTGGAGGTTGCGCACGACGTCTCGGAACGCCTTGCCGTAGGTGTGGCCGGCCCGGTCGGTGGCGTCGGTCGAGCACAGGTGCGCGAGCGCCGCCGGGCGGCGTGACCCTCGGGGGAGCGAGCGGGAGCGATTCCGGGTCGGGCGGCGGGTGGTCGGTGAAGTCGTGGTCGGGGGCGAGCAGCCGGGCGCGGTCGATCAGCTTCGTCACCTCGCCGGCCGTCAGCGCCTCGTCGTCGGTGCCCCAAGCCCACCACGATCGAGTCATGAGGGGGAGGTCTCAGCTCAGTGCGCGGCGACGACCACGCCGGAGAGCACGCCGGTGAGCGTGATCATGGTCCCCATCATCCAGAAGAACATGGTCCTCATCTCGTCGCGCAGCTGGGTGTGGCCAGCGTGCATCTCGTCGCGGAGCGCGTTGTCTCCGGCCACCATGGCTTCGCGGAGCGCGTTGTCTCCGGCCACCATGCTTCGCGGAGCGCGTTGTCTCCGGCCACCATCGCCTCGCGCAGCGCGTGGTCTCCTGCCTGGATCTCCCGCGGAGGTCGAGGCGCTGGGCGAGCAGTTCGGAGCGGAGGAACTCCTTGGTGATGGGTTCGTCCGCTTCTCGTGTGGGGAAGCAGGAGAGCATCTGGCTTGTGGCCTCGTCGCCAACGATGGGGGCGAAGCCAGTGTAGAGCGCTGATCGGGCCTTCTCGCTCAGGACCATGGGTACTCCTGGAGTGGTTCTGGTGAACGGGTTCGAGGGGGAAGGTCGGACCAGTCAAGCACAGGACCGATGCGTAGGCGAACGGATTGCGAAAGGGCGATCCGCCAAGGCGAGACGGCCGCGGCGGGGTCGCGAACCGGCAATGCTGGGGGACCATGGACGAGTTGGCGCACGTCAGAGCCATCTGTGTGGCGTTGCCGGAGGTGGTCGAACGGCCCAGCCACGGCGCGCCCACCTGGTTCGTGCGCGGCAAGAAGTCGTTCGTGATGTACCAGGACGACCACCACGGCGACGGCCGCCTGGCGCTGTGGTGCCCGGCGCCACCGGGCGTGCAGGCGCTGATGGTCGACGACGACCCCGCACGGTTCTTCGTCCCGCCCTACGTGGGCCACCACGGGTGGCTCGGGGTGCGCCTGGACGTCGACGTCGACTGGGACGAGGTCGCGGCGATCGTCGCGGACGCCTACCGCAAGGTGGCACCCAAGTCGTTGTCGGCCCTGGTCGACGACCCCGCCTTGCCCTGACCGCTCAGCCGGTTGCGGTGCCGGGCGCGAACCCGGTTGGGCGGATGAAGAGGCCCTCGGCCTCGCTGAGCAGCACTCCCTCGCAGCGCATCTCGCCCTTGGCGATGAACTTGCGGCCTTCGTGCGACTCGAGCCACGCGGTGAGCTCGATCGGCTTGAACAGCGGCGTCGGCTTCCGGTAGTTGATCGTCAGCCGCGCGGTCATGCCGCCGCCGGCGCCGACCATCGCCGCCATGCCGACCAGGTCGTCGTAGATGAGGGCGACGATCCCGCCGTGGCAGTTGTCGAAGGGCGGGCCGTTGTAGAGCGCGTTGAGCGTGATGGTGCCGTGGACCTGCTGATCATCGGTGACGTGCAGCTCGACGTCGGGCGAGATCGGGTTGGCCGGGCCCGAGGCAGGGGAGAACGGAAAGAGCCCGGTGGGGTCGTTGTCGAGTCGGAAGCGCTCGATGGCCGCGAGGCCGGTCTGCCAGAAGGGCCCCTCGACCTCGTCGGCCTCGAGCAGCTCGGCGGCCTTGGCGAGGTGCGCCATCGCCTCCTCGCGGGCGGCGCCCTCGACGGCGCTGACGCGGGTGGTGCGCATCACCCGGCGCACCGCCGCGGCCAGGCGGGGGTCGTCGCTGACCTCGCGGGGGGTGATCGCCTGGAAAGCCTCGCGGGCGTCGTCGGGAACCAGCTCGTGCATCGCGAGAACCTACCCAGCCGCTGGTCGGCATGTGTCATCGCCCGCGGGTTCGGCCGACTGCTTGCCGGATGCAGCGCGATCGGTCGACGCCATCGAGACTGAGCCCCGGCGGCTCGCAGGTGTTGGCAGACTGGCGGCATGCGCATCGAGCTCTCCACCGGAACCCCCGCCGAGCTGACCCTGCCCGAGGGCCCGCCGACGCGGGGCGTCGTGCTGCACCCCGACATCGCCGGGTTGCGACCCCTGTTCGACGACCTGTGTGCCCACCTCTCGAGCGACTACGGCTGGTCGGTGTGCGCGCCCGAGCCCTTCCCCGGCCGGGAGGGGCTTCCCGTGCCCGATCGACTGGACAGGATGGCCGACATCGACGACGCCGACCACCTCCGGCTGCTGGGCGCGGCCGCCGACCGACTGACCGAGCTCGGCGCCGAGCGGTGCGCGGTCCTGGGGTTCTGCATGGGCGGGATGTACGCGCTCAAGGCGTCCGCGCTGGCGGGCACGCCGGTTGCGGGCCGCTTCGACCGGGCGGTCGCCTGCTACGGGATGATCCGGGTGCCCGACGGCTGGCGGTCCGACGGCCAGCGTGACGCGGTCGACCTCATCCGTGCCGCGGGCGCCTGTCCGACCTTGGCGATCATCGGGACGGCCGATCCGTTCACGCCACCCGAAGACGTCGACGATCTCGAGGCCACCGGCGCCGAGGTCGTGCGCTACGAGGGCGCCGAGCACGGCTTCGTGCACGACCCGTCGCGCGAGTCGCACCGAGCGGACGACGCCGCCGACGTCTGGCGTCGCATCGCCGCGTTCCTCGCCTGATCGGCTCGCCGCACCGCCAACCCCTCCCAGAACGGTCGATTCGTGCCGCTACGGTCGTGGCGTGACGATGGACCGGCCCGCCGACGACGACCTGGCGGCAACCGTCGACCACGTCGCGATCGACCGTCTGCAGCGGACCTACGCCGACCTGGTCAACCGTCGGGCGTGGGACGAGCTCGACGCGGTGTTCGCCGCTGATGTCGCCATCACACTGGAGTTGGTCAGCCGGCCGACGGTCGAGCTGGTCGGCGCCGAGGCGTTCGCCGCGTTCATCGGACCGGCCATGGAGCGGTTCGGGTTCTTCGAGTTCGTGATCCTCAACAGCCGCATCGAGCTCTGGCCCGGCGGCGATCGATCGGCGGCGACGGCCCGGATGTTCATGTGCGAGCTGCGCACGATGGGCGACGAGAAGGAGCGGTCGGACTCGTTCGGGCTCTACCGCGACCGGTACGTGAGGACCGACGACGGGTGGCGCATCGCCGCTCGCCGCTACCGCTCGATGGGCCACTTCCCGTCCGGCGACTGGCACCCGCTGCCCGACGACCTGAACGGTTGAACCGGCGCGTCGACGATCAGTCGCCGCTGAGGCGGCGCTCGAGCACGCGGCGGTCGTCTTCGAGGAGCGGGGCGAGCAGATCGAGTCGTTGCAGCAGATCGGGTGCACACAAGGCCCGGTGGCAATCGATGGTCGACATCGGGGTGTGTCGGATGAGTAGGAAGGGGTCGTCGTCGGGGTCGTCGGGCGCGTCGAAGGTGGCCGGCGCGGCGCCGAGTCGCAGCTCGGTGGCCATGGCGAGCAGGCCGCGCAAGCTGGCGACGCAGTCGTCGTAGCGGCGCTGGAGATCGGCGCGGTCGGCGACCGGCTCGTCGGGCCAGCCGATGACCTCGGCGCGCGGAAAGGGGTCGTCGGGGAGCCACTCGTTCACGCGGATGCGGTCGGTGCCGACGGCGATCAGGCCGGTGTGGCCGTTGCCGAGGTCTTCGGCGCGCTCGATCCGGGCGATGGTCCCGACGTCGGTGCGCTGTTCGCCGCCACCGACCTCGTTGCCGCGCTCGATCAGCACGATCCCGAAGGTGCCGTTGCCGACGAGGCACTCGGTGAGCATGGCCTGGTAGCGGGGTTCGAATATCCGCAGCTCGATGGCAGCGCCGGGGATGAGCACGGTGCCGAGCGGGAACATCGGCAGCGGCGGCACCAGGTCAGCGTAGGGGGCCTTCGGTTCGATTTCTCGGCGGTCTCCCGGCCGGCCGGGACCATCCAATGGGTGACGCCAACGGTCAGGCGCTTCGCAGTCTGCCGGCACCGGCGGCGCGCCGACTGATCCGCCCCTGCGAGGCGAGGTCCGAGAGGCAGTCGGTGAACGTCTCGATGAGCGGTCGGTACTCGACGCCCAGCTCGTCGTGGACCGGTCGATCATCGGAGTGCGGCATCTGCGTGTAGTAGTCCATGGCCGCCCGGGTCATCACCGGCGTCAGGGGGGTGAACTTCGTCGCGAGATCGATCCCCGATCCCAGGGCCCGCAACACGACGCCGGGGACGGGCAGCTGCCAGATGCGGTTGCCGGAAGCGGCATCGAGGAGCGACCGGATCTCGCCGGCGTCGGCGTACGTCCCGCCGGCCATGAACCGGCGTGGTCCGGCGTCGGGGGTGATGAGCGCGGCGTGGATGGCGGCGAGGTCGCGCACGTCGATGACGGTCCACCCGGCGTCGATGCCGGGCACGAGCCTGCCCTTGACGATCGTCTCGACGCCGTCGGCGACCTCGCCGAACTGCACGCCGGCCCCCGGCCCCAGCACCATGCCCGGGTAGGTGATCACGACCGGAGCGCCGCCGCGTTGCAGGTCCCGCGCGTAGCGGTCGACGGCGGCCTTCGAGCGGCCGTACCCGTCGCGGCCCCCGGTGACGTCGAGGTCCGCGTGCATGGTGTCGAGCCCGGCGTGGAACAGCGCGGTCATGCTCGACACGTGGACGATCGGGTCGAGCCCCGCGTCGACGGCGGCGCCGAGCACGTTGCGGGCGCCGGCCACATTGGTGGTGAGCATCTCGTCGGCCTGGCGCGGGTCGGTGGCGACCACCGCGGCGGCGTGGACGACTGCGTCGCAGCCGTCGAGCGCGGCCCGCACCGACGCACCGTCGGTGATGTCACCGGTGACGTGGTCGGACGTGTCGACCCCGAGCGCCGCCGCGCTGGTGGCGAGCCGCGCCGGGTCCCGGACGAGGAATCGGACGTGGTGCCCGGCGTCGGCGACCGCCTTGGCGGTCCAGGCGCCGACGAACCCGGTCCCACCGGTCACGAGCACGCGCATGGTCGGATCGTACCGGCGGTTGCGAGGAGGCAGCGGGCCGCGTCACGACCCCATCGATCGCGTGCCAGACGCTGGTCGAGCTCGGTGCGGGCGTATCACGTCGCGGAGGCTCGGCTCAGTTTGCGAAGCCGTGGTCGACGCAGGTCGTCGGGCTGGTCGCGACCGTCGCGTCCGGACAGGTGGTGCTCGAGTAGGTGGCGGTCGACCCGCCCGCTGGGTTGCCGGTGGCGCCGGTGAAATTCGCACCCGTCAGGTTCGTTCCCACCAAGCTGGCGCCCGACAGGTGCGCCCCCGACAGGTTCACGCCCGTCAGGTCCACGTTCGACAGGTCCGCTCCCGCCAGGTTCGTTCCGGGCCCGAGCAACCGGCCTGCGCCGATCGTCCAGCCGGCGGGCATCGCCGTCGGCGTGCCGACGATCCCGCTGCCGTTCGAAGCGGTCAGATTCGCGCCGCTCAGGTCTGCGCCGGTGAGGTTCGTTCCGTCGAAGGTGTCGTGGGACAGGTTCGCGCCGGACAGGTTCACCCCGGAGAAGTTCACGCCGGTCAGGTCGCAGTAGTCGAGGTTGACGCCGTGGAGATCGGCACCGGAGAGGTCCTTGCCCGGGTAGATGCCGCTGGGGTCGCAGATGCTCCCACTCGACGCCTTGGCGGTGGCCGCGTCCGCGAGGTGGTACACGACGTGCCCAGACGACGCCAACAGCCCGCCGTCGGAGGCGATCGCGATCCCGTAGGGATCCAGGTTCAGCTCCCGGCCATAGCCTGTTTGGGCGCCTGTGCCCGGATCTGCTGCACCCGTGCCGGCGATCACCGTCGGCGCGCCCGCGTCGATCCGCACCACGACGTGCCGGTCGGCTGGGTTGACCGTCGGCGGTGTGTAGAAGCCTGGGTTCGGGATGACCATGTCGGTCGGACCGAGCGCGGCGTACAGCGACCCGTCAGGACCGATCGCGAGGTCGGTGGCGATCGGTAGATCGCCGTAGGAGTCGAGGCCCAGCGTGCTGGTCAGGTTGGTCACGTTGGTGACCGTCCCGGTGGTGTCCAGCTCCTTGATGAAGCCCGTGTAGTAGTCGTCGAAGTACAGGTTGCCGTCCGCGTCGCTGGCCAGCGACATCGCGTTCGCGGCCAGCACCTCCTCGAGCGTGCCATCGGGCAGCACCTTGGCAAGCTCGCCCTGACACCCGACGTACACGGTGCCGTCCGGGGTGACCGTGAACCCCGCCGGCCCACCGCAGGACGACAAGCCGTCGCTGCCGTCAGCGACCGTCGTGATCGTGCCCGTGGTGTCGATCTTGCGGATGCGAGTGTTGCCCGAATCGTTCAGGTACAGGTTCCCTGCGGTGTCGGCGGCCAGGTGGCCGGTGGCTGCGAAGATCTCCACGCTCTGCGGGTCGATCTGCGCGGCCGTCGCGGGCCCGCCGTCGCCGGAGTACCCGCACGTGCCGGTGCCCGCGATGGTCGAGATCGTCCCGTCGGTGGCGACGTGGCGGATCACGCACGCCGCGTCGTCGGCCACGTCGAAGCTGCCGTCGGGCAACGCCACGATGCTGCCGGGCTGCTCGAGCGTCGCCGCGGTCGCCGCCCCGCCGTCGCCGGTGTTGCCCGAGGCTCCCGTGCCCGCCACGGCGGTGGTCTTCCCCGGATCGCACGCCGTGAGCACCAGTGCCAGCACACCCAGCACCGCAAGCCCGCGACGCACTCCCTCTCGGCTGATCTTCCCCATGCTCGGAGGCTAGTTCGTCCGCCCAACCAGCGTTCCGCGGCACCGGTAGGGTCCGGGAATGCACGCTTCGGTCAGCCTCCACATCGACGCCAGCCCTGAGCACGTCTGGGGGCTCGTGAGCGACATCACCCAGATGGGCACGTACAGCCCCGAGGTGTTCGAGGCCGAGTGGCTCGGCGACGCGACCGGTCCGGCGGTTGGGGCGCGGTACCGCGGCCACGTGAAGCGCAACGAGAGGGGCCCGATCTACTGGACCGAGTGCGAGGTCACCGAGTGCGTTCCCGGCGAGGTGTTCGAGTTCGCGGTGATGATGGGCGACAAGCGGGTCAACACGTGGCGCTACGAGTTCGCGCCGGGCGCAAGCGGCGGCACCGACGTCACCGAGTCGTTCCGCCTGATCGACAGCCTCCTCATCAAGATCTGGCGGCCCCTCGGCGGCTTCCTCCGCGAGAAGCGCAACCGCCGCGACATGCTGCGCACCCTCGAGCGCGTCAAGGCTGCGGCCGAGTCATGACCACGACCGCGCTCGACCAGATGGGTCCCGGTGCCGCAGCGAAGCCAGCTGCGATGCTCCGGCGCAAGAGGTACCCCGCGTCGACGCTGCTGGTTGCGGTAGCGCTCCTCGCCGCGGTGTGCGCCGCCTGCTCCTCGACGTCGAAGGCGACCCCGTCGGGCGCCGCGCGCGACGTTTCCGTCGGACGTTCGAGCTCTGCCGACGTCTCCGCGATCGCCGGCACATGGAGGTCGGTCGACGACAACCAACTGCTCTTCTGCAAGGTCGGGACGGTGATCCGGACCGACGGCGCACCGACGACGACCGGCTCTACGACGTGTGACTACCCGCTCGCCTGGAACGTGGTGAACCGGCTCGACGTCGAGGCCGGCGGGAAGTTGTCGCTGTCGTTCGTCCATCCGGACCTCGCCCGCCGCGGGGCGCAAGCCTCCAACCGCGTGACCCGACTGGCGACCTGCCGGGCGACGGCTGCGCGCGACGGTCGCCATCTGCGGTTCGCCGATCTGGTCTGCACGATGTCGGTGCACGATGGCTCCACCGTCGACGCTTCGGGCCTGGCCGACCCGACCTGGAAGCTCGACGGGGCCTGCCTGAGCATCGACGGCGCCTGGTTCGAGCAGAAGAGCGGCGAGTGCAAGCAGCACAGCCTCGAGCAGAAGTTCAACGACGTGGGCAACGCGATCGCGAACGCCAGCTGATCCCGCGGTCTCACGGTCAGGCGAGCCCTGCTTCCGACGGAGCCGGCGTTCGACCACACGCTCACAGTCCGTGGTCGGCCGCCGACGGGAGAGGCATGCGACGTCGCGTCAAGATCGTGCTCGGCACCGCCGCGCTCGTGGCGGTCATCGGGGCGTGCGCCGCCGGCGCGTACGCCGTGCTCAGCGCCAACCCGCGGGTCACGAACGCCCACGTCACCGGTGTGGCCCTCACCCCCGACCGCCGGACGATCGTGGTCCAGGTCGCCGGGTACCACTCGAGGTCGTGCAACTCGATCGACCCGACGGTGCGACGCTCGGGCAAGCGCTGGAAGGTGCGGGTCCGGATCGAACGCATCAGGGACTTCTGCACCTTGGAGACCTGCATCGACCCCAAGGACGAGCCGAGCCCGTCCCATCCCTTAGGTTCGCTGACGACGCAGGAATCCTTGCTCGCCAGCGCCAAGGGCTGCCAGCAGTTCACCATCGATCTCGACCAGCCGGTTCCGACGGACGTCACCGTCGTCGGCTGACCCGGCGACGGCGTCAGTCGCCCGGTCGTCTCAGCCGGTAGAGCACGTGCCGCTCCAGGCGGTGGCCCGGCGGCAGCTTCGGGTGGTCGAAGTCGTCGGCCGGGTCGTGGCGCATGCCGAGTCGCTCCATCACGCACCACGAGCGCTCGTTCAGGAGCGCGGTGAACGACACGATCTCGTCCAGGCCCAACCGCTCGAAGCCGTCGACGACCGCCGCACGCGCGGCCTCGGTGGCGAAGCCATGCCCCCAGGATGTTCGGGCGAGGCGCCACCCCACCTCCACTGCCGGTGTGAAGGCGGCGTCGAAGTCGGTCGGCCACAGCCCCACGTACCCGATGAACTCGCCGGTGTCGCGCACCTCGACGGCGAACAACCCGAAGTCGTGCGCCGCGAAGTGCGCCTCGATGCGCGCCACCATCGCGTCGCTCTCCGCTCGGCTCAAGGGTGACGGGTAGTGCTCCATCACCACCGGGTCGGAGTTCAGCGCGGCGAAGGGCGCAAGATCGGACTCCCGCCAACGCCGCAGCACCAGCCGATCGGTCGCGAGTCCGGGCGCCATCGCCCCAGTCTGCCAATAGGGTGCGGCGGGAGGAGTCGACGACAGGAGCCGCACCGATGGACCTTCCCGAGTTGTTGATCGAGCTGTTCGGCCGTGTGGACGGTCACGTGCGCGACGCCGTCGAGGGGCTCGACCCGACCCAGTTGACGACATGTCCCACCGCCGGCACGAACTCGATCGGCTGGCTGGTCTGGCACCTCACGCGCGTCCAGGACCATCACGTCGCCGAGCTCCTCGACCGCGACCAGGTGTGGGTCGCCGGCGACTGGGGCCCACGGTTCGGGCTCACGTCGGACCCCGACAACACCGGCTACGGCCACACCCCGGCCGACGTCGCCACGGTCGTTCCCGAGAGTGCCGACGCGCTCGTCGGCTACTACGAGGCGGTTGCCGCGGTGACGGGCACCCTGCTCGCCACCGTCACCGCCGACGCCCTCGACCAGGTGGTCGACCAGCGTTGGGATCCGCCGGTGACCCTCGGCGTCCGGCTGATCAGCGTCGCCGACGACGACATCCAGCACGTCGGCCAGGCGAACTACGTGCGCGGCCTGCTCGGCTCCTGAGCGCGGCTTGGTCGATCCAGAGGCGCCCGGACCGCCGAGACGCCGACAGAGCGGGAGCTAGCTTCGGCGCCCATGGACGCCACCTCCAGCACCCCGCTCGACATCCCAGCCCTGCTCGCCGCACTCACCGTCGACGAGAAGGCCGCGCTCTGCTCGGGCTCGGGCTTCTGGCACACCCGCGCCATCGAGCGGCTCGACATCCCGTCGATCATGGTCAGCGACGGTCCCCACGGCCTGCGCATCCAGGCGGACGGCGGCGACCACCTGGGCCTCGACGCCAGCCTGCCCGCCACCTGCTTCCCCCCGGCGGTCACCGTCGCCTCGAGCTGGGACGTCGACCTCGCCGGTCGCATCGGCGACGCCATCGGCACCGAGGCCCGCGCCGCCGGCCTCGGCGTCGTGCTCGGGCCCGGCGTCAACATCAAGCGGTCGCCGCTGTGCGGTCGCAACTTCGAGTACCTCTCCGAGGACCCGCTCCTCGCCGGCGAGCTCGCCACCGCGATGGTGAACGGCATCCAGTCTCACGGCGTCGGCGCCTCGCTCAAGCACTTCGCGGCCAACAACCAAGAGACCGACCGCCTACGGGTCAGCGCCGAGATCGACGAGCGCACCCTGCGCGAGATCTACCTCCCCGCCTTCGAGCAGGTCGTCACCCACGCCGCACCGTGGACGGTCATGTGCGCCTACAACCGCATCAACGGCACGTACGCGTCGCAGGACCCGTGGCTCCTCACCGAGTTGCTGCGCGACGAGTGGGGCTTCGACGGCCTCGTCGTGTCCGACTGGGGCGCGGTGAACGACCCGGTCGCCGCGGTCGCCGCCGGCCTCGACCTCGAGATGCCCTCCACAGGCGGAATGAGCGCGCAGGCGATCGTCGCCGCGGTCGCCGACGGGACGCTCGACGAAGCGGCGCTCGACCTGGCCGTCACCCGGGTGCTGGCCCTCGTCGAGCGCGCCCGCGCGGGTGCCGCCGCCGAGCCGACCCCGACCGAGGCGGCCCCGGACTTCGACTCCCACCACGCGCTCGCCCGTGAAGCGGCCGCCCAGGGCGCGGTCCTGCTCAAGAACGACGGCGCGCTCCTGCCACTGCGCCTCACGTCCGGCCAGCGCCTCGCCGTCATCGGCGAGTTCGCCCGCACCCCCCGCTACCAGGGCGCCGGCAGCTCCCAGGTCAACCCGACCCGGGTCGACGACGCCCTCAGCGCCCTGCGAGACGGCGTGCCCGACGGCGTGACCGTCGACTTCGCGCCGGGCTTCACCATCGACACGGCTGACCCCGTCGACCCGTCGCTCGCCACCGACGCGGTGCGTTGCGCCACCGGCGCCGACGTCGTGGTGCTGTTCCTCGGGCTGCCCGCCGCGCAGGAGTCCGAGGGCTTCGACCGCACCCATCTCTCGCTACCCAAACGCCAGCTCGCCGTGCTCGGGGCCGTGGCGGCCGCCAACCCCAACGTCGTCGTTGTGCTCGCCAACGGCGGGGTCGTGACCACCATCGAGTGCGACCGGCACGCCGCGGCCATCCTCGAGTGCTGGCTGGGCGGCCAGGCCTCGGGCGGCGCCGCGGCCGACCTGCTGCTGGGCGCCGCCAACCCGTCGGGCAAGCTCGCCGAGACCATCCCGCTGCGTCTCGAGGACAGCCCCAGCCACCTCAACTTCCCCGGCGCCGAGCGGGTCGTGCGCTACGGCGAGGGCGTCTTCGTCGGCTACCGCCACTTCGACACGATCGACCGCGACGTCGCCTACCCGTTCGGGTACGGGTTGAGCTACTCGACCTTCACGTACCGTGCCCTCGCGCTCGACGTTGTCGACGACCGCGATGAAGGCTCGCTCGACCGGCCGGTCCTGCGGGTGCGGGCCACGATCGCCAACACCGGCGACGTCGCCGGCGCCGAGGTGGTGCAGCTCTATGTCGGCGCGCTCGAGTCGTCGTTGCCGAGGCCCGTCCACGAGCTCGCGGCGTTCGCCAAGGTGCACCTCGGGCCCGGCGCCGAGCAGACCGTCGAGTGGACGCTCACGGCGCGCGACCTGGCCGCGTGGTCGACGCTGCCTGGGGGGCTGGTCGTTCGAGCCCGGACCTTATGAAGTCGCGGTGGCCGCATCGGCGCGCGACCTGCGGCTCGTCGACACCGTCGACCTGCCGGGTGCACCGGTGGCCACGCCCCTGGACCACGGATCGACGCTGGCCGAGTGGCTCGCCCACCCGGTCGGCCACGACCTCTTCGTGCACGAGTTGCGCAACGGCCCGGCCGGCGACCTCTCGGGCCTGCTCGACGACGCGGCCACGCTGCGCATGATCGGCCCGTTCCCGATGGCTCGGCTGCTCACCATGCTCGGCGGCGCGATCCCCTTCTCCACGCTCGACGACCTGCTCGCCCAGGCCGCCGATCCCGCGGTCGCCGTCAACTCCTGACCCTCGGTCGCTTTGGGTGCCGATTCGCAGCCCATAGCCTGCGAATCGGCACCCAAAAGCAAGTGGCGTTCGGTGTTCGTGACGGCACAAACAGGCGAACTTGCGCTGATTCTTACCCGCCGGTAGGGTTCGTTCGGTGTTCGTGACGGCACAGACAGAATCGTACGCAGAGCTCAGTCGGGAGATCGCAGACGCCCTGACCGCCGTGGGCCTCTCGGTCGGCTCCAGCGATGGCGCACTGCTCATCGACGGCAACCGTCTCGCCGTCTCCATCGTCGACCGGGCGCACCCCACCCCGGCCGAGCTCGCCCAGCTCGTCTCCGACGCCCCCGCCCGCCGTCCCGCCGTGGTGGTCGCCGACCGAATCTCCGAACCCGGCCGCGACGTGCTGCGCCGCGCCGGTTGGGGGTGGCTCGATCGCCGTGGCCACCTACGGCTCTGGACCAGCGGCGTGCGCATCGAGTCTCCGATCCCCGGCACACCCCAGCACCACCCGGGCGCCTCGGCCAACCCCTGGACGACCGTCGGTCTCGAGCTCGCGCTCGCCGCACTCATCCATCCCGACGAGCCCGTCACCGCCCGCGCGATGGCGCCCGTCATCGACCGCAGCGTCGGCGCCGTCCACGAGATCAAGAACCGCTTCTCGTCGGTCGGCCTCATCGGCAACGCCAGTCACCGGCCGCTGCTGCCCGACCTGTTCTGGGAGACCGCCGCCCACTGGCCGGACGGCGACTGGCTCGGCCTGCCCGTCGAGCTCGTCGACGTCGTCGACCGCTTGGGCACCGACAAGCTCGTGCGGGTCGACGAGCGCGCCGCGACCCTCGGCGGTGCCCGCATCCCAGCCGCCGGCGACCTGCCCGCCCGCGGCTACCTCCCCAGCGCGTCTGCGCTGCGACGGGTGCGCAGCCTGGCGGACCGCAGCCAGAAGACCCGCACCTGGGTGAAGGTCTCGCCGGTGCACTACCTCCCCGAGAACCTCGACCACCCGCCGTCGGGCACTCATCCGTGGCGGGTCGCGCACCCGATGGTCTGCGCGCTGCGCCTCGCCGCCGACCCCGCTCGCGGGCGTGAGACCGTCGAAGATTGGGGCATCGTGCCCGTGGGCGACGAGGCGTGAGCCCTCCCACCCGTGAGGCCAGCCGCTGATGGTCATGCTCACCGGCCGCCGCGGCGGCACGACCCACAAGGCGGTCGAGCTGCTGGGCTCGCTGCCACCCGAGCTGCGCCTCATCGGCGGTCTCGCCGTGCTGTGCCGGGTCGGCACCCCGCACCGCGCCACCGTCGACCTGGACGCCGTCGCCCGTGGCCTGCCCGACGTGCACGAGGCCCTCGCCCGCCTTGCGGTCACCGCGCCCGGCGGAGGGCAGTACACCTTCCCCGGCGACTTCGACCTCGACGTCATCGACGTGGCCCCGACCAACAGCCGCGAGCTCATCGCCGAGCTGCTCGCCCACGACGAGCCACTCGGCGACCTCGACCTCAACATGATCGCCCACACCTGGGCGCACGACTCGGCGACGCCCCTCGACCTGGTCGCCGTCGAGGACGGCACCGGCGACGTGCTCGCCCGTGCGGACGGCCGGCTGGTCGCGTCGCCCGCCGGGATCATCGCCATGAAGGCCACGACCGTGCCGCTGCGCTCGTCGGCCCGCCCCGAGAAGCGAGCCTCGGACCTGTATGACCTGGGCCGCATCATCGTGGTCGCCAACATCACCGACGAGACGCTCGCCGACATCCCCGAAGAGCTCCGCACCGTCGTGGTCGAGCGATTGCAGCACTGGTTCGTTGATCCCGCGGGCCGAGATCGCACCTACCGCGACGTGCGCCGCTTCGATGAGCCGCGGCTCGACCTCGACGAGGTATCCGACGTCGTCGAGGTCCTGACCCCCTGACCCCGTGGCTCGCTGAGATCCTCAGATCACGGGGTTTTGGGTGCCGATCCGCAGGCCACAGCCTGCGGATCGGCACCCAAAACGCGGATGCGCTGGGTGCCGATCGGGGAGCCGAGCGGTGACACCCGTGGCGGCCGGATCAGGTGTCGAAGTAGCGGCGGGGGACTTCGATCAGCATCGTGTCGATCTGCGCCTGGGACACCCCGGTGTCGAGCAGCGCCGGGAGCACGTCGTTGGAGATGTGCTCGTAGTTCCAGTTGGGCATGAGCGTCTCGATCAGCTCGGGAGCGTGCGGGCCGAACCAGTCGATGCGGCACGAGGCGTCGTGGCTCAACACCATCCGGTCGGCGTAGCCGCGCGCGCACAGCGCCGCGATGGTGGCGACGCGCTGGTCGGTCGTGGCGAAAACGTCCAGGCCGAAGCGGTCCATCCCCAGGATCGCGCCGGTGTCGGCGAGCGCCGCCAGCGTGTCGACGTCGGTGGAGTCGCCGGCGTGACCGATCACGACCTTGGTGAGGTCGACGCCCTCGTCGGTGAGGACATCGATGGCGAGTGGCGCGGTGTGCTCATGTGCGTTGGTGTGGACGGTGATCGGCGCACCGGTCGCGAGGTGCGCCTGGGCCACCGCCCGGAGCGCCCGTTCCACGTCCGGGGTCATCGGGGCGTGCTCGACGGCGCACTTGAGGAACGCGGCGCGCACCCCGGTTGCGCCGATCCCGACGGTGAGGTCGCGCACGAAGTCCGCGACCATCGGCTCGTCGCCGCCGATCGGGGTGCCAGGGCCGAGCATCGAGTAGGGGGAGGGGAGCGAGTCGTAGGTGTAGACGCCCGTCGCCACGATGATCGTGACGGGTACCTTCGCGGCGACGCGGGCCAGGCGCACCACGTCGCGGCCCAGCCCCAGCACGGTCGGGTCGACGATCGTGGAGACCCCGAGGTCGCCGAGCCGGGTGAGGCGGTCGATCGCCCCCGCGACCTCGGCCTCCTCGTCCCACCAGTCGCCTTCGCCGTAGTTGCGAAGGTACCCGGGGTCGAGGATGAAGACGTGCTCGTGCATCAGCGTCGGGCCGAGAGACGTGACGTCGACCTCGCCGGTCATGGTGGCAACGGTTCCCATGGCGCCACCCTGCCATGCCGGGTAGCCCGCGTGCGGCCCGAACGGGCGCCCCATTGGGATCGGGCTGTTCGCTCCCTACCCTCGAAGATATGTCTGACAAGTCAACTTCCGGTCTGCCCACCGTCGACTTCTGGTTCGACCCGCTCTGTCCGTGGGCCTGGATGACCTCACGTTGGATGCTGGAGGTCACCGAGGTGCGCGACGTGCACATCGACTGGCACGTGATGTCGCTGGCGTACCTGAACGAGGGCCGCGAGGTCTCCGAGGACTACCGGGATGCGCTGTCCAAGGCGTGGGGACCGGTCCGCGTCGTCGTTGCCGCACAGGAGCAACACGGCAACGACATCACCCTTCCCCTCTACACGGCGATGGGAACCCGCATCCACCCCGGCGGCAACAAGGACTTCGGCAAGGTCATCTCGGAGTCGCTGGCCGAGGTCGGACTCCCCGCGGGGCTCGCCGAGGCGGCCACGAGCAGCGATTACGACGACGTCCTCAAGAAGTCCCACGATTCCGGGATGGACCAGGTCGGGCTCGACGTCGGTACGCCGGTCGTGGCGTTCGAGGGCGTCGCGTTCTTCGGACCGGTCGTGACCCCGATCCCGCGGGGCGAAGAGGCCGGCAGGCTCTGGGACGGCTGCCTGCTGGTCGCCGGTACCCCGGGGTTCTACGAGCTCAAGCGCACCCGCACCCAGGGCCCGGTCTTCGACTGAGCGATCCGGGGCGACGGCGCTCGAAATCGCCCGGCCACAGAGTCGGCGTGCGCATGTCCAGCCCGCGTCCCGATCCGGTCGGGACGTTGCTCCTGCGGCAGCTCGGTAGGCTCCGCGCATGGCCAACCCCGACGTCGTCACCGTGGAGCGCGTCGTGCACGCGCCCGCCGACCGCATCTTCGACCTGCTCGCTGACCCGACCCGGCATCAGGAGTTCGACGGGTCGGGCACGGTACGCACCGCCAAGGGCGAGTCCCAGCGGCTCGCCAAGGGCGACCGGTTCGGCATGTCGATGAAGATGGGCCTCCCGTACTCGATGGAGAACACCGTCATCGAGTTCGAGGAGAACCGACTGATCGCCTGGCGCACCACCGGCCCGGGGTCGATCGGCCGCCACTTCGGCGGCCGCGAGTGGCGCTACGAGCTCGAGCCGACCGACGACGGCACGCTGGTGCGTGAGAGCTGGGACATCACCGGCGAGAACGCGCTCGATGAGGCCGATCGTGCGCAAGGCGGGGGAGACGACCCGCAAGAACATGGCGGCGACCCTCGATCGGCTCGAGGAGCGGCTGGCCACGCCGCCAGACGACCAGACCTGAAGGAACCGGACGGGTCCTCGCGCAGCGGTCAGGACCGATCTCGTCTCAGAGCAGCGCGTCGAGGTCCTCGAGCGGTCGGCCGACCGCGGCGCGTCCGTCGTCGGTCACCAGGATCGGCCGTTCGATCAGGACCGGGTTGGAGACCAGCACCTCGAGCCACGCGGCTCGGTCGTGTGCGAGGTCGCGCAGCCCCAGCTCCTTGGCCCGGCCCTCGCCCATGCGGGCGACCTCCCACGGCTCGCGCCCCATGGCGGTGAGCGCCGCGTCGAGCTGCGCGACGGACGGCGGGTCGTCGAGGTAGCGCCGTTCGACGTAGGTGGCGCCGCGCTCGTCGAGCAGCGCCTTGGCGGCGCGGCTCTTCGAGCACCGAGGGTTGTGCCAGAGCTCCATGGCGGGCGAGCGTAGCGACAGCGCGGGCGCCGAGCTCAGGCCCGGCGGTCGCTTCGCGCGGCGGGCTCCCAGGCGGCGATGCCGAGCAGGACCATCATCATCTGCGCCGCGGCCGCGTCGACGACGGCGTCGACGGCAGCCTCGTCCTCGGCGTCGAGCAGCGCCTCGATGGTGGCGACGATCACGATGACGAGCAGGTCCGCCATGAGTTGGATGTCGGCGCTGGGCCACGCCCCGATCGCGGGGACCCGTGCCAGGTCGACGGCGAGCTCGGTCGCGAAGAGGCGCACCTCGCGGCTGATCGCGTGGCGCAGCGTGGCCGAGCCCCCGGCGCGCTCGCGCGCCAGGAACTGGAAGTGCGCTCGGTGGTCGTGGACGTGCTCGACCAGGATGCCCAACGAGGAGCGCACGAGGTGGGCGTTGTCGGTGGCGCTGGCGCGGGCGTCGCGCAGCAGCTCGTGCAGGGCCCCGATCGACTCGTCGACCAGCGCGATGCCGAGCGCGTCCATGTCGGGGAAGTGGCGGTAGAAGGCGGTGGGCACGATGCCCGCCCCCTTCGCGACCTCGCGCAGGCTGAGCGAGGTGAAGCTCTCCTGGGCGAGACGTTCGAGCGCGGCGTCGAGCAGGGCGCGCCGGGTGCGGGCCTTGCGAGCGTCGCGGGACTCGCCAGCGGGCTTCGTTGCTGGACCCCGGCCGCCACCGGAGCGCCGCTCGCCGGATCGGCTGCCGCTGCGGTGGTGCGAGCGGGAGGAGGTCGAGGTCACGACTCCATCCTACGCCCGCACGCCGGCGGAGGTGCCATCGGGGTGCACGAGCGTGCACGGACGGTCCGTGACTGTGAGCCATGTCACCGTTGACGCGGGCACGTCCTGTCGCGACAATGGTGCACATATGTTCACTGAACGAGTGCGACCATGACCATCGTGGATGTCCCGATCGTGCGCCGGGTCCTGTCATCGACCGTCGTCGGTGCGCTGACCGCGCCCCACGGCGTCGACCGCTACCTCGAGCTCGTCGACCCTCGCTGGTCCATCCACGAGGTGCGTGGGCGCGTCGTGCGGGTGCAGCGACTCACGCCCAACAGCGTGACGTTCGCCGTCGAGGTCAACGCCGCTTGGCAGGGGCACGCCGCGGGCCAGTTCACCCGGCTCGGTGTCGAGATCGACGGCGTCATCCACACCCGCTGCTACTCCATGACCTCGGCCGCGAGCAGTGCCGGTCCCACGACCATCGAGCTGACCGTCGGCGAACAGCCCGGCGGCACCGTCTCCACCCACCTGGTGCGTTCGCTGGAGCCTGGCGCGGTCGTGCGGCTCTCGCAGGCCGACGGCGACTTCACCCTTCCCGCCATCGCGCCCCGCCGGCTGGTGCTGCTCGCCGCCGGAACCGGCCTCACCCCCATGGTCGCCATGGTGCGCTCCCTCGAGGCGACCGTCCCCCACGACGACCTCGACGTGACCCTCGTGGCCTACGCGGCGACCCGCCGCGACCTCCTCTTCGCCGACGAGCTGGAACGGCTGGCCGCCCGCCACACGTGGCTGCACCTCGTGCGCGGCTTCACCGACGAGCCCGACGCCGGTCGCACCGACCTGGTCGGGTTGTTCGAACCCGGCCACCTCGACGACGCCGACGAAGCGTGGCGCGACGCCGAGGTGTACGTGTGCGGCCCGGCGCCGTTCATGCGGGCCGTCATCGACCACGCCACCGAGTCCGGCCGCGCCGAGCACGTCCACACCGAGGCCTTCGCACCGGCCGGACTGCCCCGCGACGAGCACGCCACCGGCGGCGTCATCACCTTTGCCGGGGCGCAACGCACCGGCATCTCGGACGGCGCCTCCATCCTCGAGACCGCCGAGGCCGTGGGGCTGCGCCCCTTGCACGGCTGCCGCATGGGCATCTGCCACACCTGCACCAGACCCAAGTCATCGGGCTGCGTGCGCGACCTCCGGACCGGCGAGCTGAGCGGTCCCGGTCCGAGCGACATCCAGATCTGCGTCTCCGCGCCGGTCGGCGACGTCACCGTCGACCTCTGAGGGAAGGACCTTCCATGAGCCTCGCACTCCTACAACCCCCGATCGACCCGGAGGTCGACCACGAGATCGACCCGGTCACCGGTGTCGACCTGACGGCCCTCGGCGAGGAGCTCGATGCCATCAGGGCAGAGGTCGTCGCCGACCTCGGCACGCGCGACATCGACTACCTCACCACCATGCTGCGCCTTCAGCGCGGCCTCGAGATCACCGGCCGGGGCCTCTTCTACGCGGCCTGGTTCCCGCCGGCCTGGTTCGCCGCCGTCGGTGCGCTGAGCCTGTCGAAGATCCTCGACAACATGGAGATCGGGCACAACATCATGCACGGCCAGTACGACTGGACGGGCGAGCCCGGCCTCGACTCCCGCCGCTTCGACTGGGATACCGCCTCCCCTGCGGCGCACTGGAAGCACTCGCACAACCACCTGCACCACACCCACACCAACATCCTCGGCATGGACCGCGACGTCGGCTACGCGATCCTGCGGGTCGCGGATGAGCAGGAGTGGAAGCCCCAGCACCTCGCCAACCCGCTGTTCGCCACGCTGCTGGCGCTCGGGTTCGAGTGGGGGGTGATGCTCCACGAGCTCGAGATCGAGCGCATCATCGACGGCCACACCCCGTGGGCCGAGACGCGCCAGAAGCGCCGGGAGATGGCTGCCAAGGCGAGCCGGCAGATCATGAAGGACTATGTCCTCTTCCCGGCGCTCACCGGGCCGCTCGCGCCGCTCACCTTCGTCGGCAACGCCGCTGCCAACGTGGTGCGCAACGTGTGGGCGTTCACGATCATCTTCTGCGGCCACTTCCCCGACGGCACCCGCGTGTTCACGCCCGACGAGGTCGAAGACGAGTCGCGCGGTGGCTGGTACCTCCGCCAGCTCACCGGCTCGGCCAACATCACCGGTGGTCGGGTCTTCCATGTGCTCAGCGGCAACCTCAGCCACCAGATCGAGCACCACCTCTATCCCGACCTGCCGGCTCACCGCTACGCGGAGATCGCCCCGAAGGTGCGCGGGTCTGCGAGCGCCACGGCATCGCCTACAACACCGGTGGTCTGGGCCGTCAGTTCGGCTCGGTCGTGCGCAAGATCGTGCGCCTCGCCGTCCCAACGGCCGGCTGACCGGCACCGCACGTGCAACGATGGCGTCGATGACGCTCACCGAAGCGCGCGTGAAGGGGACGGTCGAAGTCGAGCCGGGGCGGTCGCTCTCGTTCGCCGAGTTCGGTGTGCCCGGTGAGCGTGTGGTCGTGTGGCTCCATGGCACCCCCGGGGCGCGCACGCAGATCCCCGAGGACGCCCGGGCGATGGCGCGCCGGGAAGGGGTGCGCATCATCGGCATCGACCGTCCGGGGATCGGCCGGTCGACTCCCCACGTCTACGCGTCCGTCTCGACGTTCACCGACGACCTCGAGGCCGTGCTCGACGCGCTCGGGAGTCGAACGTTGCGCGGTCGTCGGGCTTTCCGGAGGCGGACCGTACGCGCTTGCCGCCGGCGCTCGGCTGTCCGAGCGCGTCCACTCGGTCGCCTCGCTCGGTGGGGTCGCACCGGTGCGCGGCCCTGACGCGGCAGCGGGCGGGCTCGTGGCGCTCACCCGGATCGCTGAGCCGCTGCTCCGCTACGCCAGGGTGCCCTTCGGCTACGGCTTGAGCCGGGTCGTGCAGGTCGTCACGCCGCTGGGCAGTCCGATCCTCGAGCTGTACGCCCGCTTCTCACCGCCGGGCGACCGCGCGCTGCTCACCCAGGCCGACTTCAAAGCGGTGTTCCTCGGCGACCTCACCCGCCAGGGCCGCCGACAGTTCTCGGCTCCGTTCGCCGACCTGATGGTGTTCGGGCGCGACTGGGGCTTCGCGCTCGACGAGGTTCAGGTGCCGGTGCACTGGTGGCACGGGCGCGCCGACAACATCGTGCCGTTCGCCCACGGGGAGCACATGGTCGGCCGGCTGCCGCTGGCGACCTTCCACCCCCTGGAAGGTGGCGGCCACCTCGCCGGCTTCGGGGTCGCAACCGAAGTCCTCCAGCACCTCTTGGAGTCCGACCAAGTCTGACCGACGGTGCGCGGCTGCTCGCCGGAGCTGTCCGACCGGTGGGAGCTGGATGGCGAAGCCGCACCGGCCAAGCAGGTGCCGGTGCGACGACGCTCAGTCGTTGAGCTTGTTGACGACGTCCTTGGCCTTGTCGGCGGCCGAGTCGATCTTGTCGGTGTGCTTGCCACCGGTCTTGTCGTCGACGAAGTCGGCACTCTTGTCGATGCCGCCCTCGATCTTGTCGGTGTGCTCGGCAGCGCTGCTCTTGGCCTTGTTCGCACTGCCTTTGAGCTTGTCGAGAAACCCCATGGATGTTGCTCCCTTCCGAAGACGATCGAGCCGCCGTCGTCCGACGACGACCCAAATCGACCCTACCGGTGGATGAACCACGACGAAACGGGGTGGGGCTGCCCAGGTCCCCGAATGCGGCCTCGACGCCAACTCGGAACTCGCGGGTACGTTCGGCGACGAGGTCGGTGGTGTGGAGCGACCACTAGCGTCAGCCGGCGTGCTGCCACTCGTGTGCCTCGACGTCGACGGGACCCTCGTCGGTTCTTCCGGCGCCCCGAGCGACGTGCTGTGGACGACAGCCGAGCAGGCCAGGAGCGCGGGGCAACGCCTCACGTTGTGCACCGCCCGGGTGGCGGTGGGCGCGACCCGCGGTTGGGCCGAGCGGCTCGACCCGGACGGGTGGCACGTGTTCAACACCGGCGCCTCGGTCTGGTGTCCCTCCACCGGCGAGGTGCTCACCACGCCGCTGCCCGACGGTGCGCTCGACGCGGTGGTCCGGGTCGGCGCGGCGCGGGGTTGGGTCGTCGAGGCCTACGCGTGGGACGAGCTCGCGGTCGACTCCGACGCCGAGCTCGCGGTCGACCACGCGAAGCTCCTCGGCATCGAGCACCTCCGCCGACCGCTCGACTCGCTCGACGGTCCGGTGGTCCGGGCCCAGCTGGTCGTCCCGATCGACGACGCCGAGGAGGCGATCGCCGCGACGCCCGACGGGTGCCGCGGTTCGGGCGCGACCTCGCCGTCGATGCCGGGCGCCGCGTTCGTCTCGGTGACCGCGGCCGGGGTCTCGAAAGCGGCCGGCATCACCACGATCGCCGAGCGGCTGGGCGTGGCGATGGACACGGTGATGATGGTCGGCGACGGCCACAACGATCTGCCGGCGCTCGCCGCGGTGGGGTGGCCCGTCGCGATGGGCGACGCGGACCCGGCGGTCATCGCCGCCGCTCGTCTGGTGGTCGCCGCCGTGGACGAGGACGGCGCCGCCGAGGCGATCAGTCGGGCAGCGCGGCTTCCGGGATCGGCGCGCTGACGTCGTCGGCCCGTCCGACGTGCACGGCCCGGACCCACACCAGCGCCGAGTTGAGCAGGAGGGCGATCGCCCCGACGAGCATCGCGACCCCGAAGCCCTGCGCGAAGGTCGCCTGCGCGGCGAGGTGCAACTGCTGTCCCGCAGGCGTCTGGTAGCCCGCCTGTGCCGCGGCGCGCATCGTCGCGTCGATGGTCGAACCGGCCTGGCCGGCCAACGCCGGACCGACCTGCGTCCCGATCCGGCCGGAGTAGACCGACGCCATGATGCTGCCCAGCACCGCGATGCCCAGCGCGCCGCCCAGCTCGCGGGAGAGGTCGTTGACCGCCGAGCCCACACCCGACTTCGCGCGGGGCACCGACGACATGATCAGGGTGGTGGAGGGCGCGGTCGTCTGGCCGTTGCCGAACCCCATCAGCACGAACCCCAGCCCGAGCAGCAGGTAGTTCGTCGTCGGCGTCGCGCCGCCGATGATCAGCAGGCCGATGGCGGAGATGATGAGCCCGCTGCCGACCACCCGGCGGTGCCCCCAACGGCGGACGAACAGCGCGCTCATCGGCGCGGCCACCATGCCGACCACGCCGATGGGCAGGGTGGCGCAGGCGGTGCGCAGCGGTGAGTACCCGTGCGAGATCTGCAGGTACTGCGCGACCGCGAAGTACAGGCCGTACATGGCGAAGAACTGCAGTGTGATGGTCGTCGACCCGACCGAGAAGGCCCGCACCTTGAACAGGCGCACGTCGAGCATCGGGTGGGGGTTCCGCAACTCCCAGCGAATGAACAGCGCCAGGAACACGAGTCCGACCAGCATCGTGAAGATCGTCTCGGTCGAGGCCCAGCCGACCTCGGGTCCTTCGATGATCCCGTACAGCAGCCCGCCGAAAGCAAGAACCGCGAACAGCACGCCGAGCGGGTCCAGGATCGCCTCCTTGGGATCGGACGAGTTGGGCAGGAGGAAGGCCCCCGCGGCCAGGGCGATCGCGCAGATCACGACGTTGATGAAGAACACCGACCCCCAGGCGAAGTGGGCGAGGAGAAGCCCGGTCACCACTGGGCCGATCGCACCGCCCAGCCCGGCACAGCCCGCCCATATCGCGATGGCCAGCTGACGTTCGCGGGGGTCGTGGAAGACGTTCATGAGGATGGACAACGTGCCGGGCATGATGAACGCCGCACCGACGCCGGTGAGCCCGCGCAGCGCGATCACCTGCCAGTTCGCCGTGGCGAACGTGGCCGCGAAGGACGCGAGCGCGAAGATCGCCAGACCGAACTGCAACGAGGTCTTGCGCCCGAATCGGTCGGCGAGCGCGCCGGCGGGGAGCAGCAAGACCGCGAACACCAGGCTGTAGATGTCGACCATCCACTGCAGCTGGCTCGGACTGGACCGCAGCGACGCCTGGATGTCGGGCAGCGCCACGTTCAGCGACGAGTTCCCGGCGACGATCAGGAGCAGGCTGAGGCACAGCACCGCGAGGATCGCCCACCGCCGGCGCTGCACGTCTTCTGACAACACGGACACCGGCACTCGGGACACGCTACCGATGGCGTCGTCGGCGACCCAGGCGGCTCGTACGACGTCTGGAGGCGCGTCGCGATGGGCCAGCGTCGGTTGCCGCACCTCCTATCCTGACGACTCGTCAGATCCCGTCGAACGCCAGGAAGGCCCCGTTCCGCGATGAGCGACCAGACCGAACCCATCGAGCCCCTCGCGGCATCGAGCGTCGACGTGTGGGACGTCGAGACCGACGTGGTCGTGGTGGGTGCCGGCTGCGCCGGCGTGTGCGCGGCGATCTCGGCGGCCGAGGCCGGCGCGCAGGTGTTGGTGCTGGAGCGGGCCGGCGCGCTGGGTGGCACGTCGGCGATGTCGAGTGGCCTGCTCTACCTCGGCGGCGGCACCCCGCTACAGCAGGCCTGTGGGTTCGAGGACTCGGTCGAGGCCATGTTCACGTTCCTGGTCGAGGCGTGTGGGCCGGGGGTCGACGAGGCCAAGGCCCGCCTGTACTGCGAAGGCTCGGTCGAGCACTACCACTGGCTCGTCGATCACGGGGTCGAGTTCTCACCAGAGTTCTACGACGAGCCCGACATCCAACCGCCCACCGACGCCGGCCTCGTCTTCACCGGTGGGGAGGACACCTGGCCGTTCTCGGCGGTCGCCGCACCGGCCCCGCGCGGCCACCACGCCAAGTTCCCCAACGAGTCGGGGGGCTACCTCATGGCGCGCCTGGGCGACGCGCTCGGGCGCACGTCGGCCACGCTGCACACCGAGGCCCGCGTCGAGCACCTGGTCGTCGAGGACGGGCGCGTCGTCGGCCTCACCTACCGGCACGAAGGCTCGACGCTGTCCGTGAAGGCGGCCGGCGGCGTGATCCTCGCGGCCGGCGGGTTCCTGTTCAACCCGGAGATGATCGCCGAGCACGTCCCCGACGCGGCCCGCTGCAGCTACCCGCTGGGCACCGAGGGCGACGACGGTCGCGGCATCCGCCTCGCGCAAGGGGTCGGCGCCGCGGTGGCGAACATGGACGCACTGGAGTGCCACCTGCCCCTGCACCCGCCCCTCCGCCTGAGCCGGGGCATCATCGTGGACGGCGACGGTCGGCGGTTCGTCAACGAGGACGCCTACAACGGTCGCATCGGGCAGAAAGCGCTGCTCGAGCACGACGGCGTCGCGTTCCTCATCGTCGACGAGGAGGTCGCTGAGCCCAACTGGCTGGGTCTCCGTCCGACGTGGGTCGCCGAGTCGCCCGAGGAGCTGGCCGCAGAGATCGGCGTGCCGCCCGCCGCGCTCGCCCACACGCTCGCTCGGTACAACGTCGATGCAGCCCACGGGGTCGACACCGAGTGGCACAAGCGCACCGAGCTCGTGCAGCCGCTCGTCGGACCGGTGGGCGCGGTCGACCTGCGGGTCGACTCGACCTACTACGCCTCGTTCACCCTGGGCGGCGTGTGCACCGACCTCGACGGCCGGGCGACGCGTGCCGACCACTCGCTGATCGAGGGGCTCCACGCGATCGGTCGGACCGCCGCGGGCATCCCGGCGCACGGGTACGTGAGCGGCATCTCCCTCGGTGACGGCACGTTCTTCGGGCGTCGAGCCGGCGTCGCGGCCGCCTCCGTAGCTGCCGTGCGGACCCAACCCAGCTGAGGACCGGACGGCCCGGGCACGGCGCGAAGATGAGCCGATGGACCAGCGACTCTCACTCGTCACCCTCGGCGTTGCCGACACCGCACGCTCACGTGCCTTCTACGAGCGACTCGGCTGGGAAGGCGAGTCACCCGATGGTGACGTCGTCTTCTTCCAGGCGGGCGGCATGGTCGTGGGGTTGTGGGGTCGCGACGACCTCGCGGCGGACAGCGCGGTCGAGGATCGGGGCGGTTGGGGCGGCGTCACACTCGCCCTGAACGTGCGCAGCCCCGCTGAGGTCGACCAGGTGCTCGCCGAGGCCGCCGCGGCGGGGGCCACCATCGGGCGCCCGGCGGAGGCCACGTTCTGGGGTGGCTACTCGGGGTTGTTCCTCGACCCCGACGGCTACCCGTGGGAGGTCGCCCACAACCCGGGCTGGCACCTGGACGACGCCGGGGCCGTGCACCTCCACGAGCCTCACTGAACCTCGTTCACGGGTCCACGCTGAGGATGCGAGTGCTGCTCGTCGGGCCGCCGAGGACGGCGAGGTGTCCGCCAGAACCAACGCCGACCCATCGGTCGCCGGCCACGATCGCCGAAGCGACCGGCGACGGTCCGACGACCTCAGGCGTTGTTCCTTTGGATGAGTTCACGTAGACGTTGCCGAACGCGTCGATGCCGTCGGCATTGCTCTCGTTGCTCGAGGCATCGCGCGATTTCGTGCCGCCGCCCGCCGCTGACCCGGATGGATACGGCTCCAGTCCCGACCGACCGGTCACCGTTCCTTGTCCCATCACCAGACCACCGGGAACGCAGACGCGGACCGCCGTGTCATCGACTCCAGCGTTCCCATAGAGAATCGGGCTCGCGAACGGCGTCCACGTTCCTTCGCGGAGTGCGTACAGCAGCACCTTTCCTGGCACGTCGTCGTACCGGTTGGGATCCGAGCTCGTCGATCGATCGACCGACGCCACGATGGTGCCGTCCCAGAACGCGCAGAGTTGGGCTCCATGTGGTGGGTCCCGGATCGGCGTGGTCGCCGTGGGACCCCACAACTGCCACTGTGCGCCCAGTCGCACCAGCGCCTGATCCCCGACGACAGCCTCCAGCGGGTCCATCGCCGCGGAATGCGACTGCTCGTCGCCGGCGACGACCTTGTCGACTGCTCCGTCGGCCGCGAGGAAGATCACCGTGGGGATCCAGTCGATGCACTCGACCTCCGGGCCTTCGGTCGCCGCGAGGCAACGTGCGCCGCCGACCACGTATCCGTCGGGTCTTGGCAGCAGCGACGGGTCGATGATCGGTGGAAGTGAGACCGGTGACGTCTTCCCGGTCGAGGTGTCGACCACCGTCGCACCGGTGACCGTACCGCCCGGCCGACCCCCTTCGACCGTCATGACCATGGCATGCGTGGCGTCGCCGACGGCGGCGAAGGCCCGAACCCCGCGGCCGAACCTGGTGGCCAGGGGAAGGACGTGGGGCGGCACAGACGTCGACGACCCGGTTCGAGCGGTCGGGTGACCGGTTCCTTGTGCGTCAACGCTGGTCGATGCCCCACACCCCACGCACGCGACGGCAAGTGCGACACACCCTGCAACAACGATCGACCGTCCGCACCGTGGTGCCACCTCGCCAGCCTATGGGTCGGAGCAGGTCACAAACCGGCCGGCAGCGGAGAGACCGCGCCGGGGTCGTGTCGTGGATGGTCGGGCTGGCGGGATTTGAACCCACGACCTCTGCGTCCCGAACGCAGCGCTCTACCAAGCTGAGCCACAGCCCGTCGGAGGGGAGATGCTACCCGGCCGGTCGATCCCCTCGGGAATGCGATGCCGCGGCACCGCACCGGCTCACACCGGCTGGCGACGCTCCTCGAAGAACGTGTCGCCGGCGAGCAGCGCCGCAGCCGCGCGGCGCAGGCGGAACCCGTCGAGCGGCTTCACCAGCCAGCCGTCCGCCTTCGAGCGGCGGGCCAGGAAGAGGTCGTCGTCGCGGTCCAGCAGCATCAGCACCGGAAGGTGCGGGAGCCGACCGGCGCCCTCCTCCAGGCGCAGGTCGTGGCACGTGGCCATGCCGCCCATGTTGCCGATCTGCAGGTCGAGGATGATCAGATCCGGCTCCTCGACGTCGATCGCGTCCTCCACGTCGGCGCCGGCGCGGACCCGGCTGACCCGGGTCGAGTCGTCGGCGAGGATGGAGTCGACCTCTTCGTAGAGCCAGTCGGCATCGGTGGCGAGCAGGATCAGTGGCACGTCGGGCGAGGGTAGTGGCCCCAGCGCGCCCGGCACCACCCCGGCGATGTCGCTTGATGTCCGGCGCGTGACGATGGCGGGGCAATCTCGTTTCCGGGACCACAGGTGCACGCGTCATCGGTAGCATCACCCTCTCCGGCCCGATCAGGCGAACCGGGACCGTAGGAGGAACTGTGCTCGAGATCGAAGTGAACGACGAAGGAACCCACCAGCTGTGCCGTCCGGTGGGTGAGCTGGACGCCTACACGGTGGGTCAGTTCCGAGAGGTGCTGACCGGCCTTGCCAGCGCGCCGCGGCTCGTGATCGACCTCTCGTCGGTGCCCTTCATGGACTCGGCCGGCCTCGGCGCCCTCATCGGGGGCATCCGCCGGACGCGCGAGAACAACGGCGAGGTCTCAGTGGCGTGCAGCCGCCCGACGCTCACCCGCCTGCTCCACACGACCGGCTTCGACCGGATCGTGCCCGTGTCCGAGAGCCTCGACGACGCCGTCGCAGCGCTCGACGCCCCGTCCGCGACCTGATTCCCCACGCCGGCGGGCGCGCTCAGTCCGTCGGGAAGAGGTGCGAACCGATGCGGGCGAGCCCCCCGAGATCGTGCACGTCGGTGTCGAGGAACGGCACCAGCACGACCGGAGACGGTGCGATCCGCTCGGCGAGCCCGGTCAGGTGATCGCGCTCTCGCTGCGCCACCGCGGTGAGGTCCGCAAGGTTCGCGGTGAGGTCGCCGAGCGCGGTGCCGGCTCGTTCGTCGGCCCGCGCACGCACGTCCGCAGGGGACTCGCTGGTGAAGCTGGGGTGCACCCGGTTCACGATGAGCGCCTCGACAGGTAGATCGGACTCGGCGAGGCGGTCGGCGAAGAAGCGGGCCTCGGTGACGGTGTCGCGCCGCGGTGCTGCCACCAGCACGAACGCGGTGGCCGGATCCGACAGCAGCTCCAGCACGACGGCGGCCCGATCGCGGAAGCCGGCCTCCATGCCCTGGAACGCCTGGAAGAACGCCAGCGCATCGTCGAACACCTCCGCGCCCACCACCTTGGAGATGCTGCGCACGAAGGTCTGCGCCGCCATGTTCACGGCTTTCATGACGCCACGCGTGGGCGCCATCAGTGTGCGATACAGGCGGTGGTCGAGGAAGTGGGTCAGTCGGCGGGGCGCGTCGAGGAAGTCGAGGGCGTGCCGGGTCGGGGGTGTGTCGACCACGACCAGGTCGAAGGCTTCGTCGTGGTGCAGGGCATAGAGCTTCTCCATCGCCATGTACTCCTGGGTGCCGGAGAGCGCACCGGAGATGTTCCGGTAGAAGCGATTGGCGAGGATCCGGTCGGCCTGTTCCTCGTCATCGGCGTACGTCGACACCAGGCCGTCGAAGGTTCGCTTGGTGTCGAGCATCACCGCCCAGAGCTCACCTGGCCAGTCGCCCTCGATGCGCGAGGGCTCGTTGCCGATGTCGGCCAGGCCCAGCGCGTCGGCGAGTCGCTTGGCCGGGTCGATCGTGACCACGACCGCACGGCGACCCCGGGAGGCGGCCTCCATGGCCAGCACCGCGGCCGTGGTCGTCTTCCCGACCCCGCCGGAGCCGGTGCAGATGACGATGGTGCGCTCGTCCACGAGCTGGTCGATGGTCACGGTGCCGCCCTGGCGGCGCCGGCCGCGTCGACCCCGAGCGCCGCGGGGTCGACGTCGGCGATGCCGGCGAGCAGCGCATCGGCGAGCTGGGCGAGCTCGGTCGGTCCCAGGTCGCCGTCGAAGCAGAACGGCAGCCGGAGCTGGGGGAGCGGGAGCTGGTCCGAGAGCCTGGCGATCTGTGCGCGTTGGAGGCCGTGCCGATGGCGACGGAACGCGGCGGCCTCGCCGAGCGCCTCGGCCTCGTCGCGCCCCAGGTTCACGCCGGACTCCCTGGCCGCCTCTTCCGGGTCCGCGGTGATGCCCGCAAGCTCCGGGTACTCACCGTTCACCACGACCGGCGAGAGGTGCACGCCGACGCGGTCCTCGAGCTGGTAGGCGGTCTCGACGAGCTCGTTGACCGGTGTCTCCTCGGGAAGCGTCACCAGCACCACCCGGCACCGCGCCGGGTCGGTGAGCAGCTGGAGCACCTCGCGCGCCTGGGCGTGGATCGGCCCGACGCGCACCGCGTCGAGCAGGCCGCGGGCCGACTGCAGGAACGTGATGGCGTGCCCGGCGGCGGGGGCGTCGAGCACGATCAGGTCGGGTTGCGCGCTTCGCTCGATCTGCTTCACCTTGCCGAGCAGGAGGATGTCCTTGATGCCCGGCGCCGCCGTCGCCACGACGTCGACGGCCCCGCTCGACACCAGGCGCTTCGAGATGCGCTTGAGGCCGTGGTCCTCGAGGTACTCCACCAGCGCATCGTCGGCGGTGAGGGTGCGGGCGCGAATCCCGCCCTGGCCGGTCGACGGGTCGGACGCGGCCAAGGTCAACTCGTCGTAGCCGAGGGCGTCGTGCCCGAACATGGCGGGGAGGCCCGACTTGCCTTCGACGTCGACGATCAGCGTGTCGAGGCCGACACTGGCCGCGGCGCTCGCCAAGGTGGCTGACACTGTCGTTTTGCCCACACCCCCTTTTCCGGCCACGATGACCAGACGAGAGGTTGCGAAGAACTGGACTGGGTCCACGCTCGCCCTTCTGACGATTTCCTCGGAGGCTCCTGGTGCGCAGACTATCGACCGTCGTCGTGGCGGCCGCGTTGCTGGTCGGCGGGGTTCTCGCCGCTGTCGCACCGGGCGCGCAGGGCGTCTCGGCGGACCACTTGTCCGCCGCAGCAGCACCCAGTGAGCCCTCGGTGGCGATCGTGAAGGTGAGCGGACTGCTCGACCCGGTGCTCAGCGACTTCCTGACCCGCTCGGTCCACCAGGCGGAAGCCGGAGGCTCCATCGGCATGGTGTTGCAGGTGAACAGCCCCGGTGCGGTCATCTCCGACGACGAGCTGGTCAAGCTCGCCGACACCCTTCACACGGCGTCCATCCCGATCATCGCCTGGGTGGGCCCGAGCGGCGCGAAGGCCGAAGGCGGCGCGGCGCAACTCCTTGCGGTGGTCACGAAGGTGGCCGTGGCACCGGGTTCGAAGATCGGCAACACCGGCGACGTGGTCGTGCCGCTGAAGTGGTGGTCACCGGCGTTCCGTGCCCAGCGCACCAAGCTCCACAGCGGCACGCTCGGTTCCGAGGCGGCGGCGTCGACCGGTGTCTCCGTCGACGTCAAGGACGCCCTCGTGCTCCGCCGGGTGTTGCTGCAGGTGCCCGGCTTCCGGGTCAAGGCCGCAAACGGCACACCGGCCACCCAGCTCGTGTTCAGCCAGTTGCCGACCGGCTCGGGGGTCATGCACACCGTCGCGAGCCCCGCCGTGGCGTACCTGCTGTTCGTCATCGGGATGTCGCTCATCCTCTTCGAGCTGTTCACCGCGGGGGTCGGCATCGCCGGCTTGGCCGGGGCCGGCTGCTTCATCCTGGGTTCCTACGGTCTGTGGGTGCTGCCGGTGCACCCGTTCGCGATCGCCCTCCTGATGGCGTCGATGGTCGCCTTCGCGGTCGACGTGCAGATCGGCGTGCCACGGGCCTGGACGGTGATCGGGAGCCTGGTGTTCGTGGCGGGGTCGGTGACCCTCTACTCCGGCGTGCCGACCCCGTGGCTCGGCGTCGTCGGTGGCTGCATCGCAGTGATCGCGTTCATGGTGATCGCGATGCCGACGATGACGCGCACGCGGTTCTCGACACCGACGATCAGCCGTGAGTGGTTGGTCGGGCAGACCGGATCGTCGGTCGACCGGCTCGGACCCGATGGCGTCGTGCGCGTCGCGGGCGGTCTGTGGCGTGGCACCAGTGATTCAGGTCAGCGCATCGAGCCCGGCGCGGCGGTGGAGGTCGTCGGGGTCGACGGCGTCGTGGTGCGGGTTGCTCCCCACGTGCAGTAGTGCACGGGACACCGGACCCCAAAGGGCTCCGCGTGCTCGCGATCGCGAAGCTTCTGCATGCAAAAGTTACCCCTTGTGGCCCTGAGATGCCCTGGCTAGGGTCGATCGGGCGAAAGGGGGACCCTGGTGAGTGCCCAACAAGTTGATCAGGCGTGGCAGATCCGGGCCTCGTGCCGAGGTCCCCAGGCGACGGTGTTCTTCCCCCCGGCGTCCTTCGAGCGCAAGGAGGACAAGCGCCTCCGCGAAGCGTGGGCCAAGGACATCTGCCAGACCTGTCCGGTCAAGCGTCCCTGCCTCAGCTACGCCCTTTCGATCCGTGAACCGCACGGGATCTGGGGCGGGAAGAACGAAGCGGAGCGGCGCGGACTGCTCGAGGCCTGACCGGGAGCAGGCCCGTGCGTTGTCGCGCCGCGTGCCAATCATGACGTCCCGGGCGCCCTCAGGCAGGTGATCCTGCGGTCGGTACGCTGAACGCATGGTCGTCGTGATCCTCATCGCCGTTCCGATCCTCGAGATCGTCGCGGCCGCGCTGGTGGCGCACCTGATCGGCTGGTGGCCCACCATCGGGTTGCTGGTGCTGGCGTCCCTGCTCGGCATCTGGCAGCTGAAGATCCAGGGGTTGGGCGCATGGCGCCGCGCACACGACGAGCTCAGCGCAGGGGCGGTCGCCCGCTCGATCCATCCTGGACGGCGGTCTCCGGCTCTTCGGGGCGCTCCTGTTGGCGTTGCCCGGGTTCCTGACCGCGCTCGCCTCGCTCCCGTTCCTCCTCGCACCGACCCGGCGCTGTCGTTGCCGGTCGCGCCGAGGCCTGGTCGATCGGACGGCTGCGCGTGCCCTTCCTGGTGGTCACCACCGTCTCCGACGCCGGTGGCACGGTGATCCGGCGACGCCGCAACAACGGCGCGGTCGACGTCGAGGGCTGGGAGGTCCCGGTGCACGACCCGTCGGACGGTCCGCCGCCCGCTCTGCCAAGATCAGACCCTCACCGATACTGAACAGGTCTCCCATGGCACTGCAGATCAACCCCCCGGACGCGGCCGATCCGGTTCCCGTCCGTCCCGCCGCCACCGTCATGCTGCTCCGCGATGGAGCCGACAGCATGGAGGTCTGCATGTTGCGGCGGAACCTCAACTCCGACTTCGTCGGCGGCGCGTACGTCTTCCCCGGCGGCGGCGTCGACCCCGACGACGGCGAGCCCGAGGTCGCGGCGCGCTGCAACGGTCGGCGCGACGACGAGGCGTCGTCGGCCCTGGGGCTTCCCCGCAACGGCCTTGCCTTCTGGGTCGCCGCGGTGCGCGAGACCTTCGAGGAGGCCGGCCTGCTCCTCGCCACCCGCAGCGACGGCACCCCGGTCGACTTCAACGATGCGGAGATCATCGAGCGTTTCGCCGCACACCGCCGCGCCGTCGACCAGCGGGAGCGTCGCCTCGCCGACGTCTGCGTCGAGGAGGACCTGCTCATCGAGGTCGGCGGCATGCACTACTTCGGTCACTGGGTGACGCCGGCAGGCGCGCCGCGCCGCTACGACACGCGTTTCTTCCTGGCGGCGGCGCCGGCCGGCCAGCAACCGGTGCACGACGATCGCGAGGTCATCTCCGCACAGTGGATCGCGCCGGAGGTCGCGCTCGCCGAGCACGAGGAAGGTCGCTTCTCGATGCTGCCGCCGACCGTTGCCAACCTGCGGTCGCTGCGCTCGTACTCCGACACCGCCGATGCGATCGCGGGCGCGGCCGGCGATCACCGAGGTGCCTCCGATGATCCCGAGGGTGCTCTCCGACGACGACGGTGTGCGCATCGTCATGCCGGGCGACCCCGACTACGAGAAGGGCTACGCCGGCGACGCCTCGCTGACCGCGTGGCCCGGCGTCGTCGAACGTGGAGGCAAGACCTGGGACGCCGGACGGCCGACCGGGACCAACACCGTCGGCATGCCCGACATCGACGGCACGGGCCGTCACGCACGGCCGTGACGACGCCCACGCCGACCGAGCCGGCCACGGCCGCGCACCCCGATGCGCTCGAGGTCGGCGTCGTGACGCGCCTCTCACCGCTGGTGCGCCGCGTCCTGGCTCCCAACCCGGGCCCGATGACCGGGCCCGGTACCAACACCTACCTGATCGGTGACGACGACGTGACCGTGCTCGATCCGGGTCCCGCCGACGACGGGCACATCGCTGCCATCGTGGCCGCCGGAGACGGACACATCCGCCGCATCGTGTGCACCCACACCCACCTCGACCACTGGCCGGCCGCCCCCGAGCTCGCCGAGCGGACCGGTGCGTCGGTGCTGGCCTTCGGTCCCCGGGACGGCCTCGAGGTCACCGGCACGCTCACCGACGGTGATGCCATCACGACCCCGGAGTACTTGCTGCAAGCGGTGCACACCCCGGGACACGCCTCGAACCACCTCTGCTACCTGCTCGTCGACGAGGGGCTCCTGTTCTCCGGCGATCACGTCATGCAGGGATCGACGGTGGTCATCTCGCCGCCCGACGGCGACATGGGCGCGTACCTCGCCTCGATCACCCGACTCGAGGCACTCGACCCGCCGCTGCAGGCGATCGCACCCGCGCACGGCCACGTGCTGCACGACCCCGCCGCGGTGCTCGCGGCGTACCGGACCCACCGCTTGGACCGCGAGGGGATCGTCGCCGAGGCCCTCGGCGCGCACACCGGGGGTGCCACCGTCGATGAGCTGGTCACCGACGTCTACGCCGACGTGGACCCGGCGTTGCACCCGGTCGCACGCCGCTCGTTGTGGGCCCACCTACGCAAGCTGGCCGAGGACGGCCGGGCGACGGCCGACGACCCCGACGACATCGACACCGGTTCCTGGCGTCCCGCCTGAGCATCCGAAGGTGCGGCGCTGGGCGGTCGCACGGTACGGTCGAGGGTCCGCGGGCCCGGCGAACCGCCGAACCGCGCCACCACCAGACACACAAGGGGACACGGCAATGGCCGACTACCAGCTCTTCATCGACGGCGAGTACTGCGACGCGGCGTCCGGGGAGACGTTCGCGACGTACGAGCCCGCGACCAACGCCAAGTTCGCCGACGTCGCCAAGGCCGGCCGCGAGGACGCCGAGCGCGCCATCAAGGCCGCCCGCAAGGCCTTCGACGAAGGTCCGTGGCCTCGGATGTCGGGCGACGAGCGGGCCGCCAAGCTGAACAAGGTCGCCGACCTCATCGAGGCGAACTCCGAGAAGCTCGCCGAGCCGAGGCCGCGCGACGGCGGCGGCACCATGAAGAAGGCGATGTTCGCCGACATGCCCGGGGCGCCGGCGCCTTCCAGTGGTTCGCCCGCTGTGCCGAGGAGCAGCCCGACACGGTCGAGCTCGAGGGCACCCCCTTCCCGCCGTCGAGCAACTACAAGCACTACGAGCCGTACGGCGTGACCACCGGGCATCATGCCGTGGAACTTCCCGTTCATCATGGCGTCGTGGAAGATCGCGCCGTCGCTGGCCGCGGGCAACTGCGCCGTCCTCAAGCCGGCCTCGTTCACCTCGCTCACCGCCTTGATGCTGGGTGAGATCTTCCAGGAGGCCGACATCCCGCCGGGCGTCGTCAACATCATCGCCGGCCCCGGCGGCACCGTCGGCGAGGAGCTCGCCGCCAACCCGCTCGTCGACAAGGCCGCGTTCACCGGCTCGACCGAGGTCGGGCGCCGCATCATGCAGCTCGCCTCGGGCACCGTGAAGAAGGTGACCCTCGAGCTGGGCGGCAAGTCGGCCAACATCGTGCTCGACGACGCCGACCTCGACCTCGCCGCCGCAGCGGTGCTCTGGGGCACGTTCTTCCACAACGGCCAGGTGTGCGAGTCCGGCACGCCGTGCCCTGGTCCACGAGTCGATCTACGACGAGTTCGTCAACCTGCTGGTCGAGCGGGCCGGCAAGATCGTGATCGGCGACCCGCTCGACTTCGCGACCGACCTCGGCCCGCTGGTCTCGACGCGTCAGGTCGAGACGGTCGAGCGCTACGTCAAGCTCGGTCGCGACGAGGGCGGCGAGCCGGTCGGTCGGCGGTGCCAAGCCTGACGGCCTGGCCGAGAACCTCGACCGCGATGCCTTCTACCAGCCGACGATCTTCGCGCACGTGCCGAACTCGGCCAAGATCGCCCAGGAGGAGATCTTCGGACCGGTGCTGTGCGTGATCCCCTACAAGACCGAAGACGAGGCGATCACGATCGCCAACGACTCGATCTACGGCCTCGCCGGCGGGGTGCAGTCCTCCAACATCGAGCGGGCCCAGTCGGTGGCGAACCGGATGCGCACGGGCACCGTGTGGGTCAACGACTACCACCTGATCGACCCGCAGCGCCCCTTCGGTGGCTACAAGCAGTCGGGCATCGGCCGTGAGCTCGGCACCGAGGGCTACCGCGCCTACCAGCAGGTCAAGCACGTGCACACCAACCCCGGTGGCACCCGCGACAACTACATCCACTTCTCGGCGCTCAGCGGCGAGATCTGAACACCTGCGCTCGGAGGCCCGGGCGCTGTCCGTCGATCGACGGCAGCGGCCGGGCCTCCGGCGCGCTCAGATCGTTTCCGGTTCGCGGTTCGCGATGAACCCCGGGCGAGGCGTGCCTGCTGCGAACGGCTCCACGAGCGTGTTCTCCACACTGTTGAACACCAGGAAGAGGTTCGACCGCGGGAAGGGCGTGATGTTGGAGTTGGATCCGTGGAGGCAGTTGCTGTCGAAGACGACGGCCGAGCCGGGGCGTCCGGTCAGCACCCGGATACCGGAGCGCCGCGCCTCATCGGCCACGACGTCGTGATCGGGGACGCCGATCTCCTGCCGGCGCAACGACTGCTTGAAGTGCTCGTCGGGCGTCTCACCGACGCAGGGCACGAAGCGCTGGTGCGACCCGGGGATGATCATCAGCGGGCCGTTGCAGTCGAAGTTCTCCGTGAGGGCGATCGAGATGCTCACGGCGCGCATGGCCGGCATGCCGTCCTCGGCGTGCCACGTCTCGAAGTCGGAGTGCCAGTCGAACTCCTTGCCGATGAACCCCGGCTTGAGGTTGATGCGGGTCTGGTGGAGGTAGACGTCGGACCCGAGCAGCTGACGGGCGATGCCCGCCACGCGTGGGTCCGCGATGACCTCGGCGAAGCGCGGCGAGATGTGGTGCACGTCGAAGACCGAGCGGACCTCGTTGCTGTCGGGTTCGATGATCGTGCGCACGTCGTCGCGTCGTGCCGGGTCATCCGCGAGCCGGTGCGCCTCGGTCAACAGCTCCTCGGCTTCCTCGACCGACACCAGTGAACTGAGCGAAAGGAAGCCGTCCTGGGCGTAGACGTCGAGGTCGCCGGCGGCGAGGGGTCCTGACCGGTCACCCCACACCACGGGGTCGAGGCGCGCGCTTGTGGTTCGGGCTCGATGCCCGGTTGGCGGGTCGGGTAGCGGTCTTCGACCGCGACGATGGTCATGAGCTCTGGGCCTCGGTGAGCAGCGGGTAGGCCCCGTTCTCGTCGTGGACCTCCTTGCCGGTGACCGGAGGCGTGAACACGCAGATCATCCGCAGGTCGGTCTTGGCCGTGACCCGGTGCCGCTCGTGACCGTCGAGCACGTAGAGCGTGCCCGACTCGAGGACGTGGTCGGTGCCGTCGGTGAGGTCGTGCAGCGTGCCGGTTCCACCGACGCAGTACACGGACTCGACGTGGTTGGCGTACTCCATCGTCGTCTCGGTGCCTGCGTAGAGGATCGTGTCGTGCAGGGAGTACCCGCGCCCGTCCGAGGCCAGCAGCAGCCGACGGCTCTTCCAGGTCTCGGCGTGCACGTCGCGCGCCGTGTCATCGATCTCGGATAGTCGTCTCACGAGCATGGTTTCTCCTTTTCGACGCTCGTCAGGGCCCGACCGGGTCGGGCGGGCGGTTCAGGACAGGACTTCGTCGAAGCTCGCGGCCAGTCGATCCAGCCCGTCGTCGAGGTCGTCCGGCGACATGGTGATTGCTGGCATGAGCTTCACGACGTTGCTTTCCGGGCCCGAGGTCTCGATCAGCATGTTGTGGGAGAACACCTGTCGGCTGACCTTTCCGGCGAGGTCGCCGGACCGGACGTCGATACCCCAGATCGCGCCGCGCCCCCGTACCTCCGCGTCGAGCTCCGGGTGGGAGGTCGCGATCTTCTCGAGGGCGGTCCGCATGTGCTCGGCCAGGACTGCGGTGCCGCGGGGCAGCGTGTCGTCGGTCCACAGGTCGAGCGCCGCCGTCGCGCTGGCGAAGGCGGGGTTGTTCCCGCGGAAGGTGCCGTTGTGCTCGCCGGGCGACCAGATGTCGTGCTCGGGCTTGATGAGGGTCAGGGCCATCGGCAGACCGGAGCCGCTGATCGACTTCGAGATGCAGACCACGTCCGGGCTGATGTCGAAGTCGGTGAAGCTGAAGAACTCGCCGGTCCGACCGCATCCCATCTGGACGTCGTCGATGATGAGGAGCATGTCGTGGCGACGGCACAGCTCTTCGAGCGATTGCAGCCACTCTGCATGGGCGACGTTCACGCCGCCCTCGCCTTGGACCGTCTCGACGATCACCGCGGCCGGGTCGTTCAGGCCGCTGCCGCTGTCGGTCAGCAACCGCTCGAACCACATGAAGTCGGGGATGTGGCCGTCCAGGTAGTTGTCGAAGGGCATCGGCGTCGAGTGGACCAGAGGGATGCCGGCGCCGTCGCGCTTCATCGAGTTCCCCGTCACCGAGAGCGAGCCGAGGGTCATGCCGTGGAAGGCGTTGGTGAAGCTGACGATGGACTCCCGGCCGGTGACCTTGCGGGCGATCTTGAGCGCTGCCTCCACGGAGTTGGTGCCGGTCGGTCCCGGGAACTGCACCTTGTAGTCGAGCTGCCTGGGCTCGAGGATGACGTCGCGGAACCGCTCCAGGAAGTGCTGCTTCGCCACGGTGTGCATGTCGAGGCTGTGGATCACCCGGTCGGTCGACAGGTAGTCGAGCAGCGCCTGCTTGATGTGCGGTTGGTTGTGCCCGTAGTTCAGCGCGCCGGCGCCGCTGAAGAAGTCGAGGTAGTCGGTACCGTCGACGTCCCACATGTGGGACCCGAGCGCGCGGTCGAAGACGACGGGCCACGATCGGCAGTAGCCACGCACCTCTGACTCGAGCGTTGCGAAGATGTCTTGTGCCATTTCCCTGCCTCCTGTGGGTACGACGTGGAGAGGATGCTGGTTCGACCGCGATCGGTGGTGCTGCGGGAGTCCGACTTTGCCATCGGCGTGCCGGGAGGGGCGGCCGACGACTCAGACGCGGGGCGGGCGGGCGCCAGTGCGCTCCGCTTCGCTGCCCTGCGTCTCGTCTTCTTCGGAACCAGCAAACCACCCCGCTCGTGCGGCATCCCCTGTGGAGGCCGCGCGTCGCGTGCCGTCCAGGGTACCACCTCGGGCCGCCGATGAGTGGTGCGAGCTGTCACAGGGGGCGGTGGATCAACGCGTGAGGGGGGCGATGCGGTGGAGGATCTCCGGCTCGTGCGCGGTGGTGCCGTCGGGTTCGTGCGGGAAGACGGCGTGGTCGAACAGCGTGGAGCGTTCGACCTCGGCGCCGTGGCGGCGGGCGAACGCCTCGAAGAGGCGCCTGCTGGCGGCGTTGTCGTCGGTGATCGTCGTCTCGAGGCACGTCGCGGCGCCGGCCGTGCCCGCCCGCTCGTCGAGCGCGTCGAGCATGCGTCCCGCGAGCCCCTGGCCGCGCTGCGAAGCCGCGACCGCGACCTGCCACACCACGAGTGTGTCCGGCTCGTCGGGCCGGCGGTAGCCGGTCACGAAGCCGACGACCCCGTCGAGGTCGGCGACGATCGAGGTAGCGGCGAAGTCCCGGCACCAGAGCAGGTAGGCGTAGGGGGAGTTCACGTCGAGGACCTCGGTGGCCTTCGCAAGCGCCCAGAGCGCGGAACCGTCGGCGATGCCCGGTCGGCGCAGCACGACCTCGGTGCGTTCGGTGGCGGTGGCAGGAGGCGGGGGCGACATTGGCGCGGGCTCCGATCGCGGCGGGGTGACCCCGCCGACGGTACTGGCATCGCGAGCATCTCGGCGTCGGCCTCCCTACGATGCAACCATGCACGTCGAAGCCACCGACCGGGCACGAGGGGTGATCAAGCAGGCCGGGGAGACCCGCCGCGGCAACCTCACGATCACCATCGGCACCGGCTGCTGCGAGTCCACTGCGCCGTTCCTCTACGAGGACTTCTGGCCCGGGCCCGACCAGGAGCCGATCGGCGAGGTGGACGGGGTCGTCGTCTACGCCCCGGCGTACCTTCGGGCGCTGTATCCCGGCGACGAGTCGGTGCGTCTCGACGTCATCGACGAACCGGCCGAGTCCCTCTCGATCGAGACCGAGTTCGGATGCCGCCTCGTGCTCCGGGGCAGTCGGACCGACTCGATGGCCGAGCCGGAGTCGTGCGCAGTCGTCGCGCCGGCCTCTTCCGTGGCGTCTGCGCCCCGACGCGTCGTGGGCGAGCTGCCCGAGGCGTTGCGTGGCCTCCGCATCCGCTGAGCCGACGCCCCGGAGCCCGGTGGCCGTGGCGCACGGGGGCGTCACCGCGCCCATCCTCTCGGCGACGAACGTCCACAAGACCTACCGCAGCCCGGCGGGATCGGTCGAGGTGCTGCGCGGCATCGACCTCGACATCGCACCGGGGGAGCTGGTCATGGTCATGGGTCCGTCCGGGAACGGCAAGACCACCCTGCTCAACTGCCTGAGCGGCCTGGACAGCATCGATCGCGGCAACGTGTTCGTCGACGGGATCGACATCCACAGCCTGAGCGACGGCCGTCGGACCGACCATCGGGCCCGTCGCATGGGATTCGTCTTCCAGAGCTTCAACCTCATCCCGGTCTTCACCGCCGCCGAGAACGTGGAGCTCCCGCTGCTCTGCACCGGCGTCAAACCGTCGCTGGCCCGGACGCGATCCCACGCGATGCTCAGCCGTCTCGGGCTGAGCGCCAAGGAGCGGCGCCGACCCCTCGAGCTCTCCGGCGGGGAGCAGCAGCGCGTGGCGATCGCCCGGGCCCTGGTGACCGACCCGGCGATCGTGTGGGCGGACGAGCCGACCGGCAGCCTCGACACCCACACCGCGACCGAGGTGCTGCACGTGCTCCGTGAAGTGCACGAGATCGGTCAGACCCTGGTGATCGTCACCCACGATCACGCCATCGGGGCGTCGGGTGAGCGACTGGTGCAGGTGATCGACGGCCAGGTCAACTACGACGGGCCGCCGGACGGGGTTCCACCTGACCCCACCTTCGAGGACTGAGAGACCCGCGAGGTGCTCCGGATAGCGGCGGCCGTCGGCGCGGCGGTGCTCGCGGCGATGCTGGTCGTCGCCGCGCACGACGCAGTCCGCCGCCCGGGGTTTCGCCGTCTCGCGCTTCGCAACGTGCTCCGTCGACGGACCGAGGCGATCCTGGTGGTGCTCGGCTCGTCGCTGGGCACCGCGATCATCGCGGCCTCGTTCCTCATCGGCGCGACCTTCAACGCCTCGGTGCGCGACGGCGCCCGGACACGGCTCGGGCCTGTCGACGAGCAGGTGACCGCGCCGGCCCTGGGGGACCTGCCCAAGGTCGCGGGGGAGCTTCGGACCCCGCCTCTCGCGCACACCGACGGACTGCTGACCACGGTCCGAGGCGATGCGGCACTGACCGCGCTTCGCGACGGGATCACGTACGCCGAACCCGCGGCCACCGTCGGCGAGCTCGACTTCGGAGCCGCACGAGCCTTCGGCGGGCGGCCGTCGGACACCGGGCTCGTCGGGGCGGGCCCCACGCCGCGGGCCGGAGAGCTGCTTCTCTCCGCCCCCGTGGCCGACCGCCTGCACGTCCGCGTCGGCAACCGTGTGGCGTTGCACGCCTACGGGCAGGTTCGCTCGCTGCGCGTGCGCGACGTGCTCGACGCGGTTGGCCTGGCGGGCGCCACGGACGCGCTGGTGGCGCCCGGAACCCTTGCCGCGCTCGCCCGCGGCGCCCCGTCTGCTGCGGCGCAGGCGCCTTCCGGGCTGGTGCTCGTCTCGAACGTCGGCGGCGTGTTCGACAGCACCGCTTCGAGTGCCGACGTGGTCTCCGAGATCGAGGGTCGCACCGCCGGGAGCGGCGTCGTCGTCGAGTCCGTCAAGGCCGACCTGCTGCGCCAGGCCAGAGACGAGGGCCGATCGCTCGGTCAGCTCTACACCGGGGTCGGCACGTTCAGCGTGCTGGCCGGCGTGCTGTTGCTGGTCAACCTGTTCGTGATGCTCGCCGAGGAGCGCAAGCGTGAGCTCGGTCTCGCCCGGGCCACCGGGCTGAAGCGCTGGCACCTGGTCCGGGTCTTCACGTTGGAAGGCGCCTGCTACGCCGTGGCGGCGGCGTTCGTCGGGTCGTTCCTGGGGACGGGAATCGCCTGGTTGGTGGCGCGAGCGACCGCCAACCTGCTGGAAGGAGGCAACAGCTCGTTCACGCTGCGCTTCGTGGCGCCGACCGGCGATCTCGTCGTCGCCGCGCTCATCGGCATGGGTCTCGCCATGGTGACCGTGTGGATCACGAGCGTCCGGATCGCGAACCTCGACATCATCCGTGCGATGCGCGACCTGCCGGACGTGCCCCACCACCGGCATCGCCTCAGGTCTTCGGGCCCGGCGGCAGCCGGGGTCGCGCTCGGCGGCGCGCTGGCCGTGTGGGGTGTCGTCGCGATCGTGCCGCTCGCCGCGGTGCTCGGTCCACCGCTGGCGCTGGTGTGCGCGTTGCCGCTGCTGCGACCGCTCGTCGGTCGTCGGGTCGCGACCGCGGTGGCCTCGGTGGGGACGTTGGTGTGGTGCGTCGGGGTCTTCACGTTCCTGACTCGCATCACCGATCACTCCGGCGTGCCCGTCTTCGTCGTGCAGGGGATCGTCATGGTCGCCGCCGCGGTCGGGCTGGCGACGGCCCTGGACCGGGTCTGGGCCGTCGCACTCGAGGTGCTCACGCGCTCCGGAAAGGGGCTCGCGGGCCGATTGGGGCTCGCCTACCCGCTGCACCGCCTCTTCCGGACGTCGATGCTGCTCGGGATGTATGCGCTGATCGTCTTCACCCTCACCTTCCTGGCCGTGTACGCCCACATCTTCGGCGGCCAGGCGGGCACGTTCACCCAACAGGTCGCCGCCGGGTACGACCTCCAGGCAGACACGAACCCGTCGAGCCCGGTCGCCGCGACCTCGCTCTCGGCCGACCCCCAGGTGCGTTCGGTCGCGACGCTGTGGCGCTCGGTACCGCACTTCACCGCGACGTTCCACCGATCCGCGTCGCAGTGGCCGCTCACGGGTTTCGACGCAGGTCTGCTGCGTCGTGGCACGCCGGCGCTGTCGTCTCGAGACCCCGCGTTCGCCAGCGACCGCGCCGTGTTCGAGGCGATGTTGCACGACCCCGGCCTTGTGGTCGTCGACGAGACGTTCCTCGCCGGAGCCGGTCCCCACACCACCGCTGATCGCCAAGTGGCGCTCGGAGACGTCGTCACGGCCCGCAACCCGACATCCGGGCGAACCGCCCTGATGCGCGTCGTCGGCCTGGTCGACCACGACGTGAACCAGACCGGCGCGTGGGCGTCGGGCCGAACGGTGCGCGCGCTCATGGGGAGCGCCGCGGTCCCCAGTCGCTTCTACCTTTCGCTGACGCCCGGTGCGGACCCCGCCACGGTGTCGGCGCGGCTCGAGGCCGCACAGGTCACGCACGGCCTCGACACGGCCACGTTCCGCTCGCTGGTCGACGACCGGATCGGCACGGAGATCGGCTTCTTCAGGCTGATGCAGAGCTACCTGTCGATCGGCCTGGTGGTCGGCATCGCCGGCATGGCGGTGGTGATGGTCCGAGCGGCCCGGGAGCGTCGACGACAGGTGGGGATGTTGCGCACGATCGGGTTCTCGGCCCACACGGTGCGGCGCGCCTTCCTCGTCGAGGCGTCGTTCATCGCGCTGCAGGGCATCGCCACAGGCGTCGGCCTCGGCCTCCTGGTGTCGTACCAGATGCTCTCGCGCTCGGCCGCGCTGGGTGGCAACCCCCTCCCGTACTCGGTTCCCTGGGCGACGGTCGGCGCACTGGCGGTGATCCCGTTCGCCGCGTCGCTCGCGGTCGCCCTCATCCCGGCTTCGCAGGCGGCAGCGCTGAACCCCGCCGAGGTCCTACGCCTGCCCGACTGACGACCGGACGGAGCGTGCCGGCCTTCTAGGGTGCGAATGCCGAACAAAGGGGTTGCACGTGACGAAGTCACTTCAGGAGCTTTCCGACCGACTCGAGATCCAGGATCTGCTCGTCGACTATGCCGACGCCATCGACCGGAAGGACTTCGACGCGCTCGACGACCTCTTCACCCCGGACGCGGTGATCGACTACACCGCGGTGGGCGGGATCCGTGGCTCGCTGCCCGAGATCAAGGAGTTCCTGGTCAAGGGCATGGCCTGGTTCTCGAGCTTCCAGCACCTCACCGCGACGCCAAAGGTGGTCGTGGACGGCGACGAGGCGACCGGTCGGGCGATCTGCCACAACCCGATGGTCATCGACCTGCCCACGGGTCCGCACACGATGTTCATCGGCATCTGGTACGTCGACACCTACGTCCGCACCGAGGACGGATGGCGCATCTCGTCACGCACCGAGGAGCGCTCCTACGTGCACAACGCTCCGCCTGGCTTCTCCGCCGGCGAATGACGATCGCCGTGTTGCGGGCTCGATGGGCGCTGCGCTGAGAGACGTCAGGGCGCGCTGCCGGCCCGGGTAGGCCCGATGCTGACCGCCACCGCCTCGCGGGCGGTGCACGAGTCCATCTGAGCCGGTGGGATCGCCTCGCTGTGGATCGCCTCCGCGAGCGATCGGAACGCGACTCCGGCGGGAGTCTCTCCGAGGGCGACCGGCGCGCCCGTGTCCCCGCCGCTGACCACCGCGGGCTCCATGGGGATCTGGGCCAGCAGCGGTACGCCGGCATCGTCCGCGAGCGCCTGGCCGCCGCCCTCGCCGAAGAGGGCGTAGCGCTCCCCGTGGTTGCAGGTGAACGCCGTCATGTTCTCGACGACGCCGGCCACCCGCAGGAAGTTCTTGCGCGCCATCGAGACGACCCGCGACGCGACCTTCTGCGCGGCAAGGGCTGGTGTCGTCACGACCACGACCTCGGCGCGCGGCACGAGCTTGGCGACGCCCATCTGCACGTCGCCGGTCCCAGGGGGCATGTCGATGAGGAGGTAGTCGAGGTCGGCGCCCCAGGCGACGTCCTGCAGGAAGTGCTGGACGCCACGCGTCAGCATCAGCCCGCGCCACATCAGCGCCGAGGTCTCGTCGTCGACGAGGTAGCCCATCGACACGACGCGGACCTCGCCGGTCCCCACGGTGCGGACGTTGGGCACCATGACGTTGCGCTCACCGCGCTTCGCGCCCTCCAGCCGACCGGCGACGCCGATCATGCGGGGCACCGAGAACCCCCAGATGTCGGCGTCGAGCACGCCGACCCGCAAGCTGCGCTGGGCGAGCGCCATGGCGAGGTTCACCGTCACCGACGACTTGCCCACGCCGCCCTTGCCCGACGCGACCAGCACCACCTGGGTGGATGGTGCGATGGCGGTCTCCTCGGTGCGCTGCGTGATGTTCCAGCGGGCGCGTTCCATGGCTGTCGCCCGTTCGGGCGCCGTCATCTCGGACCAGGTGATGTGGGTCGAGGTGACGCCCGGCAGCGAGTCGACCCGGTGGGCCACGTCGTGTTGGATCTGGCCGCGGAGCGGGCACCCGGCGGTGGTGAGTGCCACGGTCACGTCGACTGCTCCCGCGTCATCGACCTCCACATGACGGACCATGCCCAGCTCGACGATGTCGCTGCCGAGCTCCGGGTCGATCACCGCGCGCAGCGCGTGCCGTACGGCGTCAGCGTCGGGCAGCGGATCGGTCATGGCCGCAAGGGTAGTGCCGAGGTTCGCCGAACCCTTCGGGTGGCCGGGGGCACGCCGATCTGTTTCACCTGGCCGGTCGGCCGGTACACTTGACTCGTCCGTTCCAGGTTCAGGAGGAACCGCCTGTGATCACCCTCACCGACAATGCCACCACCAAGGTCCGCGAGCTGATCACGGCCGAGGGAGACGAGGCGCTCGCGCTGCGCGTCGCCGTGCGTCCCGGCGGCTGCTCGGGGTACAGCTACGAGATGTACTTCGACGGCGAGGTCGGCACCGAGGACGTCACCGCCGACTACAGCGGCGTCAAGGTCGTCGTCGACCCCTCCAGTGCGATGCTGCTCGAAGGGGCGACCCTCGACTACACCGACGGGCTCCAGGGCGCGGGGTTTGCGATCGACAACCCCAACGCGCAGAGCACCTGCGGCTGCGGCAACTCCTTCTCCTGATCGCCTGACCGCCCCGGGGCCGTCACGCCGGCTCGCGAGCGACAGTCGCGCGGCACCCCTCAGCCGACGAGCGCGTCCAGGCGGCCGGTGAGCTCGTCGGCGTCGTAGGCGCCGTCGAGCCGGCTCGCCACGACGCCGTCCTTGCCGACCAGGAACAGCACCGGTTCGCTGGTGAGCCCGAGGTCGGTGACCGCCTTGGTGAGCTTGGCGGCCGCGCCCTTCTCGGCCGCGTCGGTGGCCGACTGGTACACCTCCTGGTGGATGAAGGTGATGCGCCCGGCATACCGATCCCGGACCGAGAGCAGGACGTCCAGGACCGGTCCGCAGATCCCGGTCTGGCAGAACTTCGGCGTCGCCACGAGGTAGGCGACGGGCTTCGCTTCGGCCAGCGCGGCGTCGAGGCTGACCGTGTGCAACGGGCACATCGGGTCGGCGGTGCAGATCGGGTCGACGCCCAACGTGTTGCCCGTCGTCGGCGTCTCGAGCTTGGGCATGGCATCGGTCGGTCCCGGGACCGCCGACGCCCCTTTGGCGGCGACCGTGAAGGTCGCGGTGGCCTTCGAGCCATCGACCACGGCCGACGCGGTGTAGCTGCCGGCCTTCGGTGGCGTGAACGCGACGGGGTAGTAGGACCAGGGGAGGTCCTTGCGGTGCGCCGTGACGTTGATGTGCTGCACGAAGCCTCCGGGCCCCGTCAGCGTCAGGCGCAGCGATGAAGGAGCCGTCGCGCTGAGCCCGCCACCGGCGTCGGCGACTCCGAACGCGGCGCGCTGCGCGGCGCCTGCGGTCAGGTAGTCGTTGACCGGAAAGAACGCCAGGAGCGATGTGCTGCTGGAGGTCGTGGCTGTTGCTCGGCTGGACGGGCTCGAACCGCAGGCGGCCAGGAGGGCGGCGCCGGCTCCGCTGAGCAGGACGGCCCGTCGGGTGAACTGGGCCGGTCGGCGGTGATCGTGCGGGGTGGGCTCGGACATCGACATCGAAGCTATCGGCGCGCCGGTGCGCGGCGACACCTTGCCGCTCGGGGCTCGGTGCGGGGCTACCGTCAGGTGAGACCCCCGACCAGGAGACGATGATGCCGGCGACGCCGATCGGTCCGTACACCCCAATCGTCCGCGCCGGCGACTGGCTCGTCACCTCGGGGCAGCTCGGTGCCGTCGACGGCGTGGTCGTGCCCGGAGGGTTCAGCGCGGAGATGCGCCAGGCGATGGCGAACCTGCGCTCGTTGCTCGCCTCCGCGGGCGCCGGGCTCGACCAGGTCGTCAAGACCAACGTCTACCTGCATCATCTCAGCGACTACCCGACCATGAACACCTTGTACCTCGAGGCCTTCGGCGACTCGCGGCCTGCCCGGTCGGCGTTCGCGGTCGGCGAGCTGCCGCTCGGGGCCCTCGTCGAGATCGAAGCGTGGGCGTACCTCGGTGCGCCCGCATCGTCCTGACGCGGTCGGTGGTTTCATCGCCCCTGGCCGCGGCGCGATGATGGGGTCATGCTTGGAGGACTCATCATCGCGTTCGTGCTCTTGGTCGTGTTCCCCCCATTGGCGATCATGGGGTGCGGGGCGATCGCGGTGGGCCTCGGTTCGTTGCTGAACCACGACAACGCGGTCCGCCACGAGGGCAGCGAACTCGCGGAGCTGAACGCCTGAGACCGGAGGATCGGGTCGGTCCGAAGTTGGCTTTCAGAATTATTTCCGCCTGGGCATTCCCAAGCGACCCCTGATGCACTACAGTTCCGAGCTTCATAGCAGTGCAGGGCGCAGGACTCAGCGACCCGGCCGGAACGAAAGGGGTCGCTCATGGCGACCGGCACCGTCAAGTGGTTCAACAACGAGAAGGGCTACGGGTTCATCGCCCGCAACGAAGGCCCTGATGTGTTCGTGCACCACTCGGCAATTCAGATGAACGGCTACCGCAGCCTCGAAGAAGGACAGGCTGTGGAGTTTGAGGTCGTTCCAGGACCGAAGGGCGACCAGGCGCAGGACGTTCGTCCAGCCTGACCAGCCACAACTCACGCATGACGCCCCCTCCTCGTGAGGGGGCGTCGTCGCGTCCGGGGTCGGAGGTTGATCCCGAGGATCAGAGCTGGCTGCGGCCTCGCTCGGCGACCTGGGTGCGCCGGCGCTCGATCTCGGCGGGCTCGACTCCGGCTCCCTGCCACTCGTTCGCGACCCGGGACTCGATGTCCCAGGCATCGCCGGCGCTCACGAGGCTGCCCGCGTCGTAGGTGGCGAAGATGGTCTGCACGGCACGTTGGTCGTTCGATGCCGAGTCGACCGCGAGCTGGTGCGCGACGGGCAGGAGGTCCTCGTGAGGCACGACGTGGTTGACCAGACCCCAGGTCAGCGCCGTCTGGGCGTCCACGAAGTTGCCCGTGGCGCTCATCTCACGGGCGCGGCGCAACCCGACCGCCTGGGGTAGCAGGACCGTGAGGCCCCAACCGGGCTGGATGCCGACGCGGGCGTGGGTGTCCGCGAACCGGGCGCGTTCCGAGGCGACGAGGAAGTCGCACGCCAGTGCGATCTCGAGGCCACCGGTGATGGCCACGCCGTTCACCGCGCCGATGACCGGCTTGGCCATCGGGTGGAACGGGCCGTTGCGTCGGTTGAAGCCGCCGGCTGCGTCGGCGTCGGTCAGCGAGGCGTCGCCGGATCCGAGCTCCTTGAGGTCGAGCCCCGCGCAGAACGCTGGATCTGCGCCGGTCAGCAGAACGGCATCGACGGCCTCGTCGGCGTCGGCCGCGGCCATGAGCTTGGGCAGCAGGCTCCGCACCTCCCGCGAGAGCGTGTTGCGCGCGTCCGGTCGGTTGAGGGTGATCGTGGCAACCCGGTCGGTGATCTCGAGGGTGACGACGTCTTCCATGGGAGAGCTCCTCGGTGCAGTGGGATCGCGCCACGGTATCGGTTGCGTCCGTGCGGCGGCTCACCGCCGACCTCACCCGGTTCGGCCTCGGACGGTCGCGGCTCAGGGGTCCCAGCGGGACTGGCCGAAGCGGTATCCGACGGAGCGGACCGTGGTGATGAGCCCGGCGTGCTCCTCGCCGAGCTTGGCCCGCAGCCGACGCACGTGGACGTCGACGGTGCGCGCGCCGCCGTAGTACTCGTACCCCCAGACCTCGGTCAGCAAGGTCTCGCGGGTGAAGACCCGACCCGGCTGCTGCACGAGGAACTTGAGCAGCTCGTACTCCATGTACGTCAGGTCGATCGGCCGGTTGTCGATCGCTGCCTGGTAGGTCTCGAGGTTCAGCACGAGGGGGCCGTAGGTGACCAGGTCGGTGCGCTCCGAGGTGGCGATGCCGGCGCGGTGCACGAGATGGCGAAGGCGGGCTTCGAGCTCGGAGGGGTGGAACGGCGTCAGGCAGAAGTCGTCGTAGATGTCGTCCTGTCCGGCGAGATCATCGAGCCGGCTGCCGGGGACCAGGAGCATGATCGGTGTGCCCTGGTGCTCTTCGCGCAGCGAGGTGCACATGGAGGTGACGTCGCCGAGATCGGTCTCGATGGTCAGCAGCGCCGCAGGCCAACCACGCTCGGGCCGGGAGAGCCGGGCCTCGGTCACCGTCGAGATGCCCTTCCAGGCGTAGCCCCCCAGGTCCAGCGAGCGCGCCAACTCGGGCGGTGGCGGAGCCGGGAACACCAGCAGGGGGTCCATCAGGGGATTCTCCCACGCGACGGTTGCGGACGTGCAGCCGATCGCTCAGGCGGCCATCGGGCCGGTTCCCGACCAGAGCGGCATGGACCTGGTCTCGGGGTCGTAGGTGGCCAACCAGGAGGTCATCCACGGCGGGTCGTTGAAGTGATCGGGGTGGTGGCGCGGCAGCGTCGACGACGCGAGGTCGGGGACGCACTGGAACAGGAAGCTCAGCGTCAGCGACAACAGGTGCAGGTGCGTCGAAGGTCGGTGCAGCCGTCGGTCGCCGCGCGCCATGGTCAGGATGGACAGCGGGACGAAGAACGCCAGGATGCTGCAGGTCGCCGCAAGACCGAGTGCGTAGCGCAGGTGGTTGCCGTCGACGGCGGACCAGACGTCGAACGCGACGGACTTGTGCTCGACCTCCTCGGCGAGGTGCCACAGGAACATGGTTGCCGCAACCGGCTCGGCACCGCCGAAGAACGTGTTGAGGTGTCGCTCCGACCATCGGGCGAGCGTGTAGGCCAGGGTCTCGGACGCGGCGGCGAACGCCAGGTTGAACCGCGCGCTTCGGGTGCGTCCGAGCCATCCGTAGGTGCGATCCATCCAACGCTCGAGTCGTCGTAGTCCGGGGCAGCGCGCGACCAGGAGGTCGTTGAAGTGCCGGTGCTGGCGGTGGTGCTGGGCCTCCTGGCGGACGAACGCCGCGGCGCGTTCGGCAAGTCGGCCGTCGAGCTCGTCGGTCACCGCCCTGACCGACTGCACGAAGTACGGCTCCGCGTACGGCATGAGGAGCGAGATGCTGTTGGCCGAGTACGAGAACTCGGGGTTGGTGGGGTTCCAGGCCACGGCCAGGTCGTCGGGGAAGCCGAACGTGACTCGTCGTGCGGTCGGCATTCGTTGCCACGACGGCGATGGCGGGGTCGGCACCTGTCGAGTATCGGTCGCCGGGGCACCGGACACGAGCATCCCGATCTTCGGAGGCCTCGGTTCCCTCACCAGGTCGAGAGGTAGCGCTCCAGCTCGAAGGGTGTGACCTGGGCGCGGTAGTCGGTCCACTCGGCCCTCTTGTTGCGCAGGAACCAGGTGGTGATGTGCTCGCCCAGCACCTCGTGGACGAACGTCGAGGCCTCCATCGCGTCGAGTGCCTCGGCCAGAGACTGCGGTAGTTCGCGGATCCCCGCATCCGAGCGCTCGTCCGGCGTCAGCGCGAACAGGTCGCTGGTCGTCTCGGGCCCGAGCTCGTAGCCCTGGTCCATGCCCTCGAGCCCTGCGGCCAGCAGCAACGAGTACACGAGGTACGGGTTGCAGGCGGGATCCGGCGCGCGGTACTCGATCCGGGCCGCCGCTTCGCGCCCGGGTCGGGTCGCGGGGACGCGCACCAGCGCCGAGCGGTTGTGGCGTGCCCAGGTCACGTGTGACGGCGCTTCCGTACCCACCATCAGCCGCTTGTAGGAGTTCACGAGTTGGTTGGTGACCGCGGTGATCTCGGGAGCGTGCATGAGCAGTCCCGCGATGAACGATCGTCCCGAAGCCGAGAGCCCGAGCGGATCGCCAGCATCGTGGAAGACGTTTCGGTCCCCCTCGAAGAGCGACAGGTGCGAGTGCATGCCCGAACCCTGCATTCCGGCCATGGGCATGGGCATGAAGGTCGCGTGCACGCCCGCTTCGAGCGCGATCTCACGCACCATCAGCCGGAAGGTCATGACGTTGTCGGCCATGGAGAGGGCGTCGGAGTGGCGGAGGTCGATCTCGTGCTGGCTGGGGCTGTCCTCGTGGAAGGAGTACTCGACGGGGATGCTCATCGTCTCGAGCGCGTGGATGGTGCGCTTGCGCAGGTCGGAGGCGACGTCGGAGGTGGTGAGGTCGAAGTAGGAGCCGTGGTCGAGCGGGACCGGCCTGCGCGATGGGTCGGCATCGGCCAGGTAGAAGAACTCCATCTCGGGGCCCACGTAGAAGTTCAGGCCGCGCGCCCTCGCGCCGTCGAGGTGGCGCTTGAGGACCTGACGGGAGTCGCCGGGGAAGGGGCTGCCATCGAGGTTGGTGATGTCGCAGAAGATCCGGGCGGTGGTGTCGTCGCGGTCCGTCCATGGCAACAGCTCGAAGGTCGAGGCGTCGGGCCGCACGAGCACGTCGCTCTCCTGGGTGCGGCTGAAGCCGTCGATCGACGAACCGTCGAACTGCATGCCGTCGTCGAACGCGCTGGGGAGCTCTGCGGCGGTCATCGCGAAGGACTTGAGTTGTCCGAGCACGTCGGTGAACCAGAGGCGGATCAGCCGGACGCCGCGCTCCTCGACGGTGCGCAGCACGTAGTCCTGTTGACGTTCCACCCGCTCATGATGGACACTCCCCCGGCGGAAGGGAAGGGGCCGACGGTCCAGTTCACACGCCGTTCACAGTGTCGATACGGCCAGGAAACAGCCGGCCGGGACCATCGTGGACGAACCCGACGTCTACGCGTCTGGTCCTCAATCACACCTCGCATCTCCCACAGGAGCACCCGTGACCTACAAGGCCGAATACATCTGGATCGACGGCACCGAGCCAACCCCGCGGTTGCGCTCCAAGACCAAGGTCCTGGCCGACGGCGCCCCACTGACCATCTGGGGCTTCGATGGATCGAGCACCAACCAGGCTCCGGGCAAGAACTCCGACTGCGTGCTGCAGCCCGTCTGTGACGTTCCGGACCCGATCCGTGGCGGCGACGACCGCCTCGTCATGTGCGAGGTCCTGCTCACCGACATGACCCCGCACAAGACCAACACCCGAGCGGCGCTGGTCGAGGTCGCCGAGAAGTACGCCGACTTCGAGTGCCTCTTCGGCATCGAGCAGGAGTACACGTTCTTCAAGGACGGCCGCCCGTACGGCTTCCCCCAGGGCGGGTACCCCGCGCCGCAGGGCTTCTACTACTGCGGGATCGGCGCGGACGAGGTGTTCGGTCGCGACATCGTCGAGACCCACCTCGAGGCCTGCCTCGAAGCCGGACTCGGCATCTCGGGCATCAACGCCGAGGTCATGCCCGGGCAGTGGGAGTTCCAGGTCGGTCCGCTCAGCCCGCTCGAGGTGTCCGATCACCTCTGGATCGCCCGCTGGCTGCTGTACCGCATCGCCGAGGACTTCGACGTCTCGGCGACCCTCGACCCCAAGCCCGTCACGGGTGACTGGAACGGGGCCGGCGCGCACACCAACTTCTCGACCCGCCAGATGCGCGAGGGCTACGACCCGATCATCGCCGCCTGTGAGGCCCTGGGCACCAAGTCCGCCCTGCACGTCGAGCACTACGGCCCGGGAATCGAGACCCGGCTCACCGGCCTCCACGAGACCGCCCCGTGGAACGAGTACAGCTACGGCGTGTCGGACCGCGGCGCCTCGGTGCGCATCCCTTGGCAGGTCGAGGTCGACAAGAAGGGCTACATCGAGGACCGTCGTCCCAACGCCAACATGGACCCGTACGTCGTGACCCGCCTGATCACCGACACCGTCTGCTCCGCGGCCTCCTGATCAGCGCGGCTCGAACCGCTCCAGCACCGGCGTTCACGTGCCCCGCCCCGAGATTTCGGAGCGGGGCACGGCCGCGCACCAGCGCCTCCTGGGACCGTTGCGAGCCACTACACTTCGACGGCGCCGCCTGGCTCTCGGCCGGCGACACCACCAGATGGGGAGGCAAGGCGACCGATGATGCGACGAGGGCCCTTGGCCGACATCCCGCTCGACTCGCTGCTCGCCGACGCAGCGTCCGAGCGCACGAACGGGGTCCTCGAGCTGCACGCCGCGGTCGACGGGTTCGTCTACATGGTCGACGGCGAGATCTACCTCGCGGAGCTGGCCGGCCAGCCACCCCTTGATGAGCGGCTGATCGGGGCCGGACTCCTGACGCAGTCGCAGGTGGACGAGCATGGGGTGGCAAGCGATGGCGGCATCCACCTCGCCCGTGCGCTCGACACCGACCCGACGATCGACGAGGACGCCATCGAGGCCTACCTCCTCGACGTGACGGCTGCGACGCTTGCCCGCTTCGTGGGCGCGGCCGAGGGCGAGTACGAGCTCGATCCCTACGGTGCGCATACCGCCGGGGTCATGTGCTCCTGGCTGCCAGACATGGTGATGAACCGGGTTGACGAGCTCCGCGAAGAAGCGGCGCGGCTCGAGGCCGAGCGCCTTGAGGAGGAACGGGTCGCCGCGGAAGCTGCTGAGGCGGAACGGCGCGCGGCGGAAGCTGCTGAGGCGGAACGACTTGCAGCAGTCCGGGCCGAGGCGGAGCGGGTTGCGGCCGAGCGGGCCGAGGCGGAGCGGGTTGCGTCAGAGCAGGCCGAGGCGGAGCGGGTTTCGGCCGAGCGGGCCGAGGCGGAGCGGATTGCGGCCGAGCGGGCCGAAGCGGAGCGGGTTGCGGCCGAGCGGGCCGAGGCGGAGCAGGAGGCTGAACCGGTCGCACCGGCGAAATCGGAAAGCGATGCATCCGAAGCTGGGGCAAGTGGAGAGCCGGACCTCGACGCGCTGCCCGGCGACGTCGCAGCCGCGCCGAAGAACGCGCCCTCCGCCGATGCCCTCACGGCGAACACCGTGCCGCTCGCCGACCGTCGCCCGGGAGGCCTCGGCGAATTGGCGCCCGGGGTGCTGGTAGTCGTTCCGGATGAGCCACCGCCGGGCACGGAGAAGATCGAGCTCGAGACCATCGAGTGGAAGGTCGTGGTACTGGCGGCGCAAGGCGATGCGCTGGGCGCGATCGCCGGCCGGCTGGACCTCTCGTTGGACGAGGCACGATCCGTCGTCGAGAACCTGTGGTGCCGGGGCCTGCTCGCCACCATCGGCCCCGGCGGACCGATTCCCACCTGAGCGTTCGGGTGGCGTCCGGCGCCGGGCGATCGGGCGAACGGCACGATCGACGCTCGGTGAAATCTCGGGCCGGGAGCAGTATGCTATGGGGCCGAAGCGCCGCGACCGTGGCGCCGTTCCGAGGGGGTCACCGTGCACCGATCTGTCGCTGTCGGCACGCTTGCGGCCGCGCTCGCCGTCACCGGCGGCACGGCAGTTGCCATCGCCCGTCCGAGTTCGCACGCCACTGTGCAGGTCGGCGCGTCAACCGCCGCGTCATCCACCACGGCACCGGGAGCAGGGCATCGCCGCATGGGGCGCGACGGCCACCTGCACGAGGTGCTGGCGGGACTGGTGGCGAAGAAGACGATCACCCAGGCCCAGGCAGATGCCATCGAAGCGGCGATGGCGAGCGGGGCACCCGGGGACAAGATGCTGCGCCGACACCGGGGCGTCGACCTCATGGGCATGCTGCGTGACGGGCTCAAGCCGGTGGCCGACGCGATCGGCATCACGCCACAGCAGTTGCTGACCGAGCTGCGGTCCGGGAAGTCGATCGCCCAGGTGGCGCAGGCGCACGGCGTGAGCGAGGCGAAGGTGGTGGCAGCGATCGAGGCCCAGGCGACCAAGCGCATCGACGAGGCGGTCACGAAGGGGCACCTCACCAGCGACCAGGCCACCAAGCTCAAGTCGAACCTTCACAACGCCATCACCAAGATGGTTGAGCACAAGGCCGGCGACTTCCCGTTCGGTCGGGGCCACGACGGCGGCGACCCGAAGCACGCGCCGCCGGCCGGGCCGCCGACGACCGCGCCCACGACCAAGCCGGCGCCATCCAGCAGCGCGCCACCCACGAGCACGCCGTCCACCACCGCGGCGCCGGCGACGACCGGGGCCCCGAGCACCACCGCTCCGACGACGACCAACTGATCCAGGCCGCGGCAGGGTCCTGGGGGCACCGGCTCTTCTACGCTGGGCGCGTGCCCAGCCTGCGCATCGCTCTCTGCCAGCTCGATCTGACCGTCGGTGACCTGACGGGCAACGCCGATCGCATCATCGGGGCTCTCGCCGAGGCCGAGGACGCAGGCTGCGACCTCGCGGTCTTCCCCGAGCTCGCCGTGTCCGGGTACCCGCCCGAAGACCTGCTCCTCAAGCCGCGCTTCGTGTCGGCGAGCCGCGCCGCGCTCGACCGTGTCGCCGCCGCGACCCGAACCTGCGTTGCGGTCGTGGGGTACGTCGAAGCGGATCGGGACCTCTACAACGCTGCTGCACTCTGCGTCGGCGGTGCGGTGCGCGGCACCTATCGCAAGCAGGAGCTGCCCAACTACGCAGTCTTCGACGAGGAGCGCTACTTCACCCCCGGACGGGGCGCCGATGAGCTCTTCGTGATCGGCGGGGTGCGCGTGGGCGTGTCGATCTGTGAGGACTCCTGGAACCCGGCCGGCCCGATCGCGACCCAGGCCGCGGCGGGTGCCGAGCTGGTGGTGAACCTCAACGCCTCCCCCTACTCCGAAGGTCGTCCTTCCGAACGGGAGCGCATGCTCGCCACTCGTGCGGCCGATGCGAGCTGCGCACTCGCCTACGTGAACCAGGTGGGCGGCCAGGACGAGCTCGTGTTCGACGGGGCCTCGCTCCTGCTCGACGCCACCGGCGCGGTCGTGGCACGTGGCCCGCAGTACGAGGAGGCCGTGCTCATCGCGGACCTCGAGCTCGAACCGGTGTTCCGCAAGCGCCTGCTCGACCCGCGCGGCCGCCGGAGTGACCAGGGTCTCCCGGAGGTCGTGCTGAGCACCGAGTCGAGTGGCGGGGGCGCGGGCTCGTCCGGCGCCGTCCAGCCCCTGTTGGACCGGGACGCCGAGGTCTACGGCGCGCTGGTCGCCGGGACGCGCGACTACGTCCTCAAGAACGGCTTCAGGGACATCGTGGTGGGACTCTCCGGTGGGATCGACTCGACCCTGGTGGCGGTCGTGGCCACCGACGCGCTCGGGCCCGAACACGTCCACGCCGTGGCGATGCCCAGCCGGTACTCATCGGACCACTCGGTCAGCGACGCCGAAGCCCTCGCCGCCAACCTGGGGATCGACCTGCGTCACATCCCCATCGAGCCGGCTCACGCGGCGTTCCTCGAAATGCTCGCCCCGACGCTCGAAGGTCGTCCGCCCGACCTCACCGAGCAGAACCTGCAGTCGCGCATCCGTGGCGTGCTGTTGATGGCGCTGTCCAACACGTTCGGCTGGCTCGTGCTCACCACCGGGAACAAGAGCGAGACGGCCGTCGGTTACTCGACGCTCTACGGCGACACCGCCGGCGCCTTCGCCGTCATCAAGGACGTCTACAAGACCCGCGTCTACGACCTGTGCGACTGGCGCAACGCCCAGGGTGACGTCGCGGTCATCCCGACCTCGATCCTGACCAAGCCACCGTCGGCCGAGCTTCGCCCGGACCAGCGCGATGACCAGAGCCTGCCGCCCTACGACGTCCTTGACGAGATGTTGCAGGGATATGTCGAAGGCGACCTCACCTCCGAGGATCTGATCGACCGCGGGTTTGCCGCCGACGTCGTGCACCAGGTCGTCAGGTTGGTGGATCTGGCGGAGTACAAGCGCCGACAGTCGCCGCCCGGAGTGCGGGTCACGAGCCGCGCGTTCGGCAAGGATCGTCGGCTTCCGATCACCAACTGCTTCCGAGGCTGATCCGCCACTGCCTGCTCCGTGCAACCGTTCGGGGCCACGGATCCGCCACGCTGCGGGCGGAAGTGGCACGCCGAGTGACGCGTGTTGGGCCGTATGGACTACAAGCTTGTAGTATGACGATCGCGTAACGGTCAAACGTCACAAATCGTCGACTTTCGTCATGCTGGTCGGTAGGGTCGGTGCAGACCGCTGGACGGTCGGTGCCAACATGCGGCAGAAGTCCGCCACCGATCAGTTCCGGTCGCCACCACAACCCCTTGCCGGTCACGGCGATCTGGCCCACCCGTTGGAGCCGATCGAACCGCAGCCTCCCGCCCCGAAGATCGGTGCGGGTCGGACCGGCAGAAAGGAGTACCGGCCGTGAGCCGCCTCAAACCCCATGCAGTTCGCCTCAAGCCGCACGCCATGAAGCTCGTCGCCGTCCTCGGCGCCATCACCCTCGTCCTCGGCGCAGTCATCGCCTTCGCCGGTCCTTCCGCCAAGTCCGACGCCGCCACGTCGTCCTCCTTCGCGACGTCGACCACCGCCGCGAAGCGGACGACCACCTCCACAGCCGTCACCAGCACCACCTCGGCGCCGCCCACGACCAAGGCCGCGCCGCCCACGACGAAGGCTCCGGCTCCGACCCCGGCTCCGCCGACGACGCCGGCGCCGACGGCACCGCCGACCACTCAGGCCCCGGCTCCGGCCCCCGCGCCGGTCGTCGCCTCCACCCACGGTGCCTGCGGTGGCAACCTGCCGCCCTGCTGCATCATGTACCGGGAATCCGGTGGCAACCCCACCGCGGTGAACCCGTCTTCCGGTGCCTCGGGCAAGTGGCAGTTCATGCCCGACACCTGGCAGAACTTCCAGGGCTACCCGACCGCAGCGTCTGCGCCCGAAGCTGTCCAGGACGCACGGGCCGCTCAGGTCTGGGCCGGTGGCGCCGGCGCCGGCCACTGGGGTGGCGGCTGCTGAACGCGGCTCCCCTCGCCGCCCGCCGCCGGGTTCTGAGCCAGCCGATAATCTCATCGGATCGTGACTGAACCCGGCGGCAGCGCCCCCTCTGCATCGACCCCGGAAGTCCCGTCGTTCGACCTCGCCGCATCGGCCGGGCGGATCGGGGGCTACGCCTGGTTGGCCGCACGTCTCTACGAGGTGACGGGCGACTGGGTCCCCTCGACCGACGAACCGTGGGTCAAGGCGCGGCTTGCCGAGATCTCCGCCCGCTTCGCGTGGCAGGCTGCAGAGTGGGTCGAGCGGCTGCCTCACCTTCGAGAAGCGCCGCGCGACACGTTCCTGGTCGCACCGGGGCCGAGCGTGGCGGCGTTGTTCGACGAGATGGCGGACATCACCGCGACCGAGGCACGGGTCTCGAGCCTGCTGGTGGTGACCGAGCAACTCGGCGCGTTGCTCGCCCTCCACGAGCACGGGCTCGACGTCCTGCGAGACAGATCGGTCGGCCACACGCTGCGCATGATCCGGCGGGACCTCGAAGAACTCGACGCTGCGCTCGTCTCGATCGGCGGTCGCCTCGTGACAAGCGGCACACCGAAGCAGGCGCTCGACGAGGCGTTTCGACGGTGGCGCGGCAGGCTCGCGGCCCCCGACTTGCTCCTCGCGTAACATCTCGGTCCGTTCCGTGCGTTCTCCCTGCTGCCGGTGTCGGCAGGCGCGCTCCGAGCACGAAAATCAGGGCAACAGAGAAAAAAGAGGTCATGGGTGGGGCCTCTTGACCCGATCTGTATCGTGATCCTCAAGTCACCGACCCCTTCTCCCAGGACGGGGTCTGGCTTTCCGAGCTGCAACCGCTGACGGTTGGCGGTCAAGTCGGTGCTCAAAAGGCGCTGATCTCCCGCCCCGTCATTCACGAGAAGGTGCCACGTTGGCCAAAGAGCGAGTCGAGCGTGATGAGGAAGACCTCGTCCGGCTCTATCTGACCGACATCGGGCAGTACCCGCTGTTGACAAAGGACGATGAGGTGCGCCTTGCCCAGGCCATCGAGTCGGGAAACAGCGCGCGCGTCGAGTTGGAAGCCGGTGGCAAGGACGTCACCCCGTCTCGCAAGCGCGAGCTGCGCCGCCAGTCGCGTCAGGGCGAGAAGGCCGAGCGCACGTTCGTTCAGTCGAACCTCCGCCTCGTCGTGTCGATCGCCAAGAAGTACCAGGCGTCCGGGCTGCCCCTGCTCGACCTCATCCAGGAGGGCAACCTCGGGCTCATGCACGCCGTCGAGAAGTTCGACTGGCGCAAGGGCTTCAAGTTCTCGACCTATGCCACGTGGTGGATTCGCCAAGCCATCACCCGAGGCATCGCCAACACCGGCCGCACCATCCGCTTGCCCGTGCACGCCGGTGACACGTTGGCGCGGCTCCAGAAGGCTCGTTCCCGCCTCGAGCTCAAGCTGGGGCGTCCCGCCACGCTGAGCGAGCTCTCGGCCGAGGTCGAGATGCCCGAGGACAAGGTGACCGAAGCGCTCCGCTTCGCCGCCGAGCCATTGTCGCTCTCGGAACCGCTGCGAGAAGACGGCGATGCCGAGCTCGGAGACGTCGTCGAGGACCGCTCCGCCGAGTCGCCCTTCGAGGTGGCCGCCACCGCGCTGCTGCCCGAAGAGATCTCCCGGTTGCTCTCACCGCTCGACGACCGCGAGCGAGAGATCCTCAAGCTCCGCTTCGGCCTGGACCGAGGCGAGCCTCGCACCCTCGAAGAGGTCGGCGAGCACTTCAACCTGACCCGCGAGCGCATCCGCCAGATCGAGGCCCGGGCGATGTCGAAGTTGCGCCACCCGTCGTCGGACACCGGCGCCCGCGACCTGCTCGCCGTCTGACGCCGGCGCTCCGGTACGCGTGGCGCAGCACCGCCTCACCGACACCTGGACCATCCTCCTCCCCGACGACGGCGAAGGCATGCCGGGCAACGACGGCGAGCTGGTGGTGCAGGCCGACGGGCGTCAGATCGTCGTCGCGACCTGGGACGCCGAACCAGGGGTGGTGCCCCTGGCCAAGCTCGAGGAGCTCAAGGTCGCGCCACGACCGTCACCGCGCGCCGAGTTCGACGAGCGCGGGCCGGACGGCACGCTGCGTTGGGCGTTCCTGCTCGACGAGCAGGATGACGACCGTGAGTACCGGGGCCTCTACGGCTACGTGCTCGGAGACCAGGAGTGGTTGCAGGTCGCCGTGCTCTTCGACGACCCCCGCGACCATGACGAGGCGCTGATGATCTGGCGCTCGGTCCGCCACCACCCATCTTGAATGTCGGGAGCTTGGTCGCCGATGTGACGACCGGGCCTGCTGCATCTGGCTAGCAAGTGGCTTGCGGTGCAGCTCGGGGGGCCTTGGGCCTGCTTGCTTCGGCTTCGCTGTTCGGGTGTCACGGGTTGAGCTGCTCCGCCTGGCGGCTGCGCAGCGTGGCGGTGGAACCCGTGCCAGCCCGTACGATCGGCCGCCGTGCTGACCGCGACGATCCTGGCGCTCGCCTCCGCGGTCTGCCACGCCACCTGGAACCTCATCGTGAAGGTGAGCGGCGACCGGGACTCCGCCACGTTGGCCACCTTCGCGTTCGGCGGCCTCGTCGCGCTGCCCGTGCTCCTCTTCGTGGGCCTGCCCGAGTCCCGTACCTGGCCGTACCTCGTGGCCGGTGCGATCGTCCAGGTCGGGTACGCCTTCGGCCTCTCGCGCGCCTACACCCACGGGGACTACTCGTTCGCCTACCCGGTCGCTCGCGGGAGCGGCTCGCTGCTGGTGGCGATCGGGGGCACCGCGCTGCTCGGCGATCACCTCAACCCGTTGGCGTGGGCGGGGGTGGCGGTCGTGGCGTTCTCGCTGTTGCTGCTCGTGCGGCGCGGCGCGACGCGCTCGTCGTTGGAGTGGGCGCTGCTCACCGGGTTGCTCATCTGCACCTACCAGCTGATCGACGCAGCCGGTACCCGGCGTGCCTCGTCGGGGCTCTCCTACGGCCTGACGGTCGCGGTCTGCGTGTCGATCGCGGTGTCGGTCTCGGCGTTCGCACGGGGAAGGGTGCCGGCGGTGGTGGCCGAGGTCAAGCAGTACGGCGGCCGTCTCCTGGGAGCAGGTGCGCTCATGGTCTCGGCGTACACGATGGTGCTGATCGCCTTCCATGACGCGCCCGTCGGCTACGTGTCGGTGCTGCGTGAGTCGTCGGTGCTGGTCGGCGCGCTGCTCGGCTGGCTCTTCCTGCGCGAGGGGTTCGGCCGCTACCGGGTCGTGAGCGCAACGATCATGGTGCTGGGCATGGCATTGCTGGTCGCCGGGGGCTGATTCGTCGGTCGTGCGGAGTCACCGCCCGTGTGGGACCAGGAACCGGCGACGAGTCCGCGATGCCTGGCCGCCTAACCTGTCGGTCCATGACCGCGCAGAAGCTCGACGGGAACGCCGTCGCCGCTGAGATCAAGTCCGGACTCGTCGAGCGGATCGGCAAGCTGCGGGACGTGGGCGTGACGCCGGGGCTCGCGACCCTGCTGGTCGGTGACGACGGACCGAGCGCCAAGTACGTCGCCATGAAGCACGACGACTGCGAAGAGCTGGGCATCGCATCAGCGGGCGTGCACCTGGACGCCGATGCCACCGCCGACCAGGTCGACGAGGTCGTCGACCGCTTCAACGGCGACGACGCGGTGCACGCCTGCCTGCTGCAGTACCCGTTCCCGAAGCAGCTCGACTACGAGTCGATCCTGCTGCGCCTCGACCCCGCCAAGGACGCCGACGGTCTGCACCCGGTCAACCTCGGTCGGCTCGTCATGGGCGTCGACGCGCCGTTGGCGTGCACACCGGCCGGCATCGTGGAGCTGCTCGTGCACCACGGCGTCGAGATCGAAGGACGCGACGTCGTGATCATCGGCCGCGGCCTCACGATCGGGCGGCCCCTCGCGAACCTGCTGGCGCTCAAGCGGCCCCACGCCAACGCCGCGGTGACCGTGGTGCACACCGGCGTAGCCGACCTTGGCGCTCACACCCGACGGGCCGACATCCTCGTCGCCGCCGCGGGCGCTCCCGGGTTGGTGACCGCCGACATGGTCAAGCCGGGCGCGGCAGTGGTCGCGGGCGGCGTGAGCTTCGTGGACGGCAAGGCGGTGTCCGACGTGGCCGAAGACGTTGCCGAGGTGGCCGGCTGGCTCTCGCCGCGCATCGGCGGGGTCGGCCCCATGACCCGGGCGCTGTTGATGGCCAACACGGTTGCGGCCGCCGAGCGGGTTGCGGGGATCGCCCCTGCGGCCGTCTGACCCCTCGAGCATCGCCGAGAAGCCGGCCGTGACCCGTATCTCCGACCTCATCGCCCAGGGCCCGACCCTGTCGTTCGAGTTCTTTCCGCCCAAGACCGAGCAGGGTGTTGCCGCGCTGCACGCCACCGCGGACCAGCTCGCCGGACTGAGCCCGTCGTTCGTGTCGGTGACCTACGGCGGCGGTGGCTCGACCGCGCGACCGGACCCGCGAGCTGGTGTGCGAGATGGACGCCCGGCTGCCGTTCCCGGCGATGCCCCACCTGACCTGTGTCGGCCAGACCCGCGAGGAGTTGCGGTCGCTGCTCGAGTCGTACTCGCGCGGCGGGGATCGAGAACGTCCTGGCGCTCGCCGGGGACCCGCCTCTGGACGGTTCGCCGCCCGGGGGCGACTTCACGTACGCCACCGAGCTCATCGAGCTGATCCGCTCGGTGGGGGACTTCTCGATCGGGGTCGCCGCGTTTCCCGAGGTGCACCCCCGCTCCGCGGACCGCGCGGAGGACCGCCGTTGGCTGGCGCACAAGCTCTCGCTCGCCGACTACGCGATCACACAGTTCTTCTTCGAGCCCGAGCACTACCTGCGTCTGCAGGACGAGCTGGACGCGTTGGGGTGTGCTCGTCCGCTGATCCCCGGCGTGATGCCCTTCGTGAACGTACCCGGGGTTCGCCGGATGTCGAAGATGAACGGCACCCACATCCCCGAGGCGCTGGATCGCCGGCTCGACGCGGTCGACGGCGACCCTGTGGCCACCCGGGCGCTGGGCGTGGAGATCGCCGCCGAGCAATGTGCGCGGCTTCGCGACGAGGGAGTGCCCGGTCTGCACCTCTACGCCTTGAACCGAGTCGACTCGATCCTCGCTATCCACGAGGCGATCGGCCTCATCACACCGGCCTGACCGTACTGGGTGGGGTTGGCGGTGCTCCCGCACCGCCAACCCCACCCAGTACGACCTCGGGAGGTCCGCGCCGTACGATCCGGGGACGTCGACCGAAGGAGCTGGGTGATGCGAGTCGTGGAATGTGCCCGGACGGGATCGCTCGACGACCTGCTGGTCGTGGATCACGACGACCCGCAGCCGCGTCCGGGGCAGGTGGTCATCGGTGTCGAGGCGGCCGGGGTGAACTACGTCGACGCGCTCTTCGTGAAGGGCGAGTACCAGATCAAGCCGCCGGTTCCGTTCGTGCCCGGGAGCGAGGTGGCGGGGACGATCGTGGCCGTCGGAGACGAGGCCGACGCCAACCGGGTCGGGGAGCGGGTCGTGTGCCTGTGCGGCCTCGGCGGCTTCGCGGAGCAGGTCGCGGTCCCGGCGGCGGCCGCCGTGCCGATTCCGGACGTGCTGGACACCGCACGCGCCGCGGCGTTCGTGCAGAGCTTCTGCACGGCGCAGTTCGCGCTCCACGACCGGGCCGGCATCGTGCCGGGTGACCGGGTCCTCGTCCTGGGTGGTGGCGGTGGGGTCGGACAGGCGACGGTCGCGGTCGCCGTGGCGGCGGGGGCATCGGTCGCGGCGGTGGCATCGACGCCGGTCAAGCAGGACGCGGCCCGCGCGGCGGGCGCCGACCTGGTGCTCGATCTCGACGGGCGCGTCGTGCCCGGTGCGGACGACGTTTCCGGGGAACCGGACCGTTCCGGGGCCGGGCAGCGATCGGCCACCGACGCGGACGACGGCCTGCGCCCCGATCGTCGCATGCTGGAGCGCGTGCGTGACTGGTCCGACGGTGGCGTCGACCTCGTGCTCGACCCGGTCGGCGGCGACCTCAGCACCGTGGCGCTGCGCGCGCTCGGGGAAGGCGGCCGACTGCTCGTCATCGGCTTCGCGTCCGGGACGATCCCCGACCTCCCGGCCAACCAGGTCCTGCTGCGGAACCGCTCCGTCCTGGGTGTCGACTGGGGCGCCTGGTCGCTCGGCCACGCACTCGAGCAGCGGGCGCTGCTCGACGGTCTGCTCGCCGCGGTGGAGGCAGGGCGGCTCCGGCCGCCGGCACCGGAGGTCCGGCCGCTCGCCGACGCGGTCGGCGCGCTGCGCGACCTGGTCGAACGGCGCGTGACCGGCAAGGTCGTGCTCGTTCCCTGACCCACGAGGGTCGCTGGGTCAGAACTCGTAGGGGCAGAAGGGCGCCGGCCGGGCAGGGAACAGTTGGTCGGCGAGAGCGATGGCCCGGCTTGTGCCGCTGATCCGCCGCGCGTCGGCGAGCGAGGAGGGGGCGATGCCGCCGAGCGTGATGCTCGACAGCGCCGGCATCGCCATGGACAGGTCTGCCGACGCCGGCTCGGGATGGTCCGCGGTGCGCGTGCAATCGGCCGTGCCGTCGTCGGCGACGTCGAGGCGGAACGTCCCGCCCGACGCGGGCCGGAAGGGGTCCTCCACGGCGATGACCAGGCTGCCGGGTCCCCCGTACGTGCGAGCCGAGAGCACGGCGGCCGCGTCGAGCAGTCGGGCCCACAGCAGGTCATAGCGCTGCAACGTGCGCAACTGGCGCGACTCGACCAGGCGCCACCGTATCGACGGGTTGCACGGTGCGAGCTCCCACTCGACCGCGGTCACCAGGTCGACGTCGGCGAGGAACTTCCAGAGCGCCCCCTCGACCTCCGGCGTCGCGCCGACGAGGTCCTCGACATGGACCACGTTCGCCGCGACCCGGTCGCCCTCGGCGTCGGGAACCGCGACCCGCCAGGTGGTGTAGCCGTCGGCGTCGCCACCCGCGTCGAGGTGCACGACCCCGCGGAGCGTCGACCGGCCCCGACGACCGAAGTCGGGGTCGTCGCGGACCTGGTCCCAACTCCCTGGGACGGCGTTGAGCCAGCCGGTTCGCGTGCGCCGGACCGCGTCGAAGATCGCGGCGAACCGGTCGGTGGCCTCCTCGTCGTGCGGGTCGACCAGCAGCCAGGTTCCGTCGTCGGCCAGCGGTGGGTCGAAGCGCACGGCTGCGGCGGGGATGCGCAGGCGCGCCGCTTCGGCGGCCACCCCGTACCCGAAGCGCCCGTAGATCGATGCCTCCGACGCGGTGAGGATGGCGATCGGCTCGCCGCGCTCCACGGCGTCGTCGTGCAGCTGGCGCAGCATCGTGGTGAGGATGCCCCGGCGGCGGTGGGTCGGGGCGACGCCGATCATGGTGATGCCCGCGGCGTCGACGATGCGGCCACCGGGGAGCGTCAGCTCCATGGTGAACGCGCCCGATCCGGCGATCCAGCGGTCGCCGTCGAGCGCCCCGTAGCTGCGCTCGACCTCGTTGACGTGGCGCTCGTGGATCATCTCCGCGTCGGAGCCGTCCATGCCGTAGCTCTGGAGCGGGACGCGGAAGAAGTCGGGGATCTCGTCCGCGGTGGGACGGCGGTACAACAGGTCTGCCATCCTCGGAGTCTTCCACCGACTGCGGCTCCGCAGGCACCCGTTTCCCGTCCTCCGCGGGCGCTCGGGGCAGCAGTCGACGAGTGGTCGGAGGCTCTCGGCGAGTCCCCCAGGCCTAGGGTCGGTGGCGTGTTGGCGTGTTCCTTCTGCACCTCGGTGGCGTCGCCGACGTGGTGGCCGACCGACTGGCTCCCCCGCTACCACCTGCCGGTCGTGCTGTTGCCGATCATGGGCGTCGGACTCGTGCTCCTGCTCGGGGCCCGGGTGATGCGGCATGGTCGTCGGCGCTTGGGTCTGCTCCTGGTGGCCGCGGCGCTCGTCGTGGGCTTTCCGGCGGCCGCGCTCACGATCAACTCCGGCGCCCGGCACATCGCCGTCGCCACCGACCGGCCGCCGCTCGACAGCCCGACCTGGCTGGTCGCCTGCGAGAGCGCGCTCCAACGAGCGCCCGTCGCGAACGATGTCGACCGCGCGGTGACGTCGGGCTGCTCCAGGTCCACTCGACCGTGGCGTTGGGCGGGCGAGGCGCTCGGGGTCGTGTCGCTGCTGGTGTTGGGCGCCGGGGTCGTGCTGCTCGTCGTCGGTGGTGGCGCGGCGCCTTCGTCGGACGTCCCGGATTCGGTTGAGGAACACGCAGACGCCTGACCCGGTCGGGCCCTGGTTGATGGTGCGAGACGGGTCTGCGAGAATCTGACGGTTCGTCAGAGAACGCGCGTCCGGATGACCCGGGCGCCGCACGTCCCGTCGGCCACTGGAGGCCCCATGCTCGACCACCTGATCACCGGCGGCACGATCGTCGACGGCACCGGATCAGCCGGCTTCGTGGGTGACGTCGGCGTGCGCGACGGGCGCATCGTGGCGGTCGGCCCGGTGGGCAGCATCGCCGAGGCGGCGACCGAGACCTTCGACGCCACCGGCCTCGTCGTCGCCCCCGGCTTCGTCGACCCCCACACGCACTACGACGCCCAGCTCATGTGGGATCCGTTCGCCACGCCGTCCAACGTCCACGGCGTGACCTCGATGGTCGGCGGCAACTGCGGCTTCACCCTCGCGCCGTTGCACGCCGAGGACGCCGACTACACGCGGCGGATGATGGCCAAGGTCGAAGGCATGGCGTTGCCCGCGCTCGAGCAGGGCGTCGACTGGAGCTGGGAGACCTTCGCGGAGTACCTCGACCGACTCGAGGGCACGATCGCCATCAACTCCGGGTTCATGGTGGGGCACTGCGCGCTCCGCCGCTACGTGATGGGGGCGGACGCCACCGCCGGCGAGGCGACCCCCGAGCAGGTCGAGGCGATGATCGCCGAGCTGCGCACCGCCATCGAGGTCGGCGGCTTCGGCTTCTCGACAACGCTCTCGTCCACCCACTCCGACGGCGACGGCGTCCCGGTGGCCTCTCGCCACGCCTCGGTCGACGAGCTCGTGGCGCTCAGCGCCGAGGTCGGTCGCCACGAGGGCACCAGCCTGGAAGCCGCGTTCACCGGCGGCCTCGACCAGTTCTTCGACGACGAGATCGAGATCATCGCCAAGATGACGGGAGCGGCGAAGCGCACCCTCAACTGGAACGTGCTGACCGTCGACTCGAAGGTGCCCGCGCGCATCCCTCGCCAGCTGGGCGCGGCGGCCGCGGCCGAGGCGGCGGGCGGCCGCGTCATGGCGCTGACCATGCCGGTGCTCGTGCCGATGAACATGAACTTCGGCACGTTCTGCTCGTTCAACCTGATGCCGGGCTGGGGCGAGATCCTCGGTCTGCCGATCCCCGAGCGGGTCGCCAAGTTGCAGGACCCAGAGGTGCGCGCCGGGATGGTCGAGCGCTCGCACTCCGAGGAGGCCGGCGTGTTCCGCCGCCTCGCAGACTGGGACAACTACGTCATCGGCGACACGTTCTCCGAGGCCAACGAGGGCCTTTCGGGCAAGCGGGCGTCCGAGCTCGCGGCCGAGTGGGGCACCGACAGCTTCGGCGCGCTGGTGCGCGTCGCCGTCAACGACGACCTGCGCACCGTCCTCTGGCCCGGCGCACCCGACAACGACCCCGAGTCGTGGGAGCTGCGGCGGCAGGTGTGGGACGACCCCCGGGCCATGATCGGCGGCTCCGACGCCGGGGCGCACCTCGACCGCATGAGCGGGGCCCCGTACACGACCCGGTTCATCGGCGACATGCTCCGCGGTCGGAAGCTGGTGAGCCTCGAGCGCGCCGTGCAGCTCCTCACCGACGACCCTGCCCGCCTGTTCGGACTGGTCGACCGGGGACGGGTCGCGGAGGGCTTCCACGCCGACCTCGTCGTCTTCGACCCCGAGACGATCGGCGCCGGGACGGCCACCCTGGTCCACGACCTCCCCGGGGACAGCCCACGCCTCACCGCCGAGGCGCACGGCATGAGCCGGGTGTTCGTGAACGGCGTCGTCACCGTCGAGGACTCCAAGGCGACCGGTGCGACCCCCGGCAAGGTCCTGCGCTCGGGGCGCGACACCGCCGGCACCGCCGTCTCGGCCTAGGTACGCGGCGGGCCCGCTCGCCGGGCGGTCGTCGCCGACTGGTGCAGCGCTCCTCGGACCGGTCACCATGGCGGGTCCGACCGGCCCCGGGAGCACCGCTGATCCGCAAGGCGCACATCCAGACAGACGCCCAGGTGCACGAACGCCGCTGGTGGACGCTGGGGGTGCTGTGCCTCAGCCTGCTGATCGTGTTCGTGGGCAACTCCAGCCTGAACGTCACGATCCCCACGCTCTCCCGCGACCTGCACGCGACGAACGCGCAGCTCCAGTGGGTGATCGCCATCTACTCGCTCGTGTTCGCCGGGCTGCTCTTCTCGAGCGGCGCGATGGGCGACCGCTTCGGCCGCAAGGGTGCGCTGCAGCTGGGCCTGAGCGTGTACCTCGTCGCCTGCGTCCTCGCGACCGAGTCCACGGCGATGTGGCAGCTCATCGCCTGCCGGGCGCTCATGGGGGTGGGCGCCGCGTTCATCATGCCGTCGACGCTGTCGATCCTCGTGAACGTGTTCCCGCCCGAGGAGCGGGCGAAGGCCATCGCGATCTGGGCCAGCTTCACCGGCGCTGCCGGCGCGATCGGACCGGTCGCGAGCGGCTGGTTGCTCGGCCATCACTGGTACGGCTCGGTGTTCCTGGTCAACGTCCCGATCCTGATCGTGGCGCTGGTGGCCGGACGCTTCCTCGTGCCCAAGTCCCACGACCCCGAGCAGGGACGACTCGACCCTTTGGGAGCCGCGCTCTCGGTGGTCGGCATCGTGTCGGTGGTGTACGGGCTGATCCAGGCGCCCCAGGTCGGCTGGGCGTCCGCCAGCACGCTCTCGGCGTTCGTGGTCGGTGTCGCCGTGCTGGCGGTGTTCGTCTGGTGGGAGCTGCGGTGCGACGAGCCCATGCTCGAGATCCGCACGTTCCGCGTGCCCGGCCTTCAGCACGGGAACCGGCGGCATGGTGCTGGTGTTCCTCGCCATGTTCGGGGTCATGTTCCTCGTGACCCAGTACCTGCAGCTCGTCCTCGACTACCGCCCCCTGCACGCGGCGCTGGCCCTGCTGCCCATGGCGCCGATCATGATCATCGTGTCGCCGCTCACGCCGCGCCTGTGCGCCCGCTTCGGGGCGAACCGCACGGTCGCGTTCGGCATGGCGATGGTGGCGGTCGGGCTCCTGCTCCTGCTCGGCCTCGGGATGCACACGCCGTACTGGTATCTGCTGCTCTGCTTCTTCCCCTTCGTGGGCGGCATGGCGCTGTCGATGTCTCCGATGACCGCGGCGATCATGTCGGCGGTCCCGCCGCGGCGAGCGGGAATGGGCTCCGCGATGAACGACGCCACCCGTGAGCTGGGCGCGGCGCTCGGAGTCGCGGTGCTGGGCAGCGTGGCGGCGACCCGCTACCGCACCGCGGTGCAGCCGCTCACCGCCGGGTTGTCGCCGACGGATCGCCGCGGCGCCGGCGTGTCGCTGTCCGACGCGCTCTCGGTCGCCCACAAGCTCCCGGGTCCCGCCGGGCGCGCCTTGTCGACGGGTGCGCAACAGGCGTTCATCGAGGGCATCCACGTCGCAGTGGTGGCGGGCGCGCTCCTGGCGCTGATCTCCGCGGTGACCGTGCTGCGCAACCTCCCGCACGAACTGCAGCAGCACGGCGCGCTGCACGGGCCGGTGGAGGCCATGGAGGATGCCGCCGAGCTCGGCATCGCCGGGATCCCACCGGTCTTCGCCGACGCGGACGTGCCGTCGGAGGGCTGAGGTCGACTCCCGGACCGCGGCGCCGGTCAACCGGCGCGTCCGCCTGCAGCGGTCCTGGCAGGATGGTGCAGGTGACGGACCTGGTCATCTTCGATTGCGACGGCGTGCTGGTCGACAGCGAGGTCCTCGTCGTCCACATCGAGTCAGAGATGCTCGCGGAGCTCGGCGCCGACATCAGCCCGGCTGAGATCGTCCGGCACTTCACCGGGCTCTCCGACACGGCCATGGCCGACCTGCTGCGTCGCGACTGGGGAATCGCGCTTCCCGATGCGTTCGACGCCGAACGGACCGAGCGGGTGGCCGACGCATTCGACCAGTTGCTGCAACCCGTCGCCGGCATCGGGGAGGTGCTGAGCGCCCTCGAGGTGCCGTGCTGCGTCGCGTCGTCGAGTGCCCCGGATCGGATCGCGCACAGCCTGACCATCACGGGACTCATCGACGCGTTCGACGGTCACCTCTTCTCCGCGACGATGGTCGAGCACGGCAAGCCCGCGCCCGACCTGTTCCTCCATGCGGCTGGTGCCCTCGACGTGGCACCGGAGCGGTGCGTGGTGGTCGAGGACAGCCCACACGGCGTTGTCGCAGGGCGCGCCGCCGGGATGTCGGTCATCGGCTTCACCGCAGGTGGCCACTGTGGCCCCGACCACGCCGACCGCCTCGTGGAAGCGGGTGCTGACCAGGTCGTCGCCGCGGGCCCGGACCTGGCCCGAGCGCTCGCTGCGCCGCAGCGAAGCGCGGCGGTCGATCCCTAGGCTCGGGGGTATGGCGATCGACCCCAAGCTGCTCAACGCGGTCACGTGGCGCATCCCGAACGCACTCGTGCTCATCGGGTCGCAGGCGGGGGGCGAGCGCAACGCCATGACCGCGAGTTGGGTCACCCAGCTGGCGATGGAACCGGTGCTGATCGGCGTGAGCGTGGACGCGGGAGCCGTCACGCACCGGCTCATCGCCGAGGGCGGCGCCTTCACCGTGAACCTCTGGGACGCGGCCGACACCCGAACCTTCGTGAAGTTCTCCAAACCGGCCGAGACGAAGGTGCGACGTTGAACGGCCGACCGGTCCGCGCCGCGCCGAGCGGCGCACCGGTGTTCGACCAAGCGGTTGCGTGGCTGGACTGCCAGGTCCGCCACACCTTCGACCTGGGAAGCCACACGCTCTTCGTCGGCGAGGTGACGGCGGCCGACCAGCGAGACGGCGACGCCCGGTCGCTTCGATGGCCGACACCCGCATGAAGTACGGCGGCGTCGCCCGCCACTGACCCGGTCTGACACCTGTCGCGATCCGAGACCTGTCGCGGTCCAATCGGTGTCGCCGCCCGGATTCTCCGCACCCACTCCACAAAAGTCGGGAGCTGGGTCGCCGATGATGCGACCTTCCTCCCGACTTTTGTGGAGTGGATGGGGTCTGTGGGCGCGGGATGAGTCGTGGCCGAGGGACAGCCTTACACTCGATGCCGAGACGCCGTCGCGGAAGACTCCCGGCGGCCGAGCGATCGCACCAAGGGGACGACGATGCACACCTACGACAAGCTCTACATCGACGGCGGGTGGGTGCCCTCCGATGGCGCCGCCACGATCGACGTGATCAACGCCTCGACCGAAGAGGTCTGCGCCACGATCCCGGAGGGAACCGCAGCAGACGTTGACCTTGCTGTCGCCGCGGCCGTCGCCGCCTTTGACGGCTGGGCCGCCACCGAGCCCAAGGTGCGGGCCGACTACGTGGCCCGCATGGGTGCCGGCATCGGCGAGCGGTCGGCGGACATCGCCGATGCGATCACCGCGGAGGTCGGCATGCCCCGCAAGCTCTCCGAGCTGATCCAGGCGGGGTTGCCCCAGGCCGTGTCCGCGGGGATCGCCGGCTTGGCCGCCGACTTCCCCTGGGAAGAGCAGATCGGCAACTCGCTGGTGCTCCAGGAGCCGATCGGCGTCGTGGCCGCCATCACCCCGTGGAACTACCCGCTTCACCAGATCGTGATCAAGGTCGCCGCAGCGCTCGTGGCGGGCTGCACGATCGTGGTGAAGCCCAGCGAGGTGGCGCCCATCAACGCGTTCATGCTGGCTGAGGTCATCGACACGCTCGACCTCCCGGCCGGGGTGTTCAACCTGGTGACGGGCACGGGCCCGGTCGTCGGCGAGGCGCTCGCGGCGCACCCCGACGTCGACATGGTGAGCTTCACCGGTTCGACGCGGGCCGGCAAGCGGGTGGCCGAGGTCGCCGCGGCGACGGTGAAGAAGGTGGCCCTCGAGCTCGGTGGCAAGTCGGCCAACATCCTGATGGACGACCTCGAGGGCGACGAGCTCGCGAAGGCGGCCCGGGCGGCGGTGGGGGCGTGCTACCTCAACTCGGGTCAGACCTGCAGTGCGCTGACCCGCCTGCTCGTGCCCCGCGACCGACACGACGAGGTGGTGGAGCTGGTCCGCGACGAGGTGGAGTCGACCTGGACGGTCGGCGACCCGGCCACGAACGCGGGGCGACTCGGTCCGGTGATCTCTGCTGCGCAGCGTGAACGCGTCCGGTCCTACATCGACAAGGGTGTCGAGGAGGGCGCGACCCTGGTGACCGGAGGTGCCGACGCACCCGACGGACTCGACACCGGCTACTACGTGCGCCCGACGGTCTTCGCCGGCGTCGACACCTCGATGACGATCGCCCAGGAGGAGATCTTCGGGCCGGTCCTGTCGATCCTCCCCTACGACGACACCGACGACGCCGTGCGCATCGCCAACGACTCGCTGTACGGCCTGTCCGGTGGCGTCTGGTCGACTGACCAGGAGCGTGCCAAGGCCGTGGCCCGTCGCATCCGGACCGGCCAGCTCGAGATCAACGGCGGCCGGTACAACGCGATGGCGCCCTTCGGGGGCTTCAAGCAGTCGGGCATCGGTCGGGAGCTGGGCCACTACGGGCTCGAGGAGTTCCTGCAGCCCAAGTCGCTGCAGCTCTGAGGCGTTCGCCGAGCACGGCCAACCCCGAGTCAGCGGTCGAAGCGGTGTTCGCTGGTGGGGATGACGTCGAGCACGTCGAGGTCCAGGAACGACTGCACGCTGTCGACCATCGCGTTGATCCGCTCGCCGAGCAGGTCGGTGTCGCCGCCGGTGGCGAAGAACGCGTGCGGGTCGGTCATCGCCTCGACGGGGAAGCACTCCTCGACGATGCCGTCGAGCGGCGGCGCTCCCTCGTCCAGCCGTTGCTCGACGAGGTGCTGCACGTAGCGGAAGGTGCTCTGGGTCTCGATGGCCACGGTGGTGTGGTGGTCGAGCCACCGCGCCCGGAAGGCCTCGACGTCGAGGTCGGGCGCGCGCCGCAGCAGCGCGAGCTGCGACCAGCCGGGGGTGCGCGCACCTGAGCCGGACCCGCCGGAGTCATCGGTCAGGGGCTCGCGCGTCTGCACGGCGTAGGCCGCAACCCGGTTCACGGCGGTGAGCCCGGTGATCAGCGCCTGGATCGGTCGGTGCGCCGCCTCGGGTTGGTCGCCGGCGACGCGCACCAGCGCTTCCGGTTGGGGGTCGAGGGCCACCTGCCGCAGGGGCGCCGCCGCGTGGACGTGCTCGTCTGCCAGGTTGAGCTGCGCGACGGGCGTGCCCGCGGCTGCGAGCGAACCGGTCGCTTCGCGGAGCTGCTCGGCGAAGTCCGTCGGCGTCGCTTCCGGCGAACGCCACACGAGGAGGAGGAGTTGGTTGACCACCCGCCCATCCTGGCGCATGGCGGACCTGGATCCGGACGGGACTCGACGCTCTGCTCAGGCGATGAGGTGGTAGGTGTTCTGCAGCTCGTCCTGGATGACGACGCCGACGCCGTCGTGGGAGCGGACCCGCAGCGCGTCGTCGAGCTGCCGGCTGCGGTAGGCCCACCCCTCAGGGACGGCGAGTCGCGCACCGAGGTCGCCCAGTGAGTCCTCGGTCTGCGCCGGCTCCACCGCCAGGCAGTAGGCCTGCATGACGTACGCGGCGCCTTCGTCGTCGACGAGCTCGTGCACCGTCCGCCCGGGCGACCATTCCCAGACGGTGTCGCGTTGGATCTCGCGGCGCGCGTACGGTGCCGACGTCGGCGGTTCGTCGCCGAAGTCGATCGCGGCGGCGAGGAAGAAGTCGAGCTCCCCGAAGCGGGCGACCTGCCGATCGGCGCGCGGCACGTTCTCGATCGCGTCCAGCAACCAGTGGCGAGGGCCGTTGAGGATCACCACGTCCGCCTCGTTCTCGCGCGCCAGCTCGGTGGGCTCCAGCGCGTCCCACGCTTCCTGGGGGCACTCGTTCAGCCCGAGGGTGTTCCAGACCTCCAACTCGAGGCGGCCGTCCGGTGAGCGGCCAAGGAACACCTCGCCGTAGCGGGCGTCGCGGAGGCCCTCGATGCGCACCGTCCCAGGAGGGGCGTCGGGTGCGACGGTGCCGATGCTGAGCGGTGCCATGGTGGAAGACCTCGGGTTGGCGCTGTGGCCCGTGCGACCACAGGCATCGTTGCCTAGTTGTGACACATGGACTGTCACTTGTCAACGTTCGACGTCGATCCGCGGGCCTGGGCGGCGGACTCGATGATCGTCGCCAGCTGGTCTTCGCCCACCGGGGCGAAGTCCCAGACGTCGACGCCGACGTTGATCTGACGGTCGGACACCTTCCAGCGCGTGTGGACGTGGCCGTGGAGCAGCCACCGCCCGTCGTCCACCGGGCGGTCACGCGTGAAGCGGTCCTCGTCGTGGCTGTCCCCCTCGTAGGGGAAGTGCCCCGCGAGCACCGACTCGTCGCCGATCGCGACCTCGATGGTCCCGTGTCGGATCTCGGCGAACCCCGCGTCCCGATAGCGCTCCTCCCACTCGATCGGATGCCGCGACTGGCCCGGCCAGCAGCGGTCGTGGTTGCCCGTGACCAGCACCTTTCGTCCCTGGAGGCGGCTGACGAGGGAGAGGCTGCGCTCGATCGGGCCCATCGCGACGTCCCCCAGGACCCACACCTCGTCGGTGGCGTCCACCCGCTCGTTCCAGCGCTGGATCAGCGTGTCGTGCATCTCGGCGACGTCGGCGAACGGCCGGTGGCAGTAGCGGATGATGTTCTCGTGACCGAGGTGGAGGTCGGCGGTGAACCAGCGCACGCCTCCAGTCTCGCCGCTTCGGCTGCGGATCCGTTCGGAGGTCCCCATACCGGAGCTCAGACGAGCCAGCGGGACTGCCACCCACGTGCCTCATCCGCGGTGCCGTCACAGGCGACGAGGCGAAAGCCGCCGGGCTCGTCGAGCCACTCGAAGATGGCACGTTGGCCGAAGCGCCGCGCCAGGTCGAGCACGTCGGCGCGGCTCAGCCCTTCGACGGACCAGCCTTCCTCGGACCAGTCGTCGCCCGCCCCGATCCCGGTGGTGCGCCAGCGTCGGAGTCCGGCCCGCTCGTCGAGATCGATCGTGAGCGCACGGTCGGCGGCGTGGTTCGCCTCGTCCGACTGCCGCGTGCCCTGCGGGTTCCACGCCGTGAGGACATGGAGCGGGCCGGTCGCACCCGGCAGGTACGCACCACGCGCCGATCCGTGGCTCGGCGCCACCTCGAGCTCGCCGTCGTCGGTGTCGATCTGCAGGCGGGTGCGGCGGAACTCGGTCCACGTCGCGTCGGTCACCGCGTGACGGTAGTGCCGAGCGGGCCGGCACGACAGGTGCGAGCGGTCCGCGTTGGGGGCCGATCATCACGGTGGGTAAGGTCGGGCGGTCGCCTGCCGCATCCACTCGAGGAGTGCCTTCCGTGCCCAGCAACGCCGTCCGAGTCGCCGTCACCGGAGCCGCCGGGAACATCGGCTACAGCCTCCTGTTCCGCATCGCCAGCGGTGCCGTGCTCGGTCCCGACGTGCCGGTCGAGCTGTCGCTGCTCGAGATCACGCCGGCGCTGGGCGCCCTCGAGGGCGTGGCCATGGAGCTGGACGACTGCGCCTTCCCGCTGCTCTCGGGCATCAGCCGCTCCGACGATGCCAACGAGGCGTTCGACGGCGCCAACATCGTCTTCCTCGTGGGCTCACGGCCGCGCACCAAGGGCATGGAGCGCGGCGACCTGCTCGAGGCGAACGGCGCGATCTTCACCGTCCAGGGCAAGGCCCTGAACGACCACGCAGCCGACGACGTGCGAATCCTGGTGGTGGGCAACCCGGCCAACACCAACGCGCTCATCGCGCAGGGAAATGCGCCGGACATCCCGGCCGAGCGCTTCACCGCCATGACCCGTCTCGACCACAACCGGGCCAAGGCCCAACTCGCCGCCAAGCTCGGCGCGTCGGTCAACGACATCACCAAGATGACGATCTGGGGCAACCACTCGGCAACCCAGTACCCGGACCTCTTCCACGCCGAGGTCGGCGGCAAGGTCGCCGCGGACGCGGTCGGCGATCAGTCCTGGCTCGAGAGTGACTTCATCCCCACGGTGCAGAAGCGCGGTGCGGCCATCATCGAGGCGCGCGGCGCATCGTCGGCCGCCTCGGCCGCCAGCGCCGCGATCGACCACATGCACGACTGGGTGCAGGGCACCCCAGCGGGCGACTGGGTCTCGGTCGGGCGGCCATCGGATGGTTCCTACGGCGTGCCCGAAGGGCTCATGTCCTCGTTCCCGTGCACCGTCGAAGACGGGCAGTGGAAGATCGTGCAGGGGCTCGACATCGACGACTTCAGCCGGGGACGCATCGACGCGTCGGTGGCCGAGCTCGTCGAGGAGCGCGACACGGTCAAGGGCCTCGGCCTGATCTGACGGCGCACTCGTGCCGCTCAGCGGCGACTCGCGGCGATGAGCTCGTGCAGGGAACGAGGGACGAAGGCCTGACCACCGGGTGACCCCGCCGAAGGCGTCGTCGTCTTCGGCTCCCACAGCGACGCAACCACGGCGACGCCGGCGAGACCGATGAGGGCACCGACGGAGTTGTCGATGAGGTCGTTGATGTCGAAGGTCCGGTAGACGAAGCCCAGCAGCACCGAGATGGTCAGTTGGCTCAGCTCGAGCGCCGGGCCGACCCCGCAGCACACCAGGGCGAGACGCCGCAGGCCGAGCCGAGGGACGAGCAGGGCGATGCCCGCACCGAAGGGGATCGTCAGCGCCACGTTCGCGAGCCGTTGCCACTCCACCTGCCCACCGGACCAGGGCAGCGCGGGACGCAACCCCCAGCGCCAAGCACGGGTGATCGGCTGGGTGCCCTCGTAGTTCGCGGCGGCCGCCCGGATGCCGTGCAGCGGGAGGAAGACAACGCTCAACAGCGCGACGAGGTACAGGCCGAAGATGCCGTGGGCGACCACGGTGGCGAGGTCGCCGGTGCGCCGGTGGACGAGGACCAACCAGCAGGCGAGCAACCCGAGCAGGAGGACGACGCAAGCGACGTCGAACGCGAACAGCAGCGGTGACGGCAGGTGGATCGGGAGGCGGTTGGCCATCGGTCGGGGGAGGCCGGGTTGCGTGGTCGGCCGACTGTCAGAAGGTGGTCGTCGCGCGCACGTCGATGAAGAGGTCGTCGAGGTCGTCGAACGCGGCTCGGTGCTCCATCAACATGGCGACGTCGCCCCCGATGCGGAGCTTGCCGAGCATGAAGGCGGCCTGGGCGCTCAGCTCGGAGCTGCCCACGGCGCGGGCGGTGGCGTCGTCCTGGGTGAAGGTCACATCCGCGTGGGCTGCGGCGCCCGCCCGCACGTGGACGTCACCGTGGTCCACGGCCACGTGCCACGACACGTCGCCGTCACGGGTGTCGGTGACCGTCTGCTGCAACACGAACGCCACCTCCGCGGTGGCGTCGCGCAACGCGGTGTTCGACGACGCGGCAGCGTCGAGCGCGGCGATCCACTCGGGGCTCAGGAACTCGACCATCTGCACAAGCTACCGGGCCGTCTCGGAGTCGATAGCCGTGGCCGGACGGTCAGACGAGGTCGTCGTCGGAAACGGTGATCGGCTCCGACGCGATGACCGCCCGTGCGTTTCGGCGGTGGCGGAGGTACTCGAAGACCATGGGGAGCAGGGAGATGCCGATGAGCACCATGATCGCGTACTCGATGTTGTCCCGGATCAGGGAGACCTGCCCGAGGAAGTGCCCGAGCAGCGTGACCCCGACCGTCCAGGCGAAGCCGCCGATGACGTTGTACGTGGTGAAGGTCCGGTAGTCCATCTCGGAGACACCCGCCACGATCGGGGTGAAGGTGCGCACGATCGGCACGAATCGGGCGAGCATGATCGACTTGGGCCCGTGGTGCTCGAAGAAGTCGTGCGCCTTGGCGACGTGCTCCTGCTTGAAGAAGCGTGAGTTGGGGCGGCTGAACAACGCCGGTCCGACCTTGCGCCCGAAGAGGTAGCCGACCTGGTCGCCGACGATCGCCGCGATGAACAGGACCAGCATCACCACCGGGAGTGGCGGGAGGTGCACCGCGAACTGGTGGAACGGGCTGGATGGATCGAGGGCCGCTGAGGAGGTCAGGAACCCGGTGAAGAAGAGGATCGAGTCACCGGGTAGGAAGAACCCGATGAACAGCCCGGTCTCCGCGAAGATGATGGCCGCGACGACCCAGAGCGCAGCAGCGCCGGCCTTGTCGAACCAGAACTCGGGCTTGAGGAAGTTGGGCCCGAGGGCGAGCAACGAGGCGAGCATGGCGCAAGGTTAGCGGGGGACCTCGCCGTGGCACCGGTTGGGGCCGGGCCCGATCTCGCCGAGAATCACTGCTCCCCGGTGAGGGTGCTCCTGACCTCTTCGAGGCGGACTTTGAGGTCGTGCTCCTCGTGGCCCATCTCGGCCAGCCACATCTCGACGGCCTGCAGCAGGATGGTGTTGCGGTCGCCTTCCATGACGGCCTTGGCCTGCGCGGCGTCGATCTCGGTCGCGGCCTCCTCGGCACCGGCAGCCTCCAGCTCGAGTGCCGAGCCCTGCCGCTTCGAGTACACGATCGAGCCCACGACCACGAGCAGCGCGATCGCGGCCACGAGGATGCCGGCGGGCTTCATCGAGTCCTGGAACTGCGCGATCTTGTTGGTGTGGCTGAGTGAGATGATCGCGGGCAGCACCAGCAGTGCCACCAGGTTCATGACCTTGATGAGCGGGTTCAGGGCGGGGCCCGCGGTGTCCTTGAAGGGGTCACCCACGGTGTCGCCGACCACGGCGGCCTTGTGCGCCTCGGAGCCCTTGCCACCCTCGTTGCCGTCTTCGATGTACTTCTTGGCGTTGTCCCAGGCGCCTCCGGCGTTCGACAGGAAGTTGGCCATGAGCAGTCCGGTGATGATCGCTGCGGCCAGGAATCCGCCCAGGGCGATCGGGCCGAGCCCGAAGCCGACGACCACCGGCATCAGCACCGCGATGATCGCCGGGGTGGCGAGCTCGCGGAGCGCGGCGCCGGTGCAGATGTCGACGACGGGTCCGTAGTCGGCCTCCCGCTTGCCCGCCATGATCATGCCGTCGGCGAACTGGTTGCGGACCTCCTGCACGACGGTGCCGGCGGTGCGGGACACCGCACGGATGGCGAGGCTGGAGAAGATGAACGCGATCGAGCCACCCAGCAGCGCCCCGATGAAGACCCGGGGGTCGGCGACGTTGATCGGGAACGGGTGGTTGCCGATCTGCGCAAGCGTGCCGCCGACCGCGCTGATGATCGTCTCGCCGTAGGAGGCGAACAGCGCCACGGCCGCGATGACCGCCGATCCGATGGCGAAGCCCTTGGTGACGGCCTTGGTGGTGTTGCCCACCGCGTCGAGCCCGACCATGATGCGCTCGGGCTCGCCGTCGAAGTCGCCGGTCATCTCGGCGATGCCGGCCGCGTTGTCGGCGACCGGGCCGAAGGTGTCCTCGGCGACGATGATGCCCGTGGTCGCGAGCATGCCGATGCCCGAGAGCGCCACGAGGTAGGTGGAGAAGCGGAAGTTGCCGCCGCCCAGGGCGATGCCGCCGCCGATCGCCACGGCGATGGCCACGAGCGCCCAGACCGAGGACTCGAGCCCGCCGGCGATGCCCTCGAGCACCGTCGTGGCCGGGCCGGTCCGGGTGGCCCGGGCGATGTCGCGCACCGGCTTGTACTCGGTGGAGGTGTAGTAGGCGGTGATCTTGGAGACCACGAAGCCCAACGCCACGCCCACGAGCACCGCGCCGAACATCCGGGCGCCGGGCTGGCCCAGTCGCGAACCGGCGGGGTTGCCGATGTAGATGAACGCGAGGGCGGCGGCGCCGATGACCGCGATGAGCTGGGCGACACCGATGCCGCGGTTGATCACCTTGAGCGCGTCGCGGTCGTTCGGGCCGGCCTTCACGGCGAAGATGCCGATGATCGACGAGACGATGCCGATCGCCATCATGGCGATCGGGAAGACCAGACCGCGGGCGGCGATGTCGGGCCCGAGGCGGAGACCACCGGGACCGAAGGCGCTGACGCCGAGGATGATCGAGGCGACCAGCGTGACGCCGTAGGACTCGAACAGGTCGGCGGCCATCCCGGCGCAGTCGCCGACGTTGTCGCCGACGTTGTCCGCGATGGTGGCCGGGTTGCGGGGGTCGTCCTCGGGGATGCCCGCCTCGACCTTGCCGACCAGGTCGGCGCCGACGTCGGCGGCCTTGGTGAAGATCCCGCCGCCGACGCGCAGGAACAGCGCGAGCAGCGAGCCACCGAAGCCGAAGCCGATGAGCATGGCGGAGGAGGTGTTCTGGAAGAGCAGGATGATGACGGTCGCCCCGGTCAGGCCGAGGCCAGCCGTGGCGAGTCCGGCGACGCCGCCCGTGCGGAAGGCGACCTTGACCGCGCCGGGGAAGTCCTCACGGGTGGCCGCGGCGGTGGTGCGCACGTTGCCCTTGGTGGCGAGCCACATGCCGAGGAAGCCGATCGAGGCGGAGAAGGTGCCACCCACCAGGAAGCACAGCGTGCGGAACAGGCCCGAGGCCCCGAACCCGAGGGCCACGGTGCCGTTGGGCCGGGTGAGGCTGGTCGAGGTGACGAACACGACGATGGCGAGCGGGACGACGATGATCCCGATCGTGCGGAACTGGCGCTTGATGTACGCCATCGCCCCTTCGTGGATGTGACCGGCGATCTCCTGCTGGGCGTCGCTGCCCGGGTCGGCGGCCAGGACGCCCTTCATCAGGGTGAAGGCGACGGCGATCGCGATGAGCGCGATCACGAGCGAGGCGACGAGGAGCGCGGTGTCGCGGCCGGCCAGGTTGAAGACCTGGTAACCGCCTTCCGCTGCGAGCAGCTGGGGCATGAAGGGTTTCCTTGAGCGGCTCCCGGCGGGTGCCGGGGTCGGGCGGGACTGGCTGCAGCGCAGGGTGAAACTGGGCCGCAAGCCCGTCTTTCACTACTACGTCAGACTCGTCCGGTACAAGCTCACGAGCGCACGAACGACACTCCCGGCAGCCGTCGCGTGACCTTCAGAAGCAGCAGCTCGACCTGGTACCGCTGGTCGCAGCCGTTCGGGGCGGGGTCAGGACTCGGCGTTGGCGGCGATGGCGTCGGCAACCGCGAGCACCCGGCGGGCGTTGTCGACGTGGAGGTTCTCGATCATCCGGCCGTTGAAGGTGACCACGCCCTTGCCCTCGGCGATGGCGGTCTCGAAGGTTCCGATGAGGTCGCGCGCCTCGGCGACGGCCTCCTCCGACGGAGCCCAGACGGTGTTGGCGTCGTCCACCTGGTTCGGGTGGATGAGCGTCTTGCCGTCGAAGCCCAGGTGCCGGCCCTGCACGCACTCGGCGTGGAAGCCCTCGGGGTCCTTGATGTCGTTGTAGACGCCGTCGAGGATCACCTTGCCGGCGGCGCGGGCGCCGAGCAGGCACATGGCGAGCGCGGGGAGGAGCGGCTCCCGGCCGGGAACCTGCACCGCGTGCAGCTCCTTGGCGAGGTCGTTGGTGCCCAGGACCAGGACGGTCAGCCGCTCCGAGGCGCCGGCGATCTCGGCGGCACGCAGCGTGGCCTGCGGTGTCTCGAGCATCGCCCAGATCCTGGTGTGCTCGGGTGCGCCTCCCTGTTCCAGCGCACGTTCGATGGCGTGCACCTCCTCGACCGAGGAGACCTTGGGGACGACGACGCCTGCGGGGCCCGCCTTCGCGGCCGCGGCCAGGTCGGCGTCGTGCCACTCGGTGCCGATGCTGTTGACGCGGATGGTGAGCTCGCGGTTGCCGTAGCCGCCGTCGGTGACCGCGGCGCACACACGCTCCCGGGCTTCGGGCTTGGCGTCCGGCGCGACGGCGTCCTCGAGGTCGAGGATGAGCGCGTCCGCGGGGATGCCCTTGGCCTTCTCGAGGGCGCGCTCGTTGGCGCCGGGCATGTACAGCACCGATCGGCGCGGCCGGAGGGTGTCGTCGATGGTCGTGTCGGTCATGGCTCAGCTCGCCTTCACGAAGCCGTAGCGCTCGGCCAGCTCGGGGTCGCGCTCGGCGAGCCGGTGGGCGAGGTCGAGCATCACCTCGCACTGCTTTGCCGAGGCGTCGTCCTCCATCTTCCCGTTGAGCATGATGGCGCCGTGGCCGTCGCCCATGGCGTCCACGACCTCCTGGGCGTGGGCGACGTCATCAGGGTCGGGGCTGAACACCCGCTTGGCGATGTCGATCTGCACGGGGTGGAGGCTCCACGCCCCCACGCAGCCCAACAGGAAGGCGTTGCGGAACTGGTCCTCGCAGGCGACGGTGTCCTTGATGTCGCCGAAGGGCCCGTAGAAGGGGAGGATGCCGTTTGCGGCGCAGGCGTCGACCATGCGAGCGAGCGTGTAGTGCCAGAGGTCCTGCTGGAACGCCTTGCGGTCGGACTCGATCTCGCCGCCGACCGGGTCCTGGCGCACGAGGTAGCCGGGATGCCCGCCGCCCACACGGGTGGTCTTCATGCGGCGGGAGGCGGCCAGGTCGGCCGGCCCGAGTGAGAGGCCCTGCATGCGGGGGCTCGCCGCACAGATCTCCTCGATGTTGTTGACGCCCTGCGGCGTCTCGAGCAGAGCGTGGACCAGGATCGGCCGCTCGATCTGGGCTTTGGCCTCGAGTTGGGCGAGGAGCCGATCCACGTAGTGGATGTCCGCGGCGCCTTCGACCTTGGGGATCATGATGACGTCGAGCTTGTCTCCGATCGCGGTGACCAGACGGGTCATGTCGTCGAGGTGCCACGGCGAGTCGAGCGAGTTGACCCGGGTCCAGAGCTGGGTGGAGCCGAAGTCGGTGGCGTTGGCGATCTCCACCAGCCCCTCGCGGGCGGCTTCCTTGTTCTCGACGGTGATCGCGTCTTCGAGGTTGCCCAGGATGATGTCGACCTTTGCCGCGATGTCGGGGACCTTGGCGGCCATCTTGGGGTTGGACGGGTCGAAGAAGTGGATCATCCTCGACGGCGGGAACGGGATCTCGCGCACCGGGTCGGGCGCGCCGATGGCGAGCGGTCGGAAGAAGTCCTTGGGCGAGCGCATGCGATCTCCAGGTTTCGCGATCGGTGACGCTCACACCCTATGGAGCTGGTGCGCGGCGCTTCGAACCGCGCCCGGGGCCGCCGGCGTCAGGCGTAGCGGGCAGCCGAGCCCATCGCCGGGTGGGCGTGCATCGAGCGTTCGACGTCGGGCTGCTCGCGCGTCGCGTGGCGTCGGCTGGCAGCGGAGAAGTCGATGACCGTGGCGATCGTCTCGGGCACGGTCGGATCCGGTCGGACGGTCGGTGGCAGCTCTTGGGGGATCGCTCTGGTGGGGGCCATGTCGTTGACCCTACGGATCGTCGGTTTCGGGCCGGTGTGCCGATGATGTCGGGCACGTGAACAGCTGGAACCCAGGTTCAGGGCTTGCGGGAGAGGTAGCGGCGGTTCTTGACCTTGGCCCGCAGGTAGTCCTTGTTCATCAGCGCGATGAAGTCGATCGAGATGCTCTTGGGGCAGGCGGCCTCGCACTCGCGGTGGTTGGTGCACGAGCCGAAGAGCCCGTCCATCGTCTCGACCATGGCCTCGGTGCGGGCGTAGCGCTGCGCCTGGCCCTGGGGAAGCAGGTTGAGGTGCGCCACCTTGGCCGCGGTGAACAGCTGCGCGGCGCCGTTGGGGCACGCCGCCACGCACGCCCCGCAGCCGATGCAGGCCGCCGCGTCGAACGCCGCGTCGGAGACGACCTTGGGCACCGGGATGAGGTTGGCGTCGGGCGCGGAGCCGGTCGACACCGAGATGTAGCCGCCGGCCTCGATGATGCGGTCGAACGCGGCGCGGTCGACGGCGAGGTCGCGCACCACGGGGAACGCGGCAGAGCGCCACGGCTCGATGACGATGGTGTCGCCGTCTGCGAACTTGCGCATGTGGAGCTGGCAGGTGGCGGTGCCCCGCTGGGGACCGTGGGCCTGGCCGTTGATCATCAGCGAGCACATGCCGCAGATGCCCTCGCGGCAGTCGTGGTCGAACGCGATCGGCTCACGGTTCTCCGACACCAGCCGCTCGTTGACCACGTCGAGCATCTCGAGGAACGACATCTCCACCGAGATGCCGGGAGCGGCGTACTCCTCGAAGGCACCGGGCGCGTCCGGCCCGGCCTGGCGCCAGACGCGCAACGTCAGGTCGATGGTGGCGTGGGGCGACGACGGGGTCTGGGACGAAGGGACGGCGTTTGGTTCGGTCATCGTCATGGCTACTTGTAGCTCCGCTGCGCGAGGTGGACGTACTGGAAGTCGAGCGGTTCCTTGTGCAGGACCTCCGGGCTGTCGTCGCCGGTGAACTCCCAGGCGGCGACGTGTGAGAAGTGCTCGTCGTCGCGGAGGGCCTCACCTTCGGGGGTCTGGTGCTCGGACCGGAAGTGCCCGCCGCACGACTCCGCGCGCTCGAGGGCGTCGCGGCAAAGCAGCTGGCCGAGCTGGAAGAAGTCGTCGACGCGGCCAGCCCGTTCGAGCGACTGGTTGAGTGATCGGTCGTCGCCCAACACCCGCAAATCGGTCTTGAACTCCTCGTAGAGGGCGGGGATCTCCGACAGGGCCTTCTCGAGGCCGGGACGGCTCCGCTCCATGCCCGCGTGCTCCCACATGATCTTTCCGAGCTCGCGGTGGAACCAGTCGACCGAACGGCTGCCCTTGATCGCCAGGTAGCCCTGGAAGCGGGCGCGGGCCTCGGCCTCGGCCGCCTGGAACGACGGGTGGGCGGTGTCGACGAGTGGGTGGTTGAGCAGCGGGGCCAAGCCGTTTCCGATGGTGTAGGGCAGCACGAAGTAGCCGTCCGCGAGGCCCTGCATCAGCGCGGAGGCGCCCAGTCGGTTGGCGCCCTGGTCGCTGAAGTTCGACTCGCCGATGGAGTACAGGCCCGGCACGGAGGTCTGCAGCTCGTAGTCCACCCAGAGGCCGCCCATCGTGTAGTGGATGGCGGGGTACACCCGCATCGGCACCTCGTAGGGGTTCTCGTCGGTGATGCGCTCGTACATCTCGAAGAGGTTCCCGTAGCGGGCCTCGATGACGTCCCGCCCCAGCCGTTGGATGGCATCCGCGAAGTCGAGGTAGACGCCGTTGTGGAGCGGGCCCACGCCCTTGCCCTCGTCGACCATCGTCTTGGCGTTGCGCGAAGCGACGTCGCGGGGCACGAGGTTGCCGAAGGACGGGTACTTGCGCTCGAGGTAGTAGTCGCGCTCGGACTCGGGAATCTGCCTGGGTGGACGGGTGTCGCCCGCCTTGACCGGCACCCAGATGCGGCCGTCGTTGCGCAGCGACTCGGACATGAGCGTGAGCTTCGACTGGAACTCGTCGCTGGAGGGGATGCAGGTCGGGTGGATCTGCGTGTAGCAGGGGTTCGCGAACAGCGCGCCGCGTCGGTGGGCCCGCCAGGCGGCGGACACGTTGCAGGCCATGGCGTTGGTCGACAGGTAGTACACGTTGCCGTAGCCGCCGGTCGCCAGCACGACCGCGTGCGCGGCGTGGCTGCGGATCTCGCCGGTGAGCAGGTCGCGCACCACGATGCCGGCAGCGCGACCGTCCACGACCACGCAGTCGATGAACTCGGTGCGGTTGTAGAGCTCGACGGTGCCCTTGCCGATCTGCTCGGCGAGCGCCTGGTACGCGCCGAGCAGGAGCTGCTGGCCGGTCTGTCCGCGGGCGTAGAACGTGCGGCTCACCTGCGCGCCGCCGAACGAGCGGTTGTCGAGCAACCCGCCGTACTCACGTGCGAAGGGCACGCCCTGGGCGGTGGCCTGGTCGATGATGTTGTTCGAGACCTGGGCGAGGCGGTACGAGTTCGCCTCCCGTGAGCGGAAGTCGCCGCCCTTCACGGTGTCGTAGAAGAGGCGGTACACGCTGTCGCCGTCACCGTGGTAGTTCTTCGCCGCGTTGATCCCGCCCTGGGCGGCGATGGAGTGCGCCCGCCGGGGGGAGTCGTGGTAGGTGAAGACCTTGACCTTGTACCCGAGCTGAGCCATGGTCGCCGCGGCCGAGGCGCCGGCCAGGCCGGAGCCGACCACGATGACCTCGTACTTGCGCTTGTTCGCCGGGTTGACCAGCTTCATGTCGAACTTGGCCCGGTCCCACATCTCCTCGATGGGGTAGTCGGGCACCTTGGAGTCGAGGTTGATGTCGCTCATGGTCAGGCTCCTGAGGGCAGGTGGACGACGCCGGCGAGCACCATGATCGGGAACGAGATGTTTCCGGCGACGACGATGGTGGTGAAGCCGACGGCGATGCCGCGCCGCCAGGCGTTGAAGCGGGGGTTGTTCCAGCCCAGCGACTGGAAGAGGCTCCAGACGCCGTGGAAGAGGTGGAAGCCCAGGGCGAGGTTCGCCACGATGTAGATCAGCGCCACCGGCCAGCGGTCGAGGCTGTGCACGACGTTGGCGTAGGTTGCCCCACGCACGTAGCCGTAGCCGGTGCCGGTCCACGACAGGTCGAAGAGGTGCCAGACGATGAAGAGCCCGACGATGACGCCGCTCCAGCGCATCGTCCGGCTGGCGTAGTCGGCGGCCACGTAGTCGCGCTTGGACTGGTAGGTGACGGGCCGAGCCTTGCGGTTGAGGATGGTGAGCGTGGTCGCGGCGTGGATGTGCAGCGCCACCGCGCCGATGAGGCCGAGGCGCATCAGCCACAGCGTCACGGTGCGGGGCAGGAACGGCACGAGCAACGTGCGCAGCCACTCGGCGTAGGCGTCGAAGTGCACGGGGCCGAGGTACATCTTCAGGTTCCCGAGCATGTGGAAGAAGATGAAGCCGAGCCCCATGAGGCCGGTCACGGCCATCACGTACTTCTTGCCGACCGCGGTGCGGTACAGCTCGATCGGGAACGGGGCCTTCCGGCGCGGCGGGTGCACCGCGGTGGCCGAGACGGGGCCTCGGGTGTGCCCGGTTGTGGTCGGGGTCGTTTGCGACATCCTTGCGGAGTCCCTCCGGATGCGGTGGTCGGGGCGGCACGTCAGGCCCGGAGCGAGGGCCGAGGGCTCGAGGTGGACGCTAGCTTCCGCCGAAAGCGCGGGGACAATACCGCCGTTCGCAAGCAACATCGGTCACATCGGGCATGTTCGTGCCGGCGCGGTGGTTGACCCATCGAAACCGATGCGTCCGTTGTTGTGGTGGTCGACCTACCGTCAGACGACTCCCGGCCCGAACTTCGAGGTGGCGACGCGACCGGCGACGGACACCCGACGGACACCGCGAACTGAGAGCGAACACGATGAGAGATTGGCAACACGACCTCGAGCTGGTGCAGCGGCGGCGTTGGGTCACCCTCGTGGTGCTCTGCGTGAGCCTGCTCGTCATCGTCCTCGACAACAGCATCCTCAACGTGGCGCTGCCGACCCTCGCGAAGCCGGTGGCCCAGGGTGGGATCGGCGCGACCGAGTCGAACCTGCAGTGGATCGTCGACGCCTACACGATCGTGTTCGCGGGGCTCCTGCTCACCGCCGGCAGCCTCGGCGACCGCTTCGGTCGCTACGGCGCGCTGGCGATCGGTCTGAGCGTCTTCGGGTTGGGCTCGGGCATGGCCGCCTTCGCAAGCGACCCTGCGTGGCTGATCGGCTGGCGGAGCTTCATGGGCATCGGCGGCGCGCTCGATCATGCCGGCGACGCTGTCCATCATCACCAACGTGTTCACCGACCCCAGGGAACGTGGCCGGGCGATCGGCGTCTGGGCCGGCGTGTCCGCCATCGGGATCGGGGTCGGACCCGTCACCGGCGGCTTCCTGCTGCAGCACTTCTGGTGGGGTTCGGTGCTGCTGGTCAACGTGCCGATCGTGATCGTCGGGCTGGTGCTCGGCTGGCGGTACATCCCCAACTCCCGTGACCCCGAGGCCCCCCGTCTCGACCCGCTCGGCGCCCTGCTCTCGATCGTCGGGCTGACGACGGTGCTCTGGGCCGTGATCGAGGGACCGACCCGCGGTTGGGGATCGACCCCGATCGTTGCCGGCTTCGTGATCGGCGCGGTCGTGCTCGCCGCCTTCATGGCCTGGGAGCTGACCTACTCGAACCCGATGCTCGACCTGCACTTCTTCGAGAACCCACGCTTCAGCGCCGCCTCCGGCAGCATCACGCTCACGTTCATGGCGCTCTTCGGCGTCATCTTCCTGCTCACGCAGTACCTCCAGTCCGTCCTGGGCTTCAGCCCCCTGAAGGCGGGCGCGGTGTTGCTCCCGATGTCGGCGACGATGATGGTCTTCGCACCGACCTCGGCACGCGTCGTGGAGCGGGTGGGGACCAAGCTCGTGGTCGGTACGGGGTTGCTCCTGGCCGCGACGTCGCTCCTGTTGCAGACCCAGCTGCAGACCACGACCGGGGTCGGCCTCATCATCCTGGTGACGATGATCCTCGGGATGGGGATGGCCAACGTGATGGCGCCGGCCACCGAGTCGATCATGGGCTCGCTGCCCCGTGCCAAGGCCGGCGTCGGCTCGGCGGTGAACGACACGACCCGCCAGGTCGGCGGTGCGGTCGGCGTGGCCCTGCTGGGCAGCCTGCTGTCGTCGCGCTACCTGACCCAGATGGACCAGGGGCTCTCCGGCGTGGCGCTGAGTCCCGCCCTGCACGACAAGGTGACCGGCAACGTCGGTCCGGCCGTCGAGATCGGCAAGCGGATCGGTGGTCCGCAAGGCGCGCAGCTCCAGCAGGTCGCCAAAGAGGCGTTCGTCTCCGGCATGCACCTCGCCGTGGTCGTCGCCGCGCTGATCATCTTGGTGGCGGCCGTCGGGGTGTTCCTGTGGCTCCCGTCCCGTGCCCCGGGCGACGAGGCCGTCGACCGGGTCGCCGAGCGCGTCGGCGTCGGCGACGCGCGCCGACGGGCGAGCCGGGGCTCGCGCCCGAACTGACCTGAGGGTTCTGGAGCGACCGCGGCGGGCGACGACCGGCCGGTTCAGGTCAGGCCGGGTCGTGGACGTGGACGTGGACCGGCGCGGTGTAGCGAGCCGTCGCCGTGACGTCGCCGGCGACGAGCTCGAGCGTCGCGGTGAGGCGTGTCGCGTCGTCGGGCACGGTCACCGAGATCCGCCCCACGAGCGCACACGTGTCCGCGTCGACGTCGCCGCCGAACTCCCAGCGCTCGTCGCCGTCGTCCCAGCGAACCTGCACGGTGCAGCGGGCGTCGGGGAGCGGCGCACGCCGGTCGCTCACGACGTGGACGTCGCAGGCGACCCGCTCGCCGGCGTGGGCGCACCGGGGCCAGCGGTCGAGGGTGACGATGACCGGCGCGAAGGCGTCGCGCAGCGCGGCGAAAGCCGGCTTGTGTGCGCCGGTGTGGTCGACGAGCGACGGTGCGATGGTCGGTCGCAGGTCGCGGAGGTGGGCGACGACCACTCCGCCGGTCGGGTGATACTTGAGACGGCGGAGGGTCTCGACCTGGCTGCGTAGGAGCTCGGCCTGCAGGGCGCGCGTGGCGCGCTGCCACTCCTCGAAGGTCGCGAACGCCGACGGCGGCAACCGACGTTGGAACAGATCGAAGTCGAAGCCGTGCGCCTCGGCGAGTCGCTCCACGTCGAGGTCGGGCCACTGCGCCGGTCGGCAGAAGCCGGCGTCGTCGGGCAGCGACGGGTTGGGCTGAACGACCACGAAGCGGACCGCACGGGGCACGGTGCGGGCGATGCCGGCCAGGTCCTCGGCCTCGCCGCGCACCCAACCGAGCGAGAGGTGCACGTCGGTGCCGTCCAGGCTCGGGGGATGCGGCCACACCCCGGAGCTGGCGACCACCGGGCGCGACGGGTCGCTGGACGAGAGCGCACGTCCGACCGAGCGATCCAGCATGGAGCGACTCCAGTTCGGTACCTGGTGTGCGAGCAGCTCTCGGGTGAACCCGCGCCGCGCCGCGCCGTCCGGCCCCGAGGTGGCTTCGTCGGGCGCGTCGTGGCCGCACCAGATCGCGAGGCTCGGGTGGTGGCCGAGCTCTTCGACCGCGGCCCTGGCGAGGTGCTGTGCCTGGCGCCGCACGCCGCGGTGCAGCCCGCGGTACAGGGGGAGGTCCTGCCAGATGAGCAGCCCGGCGCGGTCGGCCTCTTCGTAGAGCTCGGCGCGGCTGAGGTGGGCGTGGACGCGCAGCAGGTCGGCCCCGAGGTCGCAGGCGCTGGCCACCTGCTCGGTGAACACCTCGGCGGGAGCCGTGCCGAGATCCTCCGCGGCGGGCCCTGCGAGCACGCTCTTGCAGAACAGGCGCTCGCCGTTCACCGAGAGGACCCAGTCTCGCAGCGCCACCTGCCGCAACCCGATCCGGGTCGAGAAGTGGTCGCTGCACCGCTGGTCGGTCGTCGCCGCGTCGCGATCTCCGAGGCGGATCTCGACATCGACGTCGGACATCGGCTGCGCGCCGAGTGCCCGCGGCCACCACAGCGCGGGTCGTTCGACGGGAACGGTGAAGGAGACCTCGTTGGCGCCACCTGCGAGCCCACGCGTCTGGACGTGGTCGGTGGAACCGATCCGGGTGGTGATGGTGACCGTGGTCGGCTCGGTCGCGTCGAGCGTCAACCAGAAGCCCACGACGGCGCGCTCGGCGGTGGCTTCGGTGCACAGCACACGCCGCGCGGTGACCGCCACCGGTCCGGTGCGTCGGAGGTGCACGGGCGCCCACAGCCCACCGGGGTTCCAACCCGGGGTGACGTAGGGGCCGTCGTGCCAGGTGCCCAGCAGCTCGCGCTTGGCACGCGGATCGGCGACGGGTGGTGAGGCGACCTCGACGCCCAGGACGTGCTCGTGCCGGTCCCGCACCGGCGCGGTCACCTCGAAGCGGTGGGGCGCGAAGGCACCTTCGGTGTCGCCGAGGTAGCCGCCGTCGAGCCAGACGTCGCCTTGCGCGCACAGTCGATCGAACACGAGCCAGGCCCGCTCACCCGCGACGGGGGCGAGGCTCTGGAAGCGGCGGCGGTACAGCAGCGGCCCATCCGCGTCGGCGAACGCCGGGTGGCGCTGCCAGTGCCCGGGCACGTCCACGTCGACCATGGCCGCGTCATCCCAGTCGACGTGCTGCCAGGTTCGGCGCAGCTCGTCGTTCGCCGCGATGGCGCGCCAGTGGCCGCTCAGGTCCAGCTCGTGGGGCAGGAGTCGGTCCGGCATCGGCGCGGACGCTATCCGGCGTCCGCCCGCCGCCGCGGCGCCCTCGACTGCCGGACCCGTCCCCACGCGCCGTTCGCCCCGCGGCGTCTCGGCGGTAGCGTGCCAACCATGTCGCCGAATCCCTCGTCGCCCAACGTTGGCGCCACCCCGCCCCACTCGACCTCGCGTCCCGCGAACCTCGGCCAGCTCGTCGAGTCGGGATGGCGCTCGGTTCCGGTCAAGGTCGAGCTCCGCCGCAACGCCGCCGCGCGCATCGCGTCGGGTGAGCCCCTGGTCGACGGCGTCATCGGCTACGAGGACACGGTCCTGCCCCAGCTGGAGCACGCGCTGCTCGCCGGCCACGACATCGTCTTCCTGGGCGAGCGGGGCCAGGCGAAGACTCGGGTCATCCGTTCGCTGGTCGAGCTGCTCGACGAGTGGCTGCCGGTGGTGGCGGGCTCTGAGATCAACGACGACCCGATGGCGCCGGTGTCCCGCCACGCGCGCGACCTGGTGGCTGAGCACGGCGACGAGACGCCGATCGAGTGGGTGCACCGCTCGCAGCGCTTCGGTGAGAAGCTCGCGACGCCGGACACGACCATCGCAGACCTCATCGGCGAGGTCGACCCGATCAAGGTGGCGGAGGGTCGGTACCTGTCCGACGAGCTGACTCTGCACTACGGCCTGGTGCCTCGCACGAACCGGGGCATCTTCGCGATCAACGAGCTGCCCGACCTCGCCGAGCGCATCCAGGTGGGGCTGCTCAACGTGTTGGAGGAGCGGGACGTGCAGGTGCGCGGCTACAAGATCCGCCTCCCGCTCGACGTGATGCTGGTGGCCTCGGCGAACCCTGAGGACTACACCAACCGTGGGCGCATCATCACCCCGCTCAAGGACCGCTTCGGGTCGCAGATTCGCACCCACTACCCCCTCGACACCGCCACCGAGACCACCATCGCCGCACAGGAGGCTCGGTCGATCGAGGTCGACGGGGTCACCGTGACGATGCCCGACTTCATGGCCGAGATCGTCTCGGAGCTGTCGCAGCTCGCCCGCACGAGCCACGACGTCAACCAGCGCTCGGGGGTGTCGGTCCGCATGACCGTCGCCAACCGCGAGGTGCTCGAGGCGAGCGCGACGCGCCGGGCGCTCCAGCTCGGCGAGGCCGAAGCCGCGCCGCGCATCTGTGACCTCGATGCTCTGGCCGCCTCGACCTCGGGCAAGGTCGAGCTCGACACGATCGACGACGACGCCGGCGACGAGGTCTTCGCCCACCTCGTCCGTGCCGCGGTGCTGACGGTGTTCCGTGCGAAGGTGCCGCTCGAGCAGTTGAACGTTGTGGTGGAGGCGTTCGAGGACGGCTCGGTCGTGAGCACGGGCGACGACGTGAGCGAGGCCGACTACGTGCGGCTGGTCACCGAGGTGCCGGCATTGCGCGAGCCGGTCGCGGCGCTCACCCAGGGCAACGAGTCCGCGGCCGTGGTCGCCAGCGCGGTCGAGCTGGTGCTCGAGGGCCTGCATCTGTCGAAGCGCCTCAACAAGGACGCGGTCGGCGCACGGGCCGACTACCGGTCGCGCCGCTGAGCCGAGGACGGGATCCGATGCCTGCGGGGCTGCAGCGGGGCAAAACCTGACAAAGTTGATCGAGTTAGTCGGGAATTGACTACACTCGCCGCTCGATGGCGAACACGACGATCCGCGACGAGGTACCCGGCTCGAAGGTCGAGCAGGTCAAAGCGCACAGCGCGCAGTTGCGCAGCACCATTGCCGACGAGCTGGGCAACGACGAGCCGACCTTCTCGTCGGACGCCGCCGTCCTGCTGAAGTTCCACGGAACCTATGCGCAGGATGACCGCGATGTGCGGACGGCCAACCGCAAGGCGGACCTCCCCCCGGACGCGTTCCAGATGATCCGCACCGGTATCCCCGGAGGGGTGCTCACCGCCGAGCAGTACCTCGTGATGGACAAGCTCGCCGAGTCGGTCGGCGACGGGACGATGCGGGTCACGACCCGCCAGGACATCCAGTTCCACCGGGTCTACAAGTCCGACCTCCAGTCGCTCATCCGCACCCTCAACGACTCGCTCGTCTCCACGCTGGCTGCCTGCGGGGACGTGGTCCGCAACACCACCGCCTGCCCGGCGCCCCTGCCCGACGGGCACCGGGCCGAGCTGACCGAGTGGGCGCAGCGCATCTCGGAGCACTTCAAGCCGAGGACGCGGGCCTACTACCAGATCTGGATCGACGGCGAGCGCGCGGTCAGCGCGGAGACGGCCCACGGCGGGCTCGAAGGCACGCCCGACGAAGAACCGCTCTATGGACGGGTGTACCTGCCCCGCAAGTTCAAGATCGGCATCTCAGCCCCTGGCGACAACTGCGTCGACGTGCTCATCAACGACCTCGCCATCGTGCCCATGGTCGGCACCGACGGCGGGCTGCGGGCGTTCACGCTGTTCGTCGGCGGTGGTCTCGGCAAGACCCACGCCAAGCCCGCCACCTACCCGCGCCTGGCGACACCGCTCACGACCGTCGCACCTGCTGACCTGATCGAGGCCTGCGAGGCGGTCGTCAAGCTCCACCGCGACCACGGCGACCGGGCCAACCGCGAGCACGCACGCCTCAAGTACGTGATCGACGACCTCGGCGACGAGCGCGTGCGCGAGATCGTCGCCGGGTACCTCGGCCGTCCCCTGCCCGCCGCGGAGCCCGTCGAGCTCGATGAGGCCCACGATCACCTGGGCTGGCACGAGCAGGGGGACGGCAGCTGGTTCCTCGGCGTCAAGGTCGCCAGCGGTCGGATCGCCGACCGCGGCGACGCTCGGGTCCGCAGCGGGATCCGCGCGGTGGTCGAACGCTTCGGCGCCTCGGTGCGCTTCACCGCCCGGGAGGACGTCCTGCTCTGCGACCTCGCGGCCGCGGATCGCGGCGGGATCGCCGCGCTGTTGGACGAGCACGGTGTGCGTCCCGCGCCGCGCTGGATCCCGATCGCCCGCAACTCCTTCGCCTGCCCGGCGCTGCCCACCTGCAGCCTGGCGCTTGCGGAGTCCGAACGTGCGCTGCCCGCGCTCCTCGACGAGCTGCACGAGACCCTCGTCGAGCTCGATCTGGGTGAGGTGGAGACCCACGTGCGCATGACGGGCTGCCCGAACGGATGTGCACGTCCGTACTCCACCGAGATGGCCTTCGTGGGGCGCGGGAAGAACCGCTATGACATCCACCTGGGCGGCGAGCGGGTCGGGGTGCGGCTCAACGAGATCTTCGCGGAGAACGTCCCGCGCAGCGAGCTCGTCGGGGTGCTGCGACCGGTCTTCGCGCGCTTCGCCGAAGAGCGGGCCGACGGCGAGGAGCTCGGCAACTGGTGCCATCGGGTGGGGGTGGCGAAGCTCCGCGCCGAGCTGGGCAACGAGCAGTGGGTGCGCAAGCCCCGGGCCGCCGCTTCGACGTGACCTGACGCGGCCCGACGGTCGTGCCGGAGCCGCGGCTAGTTGCCGGTCTTCGTGGTGACCGGCACGTCGGACTGTGCCGGATAGCCGTGGGAGATGGCATCGACGTCGTCGGTCGGCTTGGCCGTCGACGGAGTCGAGCAGTCCGCGGTGAACGGGTTCGTGCCCTTGGGGATCGCGGAGGCGACCGGAACCTGCACCAGTGCGTGTGGCTCACCTGTGGTGCACTGGGGCATGTTGAAGCTCACGATGGACTTCGTTGACATCTTGTGTGCGACCAGCGCCGCACGATGCGCGGTGATCCAGGCCACGACGAGCTTGGCGGCGCCCACGTAGTCGGCGTTGTCGGTCGGGCCGGCACTCGCGGCGACGGCCGGCACGCCCTGGCGTGCCGCGGTCAGCGCCGCGCCGATCGTGCCGGAGATCGCCGTGAGCGGTCCGACGTTCTGCCCGCGGTTGGTGCCCGACGCCACCAGGTCGGGCTCGAGGTTCAGTTCGTCGAGCGCCACGTTCACCGAGTCGGCCGGCGTGCCGTCCACGGCGACCCCGGGGACTCCGTCGATCGCGTGGCTGTTGCCGGAGCTCGCACCGCCCGGGGTCGTCTTGTCGCCGCTGCCGCTCTGGTTGTCCTTCGGCGCGACCGCGATGACGTCGACGTTGTCCAGCGCGTCGATCGCCTGGGCGAGGGTCGCGATGCCCGGCGCCTTGATGCCGTCGTCGTTGGTGACCACCACGGTGAGGTGCGCGGGGCCTCCGCCGGTGGTCGTCACACCCGTCGAGGTTTCGGCCGACGTCGAGCCGCTCCCGCTGCTCGAGCAAGCGGCGGCACTTCCAAGGAGTGCCAGCGCGGTCAGAACGGTGCCGAGACGTCGAGCCATGGTGAAGTTCCCCTGTCCGCCTGCACCGCCGACCGGCGCACGCGATTGGGATGCTAGGCAATCCGGACTGCCTCGGAGCGCGCCGGCGCTGGCCGCCCGGTACCGTGAGGCCATGTCCCCATCGTCGCCCGCCCGCCGATTCCGCTACTCGGCCTGGGATGGCACCCAGAAGGGGTTCGACTTCGACGCGCGGGATGTCTTCGCCGAGATCACCGACGACCTGCTGTACCACGGTGACCTCGACGCCGCCCTACGCCGCCTGCTCCAGGAGGGGTTCCGCGATCGAGACGGCTCGCAGATCGAAGGCTTGCGCGAGCTCATGGAGGACGTGCGTGCCCGGCGCCGGGACCTGCTCGAGCAGCACGAGCTCGGCGGTGTCTACGACGACATCGCCGGCGAGCTGCGCGAGGTGGTCGACACCGAGCGCGCCGCGCTCGAAGAACTGCTCGCCGAAGCCCGCGAGTCCGGCGACGCCCGCCGTCAGGAGCTGACCAACCAGACCGTCGACGAACACCGCATGGAACTGGACCTCCTCTCCCCGGACCTGGCCGGGATGGTTCGCGAGCTGGGCGAGTACGACTTCACCTCGGCGGACGCCTCGGAGCGCTTCGAAGCCCTCATGGACAAGTTGCGCGGTCAGCTGATGGCGAACCAGGTCAACCAGATGATGGGGGACATGCAGGCGGTCACCCCCGATGACGTGGCCCGCCACGCCGACATGCTCGCCGAGCTCAACGCCATGATCGAAGCGCGCGACCGAGGCGAGGAGCCGGACTTCGCAGGCTTCATGGAGCGCTTCGGCGACCTGTTCCCCGAGCAGCCCCAGAACCTCGACGAGCTCCTCGAGGCGCTCGCCCGTCGGATGGCGGCGATGCAGGCGATGCTCAACTCGATGACCCCGGAGCAGCGCGCCCAGCTCCAGGAGCTCTCGGACCAGCTTCTCGAGGACCTCGACCTGCGTTGGGAGGTCGATCGACTCGGTCAACAGCTGCAGACGCTCTTCCCCGAGTTGGGCTGGCAGCGCAGCTACGACTTCGACGGCACCGATCCCCTCGACTTCGCGAGCGCGGCCGGGCTCTTCGACCAGCTCGGTGACCTCGACCAGCTCGAGAACCTCCTGCGCGGTGCTTCCAACCCCGGCGCGTTGGCCGAGGTCGACCTCGATCGGGCGCGCCAACTGCTGGGGGAGGACTCGGCCCGCAGCCTCGACCGTCTCGCGGAGCTGACCCGGATGCTCACCGACGCCGGTTTGATCGAGCAGCGGGAGGGCCGCCTCGAGCTGACCGCGGCCGGTCTCCGCCGCGTGGGGACCAATGCGCTCGGTGAGCTGTTCACGGCGTTGTCGCGCGACCGGTTCGGTAGTCACGAGCGGCCGCGCCTCGGCGACGGCCACGAGCGTTCGCCCGAGACGCGCCCCTACGAGTTCGGGGACCCGTTCAACCTCGACATCCAGCGCACCTTGCGCAACGCCCTCGGTCGCCGGGGCCAGGGCGTGCCGGTGGAGCTCGAGCCCGACGACTTCGAGATCGCCCAGACCGAGCAGAGCGTGCGCACCGCGACCGTGCTCATGGTCGACCTCTCGCTGTCCATGCCGATGCGCGACAACTTCCTGCCGGCCAAGAAGGTCGCGATGGCGCTCCACGCCCTCATCTCCTCGCAGTTCCCGCGCGACTACCTGGGCATCGTCGGGTTCAGCGAGGTGGCCCGCGTCATCGAGCCCGCCGAGCTCCCGGCGGTCTCCTGGGACTTCGTCTACGGCACGAACATGCAGCACGGGTTCCTGCTCGCCCGACGGCTGCTGGCCCGCGAGTCGGGCACCAAGCAGATCATCATGATCACCGACGGCGAACCGACTGCGCACATCACCGACTCGGGAGACGTGCTGTTCAACTACCCGCCGATCAAGGCGACCGTCGACGCGACCCTCACCGAGGTCGCCCGCTGCACGCGGGCGGGCATCCGCATCAACACGTTCATGCTCGACGCGGACCGCGCGCTCGGCGCGTTCATCGAGCACCTGACCCGACTGAACCGTGGTCGGGCGTTCTTCACCACACCGGAGACCCTGGGCGACTACGTGCTGGTCGACTTCCTCGAGTCACGTCGCCGTCTCTCGCGCCGCCGGGCGGGCTGAGCCGTCGTCGCCGAAGCCGTCGGCGGTGAACTGCCGGAGCGCGTTGGATCGACGGGCGTCGTCGACGCGGCCCGTGACGAGCGGGACCGACGCCGGGCGCTGCGCCAGACCAAGCGGCTCGCCACGGGTCTGCTGGTCGCGGCGTTCGGGGTCTTCCTGATCGCGAGCGCCCTCGAGCCCCACCACTCCTGGGCCGGGTACCTCCGCGCCTTCGCGGAGGCGTCGATGGTCGGCGCGCTGGCGGACTGGTTCGCGGTGACCGCGCTCTTCCGCCATCCACTGCGCATCCCCATCCCGCACACCGCGATCATCCCGGCCCGCAAGGACGACCTGGGGCGTGGCCTGGGCGCCTTCGTCGAGTCGAACTTCCTGACCCCCGAGCTCGTAGCCGAGCGCCTGCGGTCGTCGGCGGTCGCCACGCGCCTGGGGGCGTGGTTGGCCGAGCCGGAGCACGCGTCGCAGGTTGGCGACCAACTCGGCGTCGTGCTGCGCAGCGTGGTCGATCTGGTCGACGACGCCGCAGTCGAGAACCTGCTGCGCACGACGCTCGCGTCGCGCGTCCGCGCGACCCCGCTCGGTCCACCCCTGGGACGCCTGATCGAGGCGGCGATGGCCGACGGACGGCACCAGGAGGTGCTTGCCGCGGTCCTGCGCAAGGTCGTCGAGGGCTTGGACGAGAACCGGGTGGTGCTCCGGGCGCGGCTCGAGAACGAGTCGCCTTGGTGGGTTCCCGAGCCGGTCGACGATCGCATCTTCGCCCGCCTCTTCGATGGCCTGACGCGCTTCCTGGACGAGGTGGCCAGCGATCCGAGCCACGAGTTGCGCGGCGACGCTCGACCAGCGACTGCACGAGCTGGCCGATTCGCTCGCTACGTCTCCTGAGGTGCAGGAACGGGTCTCGGAGCTCGTCGACGAGGCGCTCACGCACCCTGAGGTCGGCGCGTGGTCGACGTCGCTGTGGCGCGAGGCCAACGAGTCGCTGGTCGAGCAGAGCGGCGATCGCGGGTCGGCGTTCCGGCGGCGGGTCGACACCTGGCTCGTCGATGCCGGCGTGCGACTGCGCGACGACCCAGTGCTCCAGGAGAAGGTCGACGACTGGATCGTGCAGGTCTCGTCGTCCACGATCGCGCAGGTCTCGGGTCAGGCCGGCGGGTACATCGCGGCAACCGTGGAGGGGTGGGACGCCGAGGAGACCACGGACCGCATCGAGACGCAGGTCGGCCGTGACCTGCAGTTCATCCGCATCAACGGCACCATCGTGGGCGGCCTGGCCGGGTTGCTGATCTACACCTTCGGGCACCTGATCTGGTGACCGACCGCGTGTCGCACGCTGCCCGAGACGAACGGGCCTGGCAGGATCGCTCCCTCCGCGCCTTGCGATCGTTGAGATTTCTTGAAGTTTCGCTTGCGTCTCGGCGGGAAAGAGGCCATCCTTACATCGTTGTAATTCCAACGGTGTGAGTCACTGAACGCGGTGCCTCCTCACCGGTGGGTGCAACACCAGGGGCAGCTGGGTTCCGCACATCGGCTGTCCGCCGTGGAGGAATCGACCCCAGCTGGAGGAGGTCGAATGTCAATGGAACTCGAGCTTGAAACCGAAGACCAGGAGTGGCACCAGGAAGCCAACTGCCTGGGTGTCGACCCCGACCTGTTCTTTCCGGAGCGTGGCGCGTCCACGCGTGAGGCCAAGGAGGTGTGTCGAGGCTGCGTCGTGCGCGAGTCATGCCTCGAGTACGCGTTGGCCAACGGAGAGAAGTTCGGGATCTGGGGAGGCATGAGCGAGCGCGAACGACGGCGCATCAGACGCCAACGTTCGGTGGCGCTGCGCGAGGCCGCCCAGACCGCGTCCGCCTGATCCCCGGCGGCCGAGCGCCGTCGACGTCGTTCAACGACCCCGGCGATCGACGCGCGCCTCGATCGTCCGGTCCGGTGAGAGGTCGAGACGGTCGCGGTCGGTGACGTCCACACCGTCCAGCACCGAAGCCGGGATGAGCCCGACGAGCTCGGTGCCGGCCACCTCCACGCCTTCGGTGGTGCCCCGGTCAGCCACGAGCGCGACCAGCTCAGCCGGCCCGAGGCTCTCGGGCGCGAGCAAGTTGCACGACACCTGCCAGCGCGCCCCGACCCGCAACCCGAGCGCGCGCACCCATGGACCGCGCACGGCTGCGGCGGTCCGCCGCACCGCCGCCAGGTCGGGTGCGGTCACCCAGACGTTGTAGGCGACCATCGGAGGACGTACACCGACGGCGCAGGCCCCGGCGGTCGGGTGGGGATGCGCGGGACCGGTGTCGGGCTCGAGCCCCCTGAAGGCCAATCGGCGCACCGCGGGCAAGGTGCGCTCCGGGCCGTAGAGGAAGCAGGGGAGGTCCAGCGCGGTCCCGGCCCAGCCGGAGAACGCATCTCGTGCGGCAAGCGCCTCTTCCGGTGTCGATCCCGCCAACGCGACGAAGGGCACGACGTCGAGGGCTCCGATGCGGGGGTGCACCCCTTGGTGGGTGCGCAAGTCGACGGTGCCCACGACCTCGGCCGCAAGCGCCCGGGGCGCGAACTCGCCGACCAGGGTGAACACGGACCGGTTGTGGTCCGGGTCGACGTGCAGGTCGAGGAGGTCGTCGCCGCAGACCGCCGCGAGGTGGTCGAGCCGAGTCCGGTCACGTCCTTCCGACACGTTGACCACGCACTCGAGCACCGGAGCATCGTCGCGCGCGGTGCGACGCGGGCATGAACACGAGGGGTGCAACAGCGGAGCATCGAGCGAACCCGGCGCCGTCTTCGCGGATGAGGTGGGCGCTGGGCCGCCGGCGGTGTACCGTTGGGGACGTGACCTTCGCGCCAATCCTGGGATTCCTTGAGGGACCCGAGCTGATCATCGTGCTCGTGGTGATCCTCGTCCTCTTCGGCGGAGCGAAGCTTCCTCAGCTCGCTCGCTCGCTGGGTTCAGCGCAGCGCGAGTTCAAGAAGGGCCTCTCCGGTGACGAGGACGAGAAGTCCTCCAACGCCTCGAAGAGCGTCAACACCGCATCGGAGTCCGACAGCGACTCTGGTTCGTCCGACAAGTCCTGAGCGCTGCGGCAACCGGGCAGGGCGTCGCAGCCCGATGGATCAGGAAGCTTTCCCTGACGCCGCGCCGGCGCCCGCGCCTGCTCTCCGCATCCGTTGACGCTGCCGCTCCGATGTGCCACCCCAGACGCCGTGTTCGATGTGGTTGGTGAGCGCGTGATCGAGGCACTCGGCCCGCACGGGACATGAGGCGCAGATCTGTTGGGCGCGGATCACCCCCACCCCATCGCTGGGAAAGAAGACATCCGGATCGTGTCGGTGGCAGCTCCCGAGTTGCATCCACGATTGGATCACTGCTTCCTCCAGTGCTGAGCGACTTGAGTGCCCACTGCACCGATCGGATCCAGGTTTGCGCCGCCCATCGAACACGTCGCGGATCAGGTGGATGAGATCGGGTCTTCGTCACGCTCGAAGGCCGAGATGTAGCACGGGTGCCGCTTCTGCTCCCGTGATTTGACCAACTTTTGACGGAATCGTCGTGGGGATCGTCATGTCGGGAAGCACCGACCGGCGGTCGGCCACGGGAGGCGTGCCGGGGCTTCGCCGTGGTGCACGATCAGCCCTACACTGCGCCCCCATGTCCCAGACCGATGCCGCCGCACCCACCGAGCCACCCCGAGGGCACGCCCGCGTCGTGTATCTGGGGCCGGTGTCACCCCACTGGGAGCTGCAGTCCGACTTCGGCGACCACGCCTTCATCGATGACTTCCGAGCACGGGTGATGGCCAGGCTCCAGCTCGTCCCGCCGCACGATCCCCAGTTCCGACGCAATCGGGAGCGGGTGGTTCGCGACGCCGAACGGGAGAACATCCTGCTGGACTGGGACCTGGGTCTTCCTGGCGATCAGTAGCACCGCGGCGGGTCCGGGCATCGAACCCTGAGGCGACGGGTACGGTTGCTGGGGTGACGCGCCCCACCACGATTGCCCAACCGGCCGGTGGCGCGCCCCCGGCGACCGACGACCCGAACCGGTTGCTGAACCGGGAGCTCTCGTGGCTTCGGTTCAACGAGCGGGTGCTCGAGACGGCCCGCAAGCCCGGCGTACCGCTGCTCGAACGCGCCAAGTTCTGCGCGATCTTCAGCCAGAACCTCGACGAGTTCTTTCAGGTGCGCGTCGCCGGCCTCAAGGACCAGGTCGCCGCCGGCCTGGGTCGGACCAGCCCCGATGGCCGCACTCCCGCCCAGCAACTCGCCGAGATCGCCCATCGCACCGGTGGGCTCGTTCAGCGGCTCGAGTCGGTCTTCCTCGACGAGGTCGTGCCGGACCTCGCCGCGCAAGGTGTGGTGCTCTCCGACTGGGATGGCCTGGACGACGAGGATCGCGCGTTCCTGGTGGAGGAGTTCGCCACGCGGATCTTTCCGGTGCTCACCCCGCTCTCGGTCGACCCCGGACATCCCTTCCCATACATCTCGTCGCTTTCGCTGAACCTCGCGGTGCTCGTGCGCGACCCCGTCACGACCGAACGTCGCTTCGCGCGGGTCAAGGTGCCCGCGACGATCTCGAGGTTCCTCGTCCTGCCCGACGGCGAGCGGTTCGTGCCGCTCGAGACGGTCATCTCCGAGCACCTCGACCAACTCTTCGAGGGCATGGAGATCGTCGAGCACGTGCCCTTCCGGGTGACCCGAAACGCCGACCTGACCCTCGAAGAGGAGGAGGCCGACGACCTCCTGGTCGCGGTCGAGCTGGAGCTACGACGGCGGCGCTTCGGGCGTGCCGTGCGCCTCGAGATCGACGCGGCGGCGTCGGAGGAGGTGCGGGGGCTGCTCGTCCGCGAGCTCGATCTGACCGAGGACGACGTCTACGACCTACGCGGCCCTCTCGATCTCGGCGGGCTGTGGACGCTCCAGGACCTCGACCGCCCCGACCTCAAGGACCCCCCCTGGGCTCCGGTGACGCCGGCTCGGCTCACTCCGGGGGAGGACGACCGCTCCGACCTGTTCGCGACCATCCGCGCCGGCGACGTGCTCGTGCACCACCCGTACGAGTCGTTCGTGACCTCGGTCGAGGAGTTCATCCGCCAGGCCGCGCGCGACCCGAAGGTGCTGGCGATCAAGATCACGCTGTACCGCACGTCCGGTCGAAGTGCGATCGTGCGCTCGCTGATCCGCGCTGCGGAGGAGGGCAAGCAGGTCGCTGCGCTCGTCGAGCTCAAGGCGCGCTTCGACGAAGCCAACAACATCGAGTGGGCGAGGGCGCTCGAAGAGGCGGGCGTGCACGTGACCTATGGCCTGGTGGGACTCAAGACGCACTGCAAGACCACGATGGTGGTGCGCGAAGAGGAGGGCGGCCTCCGGCGGTACTGCCACATCGGTACGGGCAACTACAACGCGTCGACCGCGAAGACCTACGAGGACGTCGGCCTGTTCACCTGTGACGAGGCCGTCGGCACCGACCTCACCCAGCTGTTCAACTTCCTCACCGGCTATTCGCGGAAGGTGACCTACCAGCGGCTGCTCGTCGCGCCGCACACCCTGCGGCACGGCCTGATGGACCTGGTCGCCAACGAGGTCGCGGCGGCGCGAGAAGGCCGCGGCGGCGCGATCACGCTCAAGCTCAACAGCCTCGTGGACGCGGCGTTCATCGACGCGCTGTGCGACGCCTCTCGGGAAGGCGTCGAGATCGACCTGATCGTCCGGGGGATCTGTTGCCTTCGACCCGGCGTGCCCGGGCGCTCGGAACGGATCAGGGTCCGGTCGCTCATCGGGCGCTACCTCGAGCACTCACGCCTCTACCACTTCGCGAACGGCAGTGGTCCGGGCGAGCCCGCCACCTACATCGGCTCCGCGGATCTGATGCCGCGCAACCTCGATCACCGGGTGGAGATCCTGGTGCCCGTGACGGCGCCCGAGTGCCTGGCCCGCCTCGACGAGGTCCTCATGCTCTCGCTTGCGGACGTGGAGCTCGCGTGGGTGCTCGACGATGAAGGCGCCTGGCACCCCCTGTCCGCGGGGGAGAACGTCTCGGGTGAGGCCCTCCCGAACAGTCACCTGGCGCTCCAGGACATCGCCCGAGGTCGGACGCGCCGGCGGGAGATCGAGGACGCGTGACGCGTCGTCGCGGGCATCCGCGTCTTCGGGAGGTCCCCCGGGTGACAATGGCCCGATGGGCAAGAAGGCAAAGTCGAACTCTGGCGCGGTCAAGAACCGGACGGCAGGTGGCGGACCCGGCGGCCGTCGGGTGCGCCGCAGCCGCGGCGAGCACCGCGACGACTGGCTGCTCGGTGGCGACGTAGCGATGGGCGAGCCGTCGACGAACCGCGCCGAGGGCGCTTTCGAGGTGTACGCCGGAGGCGGGATCGTGTGGCGCCGTGACGACAGCGGTGCCATCGAGGTGCTCGTCGTGCACCGGCCGCGCTACGACGACTGGTCGTTCCCCAAGGGCAAGCGCGACCCGGGCGAGTCGGACGAGGATTGCGCGCTCCGCGAAGTCGCCGAGGAGACCGGGTTCGCCTGTGAGCGGGACATCGAGCTCGCGAGGAGCACCTACCGCGATCGTCGCGGGCGCTCGAAGCAGGTGCGCTACTGGACCATGACGATCGTCGGCGCAGCCGACCACGATCCGGGTGAGGAGGTCGACGTGGTGCGTTGGTTGCCCCTCGCCGAGGTTCCCGGAGTGCTGAGCTACGAGCGGGAGCGCCCGGTCTTCGACTCGTTCTGTGCACTGGTGGCATGCGAGCGGCTGTGAGGTGGGCCGCCCGGCATCCCGTCGCGACACGAACCGGGCGTCCCTCGACGAGCGTCCACCGCCCGCGACCACGCCGAGGTGGGCGCTGTGGTTGGTTATGGCCGCCACGGCTCTGCCGACCGCGGTCAGCGGCCTCCTGGCGGTGCGGCAGGGCTGGGCCGTGGCGTTGGACGACGGTGCGATCGCCGTCGGTGTGCACGACACCCTCTCGCTGCACCCGCGACTGGTCGGGCTCTACACGTCGCTGACGTCGTTCAGTGGCAGCGGCACGCGGCTGCACAACCTCGGACCCCTCGAGTTCTGGCTGCTCGCCGTGCCCGGCAGGATCTTCGGGCCCACTGGGAGCGGCCTCGTGCTGGGAGCCACCGCGCTGAACGTGCTCGCCCTGTCGGGGATCGTCTGGCTGGCGCACCGACGCGCGGGGTGGCCGGCCACCGTCGTCGTCTCCGCAATCGCCCTCATCTACCAGTTCGTGCAGGGCGGGGTGATCCTTCACGAGATCTGGAATCCGTTCCTGGCCGTGGCGTGGCTCGTCCTCACGCTGTTCGGGTGCTGGTCGCTGGCCGACGGCGACGACCTGCTGCTGGCGCCGACCGCCGTCGCGGCGAGCCTCACGGTGCAGCTGCACCTGTCGTACGTGGCTCCCGCCGCGTCCGCGCTGGTGTGGGGCCTGGTGGGCCTCGCCGTGACGATCGTCCGCGCCCGCCGGGAGGCTGCGAGTGGTGCGGGAGAGGGGTCCGCGCCCGGTACGGCACCGCGGTTGCGCCGGAACGTGCTGCTCGCAGCGACCGCGTCCCTCGCCTGCTGGATCGGGCCCATCGTCGACGAGGTCGTGCACCGTCCGGGCAACCTGGAGCTGCTCGTGCGTGCCGCTCTCCACGCGCACGATCCGGGCGCGGGGATCGCCGGGGGCGTCCGCGACCTGACGCGGGGCATCGGCCTCCATCCATTGTGGCTGCGGAGCTTCGACGGTCTCATCGTCCCGCAACTCGTGGTGACCTGGGGCGCCTCAGTCGGCGCGGTGGTCGTGCTCGCGGTGCTCGTCGGCCTCACCGTGCAGGCCGTGCGCGCGCATCGCTCGACCCAGGTCGCGCTGCTGGGCACGTCCTGGGCCGCGCTGGCCGGCGGGTTCTTCTCGGCGGCCAGCGCCTCCGGGGCGGAGGGCCTCCAGGTCCTGGCCGACGTACATATCGTGTGGATCCCGATCGGCATGTTCGCTTGGATGGCGCTCGCGTGCGTGCTCGCTGACCGCGTCGCCGAGCGGGTCGGGTTCAGGGTCGGGACGCCGCGTCTGGCCGCGCTCGGGGCGGTGGTCGTGGCGGTGGTTCTGGTGCTCGTCGCGTGGCCGCGCCTCGGAGCGAAGATGAACTACGGCTCCGTGGCGTTCGGCCCGGTGCGCCGATTCGGCCCGGCGATCGTCCGTTCGTTGCCAGAGCGGGACGGCCCGTGGCGGGTCGCCGGCGAGGGAGAGTTGGCGACGACGCTCGTCCTCCCAGGTGTGCTCTTCTACCTCATGGCCGACGGGGTGCGGGTCTCGTTCCCCGACCTCAACGTCCCGGAGGTCGGCCCCGAGCAGCGCGCGCAGCCGGACGAGGTGCTGGCGGGGACCATCCTGGTGGTCAGCGGGGACGACGCCGGAGCCCCGCGGCCCGGCTACCGACTCGTGTCGACCTGGGATCCCGCCCACGTCCCGGCCCGGTACCGAGACTTCAACCGCACGACCCTGCCCATCAAGCAGGTGAAGCAGGCTGTGTATCTCCGGGTCGGGCCGGCGGCTGCGGGTGGCTCCGGAACGGCTCCACAAGCCCCCTGAGCTGGGGACACGCGAGCTTCGCCCCTCGTTCACCTCCCGTTCATGTGAACCCGGGGGGCGCGTTCACCTTCACCGTTTACCGTGCCGTCATTCGAGCCCTGCCGGACCGTCCGGTCGGGGCCCAAGCGAAGGAAGGCACGGCATCTCACCCATGACCAGCACCCCACGAACGATCCGGACACGAGGCGCCCGCATCGCCGGCGCCGTCGCGCTTGCACTGTTCGCCCTGCCGGCAGCTGCGTGCTCGAGCTCGTCGTCGACCGGCACCGGCTCGGGCAGCTCGACCACGAAGGCCGCCGCGAGTGCGACCGGTTTCGACCCGGCGGCCTACAAGGGGCTGACCGCGACGCTCAAGGGCTCGGGCTCCACGTTCCAGCAGAACTACGACAACGCGGCGATCAAGACGTTCACGTCGGTCGTACCCGGGGTCACCATCAACTACGCCGGTGGCGGGTCCGGCCAGGGCAAGTCCGACCTTGCCGACGGCGTGGTCGACTTCGCCGGTACCGACTCGCTGATCAAGCAGAAGGACATGAGCAAGTACAACGGCAAGGTCCTCTACTTCCCGACCGTGGTCGCGCCGATCACGGTGTCGTACAACCTCTCGGGGGTCACCGGGCTCAAGCTCGACGGCCCGACCTTGGCCAAGATCTTCTCGGCGAAGGTGACGTCGTGGGATGATGCTTCCATCAAGGCCATGAACCCCGGAGCCAACCTGCCTGCGACACCGATCACGGTGTGTCACCGCTCAGATGCCTCGGGTACCACCTCGAACTTCACCAAGTACCTGGCGTCCGCGGGAGGTAGCGACTGGACCCTCGGCGCGAACGACTCGGTCCAGTGGCCGGCGTCGACGCAGGGTGGCTCCGGCAACGGTGGCGTGGCCCAGTGCGTGAACGGCAAGGCGGGGACCATCGGCTACGTCGACCTCTCCGATGCCAAGAGCCAGAAGCTGGTCTTCGCCTCGATCAAGAACAAGGCGGGCAAGTACGTTGCGCCGACCCTCGCGGGTGCCTCGGCTGCGGCTGCCGGTGCAGTCGTCGCCGACGACCTGACGTACAGCCCGATCGACACGCCCGGCGACGCCTCGTATCCCATCACCTCGCCGACCTGGGTGATCGTGCTGGCCGACCAGACCGACCACGACAAGGGCACCGCCCTCAAGGGGTTCCTCGACTTCATGCTCACTGACGGTCAGGACCAGACGTTCACCTCCAGCGTGAACTACGCCCCCCTTCCCGCTTCGCTCGCCGCCAAGGCCAGGGCGCAGCTCGGCGAGCTCAAGGTTCCCTGAGGTACATGTCGTCAACACCGTCGAGTGAAGCCCCCGTGCTCGACCTGAGCGGGTCCCGGTCCGGCCGTCGCGCCGACCGGGCCTTCTCGGTTTCCAGCCTGGGTGCGGGTCTCGCGGTCCTCGCCGTACTGGTCTTGATCGTCGTCGCCACCACCAACTACGCCTGGCCGGCGTTCCGTCGAGGCGGCCTCGGCTACTTCTTCGGGACGACCTGGTCATCGCAGTCGAACACCTACGGCGTCCTCCCGTTGGTGTACGGCACGCTCGTCACCTCCGCGATCGCCGTCGTGATCGCGGTGCCGGTGAGCCTCGGCGTGGCCTTGTTCGTCACCGAGATCTGCCCGCGCCGGATCCGCGGGCCGCTCACCTCGTTGGTGGACCTGCTCGCGGCGGTGCCCTCGGTGGTCTTCGGCCTGGTCGGGCTGCTCGCGTTCCACGACCTGCTCCAGCAGATCTACCAAGCGTTCGCAGGGGCTTCTGCGAGCGGGTCGAGCTTCCTGACGGCCGGGATCGTCGTGGCGTTCATGATCCTGCCCATCATCACCTCGGTGATCCGTGAGGTCATCCAGACGGTGCCCCGCGAGCACAAGGACGCCGCGTTCGCACTCGGCGCCACCCGCCTGGAGATGATCCGGGCGGCGGTGCTGCCGGCCAGCACGAGCGGCATCACCGGGGCGGTCATGCTCGGGCTCGGGCGTGCGCTGGGGGAGACGGTGGCGGTGGCCCTGGTCATCGGCGGATCGGCCCAGATCACGCCCGACATCGTGCAACCTGGGTACACGATGGCCTCGATCATCGCGAACACCTTCAACGGCGAGGGCAACCACTACAACCAGGAGGCGCTGATGGGGCTCGGCGTCGTGCTCTTCGGGATCACGATCGTCGTCAACATGGCCGCCCGCGTGGTCGTCGACCGCGCCGAGCGGCGGGTGCAGGCCACCGCATGACCGTCCTCGACCCAGCGCCGCCTGCCGGGGACGTCGGCGCGTCGCCAGCCCCTCTGCTCGACGACGCGACGCGCGCCGACGTGCGGGTTCGCACCGTCAGCCGTCGACGCCGCTTCCTCGACCGGGCGGCAGCAGGCGGGCTGTGGACTGCCTTGGTGATCGCCGTGATCCCGCTGGTGTCGGTGGTCATCGTGCTGATCACCAAGGGCGGCTCCATGCTGAGCTGGCACTTCCTCACCGGCGACATCCCCGCGGTCACGGGTCAGACCACGGCGTCCTGTCAGGGCATCACCGAGGCGTTCCGCGTCAAGTACCACATGAACTGCGCCGCGCCCACGCCCGCCATGGGCCCGGCCATCGTCGGCACCCTGATCTCGACGGGCATCGCCGCGCTGCTCGCGGTACCACTCGGCATCATGGGGGCCGTGTACCTGAACGAGTTCGGAGGAGCCGGCCGCACGGCCCGGGTGATCCGCTTCTTCTCCGACGTGATGACGGGCGTCCCGTCCATCGTCATGGGCATGTTCATCTACACCGCATGGGTCATCCACTTCGGCACCTCGGGGCGGTCCGCGTTCGCCGCCGGGCTCGCGCTCGCCTGCCTCATGCTCCCGATCGTGGTGCGCACCTCGGAAGAGATGCTCAAGCTCGTGCCCGATGAGCTCCGCCACGCCAGCGAGGCACTCGGCGGACGTCGCTGGCAAGGGGTGGTGCGCGTGGTGCTGCCGGCAGCGTTGCCGGGGTTGACCAGCGGGGCGATGCTCGCGGTCGCCCGCGCCGCGGGTGAGACCGCACCGGTGCTCTTCACGATTGGCATCACCTTCCAAACCAATGCGAGTTTGACCGGCGGGAACACGACGCTCGCCCAGCAGATCTACAACGGTGCCAAGTCCGGCGACCCGCTCGCGAACCAGCTGGCGTGGGGCGCGGCGATCACCCTGGTGCTGCTCGTCTTCGTGCTCACCGCCCTCGCCCGAATTGTCACTTCCCGTTTTGCGACCGATCTGGGAGCCTGAACCGTGATGTCCGCCTATCCCACCGCATCGAGCGAGCCCGAGGTGACGGTGGCGCCCAGGTCGGCGCCACCGCCCGAGGTGGACCTCGATGAGCCGACAGACGGGTCCGCGCCCACCGAGGCGCCGGCAGCCGAGGTCGGCGAGACCGCACCAGAGGTCGCCGAACCGGTGCTCGAGGTCCGCGGGCTCTCGGTCGCCTACGCCGGCAAGGTCGCGGTCCGCGACGTCGATCTCGATGTCGCCCGCAACGAGATCACCGCGATCATCGGGCCGTCGGGGTGCGGCAAGAGCACGTTCCTGCGCAGCGTCAACCGCATGAACGACCTCGTGCCGTCGTGCACCGTCACCGGCAGCATCACCTATCACGGCGTCGACCTCTACGACTCGGTGGTCGATCCTGTGGAGGTGCGCCGACGCATCGGCATGGTGTTCCAGAAGCCGACCCCGTTCCCCAAGTCGATCTACCAGAACGTGGCCTACGGGTTGAAGCTCGCCGGCGCCACCGACGACCTCGACGACCGGGTCGAGCACGCCCTGCGCCAAGCGGCGCTGTGGGACGAGGTCTCGCACCGCCTGAACCGCTCAGCGCTGGGCCTTTCGGGCGGGCAGCAGCAGCGGCTCTGCATCGCCCGAGCACTCGCGGTGGAGCCCGAGGTGCTGCTGATGGACGAGCCCTGCTCGGCACTCGACCCCATCGCCACCGCGCGCATCGAGGAGCTCATGGCCGAGCTCATCGACCGGGTGACGATCGTGATCGTCACCCACAACATGCAGCAGGCGGCTCGGGCCAGCGACCGCACGGCGTTCTTCACCACCGAGGTCGACGAGGACAGCAACCGCACCGGTGTGCTGGTCGAGGTCAACGCCACCGATCGCATCTTCGGGTATCCGACCGACGAGCGCACCGAGCAGTACGTCACCGGGAGGTTCGGATGAACGAGCTCCACACCCGCAGGGACTTCGGAGAGCAACTTGCTGCGGTGCACGCAGCCGTCGTCCAGCTCGGCGAGCTGGTGTGCGACACCGTGCCCGAAGCCACCCGGACCCTCCTCGAGAGCGACCTCGACGGTGCCCGGCGGCTCATCGAGGGCGATGACGTCCTCGACGCGCTCACCATCGAGATCGAGGAGCGGTGCTTCCAGCTCCTGGTGCTCCAGAGCCCGATGGCCAGCGACCTGCGGATGGTGGTCACCGCGCTCAGGCTCGCATCGGAGATCGAGCGGTGTGGCGACCTCGCGAGCAACATCGCCAAGGCCGCGCGGAAGCTCTACTACGCCGAGCTCGACCCCAGGTTGCGCGGGATGCTCGACCGGATGAGCAAGCTCGCCGAGCGTCAGCTGCGCTTCGCGATCGCGGCATACGACTTCGCCGACCAGAGCAGCGCCGCGGCCCTCGACGACCTCGACGACGAGCTCGACAACCTGCAGCGCGAGTTCATGGAGACGGTCTTCGAAACCCAACGGTCCGAGGCCCTCGATCTGCGGGTCGGCGTGCAGCTCGCGCTCATCGCCCGCTACTACGAGCGGCTCGGCGACCACGCGGTGAACGTGGGCGAGCGGGTGCAGTACCAGGTCACCGGCTGGGTGCCTGAGCACGATGGTGCCGCGCGGGCGCAGGTGCGCCATGTCGCGCTCCCCGGCACGCGCCTCACCGCACTGGCGCCCATCGTCGACCGCGGGGTCGTCGTCGAGGACGAGGCTGAACGTCGTCGGGTGGAGGCGCTGCGGCGGGACTTCGTCGCCAACATCGGTCACGAGCTGCGGACCCCGGTCGGGGCGCTCGCGGTGCTCGCCGAGACGCTGCGCAGCGAGGTCGAACAGCTCGACGGCATCGATGAGTCGCCGACGGTCCGCCGCCTCAGCGAGCGCCTCACCTACGAGGCCGAGCGACTGGGACGCACGATCGACGACCTGCTCGAGCTCAGCCGCATCGAGGCCGGCGAGCAGCTGGTGCCGGCGTCGCTGCGGCTCGCCGAGGTCCTGCAGTCGGCCGTCGACCGGGTCGCGCCGGCGGCCGAGCTCGCCGGTGTGCGCGTCGAGGTGACGCTGCCCGACGAGGACGCCGACCTCGCCGGCGACCGGCGGCAGCTCGAGTCGGCCCTCGCCAACCTGATCGACAACGCGGTGAAGTACTCCGAGGCCGGCGGAGTCGTCGAGGTGCGCGTCGAGTCTGATCCAGGTCAGCACCGCTTCGTGGTGCGCGACCACGGCATCGGCATCCCGTCCGCCGACCAGGTGCGGATCTTCGAGCGGTTCTACCGAGTCGACCGGGCCCGGCGTCGCGACACCGGTGGCACCGGTCTGGGCTTGGCCATCGTGCGCCACGTCGCGCTGAACCACGGCGGCACCATCGAGGTGTCGTCCACGGAAGGGCAAGGCGCCACCTTCACGCTCACCCTCCCCGACGCCTCGGCGGAGACTGCTGATGAAGGCGGTGGCGACCTGCAGCCGTCGCGCAACGGCCATTCGACCAAGTGAGCGATCCGGAGCGGACGATCCTGGTCGTCGAGGACGAGGAGTCCTTCGTCGACGCGCTGACGATCGGCCTCGCTCGGGAGGGCTTCCGCGTGGAGATCGCGCACGACGGTGCTGAAGCGCTGCTCAGGTATTCCGAGGTCGACCCCGACCTGATCCTGCTCGACCTGATGCTGCCCAAGGTCTCCGGGCTCGACGTCTGCCGCGAGATCCGTGCTGTGTCGTCGGTCCCGATCATCATGGTCACGGCGAAGGGCGATGAGGTCGACACCGTGGTCGGGCTCGAGGTCGGCGCCGACGACTACGTCGTCAAGCCGTACCGGTTGCGCGAGCTGGTGGCCCGCATGCGTGCCGTGCTGCGGCGTCACGATGAGGCGCGTGGGGCGGTCGGCGGCCCGAGCGCCGCCGCTGAAGACGAGGTCTACGAGGTCGGCGACGTGCGACTCGACGTGACACGGCATCGGGTGCTCGTCCGTGGCGAGCGCGTGGAGCTCCCGCTCAAGGAGTTCGAGCTGCTGGCGGTGCTGCTGGAGCGCGGCGGGCAAGGTCATGCCGCGCGATCGGCTGATCGAGCGGGTATGGGGCTATGACTACGTGGGCGACACCAAGACCCTCGACGTGCACATCAAGCGGTTGCGCTCCAAGCTCGAGCCCGACCCGGCGCACCCCACCCGCGTCGTCACGGTTCGTGGGGTCGGGTACCGCTACGAGGAGCCCACCTGCTGACCGGTGGTTCCGACGGGTCCGGCGACACCCGCTCCTACACTCAGCATGTGAGCACGACCGGCGACGACGTGGGGTGGCGTCCGCTGCACGCGCCGGCGCGCTCGATGCGCGTCGGCCCCACTCCGGCCTTCACCCGACTTGCCCGGGTCCACGCGGCCTCGACCGCCGCGGACGCGCTGTTCGCGACGGCGCTGGCCGGTTCGCTCTTCTTCTCGATTCCCGTTGGCCAGGCCCGGACGAAGGTGTTCGCCTACCTGGCGGGCGCGATCGCCCCGTTCGTGTTGCTCTCGCCGCTGATCGGTCCTGCGATCGACCGGATCGCCGGTGGACGTCGATGGATGATCGTCGGGTCGCTCGCACTCCGGGCCTTCTTCGCGTTCCTCCTCGTCACCAACTTCCAGAGCCTTCCCACCTTCCTGCCGCTTGCGTTCGGCATCCTGGTGGCTCAGAAGGCCTATGCGGTCTCGCGCAGCGCCTTGGTGCCGACGACGGTGCGCGGTGACGAGGAGTTCGTCAAGGCGAATGCCAAGTTGTCGCTGCTCAGCGGGGTGATGGGGTTCGTCGCCGCCGGACCCGGTTTCATCGCGCTGCACTTCGGCGGTCCCGAGGCGAGCCTGATGATGGCGACGATCGTCTACGCCATCGGCCTCGTGCTCTCCTTCAAGCTTCCGCCCTCGACGGTCGCGGCCCAGGGGCCGACCGCGAGCGAGAAGAGCGAGCTCCACGCCCCGTCGATCCTCATGGGGGCGGGTGGCATGGGATTGCTCCGCGGCATCGTCGGGTTCCTGAGCATCCTCGTCGCCTTCGGTCTACGCACCAACAACCGGCCGCTCTGGGAGTACGGCCTGGTCGGGGCCGGCGCGGTGGGCGGTGCGCTGGCCGGCGCGGTCATCGCGCCGAAGCTCCGAGAGGTGCTCCGCGAGGAGATCATCCTCATCGCAGCGCTGGCTTCGACCGTGGTCGCCTCTGCGCTTGCCGCATTCCTGCTGTCTGGCGTCGCGCCGGCGTTCGTGCTCGCCCTGGCGGTCGGAATCGCCGGTTCCGCAGGCAAGCTGGCCTTCGACTCGATCGTGCAGCGCGACGCACCGGATGCCAACCGGGGCCGGTCGTTCGCACGCTTCGAGACGCGGTTCCAGATCATGTGGGTGGTCGGTGCGGCGATCGCGGTGATCCCCATGAGCCTCGAGGTCGGGTACGTGCTCGTGCTGATCGTCTCGGCGTTCGCGACGTTCACCTACGGCGTCGGGCTCCTCGCCGCTCGCCAGCGATCGGGCGAGGCGCCGACCGTCGCGAGCGCAGCGGCAGTCGAGGTCGAAGCGAAGATGAACGCGTTCTCCGGGGCGGCCCGGCAGCAGGCGGGGAGCGCGGCCCGTTCGTTCTGGGGACGTATCCGACCCGGCCGCCGCCAACCGCCGCCCTCGGGCTGAGCAGGGCCCGTGGCCAAAGGGCCGTCAGGGTGCGTCGGGCAGATCGATCCGCGCGAGCCACAGGCCGGGCGCGCTGACCTCGGCGACGGTGGGCAGCGCGTCCGGGGTGGACCACAGCCGCCCGAGGGCGTCTTCGCCGGCGCGCTCGACGACGCCGTCGACGAACGCAGTGCCGCGGTCCCAGAGGTCCTGGCCGAGCTCCAGGCCGAAGAGCCGGCCGGTGAAGCGATCGGCATCCGAGGCCGTCACCGCGCGCCGTCGGAGCGCCTCGCTGATCTGGGGGTAGGAGTCGATGAGCCGACCACCGACGACGTCGGACACGTGGTCGACGTAGCCGACGATCGTGGCCAAGAGTGCGTCGATCTGTGCACGCAGCTCGCGTTGTGCCGGGCTTCCGGACGCGCCGACGAGGATCTCGGGATCGCCGAGCACCTGTTGGAACGAGGCCAGGCCGTCAGGGCTCGACGGGTCGAGGTCGGCGAGCCGACGTTCGAGCGCATCGGGGTCGGGCCGGAACTCCGCGGAGAAGTCGGCCAGGAGGCTGTCCAACTGTGCCCGCACGTGGGGCACGCCCAGCACGGCGTGGGTGGTGAGCTCGCGCAGGCAAAGCGCGAGGCGGACCGCGTCGCCGTCGAGGTCCCACTCGCGCTCGAACTCCTCGATCGTGCTGGGAAGCATCATCAAGGGCGTGCCCTCGGGCGCGGGAGCGGGAGGTCGTACACGCCGAAGCTCGACCGCGAGAGGTGGCCGATGAGTGAGCCGGCGGTCATGCCCAACAGCATCGGACTGAGCATGCTCAACATGCCCGAAAGCCAGGACGCGTCGAGCTCGGAGTCCTCGTCGGGCAAGCCGACGGAGGGGTGCCCCTCATCGGAGGGCGTGGCGGGCTGGTCGAACTGACTCAGCTCGTCGCCGAGGCCGGCGAGGTCCTCGAGGCCGGGTACGGGTGGTTCGGCCTTTGTCGGATCGGTCGGTGGCGGGGTCGCTGGCCCGGTTGCAGGATCAGGTGCCTCGGCAGTGTCCAGGCGCGCGGCCAGGGCCTCGAACCGACCCTTGAACGCTTCGATCGTGCGGAGCACCCACTGCGTCCGGGTGACGGGCTCGATCATCGCGAGGTGGCCTCCGGTCGCGACCGAAAGGCCGGTGTGTCCGTTGACCTGCACCTCGGCGATCCGGGCGAGCTGCTCGAGGCGCATGCGCTCGAGCGGGTCCACGTTGCCCTCGGGTTGGCCCTCGGTCGCGATCGCGAGGGCCAGCTGGGTCGCCGCCTCCCAGGCCACCGGGCCTTGGCGGCCGATGAGCTTGGCGAGGTCGCCGAAGAACGGCAACCCTCCGAAGGGGTCCGAGGCGCTCATCGGCCGATCTCCGGGGTGGAGCAGACGGCGCGGATCAGGGCAGATGCGGACACCCCGCCATCGTAGAGGCGCAGTGCTCGCTTGCGGACAGGTCCGACAGGAATGGACCTGATCGGCGGCGCCGGGCATCGTGGACGGATGAGATCCTTGGTCCTCACCGGTGCAGCCGGCGCAGCCGCCGAACTGGTCGTCGCCCGTTTGGCGGCCGAGCTCACCGACGTGCGCTGCACGGTGCTGGTGCCCCGACCCGCCTCGGAGCCTCGCTCCGGTGCGGGGGCGCAAGTGACCGAGCACGTCATCGACCTCGTGGAGGGCGACCTGGCCGCGCGGCTGCAGCAGGCGGACGCCGACGCGGTGGTGCACCTCGGGTTGCCGGTCGACGGCATCGACCCGTACCTGCTGGCGGATGGTCGTGCGGCGGCCGAGGCCCGGTCGGTGCTCGACGCCGCAGGGCAGGCCGGCGTGGAACAGGTGGTGGTGCTGTCGAGCACCCTCGTCTACGGCGCGCTCGCGTCCAACGCCGTGCCCCTCACCGAGGATGCGGTCGTGCATCCGGACCACGCGTTCCGCCCTGCGGTGGAGCTGGCCGAGATCGAGCGCGAGGTGATCGACTGGCGAGAGGAACCCGGTCATCCGGCGACGGCCGTGCTCCGCTGCGCCCCGGTGGTCGCCGAGGGCGCGTCCGGGTGGCTCGCCGCGGAGCTCCACCGTTCGTTGGCCTACCCGGTCGAGGACCACGATCCGCCGCTCCAGTACCTGCACGCCGCCGACCTGGGCAACGCGATCGTGCAGGTGCTCGAGGGAGGTTTCGCGGGCGTCGCCAACGTGGCACCGGACGGGTGGCTCGACGGCCCCGGGCGCCGCGCGCTCGAGACCCGACCCCGCGTGCGGGTGCCGGCGGCTGCGGCGCGCTTCGCGGCATCGCTGCGCGGCGCGGCGCGTGGCACCGACGGACCCGAGGGGATTCGGGCCTACGTCACCCACCCCTGGGTGGTCGCCAACGATCGACTCCGTGGGCTGGGATGGTCGCCGGAGCACGGCAACGACGAGGCGTACGTCGAGGCTTTTCGGCCCGCACCATGGTCGATGGTGAGCTCCTCGCGCCGCCAGGAGCTCGCTCTGGGCGCCGCGGCGGCCACGATCGTGGGCGTCGGCGGGGCCGTCGGTGCGGCCATCGTCCGACGTCGGCATCGTTGAAGCCAAGCTCGCTGCGTACGATGTGCGTGTGCACATCAGGATGCCGAAGCGGTGGACACCGCTCCAGAGCCGCGCCGACACGGCCGCCCGCTCGTCGGCGCCGCGCCGCCACCTCGTGCCGGTGGTGCCGCGATGAGCGCGCTGTACTTCCTCGCGATCGTCGTCGTCATCGTCGTCGTCGGTGGGCTGGTCCTCTGGGCGGCCAATCGGCAGCCCAACTCCACCGAGTCGTCCATCAGCTCGTTCCAACGTGAGATGGACGCGCTCTCGCCCAAGGACGACACCGTGCCACCGGCGCGCAACCGTCGTCGCACAGAGGAGTCCTGACCCTGGCCCGCGACCTCGCCATCGACCTGGGGACGGCGAACACGCTGGTGTACGCCAAGGGGAAGGGCATCGTGCTCAACGAGCCGTCCGTCATCGCGCTCAACTCCCGCAGCGGCGACGTCCTCGCGATGGGGCACGAGGCCTGGCAGATGATCGGCCGCACCCCCGGCTACATCGTGGCGGTTCGCCCGCTCCGCCAAGGTGCGATCACCGACTTCGACATCACCGAGCGGATGATCCGTCTCCTCCTCCAGCGCACTGGCGTGTCGCGCTTCAACCGGCCGCGCGTCGTGATCTGCGTGCCCTCGGCCATCACCGAGGTGGAGCGACGCGCGGTGGTCGAGGCCTCTCGGCGCGCGGGGGCGGCGGATGCGCAGCTCCTGGAGCAACCCATGGCGGCGGCGATCGGCGCCGACCTTCCGATCAACGAGCCGGTCGGCAACCTCGTGATCGACGTCGGCGGCGGCACGACCGAGACCGCGCTGATCTCCCTTGGGGGTGTCGTCGCACTCCAGGCGGTGCGCGTGGGATCGTTCGACATCGATGCGTCGATCCAGACGTTCATCCGGCGGGAGTACGGCATCGCGGTCGGGGAGCGGACGGCCGAGGAGATCAAGATGACGATCGGCTCGGCCTGGCCGGTGCAGGAAGGCATCAAGGCCGAGGTGCGTGGCCGCGACCTCATGTCGGGGCTGCCCAAGACGGTGATCCTCTCGCCGGGCGAGGTGCGCAACGCCATCGACGAGCCGGTCAGCGCCATGGTCGAGTCGGTCATCGAGTGCCTCGGGCACGCGCCCCCCGAGCTCGCCCAGGACCTGATCGTGAGCGGGCTGAACCTGGTGGGCGGTGGCGGCATGCTCAAGGGCCTCGACGAGCGGATCGCGGCCGAGACCGGCATCCCTGTGAACCTCGTGGACGCGCCGCTCGAGTGCGTGGTGCTCGGCGCAGGCCGGTGCGTGGAGTCCTACGACGAGCTGCGCGTCCTGTTCATGGGCGCCCGCGACTGAGGGAGTGCGCGAGGCCCCCGGGGCTGGTCGCCACCGTGAACCCGTCCCGGTCCCGCAACCAGGCGAGGTTGCGGCGGTGGAGGTCGCGCGTGGGATCGAACCGGTTGAGCATCACCGTGACCGGTGCGGCTACCGGTTGCAGCGCATCGAGGCACAGACGGATGGCGTTGAGCGCTCCGAGCTCGGCGTCGGCGACCAGCACGATCGTGTCCGGGACGAGTCGGGTCGCCAGGTCGACGCCGTCGCCGTCGTCGGTGAACGGAGAGCGAACCCCGCCGGCGGCCTCGACCCACCCCAGCTCGGCACCGGGGGGCCAGGACCTGCCGAGCTCGGCGACGAGGTCGTCGAGTACGAGACGGTCGAGACCGAGCGCCTCGGTCGCCATCGCAGGTGCGAGGGCCACCGGGTAGGCGCGGCGCGGCGCGCAGACCGACTCGACCGCTTCGCCGGTCGCCTCGGCGAGCACCGTCGCATCGGTCGGGTGCGGGTCGTCCGGGTCGAACGACTGGACGGGCTTGCGAGCGGAGACGTGCAGGCCGCCCTCTCGCAGAACCGACAAGGTGGCGGCGCCCACCCAGGTCTTGCCGACCTCGGTCCCCGTGCCGAGGCAGAGCACGAGCCGGTCGGGTCGGGTCGGCTCGGGACGGTGCGCATCGACCACGGCCGCGGACGTTACCGGGTCGGCGCGCCGCCCGAACAGGTCACGCGGGGGTGTTCGGGTCGAGGCCGATCTCGGCGAGCGCGTCGAGGAGCGCGCCGACCTGGTCCTCGGTGTGGGCCGCGCTCAGCGTGACCCGCAGCCTCGCGGTGCCCTCGGCCACGGTCGGCGGGCGGATCGCCGGCACGAGCAGGCCGCGCCGGGCGAGGCTCTCGGACGCTTCCAGCGCGGCGCGATCCGGTCCCACGACGATCGGCACGATCGGGCTCGGGTGGCCCGGCGACGCCAGGCGATCGATGTGGCCGCGCAGCACCGAAAGGAGCTGCGCACCCTCGTCGGATCGGACGATGCGCAGCGCGGCCAGTCCGGCAGCGGTGTCGGCCGGGGACGGCGCGGTCGTGAAGATGTAGGGACGGGCGCTGTTGATCAGCAGGTCGACGACCGCGTGCGATCCGGCCACCACGCCGCCCAACGAGCCGAGCGTCTTGGACAGCGTCGTCATGCGCACCACGTGCGCCGGCGTCCCCATGTCGTCGATGGGGGGTTCGGGCCCGAAGACGGCGTGCGCCTCGTCGAGCACCAGCAGCGCACCGGTGCGTGCGGTCGACTCCACCAGGTCATCGACCGGCGCCGTGTCGCCGTCCATCGAGAAGACCGTGTCGCTGACGAGGAGCGCCGGACGGCCGTGCGCGGCGGCCTCGCGCAGCGAAGTGGTGGCCGCGGCGACGTCGAGGTGGTCGTAGATCGCGACGTCGGCGGCGGCGAGTCGGCACGCGTCGATGATCGAGGCGTGGTTCAGGGCGTCGCTGACCACCAACGGTCGCTGGCCGCTGCGACCCGCGGCGGCGCGCGCCAGCGCGGTGACGACCCCGAGGTTGGCGGCGTAGCCCGTCGGGAAGAGGATCGCCCGGTCGGTGCGCTTCCACGCCGCGACTTCGGCCTCCAGCTCGCGGTGCACGGGCCGCGAGCCCACGACCAAGCGCGACGCGCCGGAGCCGGCACCCCACCGGCGGACCGCGTCGATCGACGCGTCCATGACCGCTGGGTGGGCGGTGAGCCCGAGGTAGTCGTTCGAGGCGAAGGACACGACCGCCCCGGGCGATGGCGCTGCGTCGTCGGTCCCCGGCGTCGGTGGCGCGTCGAGGGTCCCCGCGGGGCCGAGCGCGTCGAAGGTGCGTGGGTGGCGCCACCGGTCGGCGGCGCGGATGTCCGCCAGGTGCGCGTCGAGCGCGTTCCCCCAACCGGGCCATTCCCTCGGAGGCATGGCCGTGAACCCTACTGGCGGGGTAGCTCAGCCCGTGTAGGTGGGGGTCACGTCGACCGGTACGGCCGGCGCAGGGTCGGAGGTCGGCGCCGGAGTCGAGGTGGTCGTGACCGAGGTCGGCGTCGAGGTCGTCGGGGTCTCGGGCAGCGGCAGCTGGACCTTTGTGGCGTGGGCGAAGTCCTCGTCGTCGTTGACCATCGACGATCCCACCACCAGGTTCTGGCCGGAGACCGCGTTGGCGTTCGAGCTCGACCCGTTGATCGTGCCGAGGTCCATGACGGCGGGGCTGGTCGCCTGGAGGTCGAGGGCGAAGCCGTGCGGGGTGCCGCCCGTCTCGAACGTGCCGACGACGATGCCTCGGTCGTTGATCGCGGTAGCCGTCGTGGAAGGGCCCGACACGCCGAGGTCGGTCATGGTGTGGGTGCCGAGGTCGTACAGGAACCCGTGGTAGTCGCCGCTCGCCACCTGCGCCTCGCCGACGATCTGGCCAAGGTTGTTGATGTCGTACGCATGGGACTCGTCACCGCCGAGGGTACCCAGGTCGGCCATGACGTGGGTGGTCGGGTCGACGACGAAAGCGTGCGTGTCGAGCGAACTGGTGATCCTCGAGCCACCGACGATGAAGCCGGCGTCGTTCACCCCGTTCGCCTCGCTGTAGTCGCCGCCGAGAGTGCCCAGGTCGGTCGTGGTCGAGGTCGCCGGGTCGTAGGACATCGCCCGCCCTCGGTTCGAACCGTTGAGCGAGTAGCCGGCGATGAGCCCCGACGAGTTCACGGCGTTGGCACTCGAGAAGGTCCCGCCGAGCGTCCCCAGCTCCTGGACCGGTCCACCGGCCGGTCGGATGAAGGCGCGGTGCTCGGCGCTCGCGGTCTTGAGCTCTCCCACGATCGTGCCGTCGTCGTTGCTGTCGTTCGCTTGAGCCTCGTCGTTGGTCGGGGTGAGGTCCGTGAACGTGCCGTCCGCGGCGAGCATGCGTGACCACTGGCGTGGCAGGTGACGTGTGCGAGTCGGCATGAGCCCCTCCCGACTTGGAACGGCGCCCATCGAGGGCGCATGCAACGGATCAGAACCTCAGCTGGCTCAGTCTGGTCTCTGCCGCGAACCTGACGGGTCGCGTCGTCGGCAACGTCGCCCACCCATACCGCCGAATCCGATGTTCTCCGCTCGGCTGCCGGGGGCCGACGAGGAGGTTTACCTCGGCCGTGGCAGGCTGATGCCGCTCGAATCGCCCGCAGGGAGCTCCCGGCATGACCGACGTCGACGACGACCCGACCATCGAGACCGGCGGCGACGCCGCGCCGGACCACGATGCGGGCGCGCCCGCCGCGCGGCGCTCCCCCGTACCGCCAAGGTCTGGTGGGCGACCGGCAGCCTGTTCGTGGCGAGCATCGTCGTCGTCGTGGTGATCATGATCCTGCCGTCGTCGTACGTCATCGAGGCGCCGGGCAACACCTTCGACACCGCGGGTCGGGTCACCGTCCCCGCGGATGTCAAGACCTACGAGCACAAGGGGGCGTTCCACTTCGTCACCGCGTCCGAGACGACCGACCCCAGCTACTTCCAGGCGGTCGTCGGCTGGCTCGCGCCCAACAGCGACGTCTTCCCCCGGGAGCTGATCATCGGCAGCGCCTCCAACGCGGAGGAACGCCGCTTCAGCGCGGTGCTCATGTCGAACTCCAAGCTCTCCGCGGTGTACCAGGCGCTCGCCCAGCTCGGCTACCAGGTGACCAAGGCGGGTGGCGGGGTGTTCGTGTCGTCGGTGGTCGATGGCTCACCTGCCCAAGGCGTGCTCACCAGCGGCGACACCATCACCAAGATCGACTCGACGGACATCACCAACACCGCCGACCTCCAGCGCTACATGGCCGAGAAGGCCGAGATCGGCAAGAAGGTCACCTTGACCGTCGACCGGCTCGGCGTCTCCGATGCGAAGAAGATCCCCCTCGTGATCGGTTCGGTCAACCACGACGGCGAAGAGGTGCCGTACCTCGGCATCTACATGGAGACCCGGCCCACCTACCGCCTGCCGTTCTCGGTCGGCTTCGACACCGGCAACGTGGGGGGCCCCTCAGCAGGGTTGGCGCTGACCTTGTCGCTCGTGGACGAGCTGTCCCCGAAGGGGATCACCAACGGCAACCAGGTCGCCGTGACCGGCACGATGAACGTCGACGGCACCGTCGGCGAGATCGGCGACATCCGCCAGAAGGTGGCGGCGGTCGAGCACGACGGCATCCGCTACTTCATGGTGCCAACCGCCAACTACGAGGAAGCGTCGGCCGCGGCCGGGTCCTCGCTCAAGGTCATCGAGGTGTCGACTCTCAAGGACGCGATCGCCAAGGCGAAGGCGCTGCCGGCTCCCAAGTCCGACTGAACCTGCCCCGGCCGTGCGGCACCCGCCCTGAGGTGGGCCTGGCTCCTCGATTGCCGAACGTGCCCCGTCCCTCCGCTCCGGGCTCCTCCGCAGGTTGGCGAGCATCACCTCCGGCCCGGCAGCACCAGCTTTAGCATGGACGGGACCATGGCAGCCCCGCACGAACCCGCATCGTCGAGCGATCGCCCCACCCCCGCCGAGATCGACGCGATCGCGAGCCGCAGCTTCTCGACGTCGTTTCGCGGGTGGGACCCCGACGAGGTGCGTGTGCACCTGGTCAAGGTCGCCGAGATCGCCCGTTCGCTCAGCCACAGCCAGGCAGATCTCGAGCGTCGACTCGCCGAGGCCGAGGCGGCGGCCCGTCGAGCCGACGTCAGCCAGCTCGATGTCGACGAGGTGGCCCAGATCCTCGGCGAGGAGACCGCGCGCGTGCTGCGCACCGCGCGCGAGTCATCCGAGGAGATTCGCTCCAAGGCCGAAGAGCGCATCGCGCTGCTCTCACGGCAGGCCGCGGACGACGCGGCGCGCGTGCGCGCCGAGGCCGCGGAGGAAGCCGAACGACTCCGCGCCGGCGCCACCGAGGAGGCCGAGGCCACGCGCCGGGCCGGAGATTCCTACGCCACCGAGCTGCGCGCCAAAGCGGAGGCCGAGCTGGAAGCGCGTCGCAGCGCTGCGGAAGAGGAGCTCGCGGCAGCGAGCCAGGCCGGCCGCGATGAGGTGGCCCAGCTCTCGGCCGCCGCCGAGGACGCCGCAGCGGCCGTGCGGCGGATCGCCGAGGAGCGGGCTGTCGAAGTGCGCGACGAAGCCGATGCCTATGCCACGCAGATGCGCACCGACGCCGACATCTACGCGGAGCGGATTCGAGCCGAGGCCGATGCCGACGTCGCGTCCCGCATCGAGGAGCTCGAAGCCGAGATCGCCCGCCGTCACTTGGAGGCCGACCAGTCGATCGCCGACGCCCGTGCCGCCGACGAGGCCGAGCGCGCCGAGGCCGCTGAGCGTGCCGCGGCGCAGGTCGCGGAAGCCGAGCGGGTGCGCGAGCGCGTGCTCGCCGACCTGGCGCGCAAGCGCAAGGCCGCGCGCCAGCACCTCGAGCAGCTGCGGGCGGGGCGCGACCGCCTCCTCGACGCCTATGAGGTGGTGCGGTCCACGACCGAGCTCGCAACCGGCGAGTTGGGCGCCGTCCTCCCCGACGCCAAACGTCTCGCCGACGAGGCGGCCCGTCGGGTCGCCACCGAGCCCGAGCAGTCCGTTGCCGAGCTCGAAGCCGAGCTCGCGATGGCGCGTGAAGCCGACCTCCCGATCCTGTCGCCCGGCGAGATCGACGACCTGATCGCCGATGAGGTCGAGGACGTCGCTCGCGACGACCCGCAGGACGTCGCGCCTTCCGAGGAAGCGACGGAGCAGTCCGGCGCCGTCGAGCCAGATGAGCCGGGCGAGTCGGAGCCGGACTCGACCGTCGCCGAAGCACCGGCACCCCCGGAACCGGTGCAACCTCCGGCGCCGGCCAAGCTGCACGGGCGTCGTGGCCGACGGCGTGGTGGGGACCCGCTCGGCGGTGAGTCGCTGCCCGATGCTCCGCTCGAACCGGTCCAGGCCGGCGCAGATTTCGAAGGCGTGCGTGTCCTCGAGGAGTCGTCGACGGGGCCCGCGGCCGAGGCGCCAGCGGACGACGAAGCGACCGAAACTGCCGCGCCAGAGGGCGACGAGGCGCCCGAGCCCGCCGCGGCAGAGGACGGACCGTCGACGTCTCCGGAGCCGGTCGCCAAGGTCTCGTCGGGGTCGGAGGGCGCGCCCAAGGATGTGGCGGCCCGCTCCAGTGCCGCGGAAGCGGCGCTCTCCGCGGTCGGCAAGGTCTCGGCTACGCCCGAGCCACCTGCGCTGGAGACCGCGCCGGACGCGTCCGGCGCCGACGTCGCCGACATCTTCGAACGGATCCGCAAGGGCCACGAAGAAGGTCCGGCACAGACCACCGACGACGCCGGCACGGGCTCGGTGACCGCGGGGTCCGACGACGCGCCACCGGAACCTGCCGACGCTGCGGTGAGCGAGGAAGAGGGTCATCTCGCCTCGCTGTTCGAGCGGCGTGACGCCGCGGTCGACGAGGTCGGCCGACGGGTCGCGAAGCGCCTGAAGCGACTGCTCTCGGACGAGCAGAGCACGTTGCTGGACGAGCTCCGACGGGCGCGGAAGCGACCGGCCGCCGAGGAGCTTCTGGGTGATCCGGCCGAGTTCCTCGGCGCCTGCACCAAGGCGGTGTCCGCGGACCTGGCGGGCGCGTCCGCCGCGGGCGTGGCCCTTGCGGGTGATCTGCACGACGGCGCGATCGACCACCCGTCGATCGAGCTCGACCCTGTCGCCGAGGAGGTCGCGCGCACCATCGTGGAGCCGTTGCGCGCCCGCCTGGAGCGCGCCCTCGGTGAGGGTGCGGTGGAAGACGACGACGATCCCTCCGGCGACCCGGTCGACGAGCTCGAGCTCGCGGATCGGATCCGGGCCTGCTACCGGGAGTGGCGCGGTCCACGACTCACGGTGGCGGTCACCGACGCGTGCGCCAGCGCCTTCGGGCTCGGTCTGCGTGCCGCCCTCCCCGAAGCGGTCGGGCTTCGCTGGTTCACCGACCGCGGCGACAAGCCGTGCCCGGACTGCGACGACAACGGGCTGGCCGGCGTCGTCGCGGCGGGCGAGCAGTTCCCGACCGGGCAGTTCGTGCCGCCGGCCCACCCCGGGTGCCGGTGCCTCGCGCTCCCACCCGTGGATGCGCTGCCTTCCGAGCGGTGACCCCGCGCGGGTCGCTCTCGACCCCGCACGAGGGGTCATGAGCGTGTCCCGTTAGCATCGGGCCACGATGAGACCCCCGGAGCGCCCCGATCGCAACCGACCGCGACGTCCTCGCCCGGAGGTCGTCCGCCGTCGGCGCATCATCGGCGTGTCGGTGCTGGTCGCCGTCTTCTTCCTGATCTTGTCGCTGCGCGGCATCGCGGTGTTCTTCACCGACTTCCTCTGGTTCCGCTCCCTGCACCACTCGGGCGTCTGGACGGGGGTGCTCGGGGCCAAGATCGTGCTGGCACTGGTGTTCATCAGCGTCGCCTTCGCGCTGGTGCTCGTGAACCTGTGGATCTCGGATCGCACGGCGCCGGCGTTCGCGCTGGCCTCCTCGACTGACGACGTGGTGCTCCGGTTCCACGAGATGGTCGGCCACCGTCGGCGGTTGGTGCGCGTCGCGGTGTCGTTCGTGCTCGCGCTGTTCCTGGGCACCGGTGCCGCCAGCCAGTGGAACGACTGGATCCTGTTCACGCACCGCGTCGACTTCGGCAAGACCGACGCGACGTTCGGGCGCGACCTGGGCTTCTACGTGTTCCAGCTCCCGTTCTGGGACTTCCTCGTCTCGTGGTTGTTCGCGGCGCTGGTGGTGACGCTGCTGGTCACCCTGGTCAACGACTACTTCAACGGCAGCATCCAGGTCCAGGCGCCGGAAGGCACGCGCCTGTCCGAGCGGTTCAGCCAGCGCGTCAAGGTGCACGCGTCGGTCCTGCTCGCGCTGATGTCGCTGGTGAAGACCTCGCAGTACTGGTTCGGGCGGTTCCAGCTCGTGTTCTCGAATCGGGGCACGGTCGACGGCGCGCTCTACACGGACGCCAACGTCCAGCTGAAGGCGATCGACCTGCTCCTGGCCATCTCGGTCTTCGCGTGCGTGCTGTTCCTGGTCAACATCTGGCGGCGCGGCTGGGTGCTGCCCGCGATGGCCGTCGGGTTGTGGGCGGTCGTGTCGGTGATCGGCGGCGTCGCAGTGCCCGCGTTCGTGCAGCGCTTCCGTGTGCAACCGGCCGAGTCGACCATGGAGAAGCCCTACCTCGCGCAGAACATCAAGGCGACACGTGCGTCGTTCGGGCTCGACAAGGTGACGGTCAAGCCGTTCCAGAACGACGGCAAGCTCACGGCCACCGTGCTCAACGACAACAAGGCGACCGTGCGGAACGTGCGGCTCTGGGACCCGGCCGTCATGCGCGAGGTCTTCAACAAGCTGCAGGGAATCCGGAGCTTCTACAACGTCGGCGACCCCGATGTCGACCGCTACAAGATCAACGGTGAGGTGACCCAGGTCCTCACGGCCAACCGCGACCTCGACACCTCAGCCCTCCCACAGCAGTCGTGGGAGGCCGAGCACCTCGCCTACACCCACGGCTACGGCAACGTGATGGCGCCCACCAACGCCTCGGACCGCGGCCAGCCGGTGTTCACGAACAAGGACATCCCGGTCGTCAGCGAGACCAAGGCCACCAAGGTGACCCAACCCTCGACGTACTTCGGCGAAGGCCAGAGCGGGTACGTCATCGCGGACTCCAAGCGGCAGGAGATCGACTACACCGACAACGCCGGCAAGACGAAGTTCGACTCCTACAAGGGAGCGGACGGCATCAAGGTCGGGTCGGGCTTCGGTGGGTTCGTGCGCAAGGCGGCGATCGCGCTCCGCTTCGCGGATGTGAACCCGCTCATCTCGTCCAACGTGACGGCGAAGTCCAAGGTGCTCATGTACCGCGACGTGCGCCAACGGGTGCAGACCCTGGCGCCGTTCCTGTCGTTCGACGCCGACCCCTACGTGGTCGTGCGCTCCAACGGACACATGGACTACATCATCGACGGCTACACGACGACCGCCCACTACCCGAACGCCCAGCGGGCCATCACCTCCGACCTGGCGAGCAACAGCGGGCTGAACCGCCGACTGAACTACGTGCGGAACTCGGTCAAGGCGGTCGTCGACGCGTACGACGGCACGGTCTCCTTCTACGTCGTCGATCCCTCGGACCCGATCATCCAGTCGTACTCCAGTGCCTTCCCCAAGCTGTTCATGCCGCAGTCGAAGATCCCCAAGGATCTCGCGGACCACTTCCGCTATCCCGAGGACCTCTTCAAGATCCAGACCCGCATGTACGGGCGCTACCACCTGACCGATCCCAGCAGCTTCTACACCCAGGAGAACGCCTGGCAGATCTCGGCCGACCCGAACCGGGCTGGCGTGGGCTCCAGTGGCGCGGCGCCCGGCGCGGTCGACGCCAACGGCAACCCCATCGACGCCAGCTCACACCCGATGGACCCGTACTACCTGCTGATGCGGCAACCGGGCGACGCGTTCGAGTCGTTCCTGATGTTGCGACCGTTCGTGCCCAAGCAGGCCGGGCAGCTCAACAAGCAGGTGCTCACCGGGTTCATGACCGCCCAGAGCGACCCGCGCGACTACGGCCGACTCGACGTGTTCCAGCTGCCCGCCGACAACCTGCCCTCCGGTCCGTACAACGTCGCTGCGCAGATGATGCAGGACCCGAAGGTCTCCTCCACGCAGACGCTGCTGTGCAACTCGTCGGCCTCCAAGGGCGGCTCGGAGTGCGAGTACGGCAACCTGCTGGTGATCCCGATCGACCAGTCGCTGCTCTACGTGCGGCCCTGGTACGTGAAGGCGTCGGGCAACAGCCTGCCGGAGCTCCAACGGGTCATCGTCGGCTACCAGGACCAGTCGGGCAACCTGCAGGTGGCGGTGAACTCCACGCTTCACCAGTCGCTGGCCGACCTGTTCGGTCCTGGGGTCTTCGACCCCAAGACCGAGACCAACCCACCCGCGTCCGTCGACGGCTCGCTGTCGGGCAACAACTCGAACTCGTCGTCGAGCTCGACCACCACGACCACCACGACCCCGTCCGGGTCCACGGCCACGACGGTGCCCACGACCAAGTCGCGGGCCCAGTTGATCACTGAACTGAACGCAGCCTTCGACAAGGCCGACCAGGACCTCAAGAACGGCGACCTCGCGGCCTACGCCGGCGACATCGCCGATGCGAAGGCCATCGCCGCCCAGCTCAAGTCCGCCCCCAACTGACCCCGCTCGCCCCCCCCTCCCTCTGCGAATGTCGGGAGCTGGGTCGCCAATGTGGCGACCGATCGCGCTGCATTGGGCAAGCGGCCACCCACCCCAGCCAATGTCGGGAGCTGGGTCGCCGATAGGGCGACCGATCGCGCTGCATTGGGCAAGCGGTCGTTCGCTGCGACCGCTCCGAATCGGGGGCGGAGCGTCAGTTCCGGTGGGTTGCGAACACCCGAGCCAGGGCCGGCAGCGCCCAGCCCCCGTGCGTGCTCGACTCCCGGAAGCGCTCCACCGATGCCATGGCGGCGTCGATCGCCGCCTCCTTGGTCGCCTCGTCCACTTGGGCGAGCGTGGCGCCGACCGGGCTCTTCCTGAGCCACAGTCCCATCTCGACGCGGCTGCCGTCGTGGCTGAGGCGACGGGGCCGGTCGAGGTCGATGATCGTCGGTGGCGCAAAGCTTGAGCCCGCGAGCAGCTCGGCAGTGGCCGCCGGGTTGCCGAGCGAGAACGGTCCGGGCCCGTCTGACGGAAACGTCAGCCCAGTCGCGCCGAGCACTTCGGCGGCTGCGGCAACTGGGATGGTGGCCCAGGGGTTGTCGTCGATGGATCCCCAGGCGACGAAGCCGAGTGGTGCACCGGGGCGCAATGACGCGGCGATGTTCCCGAACGCCGCCGACGGGTCTTCGAAGAACATCACCCCGAACCGGGAGAACGCCGCATCGAAGTCGCCGCCGAGGGAAGCGGTCTGGACGTCGCCGGCCACCAGTTCGACGCGTCCGGGCGGAATCCGCCCGCCGGCTACAGCTGCCTCGACCCGGTGCCGCGCTTGGGCCAGCATCGCGGGGGAGATGTCGACGCCGACGACGGACCCGTCGGGGGCAACCCGTTCGGCGAGCTCGATGGTCGTGAGCCCCGGTCCACAGCCGATGTCGAGGACTCGTTCGCCGTCGTCGAGTGGTAGCGCGTCGAAGAGGACGGTTCCATAGGCGTCGTCGGTTGGTTCGAACGCGGACGCGTCGACCGACCAGGTCTCGGCTCGGTGGTCCCAGTAGTCACGTCCGAACACGCCGCCGACCTTAGGGCTCGTGGCCGTGTGCTGCTCGGCGACCGCCCGGAAGGGCTCGGATTGGTGGAGTTGGTGACCGGGGACCTCCCGACTATCCTGCCCGGTGCGGGGTGGAGCAGTCTGGTAGCTCGTCGGGCTCATAACCCGAAGGTCGCAGGTTCAAATCCTGCCCCCGCTACCAAGAAGTACCAGGTCAGGGCCTCGCTTCGGCGAGGCCCTTGCCGTTGGCGGCGAAACTTCTAACGTCTTTTCTAACGTATCTATCGGGAGGTCTTGGCGGCCTCGGGAAGGGTCCATGATGCCTGGGCCGCTCTGAGGCGCGTCGGGTCGATCCCGGACCGGCCCGACCGGCCCGGGATCGTGGCTTTGGTGACTGGCCGTCGCCGGCTGGACAAGGGAGACTTCACATGCCCGACGAGGAATCTGCCGACGTTGAGATCCGCGACCGCCTCCGGCGCAACGTCGAGGCGAACGGCGATCTGACGGAGGCAGAGGCCATGGAACTGGCGAACGCCGAAGATCGGGCCGTCCGTACGGAGCGCCGCACCGCGAAGAGAGAGCAGTGGTGTACCAATCCGAAACCGTGTGATTAGTATTGATGCGTGACTGATGGACAGACGGTCGAGACTTCGATCGAGCCCAGGGAGTTGGCCGACTGGCTGTTGTCGCGCGGCCGGCATTGGATCACGACCTCTGAGGCGGCGGAGCTGCTTGACATCCCGCCGTCGCACGTCGCTCCTTCGCTGGCGCGCTACCGCGAGCGGGGCCTGTTCTTCAGCCCCACCAAGGGCCTCTATGTCGCGGTCCCGCCGGAGTACCGGTCGTGGGGCGCGGTGCCGGCGTCGCACTTCATCGACGCGCTCGATGCGACACCTCGGCCACGACTACTACGTCTGTCTCTTGTCGGCCGCCGAAGTGCACGGCTTCGCACACCAGCGGCCCCAGGTCTTCCAGGTCATGACGCCCGCTCGGCTGCGCGACCGCGGGTCGGCATGCGCCGGATACGGATCGAGTTCATCACCTCGGCTTCCACGGCCGAGCGGCTGGTGCAGCTCGTCAACACGCCGACGGGCACGATGCGCGTCTCGACCGTCGAGACCACGGTGCTCGACCTGGTGTCGCATCCGAACCTGAGCGGCGCGATGTGGAACGTCGCCACGATCATCGGCGACATGCTCCAGGACGGCGTGATCGACTCGGGTCGGCTTGCCGACGCGGCGGTGGGATACCCGGCGTCGACCGCCCAGCGGATCGGCTGGTTGCTCGACTACATGGCCAAGGTGACCAAGTCGACGATCGACACCGAGCCTCTCGTGCCCCTGGCCGCGGCACGCGCGACCCCGGTGCTCCTCGATCGAGCGGCGGGTGGCAGTGGTGAACGTGACCGACGCTGGAACGTGGTCGTCAACGAGCTGCCCGACGAGGAGTCCTCGTGATCCCGGCCGCGGCGATCACCGAGTGGGGCACGAGGGTGGCCTGGCCCGCCGTCGAGCAGGTCGAGCAGGACCTCCTGCTCTCGCGCCTCGATCGTGGAGATCGCGAACGACGACTACCTCGGAAGCGAGCTCGTCTTCCGCGGCGGCACCTGCCTGCACAAGCTCCACCTCCCATCGCCGCTCCGCTACAGCGAGGACCTCGACTACGTGCGCACCACCGCTGGTGGGATCAAGGACCTCACCACCGCCGTCACAGCGCTCGGCGACCGGCTCGGCATGAAGGTGAACACCAAGATCGGCGAACATCCGAAGATCTACCTGCGGGCGCCGTTCGAGTCCGGCAGCGGAACGATCCGCCTGAAGATCGAGGTCAACACCTTCGAGCGTTCGCCGGCACGACCTCTCATCCGAGTGCCGTTCCAGGTCGACTCCTCCTGGTTCACCGGCGACGCTGGCGTCCTCACCTTCGCCGTCGAGGAGCTGGTCGCGACGAAGGTTCGTGCCCTGTTCCAACGGTCGAAGGGGCGTGACCTGTTCGATCTCTGGCTCGCATTGACCCAAGTTGGAATCGACCCGGCCGACCTTGTCGCGGCGTTCGAGCCCTACCGCCCGAATGGCTACACGGCGGGCAGGGCCACGGCGAACCTGCGCGAGAAGGTGACGAAGCCATCGTTCCGTGACGACCTGACTCGACTGGCCGCCGCCTGGCCCGACGACTACGACGTCAACGAGGCCGCCGAGCTCGTCATCACCGAAGTCCTGGCGCGCATCGACTAGCTGGAGAATTCCGACCGCTTCACCCGTTCCCGTCGAGCTCGACGGCCTTCTCTCCGTCCTCCCGCTCTGCGTCCCCGTTGTCGTCGTCGCTGTCGTCGATGGCGGCGGCGAAGAGACGGGCGGCGTCGGCCTGCATGCCGGGCATGACGTGTTGGTAGACGGTCATGGTGAACGCGGGGCTGCTGTGGCCGAGGCGTTCGCTGACGACCTTCACGGGCACGTCGTGCTTCAGCATGATCGAGGCGTGGGTGTGGCGCAGGTCGTGGAGCCGGATCCTCGGCAGCTCCGACTTCGCCAGGTGCCGCTCGAAGACCTGGCTGAAGTAGTCGGGGTGGGTGGGGACGCCGTCGACCCGGGCGAACACGGGCTCGTCGTCGCCGAGCTGTCGGCCGAGCAGCGCCGCGTCGCGCTCGTGCCCTTCCCGCCACTGGCGAAGGATGGCGACGGTGTTGGGGTCGAGGTCGATCACCCGGCGGCTGTTCGCCGTCTTCACGTCGTCGACGCGCATCTCGTAGCCGAGGTTCAGCACCGAGCGGTGCACCGACAGCACGCCGGCGTCGAGGTCGACGTCTCGCCAGCACACGCCGAGCACCTCGCCTCGGCGCATCCCGGTGTACGCGGCGAGCCGGTACGCGGGGCACAGCCAGTGGTCGGAGATCTCGCGCGAGGAACTGCCGGAGCTGCGCCTCGGTCCACACACGCGCATCACCGCGGTGCGCGACGGCTTGGGCGGGTCGGCGGCGAGGGCCACGTTGCGCTGCACGGTGCCCTTGCGGAGCGCGTCGGCGAGCGCCTTGCTCATGATGGCGTGGATGATCCGCACCGTCTTCGGTGACAGCCCGCCCCCGCCGCCGTTGAGCCGGCCGTTCTCGAGCAGGTGGTCGTAGAGGCCGTCGAGGTCGTCGGCGGTGAGCCGCTGCAGCGGGATGCGCCCGATGTGGGGAACGATGTGCAGCTCGATGTTCCGGCTGTAGCCGGCCCAGGTGCTGGCCCTGATCTGCCGCTTGCGCAGCGGCAGCCACCGCCCGACGAGGTAGTCGGCGAGGGTGATCTTCTCGGGCGACCGGTAGTCGCCGTCGTGCATCTGCTTCACCAGGTCGGTCAGCACCCGCTCGGCCTCCTTGCGAGTGGCGCCGCCCGGATACCAGCGGTGCCGCTGCTTGCCGGTCGCCCGGTCGGTGCCTTCGTAGACGACCGCGTAGTACCGGTCGCCCTTCTTCGCCACGTGCCCACGCATGGGTATCTCCGCTCGTCGAGTGATGTCGAGGGAGGAGACGTCGAGCCGGCCCCGTCTCCGATGGCCGTGGGGAAGCACCGGGTCGTGCCCGGTGTGCCGTTCGATTGTGGCAGGCAAACCTCCCGCTCCCACCTCGGATGGTGCGCGAGGCACTTCCCGGACCACTTCCCTGATCTCTTCCCGGCGGGCAGATTCCGCGTCCACGGCGTCGAGCTCGGTGCCGAGTCCTCACCTTGGTCGGTTGCCCCGCTTCTCGGGCCGAGCCCGTCCGGCGGAGCCCGTGTTGCGACCTCCGGCGAGGCAAGCGTTCGGGGCTCGGGGGACTTCCCGGGCACTTCCCGGCCGATCCCGAACCGTTCCCCGAGTTGACTTCCCGAGCCAATCGGTTGCGCCTGTCAGGGCGGTGGTCTCCTCTATCAGCTCGTGCCGTGTCAGAATCGTTCGCCTCGACGCCACGTCCTGAATCCGGCGATCAAAGTCAGTCCGAGCCTGCGGTGCGAGAATCGGGTGTGCCCCAAGCCGTGGAGACCGAGGCAGATGCTTGCGCAGTCCTAGTGGCTCGGCTGGGCGCGTTGCCGCAGGGACATGAAGTCAAGGCCTCACGAGTCGGTGGCTCCCACCTGTGGAACGTCAACGCTGTCGATGAGCAGGGTCGGGGGTTATGTGGGCACTCGCTACATAGTCGGACCCGACGGGCGACTGTGGACCTTCAGATCCAACCCGAGCATTCACGACCCGGACCTGGCCGATGCGGTCTTGGCGGCCCTGTACGCCAAGGGAGTTGCGGACAGAGTTGAGGACGACCACCTCGCAGCGTTCATCGCCTCGCGAACTGCCCAAAAGGCCGAGTGGGTCCACCAGGCTGTGGAGCAGGCCACGAGCGGTGGACTCCGTAGTACTTCACCGAGGGCACTGCCGTAGACCCGGCGTTCAGGGGCATGCACCTGAACGGTTCCCTGGTACCGCGCCAGCGCTGTGGAAGGCCTTTGGGTACCAGGTTTGACGTCGCCGGGTACGGGAGGACATCTACGGTTGGCCGCATGCGGACGTTGTTGTCGGAACGCTTCCGCGCCGATCACCTCGTCGATCGGCTTCCTCGAGTTGCCGTTGGACGATGCGGCGGCCGGACTAGAGGCGTGGCGAAGGCAGCTCTATGGTGACGTCTCGGTCTCGAGGCCAACCGACGGGTTTCCTGAGGTTCTTCAGTTGTTGGAGCCGCTCACGGTGGCTAGCGTCCCCGGGAGTTGCTGGTAGCGGCGAGCCCGCGTTGGACTGCCTACTTCGATTGTGGGTTGCGAGGGACGGACGCAGTGAGCGTCATCGGATACCTGAGCCGTACGTTGCAGTGTCAGGGGCTTGCTGTCGATGTCGCTCCTCAGATCCCCGATGAGCCGGGCGCCCGACCGGGTCGGATGGGGGCGGTGCAGTTCGAGTTGTTCGGACCGTTGAAGACCAGGTTCTTGAACTATGTGCGCACGGTGTCGGTGGCCTTCGATGGGAGTCGTTGGCAGTTCAACACGAACGGCACCGTGCAGGATTTCGAGGAGGCCGATGCCTATCGGGCCCGACGGGTTCGTGATCGATTCACGTCGCAGATGCTGGAGCGGTACTGCCGAGCGCTGGGCATCGAGGTGTTCGACGCTGCCTTCTACGGCCCGAGTGCGGCGCTCGTCGAGAGTGCGGTTCCGCCTGCGCCGGGTGGTCATGTGATGTCGCTCGCACAGGTGCAGGAGTGGCTGGGCATCGTGCCTGGGCTGGCAGGCAGTCTCCCTGGCTGATATCCAGCGCTGTCGCGAACGTCACGGAGCCGGCGGTAGGTGGCGTTCGGCTTGGTGCGGTGGAACGTCCTCACAGCCGACTTCGTGCTGACACACGGGACGCCCCTCCGATTGTCCTCCCCGATGACCATCGAGGCCGCCCGATCAACGGGCGACAGGTGCGAGGTCAAGAGAACTACAAGAAGCTCTTGACGCGCCGGATGAAGCGTTGCCCCACGTTGCTCTGGCTGCGCCAGTCGAGTTCTTGCTGCACGCTTGACCGAGTGACACCACCTCGGCCGCGGGAGTCTTCGGCTGGAACCAGGCGGCGAGCCGCGATGAACTGAAGCACCGCAAACAAGCTGACGCCGAGATCGGCGGCAGCGTCAAATTGGCTTATCCACTCCGCGTCGGGCACCTGTTCCACATTGCACGTCAGGGAGGTGTAGCTGCGGATGTCGGCCTCTGCTCCCTCTCGACGGAGCTTCTCCGGATTGCGAGTGAGCCAACTCACGTCTCTGATCGTCTCACACAGCCCACGCCGAGCTGCCAATCGCACGGGCGACGAACACCGCCTTCCACACGGCACATCAGCGTGGGGCACTGTCCAGGAAGCGCCGTTGGAGGACAGGGCTAGCGCCGCCTGATACGCACCTGACACTGAGGCGGGGCCGGCCTCGTCGCGAGTGTAGGGGATCCTCATCGGATCGAGTCGTCCCGACGGCGGCCGCCGGGCTCCGGGAAGAGGTCCGGGAAGTGGACGGCGTACAAGCCCGGGCATGACCAACACCCCATCCATCACCCACTCACCGCCTGCGGGCCTGCCGGCATTCCTCACCGTCGAGGAAGCCGCCGCGATCGTCCGGATCGGACGGACCGCCGCCTACCAGCTCGCCCGCCAGTTCGAGCACACCGGCGGCGCACAGGGCCTGCCCGTCGTGCGCATCGGCCGCTCGTTCCGTGTCCCGCTCGCCAGGCTCGAGGCCTGGGCAGGCGCACCGCTGGGCACCGACCAGCTCGAGTCCACCGGCCGACAGGTGACCTTCTGCTCTTCAGCCGCCGACGAGCGGACGGTCGACCTGCGACAGGCCAGTCCGGATGCCGGCAACACGAGCGACCGGTTGGATCGCCGCGCCGGACACGGCCACGGAGCAGCGAAGGAGACGGTCCACAACCAATCGCAACCGCGTCTGCCGTTCATCGACGAACCCGCAGTCGCACTCGTCGAGTCACCGACGACGGGCAGCATCTCGGGCGTCGGCGAGCAAGGTACTGATGGCGTTGACACACTTGCACCAGGGGTGCCCCAGCCTCGTCCCGCCCGTTCCCGGGTGCAGGTCGGGGAGCCACGGTGCTGAGCATCGGGAAGCTCGCCCCGGGCCGGCAGGAGTACTACCTCGACACCGTCGCGGCCGGGGTCGAGGACTACTACACCGGCTCCGGTGAAGCACCCGGCCAGTGGTACGGATCCGGAAGCGAACGGCTCGGCCTGGCGGGCGAGGTCGCCGCCGCCGACCTGCAAGCGGTGCTCGACGGCCAAGACCCGCGCACCGGCGAGCCCCTCGGGCGCGCGCCGGGCAAGAGTCGGGTGCCCGGGTTCGACCTGACGTTCTGCGCCCCGAAGTCGGTGTCGATCCTGTTCGCACTCGGCGGCCCCGAAGCGGCGCTCGCAGGTCCGGGAAGCGCACGAAGCCGCGGTCGCCTCGGCGCTTCGGCTGCTCGAAGCCGAGACGTGCGTGGTGCGCCGTGGCCACGCCGGGGCACAGGAGTTGGCGGGTGACGGGTTCGTGGCCGCCGGGTTCCGGCACCGCACCTCCCGGGCCGCCGAGCCGCACCTGCACACCCACGTGCTGGTCGCGAACCTGGCGCACGCCCCGGCCGACGACCGGTGGACGGCGTTGCACGCCCGCCCCGTCTACCACTGGGCGAAGACCGCCGGGTACGTGTACAGCGCGGAGCTGCGCGGCGAGTTGACCCGTCGCCTCGGCGTCGAGTGGGGCCCGGTCGTGAACGGCATGGCCGACCTGGCCGACGTCCCGCAACCGCTCGTGCGGGCCTTGTCGAGTCGTCGCCGAGACATCGAGGCGGCGATGGAAGCCAACGGCGTCTCCGGCGGGCGTGCCGCGCAGGTGGCGACGTACGCGACCCGGCAGCGCAAGGAAGCCGTGCACCTTCCCGATCTCGTCCCCCAGTGGGCCGCCACCGCCGCGGCGCACGGCCTCGACACGCAACGCCTCGCCGAGCTGGCCACCGGCATCGCCCGGCACGAACCGACCCTCCCCGACACCGACGCACTGTTCGCCCACCTCGCCGGACCCGACGGGCTGACCGCCCACCGCTCGCACTTCGGACGACGGGAGGTGATCGAGGCGGTCGCCGCCGCGATGCCCCAGGGCGCCGACCTCGACCACATCACCGCCACCAGCGACGCGTTCCTACGGTCCGCCGACGTCGTGGCCCTCGACCCTGCCCGGACTCGACCATTCGAAGCTTGGCGTTGCCGGACAGGAAGCGGAACCGTTGCCGGCGCCGACGCGGTGGACGACCGCCGACCTGCTCGCCACCGAACGCCACCTCCTCGACCTCGCCGAACAGCACCACTCGACAAGGGCGGGGCTGGTCGACCCGGTGACGCTCGAGCTCGTCCTCTCCCGCCAAGCCAGGTTGAGCGGCGAGCAGCGCCAGATGGTCGAGGCCATCACCCGATCCGGGCACGCGATCGATCTGGTCGAGGGCGCCGCCGGCGCGGGCAAGACCGTGGCGCTCGGCGCCGCGGCGCAAGCGTGGGGCGAGAGCCGCCAGGTCGTGATCGGTGCCGCGTTGTCGGCCCGCGCCGCCCGGCAGCTCCAGGACGGCTCGCGCATCCCGTCGGTCACCCTCGACCGGCTGCTGATCGACCTCGACCGACCCGGCACGCCAGGGCTCACCGACCGGCACGTGGTCGTCGTCGACGAGGCCGCCATGGTCGGCACCCGCAAGCTCACCCGACTGCTCGACCACGCGGCCGCAGCCGACGCGAAAGTCGTGCTGGTCGGCGACCACCACCAGCTCCCGGAGATCGACGCCGGCGGCGCGTTCGCCGCACTCGCCCAGCGCCTCGACCCGAGTCGTCTGGTCGACAACCGCCGACAGGTCGAAGCCTGGGAACACGACATGCTCGCCGACCTACGCGCCGGCGACGTCGACCGCGTCTACGACCAGCTCGACGCGCACGGCCGAGTCCACCTCGGCGCCAGCGCCGACGACGCCCAAGGGCAGCTCGTCGGCGACTGGCTCGCCGCCCGCACCCGCGGGAGCACGCGCTCATGCTGGCGCCACGCCAGGCCGAGGTCGACCACCTCAACCACCTCGCCCGGCAGGCCCTACAGGACGACGGCCTGCTCGGGCCCGACTCGGTCGAGTGGTGCGGTCGATGCTTCACCGTCGGCGACGAGGTCGTCGTGCTGCGGAACGACTACCGACTCGGCGTCCTCAACGGCACCCACGGCGTCATCACCGGCATCGAGCCCGATGCCGGCCGGTTCACGATCGCCACCGATGCCGACGAGCGGATCGAGCTGCCGACCACCTACGCCGAGGCAGGCCTGCTCACCCACGGCTACGCCGTCACCATCCACAAGGCCCAGGGGCTCACCGTGGACCGGGCGCTCGTCCTCGGCGCCGGCGGCCTCTCGCGTGAGCACGCCTACACCGCGCTGTCACGCGGCACCGAACGCAACGACCTCTACCTCGGCAGCGACGATCCCCGCGTGGTCGACCGCCACCTCGACGAGGTCGCACTCGACCCGATCGATGAGCTGCGCGCCGCGCTCCGCCGATCCAGCGCCGAGACGCTCGCCATCGACCAGCTCCAGGACCTCCAACGAGAGGTCGACGTTCCCGACACTAGGACCCGGCCTGTAGGGGGAGGGCCGGGTCCGCCGCCCAAAGGACGCCGAACCCAGCCCGGCGCAGGGCGCTGAGGCCCGCGGAGGTCGACCGGTATTCACCCAGAATCACGGCCGGTGTCCCGAGTACAGCGACAGGTCCATGGTGATGTCGCCTTCGTCGCTGAGTGCGAGGCCTACTTGGCAGGGGTCGCCATCGGAGGCGTCCTCCGCGAAGAGCAGCGCCGAGGTCGTGCGGTCCACCGTCCCGCGGGAGCGAACCTCGACGTGACCGTGGTCGTCGAGTGCGTCCACGACCACTCGCTCGAAGCCGTCACCGGACATCACCACGATCCGACGGGTGCGAACTTCCGCCTCCAGCCCGCTGCACAGATCGCTCACCTGCTGTCGCAGGTCGTCTATCGCGTGCTCGAGTGCGTCGATTCGATCGGACTGTCGAGCGGTGTCCGGCGAGACTCCCGCCGCCTGTGAGGCCCCGGCAGAGCCCAAATTACGCGTAGCGTCTTCCATGTCGTCACCCTCCTATGGGGTTTCGGCCAGGCCCCGGGCAGTTCGCGCTGCGCCGGGGCCACTGTCATGTTGAGGGGAAGGTCGTGTCACCGTAACCGGCGCATGCGACACTCGGGTGGTGACCCTCCCGACGCCGCCTGACGATCGTTCGCTAGCGGTACTCCAGGAGATCTACTCGCTGCTCTTGGCCAAATTGGCATGGCCGAAGTTCCGTGACCTTGACCGCCATTTGAACTCTCGAGGTGAGCCGGATGCTGAGGGGATACTCCCTTTCCATGCCGGGAGGTCTACTTCACGGCGTGAGCGGCGGTCTGCGCTGGGTTCAAGATGACCAACGCATCGCGCTGACGATCGCTGGTCTCCAGGCGGTTGAGGGATCCGAGGAAGACCTGGACGTCTTCCTTCGCGTCATTCAACTTGCGGTTCGGCTTGAAGCCGAGCTCCTGCCGGGCGATCCAGACCCCGAGCTGACCCCTTCGGCTATCGCAACTCAGATCCACCCTGCCAGCCCGCGGCCACGCGCCGACTTGCTTGCACGGGCTGCCCAGATTCTCGAGGTCGAGAACTGGGGGTGGACCAGATTCCATCCTGATCCGGACAGGCTCGATGCGGAGTCACACGATTCACACGCTGCGCCTAGCTGACGCTGAGCTTGATCGGAAAGTTCGCCGCTTTCGAGACGTCTCTTCCGTGGAGGAGTACTGGGCGGCAGCACGCCCAGATCTTGAGCCGTCCTGGTTACCTAGCCCTTCGGCAACACGCCTCGGCCCTCAGACGGCAAGCGCCGACGGCAGTGATTGGCAGTCATTGCTCACGTCAGACGTTCGCGGCGGTCACGCTTTCCGGCTCAGGGCAGGCCATGGAGACGATGCGGTGCTCGAGTCGTGGAAGATCCTTGCTGAGCAGTTGCGGCAGGAATCGGGCCTGGCAGATCTGGATGGGGTCGAGCTCGTCAACCAGGCGCTGGGCGACAAAGGCCAGCTCCGCCTCGGTGATCTCGCGACCAAGGAGGGGCGCGACGAACACTCCGGATACCAGGAGCTTCTTCGAGGTCTTGCTCGAGTGGCAAGGAATCTCCCCCGCGCACCGAGTTGCTAACCCAGACCGCGGCGAACCCGAGATTGCGGCTCTCCTCCTCATGGTCAGCCACTGTCTCAGCCGTCTGAAGACGGGCGACATCCGTGTCTCGCAATCCGAGCCGGAGGGACGAGGATCGATTTCGGACTAGCGCAGACCGGGCGGAGCATGGAATATGAAGCCCCGCGAGGCCCCGTTGAACTGGCGTAGGTTGGCCTGTGCTAGACGAGGCGGGGCCACAAGTGCGCTGAGTCCGCAAATTGAACGGATCGGGATTCATTCCTGAGACGACCCTGGTGGCCTCAGGCGCGGGGTCCGTCAAAGGGGGCACTTTCATTTATCGCGTGTCACGGTTCCTGACGGTCCGGTTGCCGGGAGAGGTCTACGAGAAGCGGCCGGTGGTCGGACAGGCGCCGGCACGGATGCTCAGGCTCGGGCCAGCGGTGGTGGATCCACCGATCGTGTCGAGAAGGTCGCTACCTCCAGTCGTGAGACGAGCGTTGGCGACAGCAGGCAGTGGTCGATGGAGAACCCGTGACTGCGGTTCCACCAGGATGAGTGGTCACCGTCCGGCTGATGCTGTCGCAGGCCATGAGCCCAACCGCCGTCGACGAGAGGTGCAAACCATCGGGCAAGCGGTATCCCGTCGCCGTCCTGGTCTGCGTTGAAGTCGCCGATGAGCAGGGCCTCCCGCGTGAGTGAAGGAGCGGTTTCTTCTAGGAGCCACTCGTAGAAGGGGCGTGCCGGTGCCGGCTGGTCGGGGGCATGAATTCCCGTTATCGAGATGCCCTCTATCTCGACGCGGTCGGCTCGGTTGGGGGAGGGGCAGGGTGTGATCCACGGTTGGGGTTCCTGCCGTGCTTTCGATGCGATCAGTACGCCATAGGGATCTTCAGCCGTGACGTACTCCAAGGTGTTCGTCTGCTGCTCGAGTCCGATCCCAGCAAGTCGTTCTGCCCATTCGGCAAGGCGCGGGGCCTTGATCTCACTGAGCACGACGATGCTGGGCTCGAGGGATTCCAGCGCAGTGGCGATGCGATCCACGCGTTTCCCGCCGCCCCCACAGATGTTCCAAGCAAGGATTCGGCAGGTCTGGGTAGCCATTGTTCAACACTAGGAAACTCGGACCAGCGGCTGCCTAGATCCACGAGCCGGGGACCATAACCGCGCTCGGGATCAGAGCGTCCATGGGGCCTGTACAACGGACACGGTGCCACAGACGGGCCTTCGTCGCAGTGAGAAGAGCGAACAAGCATGGGTGCGGTGACCGGCACATACCACCGCGATTTCGGTGGCCGATCTTCTAACGCACAGCTCGAAACAAGCTGGCCGTCTACAGCACGAGACAGCACGGCGTCCGTCGTAACCTAGTGCATGGTCGCTATCCAGAAGACAACGACACCAGAATATCGTCCGGGGTACGCTCAGTTAATTCAACAATCCAATTCACCTGAGGACTACTTCGTAACGGAATTGAGCAGGTCCGTCTCTGCCGAGATCAGACTCGGCGTGGCCCGGCCGGTGCTTTGTGCCGCTATCGCAACTGGGTACCACTTGAGGCCTCAAGGCGGATGTAGGCAAGTCCATACGATGTCGAGCGCGGACACCGATTCCATAGGAGCCATCATGTCTCCTGAACTCGGCTGCTCGATATCCGCTTGGCAACAGAGCGCTATCGAGCATCTTTCCGCCACCGGCCGCTACGTCGGATGTCGTAAGGGACTCGGCCGAACTGAATGAGATGTTGATCGTTTGCCTTCTGCGTTGGTGAAGGTCGCCTGGAGGTGATGAGGAGTTGATTGTCCCTCGGAGTACGCCTCGTATGTTGCCGAAACGGAATAGCCGGCCAAAATCGACCGGTAGCTACTTGCGGCCTCAGTCGCAAACTGCTTCGCCGCTGGAGTGCCAGCGTGGAATTGCGGGACCGGCGGTCGGCCTGTTGTTGTGGAAGATGCTCCAACTGAGTCTCCCTTGACCGCGGAGCTCTGAGAGGTTTGGATCGCTACACGCTCAACCGAGCGTCCGCCGCGGCCGACAAATGCGACTATTGCCACGAGTGTTAGTAACGCTACGACGAGCGGTGCCGATCGCCGCACCATCGTTCGTCTCCGTGCTCGGCGGGCACCGCGTGCCAGAATTGAGGCAAGGTCGGGCCGGCGTGGGCTATAGCTGTATGCTTCTTGTATTGCGCCGGCCAAGTCATCGTGGTCCTGCACTATTGTGCCTCCGTTGGGAGAAGTGTCATTTCTTGCTCAAGTCGCCGCCGTGCATTGTGAAGCTGCGCCTTGACGGTCCCCTCCTTGATTCCGAGCAGAGATGCTGTCTCGACAATAGATTTATCCATGAAGTAGTAGACCAGAACAACTGCTCTCATGCTCGACGGCAAGCTATCGATAGCCTGACGCAGTGGGCTCTGAACCTCAGGACCCGGATCCGCGACCTGCGCGCCGACATTGCAGAGAATGTCCTGCAATCGTGTGCACGCTTCCGCTGATGGCGAGCTGCTTCTCGGATCACCACCCTTCGCAGCCAGGCACCCGGAGCGTCGTAGGTTTTGACCCGATCCCAATGCTCGACGAGTCGGACCATGCCCTCGGCCACAAGATCCTCGCCCAACTGATCGTCGCGCACAATTGCGGCAGCGAGTCGCGAGAGTCGCAGGTATTCAGTGCGGTACACCGCTTCAAGATCCTGGAGGGTGGGTTTCGATCTCATCTAGGGAGACACAGTTCTGAGTGCCAAAGAGGCTTAGAAGGGAGCGAATCTTGTGGGCGGAACGAGGCAGCGGAGTGAGGAAGCTGCCGCAACGACACATACGGATGCCTCTAGCCCCGATCGTTCACGGGGTGAGATGACGCGAAAGACCTGAGACGCGACAAGTGCCCTGCTGGTGGGCTTTTCTTGTGATTGCGACACCACGAGAAGGCTCACGAGGAGGGCACCTGACAGATGCAGGCTATCAGCGCGGTTCCAGCGAGGATCGAAGACGGCGGCGATGGGGCGGTGGGCCATGTCGGGCTCCACGCGCTTGGGGTGTTCGCGGACCGGTTGGGTCTGGGTGAGGCGTTGTCTCGGGCGGTGCCGTGGGCTGGTGAGCGCGCGCCGGTCCATGACCGCGGCAAGGTGTTGTGCCAGGCGATGTTGATGCTCGCTGGCGGCGGCGAGTCGTGCGCGGACATCGAGCATCTGCGGGTCGAGGACCGTCTGTTCGGTCACGTCGCTTCGGCTCCGACGTTGTATCGGACCTTGCGGGCGATCACGCCCGCGGTCCGCGCGGAGCTCGCCTCGGCGGTCGCGTCGGTGCGCCGCGGGGTGTGGGAACGGTCCGCCGCGACCACGGGCACGGCGCCGGTGGTGTTGGACATCGACGCGTCGCTGGTGCAGATCCACTCGGAGAACAAGGCCGGGACCGGCCCCACCTACAAGGGCGGGTTCGGGTTCCATCCGATGTTGTGCTTCGCGGACGCGACCGGCGAGGCGCTCGCCGCGATGTTGCGCCCCGGCAACGCCGCAGCGAACAACATCGCCGACCACCTCGCTGTGCTCGACGCCGCGATCGGCCAGTTGCCCGAGCAGGTCTCGGTCGGGCACCGGCCCGGCGACGACGCCGGGCTCGTCAAGCGGCCGGTGATGGTCCGGGCGGACTCCGCGGGCTGCACCGGCGGGTTCGTGTCGGGATGCCGTGAACGCAACGTCGGGTTCGCGGTCGTGGCCCGCAGAACACCGCAGATCCACGCCGCGATCCTCGCCACGTCGGTCGATCATGACGCCTGGCAGCCCGCAACGCGCCAAGACGGCGAAGCGCGCGCCGACGCGAAGGTGATCGAGCTCACCGACCGCGTTGACCTGTCCGGGTGGCCCGAAGGGACCCGTCTCATCGTGCGCCGCGAGCCCCGCCACCCCGGCGCGCAGCACTCGCTGTTCCCATCGGAGACCTTCCGCTACTGGGGCCACTTCACCGACCAGGCCGGTGACCCCGTCACCCTCGATGGCCACATGCGCGCCCACGCGCACGTCGAAGACCACATCCGGCGCCTGAAGGACTCCGGGCTCGAGCGGTTCCCGTTCAGCGACCTCGAAGCCAACGAGGCCTGGCTCGCCACCATCTGCACCGCGGCGGACCTCGTCCGATGGTTCCAGCTGCTCTGTGTCACCGGGCCCCTCGCCGCCGCGGAACCCAAGACGCTGCGGTGGCGTCTGTGGCACACCCCCGCCCGCGTCATCCGCAAAGCACGCCGCGACGTCATCAGGCTCCTCGACGGCTGGCCCGACAGCGACACCATCCTCGCCGCCTACCAACACATCACGGCGCTCACCTGACCCAGCCCGCCGGGCGAACTGAGCGACACGCGAGCCCCTGCTTCGACGCGCCCCCAACCCGCCCGCCAGCGCGTCCAGCCGCCCGCCGACACTCCACGCCGGCACCGCCACCCCGAAATCACACCGCCCGACGACCAGAAATGACCACCCCCGCCCCACCGGACTTCTCATGAACGATCGGGGCTAGCTCCGCCGACCCCCACCAGCAATCAGTTCTGTCCCGAGTGCCAGGCCTGGAACCAAAAGCGACGTCGGTCAGTGGCGCATAGACGATGGGCTCGTTCGGACCGGCGACAGTTCGGGTGGCTACCTCTACATGTCGATGCGTCAATTGGCCGCAACCGCGTGAGATTGTGGGGTGCGGGTGTGTTCGGCAGATCAACCAACCGCTAGCGGTGTCGGAAGGCCCCTACCTCTCGCACCTCAGACGTCCGAACCCATTACCTTCCGCCAGGGTGCGGTCGGGACAGGGCGCAAAGCAGTCAACGTTGATCCGTGTACAGGAAGTCGGCCGTATCGCGGGGACGACAGGCCGTGTAGTACTCGGCGTCCTTGGGCACCCAGGTGTCGTGCCAGCGTCGGATGTGAATCTCGAGTTCGGCGGGATCCCATGGTTTGCTCGTCCGATCCCGCCTGATTCCTCGCTCGGTAGCGACTTCGCCGGGAACGTCGAGCCAGACAGTGAGGTCGAAATGCTGCAGGAGTTCGGGCTGTATGAGCCGCACCCCTTCGACGATGACCAGTTGCCGCGCCGGTTCATCGACGTAGGCCTCCGAGAGGGCGTCTGCTTCCCACTCGTACCACCGGTAGCGAAGTGGGCGACCGGCCGTGGCATCGGCCAAGACCCCGGCGAGTCGCTCCCAGTCGAAGCCACCGCGCCAGCCCGGTCCCTGTCCCCGATTGACGAGGAAGTTGTCGAGTTGGAGCTTGGTGGCATTCTCGAAGTGAGCGACGAGGTGCTCGGCCAGTGTTGTCTTGCCTGCGCCGCCGGGCCCGGAGATCGCCACCACGACGGGAAGGTCCTTCCGAAGCGCGTCGATCGATGCCGTCAAGGCGCCGAACGACCCGATCTGCCGTTCCTCGAGGACCATGAACGACCATTATCGCAAGTCCACAAGGTCGGGGAGTCGGGCAGGTCGACCAGATCGATTTCACCGGGAGAGCCGGCGAAGGGGAACCGTCGTCGTCAGTTGAGTGCTCTATGCGGGCGGCTTCGTGATGACTGCATCGAGGCGATTGGGCAAGCTACAGCCGGCCCTGACAACAAACGAGAAGAAGGCCCGACTCACTCACTTCGACCAGATCACTCGTGCGCCCAGGCCGACTGGGCGCACCTCCGTCCGTGACCTGGGCAGGCAGTTGCCTGATCCGGCGACTTCGCCACGTCCCGCAACGGCCTCCTTGACGCGAACAAGGTGACAGCGGCGAGCAGCCGTCAGCGGCTGCAACCGACATGCCCTGAGCTCCTCCGTCGCTCAGGCGTTCGCTTGTTCACAAGCGAACGAACTACCCCTACTCGCTGGCACCAACCTCCGGTTCGATGCATCAGCGCGCCCGCCGCCCCGTGCAGCGCCTGGCCGTTGGGCCGGAGAGCGCTTTCAAGATCAAGGTGGCTCGGTGGCGCTCAGCTTCCGAGAAGGCGCGCCTTCGCTGCGGAAAACTCAACATCAGTGAGCGCACCCGCAGCATGGAGCTCTGCCAGTCTTCCAAGTTGCCCGGCCACGTCTGGTGTCTCAATCGGCGGCGTCGTCGGCGAGTGCTGAAGGGATGATGGGTCAAGAGATGCGTCAGGAACAGTGCCAGGAGTCGAGCCAGGCGGCAAGGCTGGCCGGTCGCTCCCGGCAGCCAACCTTCGGCTCGCAGCGGACAGTTCCGCCGCGAACTTACGCGCGCTAGCACTGAGATCTGGTTGGATCTCGATGACCCAAGCGAACTCGGGGCCTTCGACCGTCAGGTAAAGCTCTCGCTTGTCCTTCTTCTTCTTGAAGGCGAGCGCGAACGGTCCCATGAGCGCCAAACGAGTCGCAGTGAACCTTGAGTCGATCTCCCCCGCGGTCTCGACGCGCGCAGTGGTCCCCGCGAACGAATGTGACTCGTTGCGGTAGGTGATGGTCTGGTCTACGGCCTTGACGCCGAAACCCTTTACGGTCACAGATCGGAGCCGCTTCCGCTCGGCCTTGTTGGCCTGACGTTCGACCTTTCGCTTGGCGACCCGGGCTTCCAGCTCAGCCCGTTTGGCGTTGCGTTCCGCCTGCCGCGCAATCTGCTTGGCGTCGCGAAGTGGCTCGATCTCGACACTCTCGAGCTTCTCTCCAAACGGGACCAAGGCTCCCTCGTGACGCTCGCCTCCCGGCGGATTTGGTCGTTCGCCCGCGGTGCCCGGCGACGGGTCGCCAACTTCAAGCGCAGCCGAGTCCTGTTCGGCAGGCGGCCCCTCACCTTGGGCGGTCCGCTCGGTCTTCTTGTTGGCTCTTTGCTGCTTCAGAGCTGCTCGATCCGCGGCCAACTCGTCGCGTCGATCCTCATACTTCGTGTGGATCGCGTCTTGCTTCGCCGCATACTTCGCCTGGTTCTCTGCCTTCTTCGCCGCATACTTCGCCTTCCGCTCGGCTTCCCGTTCGGCTCGTGATTTCGAGCGTGACGGATTTGGCGGCGGAGGCAGGGCCGCATCTGTCGGTGGTGGAGGGGGTGGTGGCAGTTGATTCGAAGGTGCTGGAACGGGCGGCGGAGGTGGAAGCTGCTCGATTCCTGACTGGTCTGGTGGAGGCGGCAGCTCACCGGACGGGGGTGGCGGCGAATCTGTCATGAATCCCTCCAAGGACGTAGTCGACACCGACCTCGCTCGGCTCCAAGCACCGACCACAGCGTGCCGGGCGGACGATATCAGGCGATACGTGACCTGAGCCGAGATCACCGACCCTTGACAGTGTTTGGGCCAGTGACGCCCCCACGTCGTGGGCGTGCACATTCGTGCTGCCACACGTCGTCCCAACATCTCAAGGAGAACTCGATGGCCACTGTGACCACACCTATCGACCCGCGCTACGCGACCGCGCCCGACCCATTCGAGCCTGAACGGGTCGCTTCGATTGAGCTGCTTGCGCGGCCTTGCAGGTCTGGCTCCAGCCGTCGTGCCGTCGTCGAAACCATCCGTCTGCTCGCCGGGATTCACGAAGGACTCCACCGCGATGATGACGGAACCTGGTGGACCGGCGACTGGGAAATGCTGCTCGCCAAGATGCAGGAGCGGGATCGCTGGACGTCGTTGAACGAGATCGCCCGAGCCCCGGGCTTCGAGGCGTGATCAGCCTCAAGGCGATGAGCGTCGGGGACGGATACAGGTACCTCACCGGACACGTCGCCCGTGGCGACGTCGATCAGTCCGCCCGCGACGGAGGCACCACCCCACTCACTCGCTACTACGCGGCTTCCGGGTATCCGCCGGGGGTCTGGATGGGCAGCGGGCTCGCCGGCCTCGGCGACGAGCTGCCATCGGGAACGCCGGTCGAGGAGTGGCGGATGGCCGCCCTCTTCGCGGAAGGGAGGGACCCGACGACCGGACAGTTGCTCGGCCGCGCGCCCCGGCCCTATGCGTCGCTCAGCGAGCGCGTCGCGGCCAAGACCGCCGGGCTTCCCGACACCCTCAGGGGTGCCGAACGCGCCAAGGCGGTTGACCAGATCCGCCGCACCGAGCGGCGGCGGGTGACCCGCACCGCGAAGGGCGGCTTCGACCTGACATTCACCGTCCCCAAGTCGGTCTCCGCACTGTGGGCCATCGCCGACCAGGAGACCCAGCAGGCGATCGTCGATGCCCATCACGCCACCCTCGCCGACGTCGTCGACTACCTCGAGCGGGAGGTGATCTTCACCAGAGTGGGCCACGCTGGCGTCGCCCAGGTCGACACCCGCGGCGTCATCGCTGCCGCGTTCGATCACTGGGACTCCCGTGGCGGCGACCCGAACCTGCACACCCACGTCGCCGTCGCCAACCGCGTGCAGTCCGTCGACGGGACGTGGCTCACCGTCGACTCCCGCGGGCTGCACCACGCGATCGTCGCCGTGTCCGAGCTCTACGACACGATGCTCGCCGACCGGCTCACCCGGGAGCTCGGCGTCGACTGGGAGCCACGGGAGCGCCGCGCACGGCGCACCGTCGCCCACGAGATCGCCGACGTCCCCGAGGCGCTCATCGCCGAGTTCTCCGTCCGCAGCGGCGAGATCGCCGGCCACTACGAACGGCTTGTCGACGCCTACGTCGCCGCCAACGGGCATCAGCCCAGCTCGACCGGGTTGCTCCGCATCCGTCAGCAGGCGACCCTCACCGAACGGCCCGTCAAGCGCGACCCTGCGCCCCTCGTAGAGCTTGCCGCTGGGTGGCGGTCACGAGCCGAGACCGTCACCGGCCGCGCCGCGCAAGGCCTGGTCGACGACGCCCTTGATCGCAGCGAACGGCGTCCACAGATCGCGGAACACATCGCCGACGAGACGATCGAGGCCTGGGCGACGCTCACGGTCGCCGCGGTGCAGGCACGTCGCTCTACATGGAACCGATGGAACCTCATCACCGAAGCGGCCCGGCTAACCCACGAGCTCCGGTTCGCGAGCCCCGCCGATCGCGAGGCCTTCACCCATCGGGTCGTCGAGCGCGGCGCAGCGACGCTCGATCGCGCTCCATCCCGAGGCCGGTCGACCGGTCGCAACGGAATTCCATCGCTCTAGCGGCGAGGACGTGTTCACCCAGCACGCTGGTCAGCGGTTCACGTCGCACGTAATCCTCGGCGCGGAGCAGTACCTGCGCGAACGCGCCGCGACGATCAGCGCGCAGCACGCTGTCCCACTGAACGCTTCGAAGCTCACGCACCTCGGCGATGACCAGCGCGACGCAGTGGCGGCCGTCGTCACATCTGGTTGCAGCGTCCAGGTGCTCATCGGTCCCGCCGGCACCGGCAAGACCACCACGCTCGCCGCCCTCAAAGACCAGTGGGTGGCCGCACATGGGCCCGAGTCGGTGCTCGGTCTCGCACCGTCCGCGTCGGCCGCCGAGGTCCTCGCGGGCTCGCTCGGCGTGGAGTGCGAGAACACCACCAAGTGGCTGCACGAGAGCGTCGGCGCCGGAGCGACGGGTCGCGCGGACGCTCGGGATCGTGTTTCCGCGGCGCGCAGCCGAACTCGATCGACGCACGCGACCGCCCGGCTCGACGAGGCCGCCGCGCAGATCGAGGCGTCCCAGAGCCGTTGGACGATGCAACCTGGACAGCTCGTCATCGTCGACGAGGCATCTCTCGCCGGGACGCTCTCGCTCGCCGCGCTGGCCCACCAGGCCGAGTCTGCGGGCGCCACGATGCTGCTCGTTGGCGACCCTGCGCAACTGACCGCGGTGGATGCCGGCGGCGCGCTCAGGATGCTTGCCGACGCCCCGGGCGTCGCCGAGCTCTCCAGCGTCTGGCGCTTCGACGCCGAGTGGGAGCGCGACGCCAGCATTAAGCTTCGAGACGGCGACCACCGCGCGATTGCCACCTACGTCGACCACGATCGGTTTCGAGACGGCGACCACGTCGACATGCTCGATGCCGCCTACCGAGCCTGGCTCGCCGACACCCGAGCCGGACGCACAAGCCTTCTCATCGCCGCCGACAACGCGACCGTGCGCAGCCTGAATGAGCGCGCTCGTGCCGACCTCGTCGCTGCGGGAAGCGTCGAAGCCGCTGGCGTCCAGGTGAGCGACGGCACCACGATCGGCGTGGGCGACCGGGTCGTCGCCCGGCGGAACAACCGGGCGCTCCGCGACTCGGGCGGCTGGGTGCGCAACGGCGACGCCTTCACCGTCGCCGGCTGCACCATCGACGGTTCGCTCACCGTGAAGCGTGATCACTCTGACGGCGACGCGAAGACGTCGTGGTGTTGCCGAGCTGGTACGTCGCCAAGCATCTCCAGCTCGCCTACGCGACGACCGCGCACCGCGCCCAGGGCGCGACGGTCGACACTGCACACACCATCGTCACCGCCTCGCTGTCCCGCGAGGTGCTCTATGTCGCGATGACCCGCGGACGCGCCGCCAACCACGCCTATGTCGCCCTCGACATGCCCGACGATGATCCCGACGACGCCCGCCACACCGACCGGCCGGCATCCGGAACCGACGTACTTGCGGCTGTGCTCGCCCGCAGCGACGCCGAGCGGTCTGCCAGCGACACCGCACTCTCGGCACATCGAGCCGCGGAGTCGATGTCCACGCTCATCCCGGTCTACGAGCACGTCGCCCAGGAGCTGTCGAACACCCGATGGGTGCCCGTGGTCGCCGCGCTCGCTCCGCCCGACGTTGCGGAGCGGATGTGTAGCTCCGACGCATGGCCGAAGCTCACCGCACTGCTCCGCAACGCCACACTCGCCGGGCTCGACGCCGAGCAGTTTCTCGTCGATGCGCATCACCAAGGTGATCTCGAGGGGGTTGGCGACCCCACAGCGTTGCTCCTTGGCCGCGTCGCTGCCGCGTTCAACGCCGCCGGCAGACACGCGCAGTCCATTCGGCTGCTCGCAGGCATCGTCGTACCCGGAGAACCTGACTTCGACCCCGCGGCCCAAGCCGCGCTCGATCACGCCGCCGCGGCGATCAACCAACCGCGCGACTCATCTCGTGCGCGAGGCCACGGCGACGCACGCTCCATGGCTCGCCGCGCTCGGGCCGGAACCCGCTGTGGCCGAGCAGGCCCGTGCGTGGAGAACGGCAGTCACCGCCGTGGCCACCTACCGCGACCGCTGGGACATCACCGACGACCAGCCGCTCGGCGACTGGTCAGGCGCAGACCGTACCCAGCGTCGCGATCGCGCCCGAGCTCAACGGGCGATCGACGTCATCGCCAGCCAACCCTCGGATCCGCCCGCTCACCGCCACGAAGACGAGCCGAGCACTGGGCGCATCCTGCCAACGCCGTCGGACAGGAGCATCACATGAACATCGACGACTTCATCGACAACCCCAACGCCGCGAGCGGCGATCTGCTCGCCGTTCCCGCGCCAATCACCTGGCGCATCCACCCCGAAGACCCGCAACGCACGCTCAGCGCAGCTGAGGCAGAACAGCGCTGGGCCGAACTCAGGGAATGGGTCGAATGGCTCGTCGAGCGTTACGCCCTCGACAACCGCACCGTGCCACCGTGCTGGTTCCTGCATGGTGCGCTCGTCGACGAGCTCACAGCCCTCTGGGGCGCCTGGCAGGTCGCCTACTGGCCCCTCGGCTCTGCGGCTGACCCGGCCAATTGGATGCAGGTCTTCGCCAACACCCGTCTCCGCCTCGTCGAGTGGACTGGCCGCCGCGGCTGCCGCCCCGGCGACCACCGCCCCGACAGTCCGCCTGCTTCGGCCAACAATGAGAGTCGGATGTCGCACTTCCGAGGCGATTGGTCCAAATAGCGCCAGCTCATCAAGCTACGGCCTACAACGTCGCCCAATCGAGTTGACTGAACGTGCTTGCCCCGAAGGGGGCCGGAATCGCCTCGTCATGCGAAGACGACGTAGTCAATCGAGTGGAATATCGACTACTTCTCCTAGTTGAGATAGGTCGCCTGGGTGATTGGTAAGGAAGTAGCCTTTCACTTGAAGAGTCTGGGGATTCAGGATCGCGATGGCCGATGTTCCCGCTGCGGGAACATCGGGGTTGACCATGATCGAGAAGTGACCCTCGACCTGCAAAACGATTACCGGTTGGTCGGAGTCACCCGTGTCGGGGGACTCGTTCTCGAGAGCCTTTGCCGCCGCGAGGTTGCTGGCCACCGCTCGTGCATGCGAAGGCCTAGATCCCGCGATGCTGCTACCTTCACCGATTGAGGAAGCGATCTTCGAGAGCGAAGCGACATCGAGTGAGGCTCCACTCGCTGGCTGAGTCATACTCGTAGAAGGTTCGGTAGCCGCACTCTGGACAGTGGAATGGTGGCCCGAACGGATGTCCAGCACCAACCCCAGAGCAACTACCGCGGCCAGCGCAAGACCGACAGCGATCGAAGGCGCCCAGCGTCTCGGAGGCTGAACTTCGAGCTCCGGCTGAAGGGCAAGCAATCCGTCCGAGTCGTTTGCCGAGAACTGGTCCGCTCGACTATCCCCCCCAGCTAGGGTCGCATCCCAGCTACGCGGCACTGGTGCGTCTTCTGCGAGCTCCGCAAGCACACGATGCAGCTTCTGTTCAAGTTCGATGGACATTGGGCTCCTCAGGAATTGGTCACGGAAGTACTTCGAGGTCGGCGCGGAAGATCGCGAGCGCCCTTCGGAGGTGGGTCTTCACGGTGCCGAGCGCCATTCCGGTGGACTCCGCTGTTTCCGCGTCAGTGAGACCTAGCCAATAGCGACAAACGATGCAGGCGCGCTGTTTCGCAGTGAGGCCGAGAAGGGCGTTGCGAACGAGATCGCGCTCATCCGCGTCTCGCATGGGGTCGGTGTCAGGTTCTCTCGCCAAGCCGGTAGGATCGGCCAGGTCGCGCGCGTCAAGACGTCGCCGCCGAGAGCGCTTGGACCAGCGGCTACGCGCAAGATTGAGCACGGTCGAGCGAAGATACGAGTCGACCCGAGCAGGATCTCGCACGCGGCTGGGTCGAAGCATGAGGCGCGAATACGCCTCCTGTACCAGGTCTTCCGCCTCACCCGGGTCGCCAACCATGAGCCAGGCAAGGCGGAAGAGGTCATCGCGCCCACTGACGTAGCGGAGCCCGATCTCCTCGCGAGTCAACTCTTCGGCGCTGCTGCTCATTACCTATACAGACTCGTTGCGGCTCGTTTCGGATGACATCTCGCTTCGTTCAAACGTGGACTCTGCGACATGGCTGCGAATCCTGGGAGCAGGCGAACTGTACCGCCCCGGATTCGCTAGAGGCCCCACGGACAGGACTTGGCGCTGCTCAGGAGCAATCATTCGGACAGGGATGCACTGGTGGTCCGGACCGAGGACACGAGGATGGAGCATGCTCGCCAAGATCGGAGGGCGGCGGTTGGCGCGCGATCTGCCAGGCGAGCTTCGTAAGCGTGCGATTGGATGGCCCGGGGGGGGGCCGCCGTGAGATCGACAAGTCACACAGGGTGACCACCCAGCGTCGCGAAACGGCCTTGTGTCGGTGCCGAATCACTGCGGGGTGGGTAAACCGTCCCGACTTCGAGGCGTGCCGCCGTTCGGACACGAGGCGAGACGCCCAGAGAATCGTGCCGCTCGAGCTTGCGCATCCGTCGTGATCCCCGGCCGGGTGCCGGCGTCGATACCTGCTTCGTGGAGTCAGCCCGCACAGTCGAGCCGTTCACACCGCGCTTCTCGGCGACTTAGCGGGCCCCAGTTCACTGCGACAGTTGCCCCTCACGGTGCTTGAACCCCACTCGCGTTCCTCGCTCGCGTCGTTCCACGGCGGCGCCTCTTGCGCTTCGGCACTTTCGTTCCTCTCCAAGATCCAAGGAATGGGAGCAGCCTGCAAACCACCTGAGATCCACCCTGAACTGTGAGCACGACCGCCCCCACGACGTCGACCAACGTGTCGGCCACGTCGCGAGCCTTCCGGCCTCGAAACTGAGCCAAGATCCTAAAGCTGGACACGTTTACGATCTACGCTTCAACTCACTGCACCGACGGACATTGCCACCGTTCCTTCGCAGCGTCGGCGAGCGGCGAGCCGCTTGCTTTCATCCCCGGCGAGGTGGAAGTGGCTTGACTTTCGGTACCGAGCGACCTATCTTCGCCTCATGCGGACATGGCGGGGATGCCTGACGGTACTGAGCGCACTACTGTTTCCTGCGCTAATCTTGGCTGGACTGGCCTCGCCAGCCAATGCCAATACTTGTACGGACTCAAGCAATTGCTATGCAGACGCATTTGTGGCGGTCAATTCACCGAGCGGCTTCAATGGAGTCTACGGGAACCTGCGATCGAACTGCGACTACATTTGGGTCGATACGTCAGAGTTCATCAAGCGCAATCTCATCGCTTGGGGCCACGGCAGTCAGGCGCTGAATTTCGTTGAGGGCGGAATCAGCACGGGCATGGCTCTTGATAGGATAAAACCGCCGCAAGATGTGCCACACATGTATTGGGCGGCCAATCGGCCCACATATGGCTACGAATTCTGGTGGGAACAGGCCTATTCACACACCTCATCCGTGCCTGTGCAGATATACAAGGGTTCGTCGTCTACCTACTCCTACATTCTCCTCAACGGCGTCATCCACGCCAGTGCATCGGGCTTTAGCTGGCCCTCGAGAAGCATCCACAGTGAGCTCGTATCAAACTCCGACTACACCTACTCGTACGGGAGTTCATCTTCACTAGGCTATTATGACCTCTCCGGAAACCCTCATGCCGGTTGGAATACTTCCAGTGCGGGGCTCGCTACTCTTGTGGTGGGAGATGCCAATGTGCAGGTAGTTTCACCGAACTCCTGGATTCGAGCCTGGAAGGATGCGACATGTTGAGTCGCTCGCGGAGTCGCCTCATTTTGATTGCCACCGTAGTGATTAGCGGTGCTGCAGCGCTGACATTCGCGTCGCTTACTACTCATGGCGGTAGTTCTACGGCCTCAGTTGTAGCTTCCGACGCGCCTACTAAGCCTGCAATAGGTTCAGGCATAGATGCGGCATCTCTCAGTGGCGTGGCGAGCGCAATTGGGACAAAGTTTAGTGTTCCAGGGACCGACGCGACTCAAGCGCGCGCAGTGATGAGCAACGTCGCGGCAGCAAAGTCCCTCGAGCATGAGGTAGCCAGTCAGAGCGAAAGTGAAAGAGCAGCTATCGTCCTGGAGGTTGACGGTCATTTCTCGATGATGGTGAACCCAAAGACTCCCGTGACTGGCACTTCGATCATTGTGGTCTACGATCCCGACAACATGGGCGTACTTGGCTTCTTCGTCACAAATCGGCCGGGAGAATTGTCGCAGCTCGGAAGTGTATCCGAGGTCCCGCTGAATTAGTGTTGGAGCGGATGTGCGTTTCAAGGGCTATGAGCCCCCATATCTCAGGCCTTTGTGGCTCTGCGCCGGCGGAATTGTTGCGGGGTCGAGTAGGTAGGGCGAAGTAGATCGGAGCTGGAAGTCCCCCGGGCTGACGGACACCTGTGTTGAGTCGGCCGAACTCGTCTCAGGGTAGGGTCCATTTGCGCAATTCGCTTCTCCGGGGACGCGCCTCGCACCGGTTTCGGCGGGCCTCGGTGGGAGCCGGCCCTGAGAGGAATGGTCAAGACCTATGGATCGGGTTCCCACGTTGATCACGCGGCGGCTTCCTCGTGGGGCTGTTCGCTTTCGACGATCACCCCCTTGTTGAAGCGTGCGCCGGCTCGGACGAGGGCGACGAGGTGGGGCCGTTTACAACCCGCCACCGGTCCTGGGCGGCCTCGAGAAGCTTGAAGGCCATCGCCAGTCCGGCCCCTCTTGAGCCGGGGCCCTCGGTGACCTTCGTGCGGAGCCGGACGGTCGAGAACGTGGACTCGACCGGGTTGGTCGTGTCGAGGTGCCGCCAGTGCTCGGCAGGGAAGTCGTAGAAGGCGAGCAGCTCGCCCAGGTCGTCGGTGGCTTTCGCGGCGGTCTCGGCGTGCTCAAGGTCCTGCGCGACGCGGATCTCGGCGAGCATCTTCTTCGCGATGGGCTGCGCGGACTTCGGGAGCGCGTTGAGGACGTTGCCGACCTTGCGCACCAAACACCGCTGGGTGCGGGTCTCGGGGAACACGTCGCCGGGCGCACCCCAGAACCCCGGGGTTCCGTCCCCGACGGCGGGCACCGGGGCGCGGATGCCGCGGCGCTTCAGGTCCCGGAGCAGTTCCGCCCAGGACTCGGTGGACTCCTGCCTCCGACGCAGCAGCCAACATCCGCCGGGCGCCTTCGGCGACGAACTCGTCCAGAGCCGCGCGCACCTCCTCGCCGCCCTGCCCCTCGTCGGTCAATGCTGTCAACATCGGCGTTCCTTCTTCGCCGGGCCTGCGACCCCGGCGTCCACTCGTTTGGATCAACGAGAAAGGTACGTCGCGCCCTCACGCAGGTGACCGATCCAAAGGCTCAGGTCATACCTCCGGTCCTGAGGGAATGCGACTCAAAGAAGCTTCGACCTTCGACTTTGCCGATCGCGTGCTGGGCGATGCTGCGGAAGCAAGACTCAAATTCTGCTCTAGTGCGACTGGCGGATGCCCATCCGGTGACGAGGGGTGCGAGCAGGTCTTTGCAGCGGCCTCCAAAGCTACTGCCTGGTGGGCACGTTCACCGAGATCGATCGGCCGTCGCGGCGCCCCGAGCGAAGATGACCGACCGGGCCGCGCGCTGGGTCACCGTCCAGGTCGGCCGGCTGGGTCGCGCCGTCGCGGAGGTCGCCGCCGAGTTGGGCTGTGACTGGCACACCGTCATGGACGCCGTGGCCGCCTACGGCACCGCGCTGCTCGCCGCGGACACTTCCAGGACTGATGGGGTCGACCGCGCTGGGGTTGGATGAGACGTTGTTCGTGCGCCGCGGCGCCCGCCACACCAAGTCCTGGGCGACTCGGTCGTCGACGTCGGTGGCGGCGACCGGGCCCCGAAGCTGATCGAGGTCATCGAAGGCCGAACGGCGAAGACCGTGTCCGCCTGGATCGACGCGCAGCCTCGGGTGTGGCGTGACACGATCTGTTGGGGCGTTGGACCTGTCGGGCTCCTACGCCAAGGTGTTCAACGACTCGCTGCCCGACGCGGTCCAGGTCGCGGATCCGTTCCACGTCGTCAAGCACACGAACTCAATCGAATCCTGCCTATTGGCCAGCTCGATATCGATCGCTTCCAATCGCGTTCTGGCCTGGGCAAGTTGTCGGTTGCCGTCGAAAGGGCGGCCCTGGAGGCCGCAGAGGTTCGCCATCTCGCCGGAGATTTCCGCCAGGCGATTCTCTGCTGCCGCCCCATCGGAACCCAGGCTGTGGACACGGTGCTCGAGCTGGCGGGTGAGGCCGATCGCGTCCGAGGTGCGCAGCTCCGATCGGTCGAAGGCCAGGGGTCGCACGGGAAGACCCACGAGTTCGACCTGCACGACGTCCCAGGACGATTTGGCAAGTACGCGAAGGTCCACCCCGCCGAGCTGACCGACGACCTCGTCGGTGCCTCGCCGGGCCCGCTGCTCCGCGAAGGCGTCGGCGAGCGCGTGCTGGAGCTCGACGCCCACGTCGCGCCGATCGCTGAGGCGTCGACCCCGAATCGTCGCGGCGAACCGGTTCCCTCGCGTGTCGATCACACGGCCCTCAGCTCGGACAGCGGCGTCGACATCGTGCTCCAGCCGCACACGTTCGCGCTCCAGCGATCCCAGCTTGGCCTTGATCCGTGCCTGCTCGGCGCCGTGCATGGTCCGAAGCCGCTCGAGCCGGACCACCTCGGCTTCGACAGTGGCCCGTTCCAGGATCAGCGGGTTGCCAGACGCCAGTGCCTTGATCTCCGCGTACGAGAGAGCTTGCTCGTCGCCGAGGTCATCAATGGTGCGAGCAGTGAGGTCTCCAGCACGCACCTGACCGATGAACCGAGCTTTCCGCTCCAACAGCTGCCACATGTACACGTCGAAGCTCGCCTCGGTCGCGTACGCCACGATCTCGACCTCGGGGTTCTGGTTGCCCTGGCGCAGGATGCGCCCCTCGCGCTGCTCGAGGTCGGCCGGCCGCCACGGGCAGTCCGCATGGTGAAGCGCGATGGCCCGCGCCTGGATGTTGGTTCCGACTCCCATGCGCTCGGTCGACCCGATGAGCACGGCGACACGCCCATCGCGGCACGCGGCGAACAGCTCCTCCTTCTTCTTGCGGTCGCTTCCGGCTTCGTGCACGAACCGCACCTGCTCGGCGGAGATCCCGCCGGCGACGAGCCGGTCGCGCAGCTCGCCGTAGAAGTTCCACTCGCCGGCCTTGGGCGTCGACCGGTCGCAGAACACGATCTGGAGCGCTCCCCGTCGCTTGGCAGGGTCACCGAACGCGTCGAGGTAGCTACGCTGCCGCGCTCTTCTCCCAGATGCGCAGCACCTCGGAGGTGATCGCGGCGACCTTCCCGCCGGCCGGGTCACGGTCCATGCTGACGCAGCGTGGATCGAGGGCAGCGAGGCGACCGTCGCCGGTGACCTTGAGCATGTTGTCTTCCTCGGGCAGCACGCGACGCTCCTGGATCGCCTTGGCGCGCTGGCCGAGCTCATCGATGTAGGCGCGCAGCTGCGAGGAAGGCTCCACGATCCGGGTGCGACGGGTCCCGCCGGCGAGCTCGGGGATCGGGAGGTCGAGGTCGGCTGGGAGCATCACGTCCGCGAACCTTCGGTACATCGAGACCAGCTCGGGTGTGTTGACGAACGCGGCGAGCCGCGTGGTGACCCGGTGCGATGCGCCCGACGGTGCCAGCTCGAGCATCGTCTTAGACGCGCAGAACTGCGACGCCCAGCCGTCGAAGTGCTCCACCCCGGCGGCTTCGAGATCGCCCGGTCGCAAGTAGCGGTGCATGACGAACATCTCGCGCATCGAGTTCGCCACCGGCGTCCCAGTGGCGAACGTCGCGCAGCGGTCGCCGCTGCGATCCCGAAGCCACCCGAGCTTCATCTCCAGGTCCGACGCCTTGTCCGACCCGTTCACGGCCAGCTCCTGGATCGACGTGGGCACCGAGAGGTTCTTGTAGTGGTGAGCCTCGTCGACGAACAGGTAGTCGCACCCCGACCGGTCGAACGACACGCCCTGGTCCTTGCGCGCCTGGTCGATCTTCGCGAGCAGCTTCTGCTCCAGCCGCTTCTTCGCGGCCTCAAGCTTCTTCACAATCGACCGGCTCTCGGCCACAGCGAGCTTCTCGGCTTCGAACCGCGCAACCTGCAACCGCAGGTAGCGGCGCAGCACCTCCTCGGACACGCCGAGCAGCCCGAACGCCGACTGCGTGATGATCACGCCGTCCCAATCGCCCGTCGCGGTGCGGGCCACGAACTCCCGCCGTGTGCGGGCGGACAGGTCACGGCCGACGAGCACATTCGCCGCTGGATACCACTGCTTGAGCTCCGCGGCGAACTGCTCGAGCATGTGGTTCGGCACCACATACCAGGGCTGACGGGCCAGGCCGAGCCGTCGCATCTCCATCCCAGCCATCACCATCGTCCCGGTCTTGCCCGCACCCACCGCGTGATCCAGCAGCACCGTCGGCTCTGTCACGATCCGGGCGACGGCGGCGAGCTGATGGGGTCGGGGAGCGAACGCCGTCGACAGGCCGGGCAGCCGAAGGTGCGACCCGTCATAGGCGCGCGCGACGTGGGAGTTGAAGCGCCGGTTGTACTCGGCGACGAGCCGGTCCCGTCGGGCCGGGTCGGCGAACACCCACTCGGAGAATCGGCCGAGCAGCTGCTCCTGGCGTTCTCGCGCGAGCGCGGTCTCGTCGGCGAGCAGGCTCCGTCCTCCTTCTGGGTTGGTCCGGTAGACGACCACGGGCCGCTGGTTCATCGCCGCGTCCAACAGTTCGACGGCGCTGCGCTCGACGGTGCCGTACTGGGCGGTGCACACCGCAGTGCGCTTCGCCCACGAGTTGACGTCGAGCTCCCAGGAGCCCGTGGACTCCAGACGGCGCACCGTCACCGCAGACGTGGGCACGCCGAGCACCTCGACGATGAACGCCTCGACGTCAGTCGGTGGGATCCACGCCACTCCGGGCCGAACCGTGATCTCGTCCGCGACCAGGTCCCGTGGTTGCACCGCGGCGAGCGCCTCGACGTGACCGGCCCACCGAGCGTCGGAGGCCGCGTGAGCACGGCGCCGCGGTGAGCTTTGAGCGCACGTCCCCTGACAGGCACTCGGCCGCCGTCACCGTCTCGCCCGTCGTCGGATCCTCGAACACCAATCCTTCGAGTTGCGACCGCGCTTCGTCGGCGTCGACACCGAGGAGCTCGGCGATCTGTCCGACGTCCACCCGGCCGGTGTCCGCGAGCGTGATCGCCAGCGCGTCGCCCGGCGTGTCCGCCCCCAGGCGAGCCACGACGGGCTGGAGGACGTCGCGGGTGAAGATCGGCATCTTGCGCGCAACCTGGTCGTCGACGTCGAAGTCCTCCAGTGCCATGACGGTCGAGCAGTCCGGGTCGCTGCGGAACCCGCCCAGCCGGGGCACCACCTTGCGAGGAGGGGATCCCGCTCGGGCGGGAGTGGACCACCGCCAGCGCGACACCGGACCGTGGCGAGACACGTAGGCGTCGTAGCAGCGGTTCAGCTCAACGCGCAGCACGTCGGAAACCTCCGGCGGCCGGCCGGCAGCCTGCGCTTCCAACAGGTCCAACGTCACGTCTCGAAGCGCCAGCAGCTCTGACAGCTCACCCCGACGCGACTTGGGTACCTCGAGGTTCACGAACCCGTCGACCCCCAGCTGCGCGAAGCCGACCTCGGTCTCGACGATCGACCCGACCTTCGGCGACTGGGAGGCGCGCACCGACGCCGGGTCCACATCCGCGGTTGGACGTGCTTCGTCACCGGGTCGGGCCGTGAACGCAAGGCCTCGCTCTATGCCCGAGGCCACGAGGTGATCCACGGTGGCTCGAAGGTGCGCGCCGAGGTGGTCCAGGTCGCCGTCGACGACCAGGTCGCCGTCCCGATACATGCCCCGCGCCGCAGTCGGCTCGCCCAGGACCATCTCGGGATGCAGCGCGAAGTACTCGTTCACCCGGAGCCGCCCACCGGCGGTCGCCAGCTCCACGGTGCGACCCCACGGCTCGCCGCCGGGTTCGCGCCCGTGCTCGCGGCGGCGCAGCACCAGCACGTCGCACACTACGTCCGTGCCGGCCACTCGCCGCATGGCCCCCGTCGGCAACCGGACGGCCCCCACGAGGTCCGCCAGCTCGGCCATCTCGCGCCGAGCCGCGGGGTTCGTCGCGTCCATCGTGTAGCGCGACGTCACCACAGCGACCATCCCGCCGGGCGCGCAGAGGCGCAGCGACTTCACGATGAAGTGGTTGTGGATGCTGTACCCCTGCCGGTTGTGCGTCGGGTCGTGCAGCGTGATCCGCCCGAATGGCACGTTCCCGACCGCCGCGACGAACGAGCCGTCCGCCACTCGAGTTGTCTCGAACCCCTCGGAGCGGATCTGCGCGGACGGGTACAGGAGCCGGGCGATGCGGGCGGTCGTCGGGTCGAGCTCGACGCCGACCATCTCCGCGTCGGGGGGCGCCGCGCCGATGAACGTGCCAGACCCGCACCCCGGCTCGAGCACTCGACCGCCGGCGAAGCCGAGATGCTCGAGGGCTCGCCACACCTCGGCGACCACGGCCGGGTCGGTGTAGTGCGCGTTGATCGTCGTGGCCGCCGCAGCCGACCACGCGCGCTCGTCGAACCGCTCGTGCAGTTCTGCTCGGATCGCCGCCCATTCGACATCGGAGTCGTCGAACACCTTCGGCAGCGCACCCCAGGACGACCACGCGGCGAGCAGCTCCTGCTCGGCCCGGGTCGCCGGCCGCTCCTCGGCGGTCAATGCGTCGAGCGTGTCGATCGCCGCGAGGTTCGCCGCCACCCGGGCCTTGGCCCCCGACGGGGCCCAGATCCGGCCCCGCGGGTCGAAGTCGACCGCGGCCGCAGGACTCGCCTGCTGCTGGAGTGGCGTGCCGCCCGGGTCGACCGCGGCGACCGGGACTGGGTCGTCCCAGTCCAGGTCGAACAGCGACTGCTGCGCTACCGCTCGACCTGTTTCGGCGCGCCCGCCTCCTCGGCGGCTAGACGCTCGACCCGCCGTCTCGGCACCACCGCCTCCCCGTCCCACACCAGCCGCCCGTCGGCCAGCGCCACGTTGATCGTCGTTCCCGACAGGAAAAGCGCCGGCCGGGGCGGCGTCGGGAACACCCGCCACCACGTCCACGGGTCGTCCAGCACGAACCCCTCCGCCGTCAGCTCCTCCTCGGTCCGGGTCGTGTTCCACAGCGGCGACCCGTCGACCAGGTCCGCCCAGTCCGGGTGCCACGGGACCTCCAGGTCCTCCAGGCTCTCGTCCCACTCCTTGCCGATCCTCGGTGACGCGCCCGGGTCCCGGAGCAGGTCGTAGACCCGTTCGGTCAGCACGATCGTCTTCGCCTCGGCCTGCGCCGCCCGGAGTATCGCCGCCCGCTCTTCCCCGTCGGTCACCCGCAGGCCCCGACGCTCCTCGGCCTCGCCCTGCGCTCGGAACCACAGCTGCGTCGCCAGGTCCTCGACCTGCGTCGCCATCTCGGCCCCCAGCCGCTCGCAGTGCGCGTGCAGCTTCGACTCGTCGATCTCCGGTGCCACGTTCGGATGCGCTCGGTAGAACTCCAGCGCCAGTTGACCCAGCTCGTTCATCGGCTTTGTCTCCAAGATCGAACAGACGGCCTTCGGACACGTCGCTCTCCCTGTTCTACCGGGCGGCTCTGACGGTCCTGGGCGAGCCACGACCCCGTCTCCCTCCGACATGGGGCGATCGGTGGCCCACCGCTGCCTTGGGCCACCGACCACCCCACGTGACCCGCGTGGAGCCCGACCGGATGAGCACCAATCGCAGCCGCGACCAGCGGCCCATGCTCAAGGACCAGCTGCACGTCACCGCCTGGGGAGACCCCACCGTCGACGCACTCGGCTGGGACGTCCGCGACCGCGACACCCCGAGTGGACAACCGCCATACGTCGAGACGTTCTGGCTACCCCTCCTCGGCCCCACAGCCACCTGGCTGCTCCGCCGCTGCAACAGCCACCTCGACGCGTCAAGTCCCGGACCGCTACCCAGCCAGATCCTCGCGCAGAGCCTCGGCCTCGGAGCGAGCACTAGCCGCAGCTCCAAGCTCGCCGACACCATCGATCGAACTGAGCGCTTCGGCTTCGCGTTCCTGACGTTCCAGGGCGACGAGCTGCGGATCCGCACGCACCTCCCGCCGCTGACCGAGAGGCAGCTCCGGCGGCTGCCCGAGCCGCTCCAAGCGCTCCACCAGCATGTCCAGCGACGCCAGCCGACCAGGCCGTCGCAATCCCGGCATCCGCAAGCCGCGCGCCTGACGGTCACCGAACCGGCCCCCCGCCCCGCCGCATTCCAGCGATGAACCGAGGATCGCCATGAGCCTCCGACCGCCCGTCCCCGGACGAGGCGCGCTGGTTCCGAGAAGAGCGCCCTCGGGGCGCGAACCCGACGCCGAAGGGGTCCTCACTGGCCACGACCGCCACCGCGACGGCGAGCTGCTCCGCACGACCCGCCGGACACCCGACGGCTCCCTCCACACGGTCACCCACGGTCCCGATGGGTGGACCACCCTCCAACGCCACGACGCCGAGGGCCGCCTCACCCTCACCCGGCACACGCGCCACGGCCGGCTTAACGACCCCGGCGAAGGGCAGCCAGCGGTCACGCTGCACGGCACCGACGGGCACGAGGTCCGGCTGCACTACCGCGACGGCGTACCGACCGACCCGTCGCCCGCCATACCGGCTATCCACACCCGCGATCCACAAGGTCGCATCGTCGCCGGCATCCACTACCGCGACGGCCGCACCGTTCCAACCCTGAACACGAGCACGGGAGTGCAGCAGGCCGCCCTCGACGTCGCCGGCACGCCTCGCCGACGGCGGGGCATCGATCGATGACCCGCTACGCGTGGATCATCGACCGGGACCACTTCACGCGCTTCCCTGCCAGCCTCGTCGCCCCCGACGAGTCAGGGACGGTCGGCCCCCGTGACGCCCGCGCTGACCTCGTCGCCCAACTCATGCGTGGCGCCGGCACACCGTTCCGCATGCACGACGACGACGGCGAGCTCACCTACGCGGGCCGGCTCGTCACCGTCGATGACGCAGATCCCGCCGAGTACGCCGACGCGCCCCTCGACGACTTCGGCGAGCCCCACGCCGGTTGCACCCGCATCCGGTACCTGTCCGTGCCCCTGTGCCCCTTTTTCCGGCGCTCGATCCGGCCGTTCCATCGCCGTCGGGTCCGGCCCCGCTGACGCGATGAGCGCGGCGGCGGCCTGATCCGAACCGGTCTCAACCCGCCCGGCGAACGTCGGGCACCAACCACAAGGAGCCACCGATGGCCAACACCGTCACCCTCACCGGTCGCCTCACCCGCGACCCCAGCTACACCGAAGCCGTCGACGGCAAGAATTCCCGCGCGTTCTTCACAGTCGCGTCCGACCGGGCCGGCGAAGGTGCCGACTTCGTGCCCGTCACCGTGTTCGGCAAGACCGCCGACGCGGCCGCCCAGTACCTCGCCCAGGGCCACCAGGTCGCCATCACCGGCCACCTCGCCACCTCGAGCTACGAGCGTGACGGGCAGACCACCTACAGCCTCGACGTCATCGGCGATCGAGTCGACTTCCTCAGCAAGCCGGCTGGCTCCGGCGGCCCCGGAACGTCGTTCGCCAACACGGTCACGGCCGGCGCCCACCACGACCCGGACACGCCCGGGATCTGATCCGCGGTGTTCTCCGGTCCGGGCCGCCGCGACTCGCTGCTCGACGAGGCCTCGGGCGCGCCGGCGCAGTGAAAGGCGCGTACCCATCGCACGGCGTCGTCAGGATCCACGAACGCAAGTGTGGGAGGTACGTCCGAGACGTGCCGGCAAAGCTCAATCAGGCGAGCCACCGTTCACCATGACCTCCCTCAACACGGAGACGTCACCGTCCTCGATGAGCGCGACACCGGCGTGAGGGCCGTCCCCTTCGACGGCATCGTGGGCGTACAGCTCCGCAGCGGTCGTGCCAACACCCGGGTTGCGTGCGGCGACCGTGACCTCGCCGTGACGGCCGCCGGACGCGAGGATCACTCGTTCGAAGCCGTCGTCCTCGACGACGACCACCCGGCGGGTCCTGACCTCGTGGCCGAGGTGCTCGATCAGCTCGCCAAGCAGACGCTCCACCGCGCCCAGGCGTGCCTCGACGCTGCTGGTGCCCGTAGGGTCGTCCATGTCGTCACCTCTCCTATAGGTGTCGGCCAAGCCCCGGGCAGTTCGCCGCTGCGCCGGGGCCACTCGATTCGTCCACCGTAGCAATGTGGACTCAGATCCACAAGGGTCAACGTCGACGGTCACCGTTCCGCGTAGGGTCCTCGCCATGGCGGGACTCGTCGACCCAGACGATCTCGTCGGCACCGCGGACATCGCCGCGCGGCTCGGCGCTGCGCAGCACAAGGTCGTGAACGAATGGATCCGTCGCTACCCGGACTTCCCGAAGCCACTCCGCATCATCGGTGGCGTCAAGATCTGGAACTGGTCTGACGTGGAGCGCTGGGCCTTGGCAACCGGCCGACTCGGACTCGCCGAGTAGGGAGAGAGGCCCCCGCAGGCAGTCAAGCTGGGGCATCGCAGATCGCAATATGGTGGCTCCAGAACTACCTCGGACCTCGGCCGATGATTCTTCAAGCCGCTGGTGTCGATGGCCCGCCGTCGGTAGAAGCCTCTCCGCGAGGTCGACCGCACCTAGCTGGGCGCTTGACAGAGTCGGTTGAGCGCCGCGATCGATTGGGCGTCGCCGGTTGGGATGAGGGTCGGTGGCCACTTGACCATGAACGCCCACTCCTTTCCATTATCGGTGATCGTCTGCACCGTTCCGTAGGCTGACGTGTACCCGTTGGGACATGAGTAGCTGCCGCTATCGAAGTTGTTCTGGTGCCAGTCGCTGCAGTTGTGGAAGTCCTCGTCGGAGATCGGCGCAGCGGCGCTGATCAAGGCTTGACAGGGGTCGATGTCGACGCTCACCGTGCTCGGCGGCGGATCGTCACACAGAAGCCCGAGGGCTTGTGTAGTCAGCTTCGTTTGGAGATCCGATGGAGGCCGCCCGGCGATCATTCCGACGTCACTGCCCTCGAGCGTGACTTCAGTCCACTTCTTGCCGTTTCCGCAATCGGTCTTATGGAGCTGGCCATGGGCCACGGCCTCGCAAGCATCGATGTCGGACTGAGTTACCGCCGCGGTCGAGTTGATCGCAATGTCGCACTGCTTGGTGTTCGTAAGCGACGTGGGGGGCGCTGTCGTCGGTGCCGCCGTCTTCGACGCGGATGAACAACTGGCTACGGCGAACACCGCTGCTAGCACCAAGACTCCGTGAACGATCCGGTTAGCCACCATGCTTTGCCCCCTGAGCACTCGTCTGCGCTAGCCATTCTTGCCGAGGGGAGCTACTTCAGCTTGTCGCCGGGGAATCGCGGAGTGGAGCCTGGAGGCGGCGAGTCAGGGATTCGGCCGGTCGACTGGAGTGCATCGAACGATCCGGTGCGGGAAGAGGTCCACCTTGAAGCAGGGGACAGCCTTCTGGAACACCTCTGATCCGCGTTCGGCGTGCTCGGTCAGGCAGCGGTCGTCCCGGTGTGGACCTCGGCGGCGCGCTGGTCAGAGCGCAGTTGGGTGCCATCCGCTCGGCCCGGCCACGGCTGGAGGTCGACGACGATCGGTGCTGTGGAGCGCAGTAGCAGGAGCCCGATGCCGAAGGGCAGTGAGCGGATCGCGTCGGGTGGAAGGATCTCGATTCTCCGCTGCGATGTCGATGAGGATCGTCGGCCGTCGGCGCCGTGACTGAATGTGTCGTTGCGGCAGCTTCCTCACTCCGCTGCCTCGTTCCGCCCACAAGATTCGCTCCCTTCTAAACCTTTTTTGGCACTCAGAACTGTGTCTCCCTAGATGAGATCGAAACCCACCCTCCAGGTCTTGAAGCGGTGTACCGCACTGAATACCTGCGACTCTTGCGCGACTCGCTGCCGCAATTGTGCACGACGATCAGTTGGGCGAGGATCTTGTGGCCGAGGGCATGGTCCGACTCGTCGAGCATTGGGATCGGGTCAAAACCTACGACGCTCCGGGTGCCTGGCTGCGAAGGGTGGTGATCCGAGAAGCAGCTCGCCATCAGCGGAAGCGTGCACACGATTACAGGACATCTCTGCAATGTCGGCGCGGTGCAGGTCGTGGTCCCGGGTCCTGAGGTTTAGAGCCCACTGCGTCAGGCTATCGATAGCTTGCCGTCGAGCATGAGAGCAGTTGTTCTGGTCTACTACTTCATGGATAAATCTATTGTCGAGACAGCATCTCTGCTCGGAATCAAGGAGGGGACCGTCAAGGCGCAGCTTCACAATGCACGGCGGCGACTCGAGCAAGAAATGACACTTCTCCCAACGGAGGCACAATAGTGCAGGACCACGATGACTTGGCCGGCGCAATACAAGAAGCATACAGCTATAGCCCACGCCGGCCCGACCTTGCCTCAATTCTGGCACGCGGTGCCCGCCGAGCACGGAGACGAACGATGGTGCGGCGATCGGCACCGCTCGTCGTAGCGTTACTAACACTCGTGGCAATAGTCGCATTTTTGGCCGCGGCGGACGCTCGGTTGAGCGTGTAGCGATCCAAACCTCTCAGAGCTCCGCGGTCAAGGGAGACTCAGTTGGAGCATCTTCCACAACAACAGGCCGACCGCCGGTCCCGCAATTCCACGCTTGCACTCCAGCGGCGAAGCAGTTTGCGACTGAGGCCGCAAGTAGCTACCGGTCGATTTGGCCGGCTATTCCGTTTCGGCAACATACGAGGCGTACTCCGAGGGACAATCAACTCCTCATCACCTCCAGGCGACCTTCACCAACGCGGAAGGGCAAACGATCAACATCTCATTCAGTTCGGCCGAGTCCCTTACGACATCCGACGTAGCGGCCGGTGGCGGAAAGATGCTCGATAGCGCTCTGTTGCCAAGCGGATATCGAGCAGCCGAGTTCAGGACACAGGATGGCTCCTATGGAATCGGTGTCGCTGCGCTGCGACATCGTATGGACTTGCCTACATCCGCCTTGAGGCCTCAAGCGGTACCCAGCTTGCGATAGCGGCACAAAGCACCGGCCGGGCCACGCCGAGTCTGATCTCGGCAGAGACGGACCTGCTCAATTCCGTTACGAAGTAGTCCTCAGGTGAATTGGATTGTTGAATTAACTGAGCGTACCCCGGACGATATTCTGGTGTCGTTGTCTTCTGGATAGCGACCATGCACTGGGTTACTACGTGGCGCCGTGCTGTCTCGTGCTGTAGACGGCCAGCTTGTTTCGAGCTGTGCGTTAGAAGATCGGCCACCGAAATCGCGGTGGTATGTGCCGGTCACCGCACCCATGCTTGTTCGCTCTTCTCACTGCGACGAAGGCCCGTCTGTGGCACCGTGTCCGTTGTACAGGCCCCATGGACGCTCTATCCCGAGCGCGGTTATGGTCCCCGGCTCGTGGATTTAGGCAGCCGCTGGTCCGAGTTTCCTAGTGTTGAACAATGGCTACCCAGACCTGCCGAATCCTTGCTTGGAACATCTGTGGGGGCGGCGGGAAACGCGTGGATCGCATCGCCACTGCGCAGGAATCCCTCTAGCCGCAGCATCGTCTTGCTCGGCTGAGATCAAGGCTGCGCGGCTTGCCGAATGGCGACCGACTTGCTGGGATCGGACTCATGCAGCAGACGAACACCTTGAGTACGTCACGGCTGAAGTTCCCGATGGCGTACTGCTCCAGCGAATGCACGGCAGGAACCCCGACCGTAGATCGCACCCGCCCCTCCCCCACCCGGCCCATTCGCGTCGAGACCGAGGGCATCTCGATAACGGGGATTCATGCCCTCGACCAGCCGGCACCGGGTCGCGGGGGCCCTTCGTACGGGTCGCGTCCTTGAAGGAACCGCTCCGATTCACGCGCGTGGGAGGCCCTGCTCATCGGCGACTTCGGTGCGTACCACGACGGCGATGGGTACCGCTTGCCCGATGTTTTGCACCTCCGCGACGGCGGTTGGGCTCATGGCCTGCGAGAGCATCAGCCGGACGGTGACGGCACTCGTGGGGGGGGGGCCCTGGCGGAACCGCGGTGACGGGTTCGCCCTCGACCACTGCGAGCTCTGGCCAGCGCTCGTCGCACGGACCGGGAGGTCGCGACCCTTCTCGACCGGTCCTTGGATCCACCACCGTGACCCGACCTGAGCGATCGGTGCCGGCGCGCTGGGCGGGACCCCCGGCTCGCCTCCCGTAGACCTCTCGGGGCCGGCATCCGGACCTTCAGGACCGTGACACGCGATTACGCACGGGCCCCCTTCGACGCACCGCGTCGGAGCCCACCAGGGTCGTCTCAGGAATGAATCCCGATCCGTTCAATTTGCGGACTCAGCGCACTTGTGGCCCCGCGCTCGCTCAGCACAGGCCAACCTACGCCAGTTCAACGGGGCCTCGCGGCGCTCATATTCCATGCTCCGCCCGGTCTGCGCTAGTCCGAAATCGATCCTCGTCCCTCCGGCTCGGATTGCGAGACACGGATGTCGCCCGTCTTCAGACGGCTGAGACAGTGGCTGACCATGAGGAGGAGAGCCGCAATCTCGGGTTCGCCGCGGTCTGGGTTAGCAACTCGGTGCGCGGTGGAGATTCCTTGCCACTCGAGCAAGACCTCGAAGAAGCTCCTGGTATCCGGAGTGTTCGTCGCGCCCCTCCTTGGTCGTGAGATCACCGAGGCGGAGCTGGCCTTTGTCGCCCAGCGCCTGGTTGACGAGCTCGACCCCATCCAGATCTGCCAGGCCCGATTCCTGCCGCAACTGCTCAGCAAGGATCTTCCACGACTCGAGCACCGCATCGTCTCCATGGCCTGCCCTGAGCCGGAAAGCGTTACCGCCGCGACGTCTGACGTGAGCAATGACTGCCAATCACTGCCGTCGGCGCTTGCCGTTTGAGGGCCGAGGCGCGTTGCCGAAGGGCTAGGTAACCAGGACGGCTCAAGATCTGGGCGTGCTGCCGCCCAGTACTCCTCCACGGAAGAGACGTCTCGAAAGCGGCGAACTTTCCGATCAAAAGCGAAAGAACCAGTTAGGTGCAGCGTGTGAATTGTGTGACTCCGCATCGAGCCTGTCCGGATCAGGATGGAATCTGGTCCACCCCCAGTTCTCGACCTCGAGAATCTGGGCAGCCCGTGCAAGCAAGTCGGCGCGTCTTCGCGGCCTGCAGGTGGATCTGAGTTGCGATAGCCGAAGGGGTCAGCTCGGGGTCTGGATCGCCCGGCAGGAGCTCGGCTTCAAGCCGAACCGCAAGTTGAATGACGCGAAGGAAGACGTCCAGGTCTTCCTCGGATCCCTCAACCGCCTGGAGACCAGCGATCGTCAGCGCGATGCGTTGGTCATCTTGAACCCAGCGCAGACCGCCGCTCACGCCGTGAAGTAGACCTCCCGGCATGGAAAGGAGTATCCCCTCAGCATCCGGCTCACCTCGAGAGTTCAAATGGCGGTCAAGGTCACGGAACTTCGGCCATGCCGATTTGGCCAAGAGCAGCGAGTAGATCTCCTGGAGTACCGCTAGCGAACGATCGTCAGGCGGCGTCGGGAGGGTCACCACCCGAGTGTCGCATGCGCCGGTCACGGTGACACGACCTTCCCCTCGACATGACAGTGGCCCCGGCGCAGCTGGAACTGCCCGGGGCCTGGCCGAAACCCCTTTGGAGGGTGACGACATGGAAGACGCTACGCGGAATTTGGGCTCTGCCGGGGCTTCACAGGCGGCGGGAGTCTCGCCGGACACCGCTCGACAGTCCGATCGAATCGACGCACTCGAGCACGCGATAGACGACCTGCGGCAGCAGGTGAGCGATCTTTGCAGCGGCTCTGGAGGCGGAAGTTCGCACCCGTCGGATCGCGGGGATGTCCGGTGACGGCTTCGAGCGAGTGGTCGTGGACGCACTCGACGACCACGGTCACGTCGAGGTTCGCTCCCGCGGGACGGTGGACCGCACGACCTCGGCGCTGCTCTTCGTGCAAGACGCCTCCGACGGCGACCCCTGCCAAGTAGGCCTCGCACTAAGCGACGAAGGCGACATCACCACGGACCTGTCGCTGTACTCGGGACACCGGCCGCGATTCTGGGTGAATACCGGGCGACCGCCGCGAGCCTGAGCGCCCCGCGCCGGGCCGGGTTCGGCGTCCTTTGGGCGGCGGACCCGGCCCTCCCCCTACAGGCCGGGTCCTAGTTCGGGTACGTCGACCTCTCGTTGGAGATCCTGGAGCTGGTCGATGGCGAGTGTCTCGGCGCTTGATCGGCGGAGCGCGGCGCGCAGCTCCTCGATCGGGTCGAGTGCGACCTCTCGAGGTGGCGGTCGACCACGCGGGGATCGTCACTGCCGAGGTAGAGGTCGTTGCGTTCGGTGCCACGTGACAGCGCGGTGTAGGCGTGCTCCCGTGAGAGGCCGCCGGCGCCGAGGACGAGCGCCCGGTCCACGGTGAGCCCCTGGGCCTTGTGGATGGTGACGGCGTAGCCGTGGGTGAGCAGGCCCGCCTCGGCGTAGGTGGTCGGCAACTCGATCCGCTCGTCGCCATCGGTGGCGACCGTGAACCGGCCGGCCTCGGGCTCGATGTCGGTGATGACGCCGCGGGTGCCGTTGAGGACGCCGAGTCGGTAGTCGTTCCGCAGCGCGACGACCTCGTCGCCGACGGTGAAGCATCGACCGCACCACTCGACCGAGTCGGGCCCGAGCAGCCCCCCGTCCTGGAGGGCCTGCCGGGCGAGGTGGTTGAGGTGGTCGACCTCGGCCTGGCGTGGCGCCAGCATGAGTGCGTTGCTCCCGCGGGTGCGGGCGTCGAGCCAGTCGCCGACGAGCTGCCCTTGGGCGTCGTCGACGCTGGCGCCGAGGTGGACTCGGCCGTGCGTGTCGAGCTGGTCGAAGACGCGGTCGACGTCGCCGGCGCGTAGGTCGGCGAGCATGTCGCGTTCCCAGGCTTCGACCTGTCGGCGGTTGTCGACCAGGCGAGTCGGGTCGAGGCGCTGGGCGAGTGCGGCGAACGCGCCGCCGGCGTCGATCTCCGGGAGCTGGTGGTGGTCGCCGACCAGCACGACTTTCGCGTCGGCCGCGGCCGCGTGGTCGAGCAGTCGGGTGAGCTTGCGGGTGCCAACCATGGCGGCCTCGTCGACGACGACCACGTGCCCGTCGGTGAGCCCTGGCGTTTCGGGTCGGTCGAGGTCGACCAGCAGCCGGTCGAGGGTGACCGACGGGATCCGCGAGCCGTCCTGGAGTTGCCGGGCGGCGCGGGCCGACAACGCGGCACCGATCACGACCTGGCGGCTCTCGCACCACGCTTGCGCCGCGGCGCCGAGCGCCACGGTCTTGCCCGCGCCGGCGGCGCCCTCGACCAGATCGATCGCGTGCCCGGATCGGGTGATGGCCTCGACCATCTGGCGCTGCTCGCCGCTCAACCTGGCTTGGCGGGAGAGGACGAGCTCGAGCGTCACCGGGTCGACCAGCCCGGCCCTTGTCGAGTTGTGCTGTTCGGCGAGGTCGAGGAGGTGGCGTTCGGTGGCGAGCAGGTCGGCGGTCGTCCACCGCGTCGGCGCCGGCAACGGTTCCGCATCCTGTCCGGCAACGCCAAGCTTCGAATCGTCGAGTCCGGGCAGGGCGAGAGCCACAACGTCGGCGGACCGCAGGAACGCGTCGCTGGTGGCGGTGATGTGGTCGAGGTCGGCGCCCTGGGCATCGCGGCGGCGACCGCCTCGATCACCTCCCGGCGTCCGAACTGAGAGCGGTGGGCGGTCAGCCCGTCGGGTCCGGCGAGGTGGGCGAACAGTGCGTCGGTGTCGGGGAGGGTCGGTTCGTGCCGGGCGATGCCGGTGGCCAGCTCGGCGAGGCGATGGGTGTCCAGGCCGTGCGCCGCGGCGGTGGCGGCCCACTGGGGGACGAGATCGGGAAGGTGCACGGCTTCCTTGCGCTGCCGGGTCGCGTACGTCGCCACCTGCGCGGCACGCCCACCGGAGACGCCGTTGGCTTCCATCGCCGCCTCGATGTCGCGGCGACGACTCGACAAGGCCCGCACGAGCGGTTGCGGGACGTCGGCCAGGTCGGCCATGCCGTTCACGACCGGGCCCCACTCGATGCCGAGGCGACGGGTCAACTCGCCGCGCAGCTCCGCGCTGTACACGTACCCGGCGGTCTTCGCCCAGTGGTAGACGGGGCGGGCGTGCAACGCCGTCCACCGGTCGTCGGCCGGGGCGTGCGCCAGGTTCGCGACCAGCACGTGGGTGTGCAGGTGCGGCTCGGCGGCCCGGGAGGTGCGGTGCCGGAACCCGGCGGCCACGAACCCGTCACCCGCCAACTCCTGTGCCCCGGCGTGGCCACGGCGCACCACGCACGTCTCGGCTTCGAGCAGCCGAAGCGCCGAGGCGACCGCGGCTTCGTGCGCATCCCGGACCTGCGAGGCCGCTTCGGGGCCGCCGAGTGCGAACAGGATCGACACCGACTTCGGGGCACAGAACGTCAGGTCGAACCCGGGCACGCGACCCTTGCCCGGTGCGCGCCCGAGGGGCTCGCCGGTGCGCGGGTCGCGGCCGTCGAGCACCGTTTGCAGGTCGGCGGCTTCGACCTCGCCTTCAAGGCCGAGCCGTTCGCTGCCGGATCCGTACCACTGGCCGGGTGCTTCACCGGAGCCGGTGTAGTAGTCCTCGACCCCGGCGGCGACGGTGTCGAGGTAGTACTCCTGCCGGCCCGGGGCGAGCTTCCCGATGCTCAGCACCGTGGCTCCCCGACCTGCACCCGGGAACGGGCGGGACGAGGCTGGGGCACCCCTGGTGCAAGTGTGTCAACGCCATCAGTACCTTGCTCGCCGACGCCCGAGTTGCTGCCCGTCGTCGGTGGCTCGACGAGTGCGACTGCGGGTTCGTCCGTGAACGGCAGACGCGGTTGCGATTGGTTGTGGACCGTCTCCTCCGCTGCTCCGTGGCCGTGTCCGGCTCGGCGATCCAACCGGTCGCTTGTGTTGCCGGCATCCGGACTGGTCTGTCGAAGGTCGACCGTCCGCTCGTCGGCGGCTGAAGAGCAGACGGTCACCTGTCGGCCGTTGGGCTCGAGCTGGTCGGTGCCCAGCGGTGCGCCTGCCCAGGCCTCGAGCCTGGCGAGCGGGACACGGAACGAGCGGCCGATCCGCACGACGGGCAGGCCCTGTGCGCCGCCGGTGTGCTCGAACTGGCGGGCGAGCTGGTAGGCGGCAGTCCGTCCGATCCGAACGATCGCGGCGGCCTCCTCGACGGTGAGGAATGCCGGCAGGCCCGCAGGCGGTGAGTGGGTGATGGATGGGGTGTTGGTCATGCCCGGGCTTGTACGCCGACCACTTCCCGGACCTCTTCCCGGACCTGTTCCCGGCGGCCGCCGTCGGGACGCCTCGATCCGATGACGATCCCCTACACCGCGGCGAGGCCGGCCTCGCCTCGGTGTCTGGTGCCGTGTCAGGCGACGCTTGCCCTGTCCTCCAACGGCGCTTCCTGGACAGTGCCCCACGCTGATGTGCACGTGTGGAAGGCGGTGTTCGTCGCCCGTGCGTTTGGCAGCTCGGCGTGGGCTGTGTGAGACGATCAGAGACGTGAGTTGGCTCACTCGCAATCCGGAGAAGCTCCGTCGAAAGGGAGCAGAGGCCAACATCCGCAGCTACACCTCCCTGACGCGGAATGTGGAACAGGTGCCCAACGCGGTAGTGGATAAGCCAATTCGACGCTGCCGCCGATCTCGGCGTCAGCTTGTTTGCGGTGCTTCAGTTCATCGCGGCTCGCCGCCTGGTTCCAGCCGAAGACTCCCGCGGCCCAGGTGGTGTCACTCGGTCAAGCGTGCAGCAAGAACTCGACTGGCGCAGCCAGAGCAACGTGGGGCAACGCTTCATCCGCGCGTCAAGAGCTTCTTGTAGTTCTCTTGACCCTCGCACCTGTCGCCCGTTGATCGGGCGGCCTCGATGGTCATCGGGGAGGACAATAGGAGGGGCGTCCCGTGTGTCAGCACGAAAGTCGGCTGTGAGGACGTTCCACCGCACCAAGCCGAACGCCACCTACCGCCGGCTCCGTGACGTTCGCGCAACAGCGCTGGATATCAGCCAGGGAGACTGCCTGCCAGCCCAGGCACGATGCCCAGCCACTCCTGCACCTGTGCGAGCGACATCACATGACCACCCGGCGCAGGCGGAACCGCACTCTCGACGAGCGCCGCACTCGGGCCGTAGAAGGCAGCGTCGAACACCTCGATGCCCAGCGCTCGGCAGTACCGCTCCAGCATCTGCGACGTGAATCGATCACGAACCCGTCGGGCCCGATAGGCATCGGCCTCCACGAAATCCTGCACGGTTCCGTTCGCGTTGAATTGCCAACGACTCCCATCGAAGGCCACCGACACCGTGCGCACATAGTTCAAGAACCTGGTCTTCAACGGTCCGAACAACTCGAACTGCACCGCCCCCATCCGACCCGGTCGGGCGCCCGGCTCATCGGGGATCTGAGGAGCGACATCGACAGCAAGCCCCTGACACTGCAAGGACGGCGCAGGTATCCGACGACGCTTACATCGTCCGTCCCCCAACCCACAATCGAAGTAGGCAGTCCAACGCGGGCTCGCCGCTACCAGCAACTCCCTGGGGGACGCGAGCCACCTGTGAGCGGCTCCAACAACTGAAGAACCTCAGGAAACCCGTCGGTTGGCCTCGAGACCGAGACGTCACCATAGAGCTGCCTTCGCCACGCCTCAAGTCCGGCCGCCGCATCGTCCAACGGCAACTCGAGGAAGCCGATCGACGAGGTGATCGTCCCGAAGCGCTCCGACAACACGTCCGCATGCGTCCAACCGTAGATGTCCTCCCGTAACCGACGACGTCACACCTGGTACCCAACGTCGTTCCACAGCGCTGGCGCGATCCAGGAACCGTTCAGGTGCATGCCCCTGAACGCCGGGTCTACGGCAGTGCCCTCGGTCAAGTACTACGGTGTCCACCGCTCGTGGCCTGCTCCACAGCCTGGTGGACCCACTCGGCCTTTTGGGCAGTTCGCGAGGCGATGAACGCTGCGAGGTGGTTGTCCTCAACTCTGTCCGCAACTCCCTTGGCGTACAGGGCCGCCAAGACCGCATCGGCCAGGTCCGGGTCGTGAATGCTCGGGTTGGATCTGAAGGTCCACAGTCGCCCGTCGGGTCCGACGATGTAGCGAGTGCCCACATACCCCCGACCCTGCTCATCGACAGCGTTGACGTTCCACAGGTGGGAGCCACCGACTCGTGAGGCCTTGACTTCATGTCCCTGCGGCAACGCGCCGAGCCGAGCCACTAGGACTGCGCAAGCATTCGCCTCGGTCTCCACGGCTTGGGGCACACCCGATTCTCGCACCGCAGGCTCGGACTGACTTTGAACGCCGGATTCAGGGTGTGGTGTCGAGGGGAACGATGTCTGACTTGGCACTAGCTGATCGAGGTGGTCACCGCCCCGACAGGCGCAATCGATTGGCTCGGGAATTCCCTCGGGGAGCGGTTCGGGATCGGCCGGGAAGTGCCCGGGAAGTCCCTCGCGCCCCGAACGCTTGCCTCGCGGGGAGTCTCAACTCTAGCTCCGCCGGTCGGGCTCGGTCTGGGAAGAGGGAACACAGCTCAAGGTGAGGGCTCGACACCGGGCTCGACACCCTGGACGCCGAATCTGCCCGCCGGGACGAGATCAGGGAAGTGGTCCGGGAAGTGCCTCGTGCACCATCCAAGGTGGGAGCGGGAGGTTTGCCTGCCACAATCGAACGGCACGCCGGGCACGACCCGGTGCTTCCCCACGGCCATCGGAGACTGGGCCGGCTCGACGTCTCCTCCCTCGACATCACTCGACGAGCGGAGATACCCATGCGTGGACACGTGGCGAAGTAGGGCGACCGGTTCTACGCGGTCGTCTACGAAGGCACCGACCGGGCGACCGGCAAACAGCGGCACCGCTGGTATCCGGGAGGCGCCACTCGCAAGGAGGCCGAGCGGGTCCTGACCGACCTGGTGAAGCAGATGCACGACGGCGACTACCGGTCGCCCGAGAAGATCACCGTCGCCGACTACCTCGTCGGGCGGTGGCTGCCGCTGCGGAAACGGCAGATCAAGGCGAGCACCTGGGCCGGCTACAGCCGGAACATCGAGCTGCACATCGTTCCCCACATCGGGCGGATCCCGCTGCAGAGGCTGACCGCCGACGACCTGGACGGCCTCTACGACCACCTGCTCAAGAACGGCCGGCTCAACGGCGGCGGGGGCGGGCTGTCACCGAAGACGGTGCGGATCATCCACGCCATCATGAGCAAGGCGCTCGCCGACGCACTCCGCAAGGGCACCGTGCAGCGCAACGTGGCCCTCGCCGTCGACCCGCCCAAGCCGTCGCGCACCGCGATGATGCGCGTGTGGACCGAGGCGCAGCTCAAGCAGTTCCTGCGCGAGATCTCCGACCACTGGCTGTACCCGGCGTACCGGCTCGCCGCGTACACCGGGATGCGCCGAGGCGAGGTGCTCGGCGTGTGCTGGCGAGACGTCGACCTCGACGCCGGCGTGCTGTCGGTGCACCGCTCGGTGCTGAACCTCGGCTACGAGATGCGCGTCGACGACGTGAAGACGGCGAACAGCCGCCGGGTCATCGATCTCGACCCCAACACCGTTGCCATCCTTCGCCAGTGGCGGGAAGGGCATGAGCGCGACGCGGCGCTGCTCGGCCGACAGCTCGGCGACGACGAGCCGGTGTTCGCCCGCGTCGACGGCGTCCCCACCCACCCCGACTATTTCAGCCAGGTCTTCGAGCGGCACCTGGAAAAGTCGGAGCTGCCCAGGATCAAGCTCCACGACCTCCGCCACGCGCACGCCTCGATCATGCTGAAGCACAACGTGCCCGTGAAGGTCGTCAGCGAACGCCTCGGCCACAGCAGCCCCGCGTTCACCATGACCGTCTACCAACACGTCATGCCTGGCATGCAGGTCGACGCCGCCCGTCTCTTCGCCGCCGCCATCGACGACAGCGACAACGACAACGGGGACGCAGAGCGGGAGGACGGAGAGAAGGCCGTCGAGCTCGACGGGGACGGGTGAAGCGGTCGGAGTTCTCCAACTAGTCGATGCGCGCCAGGACTTCGGTGATGACGAGCTCGGCGGCCTCGTCGACGTCGTAATCGTCGGGCCAGACGGCGGCCAGTCGAGTCAGGTCGTCACGGAACGATGGCTTCGTCACCTTCTCGCGCAGGTTCGCCGTGGCCCTGCCCGCCGTGTAGCCATTCGGGCGGTAGGGCTCGAACGCCGCGACAAGGTCGGCCGGGTCGACTCCAAGTTGGGTCAATGCGAGCCAGAGATCGAACAGGTCACGCCCCTTCGACCGTTGGAACAGAGCACGAACCTTTGTCGCGACCAGCTCCTCGACGGCGAAGGTGAGGACGCCAGCGTCACCGGTGAACCAGGAGGAGTCGACCTGGAACGGCACTCGGATGAGAGGTCGTGCCGGCGAACGCTCGAAGGTGTTGACCTCGATCTTCAGACGGATCGTTCCGCTGCCGGACTCGAACGGCGCCCGCAGGTAGATCTTCGGATGTTCGCCGATCTTGGTGTTCACCTTCATGCCGAGCCGGCCGCCGAGCGCTGTGAACGTGGTGGTGAGGTCCTTGATCCCACCAGCGGTGGTGCGCACGTAGTCGAGGTCCTCGCTGTAGCGGAGCGGCGAAGGGAGGTGGAGCTTGTGCAGGCAGGTGCCGCCACGGAAGACGAGCTCGCTTCCGAGGTAGTCGTCGTTCGCGATCTCCACGATGAGGCGCGAGAGCAGGAGGTCCTGCTCGACCTGCTCGACGGCGGGCCAGGCCACCCTCGTACCCCACTCGGTGATCGCCGCGACCGGGATCACGAGGACTCCTCGTCGGGCAGCTCGTTGACGACCACGTTCCAGCGCCGGTCACGTTCACCACTGCCACCCGCCGCTCGATCGAGGAGCACCGGGGTCGCGCGTGCGGCGGCCAGGGGCACGAGAGGCTCGGTGTCGATCGTCGACTTGGTCACCTTGGCCATGTAGTCGAGCAACCAGCCGATCCGCTGGGCGGTCGACGCCGGGTATCCCACCGCCGCGTCGGCAAGCCGACCCGAGTCGATCACGCCGTCCTGGAGCATGTCGCCGATGATCGTGGCGACGTTCCACATCGCGCCGCTCAGGTTCGGATGCGACACCAGGTCGAGCACCGTGGTCTCGACGGTCGAGACGCTCATCGTGCCCGTCGGCGTGTTGACGAGCTGCACCCGCCGCTCGGCCGTGGAAGCCGAGGTGATGAACTCGATCCGTATCCGGCGCATGCCGACCGCGCGGGTCGCGCAGCCGAGCGGGCGTCATGACCTGGAAGACCTGCGGCCGCTGATGCGCGAAGCCGTGCACTTCGGCGGCCGACAAGAGGCAGACGTAGTAGTCGTGGCCAAGGTGTCGCATCAGCGCGTCGATGAAGTGCGACGCCGGCACCGCACCCCACGACCGGTACTCCGGCGGGACCACGACATAGAGGCCCTTGGTGGGGCTGAAGAACAGGCCCCGCTCGCGGTAGCGAGCCAGCGAGGGAGCGACGTGCGACGGCGGAATGTCAAGCAGCTCCGCTGCCTCAGAGGTCGTGACCCAATGCCGGCCGCGCGACAACAGCCAGTCGGCCAACTCCCTGGGCTCGATCGAAGTCTCGACCGTCTGTCCATCAGTCACGCTTCAATACTAATCCCAGTGTTTCGGATTGGTACACCACTGCTATACCTTCGCGGTGCGGCGCCACGCGTGGACGGCCCGAACCTCGGTGTTGGCCAGCTCCATCGCCGCGGCCTCCGTCAGATCGCCGTTCGCCTCGACGTTGCGCCGGAGGCGGTCGCGGATCCCAACGTCGGCAGATTCCTCGTCGGGCATGTGACGTCTCCCTTGCCCAGCCGGCGACGGCCAGCCACCAAAGCCACGATCCCGGGCCGGTCCGGCCGGTCCGGGATCGACTCGACGCGCCTCAGAGCGGCCCAGGCATCATGGACCCTTCCCGAGGCCGCCAAGACCTCCCGACAGATACGT
>CAWELZ010000013.1:0-9675 GCA_963810075.1 uncultured Actinomycetes bacterium | reverse complement strand
ATACGATGACCTTCCGCGCGTCCAGCGTGTGTCCGGCGGCCTACGGGAACCATGTCAATACTGGAACACTGAGCCTCCGCGCCTTCCAAACCGGCGGATCGTCTTCACGGGGCGCCCTGCCAGCTTGGCGGCCCTTTACTATCGACAAGATGCAGGACGTCGAAGTCCAAGACGAGTCTTTTGCCGATCCTCCGCCGGGCTATGAACCGAACGACAAACATCTCGATATCATTTGCCAACTGTCAGCGGGGCCGAGACGACTAATCATCCGGCCTACGCTCAATCTCTAGAAGTTCGCTCAGACGCTTGATTACGCTCGAAAACGATGCGGGACATCCTTCCGCGCCAATTGCAGCCTGCTTATAGGTCAGTCCATGCTTGCCTCCAAAGCCGCCCCCTGAGTCGATGAGCTGCTGCCGCTCAGTGGTCCATTGCATCCAATGTTCCGCAAGTGCACCTTCCAAGTTCGGATCCATCAATACCAGATCCTGACCGCCTTGAAAGCCTTCACTTGGCCAATCGGAGACGGCTAGCGATACCATAGACAAGAGCCGATGGTTAGCATTCTTCGCGCCTTCCTCTCTCGATGCCTCCCTCTTGGTGATCTCACTACCCGGCCCCAACCGCAGATTCGAATCCGTATCTGCAACCGCTAAGGTACGTATACAAAGTGACTCGAGAATCGCTCGACAGAGCGGGATGCTCGACTTTCCCCCGCAGTCTACCACGCTGAGATTTCGGCCATGTAGTGCAGGGGTGGCTTCGATCAGCCCTTCGAAGAAAGCCTTGTCCGTTTCACCCTCCACTAGTAGAGCCACATCAGCGAACACGGGCTCGGCGAGCTGCGCAGGGCACACCTTTTCGACCTGCTTTCGGATAGCAGATTCACTCACAAATTCCGAGAGTGAAAGCGCTACTTCCTGCGTGTCAGCGGTGATGAGTGCTGTCTCACGAATGCCCGGGTTGTCCAATTCTAGGCGACGAAAGCGAATGAGCTGATCGAACTCGCCAGGTTCTATGAACATGGAACTATGGTTCGCGTACACAACTTAAATTGACTGACTGACATCTTCGGCTATGTTCCGCAGCGTTGCTGCAAGAGAACGCGCTTGCGCTGGGTGCTGGTAGAGTTCTGGCTCCTCGATCGCGAGGAGAATCGTCCCCCTCGATCGCTCTTCTGACCCTTCTCGGCCACAAGCCTGAGCGCAGCGAGAAGCAATGCCCTTTGGAAACCGTGACCCTGTCCGGCAATCTCCGTTGCGACCGTTCCGTCTGAGATTGCTGTCTGAAACTGCAATGTAGGCTTCTTGATGGTCGATTGTGCTGCGATGAGCCGCACCTCCCGGCCCGGGCTGAACTGGCTCACCATTGACGTCAGATCTGCGGCCAACCCCTTCAGTTCCTGTCCGAGTTCGTCTGTTATAATCTCGTCTTGTTTGGACGCTACATCTTCGTATAGGCCTTCGATCAGCGACAGCGCTTGAGTTCTATCAATTGTCCTCTCCAATAGCCTGCCAATTATCACGTTTCGCGTGTCAATAGCCTCATCGGTTGCCCGGAGATCTGCACTCACAAATACGAAGTCAAAGAGTCCGGATAGTCTTGCCCCACCGAGGAATCCAAAGAATCTCGTAGGGGCTCGCGCTGCTCCACATCCTCGAGCAGCTCGGGATCTTGGATTCCCACCTCCTTAGGGCTGGCTCAATGTCAGCGGCCCTCGAAATGTTTGGCAGTGCAAGGTCTGGGTCCGCCTGACGAAGCCTGTCGTACACTTCGCGCTTTGGTTTGGCAGAGTCCTCCACGCGTCTCGCCTCGAAGTCATGATATGCCCTTGCATTTCCGCTGAAGTATTCCTCGCCGGCCTCCCAGGTCTTCCACAACGTGACTACCCCCGTCTCGTCTGGGGCGTACTGACCCAGCACCTCTCGGTCTTGATCGGTCAAGTCGCCAAATTCCACCTCCACGCGGACTCGGTCTGCGGTGCCACCTGCCAGGTCGGCGGCGCTCAAATCCTGCGGATTGCCGTTGAAGAACCAATCGAGTATCCGGAGGACGAAGTTGCCCACACCATTGGGCCTTATGAATGTTGCGCGACATCGCCAACGACGAACTCAACGTCGTTCAGACAGCGATAGCCCTGGATTCGAACTCGCCTGATCCGCATCTTGCAAGATTAGTACTCGGACCCCGGACGGTCTGGGAGCATCCGTGTGGGAGCGTCGGCAAGCTCCGCCAGTAGAACCGCGATGCAGGCACGCTGCCCTCTGTCTCCACGGACACCGACGTGCGTGGACCCCAACATTGCAGAGCACTGGGGCGCATCGCGGTGCGTTTATGAGTTGGCGGGTTGACGGAAGGTGAAATTCTTGGGGTTCTGTGGCATGTCGTGGTGGGCTACTTCGTGACACCGGACCACGGTGCAATTCGAAGTTGTCCGCACGCGTGGCCTCTGGCAAGTCCACAGGAGCGAAACCGCGCCAACACCGCCGTTCGAGGAGCGATACCGGACGAGCGACTGTCCTTGGCACCAGGATCTGCTATTCGTCCACAGCCAGAGCGTCACACCCCCTCAGTACCATCTGCCCACCTCACACCGGCGGACTTCGCACCCGGTCCCGATCCGGCAAAGCGCGGCCAGGGAGGGCCTGACCCATGAAGATCATCCACACCAGCGACTGGCACCTGGGCCGATCCTTCGGGCCGCTGTCGTTGCTGTCCGACCAGGGTGCGTTCGTCGACTGGTTCGTCGACCTGGTCACCGACGAAGCGGCCGACCTGGTGGTGATCGCCGGCGACCTGTACGACCGCGCCGTCGCACCCACCGATGCGATCGGACTCTTCCGCGACGCCATCGGCCGCCTCCTCGACACCGGGACGGTCGTCGCCGCCATCACCGGCAACCACGACGGCGCCGACCGGGTCGCCCCCTACAGCGAGCTGTTGGATCTGAGCCGGTTCTACCTGCGCGGCGGCTACGACCGCGTCGGCTCGATCATCACCCACGACTTCGCCGACGGGCCGCTCGACCTCGTGTTGCTCCCCTACCTCGACCCTCGGGCCGCGCCGGACGGCTTCGGAGATCCAACGGGCGACGACGGAACCGGCGCAACAGGCATTGCTCTCGGGACCGACGCGGCCGACAACTCGGCCAGTACAGGCGAGGGCAACCAAGGGGCGTCCGAAAGCGACGGCTCGGACGAGGTCGACGTCGACGACCTCATGGAACGACGCCGCTCGCGCACCCACGCTTCGGTGCTCGCCAACGCCGCACACCTCGCCCGCTCGTCGGGCACCAGCCCGCGATCGATCGCGGTCGCCCACGCGTTCGTCGCCAGCGGTCAGGTCAGCGACTCCGAACGCCAACTGGTCGTCGGCGGCACCGGCGAGGTGGACGCCTCGATCTTCGATGGGTTCTCCTACGTCGCACTCGGCCACCTTCACCGGCCCCAGCAGATCGGCAACGACGACCGCGTCCGCTACTCGGGGACCCCGCTCGCCTACTCGTTCTCCGAAGCCCACCCGAAGTCGGTATCCATCGTCGAGCTCGACACCGACGGCGGCCGGCGTGTGCGGGCCGAGCCGGTCCCGGTCGGCCATGCGGTCCACACCCTCCAGGGCACCATGGCCGAGCTGCTCGATCCCGCCGCGCATCCGGGCGCGCACGACGCCTTCGTGCGGGCAATCGTGACCGACCGAGAGACCGTCCTGGACGCCAAGGCACGCCTGGCCGCGGTGTACCCGCTCGTCACCGAAATCCAACTCCGGCCCGACGGTCACCTCTCGACCCCCACGTTCGCCTCCGCTGCGGTCGACCGCCTTCGTCCGATCGACGCGGTGCACGAGTTCTGGGAAGCGGCCGAAGGGGCACCGCCGACCGAGCCGGTCGATGCGCTGCTCGTCGACGCCACCGCACGAGCACAGGAGGCGAGCCGGTGAAACCGATCAAGCTGACCCTCACCGCGTTCGGGGCGTTCGCCGGCACCGTCGAGGTCGACTTCGAAGCGCTCGCGTCCCGCGGGCTGTTCCTCGTCAGCGGCGAGACCGGCGCCGGCAAGTCCACAATCTTCGACGCGATGTGCTGGGCGCTCTACGGGGAGACGCCGCTCAAGGACGTGCACGGCCTGCGATCGGATCATGTCGGGGAGGACACGCGGTGCGAGGTGAGCTTCACCTTCGAGTCTGCGGGTGCGCGCTACAGCGTCACCCGGAACCCGGATCAACACCGCCCCGGCAAGCGCGGCTCGGGAAGGCTCGTCAGGGAGCCGGCGTCAGCGACCTTGGTACGGCACACCAGCACCGGCACCGAGCCGCTTCACAGCGGCGTCGCCCAGGTCAACCGTGCCTGCGAGCAGATCATCGGCCTGGGCGCCAGCCAGTTCCAGCGGGTCATCCTGCTTCCCCAGGGCGACTTCAACCGCTTCCTGTTGGCGAAGACGTCCGACCGCGAAGACATCCTCGAGAAGCTCTTCGGCGGCGAGATCTACGACCGGATAGTCGACGAGCTGAAGAAGGACTCGCACGCCCTCGACCGCGAGCTAGACGAGGTCAGCGTCCGCACCTACAGCAAGCTGGACGACGCCCGAGCGCACCTGGCCAATGTGGCTACGGCACTCGGCCTGGAAACTCCGGATGTACTCGTGCCCTCCGAGGAGGTCGAGCCAGCCACCCACGAAAAGCTCGACGACGTCCTGGTCGGCCTGCGTGAAGCAGCCAGCTCGCAACGTAAACACGCGAGACAGGCTGACACCGCCTACAAGCAGGCGAACGCCGAGCACGAGCGTGCCAAGGCGGAGGCAAAGAGATTCGACCAAGCCGAAGCGCGGCGTTCGACGCTGGCCACCCTCGACGCAACCGCCGAAGCGGTCAATGCTGCAAAGGCTGCGGCTGATGCCTCTCGTGCGGCGCGGCCCGTCGCCGACGCCGACGCCGCGCTCGCTGCCGCCGTCGAGACCGGACGCACCGCCGAGGCGGATCGCGACAAGCGGCTCACCACGATCACCGGGATCCTCGGCGACTTGGGCGCACCACTCGACAAGCCGACACCGACCGCGCTCGTCCAGCACTTCGGTGAGCTCCGTGCGGCGCATGAGGCCCAACTCGCACTGCTCGACAAGCAAGGGAGCGCCGCCAAGGCACTGGAGGAGCTGCAGAACGGTCGGACAGAACTCGACAAGGCGCTCGAGGGACTCGAGAAGAACCGGACCGCCGCAGACGAACGGAAGGCGGAGATCGAAGCCACACTCCACGATCTACGCGCTGCAGCGGCCGACCCCGGGAGCATCGAGACCGCCATCGACAAGGCCAGAACGTTCGTCGAGAAGCGCGTCGCCCTCGACACGTCCAATGATGCGGTGGCTTCTGCGAACGACCAGGTGGAAGCCGCGACAAAGAAGTACGGCGAGCTCTTGGAAGCGTTCGTGGACACGCAGGCGCCAAGGCTGGCGAGCACCCTCGAAGCGGACACGCCATGCCCGGTGTGTGGCAGCACCGAGCATCCCGCGCCGGCCACCACCGACGACATCGAGACCGTGACCTGGGACCAGGTCGACGCAGCCAGGGCGGAGCAGAGCGATGCCATGGAAGGCCTCGCGACCCTCCAGGCCCAACAGCACGACCTGCGCGGGCACCTGGGTGAAGACGCCGAGGCAACCGTCGCCGACCTCGAACGACGAGTCACCGAACTCGCCGCGGACCTCGAAGCAGCGGTAGCCGCCAAGGCAGCCCTGGAGGCAAACGAAGCCGAGCACGAACAACTGGTGACGAAGCTCGGCGAGTTAGAGACAGAAATTGCCAGACACCGCGAGCGACGTGAACGCTTCGATGCCGATCTCGAGACGGCTGAGACGAATTCCCGAGACGCTGCAGCTGCTGCGGCGGGGCTCGACAGTGACGAAGTCAGCCGCAGCGGATCGAACATCGGCGACCTCGGCTCCGCATTGGAAGGGTACGAGGAGCTGGTCGATGTTGCCGGCGCCTCCGCGACGACCGTCGAGAACCGGCAAGACGTCCTCGACCGACTGCTCGACGCCAGCCCCTATCGCGACGCGGACGCCGCACGAGCAGCGTTGCTGACGCCCGAACAGGAGGCCGAAGCCACCCAAGCCGCCCTCGATCACGCGAATCGGCTGACCGAGGCAACCGCGGCGCTCACTGCGTTGGAAGAGGAAGGCATCCCGGACATTCGGCCGGACCCGACGGTCACCGGAGACGTCCTCGCCAAGGCTGAAGCGGAGAAGACCCGACTCGCCCACCAGGACGCAACGGTCACTGTCCATCTCGACAACGCCGCGCTTGCACTCGAAGAGCACGCCGAGCTCGGCGCATCGACCACCGAGCTCCGCGAAGTGGCTGACACGGCCAAACGGGCCTTCATGGTGTGTCGGTACGGCGGACCGGATCAGCAGGTGTCGCTGAAGCGGTGGGTGTTGGCCCACGAGCTCGACCGGATCACCACCGCCGCGAACGTCCACCTGCAACAGATGACCAGTGGGCGCTACACGCTGCAGCGGGCGCTCGAACAGCGCGACGCCCGCAAGAGCTTCGGCCTCGACCTCGAAGTCGACGACGCCAACACGGGTCGGTCACGCTCGACCACGTCGCTGTCGGGCGGCGAGCAGTTCCAGGCCTCACTCGCGCTGGCGCTCGGCCTTGCGGACGTGATCAGCCACGGCGGCACCGCCGGCGGACAGCACTTCGAAGCCCTGTTCGTCGACGAAGGGTTCGGGTCGCTGTCGACCGACGCCCTCGAGGACGCGGTGGACACCCTGGCCCGTCTCCAGGACACCGGTCGCATGGTCGGTGCGATCACCCATGTGGAGACCATGAAGGAGTCCCTCCACGTGGGCATCGAGGTGACCAAGCGCGACGACGGACGAGGATCGACCATCACCGTCAACTACTGAGCACGCCGGAGGGAAGCCCGCTGCACCGCAGCGTCGGCGATGCGCTGGGCCATGCGACCGAAGATCAGGCCGTGGAACGGCAGCAGCGAATACCAGTAGGCACGGCCGAACAGGCCCCGGGGCGCGAACACGGCGCGTTGGGTGAGGCGGGTGCCGGACGGCTCGGACGCGATGTGCCACTCGAGCCAGGCAACCCCCGGCAGCAGCATCTCGGCCCGCAGCCGGACCAAACCCGGCTCTTCCAGCGCCTCGACCCGCCAGAAGTCGAGGGCGTCGCCGACCCGCAGGTCATCGGGGTCGCGCCGGCCACGACGCATCCCGACCCCGCCGATCGCCTTGTCGATCATTCCCCGGATGCTCCACAGCACCGGCGTCGCATACCACCCACGGGCACCCCCGATGCCGGTGACCGTGGCGTACACCGCCTCGGGCGACGCGGTCGTTACGACCGTCTTCTCATCCACCATCACGCTCCCACCGGCCCACTCGGGGTCGGTCAACATCGGCGCCGCCACGTTCGCCCCGGGCAGGCCGCGTCGGACCAGCGGGTCGTCACCTGCTGGTCGTTCGACAACCCCAGCGCCAGCTCGACCGACTCGCGGAAACCCAGCGCCGGTGGATCGGTGAGCGACGTGGCGGGTTGCCGGGTCACGATCACCTCGTTGATAAGACCCTCGACCAGCGGCCGGGCAAGCGCCGCGGGCAGCGGGGTCACCAGCCCGACCCACAGCGACGACAGCTTCGGGGTGAGCACCGGCACCGACACGACCCAACGACGGGGCAGACCGGCGACCTCGGCGTAGGTGGCCATCATCTCCCGGTAGGTCAACACGTCCGGCCCGCCGACCTCGATCACCTCCGCACCAGCACCGGTCCGATCGGCCGCCAGCACCAGCCAGCGCAGCACGTCGCGCACCGCGATGGACTGGCAGCGGTTCTCGATCCAGCGCGGGGTGACCATGGCCGGCAGGACCTCGACCAGGTAGCGCAGCATCTCGAAGCTCGCCGACCCCGCACCGATGATGAGCGCAGCCCGCAGCTCGGTGACCGGCGTCGGCCCATCGGCGAGCACCGCACCGACCTCGTGCCGGCTCCGCAGGTGCACAGACAGGTTCGGGTCGTCGTCGGCGCCCAGACCGCCCAGGTACACGATCCGTCCGACCCCGGCGCGCTCGCACGCCTGGCGGAACCCGGTGGCGGCCTTGCGGTCGACGTCGGCGAACGCGCCCGACTCCCCCATCGAATGGATCAGGTAGAACGCGACCTCGATGCCGTCCATCGCCGCGTCGAGCGACGCCGCATCGCTCACGTCACCCTTGGCGACCTCCACCTGGCCGACCCACTCCACCCCGGAGAGCTTCTCGGGGGTCCGGGCGAGGCAGCGCACCTGGTGGCCCGCCGCCAGCAGCGCGGGCACGAGTCGCCCACCGATGTAGCCGGTTGCTCCAGTGACCAGGATCTGTGCCATGGAGCAGGCTACCGACGCCGATGCCCCCGACCCTCGGGAGTGCCGGTCAGCCCCAGCCGCCGCGGGGAGTCGCACCACGACGCCGGCCGCCCGATGCGTAGCCTCACACCATGAGCGCCAAGACAGACCGCCGGTTGGACCTGATCGTGTTCGGGGCCACGAGCTTCGTGGGGCAGCTCCTCTGTCGCCGCCTCGTCGAGCGGCAAGGGGTCGACGGACCACTGAAGTGGGCCATCGCCGGCCGCAACGCCGCCAAGCTCGAACGGGTGGCCGCCGAGACCGGCGCCGATGTCGAGCGCATCGTGGCCGACGCGTCCGACCCCGATGCGCTGGCCGCGATGGTCGGCGACACCCGGGTGGTGGCCTCGACCGTCGGCCCCTACGCGCTCGTATGGCTCAGACCTGGTCGCCGCGGTGGCCGCGGCGGGCACCGACTACTGCGACCTCACCGGCGAGACCCAGTGGATGCGTCGCATGATCGACGCGCACGCCGCCACCGCCGAAGCCAGCGGCGCCCGGATCGTGCACACCTGCGGGTTCGACTCGATCCCCTCCGACCTCGGGGTCTGGTTCACCCAGCAACAGGCCGTCGAGCGGCTCGGTGCGCCGTGCGAGCACCTGTCGATGCGCGTGGCCACCATGCGCGGCGGCGCCAGCGGCGGCACGATCGCCTCGATGATGAACCTGATGGAAGAGGCCACCGCCGACCCGGCCCTGCGCAGGCTCCTCGCCGACCCCTACGCCCTGGCACCGCCGGACCAGCGCACCGGGCCCGACCAGCCCGACGTCACCCGACCCCAGCGCGACGACGCCTCGGGCCAGTGGGTTGCGCCGTTCGTGATGGCCGCCGTAACACCCGCGTCGTGCAACGCAGCCACGCCCTGCTCGGCCGACCGTGGGGGCCCGGCTTCACCTACGACGAGGCGATGCTGATGGGCGCCGGACCGCTCGGCGCGGTGAAAGCCGGTGGGCTCTCCGCGGGGCTGGCCGCCGGTCTGGGGTTGACCGCCGTCGGCCCCGTCCGGCGGGCGCTGCAGCGCTACGTGCTCCCCAAGCCCGGTGACGGCCCCTCCCCCGAGGCGCAGGAGAAGGGCTCGTTCGACGTCCGCTTCTTCGGCTCGACCGCCGACGGGAAGACCATCCGGACCCGCGTCACCGGCGACCGCGACCCCGGCTACAGCGGAACGGCGCGGATGCTGGCCGAAGCCGCCGCCGCTTTGGTCGAGCTCGATGCGGACGAGGTGGGTGGCGGGTTCTGGACCCCCGCCACCGCCTTCGGTGACCGCCTCGTGGAGCGCCTCGAGT
>CAWELZ010000012.1:0-475367 GCA_963810075.1 uncultured Actinomycetes bacterium | reverse complement strand
CTGTGAGCGATCACTGAGAGTTGACATTCGCGATCATTGAAAACCGACATGGGTGCCGGGTCCTGGTTGGCATCCACCACCGGTCTGGGTGGCCCCTCCAGTGTGTCGAGCGACCAAGCACGACAGCGACCGGAGGAGCCGCTCTCCATGATGAACCAGGAGACGTACGTGAATGTGAATGACCTGCACAAGCAGGGTTGGACGATCAGCGAGATCGCCGAGGAGACCGGCTGGCATCGGAGCACGGTCAGCAAGTATCTGAAGGACGGGCCGCCGACCGCGAGGTCGACGGAGGCGTCGGTGATGACCCACGAGTGGCGCTCGAGGATCGACACGATGCTTGAGGCGCACCCGCGGCTGTTGGCGGTGTCGGTGCACAACAAGTTGCGGGCGGAGGGTTTCGGCGGTTCATACCCGACGGTCGTGCGGGCGGTCCGCGACATCCGGGGCCCGCGGTTCACCGCGGCGAACGCGGTGTCGGTGCCGATCTACACGTCGCCGGGTGACGAGGCCCAGTTCGACTTCTGCGATGTGTCGTTGTGGGCGGCGAGGTTCGGATGGAACGTGAACCTGGTGGTGTTCGGGATGATCTTGTCGTGGTCACGCTGGCGGGTCTGGTGGTTCACCACGTCGGAGGATCGTCATCACACCTTCGAGGGCATGGCCCGGTTCTTCGACGAGGCCGGCGGTGTGCCGGCTGCGTGTCGCACCGACAGGATGGGCGCGCTTGGCCGGTCTCAGGGGCGACGCTTCGAGCTGCACCCGCCGACGGTCGGCTTTGCTGCCCATCACGGCACCAAGATCACGTCGTGTCAGGCCGGCGACGCGAAACGCAAGGGCAAGGTGGAACGTCCGTTTCGTCAGCTGCAGGAGACGTTCCTCCCAGAGGTCGAAGCCGACGGGATCCCTGTTGATCTCGCTGATCTGAACCGGCGGGCTCAGGTGTGGCTCGCCGAGCGTGTGCATGGCGTCGAGTCACGAACGACGGGTGAGACACCGGCGCAGCGGTTGGCGGTCGAGCGCGACTTCCTCGCACCGTTGCCGAGGGTCCGTTTCGACAGCGACTACGTCGAGACCCGGCGTGTGCACAACGCCTGGCCCTTCGTCGCGATCGACGCGAACCGCTACTCGGTTCCCCCAGAAGCGTTGGGGCACAAGGTCGAGATCCGCCGCCGGGTCGACGGCGACACTGTCGAGATCCGTCTCGCCGGACGGTTGATCGCAACACATCGCCTCGTCGCCGGGCGGCGCGTTGACGTGTGGGACCCCGCCCACAAGTCAGCCGCCGAGGTCCTCGCGCTCGGCTGGGACCCCGCTGGCCCGGACCTGCGCGTGGTCGCGAACCAGCCCGAGCCCGACCCGGTCGGGCGTCTCGACCTTGGCGGCGACTACGACGTTGCGCCACCCGATCTCGAGGACCGCTACAGCGTCGACATCGACGGCGCCGAGGTGTCGGCATGAGCGTCTATGAACAGATCAAGTCTGATCTCGGCTACCTCAAGTTGGACGCCGCCGCCGGTGTGTTCGCCACCCTCGCCGAACAAGCAAGAACCGAACAGTGGTCCCACATCGAGTTCCTCGCCCGTCTCGTCGCGGAGCAGGCAACAGCTGATCGGGACCGCCGGCTGGCCGCACGGTTGCGCTACGCGAAGTTCCCCTACCGGCGAACGATCGACGACTTCGACTACGAGTTCCAACCATCGGTCGACCGCAAACTCGTCGACGATCTCGCGACGCTGCGGTTCATCGACGAGAACCGGCCGATCCTGTTCCTCGGCCAGCCCGGATGCGGCAAGACTCACCTCGCCGTCGCGCTCGCCATCCTGGCGGTCGAGGCCGGCTACCGCGGCTACTTCACCACGGCCGACAACCTCTGTCGCACCCTCGTGCGCGCCTCGATCGAGGGCAACCTCGCATCGAAGATGAAGACATTCACCGCGCCGACCGTGCTCGTGATCGACGATGTCGGTCTGCTCCCGATCGGCGGCACCGAAGCGAGCTCGGTGTTCTTCCAGGTCGTCAACACCCGCTACGAAAAGGGGCACCCCACGATCGTGACCACGAACCGCGGGCTCCCCGACTGGGGCACCATCTTCGGAGACACCGTCGTCGCAGCCGCTGTCCTCGACCGGCTCATGCACAACGCCATCGTGTTCAACATCAAGGGCCCCTCATGGCGTCTACGCGAACACAACGGCCTCGAGATCGCGACCACCAACCCCAGCAACGGAGGCACCAGCTAACCTGACCAGCCGCCGACCAGAACACCGACCCCATGTCGGTTTTCGATGATCCCCGATGACGGATCTCCCTGATCGCTCACAGCTGCAGCGAACTCGACCCCGACGACGTGGGTTCGAGATGCCGGAGGGGACCCGCCACAAGTGCCCGTCCGTGACGATCTGTCCCTTCGTGTGACGCCACCTGACGCGAAGTACCTGAACATCCCGCGGGTTTTCCGTGGGTTTTCTGGCGGATCCGACGCTGCCGGCGACGACCCGGACGTCTCGACACCCCATCTGACCTGCACAAACAGTGGTGGGCGCGGAGGGACTCGAACCCCCGACATCTGCCTTGTAAGGGCAGCGCTCTAGCCAACTGAGCTACGCGCCCGGAACTCGCAAACCTACTGCCACCGCAGGCAGTGGCACTCGGCCGGAAGGCGCCCGGGGCGCGAACCGATGGCTGAGGCGCAAACCGCCGCGGACCCGCCCGGCTCAGACGGCTTCGGGGCGGACGACCTCGAGGTGCGACCGCTCGGTGATGCCCACGGTCTGCAACGCGACCGAGAGCTCGTGCTGCACCTCGGGCAGCGCGTCGGGCGCGAACCAGGCCGCCTCGAGGATCTCGGGTGACCGTGGGTGTGGCTCCACCGCACCGTCCACGGGTGTGGCACGGAAGACGATGTCAACCCGTTGCGGTTCTGGAGCCACCACCACAGTCGGCTCTCCCTTGACCTCCACGTCGATCCCAACTTCTTCGCGCACCTCGCGGCGCATGCCCGTCAGCGCGCCCTCGCCCCGCTTGAGCAACCCACCCGGCGCGCCCCAAGCCCCGCGGTACGCCTGGCGCACCAACAGCAGCCGACCGTCGTCGTCCTCGACCAGGCAGATCGCACCCACTGTGTAGTTGGGCGTCCCGAACCGCACGATCAGGCGTCGGACCCGGCGGGGCAAGCGGCGAAAGCCGCGAAGCACGACGCGGTGGAGGGTTGCTCGCACACCGGTCAGCCTACTGGGGCGCGTCGGCGGCTGCGCCGGAGAATGCCGCACGGCGTTCCGCGAGCAGCGCCTCGAGCAGGGCGGGCGTCCCGGCGGCGACCGGCGTGCGTCGCGCCGCGTGGTCGAGCACCACAAGGTCGCGCCCCAGGGCGTCGACCACCGTCGCTCCCGCCTCCTGGCAGATCAGCAGCGCGCCGAGGTAGTCCCACACCCCGTGCGCGTCGACGCTGCAGTCGACCCAGGCGTCGAACCGCCCGTCGGCCACCCCGCACAGGTCGAGCGCCGACGCGCCCAGCGCCCGGAACTGTCGCCAACCCAGCGGACGCGGCGGCATCCCCGACAACCCCACCATCGACCGACCAAGCTCGACCTCTCCGCTCGGCACGATCGGCACGCGGTCGCAGCGCGCTCCGCCACCCCGGACCGCCTCGAAGCGGGTCCCGCAGGTCAGGTCCACCACCACCGCAGCGGCCGGGCCGTCCTCGTCGACCGCGCACAGGCTCGTGGCCCACCACGACAGCCCGCGCGACGCGTTCGTGGAGCCGTCGAGCGGGTCGACGACGACCACCACGTCGGCGTCGGCACGCACCAGGCCGGACTCCTCGCTGAGCACACCGACCCCGGCAGCGTCGAGCACCCCGTGCGCGGCGTCGTCGGCTGCCAGGTCGCTCGCGTACTGGCCAACCTTGGCGCCGGACGGACCCCACGCCTCCCACGAGTCGAGCGCGCCCTGCACCGCATCCGCAGCCTGGTGCAGCAGTGTGAGCAGGTCGGGGTCGGGGTGCGCGGTGATGCGCCAACCCTACGACCCGCCCACACCCGGGGCCTCCGGCCTGCCCACTCCGTCGCGGCTCTCCCCCGCGGCGCCGGGCGTGGCAGGCTTGAGGCACCATGTCCGTGATCGATATCGCCGGCTTCGTCGCCGACCTCAAGGACCACGCCGTCGACCACGGCTTCCACGTCCACGACGAGCGCCACTTCGTCGAGTCCTACTCGCTGCGCCAGTCATGGGAGGTCGACCTCCACCCCGAGGAGGCCTGCGGCGGACCGCTCGACCTTCACCTCGCCCTGGACGTCGACCCGCGCGTGCAGTTCGCGTTCGAGGACCTCATCATGTCGCTCGAGGACGATGTGCTCGAGCCACCCGACACATTCGGCTTCCCCCTGCACTTCAACTGGGCGCTCCCTCCCCTGCTCCACCCACCTGACCTGCTGGTACTGGCCACCGAGCTCGCGGGAGTCGGCGGCCCCGACCTGCCCATCGAGGTCTCCGCCATCGACAGCTTCGCCTCGGTCACCGACGCGCCGGAGCGCGCCGTGAACGTGGTCGCCAGCGTCGAGGTGTCCCTGGCTCGGGTCTTCACGGGCCAGGAGCAGCTCTGCGACGTGCTCGACCGCTGCCTCGACGTGAGCCGGTTCCTGCTGGAGCGCGCCCCCGCCTGGCTGGGCGGCGACTGACGCTTCCACGGAGCGTGCCGCCGCTCAGCGGAAGATGTGCACGGAGCTTCGCACCATCCTCAAAACTGGTGTGCCCGCCTTGCTTCCAGCGATTCCAGGCTGTTGACTGCCTAGGTCAGACCCAATAGCCGCGGGAGATGTCCATGAAGTTCCGTTCCACCCTCGCCATGGCCGCGCTGGCGGTCGCCGCCCTCGGTGCCGGTCGCGCTGTCAGGTGGCGCCGCCGCCGCGACGCCGACCCAGGTGCGCGTCGTCGACGCCTTCAGCTACGCGGAAGGCCACCCGTCCCCACACACCTTCTGCCTCGACGGGGTCAACCCGCCGCTGGCCAGCCTGTCCACCACCGAGATGAGCAGCCCGACCGCGCTCGACCCCGGTGACTACACCATCGGCGTCCATGACGGCCTCAACGCCGACTGCACAGCCAAGCCGACTTTCACCCAGGACATCACGATCCCCGCGGTGGCGTCCGCGACCCTGGTGCTGTGGTGGCCCGTCGACTCGAACGGCCTTGTCCAGGTGTTCGCGGACGACACGAGCTGCGTGCAGCCCGGCACCGGCCGCGTGACGCTGCGCAACATGGCGACCTACTCCCAGAGCATCAGTGACGTCGACCTCCGGGCCACGCCGCCCGGCGGCACCGACACCCTCCTGATCGACAACGTCGCCAATCCCGCCCAAGGCAGCGCTGACCTCCTCACCGGCACCTACACCGGGGCGGCGGTGACCGAGCACACCACAACCAACTCCGTCACGTCTGTGGCGCCGTTCGACGTGAGCTCCACCACCCAGAAGTTCATCTACACCTACGGCGGCAGCGACGGCGCGGTCGGGGCGTTCATCACCGAGCTTCCCTCCAGCGCCTGCTCGACCCCCACCACGACCACCACCGTGGCGCCCACCACCACCGTGGCCCCGAGTCCGGCGCCTGCCGCGAACCCGGTGACGGTGCAACCCACCTACACGGGCTGACCGCCACACCACACACTGCACTTCGGGGCCGGGTCGCGCATGCGACCCGGCCCCGCCGCGTGAGCGGTCGTGGGGCGGGTGGGGATCGAACCCACGACCGAGGGATTATGAGTCCCCTGCTCTGACCACTGAGCTACCGCCCCAAAACGACGACGAGGACCCGAGCGGGTCCCCGGCGTTCGCAGTGGCTCCGGGGGAGAGGCTCGAACTCTCGACCTAGCGGTTAACAGCCGCTTGCTCTGCCAACTGAGCTACCCCGGAAGGATGCTGAACGAGCGATGCTAGCAGCGCCCGCTTTGGGTGCCGATTCGCAGGCCGCTGGCCTGCGGATCGGCACCCAAAGCGGGCGAGGAAGTGGGCGAGAACGCGAGCGGGGTCAGTCGTTGTCGAGGTAGTCGCGCAACTTCTGGCTGCGATGGGGATGGCGCAGCTTCGCCAGGGTCTTCGACTCGATCTGACGGATGCGCTCGCGCGTCACCCCGAACTCCTTGCCGACCTCTTCGAGCGTCAGCGGCGATCCTTCGGTATCGAGCCCGAAGCGCATGCGCACGACCTGCTGCTCGCGGTCGTTGAGCTGGCCCAGCGCCTCCTTGACCGCGTCGTTCAGCATGAGTCGCGCCGCCTCTTCTTCTGGCGCGTCGGCGGAGGCGTCCTCGATGAAGTCCGACAGGTAGGCCTCGTCGCCGTCGCCAACCGGCGAGTCGAGCGACAACGGGTCCTGGGAGATCCGCAGGATCTCCCGCACCCGCTCCGGGGTCATGTCGACCCGCTCGGCGAGCTCCTCGAAGGTGGGCTCGCGCTCGAGCTCGGACAGCATCTGGCGCTGGGTGCGCGTGACGCGGTTGATGGACTCGACCATGTGCACGGGGATGCGGATCGTTCGAGCCTGGTCGGCGATCGCTCGTGTGATCGACTGACGGATCCACCACGTGGCATAGGTCGAGAACTTGAAGCCCTTGGTGTAGTCGAACTTCTCGACCGCACGCATCAGGCCGAAGTTCCCCTCCTGCACCAGGTCGAGGAGTGCCATGCCGCGCCCGTTGTAGCGCTTGGCGACCGACACGACGAGGCGCAGATTGGCCTGGATGAGCTCCTGCTTGGCCAGTTCGCCGTCGCGGGCGAGCCGTTGCAGGCGCCGCCGTTCGGCGAACTCGAGGGTGTCGGAGGTGCCGGCGGCCACGTGGTCGGCGAGGCGAACCGATGCCTGCGTGCCCGCCTCGATGCGCTTGGCCATCGCCACCTCTTCAGCAGCGTTCAGCAACGGGACGCGGCCGATCTCCTTGAGGTAGGCGCGGACCGGGTCGACCGCAGAGGTGGGCTCGCCAGCGCTTCGATTCGACTTCCGCGCGGCGCCAGACCTGCTGCGCGCCCGATCCCGGCGGGCGGTGACCTCGTCGGGATCGTCGGGGTGGGCGACGGCGTCGGGGCCTTCGAGCAGGTCCGGGCGGACCGCCACCGGCTCGTCGTACTCCTCGATCACGGACTCGGCCGGCTGTGCGACGGCGGGGGTCGGGGCGGTCGCGTCCAAGGATCGTGCCGCCTCTGCTGTGGTTCCGACCCTCGACTCGTCGGCGCCGATCCCCTGCTCCGGGGGACGGCATGGATACGTCAGTCATGCCTGCTCCGCGTCCCGTTGACGGAGCCAGGCTACCAACTGCCCATCATCGGTGAGACTCGAACCAGGATCAGCTCGCAGGGTCTCCAGACGCAGCTTCAACCACGACATCGAGGGCGCGAATGCGAGCGGATCGGCCGCGGTGCGCCGCGTCCCGGTCCAACGCGGCCAGAGCCCGCGTGCCCGCGCGATCGACGAGCAGCGCTGCCACATCGACGGGGTCGGCCTCGCTGGGTTCAACGGCGACCCGAGCGAGCAGCCCGGCGCCGTCCGGCCCCACGATCTCGGCGGCGACGTGCACGTCTCCCCCGGCGTCGCGGAGCGCCTCGAACGCAGCGCGGTGCAGCGGGTCGGCGAAGAGCACGCCGTCGAGCAGATCCAACATGGCCTCGGGTCGATGCACCGCGGCCCGGAGCGCTTCGGTCTCCACGGCCGCCGCCGACGTGACCGTCCGGTCGACCGGCGGCGCCTCGGACGGGTCGGGCTCCCCGTGGGCGGCCCCGGTGCGCGCGCGGACCGGCGCGAAACCGCCGCGGGCCAGCCGTTCGCGGAGCTGCTCCGCGTCGAGGCGGCACCGATCGGCGACCTCCATCACGTACGGATCTCGCACCAGGTCGCTGGGGTGCTCGGCGATGACCGCCAACGCGGCCTCGGCCGCTCGGGCACGGCCCTCCGGTGAATCGAGCTGCGCACCCGCCAGGACCCGCTCGACGCGGTAACCGAGGAACGGTCGCGCCTCGGCCACGGCCTGGCGCAGCAATTCCGGGTCGCGCCGTGCGAGGTCGGCGGGATCGCCACCTTCGGGCAGCTCGACCACCGCCACGTCGATGTCGTGGCTGCGCTCCCAGGCGTAGACGCGGTCGGCTGCGGCCTTGCCGGCGCTGTCCGGGTCGAAGGCCAGCACGACCCGGCGGGCGAACTTGCGGAGCTGCACGACATGGTCCTCGGTGAGTGCAGTGCCGCAGGTCGCGACCGCCCGGGGCACCTCCGCCGCGGCGAAGCCGATCACGTCGGTGTAGCCCTCGCAGATGATCACCTCGTCCACGTTGACGATCTCGGACTTCGCCCAGTTCAGGCCGTAGAGCACTCGGCTCTTGTGGTACAGCGCGGTCTCCGAGGTGTTGCGGTACTTGGGCCCGTCGCCCCCGGGCAGCACCCGCCCGCCGAACGACGACCGGGTCGCCCTGGGCGTCGAAGATCGGGAAGAGCACCCGGTCGCGGAAGAAGTCCTGGCGGCGACCGGTGCGGTTCACGAACGCCAGTCCCGCCGCCTCGAGCAGCTTGCCGTGCTTGCTCAGCGCCCGGCTCGAGCGCGTCCCACGCATCGGGCGCCCAGCCGATCTGGTAGCGCCGGGCGGTGTCGCCGTCGATGCCGCGGCTGCGCAGGTACGACCGGGCCGGGCCGGCGTCGGACGCGGTGAGGAGCCGCTGGTGGTACCAGTCGACGGCCTCCGCCACGACCTCGACCAGCTTGGCGCGCTCCCGTCGACCCTCTCCCTGCGCCCGGTCGTCGTAGCGCAACGTGATGTTCGCCTTGGCGGCAAGCTGCTCGACCGCGGCCACGAAGTCGAGGTGGTCGTGCTCCTGGAGGAACGAGATCGCATCGCCGCTCTTGCCGCAGCCGAAGCAGTGGTAGAAGCCCTTCTCCGGGCTGACCGAGAAGCTCGGGCTCTTCTCGCCGTGGAACGGGCAGAGCCCCATCCACGAGCTGCCCGACGCGCTTGAGGGCGAGGTGCTGGCTGATGAGCGCGACGAGGTCGGTGGCTTCTCGAACCCGAGTGACGTCCTCGGAGTTGATGCCCATCAGCCCTCGCCCGTCACGTCAGCAGGTCGTCCGTGTGCCGGTCACCCGTGGAGGACCGCCTGGGCGGCGGCGAGTCGGGCGATCGGGATCCGGAACGGCGAGCACGAGACGTAGTCGAGGCCCGACGTCGTAGAAGACCTGGATCGACTCGGGGTCGCCGCCGTGCTCACCGCAGACGCCGAGCTTGAGGTCGGGGTCGGTGCTGCGACCGCCCTGTGCACCCATGCGGACCAGCTGCCCCACCCCGTCGGGGTCGACCGTCTCGAAGGGGTTGCGCTTGAGCAGGCCCTTCTCGAGGTACGGCTTCATGAGCCGGCCTTCGATGTCGTCGCGGCTGAACCCGAACGTCATCTGCGTGAGGTCGTTGGTGCCGAAGCTGAAGAAGTCGGCCTCCTCGGCGATCTCGGCCGCGCACAGCGCCGCGCGAGGCGTCTCGATCATCGTGCCGATCAGGATCTTCGGCTTGCGACGGCGGCCCTTGGTCGCGGTCGCGATCGCGTCCTTCACCCAGCCGCGGGCCAGGTGCAGCTCGGCGCGCGACACCGTCAGCGGGATCATCACCTCGACGATCGGCTTGCCGCCGGCGTCCTGGCGCTCGACCGCGGCCTCGACGAGGGCGCGCACCTGCATCTCGTAGAGGCCCGGCTTGAGGACTCCGAGCCGGACCCCGCGCACACCCAGCATCGGGTTGAACTCGTGCCACGACTTGGCCGCGGCGAGCAGCTTGCGGTCCTTGCCTCGGAGCCCCTTGGTCGCCTCGGCGATCTTGAGCTCGTCGAGGTCGGGAAGGAACTCGTGCAGCGGCGGGTCCAGCAGCCGGACCGTGACCGGCAGGCCGTCCATCGCCTCGAGGATCTCACCGAAGTCGGCCTTCTGGACGTCGTGCAGCTCGGCGAGCGCAGCGGCCTCCTCCTCAGGGGTCTCCGCGAGGATCATGCGTCGCACGACCGGCAGGCGATCGTCGGCGAGGAACATGTGCTCGGTGCGGCAGAGGCCGATCCCCTCGGCGCCGAACGCCCGGGCGGTGGCGGCGTCAGGACCGTTGTCGGCGTTGGCGCGCACCCGCATCTTGCCCTTGCGGATCGTGTCGGCCCACTTGAGGATCGTGTCGAACTCGGCTGACGGCTTCGCGGCGACGAGCTCGACCGCGCCGAGCACGACCTCGCCGGTGGAGCCGTTCAGCGAGACGACGTCGCCTTCGTGGATCTCGGTCTTCCCGACCTTCGCGGTGTCCTTGGTGATCTTGAGCGACTCGGCGCCCACCACCGCGGGGATGCCCCAGCCGCGGGCGACCACCGCGGCATGGCTGACCAGTCCGCCGCGCGCGGTGAGGATGCCCTGGGAGACCTGCATGCCGTGCACGTCGTCCGGCGAGGTCTCGTTGCGCACCAGGATGACCTTGTGGCCGTTCGCGGCGGCGTTGACCGCGTGGTCGGCGTCGAAGTACACCTCGCCGACGGCGGCGCCGGGCGAGGCGGCCAGGCCTTTGGTGAGCACGTCGAGGTTGGCCTCACCGAACTGGGGGTGCAGGACCTGGTCCAGGTGCTCTGCGGTGATGCGCCCCACCGCCTCGTCGCGCGTGAGCTTGATCCACGAGTCGCGGGTCATGTCCACGGCCATCTTCAGCGCGGCGCGCCCCGTGCGCTTGCCGACCCGGGTCTGGAGCATCCAGAGCTTGCCCTGCTCGATCGTGAACTCGGTGTCGCACATGTCGCGGTAGTGCCGCTCGAGGCGGTCGAAGATCGCCAGCAGCTCGGTGTGGATCTTGGGGAAGAGTCTCCCCAGCTCGTCCAGGTCGGTCGTGTTGCGGATGCCCGCGACCACGTCCTCGCCCTGGGCGTTGACGAGGAAATCGCCATACGGACGGTTCTCACCGTCGGAGGCGTTGCGGGTGAACCCCACGCCGGTTCCCGAGTTGTCGTCGCGGTTGCCGAACACCATCGCCTGCACGTTGACCGCCGTGCCCAGGTCGTGACTGATCTTCTCCCGGGTGCGGTACGCCACGGCACGCGGGGTGTTCCACGAGGCGAACACCGCCTCGATCGCGCCCCGGAGCTGGCGGCGTGGGTCCTGGGGGAACGGCTTGCCCGAACGCTTCGCGACGAGGGCCTTGTAGCGCTCGCACAGCTTGCGGAGCGCGGCCGCCGGGATCTCGGCGTCGGTCTTGACGCCGGACCGCTCCCGCACCTTCTCGAGCGGCTCGTCGAACGCGGCCGCGTCGATCCCCAGCACGATGCGGCCGTACATGGCGATGAAGCGCCGGTACGAGTCGTACGCGAACCGTTCCTGGCCGGTCGCCTCGGCGAGGCCCTCGACCGAAACATCGTTGAGCCCCAGGTTGAGGACGGTGTCCATCATCCCCGGCATCGAGGACGCGGCGCCCGAGCGGACGCTCACGAGCTGTGGGTCGTGTGCGTCACCCAGCTTGCGGCCCATCACCTTCTCGAGCTTGACCAGGTGCCGTTCGATCTCCGCGTCCAACGACTTGGGCCAGCCCTCTTCGAGGTAGGCGCGACAGGCGTCGGTGGAGATCGTGAACCCGGGGGGCACCGGCAGGTCGAGCACCGAGGTCATCTCGGCGAGGTTGGCGCCCTTGCCGCCCAGCAGGTCCTTGAGCTGCATGGGTGCACGGCGGTGCTTGTGGTCGAAGGCGTAGACGAAGGGCACGATCACTCCAGGGGTGGCGGGGATCCGGGCAGAGAGCGGAGCACCGGGATCGGGGACCGGGTCCGACGACGTCCGCTGCGGTCGAAGGAGCACGGGATCTTCCGGACCGACGGCGGGTGCAGGGGACGCGCGTCCGTGCACAGTAGTGGGGCGACAGGCTGTGCCAGGATCGAGGGCGCAAGCCACCGTGGCCGTGGAGCCCCCAACCCGACCGGGAGCAAGCTAATGGGCGTCAAACCCGAGGTGCAGACGATCCTCGACCTCGTCGCCGCCGCACAGACCGAGTCGATCGGTGATCAGTCGCCACAGCAGGTGCGCGCGGGCTTCGCCGCCCTGGCGGTGATCGAGGGCGAGGCGGTGGCCGAGGTGACCGACCGTTCCCTGCCCGGGCCCGGCGGTGAGCTGGCCGTGCGGTGCTACCGGCCGATCGGCACCGACTCGGACCGGGTGTTGGGCGGACTGGTGTGGTTCCACGGCGGCGGCTTCGTCATCGGTGACCTCGACACGACGGACTCGACAGCCCGCGCCCTGGCCAACGCCTCGGGAGCGATGGTCGTGTCGGTCGACTATCGCCTGGCGCCCGAGCATCCCTTCCCCGCCGCGGTCGACGACGCGGTCGCCGCGTACGACTGGGTCGTGACCAACGCAGCCTCGCTGCGACTCGACACCACCCGCCTCGCCGTCGGCGGTGACTCCGCCGGGGGCAACCTGTCTGCGGTGGTGACCCAACTGATCAAGGCGACGCGTGGGCAGATGCCGGCGTTCCAGCTCCTCGTCTACCCGGTCACCGACCTCGGCGCCTCGTTCCCGTCACTCACCGAGAACGCCGAGGGCTACTTCCTCACCCGGGACACGATGACCTGGTTCACCCAGCAGTACCTCGGGGGCGCGACGCGTTCGAGCCCGCGCATCTCACCGTTGCGCGCCTCGGACCTTTCCGGCCTGCCGCCGGCACTGGTCATCACCGCCGAGTTCGACCCGCTGCGCGACGAAGGCGAGGCCTACGCCGCGCGCCTCGAAGCCGCCGGGATCCCCGTCGAGCTGGTGCGCTTCGACGGCGAGATCCACGGCTTCTTCGGCATGGACTTCCTTCCCGACTGCCAGCTCGCCCGCGCCCGCGCCGGAGCCGCGCTGCGGGCGGCGCTCGGCTAGGCACACGCCTCAGAGCGCGAGGCGCTCTTCGAGGTAGCCGACGAGGTCAGCGATGGCGACGCGGTCCTGGTCCATCGAGTCGCGATCGCGCACGGTGACGGCCCGGTCCTCGAGCGTGTCGAAGTCGACGGTCACGCAGTACGGCGTGCCGAGCTCGTCCTGGCGGCGGTAGCGACGTCCGATCGCCTGGGTCTCGTCGTAGTCGACCATCCACTTCGGCTGGACCAGCTCCAGCACCTCGTTGGCGACCCCTGACAGCTCGGGCTTCTTGGACAGGGGCAAGACCGCCACCTTGTACGGCGCCAGACGCGGGTGCAGCCGCAGCACGGTGCGGGTCTCGCCACGCACCTCCTCGGTGTCGTAGGCGGCGAGCAGGAACGCCATCATCGTGCGGGTCGCCCCGGCGGCCGGCTCGATCACGTGCGGCGTGTAGCGCTCGTTCGCCGCCTGGTCGAAGTAGTCGAGCTTCTCACCCGACGCCGCAGCGTGTGCCTTCAGGTCATAGTCACCTCGGTTGGCGATGCCCTCGAGCTCGTCCCAACCCCACGGGAACAGGAACTCCACATCCGAGGTGCCCGACGAGTAGTGGCTCAGCTCATCCGCGTCGTGCGGCCGGAGCCGCAGCTCCGCTTCCGGCATGCCGAGGTCGAGGTACCACTGGTAGCGGGCCTTGCACCAGTACTCGTACCACTGCTCGGCCTCGTCCGGCGGCACGAAGAACTCCATCTCCATCTGCTCGAACTCGCGGGTCCGGAACACGAAGTTGCCGGGCGTGATCTCGTTGCGGAACGACTTGCCGATCTGGGCGATCCCGAACGGCGGCTTCTTGCGGCTCGTCGTGAGCACGTTCGAGAAGTTGGTGAACATCCCCTGGGCCGTCTCGGGCCTCAGGAACACCTCGGTGCCCTGGTTCTCGATCGGTCCCGCATATGTGGAGAACATGAGGTTGAACTGACGCGCCTCGGTGAAGCTGCCCTTCGCGTGGCAGTTCGGGCACTCGTCCGGGTCGTCGAGCTTGTCGAGGCGGAACCGCTCCTTGCAGCTGCGACAGTCGACAAGCGGGTCGGTGAAGTTCTGAAGGTGCCCCGAGGCCTCCCAGATGGCCGGGGGCGACAGGATCGCCGCGTCGAGGCCGACGACGTCGTGGCGGAGCTGCACCATCGAGCGCCACCAGGCATCCTTGACGTTGCGGAGCAGGAGCACGCCGATCGGGCCGTAGTCGTAGGTCGAGCGGAACCCGCCGTAGATCTCCGCCGAGGGGAACACGAAGCCGCGCCGCTTGCAGAGGTTGACGACGGCGTCCATCTTGTCGGGCGTGGGCTCGATGCTCATGGCGCCGAGGGTAGTGGGGAGGTGTCCGCGCCCCGTCGGTCGGATCGGGGTGGGTTAGCGTGCGCTGGGTGAGCCAGTACCCCTACGCGATGCCGCCGCCCGCACCCATCGACCCGACCGACGTCGCCTGGAAGCGTGTCCTGGCCTGGGTCGTCGACGGGATCGTGTTCCTGATCCTGTTCCAGCTGGTGAGCCTCGTGTTGGGACTTTCGCCCGATGTCGTCGCGCACGACTTCGGGACCGACACGGCCAAGGCGCAGCAGTTCTGCACCGCCTGGAACCGCACGCACGACCTGTCGCAATTCTGCCTCGCCGATGGTTCGGGCAAGGCCCAAGTGGTCTCGCACTGGTATGGCCTCGTCTGGATCTTCCTGGGCCTGTTCGTGGTCTACGTCGTGGTGCAAGGAGTCTTCGGCGCGAGCGTTGGGAAGTTGGCGCTCAGCCTGCGCGTCGTCAAGGCCGATGGTCGACAGGCCGGGATCGGCGCCTCGTTCGCTCGGACGTTCGGCTGGATCATCGACGCGCTCACGTGTGGAGTGCCGATCATCGGCGGTGTTGCCATGTTCGCCAGCACCGGCCACCGGCGGGTCGGCGACATGATCGCCGGCACCTACGTGGTGCCCCAGCAGCTCATGGGGAACCCGGTGATCCTGCCGGGGCAACCCGGCTACGGCCAGTTCCCGTCCCCCTCCTACGGCGCCCCGACCCCGGGTCCCTACGGTGGCCCACCCCCCGGTCAGTTCGGTCCTCCGCCCGGTCAGTTCGGTCCTCCGCCCGGTCAGTTCGGGGCGCCTCCCGGCCCGACCGGACCACCTCCCGGCGCCGACCCGGGTGCGGCGTCTCCCACGACCCCCAACCCCTGGGCGCCCACCTCCTCTCCGCCGCCGACGCAGCCGGCGCCGGATTCGTCATCCTCCGACTACGAGGCCGACGTGCCGACCTGGGACGCCGAGCGCAACACCTACATCCAGTACGACTCCGCACGGCAGGCCTGGCTCGAGTTCGACCAGCGCAGTCAGCAGTGGAAGCCCATCAGCACCTGACGGGCCGCCGCCAGTGGCCCGTCAGTGAATTGGCGTGGTGGGTCAGGGTGCAGCAGTCCCAAATGGCCGGCACCCCCGTTCACACACGACATCTGACTGACCCGAAAGGTCCAAGACCATGGACATCGTCGCTTTCCCTTCAAGTGTGATCGCATCGACAGGAAGTTCCCCTGCCGTAGCGATCGTGCTGGGAGTCCTTGGGCTTCTGGTTGTCGTCCTCGTCTTGAGGTTCTTGACGAAGTCGTTCAACAGCATCGGCCCGTCGGAAGTCGGGTTGGTCAACAAGCGCTTCGGCAAGAAGCTCCAAGGTGATCAGCTCATCGCCTTCGAAGGTGAAGCCGGCTACCAAGCCGAGCTGCTCATGCCAGGCTTGCGGTTCAAGCTTTGGCCCATCTACAACGTTGACACCTACGCCTGGGTTCAGGTCCCGCCCGACAACATCGGACTGGTCGTGGCCCAGAGTGGTGCAGCCTTGCCCAGCGGTGCCAAGTCAGCCATCTACAAGCCAGAGTTCGAGAACTTCGGCAATCTCGAAGTCTTCCTGGAAATGGGTGGTCAGCGAGGTGTGCAGCGTCACGTCCTGCCCCCGGGCACGACGGCGCCGCTGCACCCTGTTGCGTTCGTGGTGCTCACACCGAACGACACATTCGGTGAGATCGTCTCATCGGCAACCGAGGCAGCCATCGCCAACATCAATCGCAACAGGCTGCGCGTGCTCCACATCGCCCCCCAACAGGGCCAAGATGTGGTTGGTGTGGTGACGGCGCTCGAAGGCCCCGACCCGGGTGCCTTTGCCAGCCGTATCGGCGGGTTCGATGACATCGCCGAACTGGTGGCCAACAACGCCACCGACTCGGAGATCATCAACAAGGACCTGGAGTCCAAGAACCGCATCCACAACAGCTACCAGGATTTCCAAGCCTTCCTGGATGCCGGCGGGCGCAACGGTCTGCAGCATGACACGCTCTCTTACGGGGCGTACGTGCTCAACCCGTTGCTGGTGCAGGTGGAGCTGGTCCCCATGCTGGTGGTCAGCCAGGGTGAAGTCGCCGTCATCAAGTCCTACCTGGGCTTGCCAACGGAGGACACCTCAGGTGAGGAGTTCAAGTTCGGCTCCATCGTGAAGCCGGGTCACCAAGGGATCTGGTCGGAGTCGTTGCGCACCGGCAAGTTCTCCTTGAACCCACGCATCTACGGTTCGGAGATCGTCCCCACCTCGATCCTGACGCTCAACTGGGCGAACGCCAACAGTGAGGCGCACGATCTGGACAAGCAACTCTCACCGATCAGTGCCAAGTCGAAGGAAGCCTTCGACTTCAGCATCGATCTTCAGGTGCAGATCCACGTGCCGGACACCATGGCCCCCAAGGTCATCTCGATGGTCGGGACCATTGCCAACCTCGTCAACGAGGTGCTGCAGTCGGCAGTGGGCAACTACTTCCGCAACAAGCTGCAGTCCCTGGGTGCCACGGAGTTCATCCAGAAGCGCGACGAGGTTCAGGCGCAAGCCCAGGAGTACATCCACGAGTACCTCAGCGCCTACAACGTCGAGACCAAGGGCGTGTACATCCAGGATGTCATCTTCCCGCAGGATCTGGTCGACGTACTGACTCAGCGAGAGATCGCTGCCCAGGAGACCGCAACCTTCGAGAACCAGCGCATCGCTCAGGAGGCACGCATCGAGCTCGAACAACAGCGCGGTGTGGCCGACATGCAGGGTGAGCTGGCAGCAGCGCGCGTCAGCGTCGACATCAAGACCGCCGAAGCTGACGCCGCCGTGGCTCAGGCCGAAGGTGAGGGCAAGGTGGTGGAACGCCTCGGTACGGCCGATGCAGCCAGGATCACGGCTGTCGGTACTGCTGAGGCAACCGCCGTCGAGAAGAAGGGCGTGGCTCAGGCGGAAGGCTTCAAGGCACAACAGGAAGCCATCGGCGCTGAGCAGACTGCCCTGGTTGCCGCTCTCCACGAGATCGGTGCTGGCGGAGTCAAGATCACGCCTGACTTCTTGGTTGGCGAGGGTGCCGGCATCCTCGACGGTCTTGGGGCGCTGGCCATGCGAAAGCTGGCTGACAGTGGCCCGGTTCAACCCGAGCCCGAGCCAATCATGGCGCCGTCAGACATCGAACCTCCCACCGAACCGGGCGATGAGGACACCTCGTCACAGACGGACCGCTAGTAGAGCCCGACCGAGCGGAGGCGCCGCTCCAGGTGAACCTCGACGGTGCGGGTCGCCACGCCTTCGAACTCGACGGTGGCGGGGCTCGCGTCGAGGGTCAGCACCTGGTTCATCCGTCCGCCGAGCACGTCCGAGAAGATCGCGAGCGCGGGCGTCGAGATCGGCTGGCCCTTCCGGTGGGTGCGGCACAGCACGCCGCCGTGCCCCAGGTCGAACGCCACGAGGTCCTCGGTGGTCCCGCAGTCGGCGCACCGGTCGGTCACCGGCCGCACGCCGTCGTGCGCCAGCAGCTTGCAGAAGAACGCCGGCACGACCATCGCGTTGCCCGTCTCCGCCAGCGTGCGCAACGCACCGGCCAGCATCCGGTAGAGCGCGCCGTCGGGCTCGCCCTCCTGCGCGACCTGGTCGACCACCTCGAGCATCGAGACCGCGCGCCGGAGCGTGTCGAGGTCGTCACGCAGACCGTCGAACAGCTCGACGGTCTCGACCTGCGTGACCAGGTCCAGGTTCCGGCCCTCATGCAGCTGCAGCGCGACGTGGCCCGTCGGCTCGAGGCGCGACCCGAACTTGGACTGCGTCTTGCGCACACCCTTGGCGACGGCGCGCACCTTGCCGTGCCCCTCGGTCATGAGCGAGATGATCCGGTCGGCCTCACCCAACTTGTGGGTGCGCAGCACCACACCACGTTCGCGGTAGAGCATCACTCACCTCCGACCTTGGACGCCTCCGAAGCGCCGCTCTCGAGCCTGGTACTCGCTCACCGCGTCGAACAGGTGCTGACGGCGGAAATCAGGCCACAACACGTCGGTGAACACGAGCTCGCTGTAGGCCAGCTCCCAGAGCAGGAAGTTGGAGATCCGGTGCTCGCCGGAGGTGCGCACGACCAGGTCGGGATCGGGCAGGTCGGGCGCATAGAGCCGCGTGCGGATCGCCTTCTCGTTGATCTTCGAGGCCGGCACCCCCTCGTCGACCAGCGCCTTGACCGCGTCGATGATCTCGGCCCGACCGCCGTAGTTGAAGCAGACGTTGAACGTCATGGTGCGATTCCGGCGGGTCTGCTCGGTGGCCTCGTCGATGCGGTGCAGGATCCGGCGCGGCACCCGCCAGTCGCGACGTCCCAGGAACCGGATCCGCACGCCCTTCTCGTCGAGCTCGTCGGTGTGGCGCTTCAGGATGCCCTCGTTGAAGCCCATCAGGTAACGCACCTCGTCGGCCGGGCGCTTCCAGTTCTCGGTGCTGAAGGCATAGACGGTGAAGTGCTCGAGGCCGAGCTCGAGCGCGCCCTCGACGGTGTCGAACAGCGCGTCCTCGCCCGCGGCGTGCCCCTCGGTGCGCTTGAGCCCGCGTTGCTGCGCCCAGCGACCGTTGCCGTCCATGACACAGGCGACGTGGCTCGGGATGCTCTTCGGGTCGATGCCGGGTAGCGCCACGTCAGCAACCTACCTGGAGACTCCGGCACGTTGGCGTACCGGAGCGGTGGCGAGCGCAGCGTCTCGAGTCACCCCAGCGTCACGATCGTCACCGACCGCTCATCCGATGACCACGATCTCGTCGTCGGGCGCGAGCGTGATGTGATCGGACACCTCCGGGTTGAGCACGAGCTGACTGCCCAGCGCCACCGAACGACGCCAGCCGATTGCCAGCAGACCTGACGCGAAGGCTCTGGCGATGATCTCGGCCATGGTGCGCTCACCCACCAGATCCAGTCGACCACATGGGACCATTCGGATCGACGGACCATCGCCGGAGTACAACTCGAGCAGGACACCGCGCCGCTCGGGCTGTTCGAACAACTGGGCGATGAGCTGGCTCCCGAGCGCCCCGCTGACGAGGAAGTCGTCAGGGCCGGTGAGCACGGCGAGGTCGAGGTGCACGGCGTCGAGCAATTGGACGACCAACCGCGGGCACGCGTGGTCGATCGAGAAGCGCCGCCGGAGCTCCATCACCCCGAGCAGCGTGCGCGAGTCGGCCTCGTCGGTTCCCACGGCGGTGTACCCGAGCACCACGATCGTGGTCGGCGGGCGACCCAGGGACAACGACGACAGATCTCCGACGGGGGTGCGCCGGACTTCGAGGTCGAGGTCGGGCACGGCCACGTCGTCGGTGTCGATCAGGCTCGGATCGAAGGCCACGTCAACCGTCGACGCCGCCGCGGTGTCCGTCGCCCAACCCTCGAGCAGATCCGGCCCGAGGTGGTTCCAACCCACGATGAGGAGGTGCTCTTCGACTCGCTCGGTCGACAGCTCCGAACGCGCGCTGCCGGGTGCAACCCCCGGGAGGCGCGCCGCGTCCGGCTGCACGACGAGCGTGTCGAGGTCCTGGGCGATGACGACGAGCCGATCGCCGCTGGCAAGGACCGTGTCCCTGGACGGATTGAGCTCGATCCGACCGTCGGGGTGGGCCATGCCGAGCGGACGCGCATTGGCGAAGTGGCCGACGATCTCATCGAAGCGGCGTCCCACCAGCTCAGGCCGCTCCGTCACGTGCAGGTCGCATCCCCGGAAGTCGGTGAGCTCCGTGAGCACTTGGCTGAGTCCGCGCTGTCGAAGCGCGAACGCCGCGGTTCTCGCGATCGCGACTTCGGTGACGATCGGGTGCACCGTCGGGCCGCAGGCGCGAACGAGTCGCTCCGCCGTCGTCGGCTCCGCGACCTCGACGACGACGGGAAGGGAATGGAGATCGCCGAGCTCGGCGGAGATGGCCAACACCGTTTGCACCACCGCCGCATCCGGTCGCTCGTCGTCGGAGAGCACGATCGCCCCACGGGCTTCGTCGAGGCGAACGAGCGACAGGTCGGAGCGCTTCGTCGGATCACCTGACCGGTACACGATGCGCGTCCCGAGCAGATCCGGCACGGCCGCCACGATCTCCTCCCGGAGCCCGGTCGGGTCGCGCTCGGCGAGGAGGACGATCGTGCTCTTGACGGTGTGGGCGTTGGCCAGCACCAGTTGCTTGACGATCATCGGGATGCGACTTGATCCGCCCAAGATCACGATGTGGCCGGATTCGATCACCACGCTGCGTCCACGCCGCATGGCGTCGATGCGGTCCTCGACGCCGGCCGCGATGATGCCGATGAGCGTGCCGGCGACGAGCACGCCGAACAGCGTGACGAGCAGCGCCAGGATGCGCCGACCCCAGCCGACGTCACCGGCCATCGTGCCGGTGTCGAGGATGCGCAACAGGCTCTGCCAGCCGTCCTCGAACCAGGAGCCGCTCGCGCTCCCCGAGAACGTCACACCGAAGACCGCGAGCAGCATCGCGCTCACGAGCACTGCGACGATCGTGACCACGCCCAACCAGATGAGCGCCGCCCCGGTACCCCGTGCCAAGAGGTTGTCGAACCGGTAGCGGACCTTGTGACGAAGGTTCACCGCCGTCGCTGAAGCAGGGGCCCGTCGACCTCTCAATCGCACGTCAAGGCACCATCGCCCGTTGCCGGCTACTGCCGCGCGATCGCGATGCGGTGTCGCTCTTCCGGATCGATGAAGTGGTCATGGTCGTCTGCTCCGATGCTGAGCTCGACCCAGTGGATCTTGCCGGTGAAACGACTCGTGGCCGCGGGTACTCCGACCCGACCGTCGTGCCCGACTCGTAGCCGATGTCGGTCGTCTCGTCGGCCGAGAAGACCATCGGCTGGGTCGCGCCGACCCTGCCGGCGCCGATCTTGGCCCCGTCGCAGTAGAGGGTGACGTCGCCGCCCTTGGCGAGGCCACCGCCGTCGTAGGCGAACTCGACGCGCACCTGATGCGTGCCGACCGGAGTGGTGGTGTCGGCGCTGGTGATGAACTCCTGGATGCCGAGCACGTTGTAGACGAACTTCACGAGGCCGTCCTTGGTGTACACCGACCAGCCGCCGAACTGCCCACCCTGCGCGATGATCACCCCGTCGAGGCCGTCCGGCGGGACGTCGACCTCGGCGGTGACGGCGAACGAGCGGTTCTTGATGCTCACGACGCTGCTCTCGGACAACCGACCCATCCCCGGGAAGAACGTCTGGGTGTCGCCGTGGATCAAGGTCGGCCGGCCGGCCATGTCGGGGTTCAACCGCTCTCCCGTGCGGTCGTCCATGGGCAGCACGTTGTACTTCGTCGCCTCGATGAGCCACTTCCGCTGCAGGTTGGCGAGCCGCTCGGGCTGCTCCCCGCTCAGGTCGACGGCCTGGCTGAAGTCCTTCGTACCGTCGTAGAGCTCCCACACGTCGTCATCGAACGCCGGCATCTCGCCGCCCACCATGATCCACGGGGTCTTGTGCTTGGTGACCGCGCTCCACCCCTTGTCGTAGATCCCTCGATTGCCGAACATCTCGAAGTACTGGAGGTCGTGACGCTCCGGCGAATCCGGCTCGTTGAAGGTGTAGAGCATGCTCGACCCCTCCATCGGACTCTGCTGCACGCCGTTCACCATGGTCGGTTCGGGGAGCCCGGCGGCCTCGAGGATCGTCGGCGCGATGTCGATCACGTGGGTGAACTGCGAGCGCATCCCACCCGTCTCTTCGATCCCGTTTGGCCAGTGCACGATGGTGCCGTTGCGCGTGCCACCCCAGTGCGACGCCACCTGCTTGGTCCACTGGAACGGGGTGTTCATGGCCCACGCCCATCCGACCGAGTAGTGGTTGTACGAGCTCGGCGTGCCGAACTCGTCGACCTTGGACAGCATGAACTCGGGGGTCTCCAGCGCCGCCATCCCGTTGAAGTTGGCCATCTCGTTGAAGGCGCCGTTCATCGTGCCCTCGGCCGACGCACCGTTGTCACCCACGATGTAGTAGATGATGGTGTTGTCCAGGATTCCGAGGTCTTCGATCGCATCGATGACCCGCCCGACGTGGTGGTCGGTGTGCTCCAGGAACCCCGCGTACACCTCCATCTCGCGGGCGAGCACCGGCTTCAGCTCGTCGGGCATGTCGTCCCACGCGGTGATCTCGGCGTGGCGAGCGGTGAGACCCGCGTCCTCCGGGATGATGCCGAGCTCCTTCTGCCGGGCGAAGGTCTGCTCGCGCAGGACGTCCCAGCCATCGTCGAACTTCCCGGCGTACTTGTCGGCCCATTCCTTGGGCACGTGGTGCGGGGCGTGCGTCGCGCCGGGTGCGAAGTAGGCGAAGAACGGCCGCTCCGGCATCAGGGCCTTCTGCTGGCGGATCCAGTTCACCGCGTGGTCGGCGAGGTCTTCGGTGAGGTGGTAACCCTCCTCCGGGGTCTTCGGCGGTTCGACGGGGGTCGTGCCGTCGTAGAGGGCCGGCTCCCACTGGTTGTTCTCGCCGCCGATGAACCCGTAGAACGTCTCGAACCCGCCACCGCCCGAGGGCCAGGCATCGAAGGGGCCGAGCGGCGACGACTGCCAGACCGGCACCTCGTGGCACTTGCCGAACTGGGCCGTCGAGTAGCCGTTGAGCTTCATCGTCATGGCCAGGGGCGCCTTCGTGTTGGGTCGCAGCGACGAGTTGCCCGGCGCGGAGGTCGCCGTCTCGGTGATGCTCCCCATCCCGACCGAGTGGTGGTTGCGCCCGGTCAACATCGCCTGCCGGGTCGGCGCACAGAGCGCGGTCGTGTGGAACCGGTTGTATCGGAGCCCCCCGGCTGCGAGACGCTCTGCGTTCGGCGTCGAGCACGGTCCACCGAACGCCGTCGATGCACCGAACCCGACGTCGTCGAGGAGCACGATCAGGACGTTTGGAGCACCCTCGGGTGGCAACAACGGCTCGATCGGCGGAAAGGCCGTCTCGGGATCACGAGCGTCGAAGGTGGTGTGCCCCTGCGTCGGCCGGTCAGGGATCGGGAGCATCGAGCGGGCGTGTCGGTCGGGCATCTTCGCCATGGTGGGTCTCCGGTCGTCGTTGGAAATCTAGCTAGCGAGAATTCTTGCCTTCTGCGCCTCGAACTCGGCGTCCGTCAGCGCACCGCTGTTGCGGAGCTCGGCGAGCTGGCTCAGCTGGCCCGCTGCGGTGCCACCGCCGGCGACTCCCTGCACGTACGAGCGGTAGGCCTTTTCGTTCTCCAGGGCGCTATCCATCCGGCGTTGTGCCATCGAGCCACCGTGGGCGATGAGGTAGATGAAGACGCCGAGAAACGGAGCAGCGATGACGAAGATCGACCACAGACCCTTGGACCAGCCGCCCATATCGGAACGGAAGATGTCCACGAACACCTGGAACAGCAGGATGAGCCAAGCCACCCAGATGAAGATGATGAACGCGGTCCAGAAGATGCCGAGAATTGGGTAGTCGTAGGCAAGCATGGTGATCTCCTCATCGAAAGAACTCAGTGGCGATGCCCGGTTGCCGTGAGGCATCCGCACGCCATGGGGCGAGGCCCTCGGCGAATGGCCGGGTCACCCTACGCCGGGATGGCTTCACCTCACCTCACCCACTTCGGACGATTCACGCCCTGATCATCCTCGGCGAGCGCCACGCGCCACTCGGCGCGCCCGTCGACGTCGCGAGCTCGCGCGCCATCCCAACCGTGAAGTTGCGCTGCCCCGCCGGATCATGCGCCGTCCCGAGATCCAGGATCACTGCGACGTCCGGCCGCCGAGGGCAGGACCTGTTCGAGCAGCGCGACGCCGTCGTAGAAGCACCGGATTCGACGAACCCGTTCGCGCGCGAAGGCGTAGACCAGCACGCCTGCGGTTTCGATCTGGGAGTGCGATGGCTCGATCAGCAAGTCGTCGTCGAGGAATCCCGGGTTGACGAATCGGCCCTTGACCTGCCACTCGATGTAGATCATCGGTCCGCCGATGGCCTCCCCCACGATCTCGACTCCGATCTCGGTGATCGCGTCGTCGTGATCGAAGATCGCGGTCACCAACTCACCCCTCGAGCGGACGTACAGCGAGGGGCTCCACACCACGACGAGCTCGTCGACGACCGCTTCGAGGCGAGCGATGTGGGGCACGACCCCTTTCGAGTCGCCAAGGAGAGCCCGAGTCAGGAACCTGGCAACATCGATCCGGCGTTCGTCGACCGGGTTCGATGGCTGAACGCGAGCCGATCGGCCAGGCTGCCAATGGTACGGGATCCCCGTTGGCGAACCCGAGGAACTGGCGCTCGCCCCGGAGGCCGCGGACCCGACCGACCGGCCGAACGGCCCCAGGAGCGTCACGAGTCGCCGCCCTCGACAGCCCCCGCGGACTTCGCGCACACCGCAGGCCGAGGCCGTCCCGCCGACCGCCTGCAGGGCCCGCACGCCGAGGAGCTCACCATGGTGCCCATCGCGCTCGCAACACGCTCGAGACGCATCATCCTCACCGGGTGAAATCGCGCAGGGTGCCCACGTCGCCCCGGTCGGCAGGAATCGAGCAGATCGCCCGATGTGGGGGAGGTCGCCTCGTGACCCCGGATCTAGTTTCGATCACGGTGGTGTCGACATCGGATCGGCACCACATCCGCCTGCTCATCTTGGAGGCCCTGTGGTTGCACCGTTGGAATCCATCGTCATCGGCTTCCCGGCCAACGACTTCTCGGGAGAGATCGCCGCGGAGCTCGCTGCGCTCCTCGATGCGGGGCTCATCCGAATCGTCGACCTCGTCTTCGTCGCCAAGGGCGAGGACGGAAGCGTCGTGGTCCTCGAAGTCGACGAACATGAGCAGCTCAGCGCATTCGCCGCGCTCGAAGGCGACGTGGGCGGGGTGATCGGACCTGAGGACATCGAACATGCCGCGGAATCGATCGTCGGCGGCTCCTCGGTCTTGCTGATCGTCTGGGAGGATGTCTGGGCACAACCCCTCGCTGACGCACTCAGGCGAGCCGGCGGCGAGCTGATCGAGGGTTTGCGAATTCCCGCAGAGCTCGGCGAGGCCTTGGAGGCCACGCTGACCGAGGCCGGTTGAGAAAGCGAGAACACCATGTTGCGAAGACGACCCATCATGCGCCGCGGCGGTCGGCACTGCGGTCATCGCCGGCACCGCCACCGCGGTGTCCGGCCGCGTTCGACGCCGCCAAGAACGTCGCGGTCTCACACAAGCGGAGGCCACCGCGTACGAACAACAGCAGTACGCACCGCCCGTGCAGCAGTACGCACAGCCGGCGATGGCGCCTCCTCCCCCACCTCAGCAGGTCGCCCCACCGATGACGACCGTCGAGCAGTTGAAAGAGCTGGCGGAGCTCCATGGACAGGGTGCCTTGACCGACGCCGAGTTCGATGCCGGGAAGGCCAAGATCCTCGCAAGTTGACCGGGCGTGCGGAACCGCACCGCCCCGTGTTCACATCGACTCCACTCGGCCGTGGAAGTGGCTCCTCGGGTGCCGCACTGCGTGCTACTTTTGCCGCCGCACCACTGCGCGACGTGTCAAGGCTCGGCCGAGATGCAGCGGACGTCCAGATCTCGACCGGCCCCCTCCGGCCACCAGCTTCCGCCGGTGGTGCCACTGCTGCCACAGAGTTGAGCGAGCCGAGCTGTGAACGATCTGGTTGCCATCCGAGATCTCGCACGGTTCGCGGGGCTACCAGCGAGATTCGGCGCAATGACCAATCGATCGACGGTCATCGAACGGACGCGCCTGGATGAGCACTTCGCGGCCGCGACCGGCAAGCTGATCCGAGTCCTTGCCCCTGCTGGCTACGGGAAGTCAACGCTCATCTCGCGATGGGTCGGTTCTGATCCTCGCGACGTTCGGTGGCTCGACCTCGAACCGATCGACAACGATCCCATGGTTCTCGCCCATACCCTGAGCCAAGCATTGTCCGGGCTGGGGCCCTCGGGACCGGACGCAACCCCGAGGGACGCCACCGCCGCCCTGGTTGCGGGATGCACCGAACCATTCGTCCTGGTGTTGGACGACGTCCATCACATCGAGAGCCAAGCGTCAGCGGAGCTCCTCGAGCTCGTCATCGCGAACCTTCCCTGGCCATCCACGCTCGTCCTCGCCGGCCGGGCCTTCCACCACTCTGGAGCCATCGCCAGGTTCCGGCTCGACCCGGGCGTCATCGACCTGTTCGCCGACGACCTCGCGTTCGACCTGGCGGAGACCGAGGAGTTGTTCACCTCGATGGGAGTCGAGTCGGACATCGACGCACTGGCGGAGATCACGGACCAGTTCGAGGGGTGGCCAGCGGGACTTCGTTTGGCAGGGATCGTCGTGGCCAGCCGAACCCACGGCGTTGCGGCCTCGGTGAGAGGACTCGGTGAGATCGACTACATCACCGACTACATCACCGAAGAGTGGTTCGGAATCCTTGAACCAGCCGATCAGACAGTCCTCTTGGAGACCGGCTGTCTTGGACGCTTCTCCGGGGACATGTGCGATTCCGTCCTTGGAATGACCGATTCCAGGATGCTTCTGCGTCGACTCTGCCACGACGAGCTCATGTTCTCTGCGCTCGATTGGCACGGCGACTGGTATCGGCTCCACCCGCTCCTCCAACGCTGGCTCTCCTCCCGACTCAGGAGCCAGGATCGTGCCCGGTGGCGTGAGATCCACGTGTCCGCTGCCCACTGGTGGGAACGAGAAGGCGACATCGATCTCGCCATCGAGCACGCGGCGACCGCCGGGGACCTCGGCCTCTGCGAGCGGCTGATCACGACCTACATGGGGGACTACGTCGCGCGCGGGATGCGGCGCACGGTCCAACGGTGGCTCGCGAACCTTGGTGACGACCGAATTCGCTCGTCACCTCCGCTCCGCATCGTCGCGTCAGCGCTCGCGATGGACGCGGGAGACGGAGACGCCGCGCTCGACTGGGAACGGTTGGCTTGGCGGGAGCTCCACCGGAACGACGACTCGGACAAAGTGGCCGACGACCTGTCCAGTCTCCAGACGGAAGTCCTGCATGCGGCGCTCGAGCGACGTCCCGCCGCCGAGCTGCTCCCCATCTCTGCACACGCATATGGTCGTCTTCCGAGCGGCCCATGGAATGCGTTCGCAGGTTTGGTGCACGGTGCGAACATGTACATCGGTGGCGACGAGCTGGCGATCGACACGCTCCGCGGAGCGTTGTTCGAGGCCGACGTCGGACAACTGACCACGTTGCATGCGCTTGGCGCCGCGATCCTTGCGATCGTCCTCGACCTCGAAGGCAACCGGAACAAGGCCGCCGAGTACGGGTCCCAATCCATCGCCCTGCTCGAACCGCGCCACGGCGAGACCTGCCTGGCAACCGGCCTCACCACCGCGGTCGCGTCGCTCCTCGACGCGCGAGGTGGACACCTCGAAGATGCGTCAAGACGGATCGAATCGAGCCTCCACCAACTCGATGGACTGGGTAGTGGTGCGCCGTGGTACCAACTTCTCGGGCTCGTCACGTTGGTGCGCACGTGCTTGCTCATCGACGATGCGCAGATGGCGAACGACCTGTTCCGGCGGATCGAGACCTCTCTGGGAATCCAGGACGAAAGCGCCCCGTTCGCGGCCTACGTCGACGAGCTCCGCAACCAGGTGCGGGTCGCCACCGACCTCCTTGCTGATCGCTCATGGACGCTCACCGAGGCAGAACTTCGCGTCACCCAGTACCTGCCGACCAACCTCAGCCTCGCCGACATCGCGGCGAGGCTGTTCGTGTCGCGCAACACGGTCAAGAGCCACACGGCCGCCATCTATCGCAAGCTCGGCACGAACTCGAGGCGCGACGCAGTGGATCGGGCCAGACGCGCCGGGATGCTCGACGACGATGCCGTCGATTCCTGACGGTCCTCTCGGACGGCTCGGATCGCAGCTCGCGCAGCCCGCAAGCTCGGGAGCCCAAGGGCGCGACAGAGTTGCGTTCCGACCCAACGGTTCGAGGTTCGATCGTCATGGATGAGTCCGCGCTCATCGCCCTTGCCGCCACCGCATTCGGGTGGGCGGTCCTCTCCGGTTGGTTCGACCGTCACGACATCACCGGGCCCATGGTCTTCCTGGTCGGTGGACTCGTTCTGGCAAACCCGAGTTGGGGCATCGTCGATGTCAACCTCGCCAACTCGACGGTGCACGACACCGCGGAGATCACGTTGGCGCTCCTGCTCTTCGCCGACGCATCCACGGTTTCACTGACCGCGGCGCGCCGGGACGTGCCGTTGACCGCTCGTCTCCTCGGCATCGGGTTGCCGCTGTCGATCGTTGTCGGGACCGTGCTTGCCGCCCTGGTGTTCCCGGGGTTGCCCTTCGCACTGACCGCGCTCATCGCCACCTGCCTCGCGCCCACCGATGCCGCGTTGAGTGCATCGGTGATCTCCGATACCCGCCTACCCGGCCGGGTCCGGCGCGTGCTCAACGTCGAGAGCGGACTGAACGACGGCATCGCCACACCGTTGGTGACCTTGGCCATCGCCGCGTCCGCCACGTCGCTGGGTGTGGTCGACAAGCAGTTCGAGGACGGGTTCGGGGCGCTCGCCGAATTGGCCATCGGCGTCGGCGTCGGCGTCGGCATCGGTCTCACCGCAGGTCGTGTCATCGCCGGTGCTCATCGACGGGGTTGGATGCAGGAGGGATCCCGGCGTTTCGCCACACTTGCCCTTCCAGTGGCGACGTTCCTGGTGGCGTCCATGCTGGGGGGCAACCCGTTCGTCGGCGCCTTCGCCGGTGGTGTTTCTTTTGGTGCGACCGCCTCCACCGACGCGGCTCCATCGATCGAGCTGACCGAGTTGCTCGCCAAGTTGTTCTCCTTCGCGCTCTGGTTCGTCTTCGGAGCGAGCTTCGTGCTCCCCGCGTTCGAGAGCCTCGATCTCCGCACGGTGATCTACGCGACGTTGAGCCTCACGGTTGTGCGGATGCTGCCGGTAGCGGTGTCCCTGCTCGCGTCCGGCGTCGATCGGTCGACCACGGCCTTCATCGGCTGGTTCGGGCCCCGTGGTCTGGCCTCGGTCGTCTTCGCACTGTTGGCGGTCGACCAACTCGGCAGCACCAACCCGCATGTGGTCGTGGCCACGAACACCATCGCGGTCACGATCGTCTTCAGCATCATGGCCCACGGCTTCAGCGGACGTCCGCTCGCGACCCGCTACGTCACTTCCCGACCGGGCACGGAAGACGAGCAAGGCGGGGAGCGGAGCTGACCATGGTGGCCGTGGTCTCCTCGATGAGCCTTGGAGTCACCGCCCCACCTCCGTCGGAGTAGGGCTGGTTCAGCGCGAAGACGAGGAGGATCAACACCGCGGTGAAGGACGCTGACAGGCCGACGAGGAGCGCCTGCGTCCCCGGTGTTGCCCCGAGGGTCTGCACGAAGATCATGAGCAGGACGAATGCTGCGCCGACCAGCAACAGGACCCAAAGCATCTTGGGGAACCTGGTCTCCGCCGTGACCAGCCTCGCCTCCCGCGAAGTCGAGATGCTGCCGATCTGGGACGCCAGGTTGGTGCCGGTCGCCGAATGCAGCGCGCCGGTCGTGGGGCGATCGCCCTGCCCGAGTGACGCAACGAGATCGCGGTAGGTCTGGTCGACCTGAGGCGCACCGCCGTCGCCGGCCTGCATCGCGGGCCAGTCGTACTCCGGAACGCTCCGCGCGTAGCAGATGAGCGCACGCTGGATTCCGTCCGAGGAGTTGGGAAAGAGCTGTGCTTGTTCGAATGCCGTGCCGATCGAAGTCGCCTCGTCGCCCACTGCGGACCGCGCCGTCGCGAATTGGCCGAAGAGGAACAAGATCGAGAAGCCCACCACGACCCCGTATGCGGTCGCCACGTAGGCCAGCGTCGAGGCCCATGGCCCGGGTTCGACGTTCTCCAACTTCGGAAAGGCTCGCCGTATGCCATAGCCGATCGCGCCGCCGACGATCCCGACCGCGATGAGCAGGAGCAGGTTCTTCTGAAATGGAGTCATCGGTCGCGCCCCATGGAGAAGGGGCTCATCGCTTCCCCACGAACATGACTCCCGAAGTGTTCACGACCGGAGCCGCACAGCACGCCGCGCTCGATGCCGGCGGTCACGCCGGTTGCCACCATTGGTTCAGCCATCTCGTTCCTCGCGCTCGGTGGTGCATGCACCCTGATCGACCGGACCACCGCCGTCATCACCCGGGTTGGGTGGTGCCGTGGCCATCCCGAGACTGTACCCGTGTGGGTCGTCGACGCACTCGTCGCCCGGCCGTGCGCGAGGGCCTCAGCCCGAGCCGCCGTCGCAGTTGCGGCCAGCGGTGTGAAGTTGGGCGGTCAGGTCGACGGTTCCCGGAGCGTCCACCCTCACCCGGAGCCAGCCGCCCTCGGCCTTGCTGACGCACGCCGAGCCCTGGGTGACATGCCACACCGGCGTGTACCGGAATCGCACGAGCACCGGACCGGCGCGTGTGGCGTGGAGCACGAGTCGGTCAGGCGCCGGCGCCTGGAGTCGAGCCGAACCGGTGACCAGACCGGGCGAATCGGACACCCGCCACAACGACCAGTGGGGGCTCGCCCACACCCGATGCAGGTACGGGAGCCCGGAGCGGATGAGGGCCACCTCCTGCACCGAGGAGTAGTCGAGGGGCACATCGGGAACCGCCACCCAGGTCACCCCGTTGTCGAGCAACCATCGGTGGTAGGTAGCGGAGGTCAGCGGCTCGTCGGCGTAGAAGAGGGGGTTGTACTTGCGGTCGAGCTGGCGCTCCCAGCCACGCGCCAGCAGCAGCTTCGGCGCCACGTACGCGGCCTCCCAGTGCTGCTTGGTGAAGGGGATCTCGACCCGCTCCGCCGTGGACTGGTTCGCCAACTCGGCGGTCAACGGTGCGAAGTACGACGCGCTGCGCGACGGGTCGCCGTGCGAACCGGCAAGCGCACCGAGCGCGGGAACCCACAGCCACACGACCGCGACCCCGGCACCGACCCAGGCGACCCCTCGACGCTTGCCCCGAATCAGCGCGATTCCCAACGGTGCCGCGAACCCCGCCGCGAGGCGTGTCACGTTCCCACCCAGCGCGTTGGGCACGACGAACGTGGCGACGGCGCCGGCCAGGTAGAGCGCGCATGCCCAGCGCAGCGTCCGCTCCCGTGCCGGGAGCAGGGCGAGCGCGAGCGCACAGGTCGCGAGTACCGCGAAGAGCTGGCGGACCGGAAACGGGTCGGTCCCGCCGTTGCCGAACAGCAGCGTCGACAAGGCCAGTGGCGTCGCGGCCGCAGCGACCGCGAACAGGGCCGGCCGTCGCAACGTCGGATCGCCGAACGCCCAGGCCACGAACACCAGCACCAGGAAGATGCCGGCGACGGGGCTCACCAGGGAGCCGACGCACGCCAGCAGCACCGCCAGGACGCGGCGTCGCCGCTGAAGGGCCAGCACGGCCAGCAGGCCGACGGCCTCACCGAGCAGGAACGTGACCTGCCCGATGAACAGCGGCACCGCCAGGTTCCCCGCGAACAGGACCGAGGCGACGCGCGCCGTGCGTCGGGCATCGGCCGGCAGATGCGTGGTGAGCAGCCGGTCGAATGCCCAGGCGGCAACCACCGCGGCGCCGAGCGCGGTGAGCCGAAGCCCGATGAGACCCGACACGACCGGCGAGAGGACGCTGTAGGACAGCCAGTAGTGGCCGGCGTACCACCATCCGTCCCAGGCGAGGAGCCCGAACGAACGGAACATCCGCTCGCGATAGACCTGGGCGGGCAGGTCACCGCCGTGCCAGCCCGTGAAGACGATCGACGCGGCGATCGCCGCGCTGAGGGCGGCGATCGCGATCGAACCGAGCGCCGGCGGAGCGGGCTGGTCGGAGACGACCGGGGTCTCGCGGGACACTTCGATGCTGACCGCCACGACGATCAGGCTACGGGTTGAAGTCGCCGACGCGGAGTCGCAATTCGATCCCCGCGGCCGCATACCTCCGCTCACCTGCTCCTTACCCGGCTCTCACCCGAACCGATTAGGACGACGCCATGTCTCAAGCGACCCTCGAAGAACCGCGCGACCGACACCGGCGTCGAAGCCAACGCGCGACTGACCAGCTCGACCGGCGCCGTCCTCCTGGTGCTCCTCTTCTTCGAGGGGCTCACCCTGGTTGCGATCGGTCCGCTGCTGCGCTGGCACGAGCTCATCGGTGTGCTGATCATCCCTCCTGTGCTGCTCAAGCTCGGCAGCACCGGCTACCGCTTCGTCCGCTACTACGCCGGCGAGCCCCGCTACCGCCGGAAAGGTCCACCCCACTTGATCCTGCGCCTCACCGCGCCGGTGATGGTCGCCCTCACGGTGGTGCTCCTGGCCAGCGGCATCTGGTTGGCCGTCGCCGGGTCGCGCTCGCAGTGGGTCTTCTTCATCCACAAGGCGTCCTTCATCCTCTGGTTCGGCGCGATGACCATCCACGTGCTCGGTCACCTTCTCGAGACGGTCTCGGTCGGCACCGACGACTGGTCGGCCCGGGCCCTCCGGATCCCCGGGCGGGCCGTGCGCCGCGGCCTGGTGGTCGGTTCCGTCGTGGTCGGGGTGATGGCCGCGGTCCTCGCCGCGCCCCACTTCCCGCACTTCGTGTCCTTCGAGTGATCGATCGGTCGGCGGCCGACGCCGGAGATGAGATCCATCGGCTGCGTTGACCGGCGCCCTCGATCAGGAGCTGGGGAGCAACGTGCGCAGCAATGCCAGTGCGCCCCGAGGGCCATCGACCACGACGTCGGCCGCCTCCAGCAGCTCCGGCGGCGCCTCGTCGCTGCGCACGGCGACGCGCACCGTCGCCACGCCTCGAACCGCCAGTTGGTCGAGCGCTGCGAATGCCGCCAGATCGCCCAGGTCGTCCCCCAGGTAGCACGCGGCGTCGAGTCCTTCGGCCAGCGCGTTGATCACGGTGCCCTTGTCGGCGTCGACCGGTGGGTGGAGCTCGATGGAGCGCCGCGCCGCGCGCACGACGAGCCCGGTGTCGGCGGCCACGGCGGCCGCGAGCGCCTCGACCGCCGGCTCACGGTCGGGGACTCTGCGGTAGTGGATGGTCAGGGACAGCCCCTTGGGCTCGACCACCACGCCGTCGGGGACATCCGCGGCGCAGCGGGAGGCAGCGGTCGCCACCACGTCGCGCCACCGTCCGGCGGCAGGGTCCTCGACGTGCGTTCCGGCGCGCACCGTCTCGAGCCCGTAGAGGCCCGACAGGAGCACGGTCGATGGCAGTCGCCCAACCAGGAACGCCACCGGCCTGCCCGACACGACTGCGACGAGCCGGTAGACCTCGGTCAGCCGATCGAGGGTCTCGGCGGCGCCCGCGAGCGGGACGGCCGCGGCTCGGGTCGGCCACGATTGGCGAGAGCGTGCCGTCGAAGTCGCAGAAGACGCCGGTCCGCCCCGGGTCTCGGCGCAGTGGGGCCAGTGGGTCGTCGCGGTCGGGGGGCACGGGGAGACGGTACCCGACACCCGTCGGTGGGTCCCGTCGGCGCCCGGGGTGGCCGGCCTAGGCCCCGCCCTGAGGCAGGTCGAACGACACACGGCCGCCAGGGGCCAGCTCGCGGACGTCGTCGCAGAGCCCCACCTTGATCGCGGCCCGCGCCCCTTCCGGGAGCGCGCAAATCGACAGATGTCCCTCGGTGAGCTCGACCTGCACCGGCGTGTCCCGGAACTGCAGCGAGAAGGAGAGCTCGCCCAGCTGAGCGGGGGGACGCGGATTGAAGCAGAGGACGTCGTCACGGAGGTGAACCCCGGCGTAGCAGCGCTGGAGCAGGTCGAGCGTCCCCGCCATCGCGCCCAGGTGGATCCCTTCGCGGGTCGTGCCGTTCTGGCTGTCGCCGACGTCGCTCTCCAAGGCCATGAGGAACCGCTCCCAGGAGCGATCCGGTTCCGCGGCGGCGAGTGCTCCGGCGAAGGCGAGGTAGCTGAGCGTCGAGCCGTGCGAGGTGCGCTGGTCGTAGTAGGAGACGGTGCGCTGCTCGCATTCGGGCCCGTACGCGTAGCCGAGTCGGGAGAAGATCTCTTCGAGCTCGCCCCGCGGGAAGAGGAACGGCAGCATCACCGCGTCGGCCTGCTTCGACGCCTGGTAGCGATTCGGGTCGTCTCCCTCGGCGCGCAGGATCCGGTCCAGACGTTGGATGTCGCCGTAGCGCTCCCGGTAACCGTCCCAGTCGAGCTCGGCGAGGGCCCCGTACCCCTCGAACTGGCTGATGACCCCGTCGTGGAACGGCACGAACATGCGTCGGCTCATGTCCTGCCAGGTGCGCAGCTCTTCGTCCTCGAGTCGGAGCCGTTCGCGCAACGCACGAGCCCGACTCGCCGGGAGCCGTCCGAGCACCTCGGTCGCCACGCCGCAGAGCCAGGCCACCATCACGTTGGTGTAGGCGTTGTTGTGGAGGCCGTCTCCGTCGGCGCCCGGGTCCCGCTCGTGGAACTCGTCCGGCCCCATCACCCCGTGGATGACGTAGCGGCTCCGAGCCCGGTCGAACGTGGCGATGGATGCCCAGAACCGGGCGATCTCCAGCATCATCTCGGCGCCCCGGTCGCGCAGGAAGCCGTGGTCGTGGGTCGCCTGGAAGTACTGCCAGACGTTGTAGAAGATCGCGGCGTTGACGTGTCTCTGGTAGTGGCTGCGGTCCTGGTCCCAGTGACCGGACAACGGGTTGAGGTGCACGCGCTGGGTCTCCTCGCTCCCTTCGCTGCCGCTCTGCCACGGGTACATCGCGCCCCGGTAGCCCGCGGCGCGTGCCGCGGCCCGTGCCTCGTCGAGGCGGCGGTAGCGGTACATCAGCAGACCCCGGGTGATCTCCGGTCGCCGGAGCGTCAGGAACGGGTAGACGAAGAGCTCGTCCCAGAAGACGTGACCGCGGTACGCCTCGCCGCTGAGCCCCCGCGCCGGCACCCCCGCGTCCAGGTCGGCGGTGTGCGGCGAGCACACCTGGAGGACATGGCTGATGTGCAGGCGGAGGTTCTGCTGCGCCCGGGGGTGCCGGGGGACGACCACGTCACAGACACGCCACAGCTCCTCCCAGGCCACGTCGTGGCGTTCGAGCGCCACCGCGAAGTCGGGGGCGCGCTGCACGAGCGTCGCGGCGCGGTCCTGGGTGTCGGCGGTGGCGGGGTCGCGCGACGTCGAACAGGCCACCATCTTCTCGACGGTCACGGTCCGGCCCCGGGCGACGTCGAGGGTCAGGACCTGCTGCACGTAGTCCTCGGTCGCGTAGCGGTTGCGGTCCACGACGAGCGGTTTGCCGTCACAGAACACCCGGGTGCGCGGCGGCGTTGCTCACGTACAGGCGCGACTGGCGGGTGACCGCGGTGAGGGCCACCACCTCCGGCCCGTACGCGGTCGAGGAGACGGGGGCGAGGTGCCGCTGCTCCAGCTGGCCGTAGCGCGGCACGCCGCTGTTCGTCACGCGCCCGTCGAGCGCCGCGATCACCGAAGCGCGACCCGACCAGTTCTCGGCTGTGAGCTGCCACTCGATGCCGGCCAGATGCACGTCGGCCATGCTGACGAAGCGTCGGCTTCGCAGCGAGGTCTCCCGACCGCGCCGATCCCGGAAGCGCAGGCGGCGTTCGAGCACCGCATCTCGGGTGTGCAGCACGTGCTCGTAGTCGAGCAGTTCGACGTCGGCGAGGCGGAAGGCGTCATCGTCGTCGATGCGCAACTCCAGCACCAGCCAGTTGGGCAGGTTGACCAGGTCCTCGTTGAGGATGGGGAGACCGCCGCGGACCGTGGTCTCGCGGTTGTAGGCGCCGTGCAGATAGGTGCCCGGGTAGTGGATGCCGTCGGCCTCCTCCCACTCGGCCGCGCCGCGGCTGCACTGGAAGCCGTTGCCCGTCGTGGTGAGCGCCTCCCTGAGGCCCTCCTCGTCGGGGTCGAACCCCTCATAGGCCAAACGGAAGTTGTTCACCGGACCTTTGTACACCGCTGTCGCACCATCCACAGCGGCAACACGCCCGGCACCCACGTCGCAGCCCTCCCGTGGCATCGACCCGCACGCCACGGGCGGAGCCCGAACGCACGCCAGATGATCGGCCGCGTCTCAGCCCGGCGGCGGCACGATTCGCAGGTCGTCGTATTGCCAGAAGGCTCGCACCGACACGAGCTTGCCCTGCTCATCGACCCGATAGACGTAGACGCCGTCGACCACCCCCGCCGTGCCGTCAGGGAAGGTCGAGGTGATGGTCCCGACGTTGGCGCACTCGTCGCCCGCCGCGTAGGACTCGCGGAGGTCGAAGCACACCTCGGCCTGGGCGATCACGGTGTCGTAGAACGCAGCGATCGCGTCCCGACCGTGGTGCCCCTCGCCTGCCGGGTCGAGTGGCGAAAACCCGACCGGGTCGGCGACGGTGGCGTCTTCGGCGAACAACGCGAGCCATGCATCCCGGTCTCCTGCCTCGACCGCGCGCATCGACGCGATGGCCGCCGTTCTGGCGGGGTGGTCAGCGGTCAGCTCGATGCCTTCCAAGTCGATCACGTCCTCTCACGGCGGTCGGGGCGGTCTCGGCGATTGTGGCAGACCACCTCGTCGCATGCCGACCGGTACCCTCGCAAGGTGCCCGATGAGCCCTCGCCCCACGCCGCCGAGGCGATCGCGCTCCTCGACGCCGTCACCGACTCCCTCGAGAACGGCGAGCACCGTGCGGGCCAGCGGGACATGGTGCGTGCCGTCGCCGACGCCGTCGCCACCAAGCGCAACCTGGTCGTCGCTGCCGGTACGGGCATCGGGAAGTCGCTCGCCTACCTGATCCCGACGGTGCTCTCGGGCAAGCGCACGGTCGTGGCCACCGCCACCAAGGCGCTGCAGGACCAGCTCGCGGGCAAAGACCTCCCATTCCTCGCCGCGCACCTCGACCGCCCGCTCGAGTTCGCGGTGCTCAAGGGGCGTTCCAACTACATCTGCCGGCAACGCCTCCGCGAGCTCGACAAGGCCCGTGCCGGCGATCAGCTCTCGCTGGACGGCGTCGCAGACCGAGCCGCGCCCGCCGAGCTGGCCGCCCTCGCGCGGTGGGCGACCGACAGCCCCACCGGCGACCGGGCCGAGCTCGACGTCGAGCCCTCCGCGGCCGCGTGGTCGGCGGTCAGCGTCTCCGCGCAGGAGTGCCCCGGCGCGACGCGCTGCCCGTCGGGCGGCGCCTGCTTCGCGGAGATGGCCCGTACCCGGGCCGCCGAGGCGGACGTGGTCGTCGTCAACCAGCACCTCTTCGGACTGCACGTGGCCAGCGGCGGGATGCTGCTGCCCGAGCACGACGTCGTGGTGATCGACGAGGCTCACCAGCTCGAGGACGTGGTGTCGGCGACTGCGGGGATCGACCTCGCCGCCACCCGCTTCACGGCGGTGCGCCGGGCGGTGCACGCGGTGCTGGACGACCCCGAGGCCCTCGCCGCGCTGGACTCGGTCGTCGCCGACTGGGACCGCGCCCTGGTGCCCGACGTCGGCCGGCGCCTCGCGCTGGGGCCTCGAGCCCGAAGCCGCCGACGTCGTCGCCCTCGCGATCGGTCGGGTCGACAAGCTGCTGGCCGGAGTGCGCAAGATCGACCCCGCCGGGCACGAGGACGTCGCCACCCGACGCGAGCGCGCGATCAAGTTGGCGTCTTCGCTGCTCGAGGACCTGCACGCGCTCGCCGAGCCGCCGTCCACGTCGGTCATGTGGATCGAGGGCCCGAGCGCACGCCCTTCGATCCGACTGGCGCCGCTCGACGTGGCACCGCTGCTGAGCGAGTCGGCTTGGCCCGAAGCGGTCGCGGTGCTCACCAGCGCGACCATCCCACCTGGACTCGCCGACACGGTCGGACTCGACCCAGACGAGCTCGACCAACTCGATGTCGGCAGTCCCTTCGACTACCCCGAACACGCGCTGCTGTACTGCGCGGCGGGGATTCCCGAGCCCCGCAGCGCCGCGTACGAGGACGCGCTCCACGACGAGCTCGAGGCGTTGATCACCGCGGCGGGTGGCGCGACGCTGGCGCTGTTCACCAGCTTCCGTGCGATGGACGCCGCGGTCGAGGCCCTTCGCGAGCGGCTCGACGTGCCCATCCTGAGCCAGCGCGACCGACCCAAGCCTGCGCTGGTCGCCGAGTTCGCCGAACAGCACGCGGCCTGTCTCTTCGCGACCCTGGGGTTCTGGCAGGGGGTCGACGTGCCGGGCTCGACCCTCTCGCTCGTGACCATCGATCGCCTGCCGTTCCCCCGACCGGACGAGCCGCTGCTCCAGGCTCGACGGGAGCGCTTCCGCCAGGACGCGTTCCGCCGGGTCGACATCCCGCACGCGGCGACGCTGCTCGCGCAAGGAGCCGGCCGGCTCATCCGCAGCTCGACCGATCGTGGGGTCGTCGCCGTGCTCGACGCGCGCCTCGCCACGAGCCGCAGCTACCGATGGGACCTCGTCAACGCGCTCCCGCCGATGCGGCGCACTCGCGACCGCGCCGAAGCCGAGGCGCTGTTGCGCGACCTGCGCGACGCCGCCCCGGCAACCCCGGAACCGGCGTGAGGCTTCGAAACCCCTGGACGGCCGTCGCCGCAGCGCACGAGTCGCACGATCCGCGACTTTTCCGGCACTCGGGGTGACGGTATCGTCAGAAGGCGTTGTCTCGGCCACGTCGAGATGCGGGACGCCACGACCATCCGGACCGTCCACTGCAGCATTTCGAGGAGACCATCGATGATCGACGCCCTCACGAGCGCCGACCACAGCCACACCGACGATCGCCGACCCCGACGCAAGTCTTGGTACCTCGTCTCGCTCGCGTGCTTGTTGGCGGTGCTCAGCGCCGGGTGCAGTTCGTCGATGGCATCGCGCTCCGCCGCGACGGCCGGGTCCGTCGATGTCTCCACCACGGTGGCTCCGTGGAAGCAACCGGCGTGCGTCCGTCCCGCGCCAGCCGCGGTCAAGTCCACGAAGGTCACCGGGAAGCACGGCAACTTCGACCTGATCTCATTCGACGGCACCAGGATTCGAGGCCACTGGTTCCCCCGTTCGACGACCGCCAAGTCACCGACGGTGCTGATGGGACCGGGATGGAGCATGGCCGGCGACACCTCGATGGCGCCCAAACCGCTCTCGCCGATCATGAGCGTGCAGTCGATCACCGCGCTCCACAAGGCGGGCTACAACGTGTTGACCTGGGATCCCCGGGGGTTCGGCGCGTCCGGGCGGGACCGTCACCGTCGACAGCCCCAACTTCGAGGCCCGCGACGTCTCACGACTGCTCGACTGGTTGGCCACCCGACCGCACGTCGAGCTCGATGCCATGGGGGACCCACGGGTCGGCATGGTCGGTGCCTCCTACGGCGGCGGCATCCAACTGGTCGCGGCCGCGACCGACTGCCGGATCGACGTCATCACACCGACCATCACGTGGCACTCGCTGCGCACCAGCCTCTACACGGCAGACACCTTCAAGAGCGGGTGGGCCAACATCCTCACGAAGCTGGGAACCGGGCATCGGCTCGACCCACACGTCACCTCGGCAAGCGCCGCGGGCAACGACTCCGGCGTGCTGAGCCCAGGCGACCTGAAGTGGTTCTCCGAACGCGGGCCGGGTGAGCTGCTCAGCCAGATCAACGTGCCGACGCTCATCATCCAGGGCACCGTCGACAACCTCTTCCCCCTCGATCAGGGGGTGCGGAACTACGTGGGCATCGCCAAGAACGGGGCACCCACCGCGATGCTCTGGTTCTGTGGCGGCCATGGTGTCTGCCTCACGGGCGACGGCGGTTCGCTCGACATCGGGGCAGCGACCCTCGCGTGGCTGGACCGCTACCTCAAGCTCGATCCGCACACGAAGAACGTGCCCGGTTTCGAGACGGTCGACCAGAACGGTGCGGTGCACAGCTTCGACTCCTACCCGGTGCCGATGGGTTCGCCGCTTTCCGCCACCGGGTCGGGATCGCTCGAGCTGACCGCCGACGGCGGCTCTGGCCCCGCGGACACGACGGGCTCGTCGGACCCGATCGCCTCCCTGGCCGGTCCGGTCACCCCTGCCAAGGCGACCAACGCGGTGAACGTCCCGATCACGAACAGCAAGCAGCGCCGGCTCCTCCTCGGCGCGCCGGTGATGCGAATCACGTACCGGGGCACGTCGCCGGCGTGGGTGGACGGCCCGCAGCGCGTCTTCGCGCAGGTCGTCGACGTCAAGACCGGCCTGGTCGTGGGCAACCAGGTGACCCCGGTCAAGCTGAAGCTCGACGGCAAGGTGCACACCAGCACCTCGGCACTGGAGATCGTGGTCTTCGACGCGCGCACCCGGCGCGAAGCTCACCCTGCAGCTGACGCCGACGACCGTGGCCTACGCAAAGCCGGCACTCGGCGGGTCGGTGCGCTTCTCCTCGGTCAAGGTCACCTTCTCCTCCGCCAAGTAGCGGTCGGTCCCGCGGGGTCGCCCCACCCAGATCCGGGTCGACCGGATCGCTCGCCGCGCCCGACCCGGACTAGGACGTCTTCAAGATGCCCGGTACCTCCCACCTGCCGTCGAAGACAGCTGGTTCGGGTAGGTACATGCGGAGGATGGGTCGGAAGTCGCCTGCCGGCGTGGGCAACCAGTTGGCTCGCGCCTTCTCGTCTTCGGGCTGGGCCACGCTCATGGTGATGGTGAACCCACCATCGGCATCAGGAACGATGCCGGGAGTGCGGTCCCCGATCGAGTAGCGGTCGATCACGTTCGGGACGAGGAAGAAGTCGGGGACGTCGTACATGGTCAGCGACCAGAACGCGCCGACGGGTGGTGGCGGGTCGAGGCGCAGCTCGTAGGTGTTGGCCCCGTTGAGCTGGGCGCCGTCGGCGTCCTGGTAGTTCATCAGGTAGGCGGCTTCGTAGCCGTGGTTGCCCCACAGCCCGCCGAGCGCCGAGGCCGCGCGCAGGAAGAGGCGCACCTCCGGGTCGGTGACCTTCCACTCATCGGTGTCGACAGTGCCGACCTCGAAGAAGTCGAGGTTGTAGTCGAAGACGTGCAGGGTCATGGCCCAGTTGTTGACCTTCGGGCTGCCCGCGCCGGAACGCAGCAGTGCGACGAGTTGCCCGGACGCCTGCGCGAAACCCGCCTCGAGGGCGGCGGTCACCTCCGCGGGCAGCTCCGTCACCGGCGTGTCGCCGGTGAGGCCGAGCGGTTCGAACGAATCGAGGAGCGCCTGGTCCCGTGGAGCCGGCGGGAAGGCCTGGGACCAGACGCGGAAGTTCTCGAAGAAGGCGAGCGCCTCCGAGGCATCGGTCGTGGTCGAGGCGGTCGGCAGCCCGACGGTTGCCCCTTGCGGGTTGATGGGCGTGAGCGTGGTGGCGTCCTGCAGGGCATGGACCTCCGGCAGGTCGTCGGTACCGGTGCAGGCCCACCGGCCGACGATCGACGCCACGTTGGTCGGGACCCGAATGGTCGTCGCGTCCCCGAACGCATCCTCACCGGTCCACGTCGGAGGGAGCAGCACGAAATCGCCTGCCGCGTTGCCGGTGCCGCGCGTCCCCACGTAGGCGAAGTTGTTCGTCCAGGCGTCGACGAACTGCAGCACGTAGTACCGACCACCGGTGTCCGGTACGTGCAGGCGGATCGGTCCGCCGCTGAGATCGAGCTGCGCCAACGAGTAGAGGGTGTCGTTGTTGACCGAGACGAAGGTGTCCTCGTCGTTCGCAAGGGTCCTGGCGTGACCGAACGAGTTGAACGGAGCCGCGGGGAGCGAGCCGAATCCCGTGGTCACGCAACGCTGCACCTGCTCGAGGTCGAACACCAACGAGAAGCCGGCGACGTACGCCCGTGCGGCAAGTGCAATCAGTTCGTCTGACAAGGTCGTGCTTCTCCATCGTGCGGCGGCAGCGAGTGGGGCGGAGTGTACGAAGTCCTGCCGACCGTCAGGCGACGCGTGATCAGGTGTCGACCACGTCCATGATCTCGACGACGGCCCGGCCCTGTTCGTCCGAGGCGCGCAGGTCGACCTTCGCGACGATCGCCCACGCGTGCTGCTCCTCCGGGTCGTCGATGATCTGACGCACGCTCCAGTGGTCCCGCTGCTCGTCGACGACCAGCAACCTGGGGCTCCGAGCGGATGGGCCGACGGTCACGCCCGTGAACTCCTCGAAATACGGCGCGAAGGCCTCCCGCCAGCGGTTCGCCGTCCACCCCGAGTCGCCGTCGAGCTCGCCGAGCGAGTCCCAGTCGCGTCGTGCGAGCAGCTCGACGCGCCGGAACATCGCGTTGCGAACCAGCACGGTGAAGGCGCGGTGGTTGGCGGTCAGCGGCGGTGGCGGCGCATCGAGGTCCGGGGGCCCGGGCTGCGCGTCCGGGTCGGCGAGGCGCTCCCACTCATCGAGCAGGCTCGAGTCGACCTGGCGCACCATCTCACCCAACCAGTCGACCAGCTCGTCGAGCGCGTCGCTGCGGTGGGCCTCGAGGACCGTCCGGCGCAAGGTGCGGTAGGCGTCGGAGAGGTAGCGCAGCAGCACCCCCTCGCTCCGCGCGATCTGGTGGAACCGCACGTAGTCGGCGAAGTCCATGGCCCGCTCGTAGAGCTCGCGCACCACCGACTTGGGCCGCAGCTCGTGGTCTGCGGCCCACGGCTCGCTGGTGCGGTAGAGGTCGAACATGGGCTCGAGCAACTCCGCGAGCGGTCGCGGCGCAGTGACCGTGTCGAGCTCGGCCATCCGCTGGTCGTAGTCGAGGCCGTCGGCCTTCATCTGGGCGATCGCCTCGGTGCGCGCCCGGTTCCTCTGCGCCAGGACGACGGGGCGGGGATCCTCGAGGACCGACTCGACCACCGACACCACGTCGAGGGCGTGCGTCGGTTCCTCCGGGTCGAGCAGGTCAAGGGCGGCGACCGCGAACAAGGCGAGCGGTTGGTTCAATGCGAAGTCGTCGGGCACGTCGACTCCGAGCCGGATCGTCCGACCCAGCTCGTCGGGCTCATCCAGCTCCTCCAGCACGCCGGACTCCAGCAGCGACGACGTGATCTCGGCCGCCCGTGCCACGTGTCCCGCGATCTCGTTCTCGGTCTGGTACGGGCTGTGGAGCAGCGCGTCGAGGGCGGCCCGTCCGTCCCCCGGCCGGTTCAGCACCTGCAGCACCATGGCGTGGGACACCTCGAAGCTGGAGGTCAAGGGCTCGGGTGGCGCGGCCTCGAGCCGGTCGAAGGTGGGTCGTCCCCACGAGACCATGCCGGGCGGTGGCTTGCGCTTGACCATGCGGCGCAGCTTGCGGGGGTCGCCGTCGGCCTTGGCGACCAGCTTGGCGTTCTCGATGGCGTGCTCGGGTGCGAGGGCGATCACGGTTCCCACCGTGTCGAAGCCGGCCCGCCCCGCCCGACCACCGATCTGGTGGAACTCGCGGGCGCTCAACAGGCGCGTCTCGTGGCCGTCGTACTTGGAGAGCGCGGTGAGCACCACGGTGCGGATGGGCACGTTGACACCGACGCCGAGGGTGTCGGTGCCGCAGATGACCTTCAACAGGCCGCGTTGGGCGAGCCGCTCCACCAGTCGGCGATAGCGCGGCAACAGGCCCGCGTGGTGGACGCCGATCCCGTTGCGGACGAACTTGGACAGCGAGCGACCGAACCCGGGCGAGAACCGGAACCCGCCGATCTCGGCCACGATCGCGTCCTTCTCCTCGCGGGTCGCGAGTGGCAGGCTCAGCAGCGCCTGGGCCCGTTCGACCGCGGCAGCCTGCGTGAAGTGGACGAGGTACAGCGGCGCGCCCTGCGTGGCCAGCAGCTCGGTGACGGTGTCGGTCACCGTCTCGACCCGGAACTCATGCACGAGGGGCACCGGCCGGTGCGCGGAGCGGACGACGGCGACCTCGCGCCCCGTGCGGGTGCCGAGGTCGTCCTCGAACCGCGTCACGTCCCCGAGGGTGGCCGAGAGCAACATGAAGCGCGTCGTGGTCATCTCGAGCAGCGGAACCTGCCAGGCCCAGCCGCGCTGCGGGTCGGCGAAGTAGTGGAACTCGTCGAGGATCGCGGTGTCGATGCCGGTGGCCCGTCCCTGCCGCAGCGCCAGGTTGGCCAGGATCTCCTCGGTGCAGCAGATGATCGGCGCCTCGTGGTTGACCGAGGCGTCACCGGTGAGCATGCCGACCCGCTCCGCGCCGAAGATCGCGGAGAGCTCGAAGAACTTCTCGGACACCAGCGCCTTGATGGGCGCGGTGTAGAAGCTCCGCTCACCTCGGCAGAGCGCGTCGAAGTGGGCGGCGGCCGCGACCAGGCTCTTGCCCGACCCGGTGGGGGTGTTGACGATGACGTGCGACCCGGCCAACAGCTCGAACACGGCTTCGGACTGCGCGTCGTAGAGCTCGATGCCGCGGCCTTCGACCCATGCCAAGAACGCGTCGAGCACGTCGTCGGGTTCGCCGCCGGTGGTCTCTGCGAGGTCTCCCAGCGAGTCGTCCGCCATCGACGAGCTCAGTACCCGTACCGTTCGAAGCGGTGCGGGTGGCGCTGCCAGTCCTTGTCGACCTTGACGAACAGCTCGAGGTAGGCGCCCTCTGCCAGTTGCCCGCGCACGCGGGTGCCGACCTCCTTGAGGACGGATCCGCCCTTGCCGATGACCATCCCCTTCTGGGACTCGCGCTCGACGAGGATCTCACAGCGGATGTGCGGCCAGTCCCACTCGGTGACCCGCGTCGCGATCGAGTGCGGCACCTCCTCGCGGAGCACCCCGAGGAGCTGCTCGCGCACGAGCTCGGCCACCCAGAACGCCTCCGGCACGTCGGTGACCTGGCCCTCCGGGTAGTAGGGCGGACCGTCGGGCAGCCGCCGCACCAGCTCGGCAACCAGCGCCGCGACGCCTTCGCCGGTCACCGCCGAGACCGGGAAGTACGCGCTCAGGTCCAACGAACCGGCCGCTGCGAGCTGGGCGAGGACCTCGTCCGGGCCGGCGGCGTCGACCTTGTTGACCACGACGATCGCGTCTTCGGGAACCCGCCCGGCGACGAACCGGTCGCCGCGCCCGAGCGGGGCGGTGGCGTCGATAACCAGGCACACCACGTCGACCCCGGCCAGCTCACCGGTCGCCGTGGCGTTGAGGCGCTCACCCAGCGGTGTGCGCGGCTTGTGGATGCCCGGCGTGTCGACGAACACGACCTCCGCGTCCTCGCCCACCCCCGACGCGTCGGCACCGACGTGGAGCACGCCGCGCACCGCGGTGCGCGTCGTCTGCGGCTTGTCGGACACGATCGATGCCTTGATGCCCAGCATCTGGTTCAGCAACGTCGACTTGCCCACGTTGGGTCGACCCACGAGCGTGACGAAACCACTCCTCATCCGGAGTTGCCCGAGGCCTCGCCGCCGACCATGTCGGGGTCGGCGTCGGCGATCGCCACGATGCGCACCCGCGCGATGCGGCGCCCCTGCATGCGGTCCACGGTCAGCTCGAAGCCGGGTACCCGGACGATCTCGCCGCCGACCGGCACCCGACCCAGCATGGAGACCACGAGCCCACCGACCGAGTTCCAGTCGCCTTCGGGGAGGCCGCCGCCGAGCACCTCGTTGGCGTCGTCGACGCTGAGCCGACCGTCCACTCGCAGCGCGCCGCCCTGCATGGGCTCGACGAGCGGGTCCTCCACGTCGAACTCGTCGACGATCTCGCCGACCAGCTCCTCGATCAGGTCCTCGAGGGTGACCAGGCCGGCGGTGCTGCCGTACTCGTCGATGACGACCGCCATGTGGAACTTCTCGTCCTGCATCTCGCGCAGCAGCTCGGCGACGCGCTTGGACTCCGGGACGAAGTGCGCGGGCCGCACCACCTCCGCGACGGGCTCGTCCGAGTGGCCGTTCCGCTCGGCGCGCATGAGGTCCTTGGCGTAGAGCACGCCCGCGATGTCGTCGATGTCGCCGTCGTAGACCGGGACGCGGCTGTAGCCGTTGAGCAACACGATCTCCATGGCGTCGGCCACTCGCATGCTTCGCTCGACGGTGACCATGTCGGGTCGGGGCACCATGACCTCGCGGGTGACGGTGTCGCCGAACTCGATGACCCGCGCGATGTAGGCACGCTCGTCGTCCTCGATCACGTCGGCCTCGGCCGCCTGGTCGGCCAGCGCCAGCAGCTCCTCCTCGGACACGAACGGCCCCTGCTCGAGGCCCTTGCCGGGGAGGACGACGTTGGTGATGCCGATCAGGGCGCGGGCCACGAGGCGCAGCGGCCAGAAGCGCGTGAGGGCCCAGACCGGCCCCGCGGCCCGCAGCGCGGCGGCGTCGGGGTGCTGGACCGCCCACGTCTTGGGCGCGGCCTCGCTCAGCACGAAGACCAGGGCCACGTTCAGGACCAGCGCGACGACCACTCCCGCCGCCCCGAAGAGGCGCTCGGCGATCAGCGTGGTCAGCGCGGTCTGGACGGTCTGGCAGATGAGGACCACCAGCAGCAGCGAGTTGAGGAAGCGGGCCGGGTCCTCGACGAGCTCCATGAGGCGCTTCGAGCCGCGGTGGCCGGCCTCGAGGTGCCCGTGGGCGCGGTTCCGGCCCATCCGGGTGAGCGCCGTCTCGGCGAGCGCGAGGAACGCCTGGACGACCAGCAGCACGAAGATCGAGATGATGATCACCACGTCGAGCGTGGCGTCGGTCATGGCGAGGATCACCCGGCCTCCTCGATCGGCATCTCGGTGCCCACGCCGACCGGCCCGTGCAGGCGCGCCAGCAGGTCGACCTCCTGTGCGCGCATGGCGCGCGCCTCGGCCTGCGTGCCGTGGTCGTGGCCCGAGCAGGTGCAGGACGCCGTGGACGACCAGCAGGGCCAGCTCGTCGTCGAGGGTTCCGGCGTGGTCCGGCGCGTTGGTCGCCGCGACCTCCGGGCAGATGACCACGTCGCCGAGCAGGTGCGGCTGCCCCGCGTCGTCAGCCGTCGACTCCCCCGCCGGCGCACCGTCGATGGGGAACGAGAGGACGTCGGTCGGTCCGGTACCGCCGAGGTGCTCGGCGTTCAGGGCGGCGATGGCCGCCGGGTCGACGAGGGTCAGCGTGAGCTCGGCGGAGCCGACGATCCCCAGCTCCACGAGCGCCCGACGTGCCAGGTCGGACCAGCGGTCGACGTCGACTTGCACCTCGTCGGGGTACGCGCGCTCGTCGATGGCGACCACGAGCGGTGCGGTGCGGTCGGTGGCGGTGCTATGGCCACTGCGGGAAGGGCCCATCGTCAGGCGCTCCCCGCGATGTCGTCGACCTCGGCGCGAGCGTACGCGTCGACGATGTCCTGGACGATGCGGTGGCGCACCACGTCACGGCTCGACAGGTGGACGAACGCGATCCCCTCGATGGCGCCGAGCACGCGCTCGAGACCGACCAGGCCGCTCCGACCGCCGACGACGTCGACCTGGGTCGTGTCGCCGGTGATGACCGCCCGCGAACCGAACCCGATGCGGGTCAGGAACATCTTCATCTGCTCGGTCGTGGTGTTCTGCGCCTCGTCCAGGATGATGAAGCTGCGGTTCAGGGTGCGCCCCCGCATGAACGCGAGCGGCGCCACCTCGATGGCGTCCCGTTCGAGCAGCCGGGCCAGGCCCTCGGGCTCGAGCAAGTCCGAGAGCGCGTCGTAGAGCGGCCGCAGGTACGGGTCGACCTTGGCCATGAGGTCGCCGGGCAGGAAGCCCAGCCGCTCGCCGGCCTCGACCGCCGGACGGGTCAGGATGATGCGGTCGACGTGCTTCGCCTGCAGGGCCTGCACCGCGGAGGCGACCGCCAGCCAGCTCTTGCCCGTGCCGGCTGGGCCGAGACCGAAGGTGATGACGTTGTCGGCGATGGCGTCGACGTAGCGCTTCTGCCCGGTCGACTTCGGTCGCACGACACGTCCGCCGGGAGCGTGCAGCACGCTCGAGGTGAGCACGTCGATCGGCACCTCGTCGGCACGGATCATCTCGATCGAACGGGCGACGGTGGCCGCATCGAGCACGTGACCGGACTCCACGAGGGCGATCAACGAGCGGAAGAGGGCCGCGACGCGGCTCGGCTTCGGGGCCGCCGAGGGTGATCTCGTTGCCGCGGACGAGCACGTCGGTCTCGGTGAACGCGCCCTCGATCTGACGCAGGTGTGCATCAGCGGTCCCGACGAGGGCGGCCATGTCATGGGTGTCGCCGACAGTGATGACGGTCTGGGTGGGACTCACGCACCCTCCAGCGTAGATGCTGACGCGGCCCGAATCGTCAGCCCTGCCCTACCCTCACCGCCTGTGAGCGACTTCTCGCACCCCGACGGGATCCCCGACGACGCACTCGACGCCTGGGTGGCCGAGTCCCGCTTCGACGCGGCGGCGGCCGCGCGACGGCACGAGCGGGCCCTGGTCGACCAGGCCGCCGAGGAGGCCTCGATCGGCGGGGTGCTGCGCGACCTGGGCGAGCGCGGCGCGCCGGTCGTGGTGTCGACGGTCGCCGACCGGCAGCACCGGGCGCGGATCCGAGCGGTAGGGCGCGACTTCGCGGTGTTGGCGAGCACCGACGGCCACGGGTTCGAGACCGTGGTCGCCACCCGCGCGATCGACCTCGTGAGGATCCCCGCCGACGCGACGGTCACGGGCGACCGCGCCGACGAGCTCGACGTCGGTCTCGCCGAGGTGCTGCCCACCATGGCGATCGACCGGCCCCAGGTGCTGGTCGTCACGATGGGCGGGCACGCGGTGCGCGGCGAGCTGCGCACCGCCGGGCTCGACGTCGTCCGTCTCCAGGTCGAGGGCAGCCCGCCCCAGGCCGCGTACGTTCCCGTCGCGTCGATCGCCGAACTGGTCGTCGGGTGACGGCAGAGGCGCCGCCGGCAGCGCGGTCGATCACCGCCCGGTGCGCACGTACTCCACGAGTTGGTCGTGCTCGGCCTCGAGCTCGATGACGCGGTTCTTGACGACGTCACCGATGCTCACGATGCCGCACAGGTGGTCGTCCGCGTCGACGACCGGGAGATGGCGGACCCGCTTCTCGGTCATGCGCGCCATGAGCCCGTCGGCGCGGTCGGTCGCACGGCAGGTGTGCACGGTCGTCGACATCACGGCCTGCACCGGTTCCTGCAGTGCAGGCGCGCCATCTCCGGCGAGGATGCGCACGACGTCGCGTTCGGAGATGAGCCCGTCGATGACGCGACCATCGCGCGAGACGACCAGCGCACCGATGCGCTGCTCGTCTAGCAGTGCGATCGCCTCGAGGACGGGGCGGTCGGGCGAGATCGTCGCCACCTCGGATCCCTTGTCGGAGAGGATGCCGGCAACGTTCATGATTGCCCCCTTTCGGGCCGACCCGACACCGGACGGCAGGGGGGTCGTGGAACCATCCTCGCGCCGCACGCGCCGCGCTGCACGCCCGTCGGCCGTCAAACGGCCCGTAGGAACTTCGGGTTCAGCGATCCGGGTTCGGCGTGACCGGTTCGGGGTAGAGGTGCTCGAGCGATCCCGGCTCGATGCGACACGTCTCGATGTACGCGTCGACGTCTTCCTGCTTGAGCCTGATCACCCGTCCGAAGCGGTACGCCGCGAGCTGGTTCTCGTCGATGAACCGGTAGAGGGTCCGCGACGTGACGCCGAGGCGCTTGGCCGCCTCGGCCGTGCTCAACCAACGGATGTTGTCGGTGGTCATGGTCGCATCCTAACGCGCTCCCGTGCGATTTCGGACCCTTCGATGCCATCAGCACCAATCGGATCACTGCGGCTCGCAAGACAGAGGACGGGGCTCGGGTGACCACCTCGGCGCTCGCGGTGATGGGCGGACGGCTCTTCCGCGACCTGGTCGACGTCACCTCCGACCTGGCCGCGCTCGACTCCGGCGGGACATGGGCGGTGCTCCTTCCCTTCGACGGACCACCGTGTTGCGCGCGCTTCGCGTCGGTCCGCCCCGCTCCGTCGTGGTCGGGACAACGCTGGCCAGGCTTGGCCGCCGCGTCCGCGTGGCGCTCGTCGCTCGACGAACCGACGTTCCGCCGCGGCGTGACCGACATCCGCGAGCGCATCGGCGCGGGCGACGTCTACCAGGTGAACCTGACCCGGCGACTCTCGGCCCCGCTGCCGGACCGGGCCGACGTCGCGGCGCTCGGGGCCGCGCTGGCGATCGGCAATCCCGCACCCTTCTCCGCGGTGATGCGGATCCCCCACGTCGACGTGCACGTGGCGTCCGCTTCGCCGGAGCGGTTCTTGTCACGATCCGGCCGACGGATCTGCTCGTCGCCGATCAAGGGCACCGCTGCCCGACCCGACGGCTTCCTCGCCAAGGACCGCGCCGAGAACGTCATGATCGTCGACCTGGTGCGCAACGACCTGGGCCGCGTTATGCGAGTGGGGCACCGTGCGCGTGCCCGCCCTGTGCGCGGTCGAGGAGCACCCCGGCCTGGCCCACCTCGTCTCCACCGTCGAGGGCACGCTGCGCCGGGACGTCACCTGGCCCGAGATCCTCGATGCCACGTTCCCCCCGGGGTCGGTGACCGGCGCGCCCAAGGTGGCGGCGCTGCAGGTGATCGATGAGCTCGAGCCGCTCCCCCGCGGCCCGTACTGCGGCGCGCTCGGCTGGGTCGACGCCGACCGGGTCACCGCATCGCTGAACGTGGCGATCCGAACCTTCTGGTTCGACGAGGGCGAGCTGCACTTCGGCACCGGCGGCGGGATCACCTGGGGATCGGACCCCGCCGGCGAATGGGCCGAGACCGAGCTCAAGGCGTCCCGCCTGATCCCCCTCGCCGAGGCGCCCGACGAAGGCGAGCCCGGCCGCCGGTGATGGGTAGCGTGCAACCGATGGGGAAGGCCTGGGTCGACGGAGCGCTGGTGGCGGACACCGACGCGAAGGTCGACGCGCTGGCCGTCGGCGTACTCACGGGGACCGGGGTCTTCGAGTCGATGAAGGTCCTGCGCGGCGAGGCCTTCGCGATCCGGCGGCACCTGGTGCGGCTGCGCCAGAGCGCGGCGACGGTCGAGCTGGAGGTTCCCGCCACCGACGACGAGCTCCGGGCCGCGGTGTCCGAGGTGCTCGCCGTGACGCCGAGCGCCACCCGGGTGCGCATCACGCTGGTCGGCGCGCGGGATGCCGGCTCGCCGCCGCACGTCGTGGTGCACGGCGAGACGACCCAGCCCTGGCCGCCCACCGCGCACGTGGTCGTGTCGCCCCACGTGCGCAACGAGCGGGCGCCGTCGGTGGGCGCCAAGACGACCTCCTACGTCGACAACGTGCTGGCCCGACGCAAGGCGCTCGCCCTCGGCGCCGACGAGGCGCTGATGACCGATACCCGAGGCCACCTCAGCGAGGGCACGGCGAGCAACGTCCTCCTGGTCGTGGACGGGCGGTTGTGCACCCCGTCGCTGCGCAACGGGTGCCTCGGCGGGATGACCCGGGAGCTGCTGCTGGAGCTGGTCGAGGTCGACGAACGGGACGACCTCACCCTCGACGACCTCGCCCGAGCGGACGAGGTGTTCCTCACGTCGTCGACCCGAGACGTCCACCCGGTCGAGACGATCGACGGCCGACGGGTCCCCCACGCCCCCGGCCCGCTGACCGCGGCCGCCGCCGCAGCCCTCGCGGCGCTGCAGGAGCGCACCACCGACCCGTGAGGTGGAGCCCCGGGACGGTCAGCCGGTGAACTTGGGAGCGGCGACGACCGGCGTTGCCGGCGCCGCCGGCGCAGGTGTGGGCGCCGGCTTTGGCTCGGGGGCCGGCGGCTGCACCGGGCCGGCGATGCCGAGGAACACGACCACCTCATAGCCACCCGGGTTCTGCTCGGTCGGTACTTCTTTCCAGTTGTTGGTGACCCACATGTTGCCCGCGGTGTCCGCTTTGACCGCGGTGGCTCGCCGCAGCCCGTCGAAGCTGTAGCCGGTGATGTCCGGCGAGAGCGGGTCACCCTTCTTGTCGCCCGCGGGGCACCAGGGCGAGTTGTCGCGCCCGCAGAAGCCCGAGAGGCGACCGCCGCCGAAGTTCGACACCCACACGTTGTCGTGCCCGTCGACGGTGATCCCCCACGGGATCACGAGCCCGCCACCCTTGTAGGTGGCACGCTCGCCGGTGGCCGGGTTGATGTACCCGACCGAGGGGGGCGGCGTCGCCGAGACGTTCTTCGTGGGGCACGGCAGGTCGATGAGACCGGAGTTCGAGACCCAGAGCGCGCCGGTCGCGTCCGAGGTGATCCCCATCGGCTTGTCGAAGCCGGTCAGCGGCGAGCCCACCGGCGTTCCATCCGGTGAGACCACGGCCACGTTGCTCGACTCGGTGCCGGTGACGTAGGTGTTGCCGTCCGAACCGAATGCCACGTCGAAGGGCTTCTTGACGCCGAGGTCGTCGAGCGTGCGCGCCTCTTCGAAGGATCGCCGTCCGGCATGTAGGTGACGTTGTCGCTCTGGCAGTTCGCGACCCACAGGGTGCCCTTGGAGTCGAACTGCATGCCCTGGGGCCAGTCGGCGCCCTTGATCGTGTAGCCCTCGGGCGGCGAGACGACCGTGCCGTCCGCGGTGAAGCGCGACAGCGTGTTGTGGGGCGGCTGGTTTGCGCACTCGGTGGCCCCGAATCCGAAGTTCGATGCCCACACGTCGCCGTAGCGGTCGATGTCGATGCCGTACCCGGCGCCGCTGAGGCCACCGCCGACGTACGGCGAGCCCGGGTAGTACGACCCGTTGGGCGAGAACCGGACGATCTCGTTGCTGTAGCAGGCGAGATCGTCGGGCGCAGCGTAGGTGTAGTTGGTCAGCACCCACATGTTGCCGTCGTGGTCGAGCGCGAAGTTGCCCGGCCCTTCCAGGTTCGTGCCGTCGCCGTCGAAGCGCAGCGCGAGGGTCCACGCATCGGGCGGGGTGGTGCGGGCCGGCGCATACGGCGTCGGCCCGTTCTGGGCGAGGCCGTAGAAGTCGAGGACGTTGTGGCTCGGGTCGACCACCACGTTGCGCAGCGCCTGGAGCGAGTCGGCGGGCTTCGTGCCCCCAGCCGGGGTTGCGGCGGTCCGCATCGCGTCGCAGTCGACCGCGCTCGCCACGCAGGCCGCGACCAGGTTGGCGAGCGAGTTGAAGGTCTTGACCGCGGTCGTCTCGGTGCCGTTCGGCGAGGTGTTGAGCACGTGGCCGATCACACCCGTCAGCGGGTCGGCGACGTTGGGCGCCATGGACGCGGCGTTGGCGACGCCGATCTGCGGACCGGTGATCACGCCGTCGTGGAGGAACTGCGCCATCGCGTACGCGGTGGCCACGGTCGTCAGCGGGTTGATCGTCACGGACCCACCGCGCTCGGGGTCCGAGCACCGCGGCAAGCGTCACGGAGTCGTGGACCGGCGTGTTCGTCCCGGAGCGTGCGAGCACGTAGAAGACGCCACCCGCGACCTCTGGCCCATCTGGGATCGTGAACGCCCCCGACGAGTCGGTCGCCGCGCTGCCCACCTTCACCGGCGCACCGTCGGGAACGGTCCGGTACAGCGTGACGTCGTACCCGTCGAGCGGGGTACCACCAGATTCGACCACCCCGCTGAGCCCCGGCGCGGCGCTCCCGGCATTCGGCGACCCGAAGACGATCAGCGTGCCCAACAGCACCAGCACCGCCGCGAGGACCCCACCCCTGATCGGGAGCGACCCCAACCTGGGGCCACCCTCGACTTCGCCGTCGCTCTGCGTCGACAACCCGTTCATCCGTGCTTCCTCTCCGTGTTCCGCGATCGGAGTCTTCCACACAGATCCGACGACATCCTTCCCTTCCACGCCTCACTGAAGACGAAGCCGCTGGTGAGGGCCACCTACGGCTGCGGGCCCCAAAGGTTTGAGATCGCAGCGGTCGCGGTAAGAGCGAACGGTCGCCTCCACCCTCAGGGAGCTCGCCCACCGTGACCTCGACCCTGCTCAGCTCCGACGGCACCTCGTCGGCATCGCCGTCGACGGACGTCCCGCCGCGGGTCGTCGACCCCGGACGCAGACTTCCGGGTGGTCGGGCGCTGCTCGGCGGGGTACTGGTCGCCTGTGCGGCGCTCGGGCTGTTCGCCGCGACCCGACCCCGCTCGACCGTGCCGGCAACCAGCTACTTCGTGACCCGTCGGGCCTTGACACCCGGTCATCGTCTCAGGGCGTCCGACCTCGGGACCGAGCCGATCGAGCTACCAGATGTGGTCGCGGGTACTGCGCTGCCCGCCAACCGCGATCTGGTCGGCTCGGTCGTGCTCCAGGCGACACCCCAGGGCGCACTGCTCTCGCGGGCGTCGGTCGCGTCGGGCGAGCGGGCGCGGAGCCGGCCACTGCTCTCGTTCTCGATCGAGCCCGAGCGCGCCGCCGCCGGCGACCTCGTCGTCGGCGACCAAGTGGACGTGCTCGTGACCTGGGGACACGGCACGGATGGTGGCGCTGCCGACAACACCCAGGTCGTCGGACACGACCTCGAGGTCGTTGCCGTCGGCCAACCCAACCAGGACGCGCTCGGCGACTCGGCCAAGCTCACCCTGAGCGTCGCTGCGCCGGAGGGACCTGCGCTCGTGGACCTCGCCCGCGCAATCCGGACCGGAGAGCTGACCGTCGTGCGCACCACTGGGGTGGCCCGACCATGAGCGAGCGCTTCGTGCTCCTCGGCGTCGCCCGTGCGCGCACCCCGTGGTTCGCCGAGGTCGCACGTTGGTGCTCCAACGGCACGCTTCCCGCGCACTTCGTCAAGTGCGTCTCCGTCGAAGAGGTGCGGGCCCGGCTGGGGTCGGGCAGGCGCTACTCCGCGCTCGTCGTGGACACCGCACTTCCCCGGTTCGACCGCGACCTCATCGCCGCGGCCACCGCACGCGACTGCCCGGTCATCGCGGTCTCCCACGCCGAGTCCCCGCTCGATGCCCAGGACCTGGGCCTTGCGGGGCGACTCCCCACCGACTTCGGTCGAGCTGATCTGCTCGCGCTGCTCACCCAGGCCGCCACGCTGGTCCCCGATACCCGAACGCTGCCCAGCGACCCGAAACCGGATGCCATGCCGGCGCCGTGGATGGGCAAGCTCGTCGCGGTGTGCGGCACGGGCGGCACCGGCGCGTCGACCGTGGCGATCGCCATCGCCCAGGAGCTGGGGCGTGATCCCAGACATGGCGGACTCGTCGCGCTCGCCGACCTTGCACTCGACGCCGACCAGGCGATGTTGCACGGCACCGATGACGTCGTGCCCGGCCTCCCGGAGCTCGTTGACGCCAACCGGCGCGGCGTCCCGGACGCTGCAGCAGTCCTCAACCTCACCTTCGATGTGCCGACTCGCCGTTACCGGTTGCTGCTCGGCCTGCGGCGCCACCGCGACTGGTCGGCGCTGCGTCCAGCGGGAGTCCGGTCCGCTGTGGTGAGCTTGCGTCGATCGTTCCAGGTCGTGGTCGCCGACGTCGATGCCGACGTCGAAGGCGAGCGCGAGTGCGGAGTGGTCGAGGTCGAGGACCGCAACCTCCTCGCGCGAACGCCATCGAGCTCGCCGACATCGTGGTGGTCGTCACCGCGCCAGGACTCAAGGGGGTGCACGGCCTGGTCCGGACGGTCGCCGCGCTCGAGACGCACGGCGTCGACCCCACCCGGATCGTGCCCGTCGTCAACCGCTCGCCGCGGCGCGTCGCGGCCAGGGCTGAACAGGTGCGGGCCGTCGCCGAGCTCGCCCCGACCCTGGCGTGCCCACCGGTCTTGCTCCCCGAGCGCTCCGGCATCGACCAGGTCCACCGAGACGTCGCCCCGCTCCCCGGCGCACTCTGCGGGCCCCTCGCGGGCGCCGTCCGCCTCGGGCTCGACCGCCCGACCCACGTGGGCGTGACGCCCGAGGGGCCGGTGCGGGTGCGCGGCGGCATCGGTTCGTGGTCCGAGCAGGACGCGGCCACGTCCTGACCCCCGTCGAGGCACCCGTGCGTCCCCCGGGCCGCGCGCGATGACGGCCCCGGTCACCGACACGCGAGGACACAGCGGTCACGAGCGATCTAGCATTCATCCGACGCCTGCACAGGTTCGCAAGCGGCGAGATGCCTTGACCGGGCGGAAAGCGCCGTCGGAGGGGACGAAGCTCATGCGCAAGATCTGCCGCCGTACGTTCGGACGGTTCCCACTGCGGATCGTCGCGCTGGTCGCCACAACAGCGCTCGTCGCAGCATGCCAACCAGGCTGGACGAACCCCTACGTCGGCTCAGGCGACGGCACGGGCAGCATCCCGGGAGCTACCAGCCCCGCCAACGCCGACGTCAGCCTCCAGACGCCGACGAGCGTCGTCGCGATCCCGGCCGGCGGCTTCTTCGTCTATGACTCGACGCGGTGCGCGATCTACCGCGTCTCGGGAAGCACCACGGGCCTCTACGCGGGTACCCCCGGAACGTGCGGCGACGCCGGTGACGGCGGTCCGGCGACGCAGGCAGAGATCGACGCCCAGGTGCAGGTCAACTCCTCAGCCGTGGCCAGCATGGCCCTCGACGGGAGCGGGAACCTCTACTTCCCGGGTCAGGGTGGCGCCACCCTCCGCAGGGTCGACGCCAGCACCGGGGTCATCACCAGCATCACCCTCCCGACCGACCCGAGCAACGACCGAGTGCTGGCTGGCCTCGCCTCGGACACCGATGGCTCCGTCGTCTTTCTTGCCGAGGACGCGAACGTCGTCGACGGTGTGCACCTCTATCGACTTGCGTCCGGCGGCTCCTACTCCAGCGTGTACAGCTTCAATTCCTGTTCGAACTGCCACGAGGCAGGCCTTGCGAACATCGGGCCCGGAACGTTCGTCACCGGCAGGTACCAGGTCTCCGCGCACACGTACAAGCTCGTGCGCATCTCCGTTCCTCATGGCACGTCTGTCGGGGCCAGCGATTTCACCGGTGTCTCCACCTCCTCGCCCTCTCTGGCCCAACTGGTGGGCTCGACCGACGGATCGTTCTACGCCGCCGATGCGCAGGGGTACCCCAACCAGGTCGTGCGGATCGATCCCGACAACAAGATCGCCGTGGTCGCCGGGACCGGGGCTGGCGACCCGGGAACGAGTCGCCAGACGGGCCTCGCCACCGACTTGAGCCTCAGCCCGACCGGCCTGGCCGTGACCCCGAACAGCGGGCTCCTGATCGCGTCCGGGCACGTGGTCTACCGCCTTGACCAAGCCGGTCAGGCCGGTCACGCCCAGCTGATCACCGGGTTCGTCGAGCCCGTGGTCGACTCCCCGCTCTCCGCCCCGGGGCCGCTCGTGGCGCTACCCGAGAGCGGTTCGGACCCGACGTACTTCGTCGAGGACACGACGGGCTGCCACATCAGCAAGGTCGAGGCGGGCGTTGCCACGACCGTCGCCGGCACCGGCACGTGCGGCGACAGCGGAGACGGCGCACAGGCCACCAATGCGGAGATCGCCTTCGGGTTCCCCTCGGAGCCCGGCGTCGATGCGGCGGGCAACCTCTACTTCATCCAGGACATGGGCCACACGGGCAGCCACGTGCGGAAGGTGTCGCCCGGGGGCGGGATCTCCACGGTTCCCGGCACCACGTTCCCGAGCGGCACCGTCCTGGTAGGTCTGGTCGTGTTCCCCGACGGGTCGATGACCCTGAACGCGACGGACGCACACTCGAACTGGCTCGTCCGCCAGGCGACCGACGGGACCGAGAGCACCATCATGACGTACGGCACCTCGCTCCGTGCGGAGCTCGCGGCCCAGGACGAGAACCACTACGTCACCCAGAACATCGACAGCATCGCCAGTCCGTGTCGACTCGATGTCTCCGCCGGCACCATCGTCTGCACATCCGGGACTGTGTACGCGAGCCCCCTCAACGGTGCTGCGCCACTGGTCGTCGCCGTGGACGGCACCATCTACGCGATCGACGGATCGGGCTACGTCGTGCGCGTCGACCCGAGCAACGCGGTCACCAGGATCGCGGGCGACGGAGTCCCCACCGCCGACCCGGAACCGCTGCACGGATATGCCCGTAGCCTCCCACTCGTCGCCACGGGGCTCGCACTCACCGCCGACGGCGACCTGTTGATCTCCTCGGGCAGCTACGTGTACCGCCTCGCCAACCCAAAGGCCGTCAGCGGCAACTGATGCGCTGACCGAAGATCGCCCGTGGCCCCACGGCGGCCCAGGTCGCTGAGGACCCAGTGGGAGGGCGCAGCCCGCTCGCGGATTGGCGAGATGTTTGGAACCGCTCACAGAGCGGTAAGGCGAACTCCGACGCAGACAGCACTCGGAGACGTCCCACCTTGCCCCGCACCTTCGCCCACCCCGAACCCAGGTCCAACCAGGACGAGGTCTCGTCGTGACCGCGACCGACGCCACCGCCAGCCCCCTGCTCGCGCTCGAGGCAGACGTGCAGTCGCGGGCGAAGGACCTGTCACTCGACATGGCCGACCCGGCGGCGACCGAGCGACTCGAAGCACTGGTCGACGACGCCATACGGGCCTGGTCCGACGCGCACCGGCGCGGTCACCGCCCGTTCGACCTCCTCGACCCCGAAGGAGTCGCTGACCGGGTCGTTCGGAACCTGGCCGGCTACGGGCCGTTGGCGCCGCTGCTCGAAGACCCCGACGTCTGGGAGATCATGGTGAACGCCCCCGATGAGGTGTTCGTCAAACGGCACCGCGGCCCCTCCGGCTACCACGACGAGGCGTTCCACGACGACGACCACGTCACCCGCACGCTCACCAAGATCCTCGACGACGCCGGTGGGTCGCACCGCAAGTTCGACCCGTCCGAGGGCTTGCAGGACGCCCAGCTGCTGGACGGTTCCCGGCTCCACATCGTCCATCGGGAGCTGAGCCGCGGCGGCCACGTCCTGGTCAACATCCGCAAGTTCACCGGGGTCGCGATCAGGTCGCTGCCCGACCTCGTCGGGCGGGGCACGCTCGACGACGCGGCCGCGGCGCTGCTGCGCGCCTGCGTCCAGGCCCGCACGTCGATCGTCTTCGCCGGGGCGCCGGGCGCGGGCAAGACCACCCTCCTCTCGTGCTGTGCGGCAGAGCTCGACCCGGCGTTGCGGGTCGTGACCGCAGAAGAGGTGCTCGAGCTCGACCTCCCGCTCCCGAACGTCGCACAGCTCCAGACCCGACCCGCTCGCGCCGAGCGTCCGGCGATCGATCTACGCCAACTTGTGGCCGGGTTCCTGCGCATGGCCCCCGATGTGGCCATCGTCGGAGAGGTGCGCGAACGCGAGGCGCTGCCCCTCCTGCTCACCCTTTCCTCAGGCGTGAAGGGCTACACCACGGTGCACGCCGGCTCGGCGCGGCAGGCGCTGTCCCGGCTTCGCTTCGTGTGCCAGCTCTCCGACAGCTCGTTGCCCCTGGACGCGCTGACAGGACTTGTGGCCGACACCGTCGACCTCGTCGTGCACACCGACCGGAGCACCGCCGGCCCGCGCATCAGCGAGATCGTCGCGGTGGAAGACGCTGGGGCGGGGTCGACGACGTTCACGACCACCACGCTTCTCGCCCGCTCCTCGGATGATGGCGAGCTGCGTTGGTCCGGCAACCTGCCGATCCGGCTCGACGCTCAGCTACGAGCGTCCGGTTTCGACCTACGCGACCTGCACAACCCGAACGGGGTTCCGAGTCGATGATCGCGATCCTCGTCGTCCTCGCCGGCGCCTACGGCACGCACCTGCTCGCAACGCACCACCTACTGGGATGGTCGGGGCTCGGACCCGGACCGCGCAACTCCGGCGGCGCACCTCATCGAGCGCGCTTCGATCGGTGGCTCGCCCAGGCGGGGCTCGCCGGCATACGCCCGGTCGAGTTCATCGGCGTCGTCGGCACGCTCGCGATGATCGGCGGCCTCGTCGCGCTCGTGCTCTTCGGCGCGTGGCTCCCTGCGCTCGTCACGGCGGCGTTCACCGGAACCTTTCCTCTCGCCGCCTACCGTCGGCGGCGGCGGACCCGAATGGACAAGGCGGCTCAGGCCTGGCCGTCGCTCATCGAGGAGATCCGTGTGCTCACGGCCTCTGCCGGCCGATCGGTGCCCCAGGCGCTCTTCGAAGCCGGCGCGGGCGCCGGTCGAGCTGCGGGACGCGTTCGACGCCGCACATCGGGAGTGGTTGCTCTCGACCGACTTCGCGAAGACCATCGCCGTCCTGGAGGACCAACTGGCGGACCCCACCGCGGACACGACCTGCGAGACGCTGCTGGTCGCCCACGAGATCGGCGGGAGCGACCTCGACCGTCGGCTCGAAGCGCTCGCCGACGACCGGATCGCAGACGTCCAGGCCCGCAAGGACGCGGCGGCCCGCCAAGCAGGCGCCCGCTTCGCCGCGCCGGTTCGTCCTGCTCGTTCCCATCGGGATGGCCGCTGCGGGCCTGTCGGTCGGAACCGGTCGCCACGCCTACCAGTCCCCGACGGGCCAACTGCTGGTGACCTTGGGAATCCTGCTCGTCATCGGCTGTTGGGTGTGGGCCGGCTCGATCATGCGGCTGCCGACCGAGCGTCGGGTCTTCGAGCGATGAGCGCGGCCGCACTTGCGGTGCTCGCGGCCACCGCCGCCGGCACGGGCGCGACACTGCTGCTGTCACGTTTGCGCTGGTTCCGACGCGTGCCCTTGGCGGCGCGTTTGCGACCCTTCCACGCGGCTGGGAGCACGGGCGACCAGCGGCGACCGCCCCTCACGTCCGTGCGCCAGGTCATCGCACCCTTGGCGCGCGGTTGGGGCAGCGGGCTCGGCCGGCTCGTCGGCGTCCAAGACGACGTCAGCACGCGCCTTGCCCGGATCGGTTCACCGCTGCACGCGACAGACTTCCGCGTCCGTCAGCTGGGGTGGTCGATCCTCGCGTTCGCGCTCGGTGCGCTCACCTCGGCCGCACTCGACCTGCCGCCGGTCGTCGGACTCGCGGTGCTGGTGGGGTTGCCCGTTCTCGCCTCGCTGCTCGTCGAGCAACGGCTGACCGCCGCATCGGACGAGCATCAACGACGCATCTTCGGGGAGCTGCCGGTGGTCGCCGAGCAGCTCGGCATGCTGCTCGGCGCCGGCTTCTCGCTCGGCGCCGCGCTCGCACGCCTCGCCTCACGCGGATCGGGCGTGATCGCAAGCGATCTCGACATGGTGCTCAACCGCGTGCACCAGGGTCTTGCCATCGATGTCGCCCTGACCGAATGGGCATCGCTCGCGGGCGTCGGCGAGCTCGATCGCCTCGTCCACATCCTCACCCTTCACCAGGCGGCGACAGACCTCGGCCCGCTGATCTCAGCCGAAGCGCGCGTGATCCGTCGCGAAGCGCACCGGCGGCTCATCGCCCAGATGGAGCAGCGCGCACAGCTCGTGTGGGTGCCGGTCACCGTCGCGGCGCTCCTACCCGGCGCCATCTTCCTCGCGGTCCCCTTCGCCGACGCGCTCCGTCTCGTGTCCTCCTAGCTCCCCGATCTCTTGCACCCGACCCCATCGAGGCCCCCAATGCCCCACCCACTGCTCCACGTCGTCGTCCACACCCGCAACGCCGTCGTCGCACATCGCCGCGACGATCGGGGCGAAGGGGTCCTCTCTGCGGCGATCGCGGTCCTGATCTTCGCGTTTCTCGGCACGTTGATGTGGTACGGCTTCAAGGCCACCTTCACCCACGCGCAGACCAAGACCGACACGCAGGTCGAGCAGATCGGCAAGTGAATCGTCGCTTCGCCCGTTCGAGCGACGACCGAGGCTCAGGCCTCATCTCGTCGTCGATCGCCGTCCTCGTGGTGCTCCTGTTCCTCGCCTGGTCGGCGCACCTGCTGCTCGCGATGGATGCCACCTCGACCGTCATGGCGGTCAGCACCGACGCCGCGCGGGAGGTGGCCGCGCGTGATGTCGACCACCGCGAACCGGCTGCGGAGCGCCGAGCCGAGCGGCTCGCCGAGGGGGCGGCGAGAGCCAACCTCGGTGCGCTTGGCAGCGACGTGTCCTATGACTGGACGATCACCAACGACGAGGTGCGATTGCGCGTGCGCTTCGACCGGCCCTGGCGCCTCGGACCCGGTTGGTCGCCAGTGCACGCATTTGCGCACCTGGACCGGACGATCGTGACCAGGATCGAGCGTGCCCGATGACGTCACGAAGGGCTCGCGGAGACGCCGGACAGGTCGGCGGATGGGAGGTGATCCCGTTCGGGATCCTGATCTTCGTCGTCGGATCGCTGCTGCTGGTCAACGTCTGGGCGGTCGTCGACGCTCGGATCGCCGCGGGAGATGCCGCGCGCGAGGGCGCCCAGGCCTTCGTGCACGGGTCCTCCGAGGTGACGGCGCGCCACGCAGCCCGGTTGGCAGTGTCCCGATCGCTCTCGGGACACCGGATCGCCCCGGCCCGGGCGGTGATCGAGCCGGTCCAGGTCCTGCCGCGCTTCGAGCGCTGCGCGCACGTGACCGTGGTCGTCCACGTCTCGATCCCGGCGGTCGTGCTTCCCTACGTCGGCGGGTTCGGCCACGCCTTCACGGCCACCGGCACGCAGCACGAGCTCGTCGACCCGTTCCGGGCGGACCTCCCACCGGAGTCCGACTGTGCGACGTGACCGTCGAGCCGACCGTGGCAGCGCGCTACTCCTCATGCCGGCCGCCGTGCTCATCGTCTTCCTGCTGGGTGCGATCTCAGTCGACGCGGCGGTGCGCTTCCAGGCGCAGCGCGAAGCCGTGGGCGATGCGCAGGCCATCGCCCACGACGCGGTCTCGGCGATCTCCGCCACCGGGCTCCGGGCACCGACCGGACCCGACCCCGACCGGCTCGACCCGACCACGGTCGCGCGGCGCATCGACGAGGACATCCACGCTCGACGTCTGCGGGGAACCGTGCGCTGGCACCTGGCGAACGGGATCGTGACCGTCATCGTGACGCGTCGGGCCACCCTGATCTTCTCCGGTGCGGTGCCCGGCGGCCACTCGACTGCCGAGGTGCAAGGCACCGCCTCTGCAGCGCTGGTCGTCCAGGACGGCAGGTGAACGATCCGCGCATCCACACGACGGTCGAGGTCGTCGACGGCGACGCGGTGATCGTTCGGCGCGCCACCGATCCCGACGCCCGCGCGACCTTGGTGCGGGCTGCGGACATCGTGGCAGGCATCACCCACCCGGGACTCGAGGACGTCCTCGGCGTCTCGTCGACCGGCGAAGCCACCGAGGTCCGCATCCGGGCGCCCGGCGGTCGCACGTTGGCTTCGAGCCCCCCGCGTGACGCCACCGGGGCTGCGCGGGCGGTGGCCGCCGTGGCGCAGTCGTTCGCGGACCTCCACCAGCTCGGCCTCACCCACGGACCCACCCGTTGCGCGCAGGTCGCGCTCGCGGGCGACGCGCGCCCGGTGCTCATGGACTTCTCGGCAGGTCATCGTCGGTCCGAGGTCGACGACGACCGTTGGATGGCGTTGGTCGGGGACGACGTACGCGGCATCGGAACGCTGATCGACGAGCTGATCGAGCTGCTCCCGAGCGACGACCTCGGTTGGGGACGGGAGCGCTGGTCACGACGACGGCTTGCGGCGCTCGCCGAGCGCAGCCGCGCCGACACCCGCGATGCGGCAGCCGTGGCCGAGGAGGCCGCCGATCTCGCCGACGGGCGACGATGCCGGTCGAGGCTCCTACCCGCGCTGTGTGCGGTGGTAGGTGCGGTGGCGCTCGCCGCCGGGACCGTCGGGTTGCTGCGGTCCCACGGTCCCGCCGAGACGACCACCCCGGCGGACCCGGCGATCGAGGTGCGCGGCAACTCGCTGGTCGTGGACGGGTCCCGCTTCCGACTGGGACGGGTCGGAGACCTCATCGAGATGGGCGACTGGGACGGCGACGGCGTGCCCACTCCGGCCCTTCTGCGACCCTCGACCGGCGAGGTGTTCGTGTTCGAACGGTGGCCGTCACCGACGCACCCGCTCACCAACCCTCCCGTGACCGTGGTCGCCGGCGCGGTGTCGGCCCGTCGACGGCACTCCGCCGACGGCACCGATCGACTCGTCATCTCCAGGCACTCGGGACGTCCCGTCCCCATCGAACCCAACCCGCCGACGACCCGAGGCAGCCAACCATGACCACCCCCACCCGGAGACGCCCCGCCGCGCAGGCCTTGACGCTCGCGCTTCTCGCGGCCCTTGCCCTGTTCGCGCTGCATCAGCTCACGCTGCCGACGCCGCCCATGACCGACTTCCAGAACCTGCTCGAGTTCCTCCGCACCCAGGGACCGTTGGTCACTGCGGCCGCTGGGATCCGGTGGTTGGCGATGCTCGGTGGCGCCTATGTGCTCGCGATCGCGCTGTTGGCACTGCTGGCATCGATCGGCTCGCCATCGCCGCGGCTGGTCAGCGCACTGCGGTGCGTGACCGTTCCGAGTCTCCGGTGGCTGGTGCCGACCGTGCTCGGGCTCGGCGCGTTGACGCTGCCGGCGGCCGGAGCGGCCACGCCGGCCACCAGAACCCTGGGGCACCACCAGTCGGTGCGTTTCGCGGAAGCATCGACGACAACTCCAGGCGGCCCCGACGACCTCGTGGCCGTGCCTGAACCGACGACGACCGCACGGGACGCCCATACCGGCACCGCCACGTTCAGCTACGAAGGTTCCGCGTCGCCCACCTCATCACGCGCGCGCTCGACCACCGCGCGTCCCACGACGAGCGCGCGACCGAGTCCGGCACCGTCCACCGCCGCCCCAACCACGACGACCGGCCGCCGGTCGACCATCGTGCCGCACCACGACACCTCGTCTCGCTTGGCCGAAGCACCCCCGGCGGTCGCGGTGTCACCGCCTCGCCCGGAGCCGGCACAACACCCCCGTACCGAGGCCGAGACCGGCACTTCCTGGACCGTTCGCTCGGGTGATCACCTCTGGCACATCGCCGAGGCGACCCTGGTCGTCCGGGGTGGGGCCGCGCCGGACGAGGCGACGACCGCGATCTACTGGCGCCGGCTCATCGCGGCCAACCGGGACCGGCTCGTCGACCCGTCCAACCCGGACCTCATCCTGCCGGGGCAGGTGTTCGTGCTCCCCGAGACGTGACGACCTCCCAGCGACGTCACTCGTTCGTGCGCAGCCAGGGCGCCGTCGCGGCGTCGAAGCGTTCCAGCCGTTGCCCCTGGCGTGCGTCGCCCAGCGCCTCGACGATGGCGGCCGCCGTGGCCGCCACGTCGTCGGGCACGACTGCGTCCACGATGCCGGCGTCGCGCAGCGACCCGCTCGTGAGGCCGAGGTGCTCGGCGACCTCGGCGGCGCGGCCCGGGTCGCGGTGCAGGATCGCCGCTGCGCCCTCGGGGCCGATCACCGAGAAGACGGCGTGCTCCTGGACGAGCAGCCGGTCGGTCACCCCGAAGGCGAGCGCGCCACCGCTGCCCCCTTCGCCGACGCACACCCCGACGGTGGGGACGGGCGCCTCGGCCATCGCCAGGAACGTCTCGGCGATGGCGCGCGAGGCGCCGTCCAGCTCGGCGTCGGCTCCGGGCTCGGCGCCCGGCGTGTCGATCAGCGTCACGATCGGGAGACCGAGGCGTCCCGCCAGCGCGATCGCGCGCTGCGCCTGGCGGAAGCCGGCCGGTGTGGGCCGACCGTTTCCGTGGTGGCGGTCGAAGGCGAGCACGACGAGGCGGATGCCGGACGCGGTGGCGAGCGCGGCGCGGATCGTGCGGTCGGTGCCGCCCAGCTCGATCCACGACGTCGTCAGCGCCGCCGCAACGTCGATGCCGGTCGGCCGATCGGCGCGGCGGCGCGCTGCACCTCGGCCCAAGCCGACTGGTCCTCGGCGTCGGAGCCTGCCAGCGGTTGCCCCGGCTCGAGGTCGCGCGCGGGCAACTGGGTGTCGGTCGTGCCCAGCGCGCCCTCCAGCCAGCGGGCCAGGGCGTCTTCGTCGCCGACGTAGTCGACCAACCCCGCACCGAACGCGGTCTCAGCGGTGTGGGACCGTCCGTCGATCGGGTCGCCGGTCACCGTCTCGGCCACCCGGGGCCCAGCGAACCCGACGGTCGCGCCGGCCTCGGCGGCGACCAGGTCGCACAGCGACGCGTAGGAGGCGCCGACGCCGCCGGTGGACGGCGACCGAAGCAACGCGACCGACAGCAGCCCGGCCGCCCGGTGGCGGCCCATCGCCGCGGCCGTGCGACCCATCTGGATCAGCGAGAACATGCCCTCCTGCATGCGCGCCCCTCCGGAGCGCACCACGACCACCAGCGGCAGGCGTGCCTCGATCGCACGATCGATCGCGCGCACCACGCGCTCGCCGTGCACGACGCCCATCGAGCCGCCGAAGTGCTCGAAGTGGCCCTCGACGACCGCGTAGTCCGCGGTGCGGCCGGTGCGCACCGACTCGCCGTCGGCCCGGGAGAGCGCATCGGCGTAGCCGGGGAACGACAGCGGGTCGCCGGAGCGCAGGTCGTCGTCCCACACCTCGGTGAGCGGTGGCAGCAGCATCGGTCAAGGTTCGGGCCTGGGCGGTGCGCCTGTCGAATCGGGGAAGCTCGGCGCGCGATGGAGTTGCCCGGGTCTCGTGGACAAGGGGCGGCGACGGTTGGGGCTGCGGGAGCGCTGGTCGAGATCGGCCCGGTGCCCCCAGTTCCGCAGGCAGCTGCCGGAGGGCGAGTCCAAGTGGTGATGCCAACCCAGACAGCCTAAAGCGCGCATCCCGGGCTTGCAGACGCGACCTTTCCGAACTGCTCCAATCCGTGGTATTTGCTGAAGTCCAAGTACTTCATGCTGATCGACTTGTGCATCTGCAAAAGCGTGACCAAGTCGGAGTTGGCGCTCACATACGTTGATGCGGCCGAAGTTTGAGCGATCAGGTCCTTGACGAATGGTTGCGCTGATTCCGGAAGCTGGGCGAGAACTGATTTCTCCGTGTCACGCACCCGCTCCAAGGTATTCTCCACCGCGGCCCGCCTGCCATCAGCCCGAATGTATTCGTTGGTGTAAAGCGGCTTACCATCTTGAATCGGAACCGCAAATGAAGCCACCATGTGGGTCAACTCTGTCAACGCCCAACATGCCGTGCCCATTGGTGTGTCGCGCTTGTTCTTGTTCACGTAGGGATCACTCAAGGGCAAATCGTCCGGCTTGGCGTTCTTGGCATCACGCAGCAATGGCGACTCAGGACTTGCAACGCTGAACGGTGGCGAAGTCGGGGGCGGGGCGCTGCCGGATGCCGCTCCGGATCGCGGGGACGCAGAACCCGGACTGGTTCCACTTCCGACCTGCGTCTTCGGACTAGTCGGCCCACATGCACCTAGGACGAGAATCGCTATCGAAATAAATCTAGCGAGCCTCACACCTCGAGCAATTCGAAGTGACAACATCTCCCGCTCCTTGATGTCTCTGATCAATTCAGAAACCATAGCTCGTTTCGGGTCTGGCACTCCCGCAAGATAACAACCCGGGTACCAGGGGTTGGGTTGCTCTGGAATATGTCCCTCACCCTCGAGGACGCCTGCCCCATCTTGTCGAGCGCACGAGCTGACCGACCTGGGCCTCGGCGGTGCGCCTGTCGCATCGCGGGGGCGAGGACGCCGTCGCGCAAGCGATTCGGCTCAGAACGCAGGCCCGGGCGGCCGACGAGGTACCCGATGACTTCCGAGCCACGAACCCCGCCCGCCGACCGGGCCGCCGCGCCCGACGACGCCCGGCCGCCGCTGGACGAGGACGAGCAGCAGCGACGCCGCCACGCCGTCCGCGACCTCATGCCGATCACGCCGTTCCTGGCCGGCCTCGGCGTGGTGTTCGACCGCTACGAGTCCGACGACGTCGTGGTGCGGCTCCCCTTCCGCGAGGACCTCACCAACGACGGCGTCGTGTACCACGGCGGCGTGATCGCCTCGGTGCTCGACACCGCCGGCGCCGCCGCGGCCTGGTCCAACCACGACTTCGACAAGGGCGCGCGTGCCTCGACGGTGTCGATGAGCGTGCAGTACGTGGGCGCCGCGAAGCGCTCCGACCTGCTCTGCACCGCGCGGACCGTGCGCCGCGCCCGCGAGCTGATCTTCACCGAGATCTCCGCCACCGACACCGACGGCCGGCCCGTCGCCCACGCCGTCCAGACCTACCGGATCGTCTGAGCGGTGGCCGCCACCGACGTACCCCGCCTCGAGCACCCGCGCCCCGACCGTCGCCGCGACCGGTGGATGACCCTGAACGGCACGTGGGAGCTGGGCTTCGACGAGCCTACGTTCGACCGCGAGATCGTCGTGCCGTTCGCCCTCCAGGCGCCGGCCAGCGGCATCGGCACCTCCGACGTGCACGAGACACTCTGGTACCGGCGCCGCTTCACGCCTCCCCCGATCGCGCCGGGTGAACGGCTGCTGGTGCACCTCGGCGCAGTGGACTTCGAAGCGACCGTCTGGGTGGACGGCGCCGAGGTCGGCACGCACCGCGGCGGCCACACCTCGTTCTCGTGCGACGTCACCGACGCGCTCACCCCCGGCGCCGACGACCACGAGCTGGTCGTCCGGGCCGTCGACGAGTACCGGCCCGACCAGCTCCGCGGCAAGCAGACCGCGACGTTCCCGTACCTGGTTCACTACACGCCGACCAGCGGCATCTGGCAGCCGGTGTGGCTGGAGGTGACCGGCACCGCCTGGATCGACGAGCTGTGCGTGGTCGCCGACGCCGACGGCTCGCTGACCGTGACCGCTGAGGTACGGGGCGACGGCGCCGCAGCGCTCCGACTCACCGTCGACGTCGACGGCAGCCCCGTCGTGCTCGAGGGCGCCGAGTCGGTCGACGGGCGCGTCTCCGGGGTGCGCCCGTGGTCACCGTCGGATCCTGCCCTCTATGGCCTGCGCGCCGAGCTCCTCGACGACGCGGGCGCGGTCCTCGACATCGTGCACGGCCACGTGGGGTTCCGGACCGTGGCCGTGGACGGCGACCGTTGGCTCCTCAACGGCGCTCCGCTGTTCCAGAGACTGGTGCTCGACCAGGGCATGTGGCCCGAGTCGTTGCTCACCCCGCCGTCTGAGGAGGCCATCCTCGCCGACCTGCACTTCCTGCGCGACGCCGGGTTCGACGGTGTGCGCAAGCACCAGAAGATCGAGGATCCCCGGTTCCTGTGGCACGCCGATCGCCTCGGGGTGCTGGTGTGGGAGGAGCTCCCCTCACCGTTCGGCCTCGCCCGGGTCGAGGGTCGCCTCGCCGACGACCTCTCCGCTGAGTGGGCCGAGGCGATCCGCCGGGACCGCAGCCACCCGTGCGTCGTCGCTTGGGTGCCCTTCAACGAGTCCTGGGGCATCCAGGGCGTGCACAGCCGGCCCGAGCACCAGGCGACCGTCCGTCGAGTCGTCGCCGAAACCCGGGCCCTCGACCCGACGCGGCCCGTCGTCGACAACTCGGGTTGGGGACACGTCGACACCGACGTGGTCGACGTGCACGACTACGACCAGGAGCCCGACTCGCTCGCCCGGCGCTGGACCGACATCGAAGCACGCGGCTGGGAGCGGGGCGGCATCGACCTGGAGGCCGAGTCGTCGGGGTTCGACCTGGCGCGCTGGCTGGCCTTCGTGCAGGTCGCCGACGGCAGTCGGGTCGACCCCCAGCTGCTCGCCGAGATGCTCCCGGACCCGCGGGTCTGGGCCGACGGGTGCACGCCGCCGGTGGGAACCGCCGGGCCGTTGGTGCTCTCCGAGATCGGAGGCGTCGGCCTGGACGTCGACGGGGTCGCCGCCGAGCGCTTCGACTACGCAGGCGCTGCGGACGGAGATGACCTCCTGCAGCGCTTCGCGGCGTTGGTGCGCGCCGTCGAGTCGGTACCCGAGGTGCGCGGCTGGTGCTGGACCCAGCTCGCCGACGTCGAGCAGGAGATCAACGGCCTACTCACCGCCGACCGGCGACCCAAGGTCGACCCCGCACGCCTGCGCGCCGCCCTCGGGGACCGGCCGGCCTGAACCGAGCCGGGTCAGCGGTCCGGACCGCCCGCACTTTGCAATCGCGTCAGCGCCAGTGGTCGGGGTGCACCTTCGGGACGTGCGGCCAGGTCGCGAAGAACGCCCGCTCGGCCTCGCCGGCGCGTCGTGCCTCGAGTGCGTCCACCTGCCCCAACTCGAACGCGACCTCGGACGGCACGTGCCCGCCGGCCAGCTCCGAGAGGAACGCCATTGCGACGACCGCGTCCTGGCGGAGTCCAAGGGTGTCTTGCACCTGCGTCACCGCGTCGACCAGGCGACCCGCCCGCCTCGGCGCCAGCGGCACGGCGAGCTCGGCCGCGTAGCGCAGCCGCTTCGCGGCCTTGCGCGCCGCGTGCAGCGAGGCGTCGCGGGCCGGGCCCCGATCCAGCTCACGCGCCGCACGTACCCGGCGCGCCACGCGGCGCCGATCGCGGCGCAGCAGGTCCGGGAGGACCCGTGCGGCGGGCAACTCGGCGTCGCCGGCGAACGGCGGATCAGCCAGCAGGGCATCCAGATCCGCCAGCGCCGCGGCGTATCGTTCGCCGTCCATCGCCGCGAGCGCCTCGGCTCGACCAGCCCGCGCGGCCGCGCCCAGCTCGGCGTCGATCGCGGCGGCCGCGGCCGTGACGTCCGTCCCGGAGAGCGCATCGAGATCGGTGAGGAGCCGTTCGTGGAGCACCTCGGCGTCGCGCGCCCGGCCCAGCACCTGGCCGACCCAGCGCAGCTCGCCGATCAGCGCCTCGCCGGCGTCGGGCACGAGCAGGCTGCGCGCGGAGGCAAGCGCCGATCGGGCGCGCCGCGCCGCCACCCGCAGGTCGTGGACGCCGTCAGGTTCCTCGTCCCGTACGCGACGGTCGGCGTCGCGCAACCGCTCACGCTGGTCAGCCAGGTAGTCGAGCACCAGGTCGCCGGCGGTGCGGTGGCGACGACTCGTCCGTCCACTCGCTTCGCTCGGCATGCCTCCATGGTGCCGCGAACGACGAGCCGTGCGGCGTGCCGCCGCAGGCAGGCCACGGGTGCCTGCTCTCCATGCCCAAAGCGCTCACCACCGATGAATGGTCCTCGACATGGGGCGCGCGCACATCTCGCCGATTGTCCGATACGTTCGCCTTCGGGCCTCCGGATGCACGTCATTCGGGGGAGTCGACGACGAGCGGAGTCATGGGGAATGGGCGCATACCGGGTTGGTGCAAGAGCGGGCTGCGACGTGCCGCGGCGCGACGCACCGTGCGGACGACGCGATCGCACGTCTGCAGGCGGCCGACCTTTGCTGCTGGCCGCGGCCGCGGCGTTGCTGTGCGCGCTGACGGTGGCCGGCACATCGCTGGCGTCCGCAGGCGCTGCCGCGACGACCGGCCAAGCGGCGTCGATCGCGGCGCTGCCGGAGGTTGGCACCCTCTACATCGCCGACGATCACAACAACCGGGTGGTCGAGGTGACACCCGGGGGCACCCAAACCGAGATCGGCAACGGACTCAACCAGCCGACTGGAGTGGCGGTGGACGCCACCGGCAACGTCTACATCGCCGACAGCGGCAACAATCGGGTGGTCAAGGTGACACCCGGCGGCACCCAGAGCACCGTCGTCGGCACCGGACTCAACCAGCCGTCTGGCGTGGCCGTGGACGCCGCCGGCAACGTCTACATCACCGACTCCTTGAACGCCCGGGTGGTCAAGGTGACACCCGGCGGCACCCAGAGCACCCTTGGCACCGGACTCGGCGGGCCGTTCGGCGTGGCCGTCGACGCCACGGGCAACGTCTACATCACCGACGCACTCCACAACCGGCTGGTCGAGGTGACACCCGGCGGCACCCAAACGGAGATTGGCGCCGGACTCGAGCTCCCCTCCGGCGTGGCGGTCGACACGACCGGCGACGTCACCATCGCCGACTACAGCAACAACCGGGTGGTCAAGAGGACACCCGGCGGCACCCAGAGCACCATCGGCACCGGACTCACGCTCCCAGCCGGAGTTGCCATCGACGCCGCCGGCAACCGCTACATCGCCGACAGCGGCAACAGCCGAGTGGTCGAGGTGACACCCGGCGGCACCCAGAGCACCATCGGCACCGGACTCGACCATCCGTTCGGCGTGGCGGTGTATGCGCCGCCACCGACGTTCACCGAGTCGGCCCCACGCGCCACGGCGTCGGTCGATTTCCCGTACTCCTACACCTATGCGGCTTCGACGCCGGCCGGCGAACCGGCTGCGACGTTCGCCGTCGCCGACGGCAGCCTGCCGCCGGGTCTCCACCTGAACGGCACCACCGGCGTGCTGTCCGGTGCTCCCACCACCGCCGGGACCTTCACGTTCACCGCGGAGACCATGAACGCCGCGCACGGCACCCTGGCCGCACCGACCACGGTCACGGTCGTCGATCCAACGACGGCCTACGTGACCGCGCTCATGCACGATTTCCTGGGCCGCACCCCGGACCCACGCGGGCTCGCGTACTGGACGACACTCATCCACGGCGGTACCAGCCACCGCACCGTGTCGGCCACGTTCGCCGGGTCCCGCGAAGCGCTCAGCTTCTTCGTGAACGGCCAGTACATGCACATCCTGGGCCGCGCCGCCGATGCCGGCGGCCGCAACTACTGGGTCTCACGGCTCCAGGCCCACACCTTGTCGACCAACGCGCTCACCGTCGCGCTCTACGCGTCGACCGAGCTCTACGTCAAGGTGGGCGGCAAGGACGCGGCCTGGGTCAACGCCTTGTACGCCAGCTCGCTCGGTCGCACGCCATCCTCGTCGGAACTCAACTACTGGGTCCGGCAAATCCACCACTACAGCCGACGCACGGTTGCCCGCGCGATCGTGATCGGCCCCGAGGCCACCGATCGCGACGTCGACAACCTCTACGCCAACCTGCTGGGTCGTACCCCGGACAACGGAGGCCGCACCTTCACCCGGACGGTGATCCAACACTTCGGTGTCCTCTCCGCCGCAGACCGGATCTCGGCAACCCGCGAGTACTCCTCCCACGCCCAACAGCGCTTCGGCTGACCGTCAGGAGTCGAGGTCGCGCAGCGCGTCCTCGATGGCCCGGTGGAACGTCGGGTAGGCGTAGATCATCTCCCGCAGGACGCGCACCGGTACCTCCGCGTGAACCGCCAACGCGAGCAGACCGAGCACCTCCCCACCCCACGGGCCCGCGGACATGGCGCCGACCAGCACCCCACGGCCGGCGTCGGCAACCAGCTTGATCTCGCCCTCGTTGCCCGCCTTGTGGATCCAACCCCGCGCCGAGGACGGAACGCTGGTCCGTCCGACCATGACGTCGAGCCCCTGCTCTCGTGCGTCGGCCTCGGTGAGCCCGACCGCGCCGACCTCGGGGTCGGTGAAGGTGACCCGTGGCTCGGCCCGGTAGTCGGCGGGCTCGTGCGGCTGGCCCAGGATGTCCGCGGCCGCGATGCGCGCCTGGTACATGGCCACGTGGGTGAACGCGCCCTTGCCGGTGACGTCGCCGACGGCCCACACGCCGGGGGCGACGCGCAGGTGCTCGTCGACCGGCGCCGACCGTGCGTCGGCGGGAACCCCGACGACGTCGAGGCCGGCCGCGGCCGGGTCGGGACGGCGTCCGGTGGCGACCAGGACCTGCGCGCCGGTGACGACGCTGCCGTCGGCCAGCTCGACGGCGAAGCGGTGGCCGTCGCGGCGCACGCGCTGGGCGCGCACCCCGGTGCGGACATCGACGCCATCCGCGCGCAGCGCATCCGCGACCAGCGCGCCCGCCTCGGGCTCCTCCTGGGGCAGCAGCCGGTCGAGAGCTTCGACGATCGTGACCCGGGAGCCGAAGCGGGCGAACACCTGGCCGAGCTCGGCGCCGATCGCACCACCGCCGAGCACGACGAGCGACGAGGGCACCTCCTTGGTCGACAGCGCTTCGCGGTTGGTCCAGTACGCGATGTCGGCCAGCCCAGGAATGGGTGGCACCGCGGGCCGGGTGCCGGTCGCCACCACGATGGCGACTCCCGCCTCGAACTCGCGCTCGCCGGTGGCGACCACCCCAGGAGCGACGATGCGCCCGCTCCCGCGGACGAAGTGACCGCCCTTGCTCTCGAACCGCTCGACCGCGACGCGATCGTCCCAGTCGTCGGTGGCCTCGTCGCGGATCCGACGGGCCACCGGCTCCCAGGAAGCAGTGACCTCCGCCGCGCCGGCCATGCCAGGAATGCGGCGCGCCTCGGCGAGGAGGTTTCCGGCACGGATCGCCATCTTGGACGGCACGCACCCCCAGTAGGGGCACTCGCCGCCGACCAGCTCGCGTTCGATGCCCACGACGTGCAGACCCGCCTCGGCCAACCGGCCGGCGACGTCCTCACCCCCCGGCCCCATCCCGATCACGACCGCGTCGACTTGTTCGCTCATGGCAATGGGAACCCACTTGCGGCGTGTCAGATTCCCTCGGGTCGGCGCAGCGGTGACCGTGGCCGGGTGCGAGGCGGTCAGCGGAGCCGCAGCGCCACCTCGTTGGCGAGCATCCGACCCCGTTCGGTGAGCACCAGGCGGGCTCTGTCACCCACGCCCCACTCCGGTCCGACGTGGTCGACCCGGTGCACCAGGTCGGCAAGCGGTCCCTCGACGTCGTCGGCCGACAGCGACTCGACGGGCACCCCTGCTCCCGTGCGCACCAGCAGCGCCAGGGCCTCGAGACGGTGGTCGGCTGGCTCCAGGCGCTCGTCGGCGGCCACCGGCGACCGCCCCGACTCGACCGCGCCGATGAAGCGCTCGGGCGTCCGGACGTGCCAGTAGCGGCGACCCTGCCGGTAGCCGTGGGCCGCGCACCCGACCGCCTGGTAGTCGCCGCCGAGCCAGTAGAGCAGGTTGTGCCGACAGCGCTTGCCGGGCCTCGCCCAGTTGGAGATCTCGTACCACTCGAACCCCGCGGCGCCCAGCAGGTCGGTGGCGACGCGGTACTTGTCGGCCTGGTCGTCGTCGTCGGGGTGGCGGGCGGCGTCGCTGGCGAGCGGGGTGCCCGGTTCGACGGTGAGCGCATAGGCGCTGACGTGCGCCGGCTCGAGCGCGAGTGCGCCCTCCAGCGTCCCGACCCACTGCCCGAGCGTCTCGCCGGCTGCGCCGTAGATGAGGTCGACGTTGACGTCCAGGCCCGCCGCGTGCGCCAGCTCGACCGCTCGTCGCACGTTCGACGGGTCGTGCGTGCGGCCCAGGGTGCGCAGCACCGGCTCGGCGAGCGACTGCACGCCGATCGACACCCGAGTCACCCCGGCGTCGGCGTACGCGCGCAGGTGAGCGGCGGTGACGTCGTCGGGGTTGCACTCCACGGTGACCTCGGCGTCGTCTGCGGCACCGAAGCTGGTGATCAACGCCGCCAACCGGTTCGGGTCGACCAGCGTCGGGGTGCCGCCACCGACGAACACGGTGTCGGCGGGCGGCCCTCCGGCCAGGTCGGCGCGTGCCTGGATCCCGCAGGCGTCGAGGTAGCGCCCGGTCAGCTCGTGGCGATCGGTCCAGGTCGCGAACGCGCAGTAGTCGCAGCGGTGACGGCAGAACGGGACGTGCGCGTAGACCCCGAAGCGCGTCGCCACATCCGTCATCGGAGCCCGGCGCGCCCGGCCACGAGCAACGTGGCGGCGGCGATGGCGGCCGTCTCGGCGCGCAGCACGTGCACGCCGAGGCCTGCGACCTCGGGCACTGTGGCCCGCTCCTCCTCGGTCCAGCCCCCCTCGGGCCCGATCAGCACCACACGAGCCGACGCGTCGAGCGGCGGCCCTCCCGACTGGGCGAGCACGGCACCCGGGCGCGTCGCCAGCTCCGCGAAGGTCGTGGCGGGCTCGACGACGGGCAACCAGGCACGTCGGCACTGCATGGTGGCCTCGCGTGCGACGCGGCGTAGCCGTTCGAGGTTCGTCGCCGCACGGGCGCCGTCCCACCGCACGACCGAGCGTGCCGCGGCGAACGGCACGATGACGTCCACGCCGAGCTCGGTCAGCTTCTGGGTCACCCACTCGGGCCGCTCCCCCTTGACGAGCGCGAAGCCGACGGTCAGGCGTGGCTCCGGCGCGGGCACCACGACCACCGCGCCGGCGGGCTCGAGGACCGAACCGAAGCGCGCAGGGAGCCAGCGGCCGGCGCCGTCGCCCACGGTGAGCGGGTCGCCGGTTCGAAGGCGGCGGACACGCTCGAGGTGGTGGCGGTCGTGTGGGTCGAGGACGAGGTCGTCGAGCGACTCGACGAGGACGTGCGGACCGCCGGAGCCGTCGGGGTCGGTGCCCTCCACCACGGGATCAGGTTCGGAAGGCAGAGCGGACCTTCGAGAAGAGGCCCGCACTGTGCTCGGCCACCGGTTCGTCGCGCAGCTCGGCGAGGTCGCGCAGGTGCGCTTCCTGCTCGTCGTCGAGGTCGGTCGGCACCGTCACGTTGACGCGCACCAGAAGGTCCCCGCGGCCACGACCGTTGAGGCGGTTCACCCCGAGGCCGCGCAGACGCGTGATGGTGCCGGGCTGCGTGCCCCGGGCGATGGTCAGCTCCTCGACGCCGTCGAGGGTCTCGTACGCGAGCGTGGCGCCGAGCGCGGCCTGGGTGAAGGGCACGTCGAGCTCCTCGATGATGTCATCGCCGTCCCGGTCGAAGCGCTCGTGGTCGGCGACGCGCAGGTGCACGTAGAGGTCGCCGTGCCCACCGCCTCGGGGTCCCGCCGCACCGAGGCCGCTCAGCCGCAGCGTCGAGCCCGAGTCGACGCCCGCCGGGACGTCGACCGTGTAGGTCTTCTCGACGATGTTGCGCCCTTCGCTGCCGCACACCGGGCACGGGTGCTCGATGATCTTGCCCCAGCCTCCACAGCGTCCGCAGGCACCGGCGGTGACCATCTGTCCGAGCAGGGACTGACGGACCCGACGCACCTGTCCGGTGCCATTGCAGTCGGGGCACGACGTCGGAGAGGAGCCAGCGGCGGCGCCAGTGCCCTCGCAGTCCTCGCAGGCGACCGCGGTGCGCAGCGTGACCGACGTCTCCCCACCGAAGACCGCGTCGACGAACTCGATGTGGGCGGTGACCTCGAGGTCACTCCCGGCCGGCGGACCGGTCGGGCCGCTCTGGCCACCGAATCCGCCGCCACCCCCGAAGAACTGGCTGAAGATGTCGCCGAGACCAGCGCCGCCGAACCCGAACGGATCGCCGCCGGCCATGCCCGCGACGCCGTCGGGGCCGAAGCGGTCGTAGGAGGCGCGCTTGTCGGGGTCCGACAGCACCTCGTAGGCCACCGCCACCTCCTTGAAGCGCGCCTCGGCGGTCTCGTCGCCGGGGTTGGCATCGGGGTGCAGCTCGCGGGCACGTCGGCGATAGGCCTTCTTGAGCTCATCGGTGGTGCACTCCCGGTGCACCTCGAGCAGTTCGTAGTAGTCGGTCGTCACAGGAGCTTCAGCCTTCCGTCAAACGATGTCCGAGGCGCTGGCTGACGAGCGCCACCGCCGCCAGAGCCTGGGGGTAGTCCATTCGGGTCGGGCCGAGGAGCCCGATGGTGCCGACCGCTTCGCCGGCGACCTCGTAGGGCGCGACGACCACCGAGCAGTCGGCGAGCGTCGTCATGCCGGTCTCGCTCCCGATGGCGACCTGGAGCCCGCGGTCGAGCACGTCGCGCAGCAGCGACACGACCACGAGCTGCTGCTCGAGGATGGTGAGCACTCGCCGGACCGTCTCGACCGCCTCGAACGACGAGGCCATCTGCGCCGTGCCTCCCACGTAGACCTGCTCGAGCTCACCATCGCCCGCCCCGGTCGCGGCGGTGCGCACGGCCTGGAGCACTGCGTCGACCGCCCGGTCGCCGGTCGCGTCGACCTCTGCGATCCGGGTGAGCGGCTGCTGCTGGAGCCGGGCGTTGAGGTGTGCGGTGGCCCGGGCCAGCACGTCCTCGGCGACCCCGTGGCCCAGCTCGACCGTGCGCTTCTCGACGCTGCCGTTGGCCAGCACCGCCACGAACAGCGCGACCGTGGGCGCCAGCTCGACGAGCTGCACGGACCGCACCTCGGCGGCCTCCACCGTCGGTGCCACGACGACCGCCGCCTGATGGGTGAGCCCGGCGAGGAGGCGGGTCGTCTGGGTGAGCATGTGCTCGATCTCGCCATGGCTGGTGTCGAAGAACTCGCGCACCCGGGTGGTCGCCTCCTGGGCGAGCGTCGGCGTCGGTCCCGCGAGCTCGTCGACGAAGGCGCGGTAGCCCTTGTCGGTGGGGATGCGGCCTGCACTCGTGTGCGGCTGGTGGAGGTAGCCCTCATCCTCGAGCATGGCCATGTCCTTGCGCACCGTCGCGGACGACACCGTGACGCCGGGCGCCGCGGTGACGTGACCCGACCCGACCGGCTGCGCGGTCTGGATGTACTCCTCCACGACGGCTCGGAGGATCGATGTCTTGCGCTCGTCGAGCATGAGGATGGCCTCGGGGTTGGCGACGATCAGCGGCGGCGCACGCGCCCCCACTGGCACTCGATGCTACCGACTGCCAGCACCGCTTCCCCGAACCCCAGCCCGCGCACCGGCATCACGCCAGGTTGCGGGCGATCCGATCGACCTCGGCGCCGTAGCCGCCGCCGAAGAGGCAGGCGTGCACCAGCAGGGGTGTGAGCTGGTGCAACCCGATCCGCTCGCGCCAGCCGTCTGCGAGCGGCGCGACCGCCGAGTACGACGCGAACGCGGTCTCGGAGACGCCACCGAAGAGGCGCAGCATCGCCAGGTCCGTCTCGCGGTGGCCGCCGTGCGCGGCCGGGTCGATGAGCCAGGGCCGGTCCCCGCGCCCCACAGCACGTTGCCGGACCACAGGTCGCCGTGCAGTCGCGCCGGAGCCTCGGGAGGTCCACCGAGGTCGTTCGAGGGATCGAGGAGTCGGCTCGAAAGCTGGTCGAGGCGCGACCGCGTGCCCTGGGGCAGCGCGCCGCGCCGGTCGGCCTCCTCGGCGAGGGGCGCGAGCCGTTGCTCCACGATGAACGCGCGCCAGTCGTCCACGGGGCGGTCGTGCGCGCCGAGCCGGGCGAGGAACCCCGCGGTCCCCCCGCCCGGCGGCGCGGCCCCGAAGGCGGGGGCGCCGGCGTGGTGGAGGGCGGCCAGTCCCCGCCCGAGGCGCTCCTCGGCGAGCGACGACCGGGGCGCCGGCTCGACCCACTCGAGCACCAGGAGCCCGTCGGACACCGCGAGCACCTCGGGTACCGCGACCACCCCGGCGGTGCGGAGCCATGCGAGCCCGGCGGCCTCGGTGGCGAAGGCGTCAGGGGACCCGTCCGGCAGCGACTTGGCGAACACGGGCCCGTCGGTCGTCTCGACGAACCAGGCCTCGGCGAGGTCCCCGCCGCTGACCGGCGCGACCGCGCGCACCCGGACGTCCAGCAGTCCGGCCAGGCCGTCGGCGACATCCTGGGCCCGACTCACGATTCCAGCTGACCAGAGCGAATCGCCTCGACCAGGCCGTCGCAGGCGGCTTCGATCTGATCCAGCACCTCGTCGAAGCCACCGGCGCCGTAGTAGGGGTCGGGCACCTCGGCGCCGTCGGGTGCGACCGGGTCGAACGAGCGCAGCAACCGGACCTTGGCAACTTCGTCGGGGGTCCTTGCCTGGTCGAGGAGGTTGGCCACGTTGCTGGCGTCCGCTCCCAGGATCAGGTCGAAGTCGGCGAAGTCGTGGCGATGGAACTGCCGAGCGGTGTGGGTGTCGTCGTAGCCGCGGCGACGCAGGGCGGCGGCCGCCCGAGTGTCGGCAGGCTCCCCCACGTGCCAAGCCCCGGTGCCCGCCGAGTCGACCTCGACGCGTCCGGTGAGCCCGGCCCGGTCGATCCGGTCGCGCAGCACCGCCGCCGCAGTGGGCGAGCGGCAGATGTTGCCCAGGCACACCACCACGACCCGGTATGGCTCGTCCGAACCAGACGGTCGCTCGGTGCGGTCTCCGACCTCAGGCATGGCTTCCGAGCGTAGAGCCGGTGGCACGCCGCTGTCGCAGCCTGCTGGCAGACTCGGGACCGACGACGCTCCCCCGTCGTCAGACTTCTTCCCCTCGACGAGCCGCCCACACCGAAGGATCCCCTCATGCCCGTCGACCCCGACCGCCGCGCCCACAAGATCCGCGCCTTGCTCGACAAGGCCGAAGCGACGCCGTACCCGGCCGAGGCCGAGGCGCTCACCGCCAAAGCCGCGGCGCTCATGGCGTCGTGGCAGATCACCGAGGCGATGCTCGCCGCGGCCCGCCCGGCCACCGACCGGGGCGCCGTGCTCACCCGCGACGTGCCGCTCGGCAAGGGTCCCTACGTGCAGGCCCGCCTCGCGCTGCTGGTGGCCGCCGCCGGGTTCCAGCAGTGCCGAGTGCTCACCTCCACCGGCTGGGACGGTCGAATCGGCCACGTCGTGGGCCACGCCGCCGACGCCGAGCGCGCCGAGCTGCTGTTCACGTCGCTGCTCGTGCAGGCCATGGGCGCCGCCACCGCCGCCCCGCCACCCCGCGGAGCGGGCGTCACCACCACCTCGTGGCGGCGGAACTTCCTGCTCGGCTTCGCCCGAATCACCGGCGAACGCCTCGACGAGGTGGTCGCGACCGCCGCTGCCGAGGCAGAGGCGAGCGCAGGTTCACCGTCCGGTCCGCCAGCCGCCTCGGTCGCGCTCGTGCTCGCCGAGCGGCTCGATGCCGTCGACGCCTGGATCGCCGCCGAGCACGGCCGACTCCCCTCCGCCCGCGCCCCGCGGGCGTCCAGCGACGCCGGGTGGTCCCAGGGGCGGGCCGCCGGGGCGCGGGCCGACCTTGGCCTGGGCGGTCGCATCGCCGCCCGGGAACGGGCGCTCACCCGGTGAGCACTCGGGTGTGAGCGCGGCGCGCGACGTCCAGCGGTCCCGGGTCTACACCGCCGAGCTCGCTGCGTTCGGCGACACGCTCGCGGATGAGGCGGTCGACCTGCCCGGCCTCCGCACGCTCGCCGGGATCCTCTTCTCCGATCCCTGGTGGCGGCTGGCCTCGGGAGGCGTCGTCCCCCGAGTCGTGGCGGCCCACGCCGACGCCCGTCGCTCCACCGCCACCAGCGGCGTGGACGGCGACCACTTGATCCGGATCGCACCCGACCACGATCAGCCGCCCACGCTCTCGCACGAGGCCGCGCACGTGCTCTGCAACACCACGCCGTCCTGGCGGGAGCGCGGGCTCGCCGCCCACGGCTCCGAGTTCCGGGCCGCCCACCTTGCCGTCGCCGCGGCCCTGCTCGGCGGGCACGGACGTCGCCTGCTCGCGACCGCCTACCGTTCGTCCGGGCTCGACTGGACCGATCCGCCACCGTGGCCGGCACCACCCGAGGAGTCCGTCGACGACCACGGCATCCTGGGCCGCTGGCGCGAAGCCATCGCCCTCTGACGTCGCCCAGCTCCCGAAGCGGGGACCAGCTCAAAGCCAGCGGGAGCCGCGGGTCATCTCGAGAACCTGCGACGACGGCGCCGCATCCCGCGGTAGATCGCCAATGCGATGGTCGCACCGACGATCGAGCCGACCAGGCCCGACGGCCGAAACGCGCCGGCGCCGCTCGAGTCGCCGAACAGCAGGTAGCCGAGGAACCCACCGAGGAAGCTCCCGACGACGCCCAGCGCGATCGTCCCCCGGATCGTCAGCCGGTTCCGACCGGGGACCAGCAGGCGGGCGACCGCCCCGGCGACGAGGCCCACGAGCAGCAGCGAGAGCAGGAACCAGACCATCTCCGCAAGGCTACGCCGCCCCCTCGGGCGCGGGGCGGGGACCGTCAGTCGTCGAGCTTGAGCGCGGAGACGAACGCCTCCTGGGGGACCTCGACGCGCCCGATGTTCTTCATGCGCTTCTTGCCCTCCTTCTGCTTCTCGAGCAGCTTGCGCTTCCGGGTGATGTCGCCGCCGTAGCACTTGGCGAGCACATCCTTGCGCTTGGCCTTGACCGTCTGGCGGGAGATGATGCGCCCGCCGATCGCCGCCTGGATCGGCACGTCGAAGAGCTGCCGCGGGATCAGCTCGCGCAGCTTCTCGGTCATGCGTTTGCCGTAGGCGTCGGCCTTCTCGCGGTGGACGATCATCGAGAAGGCGTCGACTGGCTGGCTGTTGAGCAGCACGTCGACCTTGACCAGGTCGGAGCGGTCGTCGCCCTCGGGCTCGTAGTCGAGGCTGGCGTACCCCTGGCTGCGGCTCTTGAGCTGGTCGAAGAAGTCGGTGACGACCTCGGCGAGGGGCAGCCGGTAGACGAGCTCCATGCGCTCGGGCGAGAGGTACTCGAGGTTGCGCATCTCGCCGCGGCGTTGCTGGCAGAGCTCCATGATCGTGCCCGTGTAGTCGGTCGGGGTGAGGATGGTGGTCTTGAGCCACGGCTCCTCGATGAAGTCGACCTCGCTCATCGGTGGCATCTCGGAGGGGTTGTCGATCTCGACGACCTCCCCAGCCGTGGTGTGCACCTGGTACTGCACCGAGGGCGCGGTGGCGATGAGCGACAGGTTGAACTCGCGCTCCAGTCGCTCGCGCACGATCTCCATGTGCAGCAGCCCGAGGAACCCGCAGCGGAAGCCGAAGCCGAGCGCGCCGGATGTCTCGGGCTCGTAGGTGAACGACGAGTCGTTGAGCTGCAGCTTCTCGAGCGACTCGCGCAGCGTCGAGAACTCGTCGCCGTCGACCGGGTAGATCCCGCAGAACACCATCGGCTTGGGGTCCTGGTAGCCCGCGAGGGGCTCCGCCGGCCGGCCCACCTCGGTGATGGTCTCTCCCGAGCGCGCCTCGCCCACGTCCTTGATGCCGGCGATGAGGTAGCCGGTCTCGCCGGGGCCCAGCTCGGGCATCGGCGTCGGGTCCGGGGTGCGCACGCCGACCTCGTCGGCCTCGTGGGTGCTGCGCGCCTGGAGGAATCGCAGCTTGGCGCCGGTGGTGAGCCGCCCGTTCATGACCCGGACCGAGGACACCACACCGCGGTACTGGTCGAAGTGCGAGTCGAAGATCAACGCCTGGAGCGGCGCCTCGGCGTCGCCCACCGGCGCGGGGATGCGCTCGATGACGGCGTCCAGCAGCTCCGGCACGCCTTCGCCGGTCTTGGCCGAGATGCGCAGCACCGACTCGGCGGGGATGCCCAGCACCTTCTCGATCTCCTCGGCGAAGCGGTCGGGGTCGGCGGCGGGCAGGTCGATCTTGTTCAGGCAGGCCACGATCTCGAGGTCGTTCTCGAGCGCCAGGTAGCAGTTGGCCAGCGTCTGCGCCTCGATCCCCTGCGAGGCGTCGACCAGCAGGATCACGCCCTCGCAGGCGGCGAGCGACCGGGACACCTCATAGCCGAAGTCGACGTGGCCGGGCGTGTCGATCAGGTTGAGGACGTGGCCCGCGTAGTCGAGTCGGACGCTCTGCAACTTGATGGTGATGCCCCGCTCGCGCTCCAGGTCCATCGTGTCGAGGTACTGGGCGCGCATGTCGCGCGCGTCGACGGCGCCGCACACCTCGAGGATCCGGTCCGACAGCGTCGTCTTGCCGTGGTCGATGTGGGCGATGACGCTGAGGCAGCGAAGGTGGTCGAGGTCGGTCATGGTGAGAGAGATCCCCGGTGGGGAACGGGTCAGCGTACCGGCCAGGTCGCCCCGGGCCCGCAGCCGGACGAGTTCGGTTGGGACCGGGATGGGCTACGACCACTAGTGTGGTGTGGCCGTAGCCAGACATCGTCGATGAGGATCCCGTGGCGAACATCAAGTCCCAGATCAAGCGCAACCGCCAGAACGAGAAGGGCGCGTCAGCGCAACAAGACGGTGCGCTCCGAGATGCGGACCCGGACCAAGTCCGCGCTCGCCGCGGCGGAGGACGGCTCGGACGACGCAACCGAGGCGCTGCGCCAGGCGATCAAGCGGATCGACTCGGCCGCAGCCAAGGGTGTGATCCACCCCAACCAGGCGGCACGCCGCAAGTCGCGCCTGACCCGCCAGGTCAACGCCGCAGTCGCCGCCGCCGCCGACTGACGCACCCCCCCATTGCGAATGTCGGGAGCTTGGTCGCCAATGTGGCGACCAATCCTGCTGCATTGAGCAAGCAACGCTCAGCGGCGACGCCGTGATCCGCTCGAGAGCCGACTGAGCCGTGCCACGAGCACCTCGAGCACCAGCTCGCCGGGCCATGCGGGCCCGCCCCGCGTAGCGTCAGGTCGGCCTCGACGAGAAGCGACACCGCCCGACGGCAGCCCGAAGGTCCGAGGGACTTGGCGACGTTGAGCGCCTTCCGCGCGGGAAACGTCGAGCCCTTCATACCCAGCAGCGCGGCCGCGTCCTTCTCGTTCGAGACTGCGGCGCCGTCGAGGCGGGCGACGCGGAGGTAGTGGTTCTGCAGCGTGGCCATGAGCTGCAGCGGGTGCCGATCTCCTGAAACGAGCATGCGGTGCAGCGCCTCGATCGCACCAGCGGTGTCGCCGCGGTCCACCGCATCGGTCAGCTCCCACGGCGGAACGGAACCGGCCTCGCCGAGGTGCGGCTCGACCTCGCCCACGCCGAGCGTCACTCCTTGGCCGTAGGCGGCGGCGAGCTGACGCAGCAGCGCCGGCGCCTCGCCCGCGTCCTCGCCGATCTGGTCCCGCACCATCTTCTGCGCACGGGCGTCGAGCCGAACCGGCGCGGCCGCGAAGAGGTCGCCCCACCAGGTGTCCCTGGCCGTCTTGGAACCGCCGACGTCCGTGCCCGTGACGAACCCGCCGGCAGCCGTGATCGCGGCGGAGAGCTTCTTGGGCACCGCGCCGAGGCGCTGCTGCCCCGGGGCCAGCTCCCACACGAGGACAACCGTCGACGTCGGCAACGGATCTTCGAGGTAGCCGACGAGCGGCGCGACGTCGTCGGCTTTGGAGAAGCGACCGGCGTCGCGGGCCACGACCACCCGACGATCCGTCAGGAACGGCGGCGTCTGGGCCGCGGAGACGACGGCTGCCAGCTCGTACTCGGCACCCGTGAGCTCGTCGAGCAGCAAGCTGCGGTCGCCGTCGCCGACAAGCGAATCCACGAGACGACTCACGGCGTCCCCGAGGAGGACGGGGTCGCTCCCGCGCACGAGGTGGATCGGCGGGATGTCGCTCATCTGCTGCGCTCCAACGCCCGCACCACGAACGCGCTTCGCCGCACCGCACGCGGCACGACGGTCCGGAATCCCTGCCGCGCCCCGCTCCAACCCGACCGTCACCGCGGCAGCGATGTGGGCTCGGTCGGCCTCGGGTCCCAGGTCCACGATCGGTACCACCCCTGCGGCTCCTCGTGCGGCGACGACGTCACGAGCGGCATCGCCAACGACACCCCAGTCACCGACGCGCAACCACGGAGCCGCAAGTGACGCCAGCACCGGAAGGCCTTCGGTCGTCGGCCGCGGCGCGTCGGCCGAGGACGGCCCGGTCCAGCGAAGCGCCGAGGCTCCATGTGCGAAGGCACGTGCGGCGGTCTCGGAGTCACCGGTCGCCACCGACCAGCACAGTCCCTGGTCGCCGAGCTGCCGGCAGGTGTGCGCGTCGAGCCGGTCACCATCCACCTCTGCCACGTCGGCACCGAGGCTGTGCGCCTGCTTGACACCGGCGGCGACCGCAAGGTCGCCCGCAGCGTGGTCAACGACAGCGATCACCAGCGGACGACGTGCGGTGTCGAGCTCAACCGAACCGATGCGCAGTAGCACGCGCGGACCTTACCTGGGATCTCACGGTGGCCCCTCGGGCTCGACCCGGACACTCAGCACCGGCCTGACCAGCACGACATCGAGCACGGCGTGCCCGTAGCGACGTCGCTCTCCCGGAGCGGCGACATCGACCGGGAACCGCACCCCTCGTAGCGGCTTCGGGCTCACGACCCGACCGATCCGACTGCGCTCGGCGAGGATCGAAAGCGCCGCGCGATCACCGGCATCGCCGTGGGCGATGACCACGACGTCGGCACGCGACACTCCCAGCGCGGCGACGTCGTCCAACAGCGCCACCGGCGGCGGCGTCGCGGTGAGCACGAGCACCGTCGTGGACCCGCGCCGGATGACGTGCACGCCGGTCGACGGATCACCGCTCGGTGGCGATGCGGCCAACACCACCGCCGGCGCCCCGCACACGGCCAACGCCGTCACACCGCAGGTGAGGCGCACATGCCGCCATCCGAGCCGGTCAGCCGCGACCATCCCCCCAACGAGCGCGCACCCGCAGAGCACCCCAACCGGCCCGAGCCTTCCCAACGGCCACGTCGACGCCGCACGGGCGACGCCGCCGATCCACCCGAGCAGCAATCGGGGCACCCAGGCGAGCAACGCCGTCCCCGGGATGCCCGAGGCGGCCAGGGCCAGGCAGGGGAGGCCCACCACGACCACCAGGCCCGCCGGCCCAGCCGCGAGTGCGTTCGCGGGAAGGGTGGCCACCGGGAGCCCACCGGCGAAGTCGACCAGCAACGGTGCGACGCCAACCTGCGCGGCCGTCGTGACCGCCACCACCCGGACGACGCGCTCAGGACCGGGCAGGAACGCGGCGAGTGGCCCCGCCAGCGCGACGATGCCCGCCGACGCGCCAACCGAGAGCCCGAACGACACCGAGTGCACGAGGAACGGGTCGACCCACATCAACACCGTCACTGCCAGGGCAAGCGTTCGCCAACTGGCCACCGGGCGACCCAGTCCCGCCGCGGTCACCGCGATCCCCGCCATCACCGCGGCGCGCAGCACCGATGGCTCGAACCCGGTCACGAACCCGAAGCCGACCAGGAGGCTGACGCTGACCGCCCAGCGCACCCCCAGCCGGCTGCGACGAAGCAGCGGACCGGCAAGCGTCAGGAGGAACGCCACGTTCTCCCCGGACGCGACGAGGAGATGCGTGAGGCCCGACCCGAGGAAGTCCGCGCGCTGCACGGCATCCTGCCCACTCGCGTCACCCAGCACGAAGCCGTCGAAGAGCGTGCGCTCGGCGCGCGGGAGCGGCCGACCGAGCCGCTGCACCGCGCCGTGGACCCGGTCGGCGACACGCCACGGCCACCGCGGCGCCCCGCCGCGGCGGATCCACGCAGCGTGCAGGGTTCCGGCCACGTGTCGGCCCCGGGCACGCTGCGCAACCGGGTCGGACGGCACGACTCGCCCACTCACGCGGAACCGGTCGCCGGGGCGTGCACCCTCGAGGAGTGACCTCCCCGACGACGGGGCCTCGAGCATGAGGTGGTGCGCGCCGGCGCGGACCTCAGCGCGCGCGGCACCGCTCGCATCGATCGAGACCCGCACCACCTCAACCGACCCCCGCATGGTGTGCGTGCTGACACGGAGCCCTGCGGTGGCGTGCGCCGCCGATCCGCTGGCGAGCACCATCGACGCGACGATCAGCAGTGCGGGCCGACGCGCCAGCACCGCCGCCGCGATCCCCACCAGACCGAGGAGCGGCGGAAGCGAGAACGAGGCCCATGCCGCGCCGGCGGTCGCGACCGCGAGGGCCACCGCGGCACCGTCACCGAGCGAGCGCTGCTCCCGCGGCGGCCACGGCCCACTCACACCCGAACCAGCGGGCGCAGCGTCGCGAACTTCGCCGGGCCGATCCCCCGCACGTCGAGCAGGTCCTCGACCCGCCCGAACCGGCCGTGCGCGCTCCGGTAGTCGATGATCGCCTGCGCGGTCGCGGGGCCCACCCCGGGAAGGGCGATGAGCTCATCCGCCGTGGCAGCGTTGATGTCGATCGGTTGCGCGGTTGCGTCGCCACCAGTCGACGACGGCGCTCCCGCCGAACCGTCGCCGGACCCGCCCACTACCTGTGGCACCTCGGTCTGGCCACGGCGGGGCACGTAGATGCGCTCTCCGTCGCGCAGCGGCGCCGCCCGATCGACCCGGTCGAGGTCGGCGTCCGCGGTGACGCCGCCGGCGGCCGCGATCGCACCCTGCACCCGGGCGTCTGCGGCGACCCGCACGGGACCCGGTTGCCGGACCGCGCCGGCCACGTCGACCACCACGTCGGGCGGGACCGTCGTGGGTGGGACCGACGAGGTCGACGTGGTCGCGAATGCCGCGATCCCGATCGTGGTCGCAGTGGTGGCGACCGTCCCGCCGGCACCCGGGCGACGCGCCGCAACCACCGACCACGCCATCGCAGCCAACGCGAGCAACGCCGTGGCAGCCAGCACGAGCTTCGCCGAGTCCCAGCTCGGGTGGCGTTCCTGCCAACGTTGCCAGGTGCTTCGCACTACCTCCCGTGGGGTGAGCGGTGGCGGAGCCGGACGCTCCGGTCCGCGCCGTCCGCTTGGCTCCGGCTCCGGCGCGGCCATCGGCCCAGGCACGGTATCCATCGGTCCTTCTCCATCATCCGGGCCATACGGCCCTCATCGCGGGTTGCGAGCACGAGGGGGAAGGAAGTGCGAATCGTAGCGCCGAACGTCGCGACGCGGGGTGCGGTGGCTCAGAAGAGCTGCGCGGTGAGCGCCTTGCGGTAGCCGGCCGTGCGCGGATCGTCGGCGCCGAGCAGCTCGAGGACGTCGAGGTACTCCTGGCGTGCGGCCTCGTCGTCCTTGACCCGTGGGAGCAGTCCCGACAGTCGCTCGTCGAGCGCCGCGTCGATCGGCTCGTCATCAGCCCCCACCCGTGCCTTCGCCGCGATGCGGCGGGTATCGGCCGACTCGGGGATCTTCGCCAGAAGTTCGAGGGCCTCGCCGGCACGATCGTCCTCTACCAGCAGGTCGGCGAGCGCGGTCGTCGCCGCCACGTGACCGGGCGCCGACTCGAGCGCTGCGCGCAACGAGAGCTCGTCGCCGGCTTCGAGCAGCTCCGCGAGCTTCTGCTCTTGCTCGTTGGGAAGCAGGGATTGGACGAACTCGACGACGGCGTCACGCCCCTGCGCACCGACGAAGCCATTGACGACCTTGGCGTCCTTCATGGCGTACACGGCGGGGATGCCCTGCACCTGGAACGCCTGGGAGATCGACGGATTCTCGTCGACGTCGACCTTCACGAGCGCCACCTGGCCGTTCGTGGCGGCCACCACTTCCTCCAGCAACGGCCCGAGCTGGCGACACGGGCCGCACCACGGCGCCCACAAGTCGATCACGACCGGCGTCGTCTTGGATCGTTCGACGACCTCGGCCTCGAAGGTCTGCTCAGTCACGTCAACGGTCATCGCGACCACGCTACCGGGGCGCGGTGCCGCTGCATCGAGGTCGCCCCGGCGTGCGACCACCTTCCGAGGTGGACGCCCCGCCTCCGCCATGTCGATAGCGTGCGTGGGGTGAGCAATCCGGACGACATCGAAGGAATCGATCCCAAGCCGGTGACGGCGTGGCTCGACGAGCGGGCGAAGATCTCCGCGCCGCTCGACTTCGAGCTGATCGCCGGTGGCCGGTCGAACCTCACGTATCACGTCCGCGACCAGGCAGGGGGTCGGTGGGTGCTGCGTCGTCCGCCCCTCGGCCACGTGCTCGCCACCGCACACGACATGGGGCGTGAGAGCCGGATCATGGCCAGCCTGGCCGACACCGACGTACCTGTGCCGACGATCGTGGGACTCAGTGCGGACGACTCGGTCAACGGCGCCCCGTTCTTCGTGATGGACTACGTGGACGGCCTCGTGCTCCGCGACCGCGCCACTGCCGAGCTGCTCCCGGAAGCCACCCGTTCGACGGTTGCGGACCACCTGGTGGAGGTGCTCGCGGCCATCCATGCAGTCGATCCCGACCAGGTCGGTCTGGGCGACCTCGGACGCCGCGAAGGCTACGTGGAACGGCAGCTCAAGCGCTGGCACGGCCAGTGGGAGCGTTCCGCCTACACCCACGTGACCGGCATCGACGAGGTCTACAAGCGCTTGTCCGCCGACGTGCCCGAGCAGGTCGGATCGACGATCGTCCACGGCGACTACCGCCTCGACAACTGCATCGTGCGCACCGACGGATCGATCGCCGCGGTTCTCGACTGGGAGCTGTGCACGCTCGGCGACCCGCTGGCGGACGTCGGGCTGCTCCTCGTCTACTGGGCGCAGGCCGGCGACGCGTTCGCCGCACTTCCCGAGGCGCCGACCACGGCTACGGGGTTCCCCGATCGTGCCGCGCTCGTGGAGCGCTACGCCGCTTGCTCCGGTCGCTCGGTGTCCGACGTCGACTACTACGTCGCCCTCGGCTACTGGAAGCTCGCCTGCATCCTCGCCGGCGTGGCGACCCGCTACGCGGCTGGCCAGATGGGCAGCACCGACGCGGAGGCACTCGCGTCGCTGTTCGGCGACCAACTCGAGAAGCTCGTCGACGCAGCCTCGACGGCGGCAGCAAAGGCCGGACGATGACGCGCCTCTACGAGTTCGTCGAGCATCCCGGCTTCGAGAGCCCCCCGATGATCCTGGGCCTCGACGGGTGGATCGACGCAGGTCTGGGCGCAGCCGGCGCGACGGCGTCGCTGTTGGCGAACCACGAGACCACCACGGTCGCGACCTTCGACACCGACGTGCTGCTCGACCACCGGGCGCGCCGACCGACGATGAGCCTGCACGACGGCATCATCACGGAGTTGCGTTGGCCCAACATCGAACTCGCGCGCCGCCCGGGACCAGCGCGGCAACGGCGTGCTGTTCCTGGTGGGCGCCGAGCCCGACCACCAGTGGCGGGCCTTCACCGAGGCTGCGGTCGATCTCGCGCTCGAGCTGGGCACCAGCATGGTCGTCGGGCTCGGCGCCTACCCGGCACCGGTCCCTCACACGCGACCGGTGCACCTCTCGTGCACCGCGTCGACCGAAGCGCTCGCCGAACGGATCGGCTTCATCCGGGGCAGCCTCGAGGTCCCGGCTGGGGTGCAGGCAGCAATCGAGCAGCGAGCCCAGCAGTCGGGCATCCAGTCCATCGGCGTCTGGGCCCAGGTTCCCCACTACGCGGCCGCCATGCCCTATCCGGCGGCCAGCCTGGCTCTCGTCGAAGGGGTGTCGGAGCTCGCGGACCTTTCGCTCGACACCGGCACCCTCCCTGCCGATGCCGAAGTCACCGCTTCGCGCATCCAGGACCTCATCGAGGGCAACGACGAGCACACGGCAATGGTCCACGCGCTCGAGTTGCAGGCCGACGCAGCGCCGGCCAACGAGCCCCTTCCCTCCGGAGACGAGCTCGCCGCCGAGCTCGAGCGCTTCCTGCGTGACCAGCCGCCTCCCGGCGACCCGCCCGGCTGAGCCTGGTGGCGTGGATCGGCATGATTGCCGAGATCTGACGCCGTCCAAACGCTACGGTTGCTTTCCGCGCCACACCGACTCGATGGGGGGTGCGGAGCGCAAGATCATCCAACGACCCGGCGGGCGATGTCTCCGGGCAACCACGAGGGAGCACCATGACCACACGCATGCGCACCATTGGATCGCTGGCGCTCGTCGGCGCACTCGCGCTGGGCGGCGCGGCCTGCGGTTCGAGCAGCAGCTCGGCGTCGTTCTGCGACCAGGCCAAGAAGGCGAACGTCGCCAGTGTCTCGCCCACCGACGGCAAGAAGTTCACCGACATGCTCGACCAGCTCGAAGCGAGCGCGCCGTCGGAGATCAAGGGCGACATCAAGTCCCTCAACGACGCCCTCAAAGCAACGCAGAAGGACCCGACCAACGTGCCGTCCAGCGCTGAACAAGCCAAGCTCGCGACGGCCTCGACGAACATCCAGACCTACCTCAAGGACAAGTGCGGCATCACCCCCAGCTCCTGAGCCCCGCATGGACCGGCGAAGCCGGTCGATGACCACTGTGCACGCGAATCGGAGCCGGCCGAAGGGTCGGCTCCGATTCGCGTCGGGTCCTCGCCCCGCTCAGGCAGGTTCGCCGACGGGCACGAGCTCGTCCGCGAGGTAGCGGTCCCGACAGCGCGCCCGCTGCAACTTGCCTGAGCTGGTCTTGGGCAAGGTGCCCGCGGGCACGAGCACGATCTCCTTCGCGGCGAGCCCGACGGCGTCCTTGACGCGCGACGCGACGTCGCGGCGCACCGACTCGAGGTCATCCGCCTTGGTCTCGGCGACCACGATCACTCCTGGCCGACCTCGGGAACCATCCACGCCGAAGGCGATCACGTTGCCCGTGCGGACGCCCTCGACACCGCCCACGGCCCGCTCGATGTCCTCGGGGAACACGTTCCGGCCGGCGACGATGATCAGGTCCTTGATGCGTCCGCAGATCACCAGCTCGCCTTCGACGAGGTAGCCCAGGTCGCCCGTGCGGAGCCAGCCGTCATGGAAGAGCTCGGCCGTGGCATCGGGGCGCTTGTAGTAGCCGCTGGTGACCGAGGTGCCCCGAAGCTCCAGTTCGCCGGCCTCGCGCTCCTTCATGACCTCGCCGGTCTCGGGGTCGACGATCCGTAGCTCGAGGCCCGGCACGGCACGTCCCAGCCGAGCGAGGCCTCGCACCCCGTCGACTTCGGCGTCCGCCGACGCGGCGTAGCGCTCGGTCTCGAGCACCCGAGTGTCGACGTGGTCGATGCGCAAGCCGGTGAGTGGCTCCGGGAACGCGCCGGCGATGCAGACCTCGGCCATCCCGAACGCCGGGAACATGGCCCCCGGCCGCAGGCCGTGTCGGGCACCGGCTTCGGTGAAGCGGTGCACCGTTCCTGCGTCCACCGGCTCGGCGCCGTTGATGGCGAGTCGCAGCGGCGAGAGGTCGAGGTCGTCCAGCCGCTCCATCGCCCGGGCGGCGAGCACGTACGCGAAGTTCGGGGCGGCGGTCAGGGTCCCCCCGTAGGTCGACATCCACTCGACCCACCGAGACGGCGACGCCATGAAGTCCTGCGGTGCGCCGAGGACGAGCTCGTTGCCGAAGGCCATCGCCGTGGTCAGGATCCCCACCAGGCCCATGTCGTGGTAGAGCGGGAGCCACGACACGAACACATCGGGACCTTCCTGGTTGAGTCGCCCGGCGGTCGTGAGCGCGTCGATGTTGGCGCACAAGGTGCGATCCGGGAGCATGACGCCCTTCGGTTCCGAGGTCGATCCGCTGGTGTACTGCAGGATCGCGAGCCGGTCCGGATCGTCGGGAGGGACGATGTCGGGATGACCGGATTCGCCGACGAGCTCGTCGAAGGTCAGCCGCGGCGGATCGTTCGGTTGCACCTCGACGAAGGGCGCGAACTGCGCGTCGATGACCAGGAGGTCGATGTCGGCGTCGGCGATCCGACGCCGGGTCTGGGCCACGAACTCCTCGATGGAGCCCATGCGCATCGGCAGCGGCAGCACGACGACCGTGGCGCCGGCGAGCCACACGCCGCGGATGGTGGTCACCAACTCGCGCGTCGTCGGGCCGAGCAGAGCCACGTGCCCCCCGACGGGCACCCCGTGTGCGTGCAGCGCCGCTGCAACCCGCCGGGCGTCGTCGTGGAGCTCGGACCAGGTGACGCGCACCGGCTCGTCCTGCCCGACGAAGACCACCCCGGTCGAGGTGGAGGCGGCGGACTCGAGACGTTGGCGCAGCATCGGCATGCAGCGTTGGACCACGGGGCACGCGCTTCGGTTACGTAGGGCGTCGGGCTCCGTTCCCGGCCGTACCGGGGTCGACGGGGAGGCACGTCGCGAACAGGGCTGCCCGCTACCGTGCAGACATGCCTGAGGAGAACCCTGCGCGCGACGCGCCCGGTGACATCCCCCCGCACCGCTACACCGCCGCGCTCGCCGAGCAGATCGAGGCGACGTGGCAGGAGCGCTGGGCCGACAGGGGCACCTTCCACGCGCCGAACCCCGAGCGGGGCGCTGGCCGAAGGTTTCGAGGCCGTCGCGGAGCGTCCCAAGTTCTTCGCCCTCGACATGTTCCCCTACCCGAGCGGCGCGGGGCTCCACGTCGGCCACCCGCTCGGCTACATCGGCACCGACGTCTTCGCCCGGTACAAGCGCATGACGGGGCACAACGTGCTCCACGCGATGGGCTACGACGCCTTCGGGCTCCCGGCCGAGCAGTACGCGGTCGAGACCGGCCAGCACCCCCGGGCCACCACCGAGGCCAACATCGCCAACATGGCCCGGCAGCTCGGGCGCCTCGGGTTGGGCCACGACGCCCGACGGGTCGTGGCGACCACCGACGTCGACTACTACCGCTGGACCCAGTGGATCTTCCTGCAGCTCTTCGACGCCTGGTACGACGACGAGGCCAACCGGGCGCGCCCGATCGCCGAGCTCGAGCGCGAGCTCGACGAGGGGCTCCGCGAACCGGCGGAAGGCACGATGGCCACAGGCTCCACTGGCCCGACCTCGACGACGCCGGACGTCGCGCGGTGCTCGACTCGTACCGGCTGGCGTACCTCTACGAGGCGCCGGTCAACTGGTGCCCGGCGCTCGGAACGGTGCTCGCCAACGAGGAGGTCACCGCCGACGGGCGCAGCGAGCGCGGCAACCTCCCCGTGTACCGGCGACCGCTCAAGCAGTGGATGCTGCGCATCACCGCCTACGCCGACCGTCTGCTCGCCGACCTCGACCTGCTCGACTGGCCCGAGTCGATCAAGCTCATGCAGCGCAACTGGATCGGCCGCTCCAGCGGGGCCGCGGTGCTGTTCCCGGTCGACGGGGCACGCCGACGTCGCGATCGAGGTGTTCACCACCCGGCCCGACACGCTGTTCGGCGCCACCTACATGGTGCTCGCGCCCGAGCACCCGCTCGTCGAGGCCCACACGTCCCCGACCATGGCCCGAGGACTCGCCGGTCGAGTGGCGCGGCAGGTTCGGCCGACACCCCGGCCGAGGCGGTCGCCGCCTACCAGCTCGCCACCGCGCGGCGCAGCGATCTCGAGCGCCAGGCCGAAGGCAGGGAGAAGACCGGCGTGTTCACCGGCTCGTTCGCGATCAACCCCGTCAACGGCGATCCGGTCCCGATCTTCCTCGCCGACTACGTGCTCATGGGCTACGGCACCGGGGCGATCATGGCGGTGCCGGCCCACGACCAGCGCGACTTCGAGTTCGCACAGGCCTTCGACCTGCCCCTCGTCGAGGTCGTTCACCCGCCGGCCGGCTGGTTCGCCGAGCAAGGCCTGGATCCCGATGCCCCGATCGAAAGCTGGCGCGAGGCGTTCGTGGGCGACGGCACCGCGGTCAACTCCGCGAACAACGATGTCTCGCTCGACGGCCTGCCGGTCGCCGACGCCAAGGCGGCGATCACGGCGTGGCTCGGCGTCGAGGGCTCTGGTCGGGTGACCGTCACCTACAAGCTGCGCGACTGGCTCTTCAGTCGCCAGCGCTACTGGGGCGAGCCGTTCCCCATCGTCTGGGACGCCCAGGGCAACCCCCACGCAGTGCCCGAGGACCTGCTGCCGGTCGAGCTGCCCGAGATCGACGACTTCTCCCCCACCACGTCCGATGACGAGCACTCGGACCCCGAACCACCGCTCGGCCGAGCCACCGACTGGGTCGAGGTCACCCTCGACCTCGGCGACGGGCCCCAGACCTACCGCCGCGAGACCAACACCATGCCGCAGTGGGCCGGCTCGTGCTGGTACTACCTGCGCTACCTCGACCCGACCAACGAGTCGGCGCTCGTCGACCCCGAGGTCGAGCGGTACTGGATGGGCCCGCAGACGCCGGGCGGCTCGGGCGGCGTCGACCTGTACGTGGGCGGCGTCGAGCACGCGGTGCTGCACCTGCTCTACGCCCGCTTCTGGCACAAGGTCCTGTTCGACCTGGGCCACGTCAGCTCGGTCGAGCCGTTCCACCGGCTCTTCAACCAGGGCTACGTGCAGGCCGTACGCCTTCACCGACGAGCGCGGCTTCTACGTGCCGGCGGCGGACGTGGCGAGGAGCCCGACGGCACCTTCAGCCTCGACGGCAAGCCGGTGCAGCCGCGAGTACGGCAAGATGGGCAAGAGCCTCAAGAACTCGGTCACGCCCGACGAGATGTACGCCGAGTACGGCGCCGACACGCTGCGGCTGTACGAGATGTTCATCGGGCCCGCTCGACCAGAGCCGACCGTGGAACACCCGTGACGTCGTCGGGGTGCTACCGGCTGCTGCAGCGCATCTGGCGCAACGTGGTCGACGAGGACACCGGCGAGCTGCGCGTCACCGAGGACGAGGCCGACGACGACACGCAGCGCATGGTCCACCGGACCATCGCGGCGGCGCGCGAAGGCATGGAGTCGCTGCGATTCAACACGGTGATCGCCAAGCTGACCGAGCTCAACAACCACCTCACCCAGCGCTTCGGCGCCGACGGTCCGCCCCGCGCCGCGGTGGAGCCGCTCCTGCTCCTGCTGGCCCCGTTGGCGCCCCACGTCGCCGAGGAGCTCTGGTCACGGCTCGGACACGACGAGTCGCTGGCCTGGGCCGACTACCCGGTGGCCGACCCGGCGTGGCTCGCCGAGGAGTCGGTCGAGCTGCCGGTGCAGGTCAACGGCAAGGTGCGCGGCCACATCACGGTCGCGCCCGACGCCGACGCCGCGACGCTCGAGGCCGCGGCCCGTGCGGACGGTCGGGTGGCCGGCCATCTCGACGGCCACGACGTCGTCAAGGTGATCGCCGTGCCGGGCCGGATGGTCAACTTCGTGGTGCGCTGACCAGGTCAAACCCGAATTTTGGGTGCCGATCCGCAGCCTGCAGGTTCAGGATCCGCACCCAAAAGCCGGAGGGGACGCCGCCGCCACCCGGCTTCGGACCCCGTAGACCCCTCTGCTAATCTGACCACCCCTGAAGGGGCTATAGCTCAGTTGGTAGAGCGCTTCCATGGCATGGAAGAGGTCTGGGGTTCGATTCCCCATAGCTCCACTCTCCGAGCACGACCAGGTCGGCGGCCTGGGGCAATTGCGGTCACAGGCCACTGCGGCCGGTGCTTCGGCAGAAGCCATCCGGCGCTCAGCGCCCTGGGCAGCACTCGGTTTCGGCGCTGTTATCGCACTCGTGGTGACATGCCAACCATGTTCACCCGCGCCGCACACACCCGCCCGATCCGCACGGCCGTCGTTGGTGTCGTCGTCACGACGGCTCTGCTCGTGACCGGTTGCAGCGCGAGCAGCGGCAAAGCATCGGTTGCGGCCACCACGACGGCCGCGCCCGCGACCACCGAACCGACGGCGACCACCAAGGTCACGACCACCACCGTGGTCACGTCCACGAGCCTCGACTACCAGCCGGACGCTGGTCAGGACCTTCCCGGCGGGCAGGTACGCATGGGCGAGAAGACGATCATGCTCGACGGGTTCATCGGGGTGAAGGTTCCTGACAACTGGAAGGTCACCAGCACGAAGGTTCCCTTGAGCAGCCAGACCGACGGCAGCGAAACCGAATTGGACACCTCCGCACTCGAAAGGGTGCTGGCTATCAGCCCAACGGACGATCCCGAGGCCGCGACGTTCGCACTCATCCACTACGCCCACTCGGACAAAGTCCCGGGATTCGAGGAGTTCGCCACGGCGGTCCGCAAGTTCGCGGTTGGCAAGAGTGGAACGGCCAGCGAGGCGAAAGAGTCTCGGATCGGTGGCCAGAAGGCAACCCTCCAACAGATCACCTACGCGAGCGGGAACAACGGCGTGCTGATCCCCTTCCAGGCCGGTGACGAGTACTTCTTCATCCTCGCGCTGGTGTCCGACAAGTCCTACAGCGACGATGCGGCTGCCATCATCACGTCGCTGAGTCTCGAGCCCGAGGCGCTCCACTCCTGAGTGGCCGCATGCCGCCGGGGCAAGTCCCACCTGCCCGGGACGGCTCAGGACTCGATTCTGGCCAAGAGCAGCTCGGTTTCGTGCTCGGGCGGAATGCCCGCCTCATGCAAGGTCTCACGCAACAACCTGGCCGCAGCGCGGCTTGCGCTGACCGAACCGAGCGCCAGGTGACAGCGGATCGAAAGCCGATGGGCCCGCTCCGACAATGGGTCGAGGCGTTGTGCGCGCACGGCGATGGACAAGGCCGCTTCTGGCTCGGCGCGGGCGAGGACGAGCTCGCCTTGCCGTGACGCAGCGGCGTAGACGATCGAACGCAGCCGCATCCGGTCGAGGTTGGCCCACTCGGCGTCCACCTCAGGGATCAGATCCCCTGCGGCCAGCTCGGCTACCCGCTCGTAGTGGCGGAGCGCATCGCTCGGCAGTCCGGCCGATTCGGCCTGCACTGCCCCGACCATCGCCGCGTCGATGAGCTCGGTATCGACGGTGACGCCGTCACGGGCCAGGCGCAACCGGGTGCCGTCTGACGAAAGGAACCACGGTGGGTCGTCGGCCAACCGGTCCGGTTGCAAGGCCTTCTGCAGATGGTGCAGGTTGACCCGCAGGTTGGCTGCCGCCTTGTCCGAAGACAGATCCGGCCACAGTTCGGCAGCGGCCTCGTACCGGGAGATGTCACGTCCGAGCGCGATGTAGGCCAGTAGGTGTCGGACTCGCTCACGTCGTGCCCAATCGGTCGATGGTCGACCATCGGATCGAGTGAGCGACAGCCCGCCCATCAACCCGATCCGAAGGTCGAAAGGGGGCCGAGCCGGCGTGACTTTGGCCTTGGCGGCTGCCCGCTTCGCCAATTGCCCGTCGTCACGTTCAACGATGCGGCGAAGCCACGTTCGAAGGTGGGGCTGGGAGTCGAGGACTTCGGCCGCCCCCGGAGTGGTGCCGGCGCCGAGCGCGAGCTCGGTCAACAGCGGAGGGGGAACGTGGACCTTCAACAGTGCAGCCGAGGTCCAGGGAAGTTCCTTGGCAGGCGTCCGGTCGCCGGCCCGCAAGGCCACGAGGGCCGCGCCGGCCTCGACGGCCACCGTCAAGGAGGGCCCGAAGTCGCAATGGTCAAGCGATTCGGCACCAGGCACCAGACCCCGAATGGTGGCCAACGCGTAGAGGTAGGGCCGTTCCGGCCAGGATCCGATCGGGATGTCGTCGAGCAGCGCGCTGAACGTGGCGACCGCGGTCTCCTCATCGACGGTCACCAGCTCGACCATTCCCGACGCCACCTGGGCAAACAACTCGCCGAGACGAGCCGCGGCGTGCGCGCAGCGAAGGTTGTGGTCGGCGAGAACCGTCACCTCATCATGGGCTCCGGCCATCACACCCATCAGCACGACCATGCTGCGGAGCCCTGTCGCCGTCATCAAGGGCAGAGAGCCGGAACGCTCTGGCAGGAGACGGGCGAAAGGCCACGCGTCCACTGGGTCGATATCTCCCCGCATCCAGACCGCAAGCGCCTCGTACACGTCGCTGATGCCGCTCGCCAGCACTTCATCGAGCGTGGCGGTGATCGCTTCGGTCCGACCGAGGTCCATCAACCGGACCCTCACCGACTTCTCGCGCTGCTCCGGGTCGAAATCGGCAAGGCCGTTCAAGAGCGCAAGCGATCCCTCCACGTCGCCCACGCACTGACGTTGCCGCGACCCGACGAAGGCCCGTATGGCTCGGGCCAGGGGCACGCCGGACTCCGCCAGCTCCTCGACCCGATCGGGCAACGGCGCGCCGCCGGGAAGGTCAAGATCGTCGAACTGGGTCAGACGCCACTGGGCCAGCATCTCGAGCTCCACCTCGCCCGATTCCCGGGCGGCATCTCGGGCTTGACGGAACCCCTCGGCGGCCTGTCCTTCGTCGCTGCCGAAGTACCTGGCCGCTGCGAGATAGCGGGCGCCTGGCCGGTCGCGCACGGTCTCGGGGAGGAGGGCGTTGAGCCGGTTGATCTCGTGCGTGTCTGCGGTGAGCGTAGGTCGGTGGGCGAAGGTCACGATCAGCTGTTCCAGGCCTTCGTCGTCACCGGCGAGCGCGAACGCCTCGGCCGCTCGCCCGAGCTCACCTCGGCTCAACAACATCTGTCCGCCCGCTCGCAGCGCCCGGTTGCGGTCAGCGACCCCAATGCCCTGGGCCAACGCGTCCACCCACAGGTCGTGAAGCCGGAACGTTCCATCGTCCGTTGCATCGACGAGTGGGAGACCCTCCATCAAGTCTCGCGCCGACACCGTCGAGCCGAGCGCACGCACCAGGTGGTCGTCGACCTCGCCGAAAGGAGCGACCGCGGCGAGCAGCTGCTGCCGCTCCGGGGGCAACATGCGCAGCACCTCTTCCCACAGGTAGTCGATCGACTCGCTTCGCCCCACGACTCCCGTGAGCGTGGCGAGCGCAGGCCAGCGAGGGAGCTCGGCGGCGAGGGCGGCGGGGACGGCTCGCAGCTCGGCAACGAACTTGAGCTCCTCGTCGGTGAACTCGAGGTCATCTTCGCCCACGACGATGGCATCGTCCTGGCTCAGCAGACGGGCCACCGGCAAACACGGACGCCGACGTCCGCTCACCACCAGATGTCCGTTCGAGGGAAGCCGATCGAGCAGTCCTTCGAGGACGTCCCATGCCTCGCCGACGTCGGAGAGCCGGTGGACGTCGTCCACGATCAACGCGACCGACTCCGGCGCCTTCGACCACACCGCGTCGGCGAGCCGCTCAACGGTGAGGTCAGGGCCGTCCACGCCGAGCGCATCGCCGAGGCCCTCGATGAAGAAGTCCGGGTCCTGGTCAGCTTCTGACACGCGAAGCAGCGCGTCGACACCCAATTTCTCAATTCGGTTCTCGTGCACCGCCTGTGCCAACAGGGTTGACTTTCCGAACCCCGCCCCGCCTTCGATGACGGTGAGGCGCCGGTCGAACCGGCCCCGGAGCAGACTTACCAGGCGCCGACGAAGAATCGTGTTCGTTGACAGTCGAGCCGGTTCATGACGTGCTTTCGTCGCTCCGCTGACTCGTAACTGATCCACCACTCGCCCCAACCTAGGCCCCGACCCATTTCGGCGGGCACTTCACCCCACGTGACGCGGTTGTTGGCGCCGGTGGCAGCGCTGGTCGAACCACGACCACCGGCCGTTGGACGCAATGGAAGTCGGGAGAGAGGCACGAAGGGTTGACAAAGTTCTGCGGTGACATCGTTGCGCGTCGGCGCACGGCGGTTCAGTCGATCGTGAACGTGGCTGACTCGGGACGGGAGAGCCAACCGTCGATACCCTGCAGGGCGACGGGCGCCACGTGGTTGGCGACGTAGATCTCACGGACCTCGTCCATGACCCCCTCCGGCCAGTGCACGGTGCTCGGGCCAACCACGGGACCGATCGGCGTGAGGCCGATGTGGCCCGCCTCGGCCAGTGCCAGGTAGCAGTCGATGAGGGTGGTCAGATCCCGGCACAGCGGGACGACCTGTGCGGGACTGAGAACGTCCAGGTACAACAGCCTTCCGGGCACCTCGTCCATGTCGTAGAGGATGCCGACCTGCGAATTGGTGGCGGCGTACAGAGTCCGCGGTCCTGGATCCACGGCCAACGATGGGTTCGACCGAAGTTCGACGATGAGCTCGTGGTTGAACCAGCTGGACTGCTGCGCCATTCTCTTGCCGTCGGAGCACCCGAGCCATTGGTGACTGTCGAACAGACACTCGCCGTTGTGGACCTGGAGCAACTCTGCGAGATCGCCGGGAAGGGCGTGACCCAGGGCCCGTTCCTCGGCCGCAACGTCGGCGTCGGTGGCCGGCGGCCACAACCACTCTTCGTCGGGGGACATTCCCGTGAGCGAAAGGAACCGTTCGTAGCGGTCGGCGATCCCGTAGTCACCCTTGGGCACGACCGGAACCGGGGCGACGGATTCCGGCTCGTCGGGGGCGCCCCGCCAACGAAGCCCGTCGGCCGGGTCCGGCGGGGTGTTGAGCTCGACCAGATGCGGCATGCGCTCTTGCACGTTCTGGACCAGGCCGGGGATCGCCCTGACCGCCGCGACGCCTTGCGCAGTCGTGGCCGCCAAGACCCTGAGGGTCGGCACGCCCATGATCTCGGTCGGGAACGTTGCGGCGACGACCGCCACCGGGCCGAGCGGGTCCCCCACACTGCAGCTCCTCACCCGAGGTACCCACGACCAGCACCGGGAGCCCCTGGAACACGGCTACATAGGCCGGGGCGACATCGGTGATCGCGATGAACGGGTCCGCCGAGTCGTAGGGCACCTCTTCGCCCACGATTCCCAGAGCGGCGATGCAGGATCGTTCCTCTCGGGCACACCCTTCGCGGACGTCGCCGTCGATCTCGGTCGGCACCGTATAGAACACGTTGCCGCCGGCCTTCACGCACTCCTCGGGATTCTCGCACCCAGGCGACACCCGTTCACCCGTCTCCAGTCACGTTCATGGAAGGCTCCTCTGCCAAGTCGATCGTGAACGTCTCGATGACGATTCGCAAGACCATTCTCCCCGACTCCGCACACGTCCAACGCGCCCGTTCATCGGCTGCGAAACGCCTTGTCAGTCACCTTGAACGCGCGGTGGATCGCGAGCGTCGCCTTCTCGAAGTTGCCGAGGTCGGCGCCCATTCCCTGCGAGCGCACCTTCCCGAGTCGAACGAAAGCTCTCGCAGCCCGAGATCGTCATCTCGACGGTGTCGACTCGACGATCGCCGACGAGAAACTCGACGTTCGCCGTCCCCGGGTCCACGGCCATCGCTGGGCAGCTGTGGGGTCGGTCCGGCAACGCCGGCGCCGTCACGATCGCCCTGCACACCGTCGCATACAAATCTCGCGCGGCAGGCGCACCGATGCGCCTCGTGAGATCCGCGGGGATCACGTTGCCCTTGGTGAGGATGAGCTTCGCGCTCGTGGGTTGCAGGTCGCACCGGGCGCCGACATCGACCCTCGCGCCAGAACTGCAGGACGACGCTGCGAGTGCCAGGACCGCCACCATGATGGCGAATCGTCCGGTACGTCGGCGTGCCACTGACAGCGTCCCTTGGAGTCGTCGGGTCGAGGGTGATCCTCGTGGGGCCAACTCGTGCACTCGAGCTGGCAGGACCCAGTCTCGCGCCTGCCGGCGGAGATTGCGTCTCGCCTCGTGGCGGCTCCGCTAGCTGGCGGCTGCCGGCACGACGCCGTGGCGGGCGTAGATGCGGTCCCGCCTGCGTGGGTCGACGTTGACCTTGGTGATGTCTCCGTCGTAGAGCGCCAGGACCCGCTTGTCCATGACCCTGCGCCACAGCGGCGTGCAGTAGGCGAGCCCGATCATGGTGCCGTAGCCCGACGGAAGCTGCGGGGCCTCGTCGAAGGTGCGCAGCGTCTGGTAGCGACGGGTCGGGTTGGCGTGGTGGTCCGAGTGGCGCTCGAGCCCGTAGAGGACGACGTTGGTGGCGATGTGGTCGCTGTTCCAGCTATGGCGTGGCAGGGTGCGCTCGTAGCGGCCGTTCTCGTCCTGCTGGCGCAGCAGCCCGTAGTGCTCGAGGTAGTTGACGACCTCCAGGAGCGAGAACCCGAAGACCGCCTGCACGACCAGGAACGGGATGACCTGCACGCCGAAGATGGCGATGGTGGCGGCGAACAGCACGACGCTCATCAGCCAGGCGTTGAGCACGTCGTTCTTGAGCGTCCAGGGGCCCTGGTCCTTGAACGCCAGGCGCTTCTTCTCGAGCGCCCAGCCCGAACGGGCCGCGCCGGCCACCGAGCGGGGAAGGAAGGCCCAGAACGACTCGCCGAAGCGGGCGGTGGCCGGGTCCTCGGGCGTCGACACCCGCGTGTGGTGGCCACGGTTGTGCTCCACCTCGAAGTGCCCGTACGCGGTCTGGGCCAGGACGACCTTGGCCAGCCACTTCTCGAACTTGTCCTTCTTGTGGCCCAGCTCGTGGGCGTTGGCGATGCCGATGCCTCCCACGGCACCCACCGTGAGGGTCAGCCCCACCTGGGAGAACGTCGAGAGTCCGGCATGGGTGACCATCCACGCCCCCCAGAAGAACCCGGCGTACTGCAGCGGCAGGTACAGGTAGGTCAGGACCCGGTAGTAGCGGTCCTGGCCCAGCGTCGGTTCGGCCCACTTCGGTGGGTTGTCGTGGTCGGTGCCGATGAGCGTGTCGAGGATCGGCATGCCGATCAGGATCCACATCGGCCCAAGGAACCAGAAGACGTTGAGTCCCGTGCCACGGACCGCGCCGTAGGCGGCGAAGGGCAGCAGCGGCACGATGAGCGCCAGCGGCCAGAAGTACCGCTTCCAGTCCCGCCAGGACTGCGCCTGACCGTCGACCGTGGTGGTGATGGTTGCCATTGGGTCTCCTCAGACAGAAGTGGGTGCGATGAAGGACGGGTCGGGGGTTTGCGGCGCGCCGGTGATGCCCGCCATCACCGCACGCGCAAGGAAGCGGGCGACGAGCGCCGGGTCGTCCTCGGGTGGGCGGACGGCGAAGCTGAGCAGCATCCGGCTGAGCAGGTCTGCGCCGACGCGCAACTGGGGCTCGTCCTGCTCGGGTAGGCGGCTCTCGAGGACCTGGAGACAAACCAGCTGCATTGCTCCCTGCACCGAGCCCGTCCCGTCGATGAGCAGCGGGAGCAGGGCTTCGTGCTCGGTGGCCAGCAGACGGTCGAGGAGCGGATGGCTGCGCAGCGCGCGCAGCGCCTCGAGGACGGCCGCCTCCAACGACGCTTCGGGTTCTTCTTCGGTCTCGGATGCGGCGATGACCTGCTCCACGATGCGGCCTGCCTCGCGCAGCACCGTCTGGGAGATCAGGTCGTCGCGGGAGGCGAAGTGCTTGTAGAGGGTCTGCCGGGAGAGCCCGGCCCGCTTGGCCACGTCGCCGACCGAGAGCCGGCTGAGGCCGTGCATGGCCGCAACCTCGAGTGACGCGTCGAGCAACCGTTCGGGTACCGGGGGTCGCTCGTCCATGCGGACAAGTTAACACCTATCGTCTATTTGTCAACCACTTTGGAACGACGCCGGTCACCGGACGCGGCGCCGTTCGAGCTCGCCGAGCAGGGCGATCGCCCCACCCCAGACGAACATCACCGGCTGCAGCCACGAGCTGAGACCGATGAACGCGACCTGGACGACGATCCAGCCCATCAGCATCCCGCCCACCACCAACTGCGCGACGTCTGCCCATCGTCGTCCGGTCAACAGCGCGCCAGCGGCAACGACCGCCGGCACGAACACCGTCGCAGCAAGGGCGACACCGCCGAACACCGCCGACTGGAAGGGCAGTCGATGCACGTAGGTGCTCGCGTCGATTGTGCCGCTGATCAGGCCCCAGCTCCCACCGGCCGCGCCTACCGCCAGCAGCACGTCGAGCACGAGCAGCGCTCGCCGTGGTCCGTCGAGGCCCGCTGGGGCAGGTCTGGTCGGATTCGGAATCGGTGCCTGCACGAGGACATGATCCGTCCCCGTGTGCCGCGGCGAAAGGGTCGGAGGTCCCGGGCCAGAAGCGGACCAACGGCTCTGACCACCCAGTTCGGCAAGTGCCAGGATCGGGGGATGCGCCTGCCCCTCGGACCACTTGCCGGCGTACTCGGCCGGGACCTCCGCTCCAGCGTCCTGCGGGACGCGGCCACCGTCGTCGGTGCGCCGCCCGTGCACCGCGGCGACCTCGTCTCCGCCGAAGAGCTCGTCGAACTGCCCGAGGCCGCGCAGCGCTACCTGCGCCGCATGGGCGTTGTCGGGCGAGCGCGTGACTGGTGCTTCCTGGTGCGGTTCCGCGGGCGGTTCAAACGCCCTGGCAGCGGTTGGATGCCCTGCGAGGCGTGGCAGTTCAACGCCCGCGCGCCGACGATGCGCCTGTTCCACATGCGGATCGACTTCGCCCGCGTGGTCCCGATGGTGGGTCGCGACGCCTACGTCGACGGGCACGGCGACATGAAGGGCAAGCTCGCCGGACTCGTCACCGTCGCCAACGGTTCCGGACACGAGTTCGACCTGGGCGAGCTGGTGACCTACCTGAACGACGCCGTCGTCCTCGCGCCCTCGATGCTCCTCGACGACTCCACCACCTGGACCGAGGTGGATGACGAGTCGTTCGACATCGAGCTGCGCGACGGGGCCCACGTCGTCCACGCCCGCATCTTCGTCGACGCCGAAGGCACCCTCGTCGACTTCAGCACCGACGACCGCTGGTGCGACCTGCCGGACGGTCTCGTGCAGGCGCGCTGGTCCACCCCGTTCGAAGGGTGGGTCGAGGTCGATGGCCGTCCCTGGCCGACGACCGGGCGCGCGGTGTGGCACCTCCCAGAGGGCCCGCTCCCCTACGCCGAAGGGACGTTCGTCGCCGAGAGCATGGTGAGGAACGTCGCCCCGACGGAGCTGCTCGGCCGCCGTGGACCGGCGCGAGCACGGTGATACGGTCACGTCCGCGGCCAGGCGGCGGCACGCCGGCCGAATGCGCATGAGATCCATGAAGCGGGAGGTCGTTCCATGCAGCAAGGCAGTCGACCGGGGCGCAGGGGTCCCTGGCGGGTGGCGCTAGGGCTGGTCGCACTCGTGGCGCTCGCGTCCTGCCAGGCGGGTTGGGTCAACCCGATCATGGGCGACGGCACCGCCGGCACGACGACCGGCACCGTCGCCGACGCACAGGCCCAGCTCACCGTCCCGACCGGTGTCGTGGCGATCCCGGGAGGTGGCTTCTACGTCTACGACGCCGCCGCTTGCGCCATCTACAAGGAGTTCGATGGTCAGACCTCGGTCTACGCCGGCACGCCCGGAACGTGCGGCAACAGTGGAAACGGCGGTCCGGCCACTGCGGCGACGCTCGACAACTCACCTGCCGCTGACCCCGTCGCCAAGACCTCGATCCACGGGAACGGCAGCGACTCGTCGACGCCGATGACCCTCGGCCCCGACGGCAGCCTCTACTTCGTGGAGCTGACCATCGTCGGATGGGTGAGCCAACCCGGATACAGCCCCTTCCCCGAATATTCGTCCCGGGTGCGGAAGATCGCACCCGACGGCACGATCTCCGCCGTCGGAAGTGAGATGGCCGCCAGCACCTCGACGTTCATCACCGGTCTCACCACGACCCCGGGCGGCAGCGTCCTCGTCGCCGTCGCCTCCGTCGGTAACCACTCGACCGAGATCGACTCGATCGCCCCTGACGGCTCACAGTCCGCGCTCACGACGACGCCAGAGGTGGTGATCGCGGTCGCGGCAATCTCCGACACCGAGATCGCGACCGCGACTTCCACAACCATCGACCGCGTGGATCTCGCGACCGGCGTCGCGGCTGCGACCGGCGTCGCGGCTGCGACCGGACAACCCTCGTACGTCGCCGTGTCCCTCGCTGCGGCACCGGACGGAACCGTGTACGTCGGAAGCGCGACCTCGAACCAGATCGTGCAGGTCAAGCCCGATGACTCCGCTTATTCACTCGCGGGCACCGTCACCGCCGACCCAGGCACGACCGCCCAGATGGGGAACGGTCTCGAGCTGAACCTCACCCCGACCGGCTTGGCGCTCACTCCCAACGGCGGCCTGCTCATCTCCTCGGGCCACGTCGTCTACCGCCTCCAGGACCCGGCTCAGGCCGGGTTGGCGATACTTGGCTCACCGCTGAACTACGTCGGCGGCTGTCCGACGCAGCACTGGTCACCGACTCCGACGTCGAGTCCTTCGACGACGCTGATCGTGGCGCCCTGCCCTGGCGGCTGATCCCCCTTTCGACGTCCGGACACGCCCCGGGAACGTGCCGATGCGCGATGTGACACCATCCGGGTCGTGGTCTCGCGCGACGCACCCGGAGGCAGGCAACTCCCCGACCCGTCGCGTCGTGCGGTCCTGCAGGGCATCGCCGCGGGGTTCGGTCTCGCGGCCGTGGGTGCTCCGGCACGAGAAGTGCGCGCCACCGCCCAAGGCGCGCGATCCACGACGTCCCCCGGAACCACCATCCTGGTGCACCTCGATCGCCCGCTCGGCGCCATCGGTGTCCACGCGATGGGCTTCAGCTTCGAGCGGTCGACGCTGCCGACCCCGGCCTTCGAGGCCGGGAGCGCCGACCTGATCGCACTGTTCCGGCTGCTCGGGCCGGGCCAGCTCCGCCTCGGCGGCAACTCGGTCGACCGGACCCCGTGGAACCCTTCCGGACCTGGTTCCACGCCTGGGGAGGTCGCGCCCCCTGACCTGACCCGACTGCGCGCCTTCGCCGACGCCACCGGCTGGCAGGTGCTGTACGGCACCCCGTTCGTGTCGGCGACCACCACCGCTGAGACGGTGGCCGACGAGGTCGCGACGGTCGCGCAGGCGCTGGGTCCTCGGCTCGACGGGATCGAGCTGTGCAACGAACCCGACCTCTACTTCGGGGACCCGGCGCACGCCGCCATCGCGGGCACGTATCCCAAGTTCCTCGCGCGCTGGTCGGCGTTCGCCGGCGCGATCCACACCGCAGCTCCCCACGTCGCGCTCACCGGCCCGGCCGGCTGTCTGCTGCAGACCGTGGACCGCTACGCGCAGCCCTTCGCCGAGGCCGAGTCGGGATTGCTCCAGCAACTCACCCAGCATTACTACCGAGGGTTCGGTGGCCCCCAGCAGACCATCGACCTGCTGCTGTCGCCCGACCCGCTGCTCGCCTCCACCCTGACCCGACTGGGCGAGATCGCCGAGGGCGCCGCGCTCCCCCGGGGCTTTCGCATCGGCGAGACCAACTCCTTCGCGAGCGGCGGGCAGCCCGGGGTCAGCAACACCTTCGCCTCGGCGCTCTGGGGCGCCAACCACTTCCTCCAGTGCACCGCTGCCGGTGCGGCCGGGTGCAACTTCCACAACTCTGGCACCGGCCTGGGGTACCCGGCCATCGTCCAACACGACGGGGTCGTCACCGAGATACGGCCGCTCTTCGCCGGGCTGCTGCTCGCGTCGCAATCGGGCCCGGGCACCCACGCCGCGGTCACCGTTCCGGGCGCGGCCCCCACGCTGCGCGCCCACGCGGTGTCGGTGTCGGACACCGTTGTGCGCGTGGTGCTCGCCAACCACGATCCCGAGCACGATCTCGTGGTCGACGTCGACCTCGGGCGGTCGATCGAGTCGGCGACAGCTCGGCGCCTCGAGGCCACGGGCCTGACGGCGACCACCGACGTGCGCTACGGCGACTCGTCGGTCCCCCTGGACGGCTCCTGGGCGCCTGGTGCAGGCCAGCGCGTCGTCGCCTCGGGGAGCACGTTCTCGTTCGCGCTCCCGCGAGCAAGCGCGGCGGTGGTCGAAGTGACGCACGCCCCGGCACCGCACATCGAACCTCCTGCGACGACTGCCCATGGGCGCGTCACGGGCGACCCATCGGGTCCGGGTGGTTCCGCGCCGGCGGCGCGTCCCGTCAGCGGCCTGCCGAACTACACGGGCTGAGGCGCGCCGTTCAGGCGCTGCGGTTGCTGAACCAACCCATCAACGCGGTCACGATGATCGCCCCGACGAGAGAACCGATGATGCCGCTCGGGCGGAGGCTGATGCCGTCACCGTTGACGAGGCTGATCAGCAGGCCGCCCACGAACGACCCGACGAGCCCGCTGATGAGCGCCGTGGTCCAGTCGATCTTCCGGTGGAATCCCTTGAGGATGTACTGGGCGCCTGCGCCGATGAGCATGCCGAAGAGGATGATGCCGATGAGGAGCACGCCGAGATCGTAGAGGCTCGCCGATCGAGCCGCCGAACCCCTCGTCGGCGGCCGATCGCCGCCGACCCAACCTGCCGGTCAGGCCCCGGTGGGTCGCGCCATCGCCCGCAACAGCTCGATGAGGGCCAAGAGCACCACCGCGATGGCCGCGTAGACGAGGAGGGTCAGCGCGGTCGGGTTGTCGCTGACCATGAACAGCAGGACCATCAGCCCACCGACCCCGCCGCGCAGCGCCGCGGCGTAGCGCGTCACGAACGGGCCGACTCGACTGGACTCGACCTTGGCGCCCAGCGCCCTGGGCAGGCGGAGGACCGTCGAGCGGACCCGCCCCGCGACCTCGCCGGGACCCGCCAGCCAGCCGACGGCGCCGACGAGCAACCCCACCACGAAGACGAGCCGGATCCCCAAGCGCAGGTAACGAACGAGGGTGTCGTAGATCGTCGACGCGGTGGCGCGCGGCATCGCCGAGGTCGGGATGCCGTCCAGGTAGAAGTTGCGACCGATCAGCAACGCCAACAGGAGCAGGAACATCCCAGCGGCTGTGCCGAGGGCCGCGATCGTCAGGGTCCGGCGACGCCGCCGCGACGCCGCGATGCCGATCCCGATGAGCACCAGGCCGGCGACCGGGAGCACGTCCGCCAAGGTGTTGAGCAGGCGCGTCGCCGACCGTGCCTTTTCGAGGCCGTGGAGGTTCGCGATGTCCAAGGTCGGCCCGACGACGGGGATGTTCTGCGCGATCGTGAGGCCGAGGCCCGCCAGCCGCTTCTCGACCTCCTTCACGACCCCGGAAAGGTCGAGCTCGACCTTGGAGCCCTTCACGACCAGCGCCCCGACACCTTTGGGGCGGGTCCCGGTGAGGATGTAGTCGATCTGGGTGTGGACGCGGCGGTTCAGGCCGACCCAGAGCTTGACGAACTCGGGGCTCTGGACGAACTCCGTGGTCTTGGTCCGGATGAAGGAGTCGACGGTGGTCTGCAGTGGGCGCCCGATCAGCGGACCCACCTTGGGGAGCGCGCCGGTCACCCGGTCGGCCACGTCGAGCTTGTCGGAGATCGTGCCGGCCACGAGGTCGATCACCACCTCCTGCACCCCGGGTTCACTCGCCAGCGGTTCCAGCGTCGAGACGTAGCGGTCCGTGTTCAGCAACAGGTTGCGACCCCAGATGGCGGCCGGGGCAACCGTCATGCAGAGCAGTCCCAGGGCGACCGCGAGCGCTGCGGCGGTGCTGCGCGCGATCCCGGCGATCCGCCTTCCGGTCGACGGCTGCGTCTCATCCGCGGACGGCGCGGTTGTCGGCTCTTCCATGTTCGGCTCCTTGCCATCACACGGCCGAGTGACGCCGCCCGATCTTGGCGAAAGACTAGACCCGTCGCGCTTCGACCCGACTGGATCTCACGATGCCCTCGAGGGGCCGGTCAAGCCATGAGGGCGGTGAGCTGCTCGGTGAAGGTGGCCGCGTCGAAGTAGTCGCGCCAGAGCTTGATCCGTCCGTCGTCATCGAGCTCGAACACGCCGACGACGGGGAGGTCGAGCCACCGGTCGCCTTTGCGAAACCGATCGTTGCGTTCGTTCATGACCGTGTTCCCCGCGGTGAGCTGGCGGTGCACGACCCACTCGACCTCGTCGATGCCCTCGGTCAACGGTCCGAGCAGCGCCTTGATCCCTTCCGGGCCGAACTGCTTGCCGATCGGCACGTTGTCGTATTCGCAGTCGTCGGTCACGAGGGCGCACGCGCCATCGAGGTCGAGGGCACACACCAGCTCGATGAACCGGTCAACGGTCTGTTCGTTCGTCATCGGCCAAGCCTGCCACCTCACCGCAAGCCGTGCGTCGCTACGCTGCCCACTTCGCCGCCGACCCGAGGCCTACATGCAGCCGATCACCATCACCACGGCCGACTCGACGCTGGCCTTCGGTGTCGACGCGGCCGGTCTGCTCCGCCAGCTCGCCTTCGGTCCGACCAACGGCGCGCCCCCTCCTGACCTCCCCCTCGCCCTGTTCCCGCTCGCATACCCGACCTTCACCGAGGACCCGCTCGGCCTGCCGGCGCTACGGGTCACCAACAGCGCCGGCATGCTCAGCACCCGCGTCACGTTCGACACCCACCAGGTCGTCACCGAACCGCTCGGCGACCTGCATCGGATCCGCCTCGTCGACCAGTCACAGCCCCTGGCGGTGACGGTCTGTGTGCGCTCCTGGGACGAGCTCGGGATCCTCGATCAATGGGTCGAGGTCACCAATCTGCAGGATGCGCCGGTCACCCTGCACGAGGTCGCCGCGAGCGCGCCGGCGCTGTCGGGCGATGACCCGCGTCTGGACCACTTCTGCGGCGGATGGGCCCAGGAGTTCACCCCCGTGCACGACCACCTCACCCCCGGTACCAAGGTGCTCGAGGCCCGCGGCACCACCCGTCCGAACCACGAGTCGGCGCCCTACCTGCGCTTCTCGCCCGACGGCCCCGCCAACGAGTCCGACGGCGTGACCCTGGCCGCGGCCCTGGCCTGGGGCGGCAACACCCGCATCGCCTTCGAGCGACGGACGACCGGCCAGGTCCGTGCCTGGCTGGGGCACCTGCCCACCGGTGCCGACTACCCCCTCGAGCCCGAAGAGACCTTCACCACCCCGACCGTGTCGTGGGCCTGGTCCGATGCCGGAACGCGGCCGCTCACCCACCGCCTGCACCGGTTCGTCCGTGACCACGTGGTGCGCGACGGCCGGCGCCCTCGGGCCATCGTGGCGAACAACTGGGAGGCGACGGGATTCGCCTTCGACCAGCAGCGCCTGGAGCGGTTCTGCACCGATGCCGCCGACGTGGGCGCCGAGCTGTTCCTCCTCGACGACGGCTGGTTCGGCGAGGAGCTCCCCCGGGACGCCGACGACGCGGGCCTCGGCGACTGGTCCGTCGACCGCCGCAAGCTTCCGGGTGGGCTGGAAGCGCTCGGCCGCTCGGCATCGGACGAAGGGCTCCGGTTCGGAGTGTGGATCGAGCCGGAGATGGTCAACCCCCGCTCCACGCTCTACCGCGCGCACCCCGACTGGGTCGTCGCCGAGGAGGGCCGTGAGCGGCGCGAAGAGCGCCAACAACTCCAACTCGACCTGTGCCGACCCGATGTGCAGGCGTTCGTCGCCGGAGTCGCTGACGGCGTGCTCGAGTCGGGCGCGAACGTGAGCTACCTGAAGTGGGACGCGAACCGCAGCGTGTCCGAGCCGGGCTCGACGGCGCTGAAGCCGGACCGGCAAGGCCGGTGGCCGGTCGACGTGGTTCGGTCGACGTGGAAGGTCATGGCCGAGGTCGCCCGGCGTTGGCCCGACGTCGAGTTGATGCTCTGCGCATCGGGCGGCGGCCGGATCGACCTCGGCACGTTGCGGCACTTCCACGAGGTGTGGCTCTCGGACAACACCGATCCGGTCGACCGGGTGCGCATGCAGTGGCACGCCTCGACGTACCTCCCTCCCTCGGTCCTGGCCGCCCACGTCACCCTCTGGGGCATGCGACCGATCCCCTTCGCCTGCGCCGTCGCCATGAGCGCCCGCTTCGGCTTCGACCTGAATCGCGACCTGGTGAGCGACGAGGACTGGGCCGTGTGCCGCCGCGCCGCGCACCACTGGGCCCGGATGCGCGACCTCGTCCTCCAGGGCCGCCTCCAGCGGCTGGTCTCGCCCGACGAAGGGCCACGCGCGGCCCTGGCCTACGTCGACGACGACGCGAGTCGTGCCGTGGTGTTCGGCTACCGCCTCCCGACGCCCGACGGCGTCACCGGCGCAGGCGCAGTGACCCGCATCCACGTCGCCGGACTCGACGAGGAACGGCGCTACGAGGTGAAACCGATCGACCTCGTCTCCGAAGCCCCACCGACGGCTGTGCAGGTGGACGGCAGGTCCCTGCGCGAAGTCGGTCTCGAGTGGCCCGACGACGGCCCGCTCACCGCGCACATCTGGGAGCTCGTCGCCACGACGTGACTCAGTGGTGCTCGGTGGGCTCCACTTGCCAGTCGACCTTGGCGGCGTCGCTCCAGAGTCGCTCGAGGTCGTAGAAGGCGCGGGTCTCCTCGAGGAACACGTGGACCACGAACGCGCCGTAGTCCATGAGCACCCAGCGCAGGTCGTCGAGTCCCTCGACCCGGGTCGGCTTGGGTCCCCCCTGTTCGGCCAGAGACCGCTCGATCTCCTCGGTCAGGGCGCGCACCTGCCGGCTGCTTCCCGCAGACGTGACGACGAACAGGTCGGTGATGGCCAACAGGTCGCCGACCGAGAGGACGACCGTCGGCATGTCGGTCTTCGCCGCGGCCGCGCGAGCCGCGGCGACAGCCCATCCCGTCGCTTCATCGCTGGCGCTGCTCGAGAGCTTCACTTCGCGACCTCCGAAGGGCTCAACGGCGCAGGAGGGTGCGCGATGAGGTCCTTGCCAACCACAATAGTGAGCGCGGTGGTGTCTCCGCCGGAAGGTGCGTGCACGACCTTGACGTCGCCGAGAACCGCGATGATGCGAACCACGAAGCGCTTGTCCGCCGCGCTCGAGTACCTCACGGTGGTCTTCTCCACACCGAACGTGTCGTTGTTGCCGATCGCGTTGATCTGGGACTTGGCGTAGGTCAGACGCTGGAGAATCGATGCCGGTACCGTCCCTGGCCCGGCGCCGTTGAGGACGCGTGTCGTGGCACGGTCACCGGGAGCGTCGGCGACCGGGAACGGCACCGCGTTGGTCAGCAGGAGGTCGCTGAGCGGCACGTCGACATCGAACGTCTGGACACCGTTGAGCGCTTCGGCCGGCCGCACCGGCAGTGTGGCCTCGGTGTCCTTGCCCGCGGCCAGGCCGCGCAGGTAGCGCCCGAGACCGGCATCGACCTCACCCGGGACCGCGACCGCGGGTCGCTTCGCGCCGCGGATTGCGGCGATCCACGCCTGCCAGACCAGTTGGACCCGCGCCAGGCGCGCGGTTTCAGAGCTGCCGGCGTCCGTTGCGCCCATGTACGCCTCGACCTGGTCGGGCGCAAGGGTCAGCGGGCCCTTGGCGAAGGTCTCGCCGGAGCGCGCCGTCACGTCCGTCGGGTTGTCGATCTGCAACGTCCCGAGTGGCTTGATGAAGGTCGCCAGCGTGGCGTCATCGAGCGCGACGACCTCCGAGAACCCGATGCCCAGCTGGGCCGCGATTCCCTTCGCCTGCGCCTCGGTGGTGCCGTGCTCGAGCACCTCGCCGAATGTGTGGAAGGCGTACACCCCCTTGACGAGGCGCGTCGTCAACGGGATCCCGACAACGGCCCCGCCCGCCTGGTTCGGTCCGCTCAGGGAGAGCAGCGTCAGGGAGACGGGCGCGCCCTTGCTGTCCTTCTGGATCACCAGCGCAGTCGGCGTCGGCTCGACGAGTGCCTCGTACCCCGGCGAATCCGGGGTGGACCGGCCGCTCAAGACCTGCCCTCGCGTGTTGTTGGTGATCGACGAGTAGCCCACGTAGCCGAATGCGGGCACGCTGAGCACCAGCAGCGCCATCACCAGGTACAGGAGCTTCGACGGGCGAACGCTCCCGGCCGCCGTGCTCTCGTGGCCCTCGGGGAGTTCGACCTCGGGGTCCGCACCCACTTCGGTTCCGGCACCGGCACCGCTCTCGCCATCTTCGGTCCCGTCCACCCGAGGTGCGGAGAGGTCATCGAGATCCGCACCCTGCTCGGGTTGAACGTCGTCGGCACCCGCGTGCGGGGCGCCGAGCACCCCGTCGAGGGGCGCGACCGATTGGCCCTCTCCCGGACCCTGCGCCCCGCTCCGATCAGCGGTCATGAGACTTCACGAACCGCCACGATAGAGGCCTTCGTCGCGGACGAGCGCCTGAACCACCGGGTCCACCAGTTGCTCGACCGGTCGGTCTTCGGCGAAGCGCGTGCGCAGGTCGCTGCTGGACACGTCGAGACGAGGGACGACAACCGCGAGCTCGCCCGGTGCCGACCCGCCCGCGGTCGATGTGCCGGCGCGGTCGACCCGGACGATCGTGGCCCGGTCCCGCACCTCGTCGATGCGCCGCCAAGACCCGAGGTCCACGTCGGCACCAACGATGACGAAGAGCTCACGACTCGGATCGACCGCCAGGAGCTCGTCGACCGTGTCGACGGTGAACGAGTCACCACCCCGTTGGATCTCCAGGTCCGACGCCTCCAGGCCGGGGACCCCCGCAACGCTGGCGGCCACCATGGCGAGACGAACCGACGACGGCGAGACCACCCGCTTCCCGACCTTCTGCCAAGGTCGGTCCGCGACGACCAGCAGCACCCGGTCGAGGTCCAGCTCGGCCCGCACGTGGGACGCCACGACCAGGTGACCGATGTGGGGTGGGTCGAAGGTTCCACCGAGGATGCCGATGCGCTCGTGGCGTTCGGGTCCGCCGACCTCCTTCGCCAACGACCCGGCTACTCGGTGCGGTAGACGCCGACCGCCGTGCCAGAGTCCTCGTAGGCCCAGTTCGGCTGCTTGAGGCGCCAGTGCTCGTCGTAGACCTGCTTGCCGTCCGCCACGTCAACCAGCTTGGGCGGCATGAGGCCTCGTACCTTGACCGGGGCACCGTCGACGGCGTCGAGGAAGTCCTGAGGGAAGGTGCGCATCAGGCTCGCCACCACGATCTGGTCCTGCTCGGGGAGGAAGCAACGGTTCGCGTCGGTGAGGCGCAGGATGCCGCGAACCGATCTCTTGGATGTCGCGGAACTGCCCATCGCCGCTCTCGATCCGCTCGAGGATCGACGTGACGGCCATCGTGCCGACCTTGCAGCCGTTGCACTGGCCGCAGGACTCGACCGACAACCAACGCGAGCAGAGCTGGGCGATCTCGACGGCGTCGGTGGTGTCGTCGTAGATGATGAACCCGCACGAGCCGATGCCCGAGCCCCTTGCCCGAAAGGCGTCGAAGCACAACGGCGCCGAGAGGAACTCGTCGGTCATGACGGGGTTCGAGATCCCCGAGAGGATCGCCTTGATCGAACGCCCGCTGGTCACACCACCGCCGACGGTGTCGATGATCTCGCCGAGGGGCGTGCCCATCTCGACCTCAGCCACGCCCGGCGCGTTGACGTCGCCGACGATCGTGCAGATGCCGTGGCCCGGCGTGGCGTCGGTGCCCATCGAACGGAACCAATCCGCGCCGTTGCGCAGGATGTGCGCCGCGGTCGACAGCGACTCCACGTTGTTGACGAGCGTCGGTGCGGGATCGTCGAAGTTCGGGGCCTTGCGCGCCTGGGGCATCGCCGACCAGTCGATGTTGGGGACCGAGGCGAAGATCCCTTGGATGTAGGGCGGGAACAGGCGCGGCGCCGAGGGCTCACCCTGGATCGTCTGCAGCAGGGCCGTCTCCTCACCGAACAGGTAGGAGTCGGGTCCGGCCACGATGGTGATCGGGATTCCGGCCGTGAGCCCGGCCGCCTCCATCTCGGCGAGTGCCTTCGAGAGGTTCTCGTGCTCCTGCGTGTACTTCGCCTTTAGGCCGATGAACGCAGACTGGGCACCGATGGCAAACGAAGCGATCGCAACCCCCTCGATGAGCTGGAAGGCGTTCCTGCGCAGCAGCGCACGGTCCTTGAACGTCCCCGGCTCGCCCTCGGACCCGTTGCACGCCACGAAGCACGTACCCCCAGCAGCGGTTTCTCGCAGCGACGACCACTTTCGGCCAACGGGGAATCCGGCGCCACCACGGCCACGCAGCCCGGAGGCGAGGATCACGTCGATCGTCGCAGCCGGACCGATGTCCAACGCCTTGGCGAGGCCCTGGCCTCCGCCGATGGCGACCCATTCGGTGACCGAGGTCACCGGGTTTGCAGGAAGCAGGTAGGGCTCGAACACGGTTGCACCATAGCGACTGACCTTGATCCACAGAAACATCCGTCAGCACCACGTCACAGTTGGAATGGAAGCTCGATCCCAGCTGTTGGAGGAAGCACAATGAGCGATTCAGTCGGCCAGTACCTCAACGAGATCGGCGCAGTACCGCTGCTCAATGCGGCGGAAGAGCGCCAGCTCGCCCAACTCATCGAGAAGGGCGTCGCCGCCCGTGCGCGCCTGGACGCCGGTGAGCGAGGCGCGGAGCTCCGTCGTGACGTGGCCCGGGCCGCCTCGGCAAAGGACCGCTTCATCCGCGCCAACCTTCGCCTCGTGGTCAGCGTCGCCCGCCGCTACCCGCTGCCGCCCTCGATGGACCTGCTCGACCTGGTGCAGGAAGGGAACCTCGGTCTCGAGCACGCGGTCGACAAGTTCGACTGGCGCAAGGGCTTCAAGTTCTCCACCTACGCCACCTTCTGGATCCGCCAGGCCATCGGTCGGGCGCTCGACCAGAAGGCGAGCCTCGTCCGCCTGCCCGGCGACCGCTCCGCCGCGCTGCGTGCCGCACTGCGCCAGGTTTCGGGCGACGCCGACGAGCTCGACGACGAGAACGCCCACCTGCACCGTCTCTCCACCCCGACGTCGCTCGACCGCACCGTGGGCGAGGACGACTCCAATGAGCTGGTGGACCTGATCGCCGATGACCGGCCCGGCCCCGAAGCGATGGTGATGGCCTCCGAGGAGGAGTCGGCCGTGACGAGCCTCCTCGACGTCCTCGACAAGCGTGCCCGCTTCGCCGTGGAGCAGCGTTTCGGCATCAACGACGGCCGCAAGCGCAGCTACCGAGAGGTCGGCGAAGACCTCGGGGTGACCGCCGAGGCTGCCCGTCGTCTCGTCAAGCGAGCGGTCACCACCGTGCGCGCCGAAGCCGAAGCGCGCGCCACCGCCGCCTGAGGCCCGCGGTCGTGGGTGGCGTCCAGCCGAAACGGGCTTTGCGCCACCCGCGACGACCAGCAACGATTGGTCGGTGAGCGAGATGACGTGGACCCCATCGTCATGGCGGGACCTGCCGGCCGGGCAACAGCCCGACTGGCCTGACCCAGGCGCGCTCGAGCAGGTCATCAAGGAGCTCTCGACGTTGCCCCCGCTGGTGTTCGCCGGCGAGGCCCGCTCGTTGCGAGACCAGCTGGCGCAGGTGGCCCGCGGCGAGGCCTTCCTGCTCCAGGCCGGCGACTGCGCCGAGTCCTTCGACGCGTTTCGCGCCGACTCGATCCGCGACAAGCTCAAGGTCATCCTCCAGATGGCGGTGGTGCTCACCTACTCCTCAGGGGTCCCGGTCGTGAAGGTGGGTCGCATCGCCGGGCAGTTCGCGAAGCCGCGTTCGGCCGCGACCGAGCGCGTCGGCGAGCTGGAGCTGCCCGTGTTCCGCGGGCACATCGTCAACGACGTGCCCTTCACCGCGGAAGCCCGCCGGCCGGATCCCGAGCGGCTCTCACGTGCCTACCACCAGTCGGCGTCCACGCTGAACCTGTTGCGGGCGTTCACCAAGGGTGGCTTCGCCGACCTGGCACGAGTGCACCAGTGGAACCAGGACTTCGTGCGCGCGAGCTCGGAGGGGCACCGCTACGAGACCGTCGCCAACGAGATCGAGCGAGCACTGCACTTCATGCGTGCCTGCGGGTTCGACACCGCCACCCAACCCGGGCTCCACGAGGTCGACTTCTTCACGAGCCACGAGGCCCTCATCCTCGGCTACGAGGAGGCCCTCACCCGGCTCGACTCGCTCACCGACGACTGGTACGACACGTCGGCGCACATGCTTTGGATCGGCGAGCGCACCCGCCAGATCGACGGCGCGCACGTCGCGTTCCTGGCCGGCGTGAAGAACCCCATCGGCGTCAAGATCGGGCCCGACATCGCCACCGACGAGCTGCTCGCGCTCTGTGAGCGCCTCGACCCCGAGCGCGTCCCCGGGCGCCTCACACTGATCACCCGCATGGGCGCGGCGCGGATCGGCGAAGCGCTCCCCCCGCTGCTCGAGGCGGTGCGCGACGCCGGCCACCCCGTGGTGTGGGCGTGCGATCCCATGCACGGCAACACCTTCACCACCGACGACGGGCACAAGACCCGGCGCTTCGACGACATCGAAGCCGAGATCGGCGGCTTCTTCGCCGCGCATCGTGCGGTCGGGACCTGGCCGGGTGGCGTGCACGTCGAGCTGACCGGTGACGCCGTGACCGAGTGCCTCGGCGGCGCCGACGACATCTCCGCGGCCGACCTCCCCGAGCGGTACGAGACGATGTGCGACCCGCGCCTCAACGGCCGCCAGTCGCTCGACCTGGCCTTCCGCGTCGCCGAGCTGCTGCACCGATGAGCGGCCCGGATCCGGGGGCGCCGGTCTCGGTCCGGACGGCGCTCCCCCTCTCCGACGACGAGCTCGCGCAGCGCTCGACCGAGTTCGAGACCGCCAGCGCTTCGCGGATCGTCCGCTGGGCCGTCGAGACCTTCGGGAAGCGGCTCGCCATCGCCTCATCGATGGCCGACGCGGTGCTCATCGACCTCGCGGCCCGGGTGGCGCCGGGCATCGAGGTCCTGTTCATCGACACCGGGTACCACTTCCCCGAGACGCTCCAGACGCTCGAGGTGGTGCGGGACCGCTACGACATCGACGTCACGGTGCGGTCGGTGCCCCCCACCGACCCGCCGCTGTGGCAGAACCAGCCCGACTGCTGCGCAGCGGCCAAGGTCGCCCAGCTCGACCTCGGGCTGGCGCCCTATGAGGCCTGGCTGAGTGGATTGCGTCGAGTCGAGGCCGAAACCCGCGGCGAGGCCCCGATCGTGAGCCGGGATCGGCGTGGTCTCGTCAAGGTGAACCCGCTCGCGAACTGGTCCGATGACGACATCGCGGGATACGTCGCCGAGCACGACGTGCCCGTCAACCCGCTGGTGCACCAGGGCTACCTCTCGATCGGCTGCGCGCCGTGCACCACGCCGGTCGCCGAGGGTGAGGACCCCCGGGCCGGGCGTTGGCGAGGCCTCGACAAGACCGAGTGCGGCCTGCACGTCGACTGACGCCTGTCGCCTGGGCGGCTCCGGGGGTGTTTCCCAGGACCGTCGGGTGCTGAGGCCCACCACCCGACGCTGACCGGCGCGAGGTTGCATCGGTAGACTCTTCGCCGATCTGGGCTCGGACGCCGTGTCCGACGTGCCCCCACCATGACCAGGTGTCCTGCTTGTCCGATCCACCGTCAATCGCGCCCGCGTCGCTTCCCCGAGCTCGCCAGGCAGGCGCGGCCACGAGCGAGCCCTTCGTCCTCGGTTACCGCCCGGAGCTCGACGGCCTCCGGGCCCTGTCGCTGCTCCTGATCTTCGTCGCCCACCTCGCCTACCTGTGGCCGTCAGTCGGCAAACGCCTGCTCCCGGGGAGCTTCGAGGCGGTCGACCTGTTCTTCATCCTCTCGGGCTTCCTCCTCACGACGCTGCTCCTCCAGGAACGCCATCGCACCGGGGGCTTCTCGTTCCGCAACTTCTACCAGCGGCGGGCGCTGCGCCTGCTGCCGGGCCTTTTCTTCGTGCTCGCCTGCAACGCGCTGTACGTGGAGCTGAACGGTGGGTCGCCGCGGACGCTGCTGGAGCCGTACGTCGTCATCGTGACCTACGTGGGCAACTGGGCAACCGTCTTCGTGGCGCCGAACGCGCTGACGTACGCGTGGGACCACACCTGGACGCTCGCGGTCGAGGAGCAGTACTACCTGTTGTTCTTCCCGCTGCTGATCGTCCTGTTGCGGGCCACCCGCTCGCTGCGCAAAGTGCTGGTCATCCTGGCCGCCGCGGTGCCCCTGGTGTGGATCTGGCGAGCGTGGGTGGCCCACAACACCCTCGCGCCGCACTTCCACAGCGTGTACGTGCGCACCGACACCCGCCTCGACGCGCTCCTGCTCGGACCCATCGCCGCGATCGCCCTGCAGCTCGGGCTGCGCATCACACCGCGCCTGGTGGCGCTCGGCTGGGTCGGCGCCGCGTACCTGGTCTGGATGTTGTTCTCGGCGCACCTGGCCGACCGCTGGGTGTACCAGTGGGACTTCGCTGGGGTCGACCTGGCGTGGACCCTCGTGCTGCTCGCGGTGTTGGGCGGGACGGGCCTCGTCACCCGCTTCTTCCGACTCCGGCCGATGGTGTGGATCGGGAAGCTGTCCTACGGGTTGTACCTGTGGCATCTCCCTGTTTTCGTGGCTGTCCACCAGCACCTGACCGGGGTGCTGCCTCCGGTGCAGGTGGTGGTGGCGCTGGCAATCACCTTCTCCGGCACGTCGATCTCCTACTACTTCGTGGAGCGTCCGTTCCTGCGGCTGAAGCGGCGCTCATCGGCGCTCGCCTCACCGGTCGAACCACCGCGCGCTCCGGCGCCCGAACCGGTGGCTCAGGCACTGGAGAACCCGGGCGCCTAGCGCCTCGGCGTCAGCGACCTCACGGTGCTGTCGCCCGTCCAGACCCGCAGTTGTGGCAGAACCGACGCCTACTTCGTCGGCGTGTAGACGAGACCGACCGGAGAGCGGACGTCGGCCACACAGTCCTCGGAGGTGCTGCACCCGCTTGTGCCCCAGGCGATCAGGCTTCGTCCTGTCCACATCAGCTGTGGCGAACCGGCCGCCAAGCCCGCCTCGCCTTCTGCGACGATGAGCGATCGGTCGGTCGGGGTCCCCACCAACCAGCGATCCGAGCCGGCGTCCTCGACCCACAGCCCGACCGCACGGGGATCCGGCGAACCCACGCCGAGGAACGTGTCCCCGCGCGGCACGATGGCGCCGAGACGGACGGCAACTCCTCCGACCACCACCTGCCGACCGCCGGGGTCCACCGGCCCGGCCCCAGGGAGCGTCGCACCTCCTGGGGCGGTCGGGACAGACGCCTCGGGAGCGGGCGGACCGGCCGACCAGCTTCCGTCCCTGGGATCGATCCGCACGACCCGCCCCTGGGAGTACCAACGGCACAGGCCACAGGGCGTCGCCACCTCCCTGGCCACGACCGTCGCGCCGCGCATCTCGACGTCGGCGACCGCGGGCCGAGTGTCGTCGCGCAGTGGGTGCCAGGTATCGGTCCCGGGGTCGTAGCGCTCGAGGTGCTGCCAGCCCTCGCCGTCAGCCACAGGGGCGAGGTCGAACCAGACGAGCAGCGACGTCCCGGTCCACAAGGCCTGCGACGGTCTCGCACCCGCGGTCTCGGCTGCCGTCGCGGCGCCGGTGGACCACGAGTCTGCGACCGGATCGTAGGAGGAGACGACCGCGCCATCCGCGCCAGAGGTGCCGTCGTCGCCGACGACGAAGAGGCGCGAACCCGACCAGGTCGAAAGGGGCGCATAGGTGGCCTGCGCCGGCGGCGGGGCGACCTGGTGCCACGTCACGGCCGCCGGATCGAGCACGAACACGCGCCGCACCGGTTTGGTCTCGATCTGGCCGGCGACCTTCCTCGAGCGGCCTCCACCCCAGAGCAGCAACCGGTCACCGACCGCCGCGACGCCGGGGTACGAACCCAACTCGCCGGGCAGGCGCGGCAGGCGTGTCCACGTGCTGGTCGTCGGGTCGAAGAGCGCGCCCTCCCATGACCCGGGCGGCACCGACGCGCCCGCATCCGCGTGCGCCGAACCGGCGGGCTGCACGACGACCATCCGCCCGTCCACCCAGAACGCCCGCGACTGCACGCCGAAGGCGACCGGCGCGGGCGGCAACGTCGACCATCTGCCGTGCTGCCACGCAGAAGCCGGCGGACCGGGAACGGGGGTGGGCGTGGCACCGTACGTGTTCGTCGTTGGTGGTCCCGACGCCACGCACGCGTGCTGGTCGCCCCTGCCCACCACGGCGGCGGTACCGGCGGCCACCACGAGCAGTGCTGCCCCCGACCGTCACGCGCACCCGTGTCCGGCGGCGCCTCGCCCACGCGTGGACCCGCTCGATCGCCGCACTGGTCTGCCCAGGCGTCGGCGCGTCCGCCTGGTCGGCCAAACGTCGGATCGCGTCGTGCAGGGTCGACGAGGTCATGGTTCGGTCCTCCCGGTCACTGCGGCGTCAGCCGGCGCCGACGCGTCGTCAAGGTCCGCCAGCTGCGGGTGGGCACGCAGCGCGGCGAGACCGCGGGTGGCACGGCTCTTCACCGTCCCGGGCGCGCACCCGACGATCTCGGCGATCTCGGCCTCGGACCAGCCCTCGTAGTAGCGGAGCACCAACACGGCCCGTTGGTCTTCGGACAAGTCCGCGAGGGCCCGGCGGAGCACGAGCGCGTCGTCCACCTCCGCGGTGGCGGACGGGTTCGACAGAGGGGCGAGCTGGTCCGGTGGGGTGGGTCGCTCACCCGTCCATCGGCGAGCCCGGGCCCGAGCGGCGAGCCGGACCAGGCACGTCCACACGTAGGCGTCGGCGGCCCGGGGGTCGTCGAGGCGCCGCCAGGCACGGTGAAGACGCCACAGGGTCTCCTGGGCCAGGTCCTCGGCCTTCCCTCGGTCACCGACGAGGAGCCACACGAGGCGGACGAGCCGCCCGTGCCGCGGGTGGCCCAGTCCTCGAACCGGACGTCTCCCGCCCCTGCGCTCATGGTCCAGACCCTTGCATGCACCACATCAGAGGCATCGGCACACCGATCGGTTCCCCCGACGCACGTCCTATCCCCATCGGGACGGGACGACCGCCTGGTCGCTGACGCCGAGACGCTAGGCGCCGGTGAACCCGGGCTCGGTGGCGGCGTCGCCGTAGAGCATGCGGGCGATGCCGCCGTAGTCGGGACCGCGACGCAGGTGGTGTCCGCCGTCAACCGGGAGGGCGTTGCCCGTCACCCAGCCGGACTCGGGGCCGGCGAGGAACCGGATCACCGACGAGATCTCGTCGACCTGGCCGATGTGGGACACCGGCATGTTCTTCAGGTAGGAGGCGACCAGCGCCTCGTCGGCCATCGGAAACTCCATCAGCTCGGTCTCGACGATGCCCGGCAGCACCGAGTTGACCCGCACCCCGGAGGGGCCCAGCTCGTCGGCGGCGTTGCGAACCAGCGCGTCGATGCCCGCCTTGGAGGCCGCGTAGGCCGACATCCAGGCGTGCACCGTGCACGCGGCCAGCGACGAGATCGTGACGATCGATCCTCCGCCCCCCTCGACCATCGCCCGACCGGCGTACTTGATGGTCAGGAACGTCCCCACGAGGTTGGTGTCCATCACCTGTCGGAACACGTCCAGCGGTTGGGCGACGATCGGCGCCACGAAACCCGTCCCCGCCGAGGCCACCGCGACCCCGAGGCGACCGGTCGCTGCACGCGCCGCTTCGACTGCCGCGATCATGTCCTCCTCGACCGCCACGTCCCCAGAGAACGTGCGCACCGGCGGCGCGTCGGGCAGCTCGGAACGGAGCGCCTCGGCCGCCGCGTCCAGCTTGGCGGCCGTGCGCCCCATGAGCGTCACGTGGGCGCCGTCGCGTGCGAGCAGGCGCGCGGCGCCCAGCCCGATGCCGCTCCCACCGCCGGTGACCAGGGCGCCCTGGCCCCCGAACGGCGGGGTCGTCGGGCCGATAGAAGCAGATGAGGTCGTCATGTACCCGAGTCTCGCGGCTCCCCGACGCACGGCGCGCAACCGCCGACGCGCCGGCGGTCTCCCGAGGCGATAGACACGTGGCATGGCTCAACGCATCGAGGACTACGCCCTGCTGAGCGATCTCGGCGGATCTGCCCTGGTGGGCAAGGACGGCTCGATCGACTGGCTCACGTTCCCACGATTCGATTCGGGCGCCTGCTTCGCCGCGTTGCTCGGCAACTGCGACGAGAACGGCCGCTGGTCGCTCGCCCCGAGCGCCCCGATCGAACGGGTCGAGCGCCGGTACCGCGGACTCGAGTCTGGTGCTCGAGACCGTGTTCCACACCGCCGAGGGTTCGGTCGCCCTGATCGACTGCATGACGCCGCACGACGACCGCCACGACCTCGTGCGCGTCGTCGAGGGCCGCAGCGGCACGGTCTCGATGGACATGCACCTCACGATTCGCTTCGACTACGGCAGCGTCGTGCCATGGGTCCGACGGGTTCCCGGCGGCATCGAGGCCGTCGGTGGACCCGACGCGCTGCGGCTGTCGACCCCGGTGACGTTGCAGGGAAGGAACTTCGCCACGGTCGCCGAGTTCGAGGTGCGAGCCGGGGACCGGGTGCCCTTCGCGCTCTGCTGGTACCCCTCCAACGAGGCGTCGCCGCAGCCTGTCGACGCCATCACGGCCGTCGAGGCCACCCAGGACTGGTGGAGCGCCTGGGCGCAAGGCTGCACCTACGCCAGCGACTACCGCGAAGAGGTCCTCCGGTCGCTGACCGTGCTCAAGGGGCTCACGCACACCGACACCGGCGGCATCATCGCAGCGGCGTCCGCGTCGCTCCCGGAGCAGATCGGCGGCGAACGCAACTGGGACTACCGCTACTGCTGGCTCCGCGACGCCACCTTCAGCCTCATGGCGCTGCAGAGCGCGGGGTTCGAGACCGAGGCGGAGGCCTGGCGAGACTGGCTGCTGCGGGCCGCAGCCGGCCACCCCGGCCAGCTCCAGATCATGTACGGGACCGGCGGCGAGCGGCGTCTGTCCGAGATGGAGCTCGACTGGCTGACGGGGTACGAGGACTCGTCGCCGGTGCGCATCGGCAACGCCGCGCACGACCAGTTCCAGCTCGACGTCTACGGCGAGGTGCTCGACGCGCTCTACCAGGGGCAGGTGGCCGGCCTGGCGTTCAAGGAGACAACTTGGGCGCTGCAGTGGAACCTGGTGCGCTACGTGCGCGACCACTGGGAGGAGCCCGACGACGGCATCTGGGAGGTGCGGGGCGGCCGCCGACACTTCACGCACTCCAAGGTCATGGCCTGGGTCGCCGTGGACCGGGCGATCGCCTCTGTCGAGCAGTTCGGCGCCGGGGACCAGTCCCGCGACCGTTCGTCCTCCGCAGGCGCACCCTCCTCGGACGAACCAGGGGACACGGACGTCGACCTCGAGGAGTGGCGACACCTCCGCTCGGCGATCAAGGAGGACGTGCTCAGCAACGGCGTGAACGCGGACGGCGCCTTCGTGCAGTCATACGGATCGGACGAGTTCGATGCGAGCCTGCTGCTCGTCCCCTTGGTCGGGTTCCTGCCACCCGACGACCGACGGGTCGTCGCGACGGTCGCGGCGATCGAGGACAACCTGCTCGAAGACGGGTTCGTGCGGCGGTACCTGACGACCGGTGCCGACGGGGTGCCGGGCTCGGAGGGCGTGTTCCTGATGTGCTCGTTCTGGCTCGCCGACAACTACGCGCTGATGGGGCGACTCGACGACGCCACCGCGCTCTTCGAGCGGCTGGTGGCCCTGTGCAACGACGTGGGGCTGCTCGCCGAGGAGTACGACCCGAAGGCGAAGCGCATGCTGGGCAACTTCCCCCAGGCGTTCTCGCACGTGTCGTTGGTCAACACCGCCGGCAACATCTGCGCGGCGCGCGAGCGGGCCGACAAGGTCGTCGAGCCCTTCCCCGGCACCACCCACCGCCGACTCGTGCGCTCACACCACCACCACTGACCCGCCCGCCTCGCCCCGCCACCTCACGAATGTCGGGAGCTCGGTCGCCGACAAGGCGACCGAAGCTGCTGCATTCGGCAAGCGCCCCGTCTTCACCCGGCTTCCGGCACGGTTGACTTTGTCGCACCTGCTTGGTACAAATAGGTTGTGAGCGGAGATGCCATCGGCGCGCTTGCCACCTCGGTGGCCCTTCTGGCGTTGCTCACCTGGGGGATGTGGCCGACCCACGATCGCAGGCTGTTCCGGTGGTCGGCGCGCTTCGGCGTGGTGATCAGCAGAGCGGGGCGCGAGCAGGTCATCCGGGACCTCGAGCGCAGCAAACGGCTCCGCTGGGGCGCGGCGGTGCTCGGACTCGGCATCAGTGCCCTGCCCACCTACGTGAACCTGGTCTCCCCCAACGATGCGGGCCGATTCGCCGGGGAAGGCTACGGGCTCGTGTGGGTCGCCGCGCCGCACTCGGCGCGATGGTTGCCGAGCTCGTCATCCACCAGCACCCACGCGAACGTCGAGCGATCCTCGCGCCGCGACGCTGGAGCGACTTCGTCCCGACCCGACCTGTGACGCTGTCGATCGCCGCCGCCGGGACCGGCATCGTCGGCGGCGCGTTCGCCTTGATCCGGCACACCGAGCACGCCGGCACCGCCGTCGGCGCGGCCGGGGGAGGTTTGTTCGGGATCGGGCTCCTGATCCTGGGACTACGTCACATCGTGAACCGACCTCGCGTGGCACTCACCGGCGAGGCCCGGGAGCTGGATGACGCGCTGCGTGCCGATGGCGCCCATCACCTCGTGGGGGCGGTCCTGGCACTGACGGTTTCCGCTGGATCGGTCGCCCTCTCCGAAGGAACCTGGGAGCTCTTCCCGTTGATCACGCTCCCGTTGCTGGTCGTCCAAATCCTGGCGTTGCGGCGCTGGTGGTCGCTCAGCATCTTCTCACCGTGGGATGTCACCTCGACGGGCGAAGAGGTCACTCCAAGTCCGGCCCACAGATGATCGCCGTCGAGATCGACCGTTCATCGCCGGTCCCGGTCTTCGAGCAGCTCCGCAGTCAGATCGAACGCGCGATTCGATCGGGATCGCTCGCCGGGAGTCAACCACTTCCGACCGTCCGGCAGCTGGCCGCCGACCTGTCCATCGCGGTCAACACGGTCGGCCGTACCTACCGGGCGCTCGAAGAAGCCGGTCTCATCACCACGCGGGGTCGACGCGGCACGATCGTCAACGAATCGACGGCGCTGCCTGCAGTGGAGCGGTCAACTCGTCTGACCGCGGCTGTGCAACGCCTGCTCGACGAGGCCGCAACGCTTGGTTGCAGTCCCGTCGATGCCCAGAACGAGATCCGCCGTCTCACCTCGTAGGTGCCCGGCCACGAAGCGGGTACCGTCAACCGGGATCAGTCGGCGCGGCCGGTGATGTGGTCGAGCTCGGCGAGGTCGTCGGCGTTCGGGGCCCAGGCAACCGCCGCCGCGTTGGCCGTCACCTGCTCGGCGCTGGTCGCCCCCGCGATCACCGAGGCCACCGTGGGCTGCGCGGCGAGCCAGCCGATGGCGACCGACACCATGGTCACGCCGCGTTCCTGCGCGAACGCCTCCAAGGCTTCGAGCACATCGAAGCGGGCATCGGTGAGACGCGCTTGCATCCCCCACGCCGCCAACCGGGAACCTTCGGGCGCGTCCTCGTTTCGCCGGTACTTCCCGGTGAGCAGGCCGCTCTCGAGGGGGAAGTACGGCAACAGGCCGACGTCGAAACGTTCCAGCGCGGGAACGAGTCGGCGTTCCGCACCGCGTTCGAGCAGGTTGTAGTGGTTCTGCGCGCTCACGAAGCGGGTCGTGCCGGAGGTGCGGGCGGTCCAATCGGCGTCCGCGACCTGCCAGCTGGCGAAGTTCGACGAGCCCACGTAGCGCACCTTCCCCGCGTGCACCAGCTCGTCGAGGGCCGCGAGCGTCTCCTCGATCGGGGTCGACGGGTCGGGGAAGTGCAGCTGGTAGAGGTCGATCCAGTCGGTGCGCAGACGCCGCAGCGACCGCTCGACCGCCTGGCGGATGTAGCGACGGGAGCCACGGGCGCCCCAGTCGGCGGGCACACCGTCGCGCCGCAGCTGCGAGCCGAACTTCGTGGCGAGGACCACGTCGTCGCGGCGCCCTTGGAGCACCTCACCGAGGATCGACTCCGACTCGCCGTAGGAGTCGGAGGTGTCGATGAGCGTGATCCCCGCGTCGAGGGCGGCGTCGACGACCCTGCGGGTCTGGGCCGCGTCGATCCGCAGGCCGAAGTTGTTGGCGCCCAGCCCCACGCTCGAGACGGCGAGACCGGAGCGCCCCAGGCGGCGGGTGGTGATGCCGGTCATGGCCATCAGTCGAGCCGCTCGACGAAGTGCTCGAGCTGCCGAAGGTTGCGGCACTCGAAGACGCCATCGCAGTGCACGCCGTAGTCGCTCACGATCGAGTCGCCGGTGTCCCAGTACGACTTGGGCTCGGGGTTCAGCCAGTACACGTGGCGTGCCCGGTGCTGCAGCTCCTTGACAACCCACGACTGCGAGGCGTGGTAGTTGTTCCGGGCGTCGCCCAGCAGCAGCACGGTTGTCTTGGGCCCAACCTCGGAACCCCACTTCTCGAAGAACACCTCGAAGGCGTGGCCGTAGTCGGAGTGCCCGTCGACCCAGACCACGTCGGCTTCGGTGTTGACGCGGTGCACCGCCTCGGTGACGTCCTCGACGCCGTCGAAGAACGACGTCACCTCGTCGATGCCGTCGATGAAGACGAACGAGCGCACCTTGGAGAACTGCGACGCGATGGCGTGCACCAGCATCAACGTGAAACGGGCGAACGAGGCGACCGATCCCGAGATGTCGGCGACCACGAAGATCTCGGGCTTGGTCGGGCGCGGGTAGCGGAACTGCGGCTCGGCCGGCACGCCGCCGTAGCTGAGCGAGTGGCGCACCGTCGCCCGGAAGTCGAGCGGCCCCTTGCGACCGTGACGCCGCTTGCGGGCAAGGCGCACCGCGAGCCGCCGAGCCAACGGCTGGAGCGCTTTGCGCAGGCCGACCATCTCGTCACGCGAGGCGTGCATGAAGTCGACGTCCTCGGGCAGCGGCTTGCGCAGCGTCCGCGACATCGCGTCGACGCCCCGATCGGCGACGAGACGACGCCGGATCTCGGCCTCGATCTCCTTCTTGAGCTGCTCGATGCGGGTGTCGTACTCGTCCTTCTCGAGGCGCTCCTCCAGCGGGGTGAGCGGCGTGTCTGCGTCGCGGGCCTGCTCCATGAGGCGTTCCATCACGGCGTCCAGATCGAGGTTTCGCAGCGTCCGGTAGAGGTAGTAGGTGCCGCCCACCGGACGTCCCGGCTCCATCCCCGCGAAGCGCTTGACGGCCTGGCGGGCGATGGCCCGCATCATGGCGTCGTCGCCGCGCAACAGCGCCTGGTAGAGCAACTCGGCAAGCTGTTCGGGGGTGAGTGCCTCGCCGGCGCCGCCCTGACCCTCCTTGCCCTCGCCTCCCTGGTCGCCCTGCCCGGCGAGCTCCTCGAGGAGCTCGTCGAGATCGTGGGCGTGCTCGTCGTCGCCGACCTGCCAGGCGCCGCCGCGCATCGAGAAGTACACCTCGAACACCGTCTCGAAGGTGCGCCAGTGGGCGTGGTTCTTGACCAGCGTCGCCCCCAGCGCGTACTTGAACGCCTGGCGGTCCTCCAGCGGGATCTCCTGCACCGCCCGCATCGCGTCGATCGCCTCGGTCAGGCTCACCGGCAGGCTGGCGTCGCGCAGCTCCGAGATGAAGCCGGTCAGCAGCTCGAAGATCGGTGCGCCGCCACCGGCGACCGCGAGCGCGCCCCCCGGTGCTTCCGGGTCGTCGGCCATGGTCGACTCACCGCCCCCCGGGGGCGAAGGTCTTGAGGCCGGTCTGGTTCGCCGAGAACTCCTTGGCGACCTTGGCGATGTCGGACTGGTACTTGAGCAGGATGTTGGCGGTGTTCGTCGCCGTCTCGGCGTCGACCTGCTCGATGCCGAGCAGCATCAGCGTGCGGGCCCAGTCGAGGGTCTCGGAAACCGACGGCGCCTTCTTCAGCTCGAGCTGGCGGATGGAGCGCACGATGCGGGAGATCTCGTCCGCGAGGTTCTCCGTGATGCCGGGGACCTTCGTGAGCAGGATCTCCTTCTCACGATCCATCTCCGGGTAGTCGATGTGCAGGAAGAGGCAGCGACGCTTCAGCGCCTCGGAGAGCTCGCGGGTGTTGTTCGAGGTGAGGAACACCAACGGGATCTGGTTGGCCGTGATGGTGCCCAGCTCGGGGATCGAGACCTGGTAGTCGGAGAGGATCTCCAGCAGGAGCGCCTCGGTCTCGACCTCGACCCGGTCGACCTCGTCGATGAGCAGCACCACCGGCTCGGTGGAGCGGATCGCCTCGAGCAGGGGCCGGGTGAGCAGGAAGTCGTCGGAGAAGATGTCGGTCTCGACGTCGGCCCAGGTGTTGCCGTCGTTGCGCTCCGCCTGGATGCGCAGGAGCTGCTTCTTGTAGTTCCACTCGTACAGCGCCTTGGACTCGTCGAGGCCTTCGTAGCACTGGAGCCGGATGAGCCGCGCGTCGGTCATGGCGGCGACCGACTTGGCCAGCTCGGTCTTCCCGGTGCCGGCCGGGCCTTCGACCAGCACCGGCTTGCCCAGCCGGTCGGCGAGGTAGACGATCCCCGCGATGCCGTCATCCGCGAGGTAGTTGACCTCCCGGAGCCGATCGGTGACGGACGAGACGGAATCGAAGCGCGGTTCTGCCATGCGCCGAGCGTACCGGCCGACTTGACCGGTGGGTCAACTGACTTGCCGGCCGCGGCTCAGGCGAGGCCCAGGCGTGCGAACTGCTCGTCCGGTGCGTCGACCTCGCCGAGCGCGCTGCGCAGGAGCTCGAGCCCGTCGTCGAGCTCGGCGGTCACCGCCGCGCGGTTCTCCTGCTCGTCCGGGTCGACGTCGAGGTCGAACAGGAAGTGCCGGTCGACGCAGCGGGACATCGCGATCCACAGCGGCAGGAGGTCTCCCGGCTGGTACGGCTGGCGGATGACCGGCACCTCGCTGCCCGGCATCCGGTCGAGCCAGGCGCGCCCGTCGGGCGGTTGCAGCATGTCGATGCCCGGAAACGGCAGCGGCATCGACGACCACCGGTTCGACCACATCGAGATCGGGAAGTTCTCGTGCTCCGAACCGCGGATGACCTTGCGTCGACCATCGGTGACCTGGACCCAGCTCCCGTAGTACCCGCCGATCGCCCACTCCCGGATGGCCGTCGCCGTCCCGTCCAGCAACGGGATCATCGAGCGCCCGTGGGTGCGCTGGCGGACTTCGGCGTCGAAGGCGTCGGCGATCGTGGCGAAGAGGTCCACGTTGGTCGTGAGCGCGTCGCACGACCCACCGCCGACCACGCCCGGCCAGTGGACCAGCAGGGGCGTGTGCCCCAGTGGCTCGTACTGCGGCACGCCGGGCTTGCCCCAGATGTCGCGCCCTTCCCGCTCGTCGCCCAGGTAGTGACCGTGGTCGGTGCACACGATCAGCGCGGTGTCGTCCCAGAGGCCCCGCCGATCGAAGGCGTCGAGGATGCGCCCGAACCAGTGGTCGATCATCGAGAGCTTGGCGCCGTAGTTGGCGCGGATGTGGCGAAGCTCGCGGTCGGAGAGCGCACCTTCGCTCCGGACGCCGTCCGCGTACGGCGGCCAGATCATCCACTCGTCGTTCCATGGCTCGTCCTGGTAGCGGCTGGCCCAGGGCTCGGGGGTGTCGAAGGGCTCGTGCGGGTCGAACTCGTCGACGAACAGGAACCACCGGTCGTGGTGCGGTGTGGCTTCCTCGAGGAACTGCGCCGCCGCGGTCATCGTGCGCGGACCGGGGTAGTCCGCCTCGTCCCGGAAGAAGGTCCGGGAGCGGTCGTAGCCGCGTTCGAAGGGCTCGACGTCGCGACCCCGTGCGCTCCACCAGCCGCTCCGGTGGGCGGGCATCGCCGGGCTGCCCACCCAGGTGGGGTCGCGGTAGGTGCGCCAGGGGTCGCCTTCGTGGCCACGCAGGTAGTCCCAGCCGGCGAAGTCGGTGTGGTAGTTCTCGCCGCCGGTCTCGAAGAGGTGCGGGTGGTCGCTGACCAGCATCGAGGTGATGCCCTGCCGGGCGAGCACGCGGGTGATGGGCTCTTCCCAGACCTCGATCGAGCCCCACGGCTTCCAGAGGAAGTCGAGCGCGCCGCAGAGGATGTCGTGGCGCGCCGGCATGCACGGCAGCGAGCCGGTCACGTGGCGCGTGAAGCGGGTCGCGCGGCCGGCGGCGAAGCGGTCGAGGTTGGGCGTTTCGAACTCGTCGCCGCCGTAGGCCCCCAGGTGGGTGCGCACCAGTGAGTCGAGCAGGACCACCGCGACGTTGCGCGGGCCGTTCGTCTCAGCCACGGGTCTGGCCGTCGCCCCGCACCACGAACTTGGCGGTGGTGAGCTGGGTGAGCCCCATGGGGCCGCGGGCGTGCAACTTCTGGGTGCTGATGCCGATCTCGGCGCCGAAGCCGAACTCCTCGCCGTCCACGAATCGGGTGGAGGCGTTGACGACGACCGCGGCGGCGTCCACCTCTCGGGTGAAGCGGTCCGCGGCGCGCAGGTCGGTGGTCACGATGGCCTCGGAGTGGCCGGTCCCGTACTGCGCGATGTGGTCGATGGCGTCGTCGATCGAGTCGACCACCCCCACCGCGAGCTTCAGGTCGAGGAACTCCTCGGCCCAGTCCGCCTCGGTCGCCGCTCCGGCGCCCGGCAGCAGCGCCCGGCCCCGCTCGTCGGCGACGAGCTCGACCCCGTCGAGCTGGGCGGCGAGTCGAGGCAGGAAGGCGTCAGCGACCGCGGCGTGGACCAGCAGCGACTCGGCTGCGTTGCATACCGAAGGACGCTGGGTCTTCGCGTTCACGACGATGCGCGCCGCCATGTCCAGGTCGGCCGCATGCGTCGACGTAGACGTGGCAGTTGCCGTCGCCGTCGATCACGTAGGGCACCGTGGCGTGCTCGAGGATCGAGGCGATGAGCGACGGTCCGCCGCGCGGGATCAGCACGTCCACCGAGTCGCGCTGCTGCATGAAGGTCACCGCGGCCGCACGGCTGGTGTCCTCGACCAGGATCAGGGAGTCCTCCGGGAGCCCCGCCTCGGCGAACGCCGCCCGCAGCACCCGGGCGATGGCGATGTTCGAGCTGATGGCGCCCGACGAGCCCCGCAGAAACGCCGCGTTGCCGGACTTGAGGCACAGCCCGGCGGCGTCGGAGGTCACGTTTGGGCGGTTCTCGTAGATGATCGCGACGACGCCGAGCGGGACGCGCACCCGCTCGATGCGCAGCCCGTTGGGACGCACCCAGCCGTCGACGACCTCGCCCACCGGGTCGGCGAGGGCCGCGACCTGCCGCAGGCCGGCGGCCATGGCGTCGATCCGCTGGCTCGACAGGCGCAGCCGGTCGATGACCGTGGCCGACACCCCTTCGGACTCGGCTCGAGCGACGTCCTCGGCGTTCGCGGCCAGGATCGCGTCGCCTCGCGCACGAGCGCGTCGGCGCCCGGCGAGCAGCGCGGCGTCCTTGACAGCGGTGGAGGCCAGCGCGAGCCGGCGCGACGCGGCCTTGACCCGGCGTCCCAGCGCCTCGATCGGGCCCCCGCCGCCGGCAGCACCGGCCGGTTGGGTGGGCGTCGGAGCGGATCCTTGTTCGGAAGCGGTGCGCACGCCGGGGATGCTACCGACCCGGCGCAATCGCGGAGTCGGTCCGAACCCGCTGTGACGAGCGACCGAGCGACGGTGCAGACTCTCAGGCGATGAACGACCGAAACGAACCACCCGCCCCGACCGCCCGCCTGCTCGACGACGCCGCTGCGCCCGCGCTGGGACGCACCATGGCCCGGGCGTTCGACACCGACCCGGTCTGGGAGTACCTGGTCGGGCGACGCTTCCCCGACGTTCGCGCAGTCCGCGGCCGCGTTCTTCACGAGGGAGGCTCGCCACCACCTCGAGCTCGGCGGGGCCTACTCGGTCGATGAGCGTGCCGGAGCGCTCTGGGCCCCACCCAAGCGCTGGAAGATGGGAGTGCGCGACATCGCCAAGCAGGCGCCGAGCGCGCTCCGCCTCTTCGGAGTGCGTTTGCCCGCTGGCGCTCAGCGCGCTCAACGAGACCGACAAGGTGCACCCGGCCGAGCCCCACTGGTACCTGGCGCTGCTCGGCACCGACCCCGACCACCAGGGCAAGGGCTACGGCTCCGCGGCGATCGCGCCGGTGCTGGAGATCTGCGACCGCGACGGCACGCCCGCCTACCTGGAGTCCTCCAAGGAGCAGAACGTGCCCTTCTACGAACGGCACGGCTTCGCGGTGACCTCCACACTGGACCTGGCCAAGGGCAAGGGCCCCCGCCTCTGGCTGATGTGGCGGGAGCCCCGTCCGCCCGAGGACCCTGCCTGACGAGCCCCCGACCCGGGATGCCCTTGGCACTCCAGGCGCCCCGGTCACCCGTGTCGCCCGGGGCGCACCGGTAGATTGGGAGGTCATGGCGCGGCCTGAGGACTCTGCCGCGCCACCGCGAGAGCCGGCGGATCTCGACGAGCCGATGACGCCGTTCGACCCAGCCTCGTCACCGAGCGACGGCGGCCACCCGGAAGGTGAGCCGCCCTTCCCGGCGACGGGCAGCCAACCGGCGGTCTCCGGGCGCGACGACCGCGCGAGCGCGGCCGACCGGGACGACCGCCGGCGCTCGGTGAGCACCGGCCAGCTCGTGCGCTCCAGCTCGGTGGTCGGCGCGGGCACGCTGCTGAGCCGCATCACCGGCCTGGTGCGCACCATCGCGCTCGCCGCGGTGCTGGGTGGCCACTACCTCGCAAATGGCTACAACCTTGGCCAACACCACGCCGAACATGATCTACGACCTGCTCCTGGGCGGAGTCTTCACCGCAACCTTGGTGCCGGTGTTCGTCGACCACCACGTCCACGACAACCGCGAGGGCGACCGGGCGGTCCTCACTGTCCTGGTGAGCGCCCTGCTTGCCCTCACCGTCGCGGCGATGGCGCTCGCACCGTGGATCTTCCGGATCTACACCTGGAACACCCCTCCGGGAGCGAAGCGCGAGCAGATCATCGCCGTCGGCGTTCCGCTGCTGCGCTGGTTCCTGCCGCAGATCTTCTTCTACGGCCTGACCGCGCTCGCCTCGGCGATGCTCAACGCCCGCCGGTCGTTCCTCGCCCCGGCCTTTGCTCCGGTGCTCAACAACGTCGTCGTGCTGTGCATGCTCGCCGTGTTCTGGCGTGTCGGCGGCGTGGCGCCCGACCGCGCAGCGAGGTGCTGAACGACCCCGTGCTTGCTGACCCTGCTCGGCGCGGGCACCACGGCGGGCATCGTCGTGATGGCGGCGTCACTGTGGCCCGCACTGCGGCGCGCCGGCGTGTCCATCTGCGGCCGTCGATCGAACTGGCGCCACCCGTCGGTCCGCCACGTCTTCTCCCTCGTCGGGATGGACGTTGGCCTATGCGCTGGTCAACCAGGTCGCGCTCGTCGTCGTGCTGGCGCTGGCGGCCTCGTTGGGCGACAGCGGAATGGTCCCCGAGTACACCTACGGGTACCTGTTCTTCCAGCTGCCCATACGGCCTCTTCGCGGTGTCGCTCATGACGACCGTCGAGCCCGAGATGGCCCGCGCCGCGTCGGTGGCCGACGCCGCGGGGTTCCGCCGCCACTTCTCGACCGGTCTGCGCCTGCTGCTCGTGGTCCTGATCCCCTCGGCGGTCGGCGTGGCGATCCTGGCCCACCCGATCGTCAACGTCCTGCTCGGCCACGGCGGCTACCGAGCCAATGCCGCGACGACCGGCTCGGTCCTGGCGATCTTCGCGGTGGGCCTGGTGGGCTACTCGCTGTACCTGTTCTCGCTGCGCTGCTTCTACGCGCTCAAGGACACCCGCACCCCGTTCCTCGTCAACGTGTTCGAGAACGGGTTGAACGTGGCGTTCGCGTTCCTCCTGGTGGACCGCTGGGGCATCCAGGGGCTCGTCGCGGCGTTCTCGATCGCGTACTCGCTCGCGGCGGTCGCCGCGCTGCTCGCGGTGCGGCGACGGATCCTGCACTTCGACGGCGCGGCGATCTGGCACACGGTGGCGACGTGTGGTGCTGGCCGCGGCGCTGATGGGCGGCGCGCTCGTCGGGGTCGTGGCCGTGCTGGGCACGCCGGCCGGGTTCGCCTCGCTGCCCACGCTGGTCGTGGGCGTTGTGGTCGGCGTGGCGGTGTACGGCGCGATGGTCGTGGTGACCCGCGTCCGCGAGGTCGACCAGGTCGTCTCGCGGCTCCGCGGCCGCTTCACCCGCTGACCCCACAACCGCCACTTCCGCCACTCCGCCCTGCCCACGCACACGCGCCCCAATGCACGCGCCCCCACGCGCACGCGCCAATGTCGGGGCGAGAAGTTGACCGAGTGCATCTCATCGCGCTGCATTCGAGCAAGCACCGGCCACCGGGGAGGCGGGATTCAGCGATCGGCGACCATGACCACGTCGTTGTCGACTTTCGAAGCACGCCACACCGCGACACCGACTACCCCGAGCGCGACGGCACCGACAACCGGCGCGGCCAGGTAGGCAACCAGAACCGGCCGGTACCGGGACTGCGACACCACCACGCCATGCACGCCGATACCGACGACCCTTGGGTCGAAGGCCGCATACCAATAGCCCGCAACGGTCGAACTAGGGGTCATCCCAAAGAGCAGGAGATCGGCCCAATCAAGTCGGCGTTGGGTGAGCCAGGCCACGGCCGCGGCACCCACCGCGAAGATCGAACCCACCAGGATGACGGCACGGAGCTTCCTTCGAGTGCGGCCGCGCTCGTGCACCCAGGACCAGGACACCGACCCCGAAGAGCAGAAACACCACGGTGGCCCCCTGGTGCCAAACTTCCCAAGTGGCGCTCCGCTGCGTGAACCAGGCCACGGCCGCGGCGCCCACCGCGAAGATCGAACCCACCAGGATGACGGCGCGGACCCCCTTCGAGTGCGGCCGCAAGCGTGCTCCCACGAGCAGGACACCGACTCCGAAGAGCAGAAGCACGACGGCGACTCCCTTGCTCCCGGCCTCCCAAATTGCGCTCCGCTGCCCGTTCGTAGCGATCGCGTCGACACCGGCTCCGCTGGACCGAGGTCGATAGCCCGCCGTGAGCAGGAGGCCGGCCATCGCTGCGACCAGCGCTGCAAGGATCGCAACCGCCACGAGGACGAGCAGCGCCCGTCGCAGCTTCGCTTCGGCGTCCATGCCCATGTTCCTACCAGTCCGATCGTGCACATTCGGGCCGCCCACCCGCCGGAACGCGCTCCGTGCAGCCGCGCTTGCTCAATGCAGCGCGATGAAATGCACTCGGTCGACTTCTCGCCCCGAAATTTGAGATGGGAGGAGGAGGGCGAGTTGGGCGCGATCGGGTGGGGTCAGGCGAGGACGACGAGGTCGTCGCGGTGGATCGCCTCGCCGGCCGCATCGCCGTCCAGGTCGGAGGTCTGGCGGCCGGCGGCGGCGCGGATCGTGGCCGCGTCCACCCGGGCCAGGCCCTTGGCGACCAACGACCCCTCGGGGCCCAGCACCTCGACGGCCGCACCGGCGACGAACGACCCAGTCACCCCGGTGACCCCCGCCGGCAACAGCGAGCGGCGTCCCTCGACCAGGGCGCGCACCGCGCCGGCGTCGACGGTCACCGAGCCATCCGACGGCCGAGCGAACGCGATCCACAGCTTGCGGGCCGACAGCCGCGCCGGACGGCGGCGCGATGACGGTGCCCACCCCGGGTTTGCCCGCCACGGCGTCGACGAGCACGTCCGGCCGGCCGGCGTGGGCGATCACCGCCCGCACCCCCGACCACGCGGCGATGCGCCCCGCCGCGAGCTTGGAAGCCATGCCGCCACTCCCCCGGTCGCTGCCGGGACCGCCGACCGCGGCGACGTGCTCGCCGTCGGTGGCGCTGACGTCCTCGATGAGCGTGGCCGACGGGTCGAGGCGCGGTCCGCGGTGAAGATCCCCGCGATGTCGGTCAGCAGCACCAGGGTCTCCGCGCCGATCAGGTGGGCCACGAGCGCCGCGAGCCGGTCGTTGTCGCCGAAGCGGATCTCGTCGTCCGCGGTGGCGTCGTTCTCGTTCACGATGGGCACCACGCCCAGCTCGAGCAGCCGCTCGAGGGTCGATCGTGCGTGCAGGTACTGATCGCGCACGATGAAGTCGAGCGGGGTGAGCAGCACCTGGCCGGACACGATCCCGTGGCGCGAGAGCTCGCGCTCGTACACCGCCATGAGGCGGGTCTGACCGATCGAGGACACCGCCTGGAGCGTCACCGCGTCGGTGGGCCGCTGGTCGCCACCCATGCCCAGCGCCATGAGGCCCGCCGCGATCGCTCCGGAGGTGACCGCGACGACCGGGTGCCCGAGCGCACGCAGCTCGGCCAGGCCCGCGGAGAACGCGGTGATCGCCGACTCGTCGACCAGGCCGTCCTCGGCGGTCACCGACGACGATCCGATCTTGGCAACCACGAGGTGGCGAGCGGGCGTGGCGCCGGCCGTGGTCACCGGTCCGCCTGGTAGTCGAACTCGTAGTCGGCGATGCACACGGTGTCGCCATCCGCGGCTCCGGCGCGCACCAGCGCCCGGTCGACGCCGAGTGAGGTGAGGCGGTGCTGGATGTAGGCGAGCGCCTCGGGGCCCTGCACGTCCGAGAGCGACACCGCCCGTTCGGCGGGCCTGCCCACCACGCGCCAGGTGTGATCGTCGACGCGCTCGACCGACACGTTGTCGGGTGCGGGGTGGTGCACCACGAAGCTCTGCTCGTCGATCACCAGGTCCGCGGTGCGCGCCTCGTCGACCAGGTCGGCCAGGCGGCCGACGAGCGACGCCAGGCCGTCGCCGGTGACCGCGGAGATCACGACGTGATCGATCACCTGCGTGCCGTCCCCGTGCTCGGTGTCGGGGGCGCGCCAGGGCGCCGATGCGCGCGCCGCGTCGATGCCGCCCTCGGCCAGGTCGGCACGGGCACCGATCACGATCCGCGGACGGGTGAGCAGCTCGGGCCGGTAGTGCTCCAGCTCAGCGAGCAGGACCCGCTCCTGCTCGGTCGGCCCCAGCTCCGCTGTTGCCGCGAGGTCGACGAGGAGCGCGAGCACGCTTGCACGCTCGATGTGGCGGAGGAACTGGTGGCCCAGCCCACGCCCGTCGCTGGCGCCCTCGATGAGTCCCGGGATGTCGGCCACGACGAAGTCGCGCTCGTCGAGGCGCACCACGCCGAGGTTGGGCTCGAGGGTCGTGAAGGGGTAGTCGGCGATACGGGGCTTGGCTGCGGAGAGGCGCGAGATGAGCGTCGACTTGCCGACGTTGGGGAAGCCCACCAACGCAACGTCGGCCATGAGCTTGAGCTCGAGGTCGTACCAGATCTCCTCGCCCACCTCGCCGCGCTCGGCGAAGTCGGGGGCGCGCCTCTTGTTGTTCAGGAACCGTGCGTTGCCGCGGCCGCCGTCGCCGCCGCGGGCGGCGCGCCACCGCTCGCCGATGACCGACAGGTCGGCCACCGTTGCGCCATCCCGGTCCTTGACCACGGTGCCCACCGGCACCGCCGCGATCGTCGCGGTGCCTCGTCGTCCGTGCTGCTTCTTGCCCTTGCCGCTGACGCCGTTGGCGCCTCGGCGGTGGGGGTGGTCGCGGAAGGACAGCAGCGAGGAGACGTTGGGATCGGCGACCAGCCACACGTCGCCGCCGCGCCCCCCGTCGCCACCGTCCGGTCCCCCCATGGGGACGTGCGCCTCGCGCCGGAACGAGACGCAACCGGTGCCGCCGTCACCCGCGCGCGCGTGGAGCTGCGCTTCGTCGACGAACCCGGACATGGGCGGTCACGCTACCTGCAACGAATACCCACGAAGGAGCCCCAAAGCGCTTCTCGGGTCGATCTCCCCTGACCGTCAGACTGGCATTCACGGCCCACAGAAATTGCGCGCCGCCCAATTCCAGATCTGAGCTATCGGGTCAGACGCACGGGGTCACCCTCGATGTGCGCGGACCAGGTCGTGTTGTCGTGCGTTTGGCCACCGGCTTCATAGAGGATCTGCCACCAGCAGCTACCACCGGTCGTCACCGGGTTTGCCACATTCGGGTCACAGGCGGTGCTGCTTCCGGTCGCCCCATAGTCGGCAGGCAGTGGGATGGTGAAGTGCAGCCAACGTCCGTTGTAGGCACTCGTACTACCACCAAATGTTGTTTGCAGCTTGCATGGCGAGAGGGGGCCAGTGGCCTCTAGGGATCCATCGATCTTGTTTCGACTGTACTGGCATGACGACCAGAGACTGCCGCTCGTCGATGAGCCGGGGCCCATGATGTTGATCGTGACATCACCGTTCGAGTCGCCTGGGTCCCACAGATCGATCGCCAACGTCTTGCCCGCATACTGCGGTGTGACGTTCGCCAGGTAGAACTCGGCATTCGAACCGTTGATGTTGTTGTACATGGACATGTCGTTGAATGCCGAGAGCCTCGGCTGGACGACACCGGCGGCACCATAGCAAGCGCTGTTCGCTGGTTGATTGCTCTGCGTACAGCTGGCGGCCTGCGAGCCGGCGACGACGCGAAGCGCATAGTTGTTGGACCCATCACCCTGCCAGTTCGGATCTGTGGTGCGCACATTGATCAGGTACCGACCACCGGAGACGGCACTGATCCCAGAAGCGCCACAGATGTCTTTCCAGGTGTACTTGTATGCGGATTGGTTGGTGAGATCGGCTTGACAGAGGATGGTGGTGTTGTCGCTGATGTCCGATTTCGTGGCGTCAGTGTCGTAGACCGTGAACGTCGTGTGGAAGGTGTGGTTGTCTCCGTCGAGGCCGTTGTCTCCGGGCCCGTTCGTCTGACCGTTGGACGAGTCGTAGCTCCCGTCGAACACTTGGAAGCGCAAGCTGTTCGATTGCGCCACGTCGACCGTGTACCAGTAGCCGGCAGACGACCCGTCCGAGAACCGAGCCAAGTCTTGCCGATATTGCGTGTTGGACCGACTCGAGTAGCCACAATTGTGATTGCCGAAGCAGAGGGGCGAGTGGCGTCACCGTTCTAGGCGTAGGTGGCCGGCCCCTCAATAGCTGCCCAGAAGCCAGGGCTCTTGTCGGAAGGGATCGGATTGGCGTTGTGTCGAACCCAGCAATCCGGAATGTCGTGTGGCGGCTGTCGTAAGTGAACCTGCCACGTGCTGCCCGAATGGTAGTACCGACGTAGCCCGTTGCGGCTTCCGTTGTTTGGAACCAGCCGCCCGTGTCTCGAACCGTGGAAGTCGGATACCGGCGAGGTGCTCCAGTGGAGTTCTGGCCCGTCGGGCGTGTTGTAGGTTCTGAGCTAGAGCCATGCGCCGTGCTGTTGCCACCGAAGTAGTTGAGCGGACTGCCCAAGCTCGGGCGGCAGGTTGTACTTGGCGGTGCCGCACCGGGTCAGCGACTCCGGCCCGGTGAACACGCTCGAGAAGTACTGCGGCGCCGAGCCGTCGGTGACGCACACCTTGAAGGAGTTCGCCATCGATCCCGGCGTCATCGTGACGGTGAGCCCACCCGACCCGTTGACCACGTTGTTGCCGACCAGGACCTTTGTGCCCTCGTTCTGCGCCTGTGAGAGGTTTGGCATCCAGACCACGCCGGCGAGTGCGGCAGCGTCGGCGGTGCGCTGGAGCTCGGTCGCCCGGCTGTACCAGGACGACACGTCGACCGCGAGCGCGGTGAACGCGACGATGGGGATGATCAACAGCCCGAGTGTCGTCAGGATGAAGCCACCGTCGCGCCTCCGACCCTCGTTGGCGCCTGAGCGTGAATGAGGTTCTCGGACTGACATCTACTGGCCTCCGTACTTGGGCTCGAGCCGAAAGACTGCTTGGCGATGGATCGTCATGTTGCCGAACCCGAAGTGAGTCAGGCTGGTGTGCTCGATCTCGATGTAGACGCCGAGGTAGTCAAGGAGTTGGTGGCCTGACTGTGGTTGCGCGTCGCGGGGCACCAGTGGTAGTTGATCCTGCTGGTTCCGCAACCCGAAGTCGCAGATCCGCCGAAGTAGGTCGTGTCGGTGGGATGCGCCACTGCGTAGTTGACCGCCGCCTGGTCCATAGATGTTGCACGAGCTGTTGCCCTTCGCACCGCCGGGCGAGCCAATCGATGGGTCGGTTGACAGACACCCTGTCGGCACGGCGGCGGTCGTGGAGGAAGCCTTGTAGATGACGACCTTCTTGAGCCCGGCGAGCTCTTTCGTCGACAGCCCGAATCCGATCGAGCGGAGGATGGAGCGGTCTGCGGTCAGGTACGCCGGCGCACTTGTCCCGGTGCGGGCCGCGTCGTGGGCCACGGCGTTGACGTCGTTGGTCGTCATCCACCCGATGCCCATCTCGACGATGCCCATGGCGATGAGCATCAGGAACGGCAGTGCGAGCGCGAACTCGATGAGCGCCGCGCCGGACTGCGGGCTCGACGTCTCGCACGCGAGCGACTTCCAACCAGGCGACGGATCGCGGACGGGGTCACTTGTCGTATCCCTGGGGCTCGATCGCCGAGATGGTCTTGTCCGTCACCGACACCGACGAGCCGAAGAACCCGGTGTAGTAGTTGTGCGTGACCTTCATCGTGATCCCGACAAGGTCGGTTGGTTGGCACTTCTGGGCGCTGGGATTGTTCTGGCAATACGCGTTGTTGGTCGGCGATTGCTCCAGGATGCGGCGGTCCTGCGGGGGCCAGCCGCAGTCGCGCTTCACGCTGGCGTTGGGGTCACTGGGGCCGGTGCAGCCGAAGTAGTACTCGGAGTTGCCCGCGGTGACCGGGTTGCCGGTAGCGGTCGGGGGGAGTTTGGCCAGGTGGAAGGCGCCCTGGGTCGAATCCTGCGGGTCGTTGTAGAAGTTGCAGTGGGTGGAAGCATTGCAGGTGCCCGGTGTGGAGGCGTCCGGGCTGCTTGCCCTCCAGACCTTGATCCAGTCGATGTGGTCCTGGCTGATGCCGGAGCCGTCCTTGGCCATCCGCAGGAGGATGTTGCGGTCGGCCATCGCGTCGTTGCCTGACACGATGGCCATGCGGGCACCGCTCTTGACGGCCGAGTTGGCACCAGTCTTGGTCATGACCACACCTGAGAACTCGATCACCCCGAAGATCATCAGGATGAACACGGGCATGACGAACGCCGCCTCGACCAGGGTGGACCCACGGTCGTCCCGGCGGCGGCGATTCAACGAGGTGCGCGCGCGGGTGACGAATGACCAGCGGTCTGTCCGAAGCTGCCTCACCCTGCGTGTATCGGCCACCTGCCCCCATTTCTGAACCGACAACTCGGCTCGAGTGATCGCAATGCACTTTCAGCGTACGACAACACTGTGCCTGATGTCGCACTCACGGGTCGCTCCGCACTGGATTTGGGTCGACCGGCAGCAAAGCATACCTGCTCGACCAGATCACTGCGCCGCGGGCGCACTCGTGTCGCACCCCCTGGGTAGCCTCGGTCCCATGGCCCAACTCCACTCCCCGACCCTCGCATCCACCGCCCCTGCGGTCGCCCACCGGGCGATCGCGGTCGGCGCGCGTAGCGATTCGGGCGGCCGGGCGGCCCGTGAAGCGGCCGAGGAGCGCACCTTGGCGACGGGCGCGACCAGGGCCGAGGGGGCAGGAAACCGTTCGGTTCCGGAGTCTCCCGACCCCTTACCGCACGTGCTTCGAGCGCGACCTCGATCGCATCCACCACAGCCGGCCGTTCAGGCGCCTCGCCGGCAAGTGCCAGGTCTTCATCGCCCCCGAGGACGACCACCTACGGACCCGGCTCACCCACGCCATCGAGGTGCTGTCAGGTTGCGGTCAGCATCTCCGCGTCCCGTCGGGCTCAACGTCTCGCTCACGGCCGCGGCCGCCACCGGCCACGACTGCGGACACGGTCCGGCAGGCCACGCGTCCGAGGGCGCGCTCCGCCGTTCCTCGACGGGGCTACCACCACGCGGTCTACGGCGCCGACGTCGTCCTCGCACCACTCAACCTCTGCGAAGAGACGCTCGATGCCATCCGCAACCACTCCTGGAACCGGCCGGCTCCTCGCACCCCCGAGGGCGAGGTCGTCGCCTGGGCCGACCGCATCGCGTACGTGTGCCACGACTTCGAAGACGCCGTCGACGCCGGCATCGTCCGCCCTGACGAACTTCCGTCCGCGGTCACCGAAGTCCTCGGCTCCGAGCCGGCGCGCCCAGCTCCACGCGCTCATCACGGCCATGATCGAGACGATCATCGACACCGGCACGGTGGCGCTCCGGACGACCGAGGCCGAGGCGCTCGCGGCGTTCCGCGCGTTCAACTACGAGCGCATCTACCTGCGGCCCGAGTCAGTCGAACAGGCCCAACGGGCCGCCCGCGTCATCACCGCGCTGACCGAGCACTTCATCGAGCACCCGGGTGCCATCGGCCAGCATCACCTCAGCGTGCCGGACAACCGCCACGGAACCGACGTCATCGTCGGCACCGACGACCCGGTCGCCGCGGCGGTGCAGTACGTCAGCGGCATGACCGACCGCTACCTGGCGCGCCTCGCCGCCGAACGCCTCGGCTGGCGCGCCGAAGCGCTGCCTTTGGGTGTCTGAGCCAAGCCGACCGCCTGACCCACCGGGGCTCAGTCGGGCAGGACGTCGACCAGCTTGCGACCCTTGCGGGCGCCGAACTTGACCTTGCCGGCCTCGAGCGCGAACAGCGTGTCGTCGCCGCCACGACCGACGTTCTCGCCGGGGTGGATCCGGGTGCCGCGCTGGCGCACGAATGATCGTGCCGGCGTTGACGGCACCGCCATCGAACACCTTCACGCCGAGTCGCTTGCTCTGGGAATCGCGGCCGTTGCGGGTTGAACCGCCGCCCTTGGTCTTCGACATGGATGCTCCTCAGCCCTTCGAAATTCCGGTGATCTCGATGGTGTCGTACTTCTGGCGGTGACCCCAGCGGGTGCGCTGGTTCGTCTTGTTCTTGTAGGTGAAGCCGGTGATCTTGGGGCCCTTCGACTCACCCACGACCTTTGCGGTGACCGCAGCCTTGGCCAGGTCGTCCGGGGTCGACACGACCACGTCACCGTCGACCAGCAGGACGGGGCGCAACGAGACCTCACCGTCGTCGGCTCCGAGACGCTCGACCTGGAGCGTGTCGCCTTCGGCGACGCGGTACTGCTTTCCGCCAGTGGCGATGACTGCGTACATGGGGCTTGCCTTCGAAGAGAGTGGCCACGCACCCGGTACCGGTGCGACGCACGATCCTAGTTGTCGAAGCCGCAGCCGGTCCAAGCGGCCGTGCACGCCAGGTCGCCGGCCTACTCCAGGAGCCCCTGGTCGAAGACCACGCCGCGCCCCTCGCACGGCTCGCAACGGCTCGTGAACGACTCGAGCAGGCCTTCGCCGATGCGCTTGCGCGTCATCTGCACGAGGCCGAGCTCGGAGATGTCGAACACCTGGGTGCGGGTCTTGTCACGGGCCAACGCCTCACGGAAGACCTTCACCACCTGCGCCCGGTTGGCCTTGACCTCCATGTCGATGAAGTCGATGACGATGATCCCGCCCACGTCCCGCAGCCGGAGCTGCCGGGCGATCTCCTCGGCGGCCTCGAGGTTGTTGCTGAAGACGGTGTCCTCGAGGTTGGAGGTCCCCACGTTCTTTCCCGTGTTGACGTCGATCACCGTGAGCGCCTCGGTGTGCTCGATGATCAGCGAGCCACCCGAAGGCAGCCACACCTTGCGGTCGAGCGCGCGGTGGAGCTGCTCGAACACGTGGTACTTCTCGAAGATCGGGAGCGGCTCGGATGCGGTGTCATACCGCTCGATGCGCTCGGTCAGTGCCGGCGACACGCTGGCCACGTAGTCGCGCACGTCCTCGTGGATCGCCGGGTCGTCGATCGCGATGCAGCGGTAGTCGCGGCTGAACTCCTCGCGGATCACGCGCAGCGCCATGTCCGGCTCGCGGTAGAGCAGCGCGGGGGCCGAGGCCTTGCGGGCCAGCTCGTCGATCTTGTTCCACTGGTCCACCAGTCGCTGGAGGTCGCGCTCGATCTCGGGCCCGGTGATGCCCTCGGCGGCTGTCCGCACGATCACGCCATGGCCAGCGGGGCGCGCCTTGTCGAGGATGCCCCGCAGGCGCTTGCGCTCGGAATCCGGCAGGCGCTTGGAGATGCCCAACGTCTTGGAGTTGGGTACCAGCACGACGAACCGGCCGGGCAGCGAGACCTCCTGGGTCAGGCGGGCTCCCTTGTGCATGATCGGGTTCTTGGTGACCTGGCAGAGGATGTTCTGCCGGGGCCGCAGGAGCTGCTCGATGCGGGCGTTGTCTCGCTCTTCGATGTCCTCGGGGTCGAAGTGCAGGTCGCCCCGGTAGAGCACGGCGTTCTTCGGTGTGCCGATGTCGATGAACGCGGCCTCCATGCCCGGCAGGACGTTCTGCACCCGACCCAGGTAGATGTTGCCGTGGATCTGGGCGATGTCGTCCGAGGGCCGCGCCACGTAGTGCTCGATGAGCGCCCGCCCTTCCAGCACCGCGATCTGGGTCGCCTCGGGCCGGACGTGCACGGCCATGAGGTAGCGACCGACCGGCTTGCCCTTGCGGTTGCGACCCCGGCGACCTTCGATGACCTCATCGTCGAGGTCGACGGCGTCGCCGCCCGTGAGCGCCGTGACAGGCTGCGCGACCCCGGAGCGAACGCCTTCCGGTTGACGACCCCGACCCGTGGAGCCGCCCGTCTTTCGACTTCCTCCCTGGCCCCCACCGGACTTGTTGCCCGACCGACCACGGCCCCCGCGACGTCGGCGTTTCTTGGCCGGAGCGGCGCCGTCGCCGCGTTCGCCCCGCGATCCGGGCTCGTTTGCCGAGTCCGGCGCCGGGCGCGTGTCGCCGATGCGGGGCTTGGCGTCGCCCACCTCGGGACGGCGCACGAGTCCCACTTCGGCGTCCTCGGCCGAGGCACGCCCTTCGCGCTCGGGCTTGGGCAGCTCCTCGGGATTGCGCTCGTTCCCGCCGATCGGGGTCGACTCGCTTCCCGAGCCCCGTCGCTCGCCCTCGAGGCCGCGCGACCCGGAGGTCACGGCGTCGGCCGACGAGCCGGCGGCTCCGGACTTGGCCGAGCCTTCCGGTCCGCGCCCCCGGCCGCCGCGCCGTCGCCGGCTCCGGTTGGCACCGCCGCCGGTCGAACCACCGTTCGTCGATGCGGGCGACTCGGCGCGGTCAGCGTCCGATCGGCTCGAGTTGGTCTTTCGCTGCGCCGGCCGCTCTGTCGGAGCAGCGGACTTGTCAGCCGGCGGTCGCTCGACCGTCGGCTCGGACCCGGGAGTGGTGTCCGGGGATGTTGATTCGTTCATTTTCGATCCTTGCGGGAGCAGGACCCGTCGGCGGACTCTCCGTCCTCCGCTCGCGTTGAGCGGATCGGCACGGACAGACGGGGCTGGCTGCGGCGCCACGGCGGGCGCTCGGCAGTCGGGCGCCCAGCTGGTGCACGACGTGAGGAGGTGGAGGGGCCGACCGGCCCGGGAGATGCGCACCTGCCACGCGTGAAGCGGCCGCGGTGATCGCCGGCGGCGGGAGCGACAGGGGTTCGGCACAGGGGCCGAAGCGAACTCATGATGGCGGAAGTGTAGTTCGACACCCCACACGATCTCGCGACCCGGTCTGGCACGCCGACCGGTCAGACGGCTCCGGAACGCCCCCTTCCGCCCGAAAGTCGGGAGGTTGGTCGCCAATGGTGCGACCTTCCTCCCGGCATTCGCGGTGGTGGGGCGGGGAGGTCTTCGCGGTGGTGGGGCAGGGAGCTCAGGAGAAACGTCGGGCGTGGACGTTCAGGACCAGTCCAAGCGCCGCGAAGTTTGCCAGCATCGACGATCCGCCGTACGACATGAACGGCAGGGGGATGCCGGTGATCGGCATGATCCCCATCGTCATCCCGACGTTCTCGAATATCTGGAACAGCAGCATCGCCAGCACCCCGACGCACAGGTAGGTGCCGAAGTCGTCGCGAGCGAGGCGCGCGGTGCGCCAGACGCGCACCACCATCACCGCCATCAACGCCAGCAGCAACCCCGCGCCCACGAACCCGAACTGCTCCCCCACCGCGGTGAAGATGAAGTCGGTGTCCTGTTCGGGGACCTGGCCGGTGCGGGTCTGGCTGCCGTTGAACAGCCCGCGTCCCCAGAACCCGCCATGCCCGATCGCGATCTTGGCCTGGTCGAGGTTGTAGGCCGCTCCTTGCTTGTCGGCCTGCACGGCGGCGGTGTTGTCCTGCTGGACGAAGACGGTGAGCCGCTCCTTCTGGTACGTCTTGAGCGCCCCGGACGACACGATGCCGGTCGCCACGATGATCCCCGCGACGGCCAGCACCACCAGGTGGCGGGCCTTCGCACCACCGATCCACAGGATCGTGGGCACCATCGCCAGGAACACCAGCGCGGTGCCCAGGTCGCCCTGTGCGAGCACCAGTGCGATGGGCACGCCGGAGACCGCCAGGAGCACCACGACGCGCGACAGCGTCAGCTCGCCCCGGTACTGCGCGGCCAAGCCCGAGATGCCGATGATGACGCCGACCTTGGCGAGCTCGGACGGCTGGAGCTGGAACATGCCGAGGTCGAACCAGCCCTGTGCGCCCTTGTGACTCGACCCGAGCGGCGAGAGCACGAGAAGCAGCAGGGCGACCGACGCGCCGTAGATGAAGGGCGCCCAATCACGGAAGTGCCGGTAGTCGATGGCGACGCAGATGCCGCCCACCACCCCGCCGATGACGAGGTACAGGAGCTGCTTCGCGGTCTTCGCGTAGTAGTAGGGCGGGTTCGCCCCCCGCGAGGTGCTGAACACCATGAGCAGCCCGATCGCGGCGATGACCGCGACGGTCCCGATGAGCACCCAGTCGAGGTGCTGCCACGGGGAGGACGGATCGTGGCTCAGCGAGGTCAGCTTGCGCTGACGCCGACCGCTGGCGGGCCCGCGGGTCGCGATCGCCACGGTTACTGACCGCCGGTCGGCACCGAGCCGGCGGTAGTCGTCTCGGTCGTGTTCGCACCGTTCGGTGGCACGGCCGCCTGCGTCGTCGCCGATGGATCGGTGGCCACGACAGGACTCGACGTCGCGGTCGTACCGCCCGGCTGCGCCGGCGCGCCACCGGACTGGCCGCCCGCGACCGCCCCACCGGGAACGGTGGTCGTCGTGGAGGTCGTGGTCGCGGTTGCCGCTGGCGGCGTGAACGGAATCGTCGGCTCGACCGTCGGCCAGGTGCCGCCGTTGGCGAGGGGCTCGAGCATCGAGCGCACGACCGGCGCGGCCGCCGCGGCGCCGTAGCCGGCCTCCTCGAGCGTGGCGACACCGAGGTACGCCGGCTTCGGGGTCGGCCCGAAACCCACGAAGACCGAGTTGGAGAACTTGGCGTTGCCGTTGGCGTCATAGCCGGTCTCGGCGGTGCCGGTCTTGCCCGCCACCGGGAACCGGTCCATGGGGAAGCCCTGGAAGACCCCGCTCGCCGTTCCGCCAGCCTGCTGGGTCACGCCGGAGAAGCCTTGGAGCATGGCGGCATGCCAGTCGGCAGGGAGGTCGATGTGGCCGATCTTGGCCGGCTTCGGCTGGCTGATGAGGTCCTTGGGGTCGACCGGTGCGCCGGTCTTGTCGAGTGGGGCGAACGGCTTGAGGACCCGCAGCAGCAGGGTCGGCCGGTAGCGGTCACCACCGTTTGCGAACTGGGCGTACGCGTTGCCGAGCTGGAGCGGCGTCACGAGCAGCTCACCCTGCCCGATCGCCAGGTCCATGTTGGTGCCCGTGTACCAGTTCCCCGAGGCGTCGATGTTCGGGTACTGCTTGGGGTACTTCTTGTGCAGCTCGATGTTGCGCTGCTTGCTCGGCAGCGGCACCGCCTTCTCGTCGGGGAGGTCGAGCCCCGAGAGCTTCCCGAAGCCGAACTCGGAGGCGACTTTCTGGATCGGGGTCTCGCCGTACTTCGAGCGCCCCAGCCAGAGCTGCTGGCCGATGTTGAAGAAGTACACGTTGCTCGACTTGGTGATCGCCATCGGCAGCGCGATCGTGCCCAGGACCTCGCCGCTGTCGTTCGACTTCGAGCAGGCGTTGCCGGTGCAGCCCTGGATCGGGATGGAACCGGTGTCGTTGTAGGGCGACACTGGCGTGACGATCCCCGTCCGCAGTCCGGTCACCGCGGTCACGAGCTTGAACGTCGAGCCGGGTGAGTACAGCCCACCGTCGGCACGATTGGTGAGCGGCGAGTGCGCCGAGGTGGCCTGGAGCGCCTGCCAGTTCTTCTCGGTGATGGAGGGGACGAAGATGGACGGGTCGTAGGTGGGGTACGACGCCATGGCGACCACCTGACCGTTCTCGGGCTGCATCAGGATCGCCGCAGCGCCCGGCACCGGCGGATTGCCAGTGGACTGCCGCGTCGCGGCGATCTGTGCGGCCAGCGTCTGCTCGGTCTGGCCTTGTGCGTTGATGTCGATCGTGAGCTCGACGTCGTCGCCCGGCACGGGCTTGGTGACGCTCACGGTTCGCACGATCTTGCCGCTGGGGGTGACCTCGACGACGCGTTTTCCGTCGGTGCCGCGCAGGTACTTCTCGAGGCTCTGCTCGACCCCGCGCACCCCGACCTGGGAGTCCTTCTGGTAGGGCTCGGCATCGTGCTCGTGCTTCTTCCATGCCGCGTCGGTGATCGGGCCGACGCCGCCGAGCACCTGCGCCGCCAGCGGGCCGTAGTGGTACTGACGGAGCAGCTTGGTCTCGGCCACGACCGCCGGGTAGTCGGCCGCGTGCTCGGTGAGATCGACGAGCAGCGTGTCCGACACGTGCTGCGCGAGCGGAACCGGGTCGTAGGGGCCGACCCGGTTCACGTCGAGCGTCCGCTTGATCGAAGCCAGCGTGAACGGCTTGGCGGGCTTCTCGTAGCGGTTGAGCAGGGTGGCCAGGCGGCTCAGCACGGCGTCGGCGTCGGTCACGTCGGCCAACTTCTGGCGATCGACGGCGACCACCTTGGTCGGGGTGTTGTCGACCAGCACCTTGCCGTTGCGATCCAGGATCCGGCCACGCGGCGCGGGGATCACGAGCGTGCGCGTCGAGGTCAGGGTGGCGATCTGCCGGTAGGCGGGCGCGTTCATGACCTGCAGATACCAGAGGCGGGAGAAGAGCGCCGCGAACAATCCGAGGCACACCAGCGCCAGCGTGCCGAAGCGCACCTTGGGGTTCTCGCCGCCTACCACCGTGCAAGACCTCGCACCGGCGACCGGCGGTCGTCCTCGAAGGCCCACCCCATCAGTGCCCGCAGCGGGAGGCACAGCACCGCGACGCCCGCCATCGACACCAGCGCGACCGTCACGACGTTCGCCACCGCGAAGAGGTTCTGACCGATCACCTCACCGGCGAGCGCGTAGCCGAACACCGCGGCCGCCGCGGCGACCACCGCGGTCACCAGCGGGATGACTCGACTCGAGCGGAGCACCCCGGACTGGGACACGCCCACCGCGTAGCCGACCACGGTGTAGACGAGCGACGTCAACCCGACCGGGCCGGCACCGAGCAGGTCGATCACCAGGCCGCAGCCGAAGCCCACACCGGCACCGGCCTCGGGCCCCGCGGCCAGCCCGGCGGCGATGGTCGCGGCGAGCACCACGTCGACGATCGCTCCGTGGATGGGGAGCTGCGCGGTGATGCACACCTGCGCCACGAGCGCGCCGAAGCACACCAGCGTGATCCGGGCCAGACGCATCGAGCTCAAGGCGTCGGCTCCCACAGAACCACGCGCACGATCGAGAGACGGTCGAAGGCGACGTAGGGCCTCACCGAGACGGCGAGCTGGGTGCGGTCGGTCGTGGGTGCCACGGTTCGTACGGTACCGACGGGAATGCCGGGAGGGTACGTGCTCGTCTTCTCGCCGCTCGTGAACACCGGATCGGCCTTGCTCACCCGCACGGTCGCCGGGATGCCGTCGTCGATCTGGATGTCGCGACCGGGTCCGGTGCCGTGGGCCTTGCCGAGCGCGCCCGGGTCGGTCTTGTCGGCCTTGTCATAGACCTTCACGTAGAACAGCAGGTTGGGGTCGGTGATCGGCTGCACCGTCGCCCGACCGCCGTGCACCTCGGCGATGCGGCCGACGAGGCCCTGGTCGGTCACCACGGCCATGCCGACCTTCACACCGTCGCCCGAGCCGCGATCGATCTCGATCGTGTCCTGGAAGTTCGACACCGGTCCGGAGGTGACCTGCGCCGCGACCGTGGGCAGATCCTTGAGGTAGGGGATGTGCGCCTGTTTGAGGAGCTGGCGGTAGAGGCGCTGGTCGATGTTTTCGTGGTGCTTCTCGGCCTCGAGCTTGGCGACCTTCCGCTGGAGCGCCTTGTTGTCCTTGTTGACCTTGGAGTAGTTGAAGGCCGAGTTCCACAGGTTGCCGAACGGGTGGAAGACCCAGACGGCCCCGCTGCGCACCGGATTGAACACCGACGCCACCACGTCGCCGGCGGACCGGACCGGCCCGGTGTCGCGGAAGTCGAGGGTGAGGATCGTCAACGAAGCGAGGACGAGCAGGATCAGGGTGAATCGACGGCGACGTGAGCGCCTCGGGCCAGCCACGAAGTCGCGACGGGTCAGCCGTCGCGGTGCGAGCCGAACATCCCGCCACCCTTGACGCCGATCTCCTCGAGCCACTGGCCCGAACCGATCGCGACGCAGTGCAGCGGGTTGCGCGCGGTGAGGATGGGCATGCCCGTCTCGTGGCTCAGGCGTGCATCGAGGCCGTGGAGCAGCGCGCCACCACCGGCCAGCATGATGCCCTTCTCCATGATGTCGGCGGCGAGCTCGGGCGGCGTCTTGTCGAGCGTGGTCTTGACCGCGTCGACGATGGCCGAGACGGGCTCCTCGATCGCCTCACGGATCTCGTCGGTGCTGGTGAGGATGGTCTTGGGCAGGCCGGTCACCAGGTCGCGGCCACGGATCTCGGCGTGCAGCTCCTCCTGGAGCGGCCAGGCCGAACCGAGGGCGATCTTGACCTCTTCAGAGGTGCGCTCGCCCAGGGCCAGGCTGTACTCCTTCTTGATGTACTGCACGATCGAGTCGTCGAGCTCGTCGCCGCCGACCCGGACCGACTGGCTCGACACGATGCCACCGAGCGAGATCACCGCGACCTCGGTCGTGCCACCGCCGATGTCGACGATCATGTTGCCGGTCGGCTCGTGCACCGGGAGGCCGGCGCCGATCGCGGCGGCCATCGGCTCCTCGATGATGTGGGCGGGCTTGCGCGCACCTGCGAACTCGGCGGCTTCCTGCACGGCGCGCTGCTCGACACCGGTGATGCCCGAGGGCACGCAGATCACCATGCGCGGCTTCGACCACCGTCGCTGGTGCACCTTGTGGATGAAGTAGCGCAGCATCTTCTCGCACATCTCGAAGTCCGCGATGACGCCATCCTTGAGAGGTCGGACCGCCTCGATGTACGCCGGCGTGCGACCGATCATGCGCTTCGCCTCGATGCCGACCGCGAGGAGTCGGTCGTCCTTGGCGCTGACCGCCACCACCGACGGCTCGTTGAGGACGATGCCCCGGCCGCGCACGTACACCAGCGTGTTCGCGGTGCCGAGATCGACCGCCATGTCGCGGCCCATGATCGAGGAGAAGGGGGAATCGGTCATGCGGGAGGGGCCTCCGGAGGAGGTTGCGGGGTCGTGCGGCGACGTACGGGGGGCGGCTCGCGGCGCCAGGCTGGCTCCCCGGTCCACAGGTCGAACCTGGCCATCCTACCCTTCGTCACGGGATCGCAACAATAGGCGTCCCGGATTCTCTCGACGCAGGTGTCACACCCCGCCCGCACGACAGCCGGGGCGGCGGGTCAGGCGAGACCGGGGAACCAGAGCGCGATCTCCGCGGCCGCCGACTCGGGCCCGTCGGAGCCGTGCACCAGGTTCTCGGTGGTGGTGGTGGCGAAGTCGCCCCGGATCGAGCCTGGCTGGGCGTCGTCCACCGACGTCTTGCCCATGATCGTGCGCACCAGGTGCCACGTGTTGTCGGCCGGCCCTTCGACCACCATGGCCAGCACCGGCGAGCGCGTCACGAACTCGATGAGCTCGCCGAAGAACGGCTTGTCGGAGAGCTCCGCGTAGTGGCGGGCGGCCAGGTCGCGGTCGACCGAGCGCAGCTCGGCGGCGACGAGGCGCAGGCCCTTGCGCTCGATGCGGGCGATGATCTCACCGGACAAGCCGCGTTCCACGGCGTCCGGCTTGCACATGACGAAGGTCCGGTTCACGCCGCGAGAAGGTAAACGGCCGCCCGGCCCGCGGTCGAATCCCGCCAAGGGTCGGTGTTCGCCGTTCAGGCGTCGAGGTCGGTCGACGGACCCGGCTCGCCGGACCAGACGCCGTCGTCGCAGAGCGTGAGGATGTCGACGCCGTCGTCGGTGACCACCAGGGAGTGCTCGAACTGCGCGGTGCGGCGACCGTCGACGGTCACGGCCGTCCAGTCGTCGTCCCACATGCGGTGGCGCCAGTCGCCGAGCGAGATCATCGGCTCGATGGTGAAGGTCATGCCGGGTTCGATCACCCGGGTGTCGCGCGGATCGAAGTAGTGCAGGATCTGCAGGTCGGAGTGGAACGTCTCGCCCACGCCGTGGCCGATGAACGCGCGCACGACGCCGAAGTCGTTGGCCTCTGCGTGCGACTGGATGGCCTGACCGATGCCCGAGAACGGCCGGCCGGGAGCCACGACCTCGATGGCGCGCTCGAGGCACTCCCGGGTGACGCGCACGAGCTTGCGCGAGAGCGGGTCGACCTCGCCGACGCACCAGGTGGCGTTGGTGTCACCGTGGACCCCTTCACGGAACAGGGTCACGTCGAGGTTGATGATGTCGCCGTCACGCAGGGCACGTGCGTCGGGGATCCCGTGGCAGATGACCTCGTTCACCGAGGTGCAGATCGACTTGGGGAAGTGGCCGTAGTTGAGGGGGCTCGGGTACCCGCCGGCCGCGATGCAGGCCTCGTGGCACAGCTCGTCGAGGGCGTCGGTGGTGACGCCGGGCGCGATGGCGTCGCCGACCTGGCGGAGCACCTCGGCTGCGGCCCGCCCGGTCCGTCGCATCCGCTCGATGACGTCCGCGGACTTGACGTCGGGCTCGCCCCGAACGCTGCGCGCACCGCTCTCGGCGTACGGCGGTCGCTCGATCGACGCCGGCACCGCGCGCATCGGCGACTGCGGGAACGGCCGAATCGGCTCGGTGGAGGCGCGGTGGCACTTCTTGAACTTGCGCCCGCTGCCGCACCAGCACGGGTCGTTCGCACCGAGTCGGCTCGGATCGGTCAGCACACCAGCGGTCATCAATTCCATCCTGCCGGGTCGTCGACCAGCTCGTCGTCCCAGCGGTCGTCATCCGAGGTCGCGTCGATGTCACCATCGTCGGCCCCGAGCAGGTACTCGCGGGCCGGCCCGACGACGTAGAGCGAGCCGGTCACGAGCACCACGTCCTCGTCGGAGGCGAACGCCAGCGCCCGCCGCAGGGCGTCCTCCACCGAGGGCACCGACTCGGCGACGATCCCCAGGTCATCTGCCGCGGCGGCGACGGCCGCGGCCGGGATGGCACGCGGCGACGCCGGGGTGCACGCGACCACGAACCCGGCCTCGGTGGCTCCCAGCGCCCGGAGCACCTCGACGGGATCGCGACCGTCGAGCAGACCGAGCACGATCACCAGCGACCCGCTGAGGGTGAAGTCGTCCGCGAGCGTCTGGGCCGCGGCGGCCGCGCCGTCGACGTTGTGCGCAGCGTCGACGATGACCGTCGGGTCGCGCCGCACCACCTCGAAGCGCCCTGGCACGCGGACCCCGGCGAACGCCGCCCGGATGTGATCGGCGTCGAGCGGGTGGTGCACGAACGCCTCGGCGGTCGCCAACGAGAGCGCGGCGTTGTGGGCCTGGTGCGCGCCGTGCAGCGGCAGGAAGATCTCGTCGACCGTGTGCGCCGGCGTGCGCAGCGTGAGCAGACGCCCCCCGACCGCGACCCGGTCGTCGACGACGTCGAAGTCCCGTCCGCGCACAAGGACCTCGGCCGCGGGGGTCGCACCGAACACATCGGCGAGATCCGGGTCGGTCTCGCCGAGCACGAAGGTCGAACCGGGCTTGACGATCCCCACCTTCTCCTCGGCGATGCGGCGCCGCCAGTCGCCGACGCCGTCGGTGTGGTCGCGGCCAACGTTGGTCAGCACAGCCACCTGCCCGTCGCAGACGTTCGTCGCGTCGTAGCGACCCAGGAGACCGACCTCCACGACCGCCACGTCGACCGGGATGTCCGCGAACCAGCGGAACGCTGCGGCGGTCACGAGCTCGAAGTACGAGGGGCGCTCGGCGAGCATCGGCTCGAGCGCGGCGAGGTCGCCGATGAGCGCGCCGAAGTCGTCGTCGCTGATCGGTGCGCCGTCCCAGACGAGCCGCTCGGTGACCGAGGAGAGGTGCGGGCTCGAGTAGGTGCCGACCGACAGGTCCGTGGCCCGGAGCAACGCCGAGGTCATCCGGCCCACCGAGCCCTTTCCGTTGGTCCCGGTCACGTGGACGACGCCGAACGCGTCCTGCGGGTCGCCGATGACGTGGGAGAGCGCCCGCATGCGCTCCAGCGAAAGCCCCTCGACGCGCCCGGCGGTCGCCTCGAGGTTCACGTGGTCGTCGAGGAAGCGAAGTGCGGCGTGCAGGTCCATGGTCAAGAGGTTCACGCTATCGAGCCTGCGTCGGTCGTCCGCTACCGTCTGTGCTCCCGCGGGTGTAGCTCAACGGTAGAGCTTCTGGCTTCCATCCAGATGACGGGGGTTCGACTCCCCTCACCCGCTCCACTCCATCGCTCCATGGACGTACCAGGTGGGTTACTCGTAGTCGGCGTCGTTGGCAGCGACCCACCCGTCGCCACCGGCCTCGAAGGCGCGGAGCAACGCGTGGCCGGCCGCGATCAGCGCCAACTTCGGCGTAGCTCCGGCCTTGGCGTATCCGGCCGAGAAGGACTCGGCGCCAGGCCTCACCTCGACCCAGGAGGACCGCAGCCGGGACAGCACGGACTCGGGCTCCTGGTCGACGCCGCCGAGGATGACGACGATGAAGCGGCCTTTGCCGAGGTAGCCACAGTGGTCACGCGACCGGACCTCGCCACGCAGCAACCTGCCGAACTCGGCGTTGATCGCGTCGGTCGCCGAGTCATCGCGCGACTCGGCGTCGTCGACCTCGAGCAGGACGAGGACGTCCTCCTCGCCGAGGCGACCCACGAGGCGGGTCGCCTCGGCACCCGTGGGCAGACCGGTGACCGGGTCGACCGAGAGATCCTCGACCAGCAGGTTGTGCGTCGCGGTGAGCTGCAGCGACCGCTCGCCCGCCGAGGCATACCTGGGCAGTTGCTCGTCGAGCAGCTTGGCGAGCGTCTCGTCCGTCGGACGAGCGACCACCATGCGCTTGCCCGACCCGAAGGAGAGGTCGATGTCGATGACGCCGTCGCCGGTGAGGTCCGGCTCGGCCAGGGTCAAGCCGAGCCGGTTGATCAGGTCGGCGCTCACCTCGCGGGCCTGCAGCGGCGACTTGGCCCAGAGGAGGTCCTCAGTGGAACCGAGGATCGCATCCAGCGCCTCTGACGTCGACTCGGACGCCCCGACCCCCAAGCCCAGGTTCGCGGCGCCCATGGTCGGCACCGAGCCGGCCGTCGAGGTGCCGGCGGCCAACCTCTGCGGGATGCCCATCGGCCCGGAGTAGTCGGGCTCGTCACCGCGCATGTCGCGTTCACGACTGAAGAACATCAGCAGCGCCCGCTCGACCATCTTGCGGTCCAGGATCGGCTGGATCTTCTCGTACGCGGCGATCGAGTGGACGAGCGTGGCGATCGCCCCCGGCAGGTACGGCCGGAGGTCGCCGTCGCCCAGCTCGCGGCTGCCGCGGCGCAGCAGTGCCGGCGCCTCGGGTTGCACGGTCAAGTTGCGGGCCGCGGCGACCCGTCGGAGCACCTCGTCGAACGCTTCGTCACCGATGCCCGGGATGAGGATCTTCGAGCCGATGCGGCGGAAGAACGCCTCGTCGGCGAGCTTGGACGGGTCCAGGTTGGTCGCGAAGACGATCTTGGTGAGGAACGGGACCTCGAACTTGGCGCCGTAGTCGAGGCGGAGGAAGTCGACGTCTCGGTCGAGCGGGACGATCCAGCGGTTCAGGAGCTGCTCCGGGGTGAGCGACTGGCGTCCGAAGTCGTCGATCACCAGCACACCGTTGTTGGCGAGCATCTGCAGCGGGGCCAGGTACACACCGGCGTCGACCTCGTAGTTGAGGTCGAGCTGCTTGGCCTGCATCTCGCCACCGACGATGACGCTCGGGCGCTCGCACCGCACCCAGCGCTGGTCGAGTCGGTCGGGCTGGGGCTCGATCGCCTTGTGGATCATCGGGTCGAAGACGGTGACGACCTGGCCGTCGACCTCGACGGCGTGCGGGATCAGCACCGAGTCCTTGGTGGTGTTGATCATCCGCTCGGCGATGGAGGTCTTGCCGGTGCCGGGAGGGCCATAGAGGAAGATGGCGCCCGGCGTGTGGATCGCCGGACCGAGCTCGTCGAGCAGCTCGTCGGAGATGACCAGGTCCTTGAAGCACTTGCGGATCAGCTCCCGATCGATGTCGGGCCGGTGGTGCTGGCCCTTCACCGCGGCGCTGTAGGCCTCGAGGCTGACCGGGATGGCGCCGGTGTACTTCGAGGCGTCCATGCGCTCCTTGGCGAGCTGCCGTCCGGGCTCGCTGAGCTCGAGGACGTAGCTGCGGCCCTCGGCGCCCTGGATCTCGATCAGTCGGTCGTGGCGCAGCTTCTCGATGATCTGGTCGGCAAGGACCGGCGAGATGCGCAGCCGATCGGCGAGGCGCATCGTGGTGGTCTGGCCTTCACGCAGGATGCGGCGGACCGCGATGTCGAGCACGAGGCCCGGAGGAACTCCGAGGTCCTGGACGCGGAGCGGCTCAGCAGGATCAGCGACAGGCATGTGGTGTCTATCGGCAGGTTCGGGCGATTTCGCAGTAGGTCAGCCTGCCTATTGTCCCGCTGCCGAGCATGGAATCGGTTCACCAACGTGAGTCGGTGTCGTACAAGTGGCCGGTTCAACGCTCTCTACGGTTGTGACCTTGGATTGCGAGGCGACGACCAGAACCGACTTCACCACGTTCGCCGCCGAGGTCGAGCCGCGCCTCCGCCGGGCCTTCACGGTGCTACGCGGCAGCGAGGACGGCCGGGACGCGACCGCCGAGGCGCTGGCCTGGGCGTGGGAGCACTGGCACGAAATCCAGGAGATGGAGAACCCGGCCGGCTACCTGTACCGGGTGGGGAGCAGCCGGACACGCCGACGGCGGCGACGGCTGCCGGATCCTCCGGTCACACGTGATGCCCCTGGCTTCGAACCGGGTCTGCAACCGGCGCTCGGAAAGCTCTCGGCACGCCAACGCGCCGCGGTCGTGCTCGTGCACGGGTGCGGCTGGACCCACCAGGAGGTCGCCGACGCGCTCGGCGTCTCACGCTCGTCGGTCGGCACGCACGTCGACCGGGCGATGCGCCGCCTACGCAGCGAGCTCGGAGTAGAAGACGATGGATGACCTGACCGACCAGATCAAGGCCTGGACCGACGCGACGGCGGCGCACAACGACTGCGAACCGGTTCGAGGCGATGAGATCATGGAGGGTCGTCTTCCGGGGGACCGGCGCCAAGGTCGTCGCCACAGGGCGTCCGTGGTCGCAGCTGCTGCCGTCGTCCTGGTCGCCGTGATCGCCGCGACGATCGGCCTGTCGACGCACCGGAACAGGAGGGTGGTGACGACGGGGTCCGGGCCGTCCACCCGCGGACCCGGAGCACCGATCTTCGCCGGGCTTTCCGTCCAGCCTGGTTCGACGCTCATGGGGACGACGTTCCCCAGCGCTGGCTTGCAGGGCACGATCGTGACGACGGCGTTCCTGACGGTCGAGGGCGACCCGAACCAGGTGTTCAACGCCTACGTCGCTGCGCTCACCAGGATCGGCTTCGCCTTCACGGCGCCGACCTGCGGGGCGCTGAGCGACCTCGCCGGCGGCCTGTTCGGCGACCCGGGCACGGCCGGAAAGCTCACCGGGCCCTTCGACGGCAGCCACCCCCCGCCTACCGTCGGAGACACCGTTCCGGCGGCCGGCACCAAGGCGGTCGAGTGCGGCACGAGCGGCACGTGGAGCGGAGGCCCCTCGCATCTGCGGAACGTCTCGCTCGACTTCGTGACGCCCGCGAACGGCCGGTCCGACTTCTCGACGACCCTCATGGTGAACCTTGCGCAAGGCGGTCCGCCGTTGACGATCACGGATCCCCGCGGGACCGAACCAACCGGAAGCGCCACGAACCCACCGAGCACCGTGCTCAGCGAGCCGTACCTGCGAGCGACCACCGATTCGCACGTCGCCTCGGTCGGCGAGGTCGTCGCTCCCGCTTGGATGGACCCGGGATCCAGGATCCGGGTGGCCGACGGCTCGACGTTGCTCGCGCCCGCCGTTCCCCTCAATGGAGGAACGCTGGGCTGGATCACGGTCGTTCGGATCGACGGAGACCCGTCGGCGGTGCTGAGGTCGTACCTGAGCACGTCCAACGGACTCCCCATCCACACCTCCCACTCGACCGTCGCTGGCCGGCAGGTGCTGGAGGGAGACTGGGACTCACCGGGCGGGGCAAAGGTGTACCTGACAGCGACTCGCGATGGCGACGGCACCTGGTTCATGATCGTCAACGTCCAGAACGACTGACCTGCGGGGCGCGTAGCCGGTTGCGAGGTGCCCTCGGCAGGACTCGAACCTGCGACCGGCCGATTAGAAGTCGGCTGCTCTATCCATCTGAGCTACGAGGGCCAGAACTGGGCGGGCGTGACCCCTGACCAGCCCTGACAGTACCGGTCGGGAGAGGTGCCCCTGCTACCGTTGGCCCTGGTCATCACGCCGGGTGGAGGCATGCGCACGTTCGCTGCCCCGGTGCGCGACGCCACAGAGCGTCGGACCAGAACTCTCGCCGACGGGCTGCCTCTCTCGTCCCGCAGCCCTTCGACCAGAGAACCTGGAGTCCCAACGTGACCACCTTCGCCGATCTCGGCGTCCCCAAAGACCTGACCGACGCGCTCGACGCGCGCGGCATCGTCGACGCCTTCGACATCCAATCCGCCACCATCGCGGACGCGCTCGCCGGCCGCGACGTGTGCGGCCGCGCCCCCACGGGCAGCGGCAAGACGCTCGCCTTCGGCATCCCGCTCGTCGCCAACGTCGAGCGCGCCCGACCCAAGCGCCCCCGCGGCCTGGTGCTGGTGCCCACCCGTGAGCTCGCCGCGCAGGTCGCCCGCGACCTGACCTGGCTGGGCATGGAGCGCGGCGTGCGCGTCCACTCCTTCTACGGCGGCGTCGGCTTCGACAAGCAGCTCAAGGCGCTGCGCAACGGCGTCGACATCGCCGTGGCCTGCCCGGGTCGCCTCGCCGACCTCGTGAACCAGGGCCACTTCCGCCTCGACGGCGTCGACCACGTCGTCATCGACGAGGCCGACCGCATGGCCGACATGGGCTTCCTGCCCGAGGTCAAGCGCATCCTCGACCAGACCGCCGACAACCGCCAGACGTTGCTGTTCTCGGCCACGCTCGACGGCGACGTCGACGTGCTGATCAAGCGCTACCAGCACAACCCGGTGCACCACGACGTGACGCCGCCCGAGTCCGAGAGCCGCATCACCCACCACCACTGGAAGGTGGAGCGCAGCGACCGGGTCACGCTGAGCGCCTCGATCGCCGACCGCATGGGCCCGACGATCGTCTTCAGTCGCACCAAGCACGGCGCCGACCGGATCGCCCGCCAGCTCGGCAAAGCCGGGATCGTGGCGGTCGCCATCCACGGTGACCGCAGCCAGAACCAGCGGGACCGGGCGCTCGCCGACTTCCAGTCCGGTCGAGCGCAGGCCATGGTCGCGACCGACGTCGCCGCCCGCGGCATCCACGTCGACAACGTGGCCTGCGTCGTGCACTTCGACCTGCCCGCCGACCACAAGGACTACGTCCACCGCTCGGGTCGCACCGGCCGCGCCGAGGCCGACGGCGTCGTCGTGGCGATGGTGCTGCCCGACCAGCACCGCGACGCCAAGAAGATCGCCCGCGTGCTCGACCTCGACGTCGAGCTCGGACATGCCGACGTGCGCACGCTTTCGGACGCCCCCGCGCCGCGCTTCGTGGCACCGAAGGGTCCGCGGGCCGGCGAGCGACCGGCGCGAGCCGAGCGCGACCGTCCCGGACGCAATGACCGTCGACCCCGTCACCAGGACGGACGGCCGAACCGGGACCGCGACGACGACCGCCGCGGTGGCGGGCGGAAGCCTTCCAGCGGTGGCGCCAAGCGCGGCGGGTCGCCCGATCGTGCCCGCTCCGAGCGCCGCGATGGCGGCCACAACCCGGACTGGTCGCCCAGTCCCAAGGGTGGCAAGGGTCGCAAGCCGGGTTCGCCGAACGGCGCACAAGGCCGGCCCGGGAGCAAGAAGGGTGGCCCCAAGCGCAAGGGACGCCCCGCCGGCGCTTCGGCTGGACGCGGATCCGGTGGTTCGGGCTCGGGCGGCGCGCCCAAGGGCCGTCGCAGCAACAGCGGTGCCGGTCGGCAAGGCTGAACCACCGCGCGACCGCTATCGCCTCGTGACCACTCAGGGGCATCGGCTAGGGTCGTCCGCCTCACGGTGATCGTAGCTCAGTTGGTTAGAGCGCCGCGTTGTGGTCGCGGAGGTCGGGGGTTCGATTCCCCTCGGTCACCCCAACCAAAACCCCAGGCCACAACCCATTTCCGTGAGTGGCCAGCTGGGGTCAGGCGCGTGACGTCTACCGCGGTCAGCGTCGCGTCGAATCGCTCCCCCGATAGACGCCGCCCGAAGGCCAAACTCGACTGTGGTTCGAGACGGGCTGGCTTGTTGGCTCTTCGGACTTGCGCGAGGTGAACTGATCGAGGGCACCGACCATCGATGTGACGGTGACTGGGACTGATCAACGACCAATCACCGAGCCGAGCGCTTCCGGCCGGAGCGAGTTGGGTGGCCCCGGCCGGGTGCTCCCAGGTCGGCGGGAACCAAAGGAGCGGCATCCAGCCGGGGCTGGTATGCATCGTCGCGCGTTTGGCGGCCGCGGCACGAAACGACGGCATGGTGCGCCGGCGAAGTTTTCCAGGTCCTCGACCAAGACACGCTCGGTCCCCCGAGCAGCGCTGACGAGGTCCCCGTCGAGAGGACCTCGTCATGCCGGTGGGCCGATACGGTCGATGACGGCACCTGCCGGAACGACCCCCGACGCCAGGAGGACCCCCATGGACCACGCGACACTCGGTGACGGCCTGGACGTGTCCCGGCTGGGGCTCGGCTGCATGGGCATGTCCGACTTCTACGGAGGCGCCGACGAGGCCGAGTCGATCGCCACGATCCGGCACGCGCTCGACCTCGGGGTGACCTTCCTCGACACCTCCGACATGTACGGCCCGTTCGTCAACGAGCAGCTCGTCGGCAAGGCGATCGCCGGCCGGCGCGACGACGTCACCGTTGCCACCAAGTTCGGCATCGTCCGCCAGTCCGACGGGACACGCCTGGGCATCAACGGCTCCCCCGACTACGTGCGAACCGCCTGCGACGCCTCGCTGGGACGATTGGGCGTCGACGTCATCGACCTCTACTACCTGCACCGCGTCGACCCGACCACCCCGATCGAGGACACCGTGGGCGCCATGGCCTCCCTCGTCGAGGCAGGCAAGGTCCGGCACCTCGGCCTGTCCGAGGCGGGCGCCGACACGTTGCGCCGTGCCGCGGCGGTGCACCCGATCGCGGCGCTGCAGACCGAGTGGTCGCTGTGGAGCCGCGACCTCGAGGACGAGATCCTGCCCGTGGCCCGCGAGCTCGGCATCGGGATCGTGCCGTACAGCCCGCTCGGGCGCGGGTTCCTGACGGGGCGCTTCGCTTCAATCGACGACCTCGACGCCGACGACTTCCGTCGGCACAGCCCGCGCTTCCAGGGCGACAACTTCGCGAAGAACCTCCGGCTGGTGGACGAGGTGCGTGCCATCGCCGCCGAGAAGGACGTCACCCCCGGCCAGCTCGCGCTGGCCTGGCTGTTCGCGCAGGGCGACGACGTGGCGCCGATCCCCGGTACCACGAAGCGGACGCACCTCGACCAGAACGTGGCGGCGCTCGGCGTGGTCCTCACCGAATACGACCTGGAGCGAATCGCGGCGGTCGCGCCTGCCGGAGTCGCCGCAGGCGACCGCTACGCGGACATGGCCCCGGTGCGCGCCGAGACGCCTTCCCGCTGACGCACCTCCTGGCCGCGACAGCTGCGCCTGAATTCGTACTCAGCTGGTCATCCGATCGGCGAGCTGGCCCAGCACCGGGCCCCCGCGATTCAGCTCGCCACGCACGGGTAGCGCAGGTTCATGGACATCCGGCACCTGCGTCGATCTGCCCGTCGCAAGAACCTGTTTACGCAGTTCGACGATGCGCTCTTCAACTGGCCCGACGAGGAGCCCCACGGCGAACCCGTCGCCATGTGTCGCCAGGTGTTTCGTGCCCAGCTGACGGGGGCGATTGCCCCAGGTCAGCAACGCCCTGCCAGCGACCGAGGAGATGCCCCATGGCGGACGTGACCGAGAAGCGCATCAGCACCAAGATCCCCGCCCGCCTCGATCGGCTGCCCTGGTCGCGCTGGCACTGGTACATCGTGTCGGCCCTGGGGACCGTCTGGATCCTCGACGGGCTCGAGGTCACGATGAAGGGCTCCGTCGGGCCGACGCTGCGCACGCAGCTCGGCATGTCGAGCGGCCAGGTCGGGCTGGCAGCGTCGTTGTACGTCGCCGGTGCCATCAGCGGCGCGCTGTTCTGGGGCTACCTGACCGACCGCGTCGGCCGCAAGCGCCTGTTCATGGTGACCCTCGGCGTCTACATGTGCGGCGTCGTGCTCACGACCTTGTCTTGGGGCTTCTGGTCGTTCGTCGTGTTCCGCATGGTCACCGGCTTCGGGATCGGCGGCGAGTACGCGGCGATCAACTCGGCAATCGACGAGCTCATCCCCGCCCGGGCGCGTGGCTGGGTCGACCTGGCGATCAACGGCAGCTACTGGCTGGGGGCGGCGATCGCCGCGGCGCTGTCGCTGCTGTACCTCCACCTCCTGCCGCCGGACTACGGATGGCGAGCCGGGTTCGCGACCGGCGCGATCCTCGGGCTCGGCATCCTCTTGCTGCGCCGATCCGTGCCGGAGAGCCCCCGGTGGCTGATGACGCACGGCCAGGAGGACGCGGCTGAACAGGTCACCGACGACATCGAGCGGAAGGTCACCGCCGACTCCGGGAACGGTCCGCTTCCCGAGCCCGACGACGACGCAGCGATCGAACTCCGCGAGCGCCGCTCCATCGGCTTCGTCGAGCTCGCCCGCACCCTGTTCGTCGTCTACCCGAGACGCTCCACGGTCGGGTTCGCGCTCATGGGCACCCAGGCGTTCACCTACAACGCAATCTTCTTCACCTACGGGCTGATACTCACCACCTTCTATGGCGTGCCTACGCAGAACGTCGGCTACTTCATGCTGCCCTTCGCTGCGGGAAACTTCCTCGGGCCGCTGGTGTTGGGACGGTTCTTCGACACCGTCGGGCGACGCACGATGATCACCACCACGTACACGCTCGCCGGCCTGCTCACCGTCGCGCTCGGCTATGCGTTCACCCAGTCGTGGCTCGGCGTCGCCGGCATGACCGTCGGCTGGGTGGTGGTGTTCTTCTTCGCCTCGGCTGGATCGAGCGCGGGCTACCTGACCGTCAGCGAGACGTTCCCGCTCGAGATCCGCGCCATGGCGATCGCCTTCTTCTACGCCATCGCGACCGCTGCGGGAGGCATCGTGGGGCCGTGGCTGTTCGGCTCCCTGATCGGCGACGGGAGCGAGCGCGGCCCGGTGTTCATCGGGTACGCCATCGGCGGCGGCCTCATGGTGATCGGTGCGCTGGTCGAGCTGGTCTGGGGGGTCGCCGCCGAGCAGAAGAGCCTCGAGGACATCGCCATGCCGCTGTCGGCCTCTGAGCAGGGCGACGAACCCGAACCGGAGGATTCGACCGGACCGCTCGGCGTCGACCCGACAGATGCCGAGACGATCCGGCGCTTCCAGCAGCGCAGCGGCCTCCGTGCCGACGGCGTCATCGGCGCCGCGACCCGGGGGGCGATGAAGGCGGAGCGCGCCGAGTCCGAGTCGCCCGACGAAGCCGCCGCGCCCGAGGGGCTGCCCGACGTGGCGGTCGAGGAGGACGTGCGGGCCTTCCAGCGGGCCGTCGGACTCCCGGCGACCGGACGGGTGGGCCCCGCGACGCGTGGGGCGCTGGCGTTCGCCCGCGCCGTCCCCGACGTCGACCCGACCGACGAGGAGTCGGTGCGCCGCTTCCAGGAGGAGCACGGGCTGCGCGCCGACGGCCTCCTTGGCCCGCTGACGCGGACGGCGCTGCGGGTGGAGCTTGCCGATGCGGCATGCGGAGAAGACGACTGGCCGCTCCTGTGGTGGGGTCCCGACCCGGTGGAACCGGAGCAGGTGCGGCAGTTCCAGCGGGCGGTGGGCATCGACGACGACGGCGACGTCGGCCCCGTGACCCGTGGGGCGTTGCTCGCGGCACGGTACCAGCGGAAGTGCTGGGGAGGCCTCGGTCCCAGCGACGACGAGGCGGTGCGCGAGCTCCAGCGCGCACACGGCCTCGCTCCTGACGGCGTGGTGGGACCGAGGACCCGGGCGGCGTTGCAAGACCTGCGCCGACAGGGCGCACCAAGCTCCCTCGCGGCGACCGCGCACCTCGACCCATCGGACGAGGGCGCCGTGCGAGCATTCCAGGAGCGGCACGGCCTGTCCGCCGATGGGGTCATCGGCGACGGGACGCGCCAGGCGCTGCGCTACGAGGCGGACCACCTCCTCGGCGTCGACCCGAGCGACGCGGCCACGATCGAGACGTTCCAGGCGGCGCACGGGCTGCGATCCGACGGGGTGATCGGGCCGGAGACGCAGGGGGCGATGCGCGCCGAGCGGGAACGCCGCGAGGTGCACGACCCGGATGCACGCGCGGAGCGCTACGGCCGCTTCGGCCGCAGCGACCGCGAGGACCAGGACGACCTCGCGGCGTTCGACCCGGCCGACCCGGCGTCGGTGAAGCAGTTCCAGCGCCGGTACGGCCTCGAGGACGACGGGGTCGTGGGTCCCAGGACCCAGGTCGCGCTGCGAACGGTCGAGATGCCGCGTCCTCGCCCGTCGGCGCGGCCGATCCACCTCCACCGCTACCGCCGCCGGGCCATGTCGTCCGGGCTCTTCTCCGCCGCCGCGTTCCCCGAATGGACGAGCGGCTCGACGAGGAGATCGAGGCCGTGGAGGACGCCGTCTCGGCGAATGGCGCCCAGACCCGCGCCGAGATCGCCCGCCAGTCGGGTGCACGCGAGTGGGGGCCGGGTCGACTCCACCAGGCGCTCCGGGCTGCCGTCCAGGACGGTCGCATCCGGAAATCGGGCAGGCACTACGAACCGACCGGTCGCCGATGAGGTTGATCCTGGCCCGCCACGGCGCGGCCTACGCCGGCCTGCGCGGCGTGGTCGCCGGTCCCCGAGGGTGCCAAGGCCTCACGCCGAACGGACGTCGCCAGGCGGAGGCGCTCCGCAACCGGCTCGCCGACTCCCGGTCGCTCGTGGCCGACGCGCTCCTCACCAGCGAGCTGCCGCGCGCGATCGAGACGGCGGGGATCATCGCGCCCGCGCTCGGCTTCGACGAGGCCGTCCGGGACTGCGATCTCTGCGAAGTCCACACGGGCGAGGCGGACGGTACGGACTGGTCCGAGTACGCGAGCCGCTTCGGCCCGTTCGACATGGAGATCGAGCCGGATCGGGCGTTCGCTCCGGGGGGCGACAGCTGGACGAGCTTCCACGAACGCGTCCACCGTGCGCTCAGGCGACTGGCCCGCGACCACGAGGCGCAGACGGTTGTCGCCGTGACCCACGCCGGGGTGATCATGGCCTCGATCAGGACCCTCTTCGCGATACCGCACCCGGGCACCGGGTCGCGGCTTCTGCCCACCAACACCGGACTGACCGTCTGGGACCACGACCCCGAGCGCGACCGGTGGGACCTTCGCACCTTCAACGACGCCGCCCACCTCGACGCTCCGCTGCCCCTGGCATGAGTCGCTCGTCGAGGCCCCAGGAGGAGATCGTCCAGCGACACGGCTCGAGCCGCCCCGAGCGGCGGAGGCAACCGGCGCGATGACCCACGACGACCACTCCGTTGACGGCGCACGCCGAGCCGCCGAGCGGGCAGATCTCGACGGTTGGGTGCGGTCCTTCCTGCGCAGCCCCGGAAGCGACAACCCCGACCTGGCCGACGAGCTGACCCGGTCGGGCGCGCACTGGCTGGGGCCCGTGCGGCTCCCGCTGCACCGCTTGCACCGGCTGGCGGGTCCCGAAGGCGACCCCGTCCTCATCCCGGTCGGCGACGAATACTGGGACGACCGGGTCCCGGAACTGGCCGACAAGGTCGAGCGCGGCTTCGAGCCGCCGCCGCTGATCGTGACGTATCGCGACGGTCAGCTCGTCCTGGAGGACGGCAACCACCGCGTCGAGGGCCTGCGGCGCGCCGGCGCCGACGAGGTCTGGGCAGTCGTGCGGTTCGCCGACGACGCGGCGCGTGAGCGGTATCTGGGCGCCGATTGGCGCGCCGGCCCGTAGCCGTCGTGATGACGTTCGAGAACGGGCGGCTCGAAGACAGTGCGACGAATCGGCGAGCGCAGCGAGCCTGGCGAAGGCTCAGTCCGCGGGGTCGACCACCAGGGCAAAGGAGCCCAGTGACCGCACCCGCTCCACGTCGATCGAGCCGGCTCCCGCTTCCACGGTGATCACGTCGCCGGAGCCCTCGTCGAACTCGACGTCGCCGACCTCGCCGAGCTCGAAGCCCGAGGTCGACAGGACGCGGGAGGCGAGCGGGTCGGGACGTCCGGCGAGCTGTTCGCGACGCTCCTCGTCGCCGCCGTCGGCCGGCGCCTTCACGATCGCCGCGTCGTCGCCGAACGCCTCCACGTCGTCCCACGGGACGAACCGTGCGTGACGACCGTGGCCGATGCGGACCGCCTCGACCTTGGTGGCCGAGCGGTCGAGCACGAACCCGCCGACCTCACCGACGCTCTCGGCGGACTCGCCGTCGACGACCGGGTGACCGATCGCTCCCTTGAACTTCCTCATCACGATCCTCCTTCCAGGGTCGCTCGATAGTCGTCGACGGCGGCTCCGAAGCCGGACAGGTCGTTCCTTACGAAGTCGGTGGCCTCGGCCGGCAGGAGCAGGTGGTCGCCCGACACCGCGACCTGCGCGGAGATCGGCACGAAGACGTGGTCGCGACCGGCGTCGATCTCGTAGCCGACCGCCTCGGGGTCGGGCCCGGTGCTCAGCACGACGTCCACCACGACGCCGAGGTCGTTGCCGTCGGAGGTCACGGCGCGGTCGCCGATCACCGCGGCCAGGCGTCCGGGGCGCTCCAGGGCGCGCGGGCCTTCGTCGGCCTGGGCCACCGCCGACTCGTCGTCGACCGTCACGGCGTCGGCGCCGACCGCGGCCACGGACTCGGCGTCGAGGACCGCCTTGGCCTTGCCGGCCAGGAAGCCGCGCTTGTTGAGGGTGAAGCCCACCAGACGATGGTCGTCGGCGTCGTAGACCACGTCGCGGACCTCCGCGATGTCGTCGCCGCTGGCGATCGACACCACCGGAAGGCCGATCAGGTCACCGGCACGTAGCAGGTTGCTCATCGTCCACCTCCCGATCCTGTCGAGCCAGACGAGGACCGGCCGCTCTTGGCGGCCAGCACCGAGCCCTTGCGCCGCGACCTGAGCGCGGCGGCAACGGCGAAGGCAACCACGAAGACCACCACCACGGCGACCACCAGCCACATCCAAACGTCCATCTCAAGCACCACGTTCCGGTAGACGACTCATGGTGTCCGTCTACCCGCGCAAGTGGGGCTCAAACGGACGCCGGGAGGGCGATCGCGCCGGCTCCGGCGTCGCAAGCGGACCCGCGCCCCGCTGGGCTCGAACGCCGGACCTGCGTGATCCCGTCGCCGGCGGGTAGTGGCACGCCCATGCATCGCATCATCGAAGGAGCACTGGCCGGCGCGGTCGGCGCGACCGTCATCAACGCCGCCACCAACATGGACATGCTGGTCCGGGGCCGTCCGGCCAGCACGGTTCCCAGCGACCTCGTCGCCGAAGTGGCCGAGGACGTCGGCATCGCCCGGCCCGAGTCCGAACTGGACGACCAGGAGGCCACCAAGAGCTCGAACCGGTTCTCGGGTGCGGGCGCGCTCATGGGTGTGCTCGCCGGGGTCTGCGGCGGCGTCGCCTACTCCGTGGCGCCGACCCGGATCCGGTCGCTGCCGCTTCCCGTGACCTCTGCCGGCCTCGGGCTCGGGGTGATGGCGGTTACCGACACCAGCGCGGCGCTGGCGGGGGTCACCGAACCCGGCAGCTGGGGCGCCAAGTCGTGGGCGGCCGACGCCATCCCCCACCTGCTCTACGGCCTGAGCACCGCCGCGGTCATCCAACGGTTGCGGGCGAGGACCGCCGGAAGGCGGCCCGCCGGTGCCTGAGGAGGGTCACCGGCTCCGGTTCGCCCCCAGCGTCCTGCGCGAGTACGCGTTCCTGGGCGACGGCGAACGGGGCGCCCTCATCGGCCCGCACGGCGAGATCTGCTGGTTGTGCGCGCCCCGATGGGACTCGGCGGCGGTGTTCTCCGAGCTCGCCGGCGGGCGTGGCACGTACGCGGTGACCCCGGTGGCAGACCGCTACGTCTGGGGCGGGTACTACGAGCCGGGCTCGCTCATCTGGCACAGCCGCTGGGTGACCGAGGACGGAATCGTCGAGTGCCGGGAGGCGCTCGCGCTCCCGACGGACGGCTCACGACTTGTTCTGCTGCGCCGCATCCTCGCGGTCGACGGCGACGCCCGGGTCTCGGTCGTGCTCGAGCCACGGGCCGAGTTCGGCCACCGACCGTTCGTCGACGTCGCGCGCCGCGACGGCCGCTGGCTCGGGCGCACCGGCGAGCTGTCCCTCCGCTGGGACGCGACCGGCGCGTCGGTGCGCCACCGTGGCGACGCGCTGCGGTCGACGATCGACGTGCCGGCGGGGCGCTCCCACGACCTGGTGCTCGAGATCTCCGATGGCCCTGTGGCCGACCCCGCGGTTGACCCCGACATCGCCTGGACCGAGACCGAGGCAGCGTGGGCCCGGGGCCGACCGCGCATGGACCGGTCGATCGCAGCGCGAGACTCCGTGCAGGCCTGGGCGGTCATGCGCGGCCTCACCTCGGCCAACGGCGCCATGGTCGCCGCCGCCACGATGGCACTGCCCGAGCGGGCCGAGGCCGGGCGCAACTACGACTACCGGTACGCCTGGATCCGCGACCAGTGCTTCGCGGGCCAGGCGGCCGCGAAGGCGGGCGCGCACGGACTGCTCGACGGCGCCGTGCGCTTCGTCAGCGAACGGGTGTGCGCCGACGGCCCCGAGCTCAAGCCCGCCTACACGACCCGGGGCACACCCGTCCCCGACGAGCACCGCGTCGGTCTTCCCGGCTACCCGGGTGGCTCCGACCGCGCCGGGAACCACGCCAACAGCCAGTTCCAGCTCGACGCCCTGGGCGAAGCGCTCCTGCTGTTCGGCGCCGCGGCCGCCGCGGACCGCCTCGACGTCGGCCAGTGGCCGGCGGTCGAGCAGGCGGTGGCGGCGATCGAGAAGCGGTGGCAGGAGCCCGACGCGGGGATCTGGGAGCTCTCCCCCGCCAGGTGGGCCCACTCCCGTCTCGTCTGCGCCGCAGGGCTGCGCCAGGTCGCGCAGCACGCGGGCGCGGCCGAGGGCGCCGAGTGGACGGCGCTCGCCGACACGCTCGTCGCCGACACGACCGACGACTGCCTGCACCCGACCGGCAGGTGGCAACGGGCGCCGGACGACCCACGCATCGACGCTTCCCTCCTGTTGCCGGCCCTACGTGGCGCGGTGCCGGGAGACGACCCGAGGTCGAAGGCGACCCACGACGCGGTGCTCGCCGACCTCGCGCGCGACGAGTTCGTGTACCGCTTCCGACCCGACGACCGCCCACTGGGGCGAGCCGAGGGCGCGTTCGTGCTCTGCGGCTTCCTCGCCGCGCGTTCGTGCCACCAGCAGGGCGAGCTCGTGCGCGCCCGCGGCCTGTTCGAACGCAGCCGCTCGGCGTGCGGCCCGCCGGGTCTGCTCTCGGAGGAGTTCGACGTCGGCGAACGGCAGATGCGCGGCAACGTGCCGCAGGCCTTCGCCCATGCACTGCTCCTCGAGTCCGCGCACCACCTCGCGGAGCCCACGTGACCGGTGCGCTCCGTGGAGCCTCGGCGGCCTATGCGGCGAGCGTCGGGAACGGGCGGGCCTGCTCGAGCTCGTAGGCCAGCTCGAGCAGGGTGCGCTCGTCGCCGCGGGCGGCGGACAGGTGGATCGAGCCCGGCAGGTTGTTGGCCCCCACCGGCGTGGGCAACGAGATCGCCGGGCCGCCGGACACGTTGTTGATCGGCGTGAAGCCCACGTACCGCGTGAGGCGGGCGAACACCTCGTCGAAGTCGACGTCCTTGCCGAGGAAGCCCAGCTCCGGCGCCGGGTGGTTGAGCGTCGGGCTCAGCACGACCTCGCGGTCGGCGAACATCCCGTCGTAGACCGCCACCGCGGAGCGCAGCGACCGGATGGCGCCCGGCAGCTTCCCCTTCTCGCGGCGCCACATCGCCATGAGGCCCTTGGTGAACGGGTCGAGCTTGGAGGCGTCGAAGTAGCCACGATGGGCGGTCCGCGCCGACAGCGACAGCAGGTCGGCGAGGAAGCCCCAGTAGAGGCCGAAGTCGTGTTCGAAGCGGGGGTCGATCGGCAGGGTCACCTCGGTGACGTCGTGCCCGAGCGACGACAGCAGCTCGGCGCTGTCGCGCACCTGCGCCATCGTCTCGGGGTCGAGCTCGGCGCCGGTGGGCGACACGGTCGCAAGCCCGATGCGCAGCCGTCGTTCGCCCGGCCCCCGGACCATGCCGACCTCGGGCAGCTTTGGGTTGCGGTGCGTGCGCTCCATCGCCGCCAGGTGGTGCGCGGTGTCCCGCACGGTGCGGGTCACCACGCCCTCGGCGGCGAGGTTCACCGGCAGCATCCGAGCACCTGGCTGGTCGAGCAGCCGGGCGCGGGTGGTCTTCAGGCCGACCAACCCGCACGCCGCGGCCGGGATGCGGATCGAGCCGCCACCGTCGTTGGCGAGCGCGATCGGCAGCGCCCCCGATGCCACCAACGCGGCCGAGCCACCGGAGGAGGCCCCTGCGGAGCGGTCGGGGTTCCACGGGTTGCGGGTGGGCGGAAGTTCGAAGAACTCGGTGGACGCGGTGAGGCCGAACTCGGGCAGGGTCGACTTGCCGAGCACCACGTAGCCCTGGGCCAGGAACTGCTCGGCGCACTTGTACGTCTTCTTCGCCGGGTGGGGCGACAGCGCGGCCGAACCCTGGCAGGTCGGCATGCCGGCCACGTCGTTGTTGTCCTTGATGATGCTCGGCACGCCGGCGAAAGGCCGTCCGTCCGACGGCCGAACGGACCGGGCCTCGGCGTGCGCCCGGTCGTAGGCCTCGAACTGCACGGCGTTGAGCTCGGCGTCGGCCTTGCGGACGCGTTCGATGGCCGCCTCGACCGCCTCGACCGCGCTGATCTCGCCCGACGCGATGCGCTGCGCCACACCCACCGCGTCGAGATCGCCCAGTGCGTCATCGGTGAACACCTGCACGGCCTGTCCCATGGAGCCCCCTTCGGCTGCAGTCGTGAGAACCGATGTTGGCACGCGAACGGCTTCGAGTGGTCGGTCGTCGCTCGTGTCAGCCGAACTTCGGCTCGCCGTCGGCGAAGGGGATCGCCGCCAGGTCCGTGGCCACGACCACGTTCGGGAACACCTCCGCGGCCTCACGACGGTGCGCTTCGAGGTCGTCGTAGCGCGACGAGAAGTGGGTGAGCACGAGCCGCCGTGCGCCGGCCTCGCGGGCGATCGTCGCGGCTTCGCGGGCGGTGAGGTGGCCGTAGTCGCGGGCCAGGAACGACTCCGACTCGAGGAACGTCGCCTCGCACAGCAGCAGGTCGACGCCCTCGGCGAGCCGGACCGCGTTGTCGCAGACCGCGGTGTCCATCACCACCGCGACCGAGTGGCCCGAACGGACCTCGCTCACCTCCGCGAGGGCCACCGTGCGCCCATCCACGTCGACCGTGCCATCAGCAAGCAGCTGGCCGGCAGCCGGTCCGTGGACGCCGGCGGCGTCGAGCCGCGCCGGGTCGAGGTGCACCCGCTCCGGCTCGGCCACCCGCCAGCCCAAGGTTGGCACCCGATGCGCGAGCGGCAGCGCGGTGATCGTGAACGGGCCCACCTCGAACGCTGCGCCCGCGTCGTCGACCGGACAGAGCTCGATCGGCCCCGGCCGGCCGATGCTCGCGTTGCAGAGCCGGTCCACGTACGCCTGCCCGCTCGCCGGGTAGTGGATCGGCACCGGGTCGCCGGGCCCGTCGAGCGCCAGGCGCAGCAGGACGCCCGGCAGACCGAGGCAGTGGTCGCCGTGCAGGTGGGTGAGCAGGATCCGGGTGATGCGCCCTGCGGGGACGCCCGCGAAGGTGAGCTGCCGCTGGGTCCCCTCCCCCGGGTCGAACAGGAGGCCTTCGCGGTCCCAGCGGAACAGGTAGCCGTTGTGGTTGCGGGAGCGGGTGGGCAGCTGGCTCGAGGTGCCCAGCACCACCAGGTCTCGGCCGCTCATCGCCGGATCTTCGCAGACTCCGTGTCGCTGCGCGCAGCAGGGCGCGTGCAGCTCCACGACCCCTCCCCGCTGGTTCGCGGAGTGGAACGACTCGAAGGGCCTCGCTCCCGACATGTGCCCTGCAGGTGGGAATCGCAGAGAACCGACTCGTCCCAGCGCTTTCAGACGAGCGTGGTCGCGGCCTTCGGGTGGGTGTGCGGGGCGCCGTCGAGCCGGTGCGGGTCGGGGAGCCGCCGACGGCGGTACATGTGCAGCAGGACCAGCGCGCTGGCGAGAGCTGCGTACACGCACCACAGCGAGGTGAAGGCTTGCGCGTACAGCAACGCGACGGTTGTCAGGCCAACGAGGTTCAGCACGCCGAAGGCAACGATCGATCGGTATCCGGACAGCAGCGCGGGCCCGATCACGGCCGCTACGTAGAGCACAGCCCACACTGGCGCAGCCGGCAGGCCGACCCCGTAGGACAGCGCGTGGGCCACGCGCGTCACCTCGATGGGCCCGTCGAGCACGGCGACCGTCAGCGCGATCGACACGATCGCACCCAGCGCCACGAACGGCATGACCCTCGCACGGGCGCCGCGAGGTTCGAGCAGCACGATCGACACCGGGAGCAACAACGGCAGCAGTGGCAGTGCGATGAGCACGTAGGCCAGTGCGGCAGCCGCCTCCCACCGCGCAGAGACGCGACCGTCGACGCCGAGCCAGACGACGGCCTCGATCAGCTGGTGCACGCAGAACACGGTCGGGAGCAGCGCAAATGGCAGCTCTCTGGGCGTGCGGACCTCTCGTAGGGACAGGACCGCGATCGGGGCCAGCACGACGCTTGCGCCAACATCGGCCTGCACGGAGAAGCACACCGTCATGAACTACCCGCGATCGCGACGTTCAGCCCAGAAGCCCACGCTGGTCGAGGTGGCGGCTGCGCGATCAGATCCGCACACCCCTGTGGAGCTCACGGAGTGGCGAACAGGTTCGGGAAGGATCTCCGCGGTTCGTTATGATCGCTCGGCGCCTCTAGCTCAATGGCAGAGCAACGGACTCTTAATCCGCAGGTTCCGGGTTCGAATCCCGGGGGGCGCACCACCGCTAGCCCGGATGGACCGATCAGGCGAGCAACCTCTGCGGCTCAAGTGGGCGCGAGCGTGCCGATGGGACCTTCGGGCTCCACCACTACCCTGACGCGGTGGCCGAACGTGAGCGATACGTCCCTCGGCGCGTCCAAGAGGTGACCGAGGACCTTGCCGGACGCCCCTGGCCGGACGACTCCTCTGCAGAGCGCTTCCGGGCGTTCAGCCGGATGGCAGCGGCGATGGAGCACTTCGAGTTCTACGACCGGGAGCAGCAGCTCGTCGACGCGTGGGAGCAGGCCACCGTCGATCCGGAGGCGGCATCGCTCGTCGCCGACGAGCTCGCCGGACTGCTCGAGGACGCCAACTACACACAGGTCACCCCCGATCGCCTGCGCGAGACCATCGACCGAGAGTCGACGGTACCGCTTCGGTTGGAGGTGGACCTGGACGACTACGAGATCGTCCAGATCCACCGCCGAGGTGGCGAAGAGCGCACGCTGGAGGTCCGCAAGTTGCGGGGGTTGCTGAAGCGGACGCGTTCGATCACCGTCGACGACCGAGTCGTGGTGTTCACCAAGGTCCAGTCCGAGGCGTCGTTCGTCGAACGCGGCGTCGACCCGGCCAAGCGGAACCTCGTCCCCGGGGACATCATGCTGAAGCAGTTCCAGCACGTGCCCCGCGCCGACATCGAGATGCTCCTGCCCTCCACGAAGGTGCGCTACCGACTGATCGACACGTTCCTCGTCGGGTTTCCCGCGCTGGTGTCGGGCATCCTGGTGCTCGCCACCAAGCTGCTCCCGACCCTTGGGCTCATGGCGTTGCTGTTCGGCGCGTGGCTCGGCCTGCGGAGCAGCGAGCCCAAGATCGACCAGGCCGCGCTCGTCGTCCTCTTCGGCGGCGTCATCGCCATCGGCGGATTCGTCGCCCGACAGTGGACCAAGGTGAAGAACCGGAAGTTCGCCTACCTGAAGACGCTGGCGGAAGTGCTCTACTTCCGCACGCTGTCGACCGGACCGGGCGTGCTCCACACGCTGCTCGCGTCCGCCGAGCAGCAGGAGGTCAACGAGATCCTGCTCGCGTATCGCTTCCTGTGCGAAGCGCCCGAAGGGCTCACCACGGATGAGCTGGACGAGCGAGTCGAGACCTGGTTGCGCGAGTCGTGTCGCCGCGACATCGACTTCGAGGTCGACGATGCGCTCGACAAGCTGAAGGCGTTGGAGCTGCTCGAAGGTGAGGAGCTGCTCCGGGTGCTACCACTCGACGACGCGTTGGCCCGGATCGACGAACGATGGGATTCGTTGTTCCCCTACCACCGCCAGGACGAGTACGCACGCTCCAGCGGATGAGCGTCGCCGCTCACGAGACGAGTGTTGATGACGCCATGCGCAGCCGGTCCGACCGCGGGGACATGAGGAGCCGATTCGCGGAACGCCTTCCAGCCCCGGGCCGAATCGAGTGTCAGGTCGCTGGTTCGCGGGGTTCGAAGACGATCACGGGCGTGGCAACCGAACGAGAAGCGGCGTAGCCGTCGAGGTCCTTGTCGACTTCGGCCCACTTCCGCCACAGCCGCTCGCGCTCCTCGCCCTCGACCTCGCGGGCGTGCACCAGGCGCTCCGGCTCGCCCTTCAGTCGGATGACGGCGTCCGGGTGCGCCTCGAGGTTGAGCCACCACGCGGGATCGCCCTCGTCCCAACCGTTCATGGCCATCACCGCGGGCGTGGCACCGTCGTCGATGTAGCCGACGATGACGCCACGGACCTGGCCGGACTTCCGGCCGATGGTCGCGAGGTGCATCGCACCCCACCCCCGCTTGCTCGCCGGAGTCCAAAGGACGCGGCCGCCCGCGATCCGGTAGAGCACACGATGGCAGCGCCAGAACAAGTGCTTGAACCATGCCGGCGGCAGACCTGGTGACTTGGCCGAATCGGTGCTCATGCGACGCTCCCAAGGCGGTGACGCTTCTTCCAAGCGTGAACGGCCCCGGGCGGCGACGCCAGGGCCCAAAGACCGCGTCCGCAGCGCGACCGTCACCTCCGTGCGCGAGGATGTGCGCTGATGGCGGGGCTGGAAAGTCGGCGGGACCCATCTTCGGGGGACCCGATTGAGGCCTCCACGACCCGCCGCGCCCCGCTGCACGTCCTCCGTTGGCTCGTCGTCAGCGTGATCGGTGCCATCGTCGTGCTCGTTGCGGTCGGTGCGGGTACCATCATCTGGGCGATCAACCAGGTGAACATCGACCTGAGCGGCGACTGCTCGCAATCGAATCTGCCACTGAACCGAGCGGTCGCGGCGAATGACCGCACAGACGTCGTGCGCACCATCGGCCAAGGCGCCGACCCGAACCGTGTCGACACCGACGGGCGCTCTCCGCTCGACTCCGCGCTGCCGATCGGCATCGACGGCCTTCTCCAGCAGGCCGCGGGGAGCTCGGATGACCCCGGCGCCGACGCCCGGGCGCGGACGATGGTCGCCACGCTGCTCGCGCATGGCGCCGATCCAAACGGCCGCCCGTTCGAACGTCCCGTGGTGAACGCGTTCTGGGCCGGCGACCCGACAACTGCGGCGTTGCTGATGCGTCACGCCGACCTGGGCCTGCCCTACGGGAGCGGCCACGTACGAGTGGCAGACGCGGCACTCGCCATGGCCGCGCAGGACGGCGACGCCGAAGAAGTTCGGACACTGCTCGCGAGCGGCGCCGACCCGGATCGCACCGACCTGATGACGCCGCTGATGCGGGCGTCGTTCTACGGCCACGACGACGCGGTGGCCCTGCTGCTCGACCACGGCGCCGACCCAGACGTTGGCCGCGGGGACCAGGAGATCTGCTTCGGTCCGCTCTTCGCCGGGATCACGCAGGGCGCGTCGCTCGCGACCGCCGCCGGCGTCTGCACATCGAACAACGGCTCGACGCCTCGCTCCACTACGACCGGAACCGCGGGGACGTCCGACGTCGGAGACAACCTCGACGGCGCCCCGGACGGCACGCCGTTTCGAGCCTCGCCGGTCTCAGCTGCCGTGGCCGGCGGCCACCTTCCCACCCTGCGGCTCCTGCTCGACCACGGCGCTCGCGTCGACGGCCCCGCCTTGGGGGACCTCTCCGCGATGTCGTTGGCGATCAAGGCGTGCGATCCGAACATCGCCGCCGAGCTCGTCGCGCACCACGCGGCCCTCACCGCCTCGGACCGGAGGGGGGCCTGTCGAGCCGTCGCGGCCGTGCTTCCGCACTGACCCCACGACGCGGCCCCGGACTACCCGGCCTGGGTGCGCTTCTCGCGGAGAAGCCGAACAGCTCCGGTGGAGGCAAGGGCCCACGCAACGAGGGCCGGCTGGAAGAGCAGCCTGACGGCTCGCTTGGTGTCGGAGTCCAGGCCGAACGCGTCGACATGCCCGGTGAACTGCGCGATGTTGCCGGGGAAGACGGCGACGAAGAAGACCGCGGCGGTGCCTCCGACGTAAGCGCGCTTCGGCTGCTTCCACGTCGCGACCAACGCCGTTCCGAGCGCGAGCTCGACGATCCCCGAGACCACGACGACGACGTCGGGATCAGCCGGGAACCATGGAGGCACCTGCGCCCGGAACTCCTGTCGCTGCTTGGTCAGGTGTCCGATGCCGGCAACGAGGAGCACGGCGCCGAGGGCGATCTGGCTCAAGGAGCCCCAAGGACGGCGCTTCGTCGAATCGACGGACATGAACGCACCTCCGTGCATCGCGTGACTCCGACGGTCGGGACCGAGCCGATTCCGGCAGGTCCAACGTCAAGCTCGCCGCGGGGTCGGCACCCATTGTGCCAGAGTGGCCGGGACATGACTCGGGAGGGACTCACGGGGGTACAACTGAGGCACGTGAGCGACTTCCAAGCGATCCACACCGGGTCCCAGCAGGCGATCACCGAACGGCTTCCGCACTCTCGTCTCGGGCACCCCGCGCCCGTCCCGGCTTGGCTGGGTTGGGGTGGGATCGAAGACGCCCAGTCGGCGAGCGATTCGCACGACCTCTTGCCCCGCTCGATCACCTGCCAGATCCTCGGCGGAGCTCCGAGCACTCGGTTCACCCAACCGTAGCCATGGCGATCTCGCGTCGACTCGACGACACCTTCAAGGTCACCGTCGTCCTCAAGGGCGTCGACGGCGCGCTGGAGGTCGCCGGCGCGGCGATCCTGATGTTCGTACAGCCCAGCACCATCAATGCCTTCGTCCACTGGTTGACCCAGCACGAGCTGGCACAGGATCCGCACGACTTCATCGCGACGCACCTCGTCAACTCGGCAGGTGACCTGACGCACGGGGGGACGGCGTTCGCCGCCGCGTACCTCTTGATTCACGGCATCGCGAAGATCGTGCTCGTCGTCGCGCTGCTGCGACGGAAGCTGTGGGCCTACCCGGCGATGATGGTGCTCCTCGGAGCCTTCGTCACCTACCAGCTGTACCGGTTGTCGTACAGCTTCTCGATCGGGCTGACCCTGCTGACCGTGTTCGACGCGTTGGTGGTCTGGCTGACGTGGCGCGAGTACTCGACCTTGCGCAAACGTGTCCGGGAACGCAGGCTCTCACCGTGAACGAGTCCCTCGACGCGTTGTGGCATGCCATCTCGATCGCCATCGTGATGGGCTGGGGGATCCTCTGGGCGCTGATCCTCGGATTCCTGCTGTCGGCGATCGTCGAGTCGGTCGTCCGCAAGGAGACGATCGTCCGCCTGATGGGCGATGATCGCCCGAAGAGCATCGCGGTGTCCACCGGGCTCGGCGCCGCCTCGTCGTCGTGCAGCTACGCCGCGGTCGCACTGGCCCGCTCGCTGTTCACGAAGGGCGCCGACTTCACCGCCGCGATGGCGTTCGAGATCGCGAGCACCAACCTGGTCATCGAGCTGGGCATCATCCTCACGGTGCTGATGGGCTGGCAGTTCACGCTTGCCGAGTTCATCGGCGGTCCCCTGATGATCGTGTTCCTCGCGATCCTGTTCCGCCTGTTCCTCCGCCGGAAGGTCGTCGAGGCGGCGCGGGAGCAGGCGAAGAAGGGCCTGGTCGGGTCGGATGGAGGGTCACGCCGCGATGGACATGAGCATCGCCGAGGAGGGCTCGCTGCGCGCACCGGATCGCCAGTCCGGCGGGCCGCAGCTCGATCTCCGCCTCGTTCGTCATGAACTGGGCGAGCGTCTGGACCGACATCCTGCTCGGCCTGGTCATCGCCGGCGCGCTCGGCGCCTGGGTGCCGAAGTCTTTCTGGCGCGCCTGTTCCTCGTGCAGCACCCGACGCTGAGCAGGGCCTGGGGACCACTCGTCGGTCCGCTCGTCGCGGTGCTCAGCTTCGTGTGCTCGGTCGGCAACGTCCCCCTGGCGGCGGTGCTGTGGAACGGTGGGATCAGCTTCGGCGGCGTCGTCGGCTTCGTCTTCGCCGACCTGCTCATCATCCCGATCCTGCTCATCTACCGCAAGTACTACGGCACGAAGATGGCCCTGTTCCTGTTCGGCACCTTCTACGCCGCGATCGCCCTGGCGGGTTACGCGATCGAGCTGCTGTTCGGCGTCACCGGGCTGACCCCGACCCACCGCAACGCCCAAGTGCTCGAAGCGAGCATCACCTGGAACTACACCACGTTCCTCAACTTGGGGTTCCTCGTCCTCGCCTCGGTGCTCGTCGCCAAGTTCGTGCGCGACGGCGGCTGGAAGATGCTCGGGATGATGAACGACAAGCCGGACGATGCGAACCACCCTGGCCCCGATGCATCGACCGGTCGAGCACCTACCGGTTCAGAGGGACCGCAGGACACCACCCCGTGACGAGCTGAGCCGCGCGCACCTCTTCGGGCCCGGCGGCGAGCAGGTGGTGTCCGGATTCGAGGAGTGCTCCCCCGTGGCGACCCGCCCGGCGGCGAGGAGGTCGCCGAGGACGGATAGGCGCAGCACCGGCAGCAGCTACCGAAGGCAGCGCTGACGTCAGTTCCGCGTCGCGGTGTTGGTGGTCGTCGTCACGGCCTGCTTCGCGGTCGTGGCCGTGCGCTTGGCGCCCTTTCGAGCCGAGGTTGCGGTCCGCTTCGCCCCGGTCTTGGCTGCCTGCACGGTCTCGGAAACGGTCTCCGTGGCCTGCTCGGTCGTCTGCTTGCCGGTCGACTTGGCTTCGCTCACCAGCTCGATCACATCGTCGACGGTGCGGTCCGCTCCAGACCTGACGCTCCTGGCGGTGTGGCGAGCGGTGCTCGTCCCCTGCGGGGCCGCGTGGCGCCGCTTGGAGCCCCGGATCCGATCGATCAGCTCCTGGACCGCGGTCACCCCACCCTGAGCGGCACCACTTACCGTGTCACCGACGCGATCGACGATGCCGGCAAGCGCCGCGACCGGCGGCGTCTGCGGCGCCCGCGGGTGGGGGTGCGTCGGGGCTGTGGCCTTCGCCTCCTCCATCGCGTCGCCCAGCTCGGCGAGCGCCTTGTGTCCCAGCTCGTCACGCACGAGCGGGAAGTACTCGCGCTCTTCCTCGCCACTGTGGTGGCGAGCGATCCCGATCAGGACCCTGACCTTCGCGTCGAAGCGCTCGTCGTGAGGATCCAGCCGCTCGAGCTCGGCGAGCAGCCACTTCACGACGTGGTGCTCCTCGAGCCCCTCGAGCGCCATGTCCTCGGTGCCGGGCACGGTGGCGCGGGTGACGGGGTAGAAGAGCTGTTCCTCGATCGCCGCGTACACCGAGAGCTCCTCGATCATCTGGTCCACCAGGTGGCGTTTCGTGACATACGCACGATCTCCGGCGCGCTCGAAGCTGGTGAACAGCTGTCCTGATGAGTGGTGCTCGTTCTCCAACAGTGTGATGGCATCCATGTCGACACCCTTTCCCGAATCCGCCCGCCTAACCACGTCGGACCGCCGGGACGCGACAGCCCGCGCTCGTGATCCGCGGGTTCCTGGTTCGATCGCCCAGGATCGCCCCACAGGATCCCTCAGGTCAGCGCGGCGACGGCGGTCGCCGTGTCGTCAGGGGCGCGGGATGTTGGCCGGCGTGCCGTGGTAGCAGCCGACGGAGTACGGGTACTCCAGCGTGGCGTCGTAGTGGTACATGGTGGTGACCTTGCCGTCCCACTCCACCGCGCTGGTGCGGCCGTGGCACGCGTCCAGATCGGCGTTCGTCGGCAGGTTCCCCTGCGCATCGCGCTCCACGTAGATGCCGTATCCGTCGATCGCATAGCCGACCAGCGTCGAGCTGCCCTTGGCAGCGTCGCGGAGGCACACCGGCACGTCGTGGTAGTGGTAGCGCTCCTGGCCGTCGGGGTGGCCGTTGCACTCGTCCTGCGTCTCGTGCGCCACGGCGTCGCGCCCGGCGTCGTCCAGCCCGTTGTACAGGAGCACCCCGTCGTTGAGCACCCCGATCGGCCCGAGGCCGACGCACGAGGGCGTGCTCGCCGCCGTGGGCTTGGCCGGCACGGTGTAGGTGAGGGTCTGGGTGGCGATGTGGTTGGGGTTGGTGTCGTACTGGTACGCGGGGTCGGAGGTGGCGATCGGGAACGTCCCGGTCGGCTCGTCCTTGGGCAGGTCGTTGGTGGAGAGGGTCCTGGTGTCGCCCGAGACCGTCACCGAGTGCTTGGCTGCCGGCCAATCGACCGACCCCTGCACCGCGAGCTTCGTGGTGGCGTCCCACGTGCCTGCGGATGCATCGATCCACGACCCGTCATGCTGTGCCCCGCCCCCGCGGAAGTTGCTGGTGCACGAGTCCACGTTCCCCTGCTTGGGCGTGCTCGTCACGTTGCCGTCACCCAGCGGCAGCGCCGAGAGCTTCACGCTGCCCCTCCAGGTGTTGGAACCTGAAGCGCCACCGGATCCGGTCGAGGTGGACGTCGACCCGGCGGCGGACGTGCTCGTCCCGCCCGCCGACGTGGCTTGGCCCGAGCTCGACGAGCACGCGGCGAGCGCCCCACCGAGGACCATCGCGCAGATCAGCGCCGTCGCACCCTGCACCCGTCTCCCCATGGTGGGCCACGGTAGCCGCCCCCTGTGCCACAGACGTGGTGGCGGCGCCGCGTCTCAAGCAGCCGACCACCTCAGCACCCGTCGCTCGAGTGCCGCCGCGACGTGGTGTCGCCAGCGGCTGCGGCGATGCCGTCGAGGAGCAGGTCGAGGCCGAACTCGAACGAGTTGCCGAAGCGGTAGCCGGGCTGGAGCACGTGTTCGGCGGTGAACGCGACGAGGTTGGGGTACTCGTCGACGGCGAGCGGTTCGATGATCGTCTCGGCGAGGTCGCCGATCTCCTCGTCGCCGTCGAACGGCAGGTTCGCCTCCTGGAGCGCGAACCCGTAGAGGTAGCTGTCCAGGATCGCGTAGGCGTGCGCCGTGAGCGCCCACGAGAGCCCGCCGCGGCGCAGGCAACCGAGCACCGCGTCGTGGTGGCGCAGCGTCGCAGGCCCGGGCGAGGTGCGGGACTCCATCAGCGGCGGCGCCCAGGGGTGCCGTGCGAGCACCGCTCGGGCCGACAGGCAACGCCCTCGGATGGCCGCACACCAGTCGGTGTCGGTGGGTGGGAGGTCGATCTCGGCGAAGACGAGGTCGACGATGCCGTCGAGGATCGCGTCCTTGCCGTCGACGTGGTGGTAGATGGTCATGGGCTTGACGTCGAGCTCGGCAGCGAGCTTTCTGATCGTGAACGACTCGATCCCGATCCGGTCGACGAGCCCGATCGCCCCTGCCAGCACCCGCTCCCGGCTCAGCGGCGTTCGTGTCCGGTCTGTGCTCGTCGAGGTCATCGGTGGCTCCTTCTGCGATCCGAGGTTGACCATCGTACTAAGTACGAGTAGGGTCATGCCAGTCATCGTACTAAGTACGACATTGCCCGCACCCAGACAGCCAAGGACATGACCATGCAGACCACGCAGGAACGCCACCTCCCTCCGACGGAATCGGGCAGCCGGCCTGGACCAGCGACCGAGGCGCCCCGGATGCAGGCAATCGTGCAGGATCGCTACGGCTCGGCGGAGGTGCTCGAGCTCGCCACCGTCGACCGACCGACCATCGCTGCCGACGAGGTCCTGATCGAGGTCCACGCCGCCGGGGTCGACCGCGGCACCTGGCACCTCATGACCGGCCTGCCCTACCTCGTCCGCCTGGCCGGCTTCGGACTCGTCCGACCCAAGAACCGGGTCCCCGGGCTCGACGTCGCCGGGCGCGTCGTCGCAGCAGGAGCGGGCGTCACGCGGTTCGAGGTCGGCGACGAGGTCTTCGGCATCGCACAGGGATCGCTCGCGCCGTACGCCGCGGCGTCCCAGGACAAGCTCGCGCACAAGCCCGCGACGTTGAGCTTCGAGCAGGCCGCGGTCGCCACGGTCTCGGGCATCACGGCCCTGCAGGCGCTGACCGAGGTCGGCAAGCTCCAGCCCGGCCAGCGGGTGCTGGTCATCGGCGCTTCCGGCGGGGTTGGGACCTACGCCGTCCAGCTCGCGAAGGCCCTGGGCGCCCACGTCACCGCGGTGGCCGGCACCCGCAACCTGGACCTGGTGCGCTCGATCGGCGCCGACGCCGTCATCGACCACTCGCATCGGGAACATCGACGACGGCGACGAGCGGTACGACCTGGTGCTCGACATCGGCGGGCGCAACCCCCTCCGGCGTCTCCGCCGCGTGCTCACCGAGCGGGGCACGCTGGTGATCGTCGGCGGCGAAGGCGCCAACCGCCTCACCGGCGGCATCGGTCGCCAGCTCCGCGCGCTGCTCCTCTCCCCCTTCGTGAGCCAGCGACTCACCATGTTCCTCAGCCGAGAGCACTTCAGCCTCATCGAACGGCTCGCCGACCACCTGGCCGACGGCTCGGTGGTGCCGGTCATCGGCAGGACCTTCGAGCTGGCCGAGGCACCCGAGGCCATCCGACTGCTGGAGGCCGGCGAGACGACCGGCAAGTCCGCCATCGTCCTGCGGACCATCTGATCCGGGCGGGATCGACCCCGAGTCGAAGGGTCCGATGCATCGACGTGTAGCGGCACCCGAGCCGTCCGCCACGCGTGGCCCACGGCGACCGCTTCACCGAATGGTCGACCGCCTTGGTGAGCACTGAGCCGCTCATCGGAAGGTCGACCTGGTCGGGCCTGCCGCGCCGGATACAGCGTCGTCCGGCGAAGTACCGTCGGAGCAACCAACACCGTCGTGCAGAACCGAGGACTCGACATGCTCGACATCCGACCCGTCACCCCGGCCATCGGCGCCGAGATCGCAGGCATCCACCTGGCCGAGCGCTGCGATCCCGGGACGTTCGCCGAGCTCGACAAGGCGTTCATGGAGCACAAGGTGCTCTTCTTCCGCGACCAGCACGTCACCACCGACCAGCACGTCGCGTTCTGCCGGCTCTTCGGTGAGCTCGAGATCCATCCGTTCGCGCCATCCAAGCCCGGCCACCCAGAAGTGCTGATGGTGGTCGCGAACGACAAGCGCAAGGGCAACGAGAACACCTGGCACAGCGACGTCACCTGGCGCCAGGAACCCTCCCTCGGCTCGATGCTGCGCGCCGTCGAGATCCCGCCACTTGGCGGCGACACGCTCTTCGCCAACATGGAGCTCGCCTATGAGGCGCTCGACGACGAGCTGCGCGAGCGCCTCCTCGACCTCACCGCGATCCACGACTTCACCCGGGTGTTCGGTGGACGGCAGCCTGCCGACGAGCTCGCCGAGCTCCGCGAGAAGTACCCGCCGGCCGAACATCCAGTGGTGCGGACCCACCCGGTGACCGGTCAGCGGTCGCTGTACGTGAACGCGGCGTTCACCGACCACATCGTGGGCATGGACCGCGCCGAGAGCGACCGGCTGCTGGCGTTCCTCTACCGCCAGGCATCGATCCCCGAGTACCAGTGCCGCCTGCGGTGGGCACCCGACACGGTCGCGCTCTGGGACAACCGCTGCGTGCAGCACTACGCGGTCAGCGACTACTTCCCTGCACGCCGCGTGATGGAGCGCGTCACCGTGGCCGGCGACCGACCCCGCTGACCCGACGCCTCCACCGACACCACCACCTGCGTCGCCCACGGTTTCGCAGACTGAACGACAACCGAGGACCGATTGCGCGCCGAAGACCGAGCGGTAGCGTCCGGCCGTGTCTCCGCACCGTCGCGACCATCCCGCCGCAGAGCTCCGCGCACCTCGCATCCCCGCGGCGCTCGCCGAGCTGACCGTCGATGGCACCGTCGACGACCCAGTTTGGGAGGGGTGCGAGGTCCGAGGCTCGCTCGCCGGCGCCGAGATCCCCGAGCTCGACATCGTCGACTCAGCGGTGCGATCGGTCGCCTTCACCGGAGCCACCGTCGAGTCGTTCCAGGCGTCCGACACGACCTTTGAGTCGTGTGAGCTGTCGGGCGCGCTGCTCGAATCGGCGGTGTTGACGCGCGTCGAGTTCCGGTCGTGCCGCATGACCGGCGTGGTCGCGCCCCGGTCCCGGCTCCGCGACGTCCGATTCGTCGACTGCCAGATGGTGGAGGCGAACCTCCGCGCGTGCCGAGGGGTGGGTGTCGGGTTCGAGTCATCGAACCTCCGCGACGCCGACTTCTACGACTCGGAGCTCATCGGCGCTCACCTGTTCGACTGCGACCTGACCGGCACCGAGCTCTCGAAGGTCCGCATGGCCGGCGCACGCCTGCAGGGGTCGACGCTCGAAGCGGTCAAGGGCGCCGGTTCCTTCCGCGAGGTCGTGATCGATACGACGCAGATCGTCCCACTTGCCCTGCGCGTCTTCGCGGCACTCGGGATCACCATCGACGACGACCGCACAGCGGACGGTGGCGACGACTCGCCTTCAGGTCGGTAGCCTCCCTCCGACAGCAACACCGGGAAGTCCAGGGGAAGCCGCATGCACACGCCCAGGGGTCCGTTCCGAGCGATCCGCCGACTCGGCCCGTCGCTTGCCATCCTGTGCCTCGCGGCGGGCGCCTGCCAGCTCGCACCGCCGGCCGCCGGATCGGTGCTGATCGGCTGCGACCAGGCCGCGAACCGCGTCGACGGTCACCGTCACCTCGCACCTCGACCCGAGCTGCACCTACACCGCCGGCTTCGACGTGACCGCCTCGAACACCACGCTCGACTGCCAGGGCGCCACGGTGCGCAGCGCACCGGGCGCCGGCGGGGTCGGCATCCTGGTCAGCGCCCCGGTCGGCACCGACCTGCACGACGTGACCGTGCGCAACTGCCACGTCGAGGGCTTCCTCAACAGCCTCAAGGTCACGCGTCCGGGCTTCCGCGAACTCCCCGCCGGCGGCGAGTACCTGGATCACCTCGATCGGATCGTCGTCGAGAAGTCGAGCTTCGTCGGCTCACGCGGCGTCGGCGTCTACGTCGACGGCTACGTCACCGGGGTCACCATCCAGCACGACGTCATCAAGGACGCCGGCAGCAGCGGCATCTACCTCGAAGGGGGCTCACGAGGCTCGATGGTGACCGCCAACGCCATCCTCGACAACGGCTACATCGAGAACGGCCCCGGCGGCCAGCCGTTCAGCTTCGGCGGCGCCTCGCTTTGGTTCTGGGGAGTTGGCCGCGAAGGCATCTCGGTCGACGGCTCCTACGACAACATCATCAGCGGGAACGGCTTCACCGGAAACTCCAACGGAGGCATCCTCCTCTACAAGAACTGCGGCGAGTACCCCGGCAGCGGCCGCTACTTCGAGCGTCGCACGCACTCGGACCACAACACCATCACCGGCAACGCGTTCGTCGGCGAGCGCAACGGCGTCTGGGTTGGTTCGCGCATGGCCGAGAACACGCTTCCCATGGATTGCACCGACCCCGCCTACATCGACGAGCCGCTGCGCCGTGTCGTGCTCGACCACGCCAAGGACAACACCATCGAGGGCAACAACTTCGACAACGTGACCTATGGCGTGCGTGTCGAGGACGACGACACCAAGGTGCTCGACAACACCTTCACGGGCGACGCACCCGACCACCACGCGATCCTCGTCGGCACCCCGCTGCGGGCGCAGGTGCTCGGCCAGCCGGTGTCAGGAACCGTGGTGCAGGACAACGTCTCGACGATCGCCGGCAACGTCGACCCGTACCGGACCATCGACGGGCCCGTCGGCACCGTCGCCAGCGGCAACTTGGCGCTGGGCGCTCCGGCCGCGCTCTGCCCGGGTGTCGAGCCACCTCGCCAGCAGTTCATCTTCGCCATCGCGATCGCCCCCGCCGGCCCCGGTGGCACCGCGCCCGCGACCACTCCGGACCTCACCGTTCCGCTGCTCGGCACCCTCCCACCGTGCTCGTGAACCCTCCCACCGTGCTCGTGAACGCGGCTCAGGTGACCAGCGCGTAGACGCCCTTGGCGCACAGCGCCGCGCCGACGACACCGGCGCCGATGAACATGATCAGGCGCCGGTTGCCTTCTACCCAGCTGCGCACCTGCGCGAGCTTCATACCGGCACGATCGGGCGCGAAGATCGCGTAGCCCTCCATCGTGAGCAGCGACGCGGAGCCGATGAGGCAGAACGCCACCAGGCCGGCAATCGCCAGCCCACTGTTCAACTGCGCGCGGCTGATCATCACCACGCCGGCCGCGATCATCGGCCACGGCTGCAGCAGCGCCCCCGCCGCGGCCGAGCCGAACGGGCCGATGTGGTCGAGCCGCGCCATCCAGGCCGGGGACTTCGGCGCCTCGCGGGCAGGGCGCTGCGACCAGCGCCAGGCGGTGAGCAACATCCCGAGACCGACGACGATGAGCACCACCGAGCCCACCGTTTGCGGGACGGTCGATGCGCGCACCGGTTCCCCGCCGGTGAAGTCGACCGTCACGACGATCACGACCAGGAAGGAGGCGAACCAGCCCACCAGGTAGCCGGCGCCGTTTCGCACCCCGCCGGCGGCGGCGAGCACGAGGATGAACGAGACCACTGCAATCGGCGACAAGGCGATCACTGCCGCAATCAGGAGCAGCTCGATCATGGGGCGACGACCGTGGTCGAAGGCGGGAGCAGCGCCGTCGGAGGTGGCAACGGCGTGGGAACCGGCTGAGCCGGTTCGGACACGCTCCCGTTCGTGTCCGTCCCGCCGTTGAAGAGACCGTCCGCACCAGAGCCGGGGAGGCCTGCTTGGTAGCCGTTCAAGCCGAGGTAGTTGATCCCGGTGGAGATGCCGCAGGTGTCGTGCGCGTAGTTGAGCAGCTCGACCGCCGAACTGGCGACGCTGGGGTGGTTGCGGAACTCCTGGTAGAAGAGCTCCCGCCGTTGCCCCTGCGCGTCGACCGAAGAGGGCACCCGCAACACGGTGCCGTCCCTTCGGCGTATCTCGACCATCGGCGTCGCGCCGCGTGCTCGCCGTTGGCGAGCTTGTTCGAGATCCGCTCGGCGGTGTCGCCGAGCCGCGCGACCGTCGGGCGGATCGACCGGGGTGCGACCTGCTCGAGCGACCGGTAGGCACGGCCCGCCTGGTCCAGCTTCGTGACCGCCTGCGCGTCGGTGCCCTGCGTTGCGGCGATCATGAGCGACTCGAAGGTCGGCGCTTCGGGCAGCTGCTGGCAGAACGCCGCCTGGTCACCGTTGTGCTGCGCGCAGCCGTTGAGCGCGCCGCACGCGAGCGTCGCGACCAACGCCGCCGCCACACCGCGGCCGAGGCGACCTCGAGTCACTGCGCGGCCTCGGCGCGCGTCCGGAGGTCGGTGACGGCGTGCGCCAGACCCTTCGGATCACGGAAGAGCGCACTGCCGGCGACCAGCACGTTCGCGCCGGCCGCGGTCGCACCGGCGATCGTCTCCGGCGAGATGCCGCCGTCGACCTCCACGTCGACGTCGTGGCCGGACGCGTCGATCATGGCCCGCACCTCGGAGATCTTCGGTTCCATCGTGGCGATGTAGCGCTGCCCGCCGAAGCCGGGGTTCACGGTCATGACCAACACCATGTCGACCAGGTCGAGCACGTGCGAGACCGCGGACGCCGGCGTGGCCGGGTTGAGCGCCACGGCCGCCGTCGCGCCGAGCTCGCCGATCGCACCGAGTGTCCGGTGCAGGTGCACGCAGGCCTCGGCGTGGACGATGAGGCGAGAGCAGCCCGCCTCCACGTAACGCGCTGCGAGCTCGTCGGGGTGCTCGACCATGAGGTGCGCCTCGAAGGGAACCTCCACGTGCGGACGGCACGACGCGATGACGCCTGGTCCGAAGGTCAGGTTGGGGACGAAGCGGCCGTCCATCACGTCCCATTGGATGCGATCGACCCCCGCCTGCTCGAGCGCCTGGCACGCCTCGCCGAGCCGAGAGAAATCGGCGGGGAGCACGGAGGGGGCGATCTCGACGGGTCGGGGCTGTGCGGTCACGTTCGACAGTCTCGCGCCGCACCGCCGGCGGTCGCGACCTGCCACTACGCTCGGCTTCCATGACGACGGTTGCGCTCACGACCGACGCCATGGCCACCGGCGGCGACGCCGTCGGCCGCGACGAGGCCGGCCGGGTCACGTTCGTGACTGGAGCGCTCCCCGGCGAGCAGGTCGTCGCCGAGGTCTCCCAGGCGAAGTCCTCGTTCGCGAAGGCACGTCTGATCGAAGTGCGCTCGCCCGCCCCCGAGCGCCGTGTGGCGCCGTGCCCGCACGTCGCCCAGGGCTGCGGCGGGTGCGGGTGGCAGCACGCCCAGGTCGACGCCCAACGGCGCTACAAGGCCGCCATCCTCACCGAGGCGCTCCAGCGGCTCGGCGGCATCGCCGAGCCCGAGGTGCGCGCCGGCGCGGCGCTTCCCGACATCGGCTTTCGGACCACGCTGCGCGCCGCGGTCGTGGGCGGTCGGGCCGGCTTCCGCAAGAACCACTCCCACGAGGTGCTCGCGGTCGACAGCTGCCTGGTGGCACACCCCCTCCTTGCCGACCTGCTCGACGTTGGCCGCTTCCCAGGCACCGAGGAGGTCACCCTCCGGGTCGGCGCTCGAACCGGCGAGCGGTTGGTGCTGGCCTCGCCGACCGCCGCCGAGGTCGAGGTGCCCGGCGACGTGACCGTCGTAGGGACCGACGAGCTGAAGGACGGTCGCCGGGCGTGGCACCACGAGCAGGTGGACGGTCGCACGTGGCGGATCTCCGCGACATCGTTCTTCCAAGCTCGCCCCGACGGCGCCGAAGCGATCATCGACGCGATCCATGACGGGCTCGATGGCCGCAGCGGCCACCTGGTGGACCTGTGCTGTGGGGTCGGCCTGCTGGGTGGCGCCCTGCTGGCGCGCGACCCCGGGCGCTGGTCGCTGCTCGGGGTCGAACGTCACCGTCCGGCGGTCCACGACGCGCAGCACAACCTGACGGACCTCGGCGAGGTGCGAATCGTGCGCGCCACCATGGCCGGCTGGCACGCGTCGGCAGCAGAGGTCGTCGTGGCCGACCCGGCCCGCGCCGGCCTGGGAAAGGTGGGCGTCGCCACCGTCGCCGCGACCGGTGCCGTGACCGTGGCCCTGGTGAGCTGTGACCCGGCAGCGCTGGGTCGGGACGCGGCGCTGTTGAGCAAGGCCGGCTACCGGTTCGCCCACACCACGCCGGTCGAGCTGTTCCCACAGACCCCGCACGTCGAGGCGGTCAGCATCTTCCATCGCTGACGCGACGCCCGTGGCCGGACCCTTGGCTGTTCAGACCACCCAGGAGACGACTGATTGGGCGGTCACGACCAGCGCCAGGGTACCCACGACCATCACGCAGATCGTCGCCACGACGCGGAAGGTCGGGCTGCTCACGTGGTCGCCGAGCACCGACCGCCGCGACGCCAGGATCAGCAGGAAGACCAGGAAGATCGGTGCGATGAGGCCGTTGAGCACCTGGGTGCCGATGAGCAGCCGGATCAGGTTCCCCGGGGCCAGCGCGAACCCCGCGCCGATGAGGATCTGCCCGGTGAACAAGCCGAGGAAGGCCTTGGCCTCGCCGAAGCTCTTGGACACCGACCGCTCCACCCCAACCGCTTCGCTCAGGGCATACGCCGTCGAGAGCGGGACGACCGCGGCCGCGAGCGCGGAGGCGCCCAGCAGACCCACACCGAAGAGCACCTTCGCCGCCGAGCCGGCGACCGGCTCGAGTGCCTTTGCGGCGTCGGCCGCCGAGTTGAGCGCGCCGGTCCCGCCGATCACCGCGGCGGTGGCGATGATGATCGACATCGAGACGACCTGCGCGGCGATCGAGCCCACCACGGCGTCGAGCCGCACCAGCGGGTAGTCCTCGGGCCCCAGGCCACGGTCGGCGACCGCAGCCGCCTGGTAGAGCTGCATGTACGGCGTGATCGTGGTACCCACCAGAGCCACCGCCAGCACGAGGAACGCTCGCGTCGCCTCCATGTGGGGCACCACGGCCTCGGTGGCGACGGTCTTCCAATGGGGGTGACCGAGCACCGCCGCGATCGGGTAGGTGATGAAGGCCAGCCCGAGCAGCAGGAAGACCCGCTCCGCGTAGCGGTACGAACCGAGCACCACGATCGCCCAGATCGCCACGGCCGCGATCGGCACGCTCACGTACCGCGACACTCCGAAGAGCTCGAAGGCGGCGCCGATGCCCGCGAACTCCGAGACGACCAGGCCGAGGTTGGCGATGACGAGGCAGGTGACCGCCATCGCCGCGGCCCGCAGCGGGAACTGCTCGCGTATCAGCGAGACGAGGCCTTCCCCGGTGAACGCCCCGAGGCGCGCCGACATCTCCTGCACCACCACCAGCGCCACGGTGACGAGCACCATGATGAACAGGGTCCGGTAGCCGAACAGCGCGCCCGCGGAGGCGTAGGTGGCGATGCCACCGGCGTCGTTGCCGGCGTTCGCGGCGATCAGGCCGGGGCCGAGCACCGCGATGACGGCCAGGAACCGGCGACGGCGCGTCCGACGTGCCGGTGGCGACGTGTCGACGTCCTCGACCGGCTCGGCCTCGACGTCGATCGGATCGGTGGTCACTTGAGGATCCTCGGGAACCGGAAGCGACCGCGGTCGGGCACGAGCGCGTCGATGAGGTCGTCGGCCAGGATCCGACCGACCGGGTTGTCCTCCTCGTCGACCACCACCACCGAAGTCGCGTGGCTGTCGACGAGCTGCTCAACGACCTCGCCGAGCGAGTCGTCGACGCGCACCGTCATCGGGGTCGCGTCCCCGGCAAGCGCCCCCAGTTCGGTGCTGTCGTTGGCCGTGAGCAGCGCGAGCAGTCCGATGTCATCGATCAGCGACCCCTCGTCGTCGACGATGATGACCCGGTCGACGTCGTGACTCGACTCGGACTGCTCACGCAGCAGCGCTCGCACCTCGGCGACCGTGACGTCCTCGGTCACGCGCACCAGGTGCGTGGTCATGAGCCCACCGGCGGACTCCTCGGCGTACTTGAGCAGCCCGGTGAGCTCGGTGGCCGTGTCGTCGTCCATCGCCTCGAGCAGCTCGTCCCGCTCGTCGGGCTCGAGGTCGCGCAGCGCGTCGACCGCCTCGTCGGGCTCCATCGCCGCGACCAGGAGCGCGGCCTTGGGCCAGGGGGCATCGCGCAGGAGCTGCTCCAGGTCCTCGGGCTGCATCTCCTCGAGCGCGTCGGCGGCGTCCTCGGGCTCGAGGGCGTCGAGCAGCTCCTGTCGCTCGTCTCGTCCGAGCTCCTCGAGCAGGTCGGCCAGCTCGGCCGGACGCAGCCGGTGAAGCGCGTTGTTCGAGTGGGAGAGCCGCAGCTCCCCCGGTTGCGAACCGAACGGCTGCACGGCCGCCCAGTCGAGCACCTTCTCGGGTGTCGCCCGGTTGCGCCAACGGGCGGGCCCCAGGCGGCGCAGCAGGCTCTGCAAGCCGACGTCCACGCCGACGAGACGCCAGGAGAGCCCCACCCGCGCCAAGTAGAGGTCGCTGGCGCGCACGACCCGCACGCCGTCCACGTCGACGAGCTGGCGGTCGAGGACGTCGCGACCCAACACCACCTCGCCGCTGCGCCGCTGGAAGTCACGCAGGTCGAGTCGTGCGGAGCGCAGCAGCACCCGATCGGGCTCGATGGCCTGCACCTGCGAGATCGGCAGGTAGGCCGGCCGGCGACCGACGCGGACGACCAGGCCCGTCGCGGGCGGGTAGGCACCGCCGTCCCAGCGGGCCACGACGTCGGCCACCTTGCCCACCTCGGCACCAGCCTGGTTGGCGACGGGGTTGCCGACGATTCCCGCCAGCGAGACGAGCGCATCCGCGACGGCGCGGTGCTTCAGCAGTCCGATGTGGTGGGACTGCTCTCCGGTGCGTGAGCGGATTGGCAAGGTCGGGCGACGGGGCATCAGGGCCTCCGGCGGTTCGGCTGCCCTCCCTGCTCGGGGCAGGTCGGAGACGCGGCGACGCGCCTCAGCGGTGCGTCAGCGCCAGGGCGGCGAGAGGACGAGGGGTCGACGATGACCGGCAACTAGGTGGTTCGTCAGGACGCATCTCGACCTCCTCTCGACCGCGATAAGGGCAGGTAGCACCCTACCCGGTCGCCGCACCCGGCGACCTGCTCCTTCTCGGGCGAACCCGCAGATCAGACCATCTCGCCGCGGCGCAGGATCACCTTGTCGATGACTCCGTAGTCGCGCGCCTGCTCGGCGGTGAACCAACGATCGCGCTCGGAGTCGTCCTGGATCTGCTCGACCGACTGGCCGGTGTGGTGGGCGATCCGCTCGGCCAGGAGCTGCTTGGTGTAGGCCATCTGCTCGGCCTGGATGGCGATGTCGGAGGCCTGACCCTGGAACCCGCCGGAGGGCTGGTGCATCATGATGCGGGCGTGCGGCAGGGCGAACCGCTTGCCGGCGGCGCCGGCGCACAGCAGGAACTGACCCATGGAGGCGGCGAGGCCGGTGCAGATCGTGCCCACGTCGGGCTGGACGAACTGCATCGTGTCGTAGATGGCCATGCCGGCGGTGACCGAACCACCCGGCGAGTTGATGTAGAGCCAGATGTCCTTCTCGGCGTCCTGGCCCTCGAGGTGCAGGAGCTGGGCGGTGAGCAGGTTCGAGACCGTGTCGTTCACCTCGCTGCCCAGGAAGATGATTCGCTCACCGAGGAGGCGGTTGTAGACCTCGGATGTGGGGTCACCGAAGGAGGGACCCTGCATGGTTGGGCTCTGCATGGTGGGGTGGAGCGACGTCTCGTTCGGCATGACGTGGCAGGCTAGCGGCGTTCGGGACCGGTCCCGCGCCGACGTAGCCCAACTGGCAGAGGCACATGGTTTAGGTCCATGACAGTGAGGGTTCGACTCCCTCCGTCGGCACCGCGGGGAAACGCCGGCGGTCAGGGCCGGGGCAGGCTGTCGAGTCGGAGCGGTCGGCGGGGCGCGAGGAACGTGTGCCACTCGACGGGGCACGGGAAGCCCCATCCCCGTGGTGGACCGACCTCGATCGCGGCACGGGCCAGCTCCTCGAGCTCGATGCGGGCCAGGCGGTCACCCAGGCAGTGGTGGCGACCGCCGCCGAAGGTGAGCGGTCCCGCCTCGGGGTGTGGCCCCGTGTAGCGGCCGGGATCCCAGGATCCGGCATCCCGGTGCACCGACGGGTCACGCGACGCGAACACCACCGAGCCGGCGACCTTCCCGCCCGCGGGGACCCGGACGTCGCCGAACGTCAGGTCGTCGTCGGCCACGCGCAGCATGCCGCCGATCGTCGGCTGGTAGCGCAACGTCTCGTCGACGAGCACCGACACGTCGTAGTCGCCGCTGCGCGCGATCTCCCACCGACCCGGGTCGACCGAGATCGTGTGGAGCAGGCATGCGGCCTGCGACGCCGTGGTCTCCCAGCCGGCCACGACCGCCTGGATCACCAGCGACTGCCGAGCCTGCTCGTCCAGGTCGAGCTGCTCGATCCGCTCGACAACGCCGTGCGGGCAACGGCGCAGGTCGGCGGCCAAAGTGCCCAATCGCTCGAGTCCGTCCTCGATCTCGGCCCGGAGGGCACCCGCCTCGAAGCTGAACACCTTGGCCACGGACCCGACCGCCCCGCGCAGCGCCTCGAACTCCGCCGGGTCCGCGCCCAGCACCGCCGCGAAGGCCTCGCGAGGCAGCGCAAAGGCCACGTCCTCGACGAGCTCGGCGGGCCCGTGCGCCACGCCCGCGACGAGCCGCTGCGCGATCTCGCGCACGACGGGCCGGAAGGGCTCGACGTTGCGGGACGCGAACGGTGGGCCGACCGCCGCACGCAAACGACGGTGGGCGAGGCCGTCGCAGAACGAGGTGATCTGCCTCGTCCACTCCGCGGCGGGGCCGTCCACGATGCCGCCGAGCGACGACTCCTCGATCGTCGCCGCCCGGAAGTCCTGACGTTCGAGGAGCTCGCACACCTGGGCGTGGCCGGTTACGAACAGCGATCCGCCGAGGCTGTCGCGCCGGCACCAGTCGGTCCGGGGGCCGTCCGCGAACGACCACGGCTCCTCGAGGAACGTCGGGTCGAGGATGTCGAACGGCTCCAGGTCTTCGATGCTCCGCACGGCCCGGATGGTACGACGCGCGCCAGCGGCGATAGCGTCGGGAGTCGATGACCGACACGAAGCCGGAACAGGAGACGACCCCAACCGTCGACCTGGCGACCCCGCTCGACCGAGAGCCCGTGCGCTGCCCGGAGCGCACCCCGACGAACCGAACGGTCGGATCGCGTCCACCGGCCGACCGCTTCATGCGGCACCTGCTGCTGATCCCGGACCGGCCGAAGCACGTGACCGACGGGCAGGTGCACCGCCTGTTCGAGACGTCGATCCTCATCTCGGCGACCCGCTGCACCCTGGCCTACATCGTCTTCCCGATCTTCGCCCCGGCGATCTACGCCGCCAGCAGTTGGGGACCGGCGATCGGGATCCTCATCGGTGTGGTGGCGTTGGTGTTCGACGTGGTGAGCATCCGGCGCTTCTGGGTGGCCGACCACCGCTGGCGCTGGCCGATGACGGCGGTCTACGCCTTCGTCATCACCCTGGTGATGATCCTCCTCGTCCGGGACGTCGCCCACTTCCTCTGAGGCGGTCGCCCCTCGCTCCCGGCCGTCAGCGCGCCGAGCCGAGTCGGTCGACGAGGGCGCGCAGGGCACGGCCACGGTGACCGACCGCGGCCTTCTCGTCACGTCGCATCTCAGCGAACGTGCGCCCGTCCCCTTCGATCGGCACGAACACCGGGTCGTATCCGAACCCCTCGTCGCCCGACCGGGTCGGCGCGATCATCCCTTCGACGGATCCTTCGGTCACGAGCTCACGGCCGTCGGGGTGGCGCAGCACCAACACCGTGCGGAACCGCGCCCGGCGCGCCATCCCCTCGACCCCTTCGAGCTCGGCGAGCAGTTTGGCGACGTTGCGCGCGGCGTCGCCGTCGTCGCCTGCGTACCGGGCTGAGCGCACCCCCGGTCGACCACCCAGCGCGTCGACCTCGAGGCCGGTGTCGTCCGCCAGCGCCACCTGGCCGGTCGCCGCGGCGATCGCGGACGCCTTGAGGCGGGCGTTGCCTTCCAGGGTGTCGGCGTCCTCGACCACGTCCGGCAGGTCGGCGGGACGGGCCACGACCTCGACGCGCCCGGCGAGCAGCTCGGCCAGCTCGGCCGTCTTTCCAGGGTTCGCGGTGGCCAGCACCAGCTTGATCGGTGGCCACGGCGCCGCGGCCTCTTCACCGATCGGGCCGTCCACTGGCTGCATCTGGGATCCGCCCGGTCAGGGCACCCGCGGCGTGGGCGGCTCGGTCAGCACCGAGCGCTGCATCGCCACGATCTCGGCGATCCCGTGCTCGGCAAGGGTGAGCAGCGCGTCGAGCTCGCTTCGCTCGAACGTCGCCCCCTCGGCGGTGCCCTGCACCTCGACGTAGTTCCCGGCCCCGGTCATGACGACGTTCATGTCGACCTCGGCGCGCGAGTCCTCCACGTAGGGGAGGTCGAGCATCGGCACGCCGTCGATGACGCCGACCGAGATCGCCGCGGCACTCCGTGGTGAGCGGTTGCGCGGCGATGGTCCCGGCTCGGCCACCAGTCGCATGAGCGCATCGTGCAACGCCACGTAGCCGCCGCAGATCGACGCGGTGCGGGTGCCGCCGTCGGCCTGGAGCACATCGCAGTCGACGATGACCTGCCGCTCACCGAGCGCGGCCATGTCGCACACCGAGCGCAACGAACGGCCGATGAGGCGCTGGATCTCCTGGGTGCGCCCGGATGGCTTGCCCTCCTTGACCTCCCGGCGCACACGCTCCGGCGAGGACCCGGGCAGCATCGAGTACTCGGCGGTCACCCAGCCCTCCCCCTTGCCCTTCATCCAGCGTGGCACCCGCTCGTCGATCGACGCGGTGCACAGCACCCTCGTCCGTCCGAAGCTGACCAGGACCGAGCCGGCGGCCGTCTCGGTGAAGTCACGCTCGAAGGTGATGGGGCGGAGCTCGTTGTGCTCTCGGCCGTCGTGGCGCATCGCTGCCTCGCAAGGTTCGGGGACTGGTTCACGCTAACCGGCGATGCTCGGGCATCTCACGCGGTGACCGAAGCTTCGCCCCCGAAAGCGATGCGCCCGCACCGGTATGGTTGGCAGGCCCATGGCTGCTCCCTCCCCTCCGTTCGAGCTGACCGATCGCACGCTGACCGCCGGCGCGGACGGCGTGACGCTCGCGTTTTCGTACCGCCTCGGGGACGACGAGTTCACGGAACGCTTCGTCCTCGACGCCGACCCTGACTCGGTGCTCGACCTCGCCGAGCCGATCATCGAACACCTCCTCGACGTCGCGCACCTGTGCGTGGGGGTGAGCTACTTCAAGCTCACCGATGCCCGCGAGGATCGTCAGCCACCGCGCCCTCCACCCAACTGTGGCTGCGCTCGTCCCGCACCTGTACGACCACGGCCTCCGCGAGCTGGCCGTCCGCAACGGCCTCAACGTGCCCGTTCCGGTGCGACTGGACGCGCCGGGCACGGCGAGCGACCCGGACATCGAGCTTCGGAGCGCCTCCAGCGTCGCCGATTCGAAGCGCGGTCCGCTGGTGCCCTTCGGCGGCGGCAAGGACTCGACGCTCACCCTCAGCGTGCTGGATGGCCCCACCGCGCTGGCGATCCACCCGACTGCCGTGCAACGGCGCGTCGCCGCGGCGGCGAGTGTCGAGCTGCTCGGCGTGCACCGGACCCTCGATCCCCTCCTCGCCGTGCGCACCACCGAAGGTGGCCTGAACGGGCACATCCCGATCACGGCCATCAACTCGTCGATCTCGGCGGTGTTCGCACGACTGCTCGGCCACACCGAGGTCGTGATGGCGAACGAGCGGTCGGCCGAGGAGCCGACCCGCTACGTCGGAGCCGTCTCCGTGAACCACCAGTACTCCAAGTCCTTCGCGTGCGAGGTCGCGCTCGCCGACGCACTCCGCCCGGCCGGCGTGCAGTACTACTCGCTGCTGCGGCGCTACTCCGAGATCGCCATCGCCGGGGCGCTGGCCGGGAGAGCCGACCTACGCAACCAGATCCTGTCGTGCAACCGGGCGTTCAGCCTCAACCGTCCCGTCTCGGAGCCCACCTGGTGCCTCGACTGCGCCAAGTGCCGGTTCACGTTCCTGAGCTTCGCGCTGTTCCTGCACCGCGACGCCGCCGTGGAGATGTTCGGCGGCAACCTCCTCGACGATCCCGCGCAGGTGGCGGGCATGCGTGCCCTGTGGGCGGACAAGCCCTTCGACTGCGTCGGCGAGCTCGCCGAGTCGGCGATCGCGTTGGCCCACCTCGCCGACGACGACGAGTGGCGGTCCGCCCGGGTGGTGGTAGCGCTGCACGACGAGGCGCGGGCGGTCGCCGCCGCCTCGGGCACCTCGTTCGCGGCGCTGCTCGAACCGTCCGGGATGGACCGCGTGCCCGACGCGCCGGCGAGCTGCACTCGACGACGCCATGGCGCGACTGGGCACGACGGTGCCGGCCGATGGACCTCGCTGAGCTCCGCGACCGATCGGTCGTTCTGCTCGGTGTCGGTGAGGAGACGCTCTCGGTCCTCGGAGCGCTGCGCGCGGCCGGCATCACCGACCTGCAGGTCGTCGAGCCAGGCGACCTCCGCGCCGACCAGGCCGAGCGTTTGCGCGCCGCCGGCCTCGACCCGTCCGCGGTCCTCGACGCGCTACCTGGGCAGGCGGACGTCGTGCTCCGCAGCCCGGGCTTCCCCGCGCACCGCCGGGACGTCGCCGCGCTCTCCGCAGCTGCCGGCCTCGCGACGACGCCGACCGGCCTGTGGCTGGCCGTGCGCGGTGGGCGGCGCACGGTGGTGGTGACCGGCACCAAGGGCAAGAGCACCACCGCGACGCTCATCGTCGAAGGCCTGCGGGCGTCGGGCGTCGCCGCAACGCTCGCCGGCAACATCGGCACGTCGCCGTGGACGCTCGACCCGCGCACCGACGAGGTCGTCGTCGTCGAGCTCTCCAGCTACCACGGCGCCGACCTGCTCGCCACCGGCGAGGTCGCGGTCCTCACCCTGCTCGCGGATGACCACCTCGACTGGCACGGATCGGCCGACCAGTACCGGCGCGACAAGCTGCGCGTGCTCACCATCGACCAGGCCGACGGCACCCCGCCCTCTCACCGCATCGCGCTGGCCGAGTCAGCGCCTGCCGCAGCGCTTCGAACACCTCATAGACCGTGTCGATGGCGGTTCCGACCACCAGACCGGCAACGTCGCCCTGGCAGCCGCCGCGATTCGAGCCGAACTGGGCCTGCTCGGCGTCGCGCCTCCGAACCCGCCACGCTCCTGGCCACCCTCGAGTCGAGCTACCCGAACTTGCCGAGCCGGTTCGAGGTGATCGCCGAGATCGCCGGCGTCCGTTGGATCGACGACGCGCTGGCCAGCAACCCCTCCGCGACCGCCGCGGCCCTCGAGCGGCTCGCCCCCGGACCGGCGACGTTGATCTGCGGCGGCCACGACCGCCACGTCTCGCTCGAGCCGGTCGTGCGGCGGCTGGACACCTGGCCGGACGACGCGCTGACGATCGTCTGGCTCGGCGACGCAGACGAGCGGTTCCGACAGCTTGCGGCGCTCCCTGCCGTGGGGATCGCCACCGTCGTGCCGGACCTGGCCGACGGGGTGATCATGGCGTCCCTTACGGTCGAGTCGGGAGGGTCGGTGGTGTTCTCTCCCTTGGCGCCGACCGAGCGATCCGAGGGCACCTGGGTCGACCGATCGCGCGCCTTCCACGGGGCGGTGGCGCGGCTGCGCCCCTGAACCGGGCGGCCGCTCGGTCCGACCGGGCTCAGAGCAGGTTGTCCGCGCCCCAGGTCCGCCACGGACGTCACGTCCATGAGTGCCAGCGCGGTGCGCAGCTCGTTGCGGTACAAGCGGAGCACGTGCTCGACACCGTCCTGCCCGCCGACCGCCAGTCCGAAGAGCCAAGGCCGCCCGATCTGCACCGCTCGGGCGCCGAGCGACAGCGCCTTGATCACGTCGGTGCCCCGTCGCACCCCGCCGTCGACGATCACGTCGAGGTCCGACCCGACTGCGTCGACCACCGCGGGCAAGGCGTCGATCGTGGCCGGAGCGCCGTCGAGCTGCCGCCCGCCATGGTTCGACACGACCACCGCCTGGGCACCGGCATCCCGGGCGCGGCGGGCGTCGTCGGCGGTCACCAGACCCTTGACGATGAGCGGGCCGTCCCACCGCTCCCGGATCCAGGTCGAGATCGTTCCAGGTGAACGGCGACGCTCCCATGCCGGGGATGCCCGGCCTCGCCGCGTCGGCGGCGGCCGGGTCGGCCGCCTGTGCCGCGGCGCTTGGCGACCTGATCCTTGAGGAGTCGCCCGAGCCAGGCCGGGCGAACGGCGACCTGCGCGGCGAGGCCGGCGGCCGTGCGGGCGTCGAGGTGCAGCGGCATCGAGATGCCGTGCGACAGGTCCCGTTCCGCGGCGCCCCAACACTGCGGTGTCGGTCGTGACGACCAGGGCTTCGAAGCCCAACTCCTGCACCTCGGCGATGAGCGGCTCGGCGCCGTCGCGCCCACCGGGGGCGTAGAGCTGGAACCAGCCCGGGTCATCGACGGCGGCGGCAAGGTCGCCAGGGGACGTGCCGGCAACGGTGGAGAGCACCGACACGGTGCCCCGCCCCGCGGCCGCCCGGGCGGCGCCGATCGGGCCGTCTGGGTGCACGAGCGCGGCGAGGCCACACGGCGCCACGATGATCGGTAGCCGGAGCGACCGACCGAGCACCTCGACACCGAGGTCGCTCTTGTCGACGGACGTGGGGACCTGCTGGCGCAGCGCGAGCCGTTCGTAGCCGGCCCGGTTCGCCCGCCGGGTCGTGCCGTCCTCGGCGTCGCCGTCGATGTAGTCGAAGAGCACCCTGGGCAGGGCGCGGCGCGCGGCTCGGCGCACCTGCTCCACGTTGTACAGACGTTGCATCGATCCCATGGCACCTCCACTGGCCGGGTGCCATCTTGGCGCACCCGGCTCCCCGCGCGCTCGGTCGCCGGGCAGGATGGGGCGATGCCCTCGCGCAACCGCCGCTTCGCGGACCACGTCGTCTTCATCACCGGCGTGGCCCGGGGCCAGGGACGCACGCACGCGCTCCGGCTCGCCGCGGAGGGCGCGGCGATCATCGGCATCGACAGCTGCGCACCGGCGGCGAGCACGTCGTACCCGCCGGCCACGCCCGAGGACCTCGAGGCCACCGTCGCAGAGGTGGAGGCCCTGGGCGGGACGATCCTGGCCTCAGTCGTCGACGTGCGCGACGCCGAGGCGGTCGGGCGGGCGGTGCGCGAGGGCGTCGCTGCGCTGGGTCGCCTCGACGGCGTCGTCGCCAACGCCGGCGTCTGCAGCTACGGCCGGCTGTGGGAGCTGACCCCGGGGCAGTGGCAGGAGACGCTGGACGTGAACCTCACCGGGGTGTGGCACACCCTGCGGGCCGTCGTGCCGCCGATGCTCGAGCGCGACCGGGGCGGCTCGATCGTGGTGGTCAGCTCGGCGGCGGCGCTCAAGGCGCTCCCCTTCCTCGGGCACTACGGCGCGACCAAGGCGGGCGTGACCAACCTGGCGCAGTCGCTGGCGCACGAGCTCGCCCCGAGCTCGATCCGGGTCAACACCGTCCACCCGACCGCGGTGCGCACCCCGATGGGCGCCGACCGCTCGCTGCGCGACGTCATCGCCGCCAACCCCGACCTGTCGGGCGCGTTCGGCAACCTTCTGCCGGTGGGGTCGATCGACCCGGACGACGTGTCGGACGCGGTGCTGTGGCTGCTCTCCGACGAGGCCCGCTACGTCACCGGCGCGGCGATCCCCGTCGACGCCGGCTCCACCCGCACCTGACCCAGCACCACCGCGCCAGGATGGGTGAAACCTTTTCGGCCGCTCAGAGGCTCAACCTGATATGGACGACGACTACGCGGCGGTGTTTGCGGAGCACTACCCGTCCCTCGTCCGCGCGTGCACGATGATCGCTGCGGGTGACCAGGCCCTCGCCGAGGACGCGGTCGTCGACGCGTTCGTGCAGTCCTACCCGAGTTGGCGCCGGGGAAGGATCGAGTCGATCGCCCCGTACCTTCGGGTGGCAGCCTGCAACCGCGTCCGAACCCTCGCGTCACGCGAGGCGGGATCCACCCGTCCGCGCATCGTGCCGTCGGAGCCCGCAGAGCACGACGGCTTCCAGGAGGTGGTCGAGCAGCGGCAGGAGCTGCGCAGGTTGCTCGGCCCCCTCGACCTCCGTGAACGCCAGGTGCTCGTGCTCCGCCACTACTTCGACCTGCGGGAGGTCGACGTGGCCGTCGCCCTGGACCTCCCGCTGGGGACCGTCAAGACGCTGAACCGCCGGGCGATCGCCCGCCTCCAGGAACAGCTGACCGAAGGAGCAGACCATGAGCGATGAGGAGTCGACCGCCGAGCTGTTGGACCGTCTCGCGCGTGGCGTCCGTCCATCTCCCGACCTGGAGGAGCGCGTCGACCAGGGCATCGCACACGGCACGCGTGCCCGGTCGGCGAACGCGGCGCGGTGCGCGCGAGTGCGGCTGCGGTGCTCGCCGCCGCGATCATCGCCGCCGTCGCCGTGCTCGCGACGGGGCGACATGGCGGTTCGACGCTGAGATCCGGCGACTCCCCGGACGGCGCTGATCGAGTCCGGGTGACGACGCAACCGCCGGCCAGCACGCAGCCTGTGGCGACCGCCGTGGGCGTCGGCGGAACGCTCGTGTCGCAGAGCTGGATCTGGGGCACCTCGCCGTTCCGCTGGAGCACCGATGGCGGTCACCATTGGTCACCATCGTCGATCCCTCCGGTCACGTCGGCGGCCCGCTCGAGTCAACGGCTCATCGTCGCGGCCGGTCAGCCGTTCGTGATCCAGAGCGCGGTCAACACTCCGGAGGCGCCGCCCGCCATCTGGTGGTCGGCCGACCACGGCAAGCACTTCCAGGAGGCTTCCGGCATCAGCGATGGACCCGAGGTCGGGGCGGCGACGACGATCGTCGAAGTCAAGGATCGCCTCCTCGCCTTCGGGACGCTGGGAGCATTGGGATCCGAACGTCGGTCGATGCGCTGGGAGTCGACCGACGGGGGCCGAAGCTGGAGCCGCACGCAACCGGCGGGCGCCGACCTCATCGGGACGGTCGTCGTGGGGAAGGGCGACGCACTGATCGCCGACGCCGCGCCAGTGGTGGAGCCAGCGTCTCCCAACCATTACGTGAGCTTGGTCCGATCGACCGACCTAGGTCGCACCTGGTCGAAGATCTCGGTCCCTGGGATCGACGGCACGACGATCCGCCCCCCGACTGCGATCGGCACCGCCGTCTGGGTCAGCGACGACGCGCACACCTGGTCGAGCACCGACGGCGGCACCCGGTGGCAGATGCTCGGAGCCGCCCCGGTGATCGGTGGCGCCACCCAGGAGGTCCCGATGTTCGAGTCCCTCGGAATCGTGGTGGCCTCGGGACTCCACCAGGTCGCGGTGGTGAACACGACCTTCAACTACGACCACTACCTCACCGGGTTGGGCTGGTCGGACGACGGCGGCGCGACGTGGTCCGAGGCCGAGACGGGACTGCGCTGCACCGGCAACGAGGCGACGTCCCAGGTGACCGGTGTGGTCCGAGTCGGCAAGGTCCTCGTCGCCGGATGGAACTGCGTCGGTGGCGGCGACCGCGGCGGCCACGTGCTCACGTCCACCGATGACGGCCGCACCTGGACGCCACAGTCCATACCGGCGACCGCGGGCATGACGGTCGGGGCACCGGTGGTGGTCGGAAACGACCGCGTCGTCGCATTTGCGTCCAAGAACATCGAGCGCTCGCTCGACCAGGTCGTCACGATCACCATGGGCTCCTAGTTGTGACGTGCGGGGTCCCACGAGCGCCGACACGGCACGCACATCCAGCTGCGCTTCGCTCGAGCGTGCGTCAGACCTGGAGGGCGTTCGCCAGCTTCAGCGGCACGTCCTTCGTCGGCGTCCCGTCACCTTCGTTGTAGGTCACGTAGAAGACGTGGTCGCCGTCGGTCCAGATGACTTCTCCGACCTTTCCCGGTCCGTGTGCTGAACCGGTGCAGAAGTAGGCCTTGTCGCCGATGTCCGAGATCTCGTTGCACTCCAGGCCGTAGGCCACCTCGGAGCTCTTCGCGCGGTCGATCTGCGAACCCGGGTCGATCTCGACCGACAACGCCAGCCCGGTGTCGACGTAGTACCGGCAGATCGTCGAGGACGCGGCCTTCTCCAGCTCGCCTGTCCCCAGGTCCTTGCCGGTGATCGACGTGATGGTGGCGGGGGGCAGGGCCGTACAGGCGTCCTTGACCGACGACGACCCGGCTCCGGCACCGTCGCTCGATGCGTTGCCGGTGGTCGACGTGGTGGTCGCGCCGCCGGCCACGGTGGTCGTGGACGCGTTGCCGCCCGAGCTTCCGCTGCAAGCGGCCAAGAGCGCCGTGGCCGCGAGCACAGCAGGGAGCAACCTCGAGGGCAGTCGCATCCCGACCAGCGAACCACACCTTGCGCACATCATCAAGCAATGTTTGCTTCAGGTACCGCGCAGGCGCCGGCAAGCCCTGGTCAGATGCTGCGGGCGGTGTCGGACCAGTACGGCTCGCGCAGGGCGCGCTTGGCGAGCTTTCCCGCCGCGCTGCGCGGCAGCGCCTCCACGAAGTCCCAGCGACGGGGGCACTTGTACCCCGCCAGATGGGCGCGGCAGTGCGCCTCGAGCGCGGCCTCGAGCTCGGGAGTCGCGGCGGTGCCCTCGGTCAGCTCGATCACCGCCAGCACGCGCTCGCCCATCTCCTCGTCGGGGATGCCGATCACCGCTACGTCGGCCACCGCCTCGTGGCCCGCGAGCACGCCCTCGATCTCGGCCGGGTAGATGTTGACACCCCCCGAGATGATCATGTCGATCTTGCGATCCGACAGGAACAGGTAGCCCTCGTCGTCGAGGTAGCCGACGTCGCCGAGGGTGCCGACCCCGGGCTCGCGGTGCGCCGCGGCCGTCTTGTCCGGGGCGTTGTGGTACTCGAAGTCCATGCCGAGCAGGCTGCGGAACCAGATCTGGCCGACCTCGCCCGGCGCCACCGGAGCGCCGTCCTCCTGCAGCACCAGCAGCTCCATGACCGGCAGCGCCTGACCGACGCTGCCGGGTCGCTCCAACCACTCCGACGAGGTGATGAGGGCGATGAACCCACCCTCGGTGCCGCCGTAGTACTCGGTCACCAGCGGGCCCCACCACTCGATCATCGCCCGCTTCACGTCGGCTGGGCACGGCGCCGCACCATGGTGCACCGCCACGAGGCTGCCCCCTTCGAACGTGGCGCGGCGCTCCTCGGGCAGGCGCAGCATGCGCACCATCTGGGCGGGCACGAGGTGCGTGTTGGTGACCCGGTGCTCGTCGATGAGCTCCAGCACGCCCGCCGCGTCGAAGCGGTGCTGGAACACGACCGTGGCGCCCAGCAGCAACGGGAACATGCCGTACACCCATTGCGCGGAGTGGTACGCCGGACCGCACACGAGCTGCACGGGTGCGTCGCCCGGCACCTCCATCATCTCGCCGAAGCTGGCTGCGATGAGCTGCCACAGCTCGACCGGGCCCCCGGTGGTCGCCAGCCCGCCGCGCACGCCCTTGGGGAAGCCGGTGGTACCCGACGTGTAGAACATCGGGCCGCCCTTGACCTGGTCGGTCGGCTCGTCGGCCGGCGCATCGGCGAGGACCGCCTCGTAGAGCTCGAACCCCTTGGGGGGATGGTCCGAGACCGCGATGCGCGCGACCAGCCCCGCGGAACGGGACGCGGCCTCCACGCCGACGTCGAGCCAACGGTCGTCGACCACGAGCGCCTTGGCGCCCGCGTCGTCGACGATGTACGCGAGCTCGTCGGCCACCAGGTGCCAGTTCACCGGCACGACCAGCCAGCCGGCCTGCATGCCGGCAAGGCTCACCTCGAACTGCTCGCGCTGGTTGCCCGCCATCAGCGCGATCGAGTCGCCCTCGACCAGGCCGCGCGCGCGGAGCGCGTGGATGAGCCGGTTGACCCGTCCGTCGAGCTCGGACCAGGTGACCGTGCCACGGTCGTCGATGATCGCGGGGTCGTCGGGGCGTTCGGTGGCGAGCTCGCGGAGCAGCACGGTCATGGCGAGAGCTTCCCAGGTCAGTCGGCGTCGGGCAGCCAGGCGCCGTGGAAGCCGGACGGCACTCGGCGTGGCATCTCGATGCGGGCGACCTCTTCGAGCGCCTGGGCGTCGAGGATGACGAGGTCGCTCGCGTCGGTCTCGGGCTCGTACACGAAGTTCATCAGCCAGCCGGCGTCCTCGTCGGAGCGGTTCGGATCGGGCGCGAACGCCGCCTCGCCGGCAACAGCCGTCTTGCCGTAGGTGACGACCTCGGAGGTGTCGTTCGCGAGGTCGTGCTTGACGACGCCGTCGAACTCGACCACCTCGGTGCCCCAGCTGCGGGCGTGGGCGACGTAGCCGTAGCGCGTCGAGAACCCCGCCCTCTGGTCGTTGATGCGAGGGAAGTCGCCGGGGCGATCGTCCAACGGCTCGTCGACGACGGTGCCTGCGGCGACATCGATGCGCCAGCGGTGCAGCTTCGGGAAGACCGGCTCGGCAAGCTCGGCGCCGCCGAAGCCGACGTTCAGCCGCGGCGACCGGCAACCCTCCACGATCACCTCGGCGCCGTCGTCGTGGGCGTTGAGCACGTGGAACATCCAGAACGGGTCGACCTCGATCCAGACCGGCTCGGCTCGCTCGGCGCGCCGGTCGATGACCCCGATGCGGGCGCCGTTGGACGGGTCCCAGCGGATGCCCTCGCCGCCGGACATCATCGCCTCGAGGTCGAACACCGCGGGAAGGTCGAACAACACGATGCGCCGCTCGGACACGGCGAAGTCGTGCATCATCACCGGGGCGGGAAGGTCGACGTCGTCGCTGCGCACCAGGTTGCCGGCGGCATCCGCGGTGTGGACGCGCAGGAACGGCGGGAACGGGCTGTAGCCGAAGAAGACCATCTCGCCGGTGCTGGGGTCGACCTTGGGGTGCGCGGTCATCGGCCCGGCGAGCTTGCCCCCGAAGTCGTACTCGCCGATGGTGGCGAGCTGCTCGGTGATCTCGATGGGCCGCACCGCCTCCATCAGCGACAGCAGCTTGCCGCCGTGGCGCACCAGGTGGGTGTTGGAGGTGTTCTTCATGATGCCGGCCTCGGCCACGACCTCGGGGTCGGGCAGCCGGAACTCGCTGAGTCCTCCGAAGAGCGCGTGGCCGGCACGCCGCTCGGCGAGCAGCCCTGCGGACTCGATCCACCGGTTGCGGTAGCTGGCCTTGCCGTCGCGGAGCTCCACGTCGTGGATCATCCCGTCGCCGTCGAAGACGTGGTAGCGCCCGAGCGGCTCGAACTGCGGGTTGGGCCCGTTGCGGAGGTACGCGCCCTGGAGCGCGTCGGGGATGGTGCCGCGCACCGTGAGGTCGGCGACCTCGAGCTCGTCGGAGACCGGGGCGTTGGCGCCGGTCAGGTACGGGTTCGCGGTCGGTTCGGTGTCGATCGACATGGCCGAACGGTACACCGTCGGACCGGGTGAGTAAACAGTGTTTACCTCTGCTGTCCGGCCAGCATCGTCTCGATCACCGAGTCGATCAGCGCGTCGGCGGCGGCCGCGTCGAAGGCGAAGCCCAGGAGCAGGACCTCCGCGACCCCGTGCACCGCCGCCCACATCGCCATGTTCGCAGCGGCGGGGTCCTGCTCGGCGAGCAGGCCCGCGTCGATCGCGTTGGCCGTGTTCGCCGCAGCGATCTCCCAGGCGCGGGTCGCAGGGTCGAACACGCTGGCGCCGGGCGTGTCCACGCCCACCGCCGGCGGGTAGCGGAACAGGAGCCGGAAGAGCTGCGGCGACGCCAGGGCGTGGTCGATGTAGGCGCGCGACTGCGCCCGGATCCGGTCGAGCGGCTCCACCGCGTCGATGGCCTCGAATCGCTGCACGAGCTCGTCGAAGTACTCGCCGGCGACCGCCGAGATCAGGTCGACCTTGTCGTCGACGTGGGCGTAGAGCGCCGGGGCCGTCACCTCGAGGTCGCGGGCGACGGCACGCAGCGAGAGGTTGTCGACGCCGTGCTCCTCGATGGCCGCCCGCGCCGTCGCGACGACCAGCTCCCTCGTCAGCGTTCGGCGCATCCGACCATTGTGGCCGCTCGCTGCCCGGCCACCCCGGACCACCTCCCCACACCACTGTCGGGAGCTTGGTCGCCGATACGGCGACCGAACTCCCGGAGTTCACGAGATGGGCGGGAGGATCGCCGTGCATGGCGGGCGCTCGGAGGAACTTGACGACCACCCGCGCGTGGCCTCTACTGGGTCCCGCTGGGTAAACACTGTTCACCTCCGGAGACCGACCGTGCCGATCCCCCGCTCGCTGTTCGCGACCGACGACCCCGTCGACCACGACCTGACCGTCACCCAGGGCACCTGGCCCTCCGACCTCACCGGCGAGCTGGTGCTGAGCGCGCCGCGGCCCGACACCTTCGGCGGACCGCACCCGTTCTTCGGCGACGGCATGACCTACCGCCTCTCGCTGCAGCCGGGCACCCACGGTGCGCCGACCGACCGGTTCGCCTGGCGGCAGCGCCGCATCGACTCGCCGTCCGCCCGGCTGCGCGCCAAGCGCCCCGACGTCTTCCAACCGACGATGGTCGGCGTGCAATCGCCCTTCGGTCACACCAACGCGGCCAACACCGCGCCGCTCCCCTGGCGCGGACGGCTCTTCATGACCTGGGACGCCGGCCGACCGGTCGAGATCGACCCCGTGTCGCTCGGCTTCCTGGGCGAGGTCGGGCGCCGCGACGAGTGGCTCGACTTCGAGGTCTCGCCCCAGCCGGTCCTGCCGATGGTGATGACCACCGCGCATCCCGTGGTCGACCCCGACCGCGACGTGCTCTGGAGCGTCAACACCCACTGGGGAGCGCTGCACGTCGTGCGTTGGGACGGCGAGGGCGCGGTGCAGAGCTGGCCGATCACCGACGCGGTCATCCCGCAGTCGGTCCACACCATCACCCAGACGCGTGACTGGATCATCGTCGGCGACTGCGCCTTCAGGGTGGAGCCCCAGGTGCTCGCCGGTGGGGCGCGCACCGAGCCGAACAACCTGGTCAGCCCGCTCTACCTGATCCGCAAGGACGCCCTCGAGGCCACGCCGCCCGGCAACCCGGTGGCGTGCACGACGCTGTCCATCACGCCGGAGATCAACCACTACTACGCCACCTACGACGACACCGACGGCGTGCAGGTCCTCTTCGAGCACTCCGAGAACACCGACATCGCCATCACCCAGCAGCCCGGCGACCTCGACGCGCTCGGCCGTCCCTGCGACCCGGCGCTGCGCGGGCTCTACGGCATGCCCATGAGCCCCGACCGCACGTCGCTCGTGGTGTTCGACCCGGACGCCGGCGCGGTCACCCATCGGGCCGAGCAGCGCGAGCCCGACCTGCTCTGGTCCCGCCAGCTCAACGCCATGGACTGGAGCGACGCGGGCCGGTCGCACCCCACCGTCCACCACACCGTGCACCAGGGCTGGCGGCCCGAGGGCGTCACCCAGCAGATGCTGGCGCTGTACGCCGACCGCGTCGACCGCTCGCTGCTCCCCGGCGACGAGACGGCGCCGCTCGTGGCCACGTCGTCGATGCCCGACCTGCAGCTGACCGGCTTCCACGAGCTGGCGCTCGACGACTTCCCGTCGTCGCCCGTCTACGTGCCCCACGCCGGCGGGTCCGAGCCGGGTGGCCACGACGGCTACGTGGTCGTGCCGATCATGAACGACGCGGCTTTCGCGTCGAGGTCTTCGACGCGGCCGACGTGGCGCGGGGTCCGCTGGCGACGCTGTCCGAGCCGGGGTTCACGATGCCCTTCGTGCTGCACGCGGCCTGGATGCGCAGCGCCGCTCCGGCGCCGGATGTCGAGCGGGTCCGGTTCGCCGACGAGCTCGGGCGCGTCGGCGAGCTGCCCGACGACCTGGCCGACGTCGCCCGCGAGGTGGCCCGAGAGCTCGACGACGCCGTCCCGATGGGCTGAGCCCGGCCAGGCGAGGGCTCCACGATCCCGACGCCTGTGTGGACCTCACCGGGAGCGGCCCAGAGGCCACCGGCGGGGCGCTGGGTAGGCTGCGGTGATGGTGCAGGTCGGCACGGTCGCGCAGGTGTGGCGGTACCCGGTCAAGTCGTTCCAAGGGGAGCGGGTCGACTCGCTCGAGCTGGCGCCCGGTGGCGCGGCCGGCGATCGCGCCCTCGCCGTGGTCGACCCGATCGCCCGCAAGGTGCTGTCTGCCAAGCGCTACGCGGATCTGCTCACGGCGTCGGCTCGGCTCGACGGTGACCGGGTGGTGGTCACACTGCCCGACTCGAGCGAACACGCCGCCGACGATCTCGACATCGACCGGGTCCTCTCAAACTGGCTCGGACGCGAGGTGCGCCTCATGCCGCCTCCCGCCGCCGAGGTCTTCCCGATGGAGATGTACTCGGGCATGTCCGACGAGGACACGCCGCTGTTCGACTGGCCGGGCCCCGTGGGCACCTGGCTCGACCTGGCCGACGTCCACTGGCTGACCACCTCGAGCCTGGCGACCATCGCCGCCGAGCACCCCGACGGCCAGTGGGACGTTCGCCGTTTCCGCCCCACCGCCCTCATCGAGACGCCGGCGTCCGGCTTCGTCGAGGAGGGTTGGACCTCGGTCCACCTCGGCAGTGCCGCCACCGACGTCCTCATGCCCACGCCACGCTGCTCGATGCCTTCTCGCGCGCAACCCGGCCTGGAGCGCGACAAGGCCATCGGCACCACGATCCGCGACTCCCACGCCAACAACCTGGGGGTGTACGCATCGGTGACGCGGAGCGGAACGGTGCGGGTGGGCGACGCCGTCCACGCTGGCTAGCTCCTCGCCGCGCATGAAGCTCGATCGGGCCGCCGCGAACCGAGCCAGCCCACGATTCGGGTTCGAGAGGTCGAACTTTTTTGCTTGCGTATGCGCATGGTTTCGGATACGATCGTACTGGTGTTCGATCCCCGGAGAGACGAACTGACGGGTTCTGCGGCCTTGACCGGCTCTGGACTGGCTGGTGTGTTGGATGGCCTTGCTGCGGCGACCTCGGCGGTTGCGCAGGTGTCGTTCGCGGAGCTTCCTGAGCAGACGGTGAAGGACGCGTTGGTTGCGTTGGATGCGTGTCGGAACCGTTTGGATGCGGCGGCGGCGCATGTGGCGGGGGTGTTCGATGCGCAGGCGATGTGGGCCGGTGACGGGGCGCGATCCTCCGCGGGGTGGATCGCCGCACACGCTGAGGCGGCGCGTGGTGTCGGCGGTGCGCGACGTCAAGCTGGGCAGGGCGTTGACTTCGATGCCCGAGACCGATGCGGCGCTGTCCAACGGGTGCGTTGGGGGTTGCCAAGGCGCGGCTGCTCGCGGACGCCGCGAGCCACGCCCCGGATGCGTTCGCCCGCGACGAGACAATGCTGGTCGCCAACGCCCGGGGTCTGCGGGTCGACGCGGCGAAGTCGATGCTCGAGTTCTGGAAGGCCCGCGCGAACCCCGACGACGCGGATGACGCGGAGCGGCGCCGGTTCGAGGCGCGGGCGGTGTTCCTGTCCCAGACCCTGGATGGCATGTGGCGCCTGGACGGGATGCTGCCCGGCGAGCTCGGCGAAGTCCTCGCCGGCGAGCTCGACCGCCGCTCCCGCGCCCTCTACGAATCAGACCGGTCCGAAGCCGACGCGAACGGCACACCGCTCGCGCGCACCGCCGCACAGCGCCGCGCCGACGCCCTGGTCGAGCTGGCGCTGCACGCGTCGGTGAACGAGGACGGCGCGACCATCAACCGTCCCGCGGTGACCGCGGTCATCCACGTCGACCAGATCACCGACCCGGCCACCCAGCCCGGCGACCCCGTCGGGCGATCCGAACACGGACAACCCGTCACCAAGACCACCGCCGAACGGCTCCTGTGCGACTGCGCCATGTCACGCGTCGTCCTTGACGCCAACTCGGTCCCCGTCGACCTGGGCATGACCGCCCGGCTCCCTTCTCCCGCACAACGCAGGGCACTGGCCGCACGCGACGGTGGATGCACCTTTCCGGGCTGTGACCGGCCACCGGGCTGGACCTCCGCCCACCATCTGGTCCACTGGATCAAAGACGGGCCGACCGACATCGCCAACCTCACCCTGTTGTGCACCTTCCACCATCACCGGGTGCACGAAGGCGGGTACAAAGTCCGGAGAATGCCCGACGGGGAACTCGAGTTCCGACGACCAGACGACACCCCCCTCACCGTCCCCAAACAACGTCACCCGGTGTGACCGTGCGCGGGCCGCTACAAGAGTCCGTATTGCTGCTTCGCGATGTCGAGCACCGTGGGGGACGCCGTGTCGCCGTGCCCGTCGTTGGTCGCGATCATCACTGAGTAGCGACCCTTCGAGAAGAGCACGGCGTGGGTGGTGAGACCGTCCGACGTGGACTCGATGCCGGTCGCGCCAGGAATGCCCGGCGCAGCGTCCCGTTTCGGTGTGACGTCTCCATCGGGGATGAGGGACGCGGCGTTCAGCGTTGCGGTGTAGTCCTTCGCACCTGCCGCGTCCCCGAACTGGTAGACGAACAGGATGATGAAGCGGGTCTGTGATGGCGCAGCGAACATCCTCTGATAGCCGACGACGAAGTGGTCGTCGGTGAGCTCCTTGCGAGCGCTCGTCATGTCAGGGCCGTCGTCGATGGCCTTCTGGAGGTCGGACGGGCCGGTGTCACCGATCGAATTGGGCTGGATGTTGTAGCCGTCGATGCTCGGCACCAGCTTCTCGGCGAGCGCCCGGCTCTGCTGAGTCTCGGCGACGTGGTGGTCGCCGCTCGTGTCGGTTGGCAGGGTCGTCGTGGATACCGCCGACGACTGGTCGCTCGTGGTGGGAGCTCCGGTCGTCGATGCGGCAAACGACATGGAGGTCCGGTCCGACGCCTTCGAATCGGTCGTCGCGGTGCAACCGGCGAGGACGAGGACGAGACCCAAGGCGGCGACAGCCGTGGTGCGGACGGCTGGCGATCTCGCAGTCAAGACAGCTCTACTCATTTCGTTCGAGGACGGACTTCTGTCGCCGCCCATAGGGAGCTTCTGAACCTACCGTTGCAACTGCGCCCGGCCAGCGCGGGCCGAGCGTCAGACTGCGTCGCCGAGGTACCCAGCCTCGATCACGTCACGGCGCGCCGCCAGGTCGGCGGCGCTGCCCGAGGCGACGATCTCGCCGCGGCTCAGCACGCACGCCCGATCGGCCATCGCCAGCACCAGCGCCACGTGCTGCTCGACCACGAGCATGCCCATGCCGGTCTCGTCGGCCACCGACCGGAGCACCGGAAGCAGCTCCTCGACGATGATCGGCGCCAGGCCCAGGCTCAGCTCGTCGACCAGCAGCAGCTTCGGCCTCCCGATGATCGCCCGCGCCAGCGCGAGCATCTGCTGCTCGCCGCCCGACAGCAGACCCGCCTTTCGATCGAGCACCTTCTCCAGGGCGGGGAACCACCCCAGGATCTGGTCCATCGTCACCGGCGCCCGGCGCCCACGGTGCCCCAGGCGCAGGTTCTCTGCCGCGGTCAGGTCGAAGAACAACCCGCGGTCCTCGGGCACGTGCGCCACGCCTCGGCGCGCCAGCGCCCACACGTCACGTACCCGCGCCCGCTTCCGCAGCGGCTGGGCGACGCCGAGCACCTCGACCTCGCCCCCCAAGCGTGGCAGCAGACCCGACACCGTGAGCAGCGTCGTGGTCTTGCCGGCGCCGTTGGCGCCCAGCAGCGCCACGACCTCGCCTGCCTCCACCGTCAGGTCGATGCCGTGGACGACCGCGATGCCGTCGTACCCGGCCTCGAGCTCGGCGCAGCGCAACACCGGCTCGCTCACGTCGCCGCCTGCTCGTGGCCGAGGTACGCCGCGATGACCTCGGGGTCGTTGCGGATCGCGGCCGGACTCCCCGACGCGATCACCCGCCCGAAGTCGAGCACGTGCACGGTGTCGCACACCCCCAGCACCAGGCCCATGTCATGGTCGACGAGCAGCACCGTGCTGCCCAGCGACGGAACTCGACGCAACAGCTCGGCGAGCTCAGCGGTCTCCGCGGTGTCGAGCCCCGCAGCGGGCTCGTCGAGCAGCACCAGTCGGGGGCGCGCCACCAGGGCCCGACCCAACGCCACCAGGTGCCGCTGCCCGTTCGAGAGCTCGGTGGGCATGGCGTCGCCGACACCGGCGAGCTCGAGCGTGGCCAGCACCTCGTCGACCGCATCGCCGTCGTGGCGCTTGCGCCAGAAGAGGTCGGTGACCGTCGAGCGCCAGTCCGGCGTGCTGGCCGCCACGAGCAGGTTCTCGCGCACCGTCAGGTCGTCGAAGAGCTCGAGCGACTGGAACGTGCGCACCAGCCCGCGACGCGCCCGCTCGTGCGGGGCGACGCGCTCGAACGAGCGCCCGTCGAAGGCGATGTGCCCCATCCGGGGCGTGGTGAACCCGGTCAGGGTGTCGATGAAGGTCGTCTTGCCGGCGCCGTTCGGGCCGATCAGCCCCACGATCGTGCCCGCCTCGATCGACAGTGACACGTCGTCGAGCGCGGTCAGGCCACCGTGTTGCACGGTCAGCTCCGTCACTTCCAGGACCGGCGCGCTCACGCGGGAGTCCCCGCCTCGTCGGCCAGGACGACCGGCGCCGTCGACGGTGGGCGCCGCAGTCGCTCGACGAGCCGCGCCCACTGGGAACGCCAGATCCCGGTGAGGCCTTCCGGCGCGAGCACGGCCGTGACCATCAGGAGCAGACCGCTGATCGCGAAGACGTACTCGTTCGAGCTGCCTCCGCTCAATCCGTCGGACACCGCAGTGAAGATGCCCGCCTGGGTGAGCGACGCAGCGACCAGCGCGCCGCTGATGCTGGAGACCCCGGCCAGATACGTCAGTGCGACCGCCACCAGCGCGCCGATCACCATGAACGACGAGGGCGACAACGTCGTCGCCGAGAACGCCATGAAGACCCCGCACAACCCGGCCAGGAACGACGAAACCGCGAACGCGCCGAGCTTGGCGCGCCGCACGTCGATCCCCGCCGCCGCGGCCGCCCGCTCGTTCGCGCGCACCGCCAACCAGCGCAACCCCGTGCGGTTGCGGCGCAGGTTCGCGACGCCCAGGCAGCACAGCGTCACCACGAACAGCACCGTGAACCCGAACGCCGGCCGGAAGTTCGCGTCGCCCAGCGCGCTGATCCCCAGGTCCACACCGAACATCGACGGCCGGGGCGCGGCCATGCCGGCGGCGCCGCCCGAGAACGGTGGACTGGCGAGCACCAGACCTTCGATCGCGACCGCCATGGCCAGCGTCGCGATCGCCAGGTTCATGCCGCGCACACGGGTCGCCGGCACCCCGATCACCACACCCAACAGCGTGGCCAGCAGCGCCGCGAGCAACACCGCGAACGGGAACGGCACGTGCCCGTTCGCCAGGTGGATGACGGCGAAGCCCGCCACGCCGGCGAAGGCGAGCGGCGCGAGCGAGATCTGCCCCACGTAGCCGGTGAGGACCACGACCGACAGCGTCAGGAGCGCGAACACCAGCGAGACGATCAGTGCCTGCCGGTAGGCGGCGGTGAACGTCAGCAACCCGACACCGCAAAGTCCCACGAGCACCACCGTCCAGACGACCAGGTGCCGAGGCGTCGGCGACGCGGGCATCCGTCTCTCCAGGATCGCGGAGCGGTCCGGCAGCGCGTCGCCGCGCCAGATCATCACGCCGATGATCAGCAGCACCGGGATCGCCTGCTGGATGCCGGTGGTGGGCAGCCAGTCGGGGATCCACGTGGTGGTCGGCCGAACCGAGTAGCCGAGCACGAGCGACTGCACCATCCCGATCACCAGACCGCCCACCGCGGTGAGCGCGAACGACTCGAGGCCCCCGACGAGCGCGGCGGCGAGCGCCGGCACCACGAGCAGGCTGGTGGTGGTCGGGTCGAGCCCCGAGATCGGCTCGATGAGGATCACCGCGAACCCGGCGAGCACCGAAGCCACCATCCAGTTGACCGACCCGATGCGGTCCGGCGAGATCCCCACCAGGAGCGCACCCTTCTCGTTGCCCGCGGCGGCGCGTGTGGCCAAGCCGAAGCGGGTGAAGCGGAACACCGCGGTGAGCACGACGGTGGCGACGATGACCAGCCCGGCGAGCAGCAAACGGTTCGCGCTGACCGTCGTGCCCAGCAGGTGCACCGGCGTCTCGGCGAGCACGCCACGGTTCACCTGCACGGCCGCACCCGTCACCGGGAACCGCAGCCGCACGAGCTCCTGGAGGTAGAGGAACAGCCCCAGCGACGCGACCACGCGCGCCAGTGGGGGCGCCTGGCGCAGGGGCCGGAAGAGCAACAGGTAGACGGCGAGCCCCAGCAGCGCACCCAGCAGAAGCGCCACGATCAGCGCCGTGGCCAGGGTCGGGCGCGGCACCAGGTGGACGCGAGCCGGGAGCCCCAGGACAGGCAGCACCAGGTCGCCCGTGCTGCGGAACTCGAAGAACGCGAACGCCACGTACATCCCCATCGCGGCATGGGCGAAGTTGACGACCCCCGAGGCGCGGTGCGTCAGGACCAGTCCAAGCGCGAGCGATGCGATGACGGCTCCCCCACCGAGACCGGCGAGGAGGAAGCCCAGGTACACGTTGATGGGGCGCCCCTAGTTTCCGGCGTAGATCTTGCCGACGTCGATCCAGGTCCCGAGCTGTTCGAGCTGGCCGTTCTTCTGCTCGGCCAGGATCTGCTGGGGCGAGCACATTGCGGTGAGGTCAGCGAGCTGCTTGCCGTTGCAGGTGTACGGGTGGCCCATGAAGCTCGGCGCGTCGACCTTGCTGCGGAACGCCGTCATGATGGCCTTCGGCGTGCTGCCGTCGGCGCCGAGCTGGCGCATGACCGCATACAGGTTCATGAACGACCGGAAGGTCACGGTGCCCGCACCGATCGGGTCGTAGCCCTTGCCGTACTTGGCGGCGACGGCCGAGTAGAGCGCGGTGTCCGGTTCGGCGGCGGTGCGGATGATCGGGCCCTCGACGTTGAAGATCGTGCCTTCGGTCTCGTTCTTGGGGACGCTGGCGATGATGTTGGGCGACGCGCAGGCGCCCACGTAGAACGTCTGCGCCTTCAGACCGAGCGCGTGGATCCCGTCGTAGCCGGCCTTGCAGCCGTTGTCGGCGGCCAGCACCATCACCGCGTCGGGCTTGGTCGGCGCGACGGCCTGCAGCGCAGACGAGATGTCCGTGGCCAGGATCGGGTACGGCACCATCTGCACCTGCACGTCGTGGTCCTTGAGCACCTTCTCGCCGAACTGGGCGCTCTGGGTGATCGACCCGAACTCGCCGTAGACGATCGACACGCGCTTGGCGTGGAGCGTGTTCGTGGCGTACCAGGCGAACGCGATGGCCGCGCCCCACGTCCCGCCGCTGAACTGGAACGAGTTGGCGTTCGTCGCCGACTGGTTGCTCACCGGGACGCCGCCCACGAACGGGATGCCGTTCTGGTCGAGGGTGTCGATGCTGTTGCCGAACACGTCGATCCCGCCGAGGACAGCGGGCACCTTCTCGTCGACGAATCGCTGCCCACAGGCCGTGGACCCCTCTGCGGTGAACTTGGTGTTGCACACGTCGAGCTTGATCGGGTGGCCGTCGACGCCGCCGAGCTGGTCGTTGACGAAGGCGACGGCGGCCTCGTCGGCCTGGCTCAGCTCGGGGAACGACGCGGCCGGCGTGTTCTCCTGGTTGACCATGCCCAAGGTGATGGGCGTGCCGGTCGCCTTGGTGGGCGTGTCGGGCACCCACTTGGCCAGGGTCGACTTGCGGGCACAGGCGAGCAGGTCGGTGGTATCGCAGCTCCCGGGCACCACGGTGGTGCTTGCTCCGGACGCCGAGCCCTTGGGCGCCGGCTCGCTGCAGGACGCCGCCGCGACGACGGCGAGGACGGCAATGGGCCACATGATCGCTCGCCTGGTCACGTTCCTCCTGAGGCGTTGGATGCGACGACCCGACGCGATAAACGGTGTTTACTTCGACGGGAGAGTCAACCACCCGGACCCTGGGGGGTCAAGGACTTCGGGTCGGTGGGGAGAGGTTGCGCCGCGACCGCGACCGCCGATCGCGGGCCCGCAGGGACCCACGGTCCGACGACCACGGCGCCTGCGGGGCGTTGAGGCGCCCTGCCAGGGCGATCAGGACCTCGTCGTAGTTGACCCGCCACCCGGCGAAATCGCGCCACGCCTGGTCCCGGTCGGGCCGCATCGGTACGCCGGCTTCCTCGAGCGCCGCGCAGGTCGCGTCGAACTCGGACCGGTCGATCGCGATCGGGTCATCGACCGCCGGGTCGTCGTCGTACGGGATCGAGAAGGTCCGTGCGATGCGCCGCAGCGCGAGCGACCCGCCGCGGATGCAGAGCTGCGGCTCCGCGCGCGTCGGTTCGTCCACGGCAGCGGTGAGCAGCGCCGCCGAGTCGAGCACCGCGCCGGCGGCGGTGACCCACGAACGCTCCGGCACCGGCGAGCGGAACCACGCCAGACCCGGTTGGGACGTGTGGGTCTCCTCGACGTCGGCGAACCACTTCTCCCACTCCGCGAACAGCTCGAACAACGCCTCGAGTCGCCCGATCCGATGGTGGCGGGCCAACAGCACCTGGGCGCTCGGCGGGTCCCCGGCACGAGCGCTGAGCATCGCCACCGACAGCTCCCGACGCTGGAACGAGGCGTACATCGTCGACAGGTAGCCGATCAGCAGCGCCACCAGGCCGAGGCCGACGACGGCCTCGACGACCGAGGCGAGGTGGGCCCACTGCCCGGTCGCCTGGGTGAAGCCAAGGGTGGTGAGCGACGAGCCGCTGAGCGCGAAGGCTGCCCGCCACGAGCCGACGTCGAGCCCCCAGAACACCAACGTCCCGCCGGCGAGCACGATCGCCACCCAGGTGCCCGCCACGCAGATCAGCGCGATCGGGGCGTACCGCGCCATCACCGCATCCCGAAAGCGGTACCCGCGGCCCAACCTGGAGAACTGCTCGAAGGCCACCCGCACCGCGCCGAGCACCGAGCGCGTCAACAGCGCCTGGTCGTCGCGCGGCAGCACGACCGTGCGGACCGCCGAGAGCCCCGTGGCCACCGTGACCGTGACCCCGACGACGACGGCGGCCACCTGCGCGACGGTCATCGCTCCCGTCCTCGATCGCCGACTCGCTGCTCCGTCACCAGCAGGACGATAGAGCCAACGCGCGCGACGCCCGCGGGCCGCGGGTACCACCTCGCTACGGCAGGCCTCCCACTGCTCGGGTAGACAGTCGTCCAGCCCACCGCGACCAGGGAGTCCCCTCATGGCCACCATCCGCCACCACGCCCACATCGACCGCACCCCCGACGACGTGTGGAAGGTCGTCGCCGACGCGGGCGCGATCAGCGACTGGTTCCCCGGCATCGACAGCTCCAGCTCCGACGGGTCGGCCCGAACCTGCATGATGGGCGACCTCGAGCTGGTCGAGGACATCGTCACCGTCGACAACGACCTGCGCCGCTTCCAGTACCGGATCACCGGTGGGCCCATGGCCCTCGAGTACCACCTGGGCACCATCGACGTGCTGCCCGACGGCGACGGCTCGCTGGTGATCTACTCCACCGAGGTCCTCCCCGACGACGCCCACGCGTCGATGAACCCGGTGATCGGTGGCGGACTCGACGGACTGAAGGCAACGCTGGAACAGCGCTAGGACCGCAGGGCCGCGATCACGATCCCGCGCGCTGCTCGACGTAGACGTCGATCTCGGCGCCCAGTCGTGACTTGTCCGCGTCGTCCAGGAACGACGCCGAGACCGCTTCGCGAGCAAGCTGCGCGATGCCTTGCTCGTCGAGGCCGAGCAGGTCAGCGGCGATCTCGTACTCGCGGCACAGGGTGGTGCCGAAGAAGTGCGGGTCGTCGCTGTTGATCGTCACGGACAGGCCGGCCTCGACCATCGTGGGAAGCGGGTGCTCGTCGTACGAGGCGACCACACCGGTCGCCAGGTTCGAGGTGGGGCACACCTCGATGGGAACCTGACGCTCGCGGAGATGGTCCATCAACGCCGGATCCTGCGGCGCGCTGGTGGCGTGCCCGATGCGCTCGGCGCCGAGCGCGTCGAGCGCATCCCAGATGGACTGCGGTCCGGTCGTCTCCCCCGAGTGGGGGACGCTGTGCAGTCCCGCGGCCCGGGCCCGGTCGAAGGCCGGCTTGAACCGCGGCCGCGAGGTGCCGACCTCGGGCCCGCCGAGTCCGAAGCCGACCAGGCTGGCCGGCCCGTGCTCAACCGCGAACCCGCGGTGTCCTCGGCCCCGTTCGGCACGAGCTCGCCGGGGATGTCGAAGATCCACGCGAGGCGGATGCCGAGGTCGCGCTGGGCCGCCGTCCGGCCGTCCTCGATCGCCTCCACGAACGCCTCGATCGGGATGCCGGCCTGGACCGACGTGACCGGCGTGGCGGTGAGCTCGGCGTAGCGGATTCCCTGCTCGGCCATCTCGGCCGCGACGCCGTAGGTGAGCAGGCGCACGTCCTCGGGAGTGACCACGAGGCTCGCCACCGCCTGGTACACCTCGATGAAGTGGTCGAAGTCGCGGAACGCGAACAGCTCGGCAAGCGCTTCGGGATCCTCGGGGAGCGTGCCCGGGTGTCGGGCGGCGAGCCCGGCGACGATCGTCGGCGACGCGGAGCCGACGTGGTGGACGTGCAGCTCGGCCTTCGGCAATCCCGCGATGAACGCCGCGTGCGGCGAGGGGTCTCGATCGTGTGGTTCGCCGTCGGCCATCGGCCCATCCTGCCCGACCGGCGACCGCGGCGCGTTCGGCGAGCTCAGAAGTAGATGATCTTCTCGGCCTTGGCCTCGGCCTCGTCGAGGTCGTCGGTGTAGGCACCGGTCGAGAGGTACTTCCAGCCGGCATCGGCCACGACGAACACGATCACCCCCGATTCGATCTTCTGGGCGACCTTCGCCGCGCCGGCCATCGCCGCGCCCGCCGAGATGCCTGCGAAGATCCCCGCGTCGGCCACCAGCCGACGCGTCCACTCGAGCGACTCGCGGGGTCGCACGATGCTCTTGCCGTCGAGCAGCTCGAGCCCACCCCATTTGTCGAACACCGGCGGGATGTAGCCGTCCTCGAGGCTGCGCAGACCCTCGACGAGCTCGCCCGCAGGCGGTTCGACCGCCATCACCTTGACCTCGGGTCGCTGCTCCTTGAGGTAGGTGCCCACGCCCATGAGGGTGCCGCTCGTGCCGAGTCCCGCCACGAAGTGGGTGATGTCGGGCACGTCGGCGAGGATCTCCGGACCGGTCGTCTCGTAGTGCGCCCGCGGGTTGGCCTCGTTGCCGTACTGGTAGAGGAACGCCCAGCTCGGGTGTTCGTCGGCCAACGCCTGCGCCATGCGCACCGCTCCGTTGGAGCCCTCGGCGCCCGGCGAGAGGATCACCTCGGCGCCGAACACCTCGAGGAGCTGGCGCCGTTCGATCGACACGTTCTCGGGCAGCACGATCTTGATCGGGTAGCCACGCATCCCGGCGATCATCGCCAAGGCGATGCCGGTGTTGCCCGACGACGGCTCGATGATCGTCTGACCCGGGCGCAACGTGCCGTCGCCCTCCGCTTCGTCGATCATGGCCCGGGCGATGCGGTCCTTGACCGAGCCCGCGGGGTTCTGGCCCTCGAGCTTGGCGAGGATGCGCACCTGCGGGTTGGGACTGAGCGCGCTGACGTCGACGACCGGCGTGTTTCCGATGAGGTCGAGGACCGAGTTGTAGACGGTCACGTGCGTCTCCCGTGATACCTGAGCGGACCGGTCGGGATTCTAACGACCCGAACCGGAGATTTCCGCCTCGGGCGTCAACTCGACCCGCTCCTCGATGACGCGACGCCCGTCGAGCAGGTAGCTGCGCAAGGACGGAAAGCGGTCGCGCAACGACACGATCACGTACTTCCAGCCTTCGAGAAACGGGTTGTCGGCCTTGTCGATGTCGGTGGGTGACGGGTAGGCGTCGGTGTGGGTGTGCGAGTGCATCACCCCGACGACCTCGAGGCCGAGCGGCGAGAAACGTGCCTCTGCTTCGGCGAACGCCTCGGGGCCGAGCGAGTACGTCACCGCCGAGGCGTCGGTGTTGCGGGCGTGGCAGAAGGCCGCGATCCGCTGTGCCCCCGGCACGCCTCCGAGCAGTCCGCACGCCTCGAACGGGTAGCCGTCGAGCGCGGCGGCGATCATCTCGTCGTACGGACCCTGGTCGAGCTGCAACGGCGGACCGTCGGACGGCGTCAACTCGGAGAGGGGCCTCGGCGTCGACACGGCTCCCGACGCTACCGGCTCCCCCCGTCCCTGGTCGCGACGTCGACAGGTAACCTGCGCTTCCCCATGACGGCCAAACCCACCAGCGACCCGGTCGTCGCCACCAACCGCCGGGCCCGCCACGACTACGACCTCCTCGAGACCGTCGAGGCGGGCATCGTGCTGCACGGCAGCGAGGTCAAGTCGCTGCGCGAGTCGAAGGTCACCTTGACCGAGGCCTACGCCCGCATCGTCGACGGCGAGCTGTGGCTGATCGGCCTGCACATCTCGCCGTACTCACACGCCGCCGGCCACACCGGCCACCTCGTCGAGCGCGACCGGAAGCTCCTCGTCCACCGGCACGAGCTCGACGAGCTCAAGGCACGGCTCGACCAGGAACACCTGACGTTGGTGCCCCTGCGCCTCTACTTCTCCGGCGGCCGGGTGAAGGTCGAGGTCGCGCTCGCCCGCGGTCGCAAGACCCACGACAAGCGCCAGGCGATCGCCAAGCGTGACGCCGACATGGAAGCCCGCAAGGCCATGGCCGCAAACCGCCGGCGGCGATGATCCACGACGCGGTCCGGTCGTGGGCCCGGTCGTCTCCCCACGACCTCGCCCTGGTCTTCGCGGGGCGCACCCACACGGTGGGCGACCTCGTCGACCTGATCGACGAGACCGCGGCGGCTTGCGCGGCGCGCTCCGCACCGGGCGACCGCATCGCGGTGCACGGCGCCAACTGCGCCGAGTACGTCGCCCTGCTCTACGCGATCCCGGCTGCAGGTCGGACCCTCGTCCCGCTCAACACCCGTCTCGCACCGACCGAGCTGCGGTCCCTGCTGGAACGAAGCGCGACGACCCTGCTCATCGGCGATCCCGTCGAAGGGTGGGAGGGGCCCCACCTGCGCTTCGAGGAGCTCGCGGCCGCAGGGGCGCCCGACACCGCGACCGACCCACGACCCGCGGCGTCGGGCGTCGCCGACCATGCCCCACCGGCCTGGATCATCTTCACGAGCGGCACGACGGGCCCGCCCAAGGGCGTGCGCCTCACCCATGCGGGCCTCGAGGCCGCGATCCAAACCACGAGCGTCGGGCGGCCGCTCGCCGACGACGACGTCTACCTCTACGCGTTCCCGCTCTTCCACGTGTCGGCCTACAACGTGCTCCACGCGCATGCGCGCCGTCGACCGGTCGTGCTCCTTCCCCGGTTCGACGCGGCGGAGGTCGCCGCGCACCTGACCCGTCACGGGGTCACCTCCATGTCCCTCGCCCCCACGATGCTCCGCATGCTCCTCGACGAGGTGGCCGACGCCGGGCTCGATCCCTCGACGTGGCCGCTGCGCACCATCGCCTACGGCGCCGCTCCCCTGTCCGAAGCACTGCTGCGCGAAGGCACCGCGATCCTCGACTGCGGCTTCGCGCAGGGCTACGGGATGACCGAGCTCTCGGGCAACGCGGTCTTCCTGTCCCCCGCAGACCACCGCCGGGGTCTCGCCGGGGAGATGCGGTTCCTCCGTGCCGCCGGCTACCCGGGCCCCGGGGTGGCGCTCCGCCTCGTCGACGACGCCGGCGCGGCGGTCTCCCCGGGTACGCCGGGCGAGATCACCGTGCGCGGCGACCAGGTCTGCGACGGCTACCTCGACGACCCGGAGGCGACCGCCTCGGCGATCGTCGACGGCTGGTTGCACACCGGCGACGTCGGCGTGCTCGACGACGACGGCCTGCTGCACGTGGTCGACCGGGTCAAGGACCTGGTCGTCACCGGCGGCGAGAACGTGTCGTCACGCGAGGTCGAGGACGCCCTGCTCGGCCACCCCGAGGTGGCGCAGGTCGCGGTGGTCGGCTTGCCCGACGAACGCTGGGGCGAAGCCGTGACCGTGGTCGTGGTGCCCGCATCGGAAACGGCCTCCTCCGCCGACCTGCTGGCCGACCTGCGTGCCCACGTCGCGCCGACCTTGGCCGGCTACAAGCGGCCCCGGCGGATCGAGGTCGTCGACGCGCTGCCGGTGAACGCGGGAGGCAAGGTCGACAAGCGCGCCCTGCGCGACCGCTTCCGCTGAGCTCCCCATTTGTCCAACGCAGGCCAGGCGGGAAGGATCGGAGCATGCCGTCGACCGATCCAGTCACCTTCGCCGACCTCGGTCTCCGCGCCGAGCTGCTCCAGGCGCTGACCCGGCTCGGCTACGAAGAGCCGACCCCGATCCAGGAGGCGACCATCCCGCCGCTGCTCGAGGGCCGCGACCTGGTCGGCCAGGCGGCAACGGGCACCGGCAAGACCGCCGCGTTCGCGCTGCCGGCCCTCGAACGGCTCCGCGCGACCCGGGAAGCCGGCCACGCCCCGAGTGGTGGGCCGGGCGCGTTCGTGCTCGTGCCGACCCGTGAGCTGGCGATGCAGGTATCCGAAGCGGTGCACCGGTACGGCCGCGACCTCGACGTGAAGGTCTTGCCGCTGTTCGGCGGCCAGCCGATGGGACGCCAGCTCCACGCGCTGCAGCGACCGGTCGACGTGGTCGTGGCGACGCCCGGGCGCGCCCTCGACCACCTCCGTCGCGGCAGCCTCCGGCTCGACGGCCTCCAGGTGGTCATCCTCGACGAAGCCGACGAGATGCTCGACATGGGCTTCGCCGACGACATCGAGGAGCTCCTGGACGCCACCCCCGACTCCCGCCAGACGGTGCTCTTCTCGGCGACGATGCCGCCGCGCATCGACAAGATCTCCCGCACCTACCTCACCGACGCGGTGCGCATCCGCATCGACGCGACGCCGACCCCGGCGGGCGAGGAGGCCCGCGTCCGCGAGACCGCGTACATCGTGCGCCGCGCTCACAAGGCGGCCGCGCTGGGACGAATCCTCGACATCGAAGCCCCGAGCGCGACCCTGGTGTTCTGCCGCACGCGCCTCGAGGTGGAGGAGCTGGCCGAGACCCTCAACGGACGCGGCTACCAGGCGGAGGCGCTGCACGGCGGCATGGACCAGGGCCAGCGCGACCGCGTCATGCAGCGGGTGCGCAGCGGCGCTGCCGACCTGCTGGTGGCGACCGACGTCGCGGCCCGCGGGCTGGACATCGAGGTGCTCTCCCACGTCGTGAACTTCGAGGTGCCGTCGGCCCCGGAGTCCTACGTGCACCGCATCGGCCGGATCGGCCGGGCAGGCCGTGAAGGTGTCGCCATCTCGTTGGTCGATCCCCGCGAGCACCGCATGCTCAAGAACATCGAGCGGGTCACGCGGCGACGCATGGAGATCGCCCAGGTGCCATCGGTGGCCGACCTGCGGTCACGTCGCATGGAGCTCACCTTGGACGCGGTGCGATCCGCGCTGGCCGATGACGACCTCGACCACTTCCGGGCGATCGTCGATGCCCTCGCCGACGACTTCGACGCCGTCGAGATCGCTCTGGCCGCCATCAAGCTCGCGCACGAGGCCGGCGGCTCGACCCTCGACGACGAGCGCGACATCCCCAGTGCCCACCTGCCGGCCAAGGGCGCATCGGGTCCGCGGCAGGACCGGCCGCGCGGGCGTGGACCCGACCGCAGCGGCCCGCCTCGTCGGGGCGGCCCAGGGTCGAAGGGCCGCAACGGGGGTCGGGACATGACCCGCCTCTACGTCGCCGCGGGTCGCAACGGCGGGGTGCGTCCCCAGGACCTGGTCGGCGCCATCGCCGGCGAGACGAGCCTGTCGGGCCGAGACGTCGGCGCGATCGAGATCACCTCCAACTTCTCGCTGGTCGAGGTGCCCTCCGAATCGGTCGACGAGGTGCTCGACGCCATGAAGCGCACCACGATCAAGGGCAAGCGCACCAACGTGCGCCGGGAACGCTACTCCCCGCCCCGTTGACGCCGCCGCCCGCGCCCGAACCGCCGAGCGGTGGACGCCCGCTCGGTCGACGCCACGAACCCGAGCGTTGACAACTCCTCGAGCAGCTCGCGGTCGCCCGCCTGCAGCGGTTCGTCGGCGAGCACGCGCCGCCAGGTGGCATCACCCGCCGGGTTGAGGCGCACCACGCCACGCGACTCGCCCTCGTAGAGCACGGTCCGGTCGTCGAGGTGCACCGTCACGACCGCCGGGGCAACCCGAAAGCGGCCGTCTTGCGCCGCGGAGTCCGGAGACTGGTTCGGCTCGTGCGTGACGACCTCCCACCGGACCGATCGTGTCTCGTGTCCGGCTCGCAGACGGGCGATCACGACCGCGGCCGCCGAGGCCGCATCGCGATAGTGCAAGGTGCAGGTGGGCACGGTCGCTGCCAGCCATGCGAAGGCACTGAGCGCGGACACCGCGTCACGAGCGAGGTCGAGGTTGTTGGCGCACAGCACCTCGAGGGCCTCGGCCGGGTGCAGCGAACGCAGCTCGGCTTCGGAAATCGAGTCATCGCGCACCGGCAGTGCGATGAGTGCCGGGACGGCGGTGAGTCGGTGGCGAGCCCCGAGCTGCCGTGCGGCCACGAACGCGCCCTTGCCCGATCGGGTCTCGATGGGGCCCGCTACGGCGGGGAGGTGCGCGATGCCGCCGGCCTTGATGTCGATGGGCCGCGTGAACCCTCCGACCACCCCGGCCTCCGGGTGCACGCTGACCTGCTCATCGTTGAGCAACTCGCACCCGGCGCTCGCCAGGTGGGCGATGAGCGTCGACTTCCCAGCGCCCGATGCGCCCAGCACGAGCACGGCGGACCCGTCGGGGTCGGCGACCGCGCCGCCGTGGAGCAGCGGACCCGGCGAAGTCGGTGCGAGGCGATCATGGGTGAAGCGCTTGACCAGGCGGTCGGCGACCCAGTCCCGCTCCAGCTCGACGCGTCGGCCCCCCGGTTCGCGGGTCTCGTCGACCAGCACGACCACCCCCGGTGCCGCCGTCGCCTCGAGCGACACGGCGAGCGGTTCGAGCAACAGGGTCTGCGGGTCAGCGGCGGGAGCGAGGAGGTCCGCCTCGTCGACGTCGAGGAACGCGGAGGCAGCGGCCGCGGCCCCGGCTCCGGTGCCGCGGTCCGTGAGCACGATCCGACGACGTCCGGCAACGAGGACCCCGTCTCGGCGTGCGACGCCGAGGAGGAAGCCTTCGTGCACGGTTTCCGACGCAACGTGTCGCGGCGCTGCCGACGTATGGCTTGCCTCGTCCACCGTGCGATCGTAGACGCCCGGTTTCACCATTTCGTGAACGTGGTCACGCGCTCTGCTACTGTCGCTGCCACGCGAGCAGCATCCGGCGAGGTCCGCCGAGCTATGGGCCCAGACACAACTTTTGTTTCCCCCTGTTGTACTTTTCGTCTAGCATTCACCCACTTGCATTGATATCTGGAGGGGCATCCCTGATGAAGGCCGACGAGTCCGTCGACAAAGTGACCCGCATCAACCGCCGCCAGGCCATGAAGGCCGGGCTCGGTGGCGCTGCTGCGGCCGCCGCGTTGAGCGTTCCGAACATCGAGCACTTCTCGCTCGCCCCCGATGTCGCCAGCGCGTCGTCCATGTGCGCGCCCGGCTCGACCGTGACCGGCAGCCCCGCCTCGATCATCAAGAATCAGTCGACCGGCGGCTTTCTCGGCACCACCCACTGCTGGGGGTCGTACAGCGGCGGCTGCCAAAACTCCAACATCGGATCGATCACGGTGGCGGCAGCCTCGGGCTCCTACACCGGGCCGTCGTTTGCCTTCACCGTCGGTGGGCAGGTCTCCAACACCAACGGGACGCTCTCGTTCGTGACCACGAACTTCACGACGAACCAGCCGTACTCGTCCTGCAGCGTCGGCATCACCGGCAGCTGCAGCAACGGCACCTTCACGGTGGAAAACGGCATCTCGCCCACCAACAACGTGACCGCGAACGGCACCTCCAACGGCCGCATCTACTGCAACGGTGGCGTACTCGCCAACGGCTCGGTGACCGTTGCGGTCACCTGCACCTGCGGACCCTGATCTCCGGCAACCTGCTCGTCGCAGCCTGACGCTGCTGGCGGCTCACGCGGTGGCCCCGTAGCCCGCACGGGCCGCGTCGGGCTTGCTTCCGCGCGTCCGGGCTACCCCGAGGTGCCGACGACGGCTTCCAACTGAACGGACATCGGAACCGCCCGACCGAGGCCGATGACGCGATCGAGCGCGAGCGCCGCGCTGGCGGTCGCCGTAGCCGCGTTCTCCACCAGCAGCGGCACCTCGGCGGCGATGGTCGGAGCCTGCGGGTAGCCGACGAGGCGCAATGCGGCGAACGGTACCCGTGTCGGTTCGCCGAGCCCCGAGGGCACGACCAGGCATTCGTCGTCGACCACGACGGCGAGGCCCGCCGCCAGTGACCAGCCCTGACGTCGCAGGTCGCGTCGCGGGCGGTAGGCCGCGACCGCGTCTCGTGCGAGCAGTAGCGCCTCGTCGCCACGGCGCGCGATGTGGCCGTTCAACAAGACGTCCCCGTCTGGCGCGTGACCGTCACGAACCTCTGCTTCGCCGAGGAGCTCGTCGACGACCGCGACCGCGTCGTCGACGGTGCGCGGCCGACCGCGCCGCTCGCCCCGGTGGTCGTAGATGCGCAAGGGGCCGTCGCCTTCGAGCGGCGTCACGACGAAGGCTTCGATGGGTCCCCGGCCTGAAGGGTCTGCCAATCGTGCGCCGGCGAGCTCGGTGAGCAAATCGAGGACGCGCGCGTCGTGGCAGCGCACGCTGCGCAGGCGCCCATCGCCGCAGCGGACCGTGAGCAGCGGCACCTCGTCGTCGTTGCGCAACTTCGATCCCAGGCACGAGTCGCGTGGCACGAGCTCGGCCGCGGATCGCGTGCCGTCCATCAACTGCTCTGCGAGCCGCTCGGCGTCCTTCGCGGCCTGCTCGCCGTCGCCGAATGCGTAGGTGAACTCCGAGGTGACCCGCCGACCGCCACCGACGAGGTGCTCGATGGTCTGCTTGTTCCCGTGGGAGTCGGTGCTGTGCTCGACTCGAACCACATCATCGGGCAGCACCTCGGGCACCGTCGGTTCCGCCGAGTCGTGTCCGCCTGTCGAGGCGTGCCGCGTCGTCGGCGGCGGCGGCGGTTCGGCCATCGCGACGTCGTCGAGCGCGCCCAGCGCGTGCAGCTCCGCGGCGACGGTTGCCACCAACGCCTCCGCACCTGCCAACTCGACGTCCGCGGCATCTGCGAGGTCTTCCGCGAGCTCGCGCAGCGTGGCCTCGCCGTCGAAGAACCGGACGACGACGGCAGCGGGCGGCGCGACCGACACGATCCCGGCCTGGGTCCAGATGAGCTCGACGCCGTCGACCTCGCGGTGCGCGGTCGACGCCGGCCAACTTGGGGCGGCATCCCAGAACGCGTCCGATGCCGCCGAGGTGTCGATCCAGGCCCCGAACCGCTCCGGCTCCGCCGGCGTCGGAGTCGGGGTCGGAGTTGCTCCCCCCGCCCCCTGTTCAGTCACGCTCGGCCCCGAGCTCGGCCACCACCCCGGCGGCGAGCGAAAACGCGAGTGCAGAGGCGGCAAGGCGATACCCCGACACCTGACGTTGCGCCGCGACGGCGACCGCGGCGCCGATCCAGATCGAGATGCACCAGGGGCACACCGCCAGCTCGGCGAGCTTCGGGTGCCCGTCGGCATCCATCTTGCGCAGGTAGGCGAGGCGTTGCTGTTCGAAGATCGTGTCCTGCGTGGCGAGGCGCGCCAGCCGGGCGGTCGCCGCCGCGCCCAGCAGGTAGTCGAGGCCGGTTGCCGCAGTCCGGGGCGCGGCGCGGCGCCTCATGCTCCGCGGTCGACCGACTGGAGGGGTGGCACCCACGTGTACATGGGGTGGTTGCACCCGCAGCCACGCTGTTCGTCCAGGGTCAGGTCGCCGACCTTCCACGATGTCGTCGCGCCGACCCGCTCGGGTGGCGTGGTGGATGTGAGCAGCACCGTCCCGGTGCCGGACTCGCGGTCCCAGCCCCACACGGTTGTACCCGTGCCATCCTCGTCGTCGACGATGCGCAGGTTCCGGACGACCTTGCCGTCGATGGTGGCCTTCATGGGATAGCGGTTCACTGTCGCCCTCCGTGCGTCGCTCGTTCCCGGTGGTGCATCCAGCCAGGTTACTGCCCGAATCGGGCCCCCCGGCACCGACCGCGGTGCCCCGGTCACCGGAGGTGGTGCACCAGCGATTCCAGCGCCAGCACCGCGACGAACACGACCACGAAAGAACCCAACGCGATCAGGCCGAGCTTCACGAACCGTGCCGCGCCTCCCATGCGTCGCAGCGTAACGCCGGATGCACCGGGAGCCCGGGCCGCTAGCATGGTGGGTTCACGGGGCTGATCGGTTTCGACGTTGGAATCGGAAGTCGGACGTGCGACCGGAGTTGCTCAGACTCTTGAAACGGGGCACCAAAATGAAGCGCCAAGGGCGACTTCGCTCTCGCCGCCTGATCTGATCAGGTGAATCGAGAGTCATCGCGACCAGCAATGGCACGCGGGGCCTGACCCTCACAGCCCGGCAACAGAAGTGGGGGTTGACGGTGGAAAAGACCACTGACGGCGAGAAAGACCGCTGACTTCTCGGAAAGACGAGGCGGAGGGTGCAAGCCCAACCGACCCGGCGGTGAGCCAGCCGTAACGGCTCAGACTCGGGAATGGTCGTAGCACGGGCGGTGACCGCCTGACGGACGAGGGTTCGATTCCCTCCAGCTCCACCAACCAGCTTCGGGCACCGACGCTCCGGTGCTCGAAGCAGCTGTTCCCCTTTCGCTTGCTTCTGCGATCTACCATCGCCGGCGAGAGGAGGACCATGCTGGCGACAACCCTGCATTCGCTGTCCTTGCCGCTGGGGGTCGCCGCGGGCGGAGCCCTGGTGGTCTGGCTCATCGCCCTCGGGGTGCTCCTGGTCAGCACCCGTCCCGGCCGACCGGACCCGGTGTCGGCGGGTCTCGAGCTCGGCGGCGACTCCCCGCCGGCGGTCGCCGGGATGCTGGTCCACGAGTGGGAGCCGAGCCGCATCGACGCGTCGGCGACCCTTGTTGACCTCGCGGCCCGCGGGATCGTGGCGTTCGAGCCGATCGACGAGGGGTTCCAGGTCCGCCTTCCGGAGACACGGTCGTCGGAGGCGCTGCTCCCCCACGAGGCCCATCTCCTCGATCTGGTCGAACGCCGCGCCGAAGGCGGGGTCGTGCCCTGCGCCGCGCTGCAGATGCAGGAGGGCCGAGCGACCGACGCGTGGTTCAAGGAGTTCGACGGGCTCGTCGTGGCCGACGCTCGGCGACGGGGCCTGTCGCGAGCCCGCTTCCCCGCCGCGGCGACGGCGGTGATCGGCGCACTGGCCGCGCTCGCCGCGGCGTGCGTCGGGGTCGCGGTCGCCGCGCTCGCCGACACACCCCAGATCCAGGACTGCTCGGGGTGCTCCCACGACTCCGGCAACCCATGGACCACCGCCCTGTCGATCGCGATCGTCGGCTGGATCCTCATGATGGTCCTGTACCGCCATCTCGACGGGGAACGCGACACGCCCGCGGGACTGGCCGAAGCGGGCCGTTGGCTGGGGCTACGGGACAACCTGCGCCACGACGAGCTCTTCGGCGTGCAGCACGTCGACGCGGTCGCCGTCTGGGATCGGCTGCTCGCCTACGGCGTCGGCATCGGCGCCGCCCGCACCGCCGCGCACGACGTGCCGATCGGCGAGGAGTCGCGCCACGAGGCCTGGAGCATCGAGACCGGCACCTGGCGCCTCGTCCACATCTCGTACCCTCGCTACCTGCCGCCGGGCTACGGCGAGCCGATCTGGCGGTGCCTGCTCGGCGGCCTGCTCCAAGGGGTGGTGGCGGCCGGCATCCTCGTGCTGGGCGTACCGCTGATCTCGGACGCGTCGCGCCACATCCGGGACGCCACCGGCGACCTCCACGGCGGGTGGGGCAGGCTGGCGAACACGAGCCTGAAGGTCGCCGCGACGGTCGTGGCCGTCTTGGCGCTCGTCGTGCTGGTGCGCGCCGTCGCGATGATCTGGCTGGCGCTCAACGACGTCTTCGCCAAGCGGGTCGTCGAGGGTCGGGTCGTCAGGACCGTTTGGCACCCGGCGGACTCCTCGTACGGCGATGCCTACTGGGAGGCCGCGATCGACACCGGCTCGACCGATCGCATCCGAGCCTGGCGCGGGCGGGGATCGCTTCCCGAGGCGTTCGCGGAGGGCAACCGGGTGCGCGCCACCGTCACGCGCCACCTCCGCACGTTGCGGTCGGCCGAGGTGACCTCGTCGCGACCCGAGGCGATGACCGTCGACGAGCGACCGGACCGGTCCTGAGCCGACGCGACCTGGTCGGCTCTCGGCCGCGCGCCCCAGGCGGTTCAGCCGATCGGGATGCGGATGATGCAGCGCCGATCGCGCTCCATCGCGGTCTCGTACTCGTCCCAGTCGGGGTGCTCGCCGCTGACCTGTCGGTAGAGCGCCCTGAGGAGTCCCATCGCCTCGGGCAGGTCGACGATCGTGGCCTCGCCCTCGACCTGCACCCACTCGCCGAAGAACCCGTCGGTGATCACCAGCAGCGTGGCGCGCGGGTCGCGGCGCAGGTTCTTGGTCTTGGCACGATCCTGGGTCACGCTGATGATCGCGTCCCCTTCGTCGTCGACGCCGCAGACGATCGGCGAGGTCTGCAGCCCGCCGTCGGCCCGCCGGGTGACCAGGATCGCGTGGTGGTTGGAGCGGATGAAGTCACGGGTGCCGTCAGGGGTCATGACCTCACCGTAGGACGTGCGGTCCTGCTCATGTGGAGCAGACACGCCCCTTGCCCGAATCTTTTAGTGATAAATCATAATCCGGACGGGTGGTCTGCTCCGAACAACGTTGCGATGGTGCTCGTCCCCTCTCGGGCACCGCACAACCAAGGAGCAGACCATGAAACGCATCACCGTGTTGTTCGCCGCCCTCGCCGCCGTGATGGCGGCAGCGCTGACCCTCCCCTCGCTGGTGTCAACCGCCGGCGCCGCCGAGACCAGCCAGGTCTACGTGGTCCACGGCATCCCCGGGACCCCGGTGGACGTCTACGTCGACGGGAAGCTCCAGATCACCGACTTCCAACCCGAAGACGTCGCTGGGCCTCTCGCGCTGCCGGCTGCGGACTACCGCATCCAGATCTTCGGCCACGTGGCAAGCCCGCCGGAGACTGCGCCGTCGACCGGTGCGGTTCTCGACGAGACCAAGACGGTCCCCGCTGGGGCATCGGTTTCGCTGATCGCCAACTTGGACGAGGGTGGCAACCCCGCGCTGAACGCCTACGTGAACGACGTTGACGCCGTCCCCAGCGGCATGGCGCGGGTCACCGTTCGCCACACCGCCGCGGCGCCGGCAGTGGACATCTACGTCGATGGCAACAAGGCCGTCAGCGACCTCTCCAACCCCGATGAGGCCGTGGCCGAGATCCCGACCGGCTCCCACGAGATCGTCGTGAAGGTGGCAGGAACCGACACGACGGTCATCGGGCCGGCAACCCTCGACTTCGCCGCCGACACCAACACCGTCGTCTACGCGATCGGCGACGCGGAAGCGAAGTCCCTCACCGTGGTCACCCAGGCACTCGACACCGCGGCGCCCGCGTCGACGACTGCGACCACCGAGGCTCCGGCCATGCCGACGATGCCGCCGGCACCGGCCAACCCGGCGCAGCCGACCTACACCGGCTGATCACCGGCTGATCCACCCGCCACCAGGCGCCACGCCGGCCGTCCCCCACCGGGGGCGGCCGGTTTGGCGCGCCCGCTCCACATCGGTCGCCGACTCGAGCCCGATCGTGCCATCGTTGGTGACATGTGCGGTCGCTTCTCGCAGTTCTCGTCGGTGAACGACCTCGTCGCGCAGTTCTCGGTCGACGAGACGCTGGTCGACCCGGATGAGGTGCGACCCCGGTACAACGTCGCGCCAACCCAGCAGGTCCTGGTGATCGCGACGTCGTCGGACGGATCGGTCAGGCAGCTCGGGTCGATGCGGTGGGGTCTCGTCCCATCGTGGGCGAAGGATCCCTCCATCGGCAACCGCATGATCAACGCCCGGGCGGAGAAGGTGGCCACGAGTGGAGCATTCCGCTCGGCGTTCAAGTCCCGCCGCTGCATCGTCCCGGCGACCGGGTTCTACGAGTGGCGCAAGCCCCACCTCGCGCCGGAAGGCGCCCCCGACCGCAAGCAGCCGTTCCACATCCACGCCGCCGACGGCGCACCGCTCGCGCTCGCCGGCCTCTGGGAGTCCTGGCACGACGCCGAGGACCGGCCGATGCATTCCTGCACGATCATCACCACCGAACCGAACGAGACGATGGCATCCGTGCACGACCGGATGCCGGTGATCCTCCCCGCTGCCGCCTGGGACCGCTGGCTGGATCCCGTGGCGCTCGACGGCGCCGAGCAGGACAGGCTGCTGAGGTCGGCGCCCGACGACCTGCTCGTCCTCGACGCGGTGAGCACCCGCGTGAACAACGCCCGGAACGAGGGTGCCGACCTCATCGACCCGATCGATGCGACCTGACGTCGACATGGGCTGGGCGGTCTCGGCACCTTCGTTGTGTCCGACGTCACCCCCGGGATCCCGCGCGACCCCTGGCCTACCTACTGGTCGGTAGGCTAGTATTTTCGTCGACCGGCCAAGGCCATCCGACCGACGACAACGGAGATCGTGTGTCTGCAAGCATCGCCCGACCAGCCGACGAGCGGGTCAACTGGGTTACTTCCATCCCGTTCTTCTTGGTTCACCTGCTGCCGCTCCTGGCCATCTTCACCGGGGTCACCACCCAAGCCGTCGTGCTGTGCGTCGTCCTCTACTTCGGACGCATGTTCTTCATCACCGCCGGCTACCACCGCTACTTCGCCCACCGGAGCTACAAGACCAACCGGGTCATGCAGTTCATCATCGCCTTCGGTGGGTCGAGCGCCGCCCAGAAGGGCGCGCTCTGGTGGGCCAGCCACCACCGGCTCCACCACCGCTACTCCGACACCGAGCTCGACATCCACTCGCCCCAGAAGGGCTTCTGGTGGAGCCACGCCGGGTGGATCCTCTCCAACAAGTACAAGTCCACCGACTACGACCTCATCAAGGACTTCGCCAAGTACCCCGAGCTGGTGTGGTTGGACAAGCACGACTGGGTCGCCCCATGGGCCCTGGGCATCGCTTCCTACCTGATCGCCGGATGGTCGGGCCTGCTCATCGGCTTCTTCCTCTCGACCGTGTTGCTGTGGCACGGCACGTTCACGGTGAACTCCCTGAACCACGTGTTCGGCAAGCGCCGCTACGCCACGAGCGACACCAGCCGCAACTCGGCCATCCTGGCGCTCTGGACGATGGGCGAGGGCTGGCACAACAACCACCACTACTACGCCGCCTCGGCCCGCCAGGGCTTCTTCTGGTGGGAGATCGACGTCAGCTTCTACCTCCTCAAGGCGCTCAGCGCCGTGGGCCTGGTGCGCGACCTGAAGGTCCCGCCGGCACGGGTCAAGGCCGCCGCGCGCGTCCGCGACGGCCAGCTCGACATCGGCATGTTCCGCGCCCACTGGAACAAGGCCACCACCGCCCTGCACGACGCCACCACCCGTCTGCACGACAAGGTCACCTCCGCCTCCCCCGCCGCGGACGACGCGGCGATCGTCGCCGCGACCCACGGAGCGATGGCGGAGCCCCTCACCGAGTCCGAAGCCGCACAGGACGTCGCCGCGCAGACATCGGGTTCGGCGACGCTGATCGCACCGCTGTCCGAATCGGCCACGGTTGACGAGCACCGGGCGCGGATCGCTCAGCTCGAGGAGCTCGTCCGCTCGAGTCGCGCGGCGTTCGAGGACTGCCTGCAGGACACGTTGCGGACTGCCGAGGAGTTCTCCAAGCTCTCCCGCCGCCGTCAGCGCGAGCTCGTCGACTCGTAGCTCGACGCCGCCCGCGGCGACGTCGGCCTGAGTGCTAAGCGACCAGGCCGGCGGTGAGCTTGTCGAGAGCGCTTTCCTCGGAGACGTTCAGCGCGAAGCTGAGCTCGGAGACGAGGATGCCCCGGGCTCGTTCGAGCATGGACTTCTCGGCGGTCGACAGGCCCTTGCCCTGCTCGCGCAGCGCCAGGTTCCTGACCACCTCCGCGACCTGGTAGACGTCGCCCGACTTCATCTTCTCCTGGTGGTTCTTGAACCGCCGGCTCCAGTTCGCCGGTTCGCGCACGTCGCGCTTGCCGATCAGTCGGAAGAGGTCCTCGACGTCGGACTTCGAGATCGGCGGGCGCATGCCCACGTCCTCGGCCTTGTCGGCCGGGACCCGCAACGTCAGCTCTCCGTGGACCATCTCGAGCACGAGGTAGTCCGTCTTCTTGCCGTCACGCACGATCTTCTCACGACGCTTGATGATTGCTGCGCCGTGGTGGGGGTAGACCACCCGGTCGCCGACTTTGAAACCCAAGATTCCTCCGGATGACGACGGTCCGAGGCCGGACCGGTGCAGACGCCGCGTCAACGAGCCTTCGATGATGCCGCGTTCCATTGTGACACTTTGCCCACGACGCGCCGAACTCGGAACGCCAGACGCTCCTGGGCATCGGTCACTCCCACCTCATCTGCCCGCGGCGACCTCGACCCAAACGTGGCCGTCCGCCTCGCGGCACGGCCAGGTCCGCGTCCGGCCCTTCGCGTCGCGCCGGCCGCTCATGCCCACCTTGCACGCCGCACCGTCCGAGTCGAACCGCCAGCCGTGCGCGGTGCACATCAGCTCGGGCCCGTCCACCACCCCGACCTCGCCCAGCGACGACCACTGGTGCGGGCAGCGATCGTCGATGGCCACGACCGAACCGTCGGCGTCGCGCCAGAGCGCCACCGAGACGACCTCGTCGGTGCAACCGTCTACCTCGATCTCGACGGTCACCGCACGCCCCGGCACGAGCTGCTCGGTCGACGCGGCGCGCACCCAGCCCGCGCCCGGACCAGCCGCGCGCCCGCCGATCACACGTCCAGGAACCGGCTCACCGCCACGCCCGAGCCGATCACGCCCACCAGGCAACCCACGACGATCATGCCCGCGATCACGGTCCAGACCTCGCCGCTCGAGACGTACAGACCCTGCAGGATCGCCACGCTCGACTTCGAGCTGCCCGAGTCGTTGATGCGCGTTCCCAGGAACCACACGGCCACCGCGGCAGGGATCGCGCCCACCAGTCCCTGCACCAACCCTTCGAACATGAACGGGACGCGGATGAACCAGTTCGTGGCGCCCACGAGCTTCATCACCTCGATCTCACGGCGCCGGGCGAACATCGCCATCCGGATCGAGTTGAGGATGAGCAAGACCCGCGGCCCCGAACAGGAACAGCGCGAGAGCGCCAGGATGCCGATCCGGATCCATCAGCTTCGACAGCCGCTCGATCTGACCTCACCTTGTCGTAGCGATCTCCACGGTGTGCACACCGGCCGATGTCTTGTAGCTGCTTGCCCGAGCTGCTTCGATCAGGTCCGGGTTCTTATCGCGGCTTACCGAGAACGACGTGGGCAGATCGTCGGCCGGGTCATCGGACAGGAGGTCGGTGGTCCTCGCTCGGAAGCTCCTTGAACTCGTTGTAGCGCCCTGGCCTTGAGAACTAGGTGACCCTCGACGTCCGGGCTTGGCCTTCGGGTCGAGCTGCGCCGCACCGCGTTGCCTCGAAGGCGCCTTCGGGTTCATGAACACGATGAACTGCACGTCGCCCGACCAGCGGGCGGTGGAGTCGCTGCACGGCGGTCAGCACGCAGCGAACGCCGAGCCCACCAGGCCAGCGACACCGCGACGGTGACCACGCCGGCCAACGTCATCGTCGTGTTCCGACGGAGGTTGGTGCCGGTCTCGCGCACGAAGTAGTCGAGTCTTGATCGCCATCTCTCGGTTCCCGACGCCGTAGACGCCGCGGGCCTGGTCGCGGACGAGCGAGCCACGGTCGAGCTCGATGACCCGGCGGCGCATCGTGTCGACGATCGCGCTGGTCGTGGGTGGCCATCACCACCGTGGTCCCCGTGCGGTTGATGCGGTCGAGCAGCCGCATGATGCCGACGGTCGTCGTGCGGGTCGAGGTTCCCGGTGGGCTCGTCGGCGAGCAGGATCAGCGGCCGGTTGACGAACGCCCGGGCGATCGACACCCGCTGCTGCTCGCCGCCGGAGAGCTCGTCGGGGAGGTTCTGGAGCTTCTTGGACGAGACCGACGAGGTCGAGGATCTGCGGGCACCTGGGCTCGATGACGTGCGCGGGCCGGCCGATCACCTCGAGCGCGAACGCCACGTTCTCGTACACCGGTCTTGTTCGGCAGCAGCTTGAAGTCCTGGAAGACGCAGCCGATGTTGCGGCGCAGGTAGGGCACCTTCCAGCTGGAGAGCTCGCCGATGTCCTTGCCGGCCACGAAGATGCGGCCGCGCGTCGGCACCTCCTCGCGTGAGCAGCAGCCGGAGGAAGGTCGACTTGCCCGAACCGGACGGTCCCACCAGGAAGACGAACTCGCCCTTCTGGATGTCGAGGCTGACGTCCGCGAGGGCGGTGACGTCGCCCTTGTAGACCTTGGAGACGTTCTCGAGACGAATCATGCGGGCAGAGCGGGACCTGAGTAGCTAGCAGGACGTGACCCGGGTCGCTCCCGGGTCAGCCATCGACGTTACGCATCTGGTTACGAGAACGACGCGGCTGGCCGTGACCGCAATCGGGCGAGCTCACGCCTCGTCCGCCGCCGGCCCGTCGCCACTGCAGGTACGCCTCCACGAAGCCGTCGAGGTCGCCGTCGAGCACGGCCTGCACGTTGCCGGTCTCGTGGCGGGTGCGCTCGTCCTTGACCAGCTGGTACGGCGCAGCATGTAGGTGCGGATCTGGCTGCCGAACCCGACCGCCCGCTGCTCGCCGCGGATGTCGGAGAGCTGCTCGAGTCGCTCCTGGCGCTGCACCTCGGCCAGCCGCGCCGCGAGGATCTGCATCGCCTCGTCCTTGTTCTGGAGCTGCGAGCGCTCGTTCTGGCACGACATCGACGATCCCGGTCGGCAGGTGGGTGATGCGCACCGCCGAGTCGGTCACGTTGACGTGCTGGCCCCCGGCGCCCGACGACCGGTAGGTGTCGATGCGCAGGTCCTTCTCGTCGATCTCGATGTCCGGGGCCCCGTCGTCGAGCGGCGGACCTTCGAGCGCCGCGAACGCGGTCATGCGCCGTGCCCTGGGCGTCGAACGGCGAGATGCGGATCAGCCGGTGGACGCCCGTCGCTCCCGTGCGCATCAGCCGTAGGCGTAGCGGCCCTTGACGTGAACGTCGCCGAGGAGATCCCGGCCTCGGTGCCCTCGGCGGAGACCTCGTCGACCTCCACGTCGAAGCCGCGCCGCTCGGCCCAGCGCAGGTACATGCGCAGCAGCATGTTCGCCCAGTCCTGCGCGTCGGTCGCCGCCCTCCCCCGCCTGGATCTCGCAGATCGCCGCGTTCGTCGTACTCGCCGGTGAACAGGCCGCGCAGCTCCAGCCCGTCGAAGTCCGCACGCAGCGCCGCCAGCGCCGCCTCGATCTCGGGCTCGCACGCAGTCGTCGGGCTCCTCGCTGGCCCAGCTCGACCAGCGTCTCCAGGTCGTCGATCGCGCCCGGCGAGCGCGACGACGAGTTCGACGTCGTCACGACGGCGGAGAGCTCGCTGGTCACCTGCGCGCCCGGTCGGGATCGTCCCAGAGGTCGGGCCGGCGAGCCTCGGTCTCGAGCTGCGGCCGACGGGCGGTCAGCTCGTCGACCTTCAGGTAGCCGGCCGCCTCGTCGAGGCGTCTTCGAACCGTGGCCAGATCGTCGGAGAAGTCGCGCACGTCAGTGCTTCAGGCCGCGCCGTGGCATAGCTTGAACTTCTTGCCCGAACCGCAGGACACGGCTCGTTGCGTGGCGTCTTGTCCCATTCGGACTTCACCACCGGGGTGTTGACCGGCTCCTCGATCGCCTCGGGCGGTGGCGCCTCGCCCCGGTCGGCGGCCTCGATGCGGGCCGCCGCCGCCATGCCGTTGGCGCTGGACGGGTCCTCGGCCGCGGAGTACTGCACGTTCTCGGGCAACGCCGTCGAGGGCTCGTCGACCACGACCTGGACGTGCATCAGGTACTTCACGTAGTCGTCCGCGATGCTGTCCATCATCTGGCCGAACATCGAGAAGCCCTCGCGCTGCCACTCGACCAACGGGTCCTTCTGGCCGAGCCCGCGCAGGTGGATGCCCTCGTGGAGGTAGTCCATCTCGTAGAGGTGGTCGCGCCACTTCTGGTCGATGATCTGCAGCATGACCTGGCGTTCGATCTCTCGCATCGAGTCCGCGCCGAAGGCTTCCTCGCGCTGCTCGAAGTAGCCGGTCGCCTCACCCATGAGCCGTTCGTAGACCGTGTCGGTGTCGACGATGTCTTCGAGATCGGCCGCGGAGAGCTGGGTGGGCCAGTAGGCGTCGACCTCGGCCATGAGGCCCTCGAAGTCCCAATCCTCGTGGAACTCGGCGCCACAGAACGACGAGATCAGCGCTTCGACGGTCTCGGCGAGCATCTGCAGACCCTCCTCACGCAGGTCGGCGTCGGAGAGGATCTGGTCGCGGCGCAGGTAGATGACCTTGCGCTGCTCGTTCATCACCTCGTCGTACTTGAGGACGTTCTTGCGGATCTCGGCGTTGCGCTGCTCGACGGTGTTCTGGGCACGCTCGATGGCCTTCGTGACCATCTTGGCTTCGAGCGGCACGTCGTCGGGGAAGGCGCGGTCCATGATCCGGCTCACCGGGCCCGACGCGAACAGGCGCATGAGCTCGTCCTCGAGCGAGAGGTAGAACCGGCTCTCGCCCGGGTCGCCCTGGCGACCGGACCGGCCGCGGAGCTGGTTGTCGATGCGCCGGGACTCGTGTCGCTCGGTGCCCAGCACGTACAGGCCGCCCAGCTCGCGGACCTTCTCGCCCTCGTTCTTGCACTCCTCGGCCCAGTAGGCGAGCCGCTTGGCGTAGCGCTCCTCGCCTTCCTCGCTGTCGGGGTCGAGGCCCTCGGCGCGCACGTCCTTCTCGGCGAGGCCCTCGGGGTTGCCGCCCAGCAGGATGTCGACGCCGCGACCGGCCATGTTCGTGGCGACGGTGACGCCGTCGAGGCGGCCCGCCTGCGTGACGATCTCGGCCTCACGGAAGTGCTGCTTGGCGTTGAGCACCTCGTGCGGCGACCCCCCGCTTCTCGAGCAGGCGAGAGAGACGCTCGGAGTTCTCGACCGACACGGTGCCCACCAGGATCGGCTGCCCCGACTCGTGCCGCTCGTCGATGTCCTCGACGACGGCGTCGAACTTGGCCGACTCGGTCTTGTAGATCAGGTCGCCGTGGTCCGCGCGCACCACCGGCCGGTTGGTGGGGATCGGCACGACCGACAACTCGTAGGTGGAACCGAACTCGGCGGCCTCGGTGACCGCGGTGCCGGTCATGCCGGCGAGCTTGTCGTAGAGGCGGAAGTAGTTCTGGAGGGTGATCGTCGCCAGCGTCTGGTTCTCCTCCTTGATCTTCACCCCTTCCTTGGCCTCGACCGCCTGGTGCAGACCCTCCGACCAGCGGCGGCCCTCCAGGATGCGGCCGGTGAACTCGTCGACGATCATCACCTCGCCGTGCTGGATCACGTAGTCCTTGTCGCGCTTCTTGAGCTCCTTGGCCTTGAGCGCGGCCTGGAGCTGGTGCACGAGGTTCTGCGAGACCGCGTCGTAGAGGTTGTCGAGCCCGAGCGAGCGCTCGACCTTCTCGACGCCCTCGTCGGTCGGGGCGACCATCTGCTTCTCTTCGTCGACGTCGTAGTCGACGTCACGCTTGAGCCCGCGCACGACGCTGGCGAACTTGTAGTAGAGCTTCACCGCGTCCGAGATCTGACCGCTGATGATCAGCGGGGTCCGAGCCTCGTCGACGAGGATCGAGTCGACCTCGTCGACGATCGCGTAGTTGTGGCCACGCTGGGTCTTGTCGGCCATCGACATCGCCATGTTGTCGCGCAGGTAGTCGAAGCCGAACTCGTTGTTGGTGCCGTAGGTGATGTCGCAGCGCGTACTGCTCGCGCTTGAAGTTCGGGTCGAAGCCCATCGTGGGCAGCACCAGCCCGACCGACAGACCGAGCCACTTGTAGACCTGGCCCATCCACTCGGCGTCCCGGGTGGCGAGGTAGTCGTTCACGGTCACGATGTGCACACCGTCGCCGGAGAGCCCGTTCAGGTAGACGGGCAGGGTCGACACCAGCGTCTTGCCCTCGCCGGTGCGCATCTCGGCGACCCACCCGAAGTGCAGGGCCGCGCCGCCCATGAGCTGGACGTCGTAGTGACGTTGCCCGATGACGCGGTGCGCCGCCTCGCGCACCGTCGCGAACGCCTCGAGCATCAGGTCGTCGAGGTCCTCGCCGTTGTCGAGCCGGGTCTTGAACTCGCCGGTCTTGGCCTTGAGCTCGTCGTCGGACAGCGCCTCGTACTCGTCGGAGAAGGCGTTGATCTCGGGCACGAGGCCCTGGAGGGCCTTGACCTTGCGGCCCTCACCCGCGCGGAGGATGCGATCGAGAATGGTCATGAACTCGCCAGTCTACCGGCGCGCCCCGACCCGACCGGCAGTGAACCGGGATCGGGCTTCCGGTCGACCGGTCGGGTGACCGGGACGCAGCTCAATCGGCTTCGTCGATGAGGCCCACGTCGCCGTCGTCGCGGGCGTACACGACCGCGGCGCGGTGGGTGTCGATGCTGGTGAAGAAGAAGAAGCCGTGGCCGAGCAGCTCCATGCGGTGCGCGGCGTCCTCCGGGGTCATCGGCATCATGGCGAACCGCTTGGACTTCACGATCCGGGGCGCCGTGCCGTCGGCTGTGTCCCCGTCCAGGACGCCGGCGTCCGCCGGCTGATCGAGCGGTGACTCGGCGGTGCGGACCGTCTCGTGCCCGTGGCGGTGGATCTTGGACTTCAGGCGCTTGAGCTGGGCGTGGACCTTGCCCGCCGCCTTGTCGACCGCCGAGAACCCGTCCGCGTCGGACACCTTGGAGCGCACGTGGTGGCCCTGACCCTCCAGCGTGATCTCGCAGGTCACCGGGTGGGAGATGCGCGGGTTGGTCTCCTGAGAGAAGAGGACCTCCGCCTGGTCCATGTCGACCACACGGGCGAGGCGCGTGACCTTCTCGGTGGTGAGGCGCCGAAGCTCGTCCGATACTTCCATCCGACGGCCGTTGACCTGTACGTCCACGCTGCACCTCCGTAGTTGATCTGTGCCTTGACTGTAGACACTGGGGCCGCGTCCTCCTCACGGGGGAGCGGACGGCCGACCGCTACCGACCGGGACGCGGCGTTCGTGCGACCGCCAGACCGACGACCTCGCGGGCGCCCGCGAACCGCAGCGCCCGCGCCGCGTGCGAGAGCGTCGCCCCGCTGGTGACCACGTCGTCGACGATCGCGATGCGACGGCTCCGGCAACGCGACGCGCCCCGTCGACCGGCCACGAAGCGCGGGCCGTCGAGGCGCTCGGCGACCGGCCGACCGGTCTGGTGGGGGCCGGGGAGCCGGACCAGGGTGCGCGCCACCGGGAGCCCGGCCCGTCGCGCGGCCGCCCTGGCCAGCAACTCGGCCTGGTCGTAGCCGCGTTCCCGCCGACGGCCGGGGGTCGTGGGCGCCCAGGTCACCATGTCGACGGCCTGCCGACGCGCCGCGTCGGCGAGCGCGCCGGCGAGGTACGCGACCACCGCCCGGTCGTTGCGGAACTTGAGCGTGTGCACGAGTTCTCGGCCCACCTCGTCGTAGGCGGTCAACGCCCACAGTCCGTCGAGCCCGGCCGGGACGGGAAGTGCCGGCGGCAGCCTGAGCGCCCGCACGCACGCCGCACACGGTGCCGCGCCGCGCCTCGTGCAGATCGGGCAGCGTGCGTCGAAGAACACCCGCGCAACGTACCCACGGGGTCCGACAGCCGCGACTGACGGATCACCACGACCGCCCGCGTCGACATCGCTTGGCAAATGCCGGGAGCCGAGTCGCCGATGTGGCGACTTCGCTCCCGGGATTCGTGGAGTGTCGCTACCCGGCGTTCTCCGAGGGCAAGCTCATCGGGCCGGGGTTCTCGCCGCTGACGATCGTCGCGGTCCGGTCGGTGATGGCGTCGTTCCACGACGGGTGGGTGAGGATGTAGAAGCGCCGCGTGAGGACCGCGTCGACGACCTGGTCGGCCACGACCGACGGGTCGAGACCACTCGTCACGAGCCCTTTGACCACGTCCATGAGGCCCTCGGCGGCGGCCTGCGATGCTTCGGACTGCTCCTCGTCATCGGTCCGGTAGCGCGCCGCGTCGTAGACCCGGGTGTTGACCCAGCCCGGGCACAGCACCGAGACACCCACGCCGGGAGCCATCATCGACAGCTCGCCGTACATCGTCTCGCTGAGCGTGACCACGCCGTGCTTGGACACGTTGTAGGGGCCCATGAACCCGGGCGAGGTGAGCCCGGCCATCGAGGCCGTGTTGACGACGTGCCCCTCACCCTGCTCGACGAGCAGAGGCGTGAACGTCTTGACGCCGTGGATCACGCCGAACAGGTCGACGCCCAGCACCCAGCGCCACTGGTCCATCGGGATCTCCCACGACAGCCCGCCACCGCCCACGCCGGCGTTGTTGCACACCACGTGCACCGCTCCGTACGCACCGAGCGCGGCGTCACGCAGCGCCTCGACCTGCTCGATCTCGGACACGTCGGTGACCTCGCCGGTCGCCGTGGCGCCGTCGGCCTCGAGCGAGGCGACCGCCGCGGCGAGCTCGTCGCCGTTCACGTCCGCGAGCACCAGCTTCGAGCCCTGCTTCGCGAAGGCCCGCGCCATCGCGAGGCCGATGCCGTTGGCGGCGCCGGTGATGACCGCGACCTTGCCGTCGAGCTGTTCCATTGGTTTCCCCTTGTCGATCGATCCGACCGGTCGGCCGGGGCTGCGCTCTCCATCCCCGGGAGTCGCCAGCACGGCGAACCTACCGCAGGGAAGGCCCAGGCAACCTGTTCAGTGGTCGGCGTTCCGGAGCGAATCGTCGCGCCCGATCGAGCGCCCCGTGAGTTGTTCGTGTGCGCGGTTGTGTGGCCCGCAGAGGCGTTGGAGGTTGTCGACCACGGTCGGGCCGTCGTGGGCGTAGGGCTGGATGTGGTCGTATTGGAGGAACGTGCGGGCGTGGCAGCCGGGGTGTTGGCACTCGGTTGCACGTTCGTCGAGGACGCGGCGTTGGCGTCGGGTTGGGGTCCGGCGGCGGGGGCTGGCATCGATCGGCTGGCGTACGGCGTCGTGCAGGAGGAGGGACACGAACGCGTCAGGCAGCAGCCCGGCCACGGCGTGGTCGTTGAGTGGGGTGCCGTCGGTGAGGGTGTTGCCGGTCTGGTCGACGTGGATGACGACTTCGGCGTCGACGCGACCACCGCCGCCGGTGGCCACGGCGACGAGCGCGTCGGCGCGTTGTTGGGTGAGGGACGCGCCCGTGGGCGCGCAGGTGACGGTCACTTGCTGGTCGATCACCGCGTAGAGCGCGCCGGCTTGGGCGGGTGGCAGCCGTGCGGTGAGGGTGACCGTGCCGTCGGGTTCGGTGCGCCACGTCGCCGACCGCGTGTCGTGTTGGCGGGCTTCGATGACGTCGTGGTCCTCGTGGCGGTGCGCCCAGGCGGCGATCGCGGCGCCGAGCCGCCCGGCGGGGGTGACCGTCGCGAGCTCGACGAGCGCCGTTGACGTTGTCGTTGGTCAGGTGGGGCACCAGGACGCGGGCTTTCGCGTAGGAGACGTCGCCGTTGCGCATCGCGGCGTCCAGGGCCGGCCAGTTGCGCAGGGCGCGGGCGACGCGCACCTGGGTGCGGGCGGTCGCGACCTCGACGTCACACACCTCGGCGAGCCACGCCGCGCACGACAACGCACCCCAGGCCACGTACGCGCCGCGGGCGTCGAGCTCGCCGACCAGGACCAGCAGCTCGTAGGTGCCCGCCGCGAGCTGCCCGGCGAGCGACACCAGCTGTGCTTCGAGGCGCTCGACCGGGAGCGCCGCCACGTCGCCCCGATCGGGGTGCGACGCGCCCGCGGGCGCGCCGACCGGAGCCGGGTGAACGGGCCGGATCGGTGCTTGTGTCGTCGTCATGGGGACCTCCCGGGCTGATCGAACTGATGTGCGATCAGCCTAACGATGGGGTGTGACAATCATTCCGAAGCGCAAGCAGCCGCGAGTCGGCCACCCGGCAAGCGCTCGACAGCACGTCCCGGACGCGCCCGTGGGCGCGTCCAGCTCGACCCCAGCCGCGTCCGGCACACGTGTCGCCGATGCACGATCGAACGCCGCCAACCGTCTCGCCGTTTCGGCACGGCGTTCCCACACCCCAGGCGGCCGTCGGGAGCACTGCTACTCCAACAGCCGGTGGGGAGCCCACCAAAGGCGCCACGGCGATGCCCAGCAAACCTTCAATCCAGACTCCCGAGGACGCGCCGAGCATTGTGGCGGCGGGGACCGACACCGGCGCGTTTCCGGCCGACGGGCGCGCGCCGTCGGGGTCAGACCACGGAGTCATCCTGACCCGCGCCACCGTTGCACTCGCCACGAGTCGGTTGCCGGGCGGTCGGCCGACCCGACCGCCCGGCCCCACTCGTTCCTAGTACCGGTAGATCTCCGGCTTGTACGGACCGTCGACCGGCACGCCGAGGTAGTCGGCCTGCTCCTGGGTGAGCTCGGTGAGCCGCACGCCGAGCGAGTCGAGGTGCAGTCGGGCCACCTTCTCGTCCAGGTGCTTGGGCAGCACGTAGACCCCGGTCGGGTACTGGTCGAGGTGGGTGTGCAGCTCGAGCTGGGCGAGCACCTGGTTGGTGAAGCTGTTCGACATCACGAAGCTCGGGTGACCCGTCGCGCAGCCCAGGTTCAGGAGCCGGCCCTCGGCCAGCACGATCACCGAGTGGCCGTCGGGGAACACGAACTCGTCCACCTGGGGCTTGATGTTCACCTCGGAGACGTCGCTCATGCGACGCAGCCCGGCCATGTCGATCTCGTTGTCGAAGTGGCCGATGTTGCCCACGATGGCCTGGTGCTTCATCCGGGCCATGTGCTCGGCGGTGATGATGTTCTTGTTGCCGGTGGTGGTGATGAAGATGTCGGCGCTGTCGAGCACGTCCTCGAGCCGGGCGACCTGGTAGCCGTCCATGGCGGCCTGGAGCGCGCAGATCGGGTCGACCTCGGCCACGATCACGCGGGCGCCCTGGCCACGCAGGCTCTGGCAGCAGCCCTTGCCGACGTCGCCGTAGCCGGCGACGAAGGCGACCTTGCCGCCGATCATCACGTCGGTGGCCCGGTTGATGCCGTCGATCAGCGAGTGGCGGCAGCCGTACAGGTTGTCGAACTTCGACTTGGTGACCGAGTCGTTGACGTTGATGGCGGGGAACAGCAGGTCGCCCGTCTCGAACATCTGGTAGAGCCGGTGCACGCCGGTGGTGGTCTCCTCGGAGACGCCGTTGATGCCCTTGGCGACCTTCGTCCAGCGGTCGCTGGACTCGCCGAGGCTGCGGCGCAGCAGGTCGAGCACGACGCTCCACTCCTCGGAGTCGTCGTCGGTGGTGTCGGGCACCTTGCCGGCGGCCTCGTACTCCAGGCCCTTGTGCACCAGCAGCGTGGCGTCGCCGCCGTCGTCGAGGATCAGGTTCGGGCCGGTGTCGCCGGGCCAGCGCAGCACGTTCTCCGTGCACCACCAGTACTCCTCGAGCGACTCGCCCTTCCAGGCGTACACGGGCACACCCTGGGGGTTGTCGGGGGTGCCGGTCGGGCCGACCACGACCGCCGCGGCAGCGTGGTCCTGGGTCGAGAAGATGTTGCACGAGCACCAGCGGACGTCCGCACCGAGCGCGGTGAGCGTCTCGATCAGCACGGCGGTCTGGACGGTCATGTGCAGCGAGCCGGTGATGCGGGCTCCGGCCAGGGGCTGGGCGTCGCCGTACTCGGCGCGCAAGGCCATGAGGCCGGGCATCTCGTGCTCGGCGAGGTCGATCTCCTTGCGGCCGAACGCGGCCAGGGAGAGGTCGGCAACCTTGAAGTCGTCGGTCATGGTTCCTCCGGGAACTCGGGCGCGGACCAGGAGAGGTCCGATGCGCAATTGGGTTCCCGGGCCGGGGTCAACTGACTCCACTCGGCTCAGCCCGGAGGCCGCTCGTTGGTCGGCAGCCGTTGGGCACATTAGCGCGCGGCCCTCGCGTGGGCACCACACGGCCGTCCGCGGTTCGCCGTCTCCCTCCGCGTCGCGGCTCGGCGACTACGGCCGGTGCGAGTTGCTCGGGTTCGAAGGCTGACTTCCCGAGTCGTGGGACGGGGTGCCCCCGCGAGGAACCACCGAGGGTGGTGTCGGCTTCGCCGGGGTCGCCGGCTTCGCCGGCGTCGCTGGCGTCGCAGGGGTCGCTGGTGTCCCCGGGTTTGCCGGGGTCGCCGGCTTGGCCGGTGTGGCCGGCTTGGCGGGGATGGCTGGGCGGGTCCCGCCCCGACCGTTCGTCGACGGCTTGACGTCCGCCGTCGTCGTGGGCGATCCCGCTCGGCACCGGCCGTCGCTCGCTTCGGTGCAGATCGCACGGCCCTTGTCGACGCCGGTCGCTCCGGTTTCCTGGGCGAGCGACGAGATCGTCGCACCCTTGCCGGGCACCGTCGTCGTCGACGTCGTCACGTTGGCGTCCGGCACGTCGATGCCGACGTGGCCGAGGTTCTCGTGGGCCAGTCGCTGCAGGGGGTCGGGCAACTTGCCGCTGGCGGCCGCTGCCACACCGAACCCACCGAACATGACGGCCGCGGCCGCGACGGCCGCAGCAGCTCGACGCCGCCAGTACGGAATCCTCGGCTCGGGGACGAGCACCGAATCGGATCCATGTGCAGCGCGGAACTCCGCGACCGCCGCGGCTTCGCCGGCGAGCTCCTCGTCGGTCGCCGCAGCGCGCGCGCTGGCGAGCAGGGCGATGACCGCGGCTCGTCTCGCCGGGGACGCCGGCATCGACGATCGCCGGATCCTCGACGATGCGCGCCGCAAGGTCGGCGCCGCGCTCGCCGGAGGTGCCTACCCTCTTCTGTCCCATATCACCTATAGCTCCGTCTCGGCGCCATCCGTTACACCTCCGGACCGTCGGGGAACAGCTCCGCCAGCCGACGGATGCCCCGATGCGCGAGCACCCGCACCGCCCCGGGCTTCTTGTGCATGATCTTGGCGACGGAATCGACGTCGAGATCGGCGACGACGCGCAACATGACGGCCTCCGCCTGATCGGGCGAGAGCTGGGCGATCAGGTCCAGAGCCCGCTGCGTGCCTTCGGCAGCCTCGATCGCGCGGTACGTGAGGTCGGCCTCGCTGGCGGCGTCGAACTCCTGGTCGGGAACGGTCGCCGGTCGCCTTCGCTCGTTGCGACGCAGGTCGAGGAAGCGATGCCGGGCGATGGTGTAGATCCAGGCCCGGAAGTTGTCCTCGTCACCCTCGAACCGCCCGAGCCCCCGCACCACCTCGAGCCAGGTGGTCGAGGCGAGGTCCTCGGAGTCGTGCGGGCCCGCCATGACACGGAGGTACCGCTGGAGCGGCGGATTGAAGATCCGCCAGAGCTCGGCGTACGCGGACGCGTCGCCGCCGCACGCTCGATCGATCAGCGCCTCGAAGGTCATCCGGTCACCGATCCGTGCATGGGGCGACATGAGCTTCGCTCGGCACCGGAAGAGACCTGGGATGCGGAACAGCAGACCTGCGTCCGAAGTGCACAGATCCGTGGATGCTGGTGATCGTCAGCCTTCGGTGCACTTCCATCGTTCGGCTCCGTCGATGGGTGAAGACGGGATGACCGTACCAGTGCGCTCCACCAGCATCCGCGAACGGGGGGTGCGGCCCAAGGCACGCTCCGTCTCTCTCGCCCGGGTGTCGCTCAGGGGACGAGGGCCGCCCAGTGCTCGGCGAGGATCGGGACCGCGTCGGGATCGACCCCGGCGATCGCCGCCTGCTCGAGACCGACCCACTGCCCGACGTAGGCGAGGTCGAGCGCCTGTGCGAGCGCGCCGTCCCCCTGGGCCTCGACGATCTCGATGCCGCCGACGACCTCGTCGAGCACGTCGGGCAACAGGGCGAACTGCTCGGTCACCCGAGGGTGCTCGAAACCGCTGCGTAGGAGCACGACCGTGAAGACCTGGCGGGTGACGTCCCCGGCTTGGCCGAAGCCGGCGAGCTCATCGAAGCACAGCGTGGGCACCGAGTTCGCGAACGCGGGCAGCTTGGCCGCCTGGTTGCAGGCCGACTTCCACCAACGGGCGGCCGCCAGCCCGAGCTCGCCGCCGCCGTAGATGAGCGGCATCCGACGGTCCAGGCGCCGGGCCACCCGCTCGGCCTCGCTCGTCGGCGGCGTCAAGGCGGGCGGCACGGTGCCGCATGCCCTCAACGGCAGCGGCGATCCATGCCTCGGCACCGGCGAAGTTCCCGACGGCCTCGAGCACGCCGGCGAGGGGCACCGCAACGGTCCCCGGAAGGGTCCGCGGCGCCCGAAGCGAGGGCTCGATCGGAAACACACCTTCGCCGGCCGAGACGGCGTCGTCCCGGAGGTCGCCGGGTCCGGCGACGAGCACCCGCATGGCGCCCGCCTCACCGGCCTGCTCGTAGAGCTCGGCGGCGCGCTCGCCGCTCCCGTCCGAGGCGAGCACGACCGCGACGCAGCGCCGGATCGACGAACGACGGGCACGGCGTCGCCCCGGTGGACGACGATCGGGACCGGGCTCGAGCGGGAGGCGACCGCCGCCACGATCGCCGCGTCGATCGCGTCGTCTCCGCCGGCGAACACGACAACGCTGGATACGCCTCATGGTCGGGCAAGCGATCGGACGACCACTCGGAGCCGGCGGCGAGCTCGCGCGAGGCGTCGGGCAGGTCGGAGCGCTCCGCAGCTCGGGGGCGCCGGCGGACGCCGAGCCCGGCCACCGCTCAGCCCTCGCCGGTGGTGCGGATGGAACCGTCGGCGGCCCGGGCCTCGAGCGCCGCGGCCTCGTCGTCACCGACGGCTTCGGCCTCGGGCACGAGCAGCACGGGGATGTCGTCCTTGATGACGTAGCGACGCTTGAGGCGCGGGTTGTACAGGAAGTCGTCGTCGGCGAAGTAGAGCAGCGGGCCCTTGTCTTCGGGGCACACGAGGATGTCGAGGAGTTGCGCGTCGAGGGCCATGGGTCAGTCCTTGGTGAGAAGCGCACGCACCTCGCGGGCGTGCTGGTCGACCTCTTCCGGGGTGCCGGCTTCGAGGTTGAGCCGCAGCAACGGCTCGGTGTTGGAGGGGCGGAGGTTGAACCACCAGTCGCCGCAGTCGACGGTCAGCCCGTCGAGGCGGTCCTGGGGGGAGTCGGAATAGGCCGCCGCGACGCGTTCGATCACCGCGTCGACGTCGGCGACCTTGGTGTTCACCTCACCCAGGTCCGCGTAGCGCTCGAAGCGCTTGCGCAGCTCGGAGAGGGGTGCGTCGTGCGACGACAGGTACTCGAGCACGTGCATCGTGGCGATGATGCCCGAGTCCGCCCGGTAGTTGTCGCGGAAGTAGTAGTGCGCCGAGTGCTCGCCGCCGAAGGCCGCGCCGGTCTCGGCCATGACCTGCTTGACGAACGAGTGGCCGACGCGGGTGCGCACCGCGGTGCCGCCCCGCTCGGTCACCAGCTCGGGCACCGCCTTCGAGCAGATCAGGTTGTAGAGGATCGTGGCGCCGGGCTCGCGGTCGAGGACCATCGATGCCACCAACGAGGTGGTCGTGGAGCCCGAGAGCCCGTTGCCGAGCTCGTCGACGACGAACACCCGATCGGCGTCGCCGTCGAAGGCGAGACCGAGGTCCGCGCCCGTCTCGACGACCCGGGCGCGCAGGGCCGCCTGGTTCTCGGGCTGGATCGGGTCGGCGGGGTGGTTGGGGAAGGTGCCGTCCAACTCGGGATAGAGGATCTCCAGCTCGATGGGCAGTGCGCCGAAGACCGCCGGCACGATCAGACCACCCATGCCGTTGGCGGTGTCGGCCACGACCTTCAGCGGGCGCAGCGAACCGGGGTCGGTGAGGAACGAGCGGACGTGGTCCGCGAACTCGCCGAGCAGGTTCCGCTCGGAGACGCCGCCGAACTCGCTGGGCGCGTCCTCGAGCATGACCGTGGCCAGCGCCTTGATGTCGGACAGGCCCGTCGACTCGCCGACCGGGCGGGCCCCGGAGCGGCAGAACTTGATGCCGTTGTACTGCGCCGGGTTGTGCGAGGCGGTGAACATCGCGCCAGGTGCGTCGAGGTAGCCGGACGCGAAGTAGAGCAGGTCGGTCGAGGCCAGACCCAGGTCGACGACGTCGAGGCCCTGGTGCTGGACGCCGACGGCGAAGGCGTTGACCAGCTCGATCCCGCTCTCGCGCATGTCTCGGGCGACGAGCACGCGGCGCGTTCCGGGTCGGCCTTGTGGACGTAGTGGGCGAAGGCGGCGCCGATGCGGCCGGCGAGCTCAGGGTCGAGCTGGTCGGGCACCGTGCCGCGGACGTCGTAGGCGTGGAAGACAGCGTCGAGATCGGCCATGGCGGCGCCGAGCCTAGTGTGCGTCGGGTCCGGGCCCGGAGAGGTCGGGGTCTTCGGGTGCCTCGGTGACCGGTTTGGTGGCCGGAACCCCGTCGTCGGGCGCGTCGTCCCCCGGCCCCGAGTCGTCGCTCGATCCCGAATCGTCGCTCGATCCCGAGTCGTCGCTCGCGCCGGCGGCCGCGTCCTCGCCCGCTTCCCCTTCGCGGCGCTCCACCGATCGTCGCTGCGCCGCCTCCGCACGGGCCTGCTCGATGCGCGCCCACAGCGGCGACGCCACCGCGACCGCCGGACGTCGGGCGAGCCAGACCACCGCGGCGATGCCGACGAGCAGGAGCAGGTCTCCGAGCCAGTCGATGGGGGTGCGCCCGTAGTGCAGCACGACGTGCTTGGCGGTCGGGATGACCACCATCTGATTGGGCGTGATGCGGTAAGGACCCTTCGCCCCCTGCACCTTCCAGTTCGGGAAGTACGACGCCTTGACCTGGATCGGCGTGCCGACGCGGTCGACGTCGAAGGAGATCGTGTCGGTGGTCGCCACGATGTTGGTGACCGTTGCCTGGGGCACCTTGGGCGTGGAGACCCTGGGCAGCGGCGACGGCGCCTTCTTGCCGGTGAGCTGGGTGACCATGTTGGTGAGCGTCGACCAGTCGTGGTTCCAGTAGGAGACGTCGACGTTGACGTGCTTCCAGTCCGCGGGTCCCGTCGTCGCGAACGGCACCTTCCAGCGGGTCGGGTCGAGGTACCAGGCGACGCCCGGTTGCACCGACGACTTCGCCTGGTCCTTGACGTTCCACACGACCGGCTCGTGGCTCAGGGGGGCGACGAGCTCGCTGTCGGCGACCTCGTAGACGTGCCAGGGTCCGGACACCGCCACTTCGGTCAGGGCCGGCACCTTCTTGGCCTGGTCGATGGTCCCGGCGGTGTCGGCGAGGTAGTACTTCACGCCCAGGAGCTGAAGGTGAGCGACCCCGCCGGCGACGTCGAGGCCCGGATAGGGCAGGCCACGCATCGGGTTGCTCGGCGACGACGAGAGCTGTGCCGCGTTGATGAAGTGGTAGGGCGTCGTCGCCGAGGACTCGAAGTAGAGGCCCTCCATGGAGCCGATGCAGCTGTCGGTCCAGTACGGCAGGAGCATCAGCGCCATCGGCGTGCCGTACTCGCCCTCGCGGGTGTTGTCCGCCTCCCACATGGCCCGACCGCAGCCGTGCTTCGGATCGGCGCCCAACTTGGCCATGGTCGTGACGATGCCGCGGTAGTCGGCGTAGGGGTTCTTCGAGTCGGCGGTCGGGGCGGTGCGGCCCTCGTAGCCCGTGTAGTTCCACAACGCCCAGCTGGACGCGGGGTTCGAGTCGGTGGTCGACCACCACAGCCAGTGGCTCCGGCCTGCGGTGTCGGTGTGCTGGCCGGGGAGGTTGTGCAGCGGGAACCCGACGAACGCGAACGCGGCGATGCCGGCGACCGCGGCGAGGCCGCTGGCGGTCCACACGTTGACCTGGCCGCGCCGGGTCGAGGCGAGGGTCGAGATGGCGAAGATCACCCCAGTGACGCCGAACGCCGCCAGGAACATCACCGACAGGTAGTAGAAGGGCAGGATCCGGGCGTTCCAGAGCTGGATCTGGGGGATGAACCGGAACGCCAGCGCCGTGGCCACCGCGCTCCCCAGCAGCCACTGCCCGACGCGGTTGCGGTACGCGAACGCCACCACCACACCCACGCCGGCGAGCAGGAACATCCACGTGATCCGGGACGGGAAGAGGTAGTCGGTGTAGCTCAACCCCGACGGCGGGAGCTGCTCGAAGCCCATGTCGATCGTGTAGGTGCGGTACCAGTAGAAGGGCAGCATCCAGAACGCCGCGAGCGCCGCCGCGACGGGCCCCACCGCGAGCAGCCACTTGACGCGCCCCACCGATGGCCGGACCACGAACAGCACCGCGGTGGCGAGCAGCACGAAGAAGAACGGCAGCAGGTGGCAGAGACCGACGAGGGCCAGGAGCACTGCGGCCAGTCCACGGTGACGACCCGTGCGCAGGCCGCGCAGCAGCACGCCCAGGTAGAGCAGCGCGAGCGAGAGCGCGATCGAGAACGAGTACTCGCCGGCCATCGTCGAGAGCATGTTGCCGCCGATGATGTTGCCGGTGCCGATCACCGCGCCACCGTTGGGGTAGCGGGTCAGCGGCTCGCGGTTGTAGACGTACACGAGCGCGGCCAACGCGAACACCGGTGGCGCCGGGAAGCGCAGGTCGGCGAGCTTGGCGAACGCCCAGGCGCAGATCGGCAGCGAGACCAGTCCCAACACCGTCACCAGCTTGAAGGCGATGTTGTACGGGACGGGAACGGCGATCAGGACCGCGACGAGTCCCACCACGGCAAGCACCTTGCGCAAGCCGAAGAGTTGCGGGACCACCCACCCCGAAGCCGCCAGTGCGAGCGCGACCAGCGCCAGCGGTACCGCGGCCCAGACCGCGGCGCCGACGTGCACCGCGACGATCGCGATCGCCGGGCCGACCATGTAGTAGCCGAACGCCGGGAACCCCGCGTACCAGTCCGGCGTCCAGCCGGTGACCTCGCCGTGGGGCAGCAGGTGGCGCAGCATGTACATGGGCCCCCACACGTGCGCGCCCATGTCACCCCCCGTGGGGGTCGTGTTCCGGAAGAGCAGGTCGACGTGCAACGTCGAGAGGACGAACGCGCTGGCGCCCAGCACCACGATCAGCGAGACGGCCCGCTGCACCCAGATCGACGTCGGCTGGTGCCAGGTGCGCGACGCCCAGGCGCGCAGGCGCGTCCGGGTGGCCGGCCAGCCCGGCGCCAGTGGCGGCAGGTCCTCGCGATCGGCGCGCGCGACGGTCGACGCGTGCTCCAGGTCGTCCCAGGTCGGGTCGATCGGCGCCGGCTCGGCGACCTCGACGACGAGCTCCCGGGGAGCGACGTCGCCGGCGAAAAGGGCCTCGGGCTCGGGGCCGGCGAGAACCCCTCCGTCGTCGGTCGGCTCTTCGTCGGTCGGCTCGTCGTCGGTCGGCTCGTCGAAGTCGGTCATCGCAGCAGCACCCAGACGGTCACGCTGTTGAACGCCAGGTGGGCCATGATCGACTGGCCGAGGCGACCGGAGCGCACCGCCAGCCACGCCAGCACCATCCCGAACACCGAGAGCGCGGGGAGCGCCAGGAGCTCGAAGTGGGAAGCGCCGAAGGCGAGCCCGCACACGACGATCGCGCCCCAGGCCGGCAGCTGCCGCTGCAATCCACGAAGCAGCAGCCCACGGTAGAACAGCTCCTCGATGACCGGCGCGCCGATCGCGACGATCAGGATGAGCAGCACCACGCCCAAAGGGTCGTGCGCCTTGGACACGAGCTGGTCGGCGACCCGGTTGAGGTCGTGGGTGGACTTGCCGAGCAGGTGCAACCACGGCGCGGACACCGCCGGCACGAGCAGGAACTGCGCGGCCAGCCCCACGGCGATGCCGATGGGCACGTCGATGGGCCGGATCGCCAGGCCGAACTCCTTGCGCAGGGTGCTCTTCGCGCGACGGGCCGCCAGCACGGGGGCGCCGAGCAGCCCGACCCAGAGCGGCACCTGCGTGATGGCCACCAGCCACAGCGGGAGCAGGCTCTGGCCCTTGCCGCCGTAGCCCGCCACCGCGATGATGACCGCACCGACGAGGGCGCCGAGCACGATCGCCGCGCCCCAGCCGATCAGCGCGTCACGAATGCCCCAAGGTGGGGGGTCGGCGAGGGCGTCAGCTGGTTCGAGCACGTTGGGCTTTGGCACGCGGAGGTTGCGACTCGGTGAGGTGGGCGACGCGGCGGCAGGCGCCGAGCGATTCAGCTCGCCAGGCTACGGGCTTCGGCGAACAACGAGGTCACCGAGCTGCGGCGGTCCTGGAGCACCCAACCTCGGGGCACCGAGAGGGCATCCGCGTGGGCGACGCACAGGTCGTGGGTCATGGGATGCGGCTCGTCGGCGAGGTGGTCGATCCAGACGGTGCTCGCCCCGTAGTCGTAGGTCAGGGTGGTCGACGCGGCGGAGGCGCAGCTCGGGCGTGCGCAGTGACGTGGCATGACCGGAAAGGCTACCGGGGACTGGTCCCGGGGCGACGGACCTCGGTCGCCGAACCCATGGCGACGAGGGCCCAGAACGCGGCGGACTGAGGCAGGGACTTCACGATGCGCCCACTACGCTTGGGCCATGCCTTCGTCCGGACCTCCTCCTCCCCCGCCGCCCCCGCGGCGACCGCAGGGCGGCCCCGACGGCGGACCGTCGCAGCCTCGATTCGAGGACGGCTGGCCGAAGTGGCTGGTCTGGGCGATCGCCGGTGCGGTGCTGGTCGTGGGGCTGGTGTACTCGTTCTCGTCGTCGTCGAACTCCAAGAAGGTCTCCTACAGCACCTTCATCTCCTCGGTCGAGGGCGGCAAGGTCAAGTCGGTCAAGTACAGCAACGACACCGCCAACATCAGCGGCACCTACAAGGACGGCTCGAAGTTCACCACGACCGGTCTGCAGCCCTTCCCGAGCAGCGACCTGGCGACGCTGCGCAAGGCGAAGGTGCAGCTCACGAACAACACCCACCAGTCGAGCTGGCTCGAGAGCCTCCTGCCGATCGTGCTGATGGTCGGGATCTTCGCGCTCTTCTTCTCGTGGTTCATGCGACGATCGTCGGGCCAGATGGGCGGGATCATGTCCGTCGGGCGGTCCAAGGCCAAGACCTACTCCGCCGACAGCCCGCGCACGACGTTCGCGGACGTCGCCGGCTACGAGGGCGTCAAGACCGAGATCCGTGAGGTCGTGGACTTCCTCAAGTTCCCGGAGCGCTTCGGGCAGATCGGCGCGCGCATCCCCAAGGGCGTGCTGCTGGTCGGACCTCCCGGAACGGGCAAGACGCTCATCGCCCGTGCGGTCGCCGGCGAGGCCGGCGTGCCCTTCCTCTCGGTGACCGGCTCGGACTTCATGGAGATGTTCGTCGGCGTTGGCGCCAGCCGCGTGCGCGACCTCTTCCAGAACGCCCGCAAGCTGGGCCGGGCCATCATCTTCGTCGACGAGATCGACTCCATCGGGCGCAAGCGCGGCGCCGGCCTGGGTGGCGGCCACGACGAGCGTGAGCAGACCCTCAACCAGATGCTCGCCGAGATGGACGGCTTCGAGGCCACCGAAGGCATCGTCATGATCGCCGCCACCAACCGGCCCGACGTCCTCGACCCTGCGCTGCTCCGCCCGGGACGCTTCGACCGTCAGGTCGTCGTGCCGCTGCCCGAGCTCGAGGAGCGCCTCGCCGTGCTCAACGTCCACGCGAAGGGCAAGAACCTGTCCGGCGACGTCGACCTCTCGATCGTCGCCCGCGGGACGCCCGGGATGAGCGGCGCCGACCTGTCCAACGTCGTGAACGAGGCCGCGCTGCACGCCGTGCGCTCCCACCGCGACCAGGTCACCATGGACGACTTCGACTACGCCCGTGACCGCATGCTCATGGGGCAGCGTCGCGAGTCGCTGGCGATGTCCGCCCGCGAGAAGGAGCTCACCGCCTACCACGAGGGCGGCCACGCCCTGTGTGCGGCGGTCCTCCCCAAGGCCGACCCGGTGCACAAGGTGACGATCCTGCCGATGGGCATGGCTCTCGGTGTGACGATGCAGCTGCCCACCGAGGACCGCCACAGCTATGAGCGGGACTGGATCGAGCAGCGCATCGTCGTGGCGATGGGCGGTCGCATCGCGGAGCAGCTCGTCTTCGGCGTGTCCTCGTCGGGTGCCAGCAACGACCTGGTCACCTCGACGGAGCTCGCCAGTCGGATGGTCCGCGAGTTCGGCATGAGCGAGCGCATCGGTCCGATGGCTTGGGGCACCAACCACGAGGTCTTCCTGGGCGATGAGCTCGCGCAGACCCGGCAGTACAGCGACGAGACCGCCCGGGTCATCGACGAGGAGATCGAGCGCATCCTCCGCGACGCCGAAACCCGCTGCCGCGAGATCATCGACACGCATCGCAACAGCCTCGACCTCCTCGCCCGGGCACTGCTCGAACACGAGACGATCGACGGCGTCGAGGTGCTGCGGCTCGTCGACCTCGGCCGCTCCGGTGGCGGCGGCGACGGCGGGACCAACCGCCCGGACCCCGACGACGCCCCCAGCACCGGCGGTGCGGCGACGGTCGTCCCGGCCGACAGCGCGGACTCGGGCAACGGCTCCACGGAATCGTCGGACCAGGGCGCCGCCGCGGAGTCGGCATCCACCGAGGACCACGAAGAAGAGCCTGCGCACGCGGACGACCCCGCCCCGGCGTGGACCCGCCAACGGGGCACGACGCCGCCGGTGACCCCACCGGCCACCCCGCCCACCTCGGGCTGAACGAACGCCCGGCGTTCAGGCGGAGGGGGGCGAGAGCGCCTCGGCGAGGTCGTCGCGTCCGGGTGGGCCGACGAACGACGCCACGACCACGCCTTCCGCGTCGGCGACGACCACCGTCGGCACGGCGTCGATCCCGTAGCGGTCGTGCAACGAGCGGTGGTCCTGGTAGCTCACGCGCTGCGTGGCGGTACCGGCCGGCGCCAACTCCTCGACGAGCTGCCACGTCGCCGCGCAGGCGTCGCACGTGGCCGAGGAGAACACCACCGCGAGGCGACGCGCCTCAGGGTCGTCGAAGTCGTCGCGGTGCAGCTGCACCGGCACGCTCCAGGACGCGCCCCGGGCAGGTTGGCGGTGGTCACGGCGGCGCACGACGACCGCCACCGCGACGCCCAGCGCCACGAGCACGACGGCGATGACGACCTGGGTCATGGCCCCATTCTGGCGTCGCGCCCGATCGATCCGCGAACTACGAATCCGCCCGATCGAGGAGATCGCCGACTGCCCCTCACGGCACCGAGAAGGTGCCCTCGACGGGCAGTGCAGCCATCGTGACCAGCCCGCGGGCGCTCTGGCCTGCCTGGAGTCGGCTCACCACCACGGGCGCGCTCGCCCGCACCTCCACGGTCGCACCGGGATGGGCGGCCAGCGCCGCGGAGAGATCGACCGTGACGCGGCCGCCCGCGGCGACCCGGCGTGGCACCGAGGCGCCGGCGACCCGGGTCGATCGACCGCCGTCGACCACCGACACCGTGAACGTGGCGCCGTTCGCCGGCGCGGTGATCCCCAACTGGTCGAGGCTCGGGTTCCGCAGTCCGTTGGGGGCGACCCACTGCCTCGCGGCGACGGGGATCGCGGTCGCCGCGCTCGTGCCGTGGCCCTTCGCCGGTTCGGCGCCGTCGAGCCAGAGCTCGGCCACGACCGGTCCTCCCTTGGTCACCTCACCGGTGACCGTGAAGGGCACGCCCGCCGGGATCTGGCGAAGACGCGCCGAGCCGAGGACGACGACCGAGCCCGCGCTCACCTTGGTCGAGCTGTTCGGGGGTTGGCCGTTGGTGGAAGGGTCATCGGGCTCGAACCCCAGTCGCACCGTTGCGTCCACGGTGCCCGGGTTGGACAGGACGATCCGGGTGACGACCCCCTGCCCGGTGACCGCGGTGGGAAGCACGAAGTGGTCGAGCGCGGTCGACGCGCCCAGCGAGACCGAGACGCCCGACGGGGGGAAGGCCGCCGGGAGCGACGGCCCGGACCCGTCGAACTGCTGGGCCCTCCAGACGACGAGGCGGCCCGCTCGGGTCGTCACCATGCTCGCCAGGTCCTTGCGCCGGTTCTGCACCTTCGCGACGTCGACCACCAGCAACGACCGGGCGGAGACGGGTAGCCCTTGGGTCTCCTGTGGGTGGCGGAAACCGTCGGCGGTGAGGAACGACACGTCCGCAGTGGCGAGGTCGTCGAACGGGTTGAACAGCACCAACTGCTCGGAGGAACCCTTCTGGGTGTCACCACCGGAGAAGAACCACGACTCCGACGACGCGGTCGCGCACGCGGCCACCGTGACGGTGTCGCCGGCGCCGATCCGCTGGCTCACGACCAGGCCACCGCCGCGCGCCTCGACGACCGCCGCGACCGAACCGGCATCACCCACCCCGGTCGCGTCGACGCTCGTCGCGGTGCGTCCGGCCACGTCGACCCTGGTGGTGTGTCGACGTCCGCTCGAGCTCACGAAGTCGATGGTGGCGGTCGTCGCGTCGGCCGACCGGTTCACCAGGATCAGGTGGGTCGACAGTCCCCCGGTCGATGACGGCGAGCCGCCGCCGCAGAACCAGGTCGTGCTCACCGCACCGAGCCTCGACGCGACGGGGGTCGCCGCGTGGCGTGCCGCCGCATCGGGAGCGACGAGCACGCGCGCACCGAGTTGAAGTGGCGCGTCGCCGTTCCCGACACGGATCGGGTGGCGAGCCTTGGACGGTTGCCCGAGCACCGCAGCGAGAACGGCGAGGACGACGAGCCCGACGAGCAACGCCACCCGGCGAGGGGCGGTCACCGCGCTCACGGCTGCTCCTCGCTGTCATCAGGCACGCCAGAGTCGGGCTCGTCGTCGTCGGGCACGCCAGAGTCGGGCTCGTCGTCGTCGGGCACGCCAGAGTCGGGCTCGCGCTCTTCCGATTCGCCGACATCGACCACGTCGACCGACTGGACGTCTTCTTCGCCGGCCGCGCCGATCTGCACCAGCGAGCCTTCCTCGAGTGGCTGCGGCAGCACATCGGTGACCGGTCCATCGTCCAACGAGCGCAGGCGGGTGCGGCGCCAGAACAGCAGCACCACCAGCCAGAGCCCGGCCTCGAGCACCACGAGCAGCACGCGAGGTGTCGACCTCGAGTGGCTGAGCACGGCATGGCCCGCGGACGGCACATCGAAGCCCTGCTCCCATCCGTCCAGCGTCACCCGCTTCGCCTGATGTCCGTCGACCGTGAGTTGCCAACCGGCATCCGCCCGCTGGCCGGTCGCGAGCACGCCCGCTCCGGGCAGGGTGCCCGAACCACCCGCGACCGGGTCGACGCCGCGCAGCACCGGAGTGCCGCGGGGCCGGTCGAGCGCGTCGGACACCGCGTGACCGCTCGGCGTACCGCTGGGCAACAGGGTCAAGCCGCTCCGCCAGGCCGTGTTGCGGTAGAGCACCAGCGCGCTGTTCACCGGCATCCGGGCGAGGTCGAGCTGGGCGTCGAGACCACGATGGAGCTGGGGATCGATCCGGTGGCCGGTGGCCTGGAAGGGCGCAGGCACGATCTGTCGTGGCAGGACGAGGTAGCGGACCCCCATGGTCGCCAGGATGCTCCCGAGGCGCGAGGTCTGACCGTTCCGCGCGAGCGCGAGGGCATCGGCGAGCGGCTTCGAAGCGGTGTCGCCACCGGGTGCCCAGAGCTCGGTCATCGTGGGCATGCCGTCGTTCGAGACCGCCAGGTCGAGCGTCGGAGAGAAGCGCCAACCCGCTGCGGGAACGACGTCGGGATCACCGGCCCACACCACACGGAAGGGCTGTGCCGCGCGCTGGGTGCCGATGAAGTCCAGGACATCGCCCAGATCCGCGGTGGGGACGCGCCAGCGGCCGTCGGCGGCGCCACCGATCATGGGTAGCGATCCGACCAGGACCGCCAGGACGGCGAGTGCGGATGCCCCCTGCCGCCAGCCGAAGCGGTAACCGGGCAGGTCGACGTCAAACGCGGCGGTCCCGCACGCGATCGCCAGCGCCAGCGAGGCGGCCGCGGGCGCCAGGAGCACCTCGGCCGGGGGTACCGGCACCGGCATCCAGCTCTGCTGGCCGGACCAGAGGGCCGCCCAGCACACCACCGCGCTCCCCCACGCCCGGGCGCCCCAGGTGAAGCGCCAAGACCGTCCGATGACGAGCGGCAGCGCACCGGCGAGCAGGAACGCGAACCCCAGTGGCGGTGCGCCGTACGATCCGGACTCGAAGCGCAGGATTCGTCCCAGCGAGAGCCACCCGTCGGTGCCGGAGCGCATGCCGGCCAGCGCCGTCCACGAGCCGCCGGGACCGACGACACCGAGGGTCCACGGAAGCTGGAGCACCGCGGTGAGCAAGGCGGCGACGCCCACCGTGCCCGCCAGTCGTCCGAGCCCGGCGACGCGGCCTGCCACGAGCGACCCCAACGCGAACCCGACGGCGATGAGGATCGCGACCGGCACGATCGCGGGCACGAAGGTCGCCACCACGCCGAGACCCAGACCCAGTCCCAGCGACCGGTGGAGCCACTCCCGGCGCGGGGAGCCGACCGCGTCGTCCGGCGCGCGCGGCGCGGGCGCAAAGGGTTCGAGGTGCATCGCCCGCGCCAATGCGGCCAGCAGCCACGGCGCTGCGGCGAACAGGATCAGGCCCGACCATCGCCCTTGTGACACCGCGTTGTACGGCACGGGGATCGCGACGTAGACGATGAGCGAGGTGAGTTGGGCCCGTCGCGAGCCGAGCGGCTTGGCGAGGCGCCAGGCGCCGACGGCGCCGATCGGGATCATGCCGAGGATCGCCACTCGACGAACCAGGTCGAGCGCGCCGAGGGCGACCGAGCCCGCGAGCGCCAGGCTCCCGAAGGCGGTGGAGACCGGCGAGGTCGAACCGAGTCCCATGGCGTTCCACCCGCTGAACCAAGCGGTCCAGATCCCCCCGACCCCCGCGGGGGCACGGGCGAACTCGCCGATCGCCGGCAGCGGTCCGAAGAGCAGGTCTCGGGTGCCCAGCAGCAGCAGGATGACCACCGCGGCGACGCCGTAGGGCACCAGCGAGGCGGCCCGTCGACGTTCCGCCGGGGTCGGCGCGTCGTCGGCGCTCGCCGCACGGGCCTCTTCGCGCTCGCGGCGCAGGGTCTGGACGAGTGAGCTGAGCCGGGCCCAGGTGTGCGCCTGCAACCGACGCACGGTCCGGTCGGGGCGTTCCCGCGTGCGGCGGACCCGACGGCGCGCGCGCGCCACAGGCCCGGCAGCCTTCGGAAGGCGCTCCCCCAGGCGGCCATCGGTGCCCGAGCGTGTTCAGGGCGACCGGCGTTGAGCTCGATCGCCGACTCGACCAGCGAGATGACCAGCGCCTGGGGCAGCACCCAGACCAGGTGCAGCAGCTGGTAGCAGGTCATCACCGTGCGCAACCGGTGCGCAGCCTCGACCCGCGGGATGTCGATGTCCGGCCGACGCTCCGCGAGCGCCTCCCGGTGGCGGACCCGCGCCGCGGGGGCGATGATCACCCGGGCGCCGACGTGGTGGGCACGCCAGCAGAGGTCGAGGTCTTCACCGAGGAGCTCGATGTCGGGATCGAAGCCACCGAGATGGGTGAACAGGTCGGCCCGGACGAGGGTGCACGCACCGGGGATGGCGAACACGTCGCGCACCGCGTCGTGCTGCTCTTGGTCGAGGTCACCCCGCTCGGCGTAGGGCGCCGGCCCGCCGGACTTGTCGATCGAGTACCCGACGGCCTGCAGCCGTTCGGGGTCGTCCCAGTCGACCAGTTTGGGTCCGACGATCCCCGCGTTGGATCGGAAGGCCTCCTCGACCAACCGGTGCACCGCGGTCGGGTCGAGGACCACGTCGTCATGGCAGAAGCACAGGAAGCTGGCGCCCTCGACCAGTTCGAGCACCTCGTTCAGCGTGGGTCCGAAGCCGACGTTGTGCTCGAGTCGACGGACGAACGCCCCGGGCAGGATGCGCGCGATGCGAGGTGTGGGGTCGATGTCGCTGGCCGCGTCGATCACGAGCACCGAGAGGTTGGCGTACGTCTGGCCGACCAGCGACTCGAGCGCCTCGTCCAGCCACGCATCGGCGTTGTGGGTCACCATGACGACGACGACCGGTGGCGCTTCGAGGTCGATCTCGTTGAGGTCGGAAGTGGCGTCGTCCGGCGCCGTCGACCCCGGCCCGGGGACGTCGTCGTTGAGCTCCGCGAGCTCGGCGAACGCCTCCTTCCGAGAGGCCAAGGTCAGTTGGTCGTCGGCTTCGGGGGATTCCGAAGTGGGCTCGTCGGCATCCACGGTGGTCCGAGGCTACCCGCCGATCGCAACAGGTCTGTAACACAAGTCGCCACGCGCGTCGCCCGGGCCTTCAGGGGGGCACCGCTGCGCAGCCGCCAGGCGGAGCAGCACCCCTCCTGACACCCGGATGGCGAAGCCGAGGCGAGCAGGCCCGCAGGGCCGCCCGAGCTTCAAGGAGATACGTGTCAGACGTCACAGTGCTTGCAACTGTTATACAAAGTTGCTAGCTTGTTAGCACGCCGGAGCACACCGCCGGCACCCATCATCGAGCCCCACCAGGAGCATCCCATGCCAGAGTTTTCCGTCGACGAGGTCACTCGCATCGTCAAGGACGCCGCCTACGTCACGATCGGCTTCGGCGTGATCGCGGCGCAGAAGGCCCAGGTCCAGCGCCGTGAGTTGACCGAGCAGATCCAGTCCCAGATCGACCAGGCCCGCACGCAGCTCAACGAGGTCCGCGAGAACCTCGAGCACGCCACGGCCTCCACCACTGCACAGTGGGACAAGGTCAGCCGCCACCATCGAGGACCGCGTCAAGCTGATCGACGAGCGCCTCAGCGACCTCGAGGACCGGTTCGACTCGGTGCTCGACGAGGTAGAGGCCAAGCTGCCCGACCAGGCCGCCGAGCTCGTCGCCCAGGCCCGCGACGCCGCCAAAGAAGCACGCGGCCAGGTTCGCACCCTCGTGAACCGCGCCGCCTGAACCCATCTGGTCTGTCGATCCGGGGCCCCCTTCCCCGTGGTCGGCACCGTCGGCGAACCGGATTCCCCTCCGGCGCCGACCATCGCTCGGAGGCCGTCGATCCCCCATTGGCAGGCACCGAGCAAACCGAGCGGAGGGCCCTTCCGAGGGCCCTCCGCCGCTGTTTTCCCGCCGAGACGGCGCGTCCGACGTCGGCGAAGAGCGTGGCGGACGCTCGACCGGTAGGGTTCGCTCCGTGCACGAGACCGAACCCGGGCCGTCGGACCCGCATGGCCCCGACGTCGAGGACGTCGAGGACCTCGACCCGGCGACCGAAGCCGTCCGCTTCCACCTCGCAGCGCTGGCCGCCGAAGAGGCCGCGGCACCAACGCCCACGGCCACCGGCTCCGACCGGGTCCGCCAGCGCTTGACCGACCTGAAACCGAGCACGTTCGCGCAACGCGCCGCCGAACGCGCCGCCACGCGGATCGCCACCTCGCCGACGCGCTCGAAGCGCTCAACGGCCGTGTCGAGCGGATCGCCACCTGGCAGCGGGACGACCACGTCCGGGTCGAGGCTCTGCAGCGGGCGCTCCATGAAGCCGAGGCGACCGTCCACGCGCAACGTGGAGAGCTCGCCCACCTCCAGCGACTGCTCGATGACGAGGTCGGGGGCCGAACCACCGCGCACCAGCGCCTCGTCGACGACATCGCCGAGCTGCGCGCCGACCTCGCCCGGATGCGTGCACGGAACGAGTCGCTCGTCCAAGCGCTGCGCGACGGCGCCGAGACCCGGGAACCCGCTGTCGAACAGGTGCTCGACGAGGCCGTCGCCACCTCTCGCGACGACCTCTACCGGGACCTCGAGCGGCACTTCCGAGGCTCGCGCGAACACGTGAAGGGGCTGGTGGCCACGTACCTCGACGACGTTCGCAACCTGAACGGGCCGGTCGTCGACATCGGCTGCGGCCGTGGCGAGTGGCTCGAGCTGCTCGGCGAGCACGACATCGCCGCGTACGGCGTCGACCTCAACGCCACCTTCGCCGAGGAGAACCGCAGGCGCGGCCTCGACGTGCGTCACGGTGACGCGATCGAGCACCTGCGGAGCGTCGAGCCGGGTTCGATCGGTGCCGTCACCGGCATGCACCTCGCCGAGCACCTCCCCACCGAGGTGCTCATCGCGCTGCTCGACGCCGCCATCCAGGCGCTCCGAGCCGGTGGGCTGCTCATCCTCGAGACACCGAACCCCACGAACGTGCGCGTCGGCGCCGGCCAGTTCTGGATCGACCCCACCCACGAACGCCCGCTGCATCCCGAGTTCCTCAGCTTCCTGTGCCAGCAGCGCGGCTTCGCCGACGTGGAGATCCGACCACTGCACCCGGGTCGCCACGGGACCGAGCGACTGGGCCGAGGCGCTCGGGATCGACGGTCACAGCCGGGTCCTCGGGCGCCGAGATCCTCGAGGACGTGCGCGACGCGCTCGCGGGTGGTCAGGACTACGCGGTCGTGGCCCGCGCCCAGCCGGACACCGGCGAGTCGCCGAACTGCCCTGGCACCGATCGGCGGTCTCGAGCGGAGAACCGTCAGATCCGTTCCGGGGTCGCCGGCCTCGGGCGGTCGGGCGGGCCGCGGCCGACTTCGTCGGCCGCTTCTTCTTGCCGGGCCGTCGACTTGGCGACCTGCCTTGGCCGCCGGCGGCGACTTGACGGGATCGTCGGCGTGCTTGTCGGTCGCCAGGGTCACGCTCGCCTCGACGGCCTCCTGCGTGGCGCGACGGAGCTCGTCGACCCAGCCGATGATCGGCTCGAGCTCCCAGTCGAGCAGGCGCCGCTGGAGCCGCTTGATGCCGGTCACCCCCGGGCGTCCCGACACCGGGATCGGACGGGCGAGCGGACCGAGGCGGCGAAGTCCCGCAAGACCCCGCGCCGAACTGCCGACGAGCGCCGACCCCGGCGTGCCCGAGCCTGACCCCGCGCCGGACGACGCATCCGGCGCCACGAAAGCGAAGCCGCGCTGCTGTTCGGCCCGTTCGCGCACCGTGGCGAGCACGTCCTTGCGCGGCGGCCGAGGACGGCCAGTCGCCACCCACCACCTCGCCGTGGTCGGCGGGCAGCACCTCGGCCTCGGTCAGCACCTCGACCAGGGCGTCGGCGAGCGTGTGGTCGTCGTCTTCGATGATCCGATTGCCTGGATTGGAGGCGAGCTGCTCCACGAGGCCACCCACTTCGGTGGCGATCACCGGACGGTCGAACAGCGCGGCGCGCTCGGCGACCCCGGAAGACCAGATGAAGCGGTACGGCAGGAGCACCACGTCGCAGGCCAGGAGCCAGCGGTCGAAGGTCGTGTCGGCGACGTAGGCGTTGTGGAACGTGACGCCCGGCGTCGCCTCGGCCAGCGAGGCCAGCTCGTGCGCGTAGCGGACCGCGGCCGGATTGCCGACCGACGGCGATCCCACCACGTGCAGCTCGGCGTGCCGCCGGTCGCCGTCGACGACGTCGACGGACGAGGTGGCTCGGCCGAAAGCGGTCACCGCCCGGTCGAACCCCTTGTGTTCGGCGACGAACCCGATGCACAGGGAGACGTGCGCGTCGGGATCGAGCCCCAACGCGGCTCGCGCGGTCGCGCGGTCTGCGCCGGTGTGGGCCGCGAAGTGAGCACCGTGCGCCACCACCGAGATGCGGGCGGGATCGGCTCCGAACGCGCTGCGCAGCTGCGCCGCCTGACCCTCGTCATGGACGTTGAGCGCGTCGAACGACCGGATCATGGCTCGGGCCGTGACGCCCGTGGCGTCGCGGGCGGTGCCCCACCGCTCGTCGATCTCGTGGAGGACGAGCGTCGCGGGGGGCCCGGTGCGGATCGCGGTCGCGAGCGCGGCGGCGTGGGTCGTTCGCACGGCGAACGTCATCGGCTGCGGGAAGTAGAAGTCGGGGTGGAAGTGGAGGATCACCCGGTCGAACCCGCGCGACAGCCCGCGCAACGCCAACAGCCCGAGCGGATGGTGGAAGTCGAGGTGGTGGTGCGCCGCGGACGGAAGCGGCGAGACCACCTCGACCTGGTTGCCCTGCCGCCGCAGGTCGCGCACCTGTTGGACCACGTAGGCGGCGATGCCGTCCCGGTAGGGCGCGTAGGGCCCGACCACCAGGATCCGCTCAGGGCTGGCGGGATCCAGCGTCACGTCCACGCCTCCACAGCGGCTTCCATGCGGTCCAGCGTGTCGGGCCACCGGTAGTGCTCGAGGACGTAGGCGCGCCCGTCTGCGGCCATCTTCCGGGCGAGGTCCGGCGATTCGGCCACGAACCGCAGGCACTGCTCCAGCTCGTAGACGTCTTCGTAGACCAGCCCGGCGCCGGACCGCTCGCAGTGCCACGCGACCACGTCGCTCGCGGCGTTGGCGATCACCGGCGTGCCGGCCAGCCACGCTTCCATGATCGTGCGCGAGAAGCTCTCCATCGCGGAAGGCTGAACGTACGCGTCGGCTGCGGCGTAGGCATCGGTGAGGTCGTCCGCGGCGAGGAAGCCCAGGTCGATGATCCGATGGGCCAGATCATCGGGCGCACCGACCTCTCCGACGCCGAAGGTGACCAGGTCGATGTCGACGCCACGCCGCACCGCACGGGCGTATCCGTCCATCATCCGGTCCCACCCCTTCGCGCCCTCCCGCCGGCCACCGGCGAGGACGAACGGGCGGGTGAGCCCGTGGCGGGTGCGGAAGCCATCGGGGTCATGCTGCTCGGGGACGTCCAGACCGGCGCCGACCACCTTCGTGGGCGGACCGTGGATGAGGTCGGACGCCAGCGCCGCCTCGGGATCGGTGAGGAACATCACGCCGGCCACACCGCCGAACATCGGCTGGAACAGCTCCAGTCGGGCGTAGGGCTCGTCGTGGAGGCACGGCACCAGCACGGTGCGCTCGGGGGCGACCTGTGCGGCGACGAAGGTCGTCCAGAACAGGTAGGGCGCACAGACCACGGCCCGGTACTCCTCCGCGTGGTCGAGCAGGTGGTGGTAAAGGTCGGGAACCCGCAGGCTGTCGTTCATCCACCGCTCCTGCTCGGCGATGGTCGGAACCTGGCCCTGGGCCAACTGGTGCTCCACGAGCGCGCGGTGCTCGCCCGGCGTGTCCTTCGCGACGGTGAACCGTCGAACCGTGACCGGTCCGTCGTGGCTCGTCCCGGCCGGGTAGTGGTTGGCCCAGGTGTAGTGGTCGCGGGCACAGGTGGTCAGCACCTCGACCTCCCAACCGCGGGCCGCGAAGCCGTGGGCGACCTCACGCAGGAGGAGCTCGGCGCCCCCCACCACATCGTCGCCGTAGCGCGGCGGGACGAAGGCGATGCGTCGGTCGGGCATGGACGCGCCAGGGTACCAGCGCCCCCCGAACGCGTTGAGGACCTGGTGCCCAGGTACGACGCGCGACAATGGCGGGTCGTGGACATCTGCGTCTGTGGCACACAGGTGCCCTTCACCTCCGGCGGCGCCGAGCTGCTCGTCGAGAACCTCGTCGTGGCGCTGCGCGACGCCGGCCACCGCGTCGAGACCGTCCTGCTGCCCACCGCGTGGGACCGCGACCGCATCCTCGACGCCGCCGCGGCCTGGCGGCTCGTACCCCTCGACTTCGAGATGGCGATCACGCTCAACTTCCCCTCCTACTTCGCTCGGCACCCCCGCAAGGTGGCGTGGCTGCTCCACCAGCACCGTGCCGCCTACGACGCACTGGGGCAGGAGTGGAGCGACTTCGGCCTCGACGACGTGTCGCTCGAACTGCACCGGACCCTGGTCGAGTGGGACACCGTGGCCCTCGAAGAGGCCGAGCGCCGGTACACGATCTCCGGCGTGGTCGCCGATCGCCTCGCCCGCTACAACGGCCTGGCCGCGACGCCCCTCCACCACCCGCCGCCTCTCGCCGACCGACTCCACGAGGGCCCTTTCGGCGACGAGGTCGTCTGCGTCACCCGCCTCGAGGCCAACAAGCGTCCCGGCGCGTTCGTCGAGGCGTTCGCGCAGGTGACCGGGCCGGTGCACGGCGCGCTGCTGGGCAAGGGATCCCAGCTCGACGCCCTGCGCGACCGTGCCGGGGAGCTCGCTGCGGCGGGCCGTGGCCGACCGGTCGAGGTCGCGGGCTTCGTCGACGACGACGCCCTCGTCACCCGGCTCGCCAACGCACGCGCCGTGGTGTACCCGCCGTACGACGAGGACTACGGCTACGCCACGCTCCAGGCCTTCGCCGCCGGCAAGCCCGTCATCACCACGCCGGACTCCGGCGGCGTGCTCGAGTGGGTCGAGCACGAGGTGACGGGCCTCATCACCGACGGTACGGATGCGGGCATGGCCGCCGCCATCGATCGCCTCGCCGAGGACGTCGATCTGGCCCAGCGACTCGGCACGGCCGGGCGGGAGCGGGTCGCGTCGCTGTCGTGGCAACAGGTGGTGACGACCCTGGTCGAGGGTCCATGACCGACCCGTCCCGCAACGGGGACAGTCCCGTCATCGGGCTCTGCGCCCGGCCAGGCGAAGGCGCGCTCGTCCGTCCCCTGGTGCGGGCCCTGTCCCACCGTGCCGTGCTGCGCGCCGTCCGTCCCGGGGGCCCGGCGCCGGACGCGGTGCTCGCCACGAGCCTCGCGGCCTGGGCAGCCCACGACCTCGCCCGGATCCCGACCGCCGTGTTCGTCGCCGAGGCAGCCCACTGGAACGCGGCCACAGCCAGTTCGGAAGCGATTCCGATCGTGGTGACGCCAAGTGCCTGGGTCGCCGGTGAAGCGCGACAGGCGGGCCACCCGGTGCTCGAGGTCGCTCCGACGTGGAGCGACGACCGGCAGGCTTCGCCCAACTGGCCGCTCGCGCGAGCCCGGCTCCGTGCCCGGCGCGACCTGCCCGAGCGCCTGGTCCTGGTCGTGCGGGATGCGCCGGCCCAGGAGGGCGCTGAACCGAGGGTCTACGAGAAGCTGGACCTGCCCGGGGGCGATGTCTGGGTCTGGACCGTGACACCCGACGAGCCCGACCTCGACGCACTGGCGGCCGCCGCGTCGGTGGTGGTCGCCGATGGCGACGACGACCGCACCGCGCCCCGCTTGGCCCGACTCGCCGTCGGCGTGCTGATCGAGCTGGGAACCGACGAGCACCGACGCGTCGAGGCAGCCACGCAAGCGGTCGAGTTGGCACTCGACGACACCCGAACCAGTCGGCTGGTCGCCGCGGCGGTCCTGTCGGGTCGACGCGGTTCGGCAGACCATGCGGCGCGCACGCTTCTGCGCCTGCTCGGCCTGGACCGCGGTCCCTCGACGATGCAGACCCGGTTGGAGGCCCACCTCGGCAACCTCCGCGTGCCGCCATCCAGCCCGTTTCAGGTCCGCTTGGACGCCGCGTTCGCACCGTTCACCATCCCCGCGCCACCGCCCGACCCGATCACCGCCGCCACATCGAGGACCAGCTCATGACCAACGACTCCAGCTCGCAGATCACTCGTGCCACCCAGGCCCTCAGCGCCCGCGGCCGGAAGGCGGGCGGTGCGGTGCTCGACCGCGTGGGCACCCGTGCCGCCGCGGCCCTCCACGACGACCTGTTGGCGGCCCGCGCCGAAGTCGAGGCGCTGCGCACCGAGCTCGCACACACCCGATCCGAGCTCGAGGCCGAGATCGAGCTCCTGCGCGCCGAGGTCGCCGGTCGCTGACCGAAGCGGCCGACCGATGCCGGGCCCCGTCGGGCTCAGCTCGCCTGTCCACCCAGGTAGTGGAAGCCTTCGGAGCTGGACGCGAGGTTGATCGCCAGGGCGAGGATGTCGTGGGTGCGCTGGTACTGGCCGCTCCAGTAGGAGAGCCCACCGGCGTCGGCTGACCGGCCCAGGATGGTGAGGTACTGGGCGGACACGAGACGGCGCGCGGACTCGCCGCTGTCGGCGATGGTGAGCGCGAGGCTGCGGCGGCTGACCGTGCCCGCGTCGATCAGCCCCGCCCAGTATGCCAACCCTCCGCTGTCGATGCCCCGACCCAGGAGGTCGAGGTACAGGTTCGACACGAAGGTCTCGGTGTCACCGCGGGACACCCCCTCGAAGTACTCCGATGAGCCGGCGATGTTGGCGAGGATCACGTCGTTGCGTCGCCCCGTCGCGAGCCGGTTCGCCCAGTAGGTGAGGCCGGACTGGTCGCTGGCTCGGTGGAGCAGCTGGAGGTAGTCCAGGGCGACCGTGTTGCGGGTGAACTCGGCGCTGGTCACGAGGCTGTTGACGAACGTCGACCGGCTCCCCCCTCGGGCCAGGAAGTCCACCCAGTGCGTGACGCCGCCGCTGTCGGCGGGACGCCGCAACAGCACCCGATAGACGCCCTTGACGTAGTCGGTCTGGTCCAAGGACGCCGCGAAGAGGTTGGCGTCGACGTTCATGGTCTTGCCGCCGTACGTCTCGTTGGCGGCCCCGCGGTACTGCCACCCGAGCGGCTTGCCCGCCCAACTCGAGTCCGAGATGCAGCTGATGCCCCGCACGGCCGTCGGAGTCGACGAGATCCACGAGGCAAGCCAGATCGAGTCCGGCGCGCTGAACGTGGCGGTGCTCCCGGCCGATGCTCCCGTGCTCGTGTTGCCGCCGTACGGACCGCTCTTGCCGAGGGCCGCGGAGATCTTGTTGCCGCCGCTGCACGAGCTGGTGTAGATCGTCGTCTTGAAGCCCTTGGCGCGCACCGTGGCCGACCAGCCCGAGAGGAAGGCCAGCTCCGCGGCGTTCGCCGTGGCGTTCGAGGTGTCCCAACCCTCCATGTCGTACGCGATGTACGACCCGGGTGCGAAGCCCGCATTGGTCGCGGCCGCCACCGCGAGGATCGCCTCGGCTCGGCCCTGTCCCCATGCCGAAGTCGTGCTCGAGCTCATCTGCGCGCAGTGGTAGCAGCGCGTGCCGTCGTCGTGCGCCTGGTAACCGACCCAGATGGGCAGCACCTGCCACCCTTGGCCGGCCACCGTCGAGAGCCACGAGGGCGTCGGGACCGAGCTCCAGGCCCGACAGCCCCAGTTGCGACCGCCGAGGTAGACGGCGGCCACCGCGTAGCCCGACGACCCCTTCCAGGCACTGAGCAGCGACGTCGACGGCAATCCGCAGGCGTCGAAGCCTCGCCCGATCGGCGCCTTCGCGAGGAAAGATGGGGCCGCGGCGGTCGGCGCCGCAGCCGCCGCGCCGGCCTGGCCGAGCGGCGAGGTCACCTCGGCCGGCGCGGCCAGTGGGCCCGAGGTGGGCTGCGAACCGGACGCGGTCAGCGTGGCGCCGCTGAGGATGCCACGCACCGCGTCCGCCGATGATCCGAACGTCGCGGTCACGCGCACGTGGGCATCTGGCACCACGAGGTCGATCTGGTTGGAGTCGGCTTCGGAGGGACCGCGCGGGATCGGCTGGCCGGCGTCGGCTTGAACCGAACCGCCCGTGGTTGCCGCCGAGCCGTCGAGCGGCTCGATCAGCAGCGCGTCCGCGGTACCCATGATCTGGGGCGGACAATCCTGATCGGCGCCAGGGTGCCCGAGGTAGACGGCGTCGCGGTCGAAGCGGACGCAGGTCCGCGGTGAGGCGGCGAGATCGATCACCGGCCAGCTGGCCGGAACCTGGATCGAGTACCCGAACGCGCTGACGACCTGGTTCGCCGCTGCTGATGGCGTCGCCGCCGGGGCCGCGGACGCGGCGGCCGCTGCCACCGCGAGGGTGACGACGACGGCCGACAAGCGAGTCGTCCAGCGGCCCACGGAGGGGCCTGCTGGTCGTCCGGGGGGCCGGAGCATGATCGGATCTCCAGGTCGGAAGTGGGTGCGGACCATCCAGTCTCACAGACCGAACGTCATTCTTGGTGCACCATCGGTGCCACCAGTCCATCGGCAAACTGGTGAACGACTGGAGGTTATCGGTTGCTACGCTCCCGACGCCGTGTCGGACCGTGTGCTGCACCTCGCCTTCGATGCGACCGCATGCCTCGGCACGCGCACGGGCGTCGGACGCTTCGCAACCGAAGTGCTGGCTCGCCTCGGCCGACGCGACGACATCGACACGACCGCGTTTGCGGTGAGTTGGCGGGGTCGCAACACCCTGTCCGACGTCGTTCCCGACGGTGTGCACGTCGCCAACCGCCCGATGGCGGCGCGCCCACTGCGGCTCGCGTGGCGGAGCACCGGCCATCCCACGATCGAACGCTGGACCGGTCCGATCGACGTGGTTCACGGGCCCAACTTCGTGGTCCCGCCCACCCGTGCCGCGGCACGGGTCGTGACCGTGCACGACCTCACGCCGGTCCGGTACCCCGAGTTGAGCACCCGGGACACGCTCGAGTACCCGGGACTCGTGCAGCGAGCGATCGACGACGGGGCTTGGGTTCACACGCACTCGTCTTTCGTCGCGGCGGAGATCATCGAGCACTTCGGCGCGCGACCGGAACGGGTCGTGGTCGTCCCCAGCGGGGTGACTCCGCTCGTGCCGAGCACGCCCACGAGCGACGCCGCGCGGGGACGTCAGATCGCCGGCGCGACGCGCTACGTGTTGGCGCTGGGCACCATCGAGCCGCGCAAGGACCTCCCCGCGCTGGTCGAGGCGTTCGACCTCCTCGCCCTCGACGACGCGGACCTGCACCTCGTGGTCGCGGGACCTGACGGCTGGGGCATCCAGGCGTTCCGGGATGCGGTCGCGGCGGCTACCAACCGTGACCGGATCGTGGCGGTCGGCCGCGTCGACGAGGAGACGCGCGCCGCACTGCTGCGCGGCGCCGCCCTCCTCGCGTTTCCATCGCGCTACGAGGGGTTCGGGCTCCCGCCGCTCGAGGCGATGGCCGCCGGCACCCCCGTCGTCAGCACGGATGCCGGGGCGTTGGCCGAGGTCCTGGGCGATGCTGCCGAGCTCGTACCGGCCCGCCTGCTGGCAGCCGACCGCCCCGCCGGGATCGAAGCGCTCGCCGCGTCGCTCGCCCGGGTGCTGGCCGACGAGGACCGCCGGACCGCGCTCATCGCCGCTGGTCTCGAGCGCTCGGCACGTTTCACCTGGGACGCGACCGCAGACCGTCTCGCCGACCTCTACCACCGAGCCGCCCAGCACCGCTCCTGGTAGCCAGATGGCGAAGCCGAAGCGAGCAGGCCAAAGGCCGCCCGAGCTTCAAAGCAACGCTGCGCAGCCGCCAGGCGCAGCAGCACCCACCCTGAATCCCAGATGGCGAAGCCGAAGCGAGCAGGCCAAAGGCCGCCCGAGCTTCAAAGCAACGCTGCGCAGCCGCCAGGCGCAGCAGCACCCACCCTGAATCCCAGATGGCGAAGCCGAAGCGAGCAGGCCAAAGGCCGCCCGAGCTTCAAAGCGAACAACGCGCTAGCTGGATGCAGCAGGCTCAGTCGGGCAGGTGCTCGATCGAGAGCGGGAACTGCACCCGCCCCATCAACTTGGTCGGGTTCATCACCTGGATGCGGTGCTGGCCTTCGATGTGGTCGTACTCCTCACCCACGTCGTGGGAGTGGATCCCCAGGCTGATCTCGTAGTCACCGTCGAGCAACGGCACGCCCGCCAGGTCGAACACGACCTCGCCGGTTCCGTGCACCTCGTCAATCGGCACGCCGACGATGTCACTGTTCGCCCCCAGCATGAGGCGCCCCTCCTCGTCGATGATGTTCATCGCGAACACCACGTCGTCGACCTTCTCCGCCGCCTCGTACCGGCAACGCACGCGCACCGGCTGCCCAGGCAGGATGAACGACTCCGAGGTACCCGGATACTCCACGGCGACATCGGTGAAGTGCACCGCCCTGCTGAGCAGCCGGGCCGCCAACGCCTCGGCGTCGATGTCGTCGACGTCGTCCTCCAACATGATTCCGCGGCGCACCAGCGAGTCCCGGAACGCGCGGATGGCCGGGCCCGGCTCGTCGAAGGCGATGAGCTCGCCGCGGTCGAGCACCGCGCCCATCTGGCAGACCTGGCGCAGCAGGTCCGGCGCGTGGGTGACCACGAGGATCGTGCGCCCCTCGGCCTGCATCTCGCGCACCCGCTCGAGGCACTTGCGCTGGAACGCCTCGTCGCCGACCGCCAGCACCTCGTCGACGAGGACGATGTCGGGGTCGACGTGGATCGCCAGCGCGAAGCCGAGCCGCGCGGTCATGCCCGACGAGTAGTGCTTGACCTGCATGTCGATGAACGGACCGATCTCGGCGAAGTCGACCACGTCGTCGAAGATGCGGTCCACGTCGACCTTGGTGAAGCCCAGGATCGAGCCGTTGAGGTACATGTTCTCGCGGCCCGTCAGGTCGCCGTGGAAGCCGGCACCGAGCTCGAGCAACGCCGCCACCCGCCCCCGGGTGCGGATCGTGCCCGACGTCGGCCGGAGGGTCCCGGCGACGCACTTGAGCAGCGTGGACTTGCCCGAGCCGTTGTGCCCGAGCAGGCCGGTGGTCTGGCCCTCGGCGACCTCGAACGACACGTCCTGCAGCGCGTAGAAGTCCTCGTACGGCATGCGGTTGAGGTGGATGATCCGCTCCTTGAACGACTGGAGCTTCTCCTGGTACAGCTTGAAGTGCTTGGTGACCTCGATGATCTCGATTGCCGCAGCCACGTTCAGATCTCCTGGCCGAAGTTGTCCTCGAGGCGCCCGAACAGCCAGAGCGCGAACCAGAGCAGCAACACCGCACCGATGCCGACCAGGACCAGGTTCCGCAGGTACCAGAGGGGGCTCCCGGGCGGGACCGCACCGTTCACGGCGTAGCCGTTGCGCGTCTGGACGCCGTTGAACACCCACTTGTGGTACAGCGCCCGCTGGAACGTGAGCACGATGGGGGTGATGGGGTTGAGCAACCCGAGGTTCGGGTTGATGCCGTGCTCGGCCAGCTTGGTCGACAGCTGCGGGTAGCCCCAGACGATGGGCGTCGCCCAGAACCACGCGAGCAGCACCAGCTCGAGCAGGTGCTGGGTGTCGCGCAGGTACACGTTGACCGCCCCGAGCATGATGCCCATGGCTGACGAGAACGTCACCAGGACGAGGATTGCGGGCACCAGCAACCACAGGTAGGCGAAATCGGGCGAGTTCTGGACGACGAGGAGCGCGATGACGAGCACGATCGACTGCAGGAACCAGTGGACCATGGCGGCCCCGACGCTCGCGAGCGGCAGGATCTCGCGCGGGAACCAGACCTTGTTGACGAGTTGGCTGTTCCCGACCACCGAACCGGTGCCGCCGCTGACCGCGTTCGTGTAGAAGGTCCAGGGCAGCAGCCCGCAGATCATGAAGATCGCGAACATCGGCATCCCGGTCTTGAAGAGCACGCCGAACACGAACGAGAACACCACGATCTGCAGCGCCGGGTTCAACAGCGACCACACGAAGCCGAGGATGCTGTTCTTGTACTTGACCTTCAGCTCCTTGCGCACGAGGTTGGCCAGCAGCTCGCGGTAGCGCCAGACGTGGCGCAGCCGCGTCACCGGCCCCGGTCGACGGGTGATCTCGAGGGTGCGGAGCGACGCCTCGCTCCGTGGGCGAACCCGCGCGCTCGGGTCGCCGTCGGGCGACGCTGGTACGACGGTCACGAGCGGCGATGCCCGGGGTTCGGCTGGATCTGCGCTGTTGACATGTCGCTCCTGGAGAAGTTCGGCGGCCGCGGGCGGGCGCCGGTGCGGCGCGGCGCCAGGGCAAACCGACCCCACGACGCTACCGCCGCACGCCTGGTGGAACCGATTCATCCGACACCCGCACGCGCCGCTCCCGGGGGTGGTCACCGGCGTCCGCGGCCGACCGGACCGCTCAGGTCTCGCCGCGCTCCGCACGCCACCTACAATCACCGCATGGTTCCGCCGAACGACGTGCCCCCCGCCTCCTCCGTCCAGTGCCCGGGGAGTCGGCACGCCACCGGTCCCCGGTGAAGGCCCTCATCACCGGGGCCAGCGGATTCGTCGGTACCCACCTGGTCACGCACCTCGCCGACCACGGCGACGAGGTGGTCACGACCGACCAGTCCACTGACGGCGTCGACATCACCGACGCCGACCAGGTCGCGCGCCTGCTCGAGAAGGTGCGTCCCGAGGCGATCTACCACCTCGCCGGCTGGGCCGACGTGGGAGGTTCGTGGTCGGCGCCGACCACGGCGTTCCGCGTCAACGCCGAAGGGACCCTCAACGTGCTGCTCGGGGCGGTCGCGACCGGTGTCGAGCGTGTGCTGGTGGTGTCGAGCGCCGACGTCTACGGCGCGGTCTCCGAGTCCGACCTCCCGATCACCGAGACCGCTCCCCTCCGACCCGTCTCGCCCTACGCGGCTTCCAAGGTCGCCGCCGACTTCCTCGGGTTGCAGGCGTTCCTGGGTCGCGGCCTGGGAGTGCTCCGGGTGCGGGCCTTCAACCACCTCGGCCCGGGCCAGACCGACAAGTTCGTCGCCTCGGCGATCGCCTCGCGCATCGTCCGCAACGAGATGGACGGCTCCGACGTGCTGCCCATCGGCAACCTCTCGGCACGCCGCGACTTCACCGACGTGCGCGACGTCGTGCGCGCCTACCGGATGATCGTGTCGCACGGCACTCCCGGCGAGGTCTACAACGTCTGCTCCGGCGCCGACGTCGCCGTGCAGGACCTGGCCGAGGAGATGCTCGCCATGGCCAAGCACACGATGCGCTTCGAGTCCGACCCGGCGCTGCTCAGGCCGGTCGACGTACCGGTCCTGCGCGGCGACCACGGGAAGCTCAGCGCCGAGACCGGTTGGAAGCCAGAGATCCCCTTGTCCCGGACGCTCACCGACCTGCTCGACGACTGGCGAGCCCGCCTCCGAACCCCGTGACCCGACACAAGACCGACATGCACAACGCCCAGGAGCACTTCACACCATGACCAAGCGAGCCCTCATCACCGGCATCACCGGACAGGACGGTTCGTACCTGGCCGAGCTCTTGCTCGACAAGGGCTACGAGGTGGTCGGCATGGTGCGCCGTTCCTCGACGGTCAACTTCGAGCGCATCGCCCACCTCCAGGACCGCATCACCTTCGTCTCCGGCGACCTGCTCGACGAGATGTCGTTGATCAACATCATGCGGGAGCAGAACCCCGACGAGGTGTACAACCTCGCCGCGCAGTCCTTCGTGCAGACCTCGTGGGGCCAGCCCGTGCTGACCGGCGAGACGACGGCCCTCGGCGTGACACGCATGCTCGACGCGATCCGCTTCGCCAACGGCGACATCCGCTTCTACCAGGCGTCCTCGAGCGAGATGTTCGGCAAGGTCCAGGCGGTGCCCCAGTCCGAGTCGACCCCGCTCTACCCGCGCAGCCCCTACGGCGTCGCCAAGGTCTACGGCCACTGGATCACGATCAACTACCGGGAGAGCTACGACCTCCACGCCTCCTCGGGCATCCTGTTCAACCACGAGTCGCCCCGCCGCGGCCTCGAGTTCGTGACCCGCAAGATCAGCCACGCGGTCGCCCGCATCAAGCTCGGCATGCAGCCCACGCTGGCGCTCGGCAACCTCGACGCCCAGCGCGACTGGGGATTTGCCGGCGACTACGTCGACGCCATGTGGCGGATGCTGCAACAGGACGAGCCCGACGACTACGTCGTGGCGACGGGCGAGACGCACTCGGTGCGCGAGTTCTGCGAGGTGGCGTTCGGCCACGTCGACCTCGACTACACCAAGTACGTGGTGACCGACGAGCGCTTCATGCGACCGGCCGAGGTCGACCTGCTCATCGGCGACCCGTCCAAGGCACGGAGCAAGCTCGACTGGAAGCCCAGGATGTCGTTCCCCGAGCTCGTCACCACGATGGTCGACGCCGACATGGCGCTGCTCTCGGGCGGACACCGCTGATGCCGGGCCTCGACGCCGCCGGGCGTGAGCACGACGAGCGGCCCTGGGGCTCCTACACCGTCCTCGAGGACGCCGAGCCCGAGGGCTTCAAGGTCAAGCGGATCACGGTCCAGCCGGGTCAACGCCTGAGCTACCAACGACACGCCCGCCGCGCCGAGCACTGGTTCATCGTGGCGGGCACCGCGACGGTCACCCTCGACGACGTCGTCACCACGGTCCCGACAGGTGCCGCGATCGACATCGGCCTCGGCGCGGCGCATCGCATCGAGAACCGCGGTGACGTTCCGATGACCTTCGTCGAGGTGCAGCAGGGCAGCTACCTCGGCGAGGACGACATCGAGCGGCTCCAGGACGACTACGGCCGGGCCGCCCCCGCCTGACGCCCTCGGCGCGCGGCACGCCCGGCGACAGGATCAGGGACCGGTGACGCCGGAGCCCACCGGCTGCTCGCTCGCCATCGCACCTGGTCGCGCCGCCGCTCGCGTCCGCACCGTCGGCCGCCGTCGCCGGGACCGCCAGACCCGGAACACGGCCAAGGGCGCCATCAACAACCCTGCGACCACCAGCCCGGTCTCGACCGCCTGGTTCCCCACGTCAGACCCCGACTGCAGACCGTGCACGGTCGCGGCGACCAGCAGCACGAGGCTCGAGAGGTGGATGCGGTGCCACCAACGCCGAGGCAGCTTGCGCATCAGCAGCGAGGTGACCTCGACGACGACCAGCAGGTAGAGGCCGATGACGCCGCCCGCCACCGCACCGGGCCGCCAGCGCGACGCGAACGGGACGAGCACGTCCACGACCCGGAACGGCACCGACGGGTCGATCATGAGCGCGCCGACGTGCAGCGCGGTGAAGAAGAGGGCGAGTGACCCGAGGAACCGGTGCAGATCGAGCCGCCAAGCCGGGGGCATGCCCTTCCACTTGGGCTTCGACGACATGACCAGGCCCAGCGCGACCGACAGCACCACCAGGCACCAGGCGGTCAACCCCGATGCCCGCGCCACGTACCAGGTGGTGCGTGGCCCGAGCAGCCCGAGGATCGGCGGGCTCATGCCCGCGTCCTCGCCGCCGGGCAGACCGACCTGCCGCACCTCGCCGTCGTCCGCGACGAGCCACGCCGCCGTGCCGGTCCTGCGCACGACCTCCGCGGCGCCGTCCCCACCCGCGAGGAACGCAGCCTTCGTGACCACCTCGGCCAACCACCCCTCCCCCGCGACGACGGTCACCGCAGCCAGTCCTGTCCGCGCCGAACGCCCCGTTCGGGGGTCGAGCAGGTGATGGTGGTCGACGCCGCCGCGTCGCCAAGTCCGATCGCAGCGACTGCTCGTGGCCACCGCTCCCGACCGGAGGGCACAGCGAGCCAGCTCGCGTCCCGGCGACCACGGGTCCTCGACCGCGATGACCCAGCCGTCCGCGGTCGGCGCACGCCCCTCCACCCGCACGTCGCCGCCGACGTTCACCGAGGCGCCGTCCGCGCCGGCGTCGAGCAGGTCGGCGACCAGGAGGTCGGCGGCGAGCCCCTTGCCGATGCCGCCGGGGTCGAACCCGGTCCCGGGGAGGAGGTGCACGGCCCGGCCGTCGTCGACGAACACGACGTCCCGACCCGGCTCGTCGGTTCGCTCCGCGTCGGGCGCACCGCGCCCGACGGGGCTGCCGGCGTCCTCGGCCGCCTCGAGCTGCTCGAACGAGCGGTCATAGCCGAGCGCGCACAGGTCGTGCAGCACCATCGGATCGAACAGGCCGCCGGTCAGCTCGCGGCCCGCGCGTGCCCGCTCCAGGAGGACGCGCGTCTCGGGCGACACCTCGACCGGGGCCCCGGCGGCTCGGTTCAACATGCTGATCTCGCTGTCGGACCTGAAGCGGCTCCAAAGGGCTTCGAGCTGGCCGAGCTGCCATCGGGCCAGATCGGTGGCGCGCTCGGGTCCACCCACGACGACCACGTGGGCGTCGGAGCCCATCGCCCGGAAGCGGACCTCATGGACGGCTGGCACTGCTCACCGTCGTCGCTGGGGTCGTGGGCGGCGGTGCCGGGGCGAAGGTCGGGGCCGGCGTGACCACAGGTGCCGGCGTTGCAGGTGCACCCGACGCCTGACCCGGGGCCGAAGCTGACGGCGCCGGGGCCGGGGCCGGCTGGCCTGCGGGCGGAGCCGAGCCCTGCACCGCCCCGTTCGGCGTCTGGGACGCCGGCGGTGCGCCGCCTTGCACGGATCCTGTCGACGCGTCCGCGGGCGGCGCGCTGGCCACCTCCGGGGCACGGTGGTGGCGCACCACCACACGAACCACGGTTCGGGGTGGATCGGCGACGACCTGGGTGGCAGGAGGGGGGACCGAAACGGCCTGCGAGGCGTCGTGGCGTTGCAACGCGCCCACGATGCCGAAGGTCAACGAGGCGCTGATCCCAGCAGCGAGGATGCGGGACGCTGCCGCCCGATGTGGACGACGGCGGCGGCGCGGTCGGCGGACGGAAGGATCGGCATTCGTCACGTCAGTCGTCCCGGTGCTGCGCGTCGGTCGAGCCTCCCGACTGCTGTCCGTGGGACTCGCTGTCGGTCTCGTGCTCGTGCTCGTACTCGTGCTCGTGCTCCGACTCTCCCGATTCGGGGTGCGACGGCTCGTGGGCTTCGGTCGTCTCGGTGTGGGCCGGCACCGTGCCGACCGGTCGCTCAGGGGTCGTTTCACCTGGTGCGCTGCTCGGTGGCTCGGTGACGGACGCCGAGGGGCCAGGCTGAGCCACCGGCGTTCGGTCGGTGGAGGGCTCCTGGCGAGCGCTGGGCCCGGGTGCCGCAGCGCGACCGGCGTTGGTGCCGGGAGGCGCGGGGTCGAAGACGTCGACAACCCGAGTGACCACGGAGGTGGGGACGACGTGGCGCACCTTCACTGCTCCGGTGCTTCCCGTCGGCTTCGACGAGGCGGTGGCGACCAGGGCTCCGGCGCCGGTTGCGGCGATCAGTCCGGCGGACAGGACGTAGGCGGCGGTGGTTCGACGGTTCATGCGGGTCTCCTCGCGGGTCGGTTCCTACCCCGACCGGCATGACCCGGACGGAGCGCCGGCTGCGGTCGCCGGCACCGAACCAGACTGCGTGCCACTGGTTCAAGGGCGCGCCAAGCGGACCGTAAGCCGCGGCGTTCCGGACGTCGGCGGCCTTAGCGCTCTCTTAAGGTTGCCTTGCCGCGCAAGCGGGCGCTCCTGCGTCATCGTGGGACGATGCGCCGACGGACGATGCTCCTTGCCGTCTGGTTCGTCGGTACCGGGCTGGCGACCGGCCTCGCGTTCGTCGCGGTGTCGCTGGTGCTCGCGGGCGTCTCCGAACAGGGGGCCGAGCAGCTCCGGCTCGTTGGGACCTCGATCTACGAACCCGCAGTCCTGTCGGCGCGGCCCCCGGGCACCAAGAGGGCCCACCGGGCCGGCGCGCCCGCGCCGACGAGCACGCCCGGCGATGCCGGTTCCGGTGACGCCGCGGGTTCGACCGACGTCAACCCCGCACCCGGGTCTGATCCGGCTGCGCCGACGACGACCCCCGCGGCCGCCGCAGAGAACCCGAGCAGCGGGGACGGCGGCGCCACCCAGGTGCCCCAGCCCCAGGACGCGCAGGCACCGCTCCGCCGGCCGTCATCGACGACGACCCCGCCCACGCAATCGACCACCGCGACCTTCTCGGCTGCCGGAGGTGTGGTGACCGTGTCCTGCACGGGGACGAGCGCGCGGCTCGTGTCGGCCAGCCCGACGGGCGGCTACAAGATGGACGTCTCCGAGGCGGGCCCCGAGAAGGTCGCCGTCTCGTTCGAGTCGGGAGACCGAGAGTCCGAGATCGCGGCGCGCTGCGTCAGCGGCCGTCCGCGGCTCGAGGACTGAAGCGGCGCGGCGAGAGCACCTCAGCGCCCCGCGGCGCGGTGACGGATCGGCGGGCCGAAGCACAGCTCGACGAGGGTGCCGCCGAACCTGCTCCGACCCGTGCGAAACGAGCCGTTCGAGCCCTCGGCGCTGCGCCGGGCGATGTCGAGCCCGAGTCCGGTGCTGCCCCGGCGAGTCGACGGGCTCGCCGGCGCGTCCCACCCGTCGCCGAGTCCGCCACCCGCGTCCTCGACGCTGAGGCTCCAGCGCCCCTTGCCCGCCGCGGCGACGCGCACCGAGAACTCCACGCCGGGATCGGTGTAGGCGAAGACGTTGTCCAGCAGGGCGTCGATGGCGGCATCGAGGTCCGTCGATGGCACCCCCACGGGCGCCTGCCCCGAAGGCAGGTCGACCGTCATGGCCCGCCCTTGTTCCTCGGCGAGCACCGACCAGAACCTGGCGCGGTTCCGGACCACCTCGGCGAGGTCGCTCGCGTCCGGCCGGGCCGGGACGGGGCGGCGCATCTCCCGGATCACCTCGTCGACGGACAGCTCGAGCCGGTCCAGGTCCTCGGTCACCCTGGCGGACTCCTCGTCGGCGGGGAGGCCTTCGACCGAGAGCTTCAGCGCGGTCATCGGCGTCCGCAGACGATGCGAGACGTCGGCCGCGGCCTCGCGCTCGGCCAGGAGCAGCTCACCGATCTGGTCGGCCAAGAGGTTCACCGCGGAGCCGACCTCCTCGATCTCGGGGGGTCCGTCGGGGACGACCCGAGCGTCGAGCTCACCCCGTCGAAGCCGGTGCGTGACGTCCGATAGCCGCTCCATCGACGCGACCATCGGCCGCACGAGGCGGTCGGTGACCCCCACCGCGAGCAGCACCAGTGCCATCCCCAGTGCCGCCAGGATCAACCACGCCTGCGTGACGCCGTGGGTGAGCAGCGCCTTGGAGACCACGACCCGCACGACCGAGACGGTGCCGTCCGGCCGGCGGACCGGCACGAAGACCTCCCGTCCGCCATGGGGCGCGCTCGTGGTGAACGCCTCGCCCGCCCGTGCGCGTGACACCGAGGCGTCTATCGGCGCCGGGGCCCCCACCACCGAACCGTCCGCAAGGATCACGCTCACCGGTCGAGGGCCGCCGGCGTTGGACTGTGCCACCACCGCCTCGAGCGACGTCGCGTCGCTGACGGTGGCCAGCACCGTGCCCAGAGAACGCGACTGCACCTCGGCGGTGGTGACCGCGTGCTCGGCGGCGCTGGCTCGCAGCAGCGCGGCGAGCGGCACGACGAAGGCGACCACGACCATCGCGGTCACTGCCGCGATGGTGAGCGTGAGTCGGCGGCGCACGTCGGGCTCAGTCCGCGGCGGGGTCGACGAGCTTGACACCGACCCCACGCACGGTGCGCAGGTAGCCGGGCTCGGAGGCCTTCTCGCCGAACTTGCGCCGCAGCCAGGAGAGGTGGACGTCGACCGTCTTGTCGGCGCCTCCGTACGGCTGCTGCCAGACCTCCGCAAGCAGCTCCCGCTTGGAGACCACTTCGCCGCACCTGCTCGCAAGGCAGTACGCGAGGTCGAACTCCTTGCGGGACAGCTCCAACGGGCGTCCACCCAACGTCGCGGCGCGGGTGGCCGCATCGAGGACGAGCTCCCCCACGACGACCGGCTCCTGCCGGTCATCGGGACGAGCCCGACGCAGCAGCGCCCGCAGCCGGGCGTCGACCTGCGCGGCCGAAGCGGGCTTCACCACGTACTCGTCGGCGCCGGCGTCGAGGGTGCGGACGATCTCGGCTTCGTCGTCGCGCGCGGTGAGCACCAGCACGGGGACGTCGCTCACCGCCCGCAGCATCCGGAGCAGGTCGATCCCCGAGATGTCGGGGAGACCGAGGTCGAGAACCACCGCTTCGGGCCGGCTGACGGTGACCTCCCGCAGTCCCTCCAGCCCTGTGTCGGAGGTGGCGACCCCGTAGCCACGGCGGGCCAGCCCTTCGCCGAGTGCTCTCCGGATCGACGGATCGTCCTCGATGATCAGCACCAGGGCCATCGGACAAGTATCCCGGGTCCGAGGCAGAACCGCACCGTCGGCACCACGCGGTGCCCAAGCGCAGCGTGTGACGATTCCATGACCGAATGGTCCGCGATAGCCGATCGTCAGGCAGACTGGGTACCCGTGAAGCGGCTCCACGCACCTCAGGCTCGATTCGCGACCGCACTCGTTGCCGTCGTCGCGCTGGTGTCCGCGTGCAGTTCCGGCTCCTCGAAAGCGTCCTCCGGCACCACCACTTCGTCGACCACGACCACGACCGTGCCCGCGCCGACGGTGCACGCAACCGTCGCGGATGGCGCCAAGGACGTCGCGGTGGCCAAGCCGATCGGCCTCACCGTCGAACAGGGAACCTTGGCCAAGGTGACGCTCTCTGCGACCGGGGACGCCGCGCCGAAGCCCGGTGACGGCGTGATGGACGCCGCGCACACGGGCTGGATGAGCGCGGCGAACTTCGCTCCCCACACGGGCTATCAGCTGTCGGCCACGATCGAGGACGGGTCGGGCAAGTCGAGCGACCGGACCTGGAACTTCACCACCGGCGCGCCCGCCAAGGAGCTCCACACCAGCCTCAACGTCGGCGACGGCTCCACCTACGGCGTCGGCATGCCGATCATCGTGAAGCTCAACAACCCCATACCCGAGACCCTCCACCACGCGCTGACGGATCGCCTCGTGGTGACCAGCAGCCCGGCCGTGACCGGTTCGTGGCGGTGGTTCTCCGACACCGAGGTGCACTACCGGCCCAGCGAGTACTGGCCGGCCCACACCAAGGTCAGCCTCAAGGTCGACTTCGCCGGGTTCGATGCCGGCTCCGGCACCTGGGGCGTCGACGGGCGCACGGTGAACTTCGCCATCGGCGACTCGCACATCTCGAACGTGGACGCCGCCGCACACCGGATGGTGGTGCGAGCCAACGGCGCAGTGGTGCGGGACATGGCCGTCTCGACCGGCAGTGACAAGTACCCCACCAAGAGCGGGACGCACGTCGTCAACGAGAAGTCGAAGTCGGTCGTCATGGACTCGGCCACCGTGGGCATCCCCCGCAACTCACCCGATGGGTACTACGAGACGGTGCTCTGGGACGTCCGCATCTCCAACAGCGGAGAGTTCGTGCACGCCGCGCCGTGGTCGACGGGTGCGCAGGGCAACTCCAACGTGTCGCACGGTTGCGTGAACGCCTCCGTCACCGACGCAGAGTGGTTCTACAACTTCACCCAGACCGGCGATGTGGTCACGGTGATGAACACGCCGGTGCAGCTCGAGCCGTGGAACGGCTACGGCGACTGGCAGGTCCCCTACGCCCAGTGGGCGAACTGATCCCCGTCCGCGGATCAAGCGCCCGCGAGCCGGTCAGCTCCCGCTGAACCAGGCCTTGATGCGGGCCCAGAGGCCCTGACCGCTCGGCTCCACGGTCGGCGAGGGTGCCACCGGGACACCGGCCGGCGGCCGGGGACCGGGCGGCGGCGCATCGCGGTGCTCGGCGGAGAAGCGCTCGGCGGCCTCCCGCGCGGCGTCGACCTCGGTGGAGCTGGGAAGGACCATCTCCCCGGTGTGATCGACGGCGTAGCCCGTCGTTCCGTCCGGGTTGACGCGCTCGATCACCGGCATCTCGCCGGTCTCGATGCGCGAGAGACGCCCGGCGACCGTCTTGAGCACGGCCTTCGAGGCTTCGTTGGTCACCTCTGGTTGCTTGTCGCCTTCAGCCACGTGACACCCCGTCTCCACTCGACCCGTAGGTGATCGGAGGATACCCCCTCCGGCTTGAGGATTCGGGCTCATCTTCGCCATCGGGAGTCCGACCGATAGCGTCGGCCCGATGATCTGCGTGCTCGCCGGAGGCGTCGGTGCCGCCCGGCTCCTTGCGGGCGTCCAACGCGTCCACCCTCCGGGTGAGGTCACGGCGATCGTCAACGTGGGCGACGACCTGGAGCTCCACGGCCTCTGCATCAGCCCTGACCTGGACACCGTCACCTACACGCTCGCCGGTGAGATCGACCCGGAGCGCGGCTGGGGCCTCGCCGGCGAATCGTGGCAGGCGATGGAGACGCTCGGCCGACTCGGCGGCGACCGGTGGTTCAACCTCGGCGACCGCGACCTCGGGACGCACCTCTACCGGACGGCGCGCCGCGCCCAGGGAGCGCCGCTCCACGTGGTCACCAGCGAGATCGCGCGTGGGTGGGGCGTCGAGGTGTCGCTGCTTCCCGTGACCGACGACGTGCTGCGAACCCGCGTGACGGTGCTCGACCCCGCACCCGACGGCGGGTCCCTCGAGCACGAGGTGGCGTTCCAGGAGTACTTCGTCCAGCGCCGCCACGACGTGCCCGTGCGGGGCGTCCGAATGGTCGGCGCCGCCGAGTCCCGACCTGCGCCCGGCGTGCTGGAGGCCATCGACACCGCCGACCGGGTGATCATCGCCCCCTCGAACCCGATCGTCTCGATCGGCCCGGTGCTCGCCGTGCCCGGCGTGCGCGAGGCCGTCGCCCGACGTGCGGCCGATGTCGTCGCGATCTCGCCGATCATCGCCGGTGCCGCGCTCAAGGGGCCGGCGGACCGGATGCTGACCGAGCTCGGGCACGAATCCTCGGTGGTCGGCGTGGCGAAGCTGTACGCCGGTCTCGCGTCGACGCTCGTGATCGACGTGACCGACGCCGACCTCGCACCGGCCGTGGAGGCGACGGGCGTCCGGTGCATCGTGGCGCCGACGATCATGTCGGGCGTTGCTGAAGCGGACGCGCTCGCCCGCGTCGCCATCGCCGGGTCCGCGCCGTGACCAGCGGCGCGGGCGGCCCGTCCCGGATCGAGCTGATCGGCGTCGACGGGATCGGCGAGGTCCGACCCGGGGACGACCTCGCGGCGATCATCGCCGCCGCGGCCGACCTGCGCGACGGCGACGTCGTGGTCGTGACCCAGAAGGTCGTGTCCAAGGCCGAGGGCCGCCTCGTGGCGATCGACCCCGACGACCCCCGATCGCACCGCGCGGTCATCGAGGCGGAATCGGTGCGCGTGCTTCGCCGACGTGGTGACCTCGTCATCAGCCAGACCCGCCACGGCTTCATCTGCGCCAACGCAGGGGTCGATCTGTCGAACGTCGAGGCGGGCTGGGCGGCGCTGCTGCCGGAGGACCCCGATCGCTCGGCGCGGCGCCTCCGGGATGCCCTGCGCGGGGACGGGTTCAACGTCGCCGTCGTCATCTCCGACACCTTCGGGCGGGTCTGGCGGCGCGGCGTGACCGACGTGGCGATCGGGTGCGCCGGCATCGGTGCCATCCTCGACCTGCGCGGCACCGACGACGCGCTGGGTCGCGAGCTGACCGTCACCGAGGTCGCGGTGGTCGACGAGATCGCCGGCGCCGCGGACCTGGTGATGGGCAAGGACCGGGGCATCCCGGTTGCCGTCGTCCGTGGCGTGGACGCGGGCTGGTTCCGCCGCGGTGAGGTACGTGCCGAGGTCGTCCGCCCCGCCGCCGAAGACCTCTTCCGGTAGTTCCCGACCGACCGGGCCGAGGCGGAGACCGGTCGACACGCTCACGGCAGCGGCGCCGCCACCTGCACCTCAGCGGGCGTCGCGGAAGTGCGCCAGGACCTGCGCCGAGCCTTCGGGCAGGGTCGTCCAGGGCTCCCAGCCGAGCTGGAGCGAAGCCCGGGCCGGGTTCAGCGAGCTCCGGGCCAGCTCGCCGAGGCGCGCCTCGGCGAACACCGGCTCGACCTCGACGCCCGCGGCCTCGGCCATCACCCGGTACAGCTCGACGACGGAGGTCTCGTTCCCGGTGCCGATGTTGAGGACCAGTCCGCCGCCCCGCTCCGAGGCGCGCACGAACGCGTCGACGACGTCGTCGACGAACACGTAGTCACGGGTCTGCGCACCGTCGCCGAAGATGGTGCAGGGCACGCCGTCGAGCAGGCGCCCGGCGAAGATCGCGACCACGCCGGCCTCGCCGTGCGGATCCTGTCGCGGCCCGTAGACGTTGGCGAGCGCGAGCGCCGTGAACTCGAGGCCGTGCAGCGCGCGGTAGGCCACCAGGTAGTCGCCCACGCACTTCTTGGCGACGCCGTAGGGCGAGAGCGGCACCTGCGGGTGGGCCTCGGTGACCGGGAGGTCGTCGTCGGCCACCTGCCCGTAGATGGTGCCGCCGCTCGACGCGAACACGACCTTGCGAGCCCCGGCCAGGCGCGCCGCCTCGATCACGTTCACGCCGCCCACGATGTTCACGTCCGCATCGAAGGTGGGACGCTCGACCGAGACCCGCACGTCGATCTGGGCGGCGAGGTGGAACACCACCTCGGGCCTGCGGCGGGCGAAGAGCTCGACGATGCCAGGGTCGCGCACGTCGATCTGGTGGAACGTCACCTTCCCCTGCGACGCGGCTCGGGCCTCGGAGAGGTTGGCGAGCTTGCCGCTCGAGAGGTCGTCGACGACGTCGACGTCGTGCCCCTCGGTCAGGAGCCGGTCGACGAGAGTGGACCCGATGAAGCCGGCGCCGCCGGTGACGAGCGCGCGCATCAGGCCGGCTGCGGACGCTTGACCGCGTCGACCGTCTCGCCGCGCGCCACCTCGGCATCGGCACCGAGCACGCTCAGGTTGCACACGATGGCCTCGTCGGCGACCTGTGCTCCGGGGCCGACGATCGAGTCGTGCACCTCGACGCGCTCGCCGATGCAGGCGCCGGCCATCACGACCGAGTTCCGCACGACGGACCCGGCGCCGATGCGCACGTCCGGGCCGAGGACCGAGCGCACGACGTCGGCACCGTCGAAGTCTGCGGACCCGCTGATCCCGTCCACCGGAACGCCGCGCACACCGTCGAGGAGGTCGAGCTGCGCATCGAGGTAGTTCCGCGGGGTGCCGGTGTCGATCCAGTAGGTGTCGCCGGACCAGGCGAACAGCGTGCCCGCCTTGACGAGCTCGGGGAAGGTCGCACGCTCGATGGAGACGGGGCGATCAGCCGGGATGCGCGCGAACACCGAGGGCTCCAACACATAGGTGCCGGCGTTGATGAGGTCCGTGGGGGCCTTGCCGGGAGGCGGCTTCTCGACGAACGCCTCGACGCGGCCGTCCTGGTCGGTGGGCACGACCCCGAACGCGGAAGGATCCGCGACCTTGTGCAGCGCGATCGAGGCCTCTGCGCCGGCGGTCTCGTGGCGCTCGATCAGGGTGGTGACGTCCAGGTCGGTGAGCACGTCGCCGTTCAGCACGACGACCCGCTCGTCGATGCCGGCGGCGTGCGCTGCGAAGCGGATGGCGCCGGCCGTGTCGAGCGGCTCGGGCTCGATCGCGTAGTGGAGGCTCGTCGACCCGCAGAGCCCGTCGGGATAGGCGTCGCGAAACGCGTCGGGCTGGAAGCCGAGCGAGAGCACCGCGTCGGTGATGCCGTGCCAGGCGAGGTGCTCGAGCACGTGCTCGATCATCGGCCGGTTGACGATGGGCAGCATCTGCTTGGGCGTGGCGTTCGTGAGGGGCCGCAGACGGGTGCCGAACCCTCCGACGAGAACGATGGCGCGCGTCACGGCCTGTGACGCTACCAACTCGCCTTCAGGCGCCGGAACGCCCCGACGACCGTCGGCGGTCGCGCAGCTCCACGAACAGCTCCTCGTACGCTTCGGCCACCGCTGCGGGGGATGCCCACCCCTCGACCCACCGTCGTCCCGACGCACCCATGCGCTGCGCCCCGACGGGGTCGTCGACCAGTCGGCGGATCGCGGCGGTGAAGGAGTCGGGGTCCTCGGGCGCCACCGCGATGCCGGCTCCGGACCGGTCGGCGATCCGCTCGATCTCGGTGCCCGGGTCGATGCTGGCCACGAAAGGTCGTCCCGCGGCGAGGATCGAGTAGGTCTTCGACGGGACGCTGGAGCGGGCGAGCCCCTTGCGCAGCGGCACGAGGTGGATGTCGCCGGCTGCGAGCACCTCCGAGAGGCGCTCGCGGGGTTGGAAGTCGGCGAAGCGCACGTTGTCGAGCGCGGCAGCCTGGGCCTGGAGCTCGGCGCGCGCCGAGCCACCGCCATTGATGAGGAACACGACCGACGGGTCGTCGGCGAACCGGCGAGCGGCCTCGATCACCAGGTCGAGCGACTGCGAGAAGCCGACGTTCCCTGCGTAGAGCACCACGGTTCGGCCGTCCAGGCCGAGCTCGTGGCGGTACGCGTTCTCGGAGGTCGACGGCGCGATGCGCGTCGTGTCGACGAAGTTCGGGATCACCCGGACCTTGGCGGGATCGCCACCGCGTCGACCGGCGAGCTTGGCGACGACGTTGTCGCGCAGATCGTCGGAGAGCACGGTGACCGCGTCGGAGGCCGCGTAGGTCGCGCGCTCCAACCAGGAAGCGACCGAGATCACGCGCTCGTTGGTCAGCATGCCCAGCTCGACCGCCACGTCGGGGAACACGTCCTGGATGTTGAACACCACCGGCGCGCGGCGCGCCTTGCCGATGGCGACCGCGGCAGGGCCCAAGGTGAGCGGCGGAGACATCGCGAGCACCACGTCCGGTCGTGCACGGGTCACCAGCGCCTCGAACCCCGAGAGGCCCGTGAACCCGGCGAAGCCGGCGGCGCGCGCGGCGAGGTTGCGCTTGTCGGTGGGGAACGGGTGAACACGGGTCACGGTGCCCCACGGCTCCTCTGCATGGTGCACCGCACCCCCGCGCCAGTCGACCTCGACCCGGTGGTGCTCGTACCACGGCAGCGAGGTCACGACGTGCAACCGGTGCCCCCGGCCCGCGAGCCCGCCCACGATGCTGGTCATCACCTCACCGGTCGGGGCGACGTCGGGCGCGAAGTGGGGGCAGAGCACCAGGATCCTCACGCGCCCGGCACCTCGCCGCGCGTGGCGGCACGTCGGTAGGCCGCGACGAGCATCGGGACCAGTCTGTCCCAGGAGTGCGAGCGCGCCCGGACCGCGCCCAACCGGACCATCTCCTGGACGACCGGGCCACCGTCGAGCGCGAGGGCGAGCGCGGCCTGCCAGGCGTCGACGTCGTCGGGATCGACCAGCTGCCCGGCGTCGCCCACGACCTCGGGGAGCGACGCGGCGCGCGCGGCGACGATCGGGGTGCCCACCCGCATCGCCTGGAGCGCGGGGAGACCGAACCCCTCGTAGCGCGAGGGGTAGGCCACGACGTCAGCGAGCCGGAAGAGCTCGGCGAGCACGTCGTCCTCGATGCGGCCCACCCGACGCACCGACCCACCCACTCCGGCGCGCTCGACCGCGAGCACGACCTCCTGCTCGGCGGGTCCGGCCCCGCCCGTGAGGACCAGCGTCACGTCGGTTCGCGTCCGGTGCAGTCGGGCGAAGGCATCGATCAGCACCTCGTGGTTCTTGTGCGGATAGGTGATGGCGGGGTACAGCACGAACGCGCCGGGGATGCGGAATCGGGCGCGGAGCGCCGCCTCGCGCTCGGCCCCCAGCTCCTCGGACACGACCGGGCCCACGCCATGGGGATGCACGGCGATCTTGGCCGGTGGAGTGCCCAGGCGATCGATCAACCGGTCTCGCACGAACGCCGAGGGCACCAGCACGACCTCGGCGGCCTCGACCGATCGGGGGATCATCGTCGACAGCCACCGTCGCTTCACCGGCGAGACCTGAGCGCCCGGCTCGAGTGGCTGGATGTCGTGCAAGGTGAGCACGGTCGGGACGCGGACGCCCGGCGGGACCGTGCCGCCGTAGCAGTGCAGGACGTCGAGCCGATCCCGGTGGGCGCGCCACGGCAGCCAGGTCGACTCCGCGGCCACCCGGACGGACCTCGCCCCCGACGGCAACGAACAGGTGCGCGTCGTGAGCTCGCTCGCCAGCGTCGGGTGCGCGCGAACGAAGGTCGGCTGGGCGTACAGCGTGGTCTCGATGCCCTGCACGTGCGCGTCGGCCAGCGCACCGAAGATGCCGATCGCGGCATCCTCGGTACCTCCGACGACCCCGGTCACGAGCCAGAGGAGGTCGACCCCGACCCGCAGCGTCTCGTCGGTCATGCAGCCACGACCTCGGAGTAGGCGCGGGCCGTGGCCGCCGCGGTGCGCGACCAGGGGTAGCGCGCAGCGATCCGCGGTCCGGCGCTGCGGAGACTCGCCGCGACGTCCGGGTCATCGAGCACGTGGCGCAGCGCGGCGCCGATCGAGTCGGGGTCGGCGGCGTCGACGAGGAGCGCACCGTCGCCGCAGACCTCGGCCATCGCCGTCCCCGCGGAGGTGACCACGGGCGTTCCGAGCGCCATGGCTTCGAGCACCGGAAGGCCGAACCCCTCCCAGTGGCTCGGATAGCAGAAGACCGATGCCCCGGCCAGGAGCGCGCACTTGTCGGACTCCGAGACGAACCCCAGTGAGCGGACGTCACGTGCCGCCGGGACTTCGACCGCCCCGTCTCCCCAACCTGGCGCGCCCGCGAACACGACCGCCACGTCGGCGGGAAGGCACCGGGAGGCCTGCAGGAGGCCGACGCGGTTCTTGCGCGGCTCGGCGGTACCGAGCTGCAGCACGTACCGCTCGGGCAACCCGTGGCGGGCGCGCACCTCGGCGATCGCCGCGGCAGGCGGTTCCGGCACCGGTCGGACGCCCAGTGGGACCACGGTCAGGCGCGCCGGGTCGAACCCCGCCTCGACCGCGTCGCGGCGCGTCGCCTCCGACGAGCAGAGCACCCGCAGCGCATCACGGCGCATCCGGTCGAGTGCGCCGCGGAAGAAGTGCACGCCGTTCCTCGTGAACTGCTCCGGCGCCCGGAGGAACGCGAGGTCGTGCAACGTCGCGACCAGCGGCGCCGTCGGCGGGGGCATCGCCAGCCCGGTGGCGTGGATGACGTCGACCGGCCCGGTTGCGACCTGCACCTTCGGGTGGCCGAGCGCATGCCAGGACTCGTACAGCAGCCGCCTGGGCAGCGGCAGCTGGGCGACGCCGATCGTCGGCGTCCACGGTGCCGGGGCCGGGTGGCGGTGTCGTGCCGACACGCCGATCAGCTCCAGGGGTCGGGAGTGCTCGCCATCGGGCGACCCATCGAGCTCGACGAGCGCGTCGACGAGCTCGAGCGCAGCCCGGGCGGTGCCGCCCGGCACGCGGTGCCAGCACTGCTCGAGGGTGACGGCGATGCGCAGCGGCCGGGTCGGAGCGTCCATGGGCCCACGAGTCTCGCATCCGAAGGTCGAACGAGCTGACCTGGCTTCGCGGCGTCGCCGACCGCCTGGGCAACCCCCGGGCGGGGCGCGTGGCGTACCACCCGCTCCGGTACCATCAGCTGCCATGTCGACGTTCTGGGAAGGCCGCCGTGTCCTCGTGACGGGAGGTGGGGGTTTCCTCGGCCAAGCGGTGCTCGCGCGCCTTGCCCTGGTCGGCGCCGACACGATCATCGCGCCGACCAGCGCCGAGTACGACCTACGCGACCGTGCGGCAACCGCCGCGCTCTTCGGCGACACCACGCCGGAGCTGGTCATCCACCTGGCGGCGCGCGTGGGCGGCATCGGCGCGAACCAGCTCCACCCGTCCGAGCTCTACCTCGACAACCTGCTCATGGGCACCTACGTGATCGACGAGGCCCTCAAGCGCGGCACCGACAAGACGGTCGTTGTGGGCACCATCTGCTCGTACCCGAAGTTCACACCGGTCCCGTTCTCCGAGGACTCGCTCTGGACCGGGTACCCGGAAGAGACCAACGCGCCCTACGGCATCGCGAAGCTCGCCCAGCTCGTGCAACTCCAGTCCAACCGGGCGCAGTTCGGCCAGAACGGCATCTACCTCATGCCCACCAACCTCTACGGGCCCGGCGACAAGTTCCACCCGGGTGTCTCCCATGTGATCCCGGCGCTGATCAAGAAGTGCGTCGACGCCGTGGAGGCGGGCGCGGACGAGATCGAGGTGTGGGGCACCGGCGCGGCGAGTCGGGAGTTCCTGTACGTCGACGACGCCGCTGAGGGCATCGTGCTGGCCGCCGAGCGCTACGACGGAGCAGAGCCGGTCAACCTGGGCGCCAACCGGGAGATGCCGATCAGAGAACTGGTCGACCACGTCGTCCAGGCGACCGAGTTCGGCGGCACGGTCCGGTGGGACGACAGCAAGCCCGACGGCCAACCACGGCGACGCGTCGACGCGTCGCGCGCGGCCGACAAGTTCGGCTTCACGGCCTCCACCGAGTTCCCCGTCGGCCTGGCCAACACCGTCGAGTGGTACCTGGGACACCGCGCGGCAGCAGAGTCCCGCTCACACTGAACGTGTCTGTAGGGCCCGACCGCGTGCGCGGTCAGTTCGGCTGATCGGCGTCGAGCCGTGCGCGACCCGACTCGAACCAGGCGGCGGTCCGTGCGAGACCGTCCTCGAGCGACACGACCGGCCGCCACCCGAGCACCCGGGCAGCCAGCTCGATGTCGGGCCGCCGCCGCGAGGGGTCGTCCACCGGCAGCTCGTCGCTCATCAGCTCCGAGGTTGAGCCCGTCACCTGCAGAACGGACTCGGCCAACTGGGTCACCGTGTACTCGTCGGTGGACCCGATGTTGACCGGCCCGACGTAGGTCGCGTCGAGCAGCGCCAGCAGACCGGCGACCGTGTCGTCCACGTAGCAGAAGCTGCGCGTCTGGGTGCCGTCGCCGTGCAGCTTCAGCGGGTCGCCCCGCAGCGCGCTCGTGACGAAGGTGGAGACGACCCGGCCGTCGTCCGGGCGCATGCGCGGGCCGTAGGTGTTGAAGATGCGGGCGATGCGCACGTCCAGGTCGTGCGTGCGGTGGTAGGCCATCGTCATCGCCTCGGCGAACCGCTTGGCCTCGTCGTAGACCCCGCGTGGGCCGATCGGGTTCACATGGCCCCAGTACGACTCGTTCTGCGGGTGCTCCTGCGGGTCGCCGTAGATCTCGCTGGTGGAGGCCAGCAGGTAGCGGGCCCGCTTGGCCTTGGCCAACCCCAGGGTGTTGTGGGTACCCAGCGACCCGACCTTGAGGGTCTGGATGGGGAGGTCCAGGTAGTCGCGCGGCGACGCGGGACTCGCGAAGTGGAGCACCGCGTCGACCGTGTCCGGCACCCAGACGTAGCTGGAGACGTCCTGCACGATGAAGGTGAACCCCGACCGGCCGAACAGCTCCGAGATGTTGTCGACCGTTCCCGTCACCAGGTTGTCGAGGCACACGACCTCGTCGCCACGATCGAGCAGCGCGCGGCACAGGTGCGAACCGAGGAACCCGGCGCCGCCGGTGACCACGATCCGTGCCATGGGCGGGTCAGCTCCGACCGATGCCGGCCACCGTGAAGCCCTTGCGTCGCAGCGCCTCCCGATCGAGGAGGTTGCGGGCATCGACCACGGCGCGCGTGGCCAGGAGGTCTCCGACCTTGTCGAAGTCGAGCCACCGGAACTCGTCCCACTCGGTGAGCAATGCGACCACGTCGGCGCCTTCACAGGCGGCGTACGCATCGCTGGCGAGGACGATGTCGGGCGTCGGTGCCTCCGTGATCGCCGGATCGAACGCCTGCACGCGGGCGCCGCGCTCGACGAGGAGCTCGATGATGCGCAACGCCGGGGAGTCGCGCAGGTCGTCGGTGAGCGCCTTGAAGGTGAGCCCCCACACCGCGATCGTCTTCCCGTCGACCGATCCCCCGGCGAGCGTGGCGACCTTGTCGGCCACACGGGCGAACTGGTCCTCGTTGACCGCCACGACGCCCTTGAGCAGCTCGAAGTCGTACCCGAACCGCTCTGCGATGTTGATGAGCGCGTGGGAGTCCTTGGGGAAGCACGAACCGCCCCAGCCCGGGCCCGGACGAAGGAACTGGGATCCGATGCGCTTGTCGTAGCCCATGCCGAGCGTGACGTCGTTGACATCTGCGCCGACCGCTTCACACACCGCCGCGACCGCGTTCACGAAGGAGATCTTGGTGGCCAGGAAGGCGTTCGAGGCGTACTTGATCATCTCGGCTGACGCCGCGTCGGTAACCAGCACCGGCGCGCCGAGGTCCGTGTAGAGCTCCGAGAGGCGCACGGCCGCGGACTGGTCGTCGCAGCCGATCACGACGCGATCGGGCTTGAGGAAGTCGTTCACCGCGGTGCCCTCGCGGAGGAACTCCGGGTTGGACACCACGGCGACGTCGCCACGCCCGATGACCTCACCGACGACGCCGGCGGAGCCGACCGGCACGGTCGACTTGTTGATGACGACCGCTCCGGGCATCAGGTGCGGCCCGATGGTGTGCGCCGCGGCCCGCACGTAGCTCAGGTCAGCGGCACCGTCCCCGCCCTGCGGCGTGGGCACGCACAGGAACACGAACTCGGCGTCGCGCACCGCGGCAACCGAGTCGGTCGTGAAGGTGAGTCGGCCCGTCTCGATGCCCTCGGCCACCAGGTCGTCGAGCCCGGCCTCGAGGATCGGGACGTCGCCACGCGCGAGCCGCTCGACCTTCTCGGGGTCGATGTCCACGCAGGTGACCCGGTTGCCCAGGTGGGACAGGCAGGTCCCGGTGGTGAGTCCGACGTAGCCCGTACCGACGACGGCGATTGCTCTGCTCATAGTTCCCGCGACCTTAGAGCGTGGCGGAGGATCGACCTGCGGTCGTGCGTCCGGTCACCTGGCGACAGCACCGGGGCCATGTGGTGGACTGAGGGCATGGTCCAACTGCTCGTGAGCAACGCACACCTCGTGGACGGCACCGGCGCACCGGCGCGTCGCGCCGACCTCGAGATCGACGACGGCGTCATCACCGCGATCCTCGACGCCGGGCGGGGCTCCACCGCCCACGCACGCCGCGTGCTCGATGCCGACGGCCGACTCGTGACCCCCGGGTTCGTCGACGTCCACACCCACTACGACGCCCAGGCGACGTGGGACCCGGCCCTCACCCCCAGCTCCTGGCACGGGGTCACCACCGTGGTGATGGGCAACTGCGGGGTGGGGTTCGCGCCGGCGGCGCCCGATCGGCACGCCTGGCTGATCGACCTCATGGAGGGCGTCGAGGACATCCCCGGCTCCGCCATGACCGAAGGGATCACCTGGGACTGGACGACGTTCCCCGAGTACCTCGACGCGCTCGAGTCACAGCCCCACATGATCGACCTGGGCGCGCAGATCGCGCACGGCCCGCTGCGCGCGTACGTCATGGGCGACCGCGGCGCGGCCAACGAGCCCGCCACGGCGGCCGACCGGTCCGAGATGGCGCGCCTCGTCGGCGAGGCCCTGCGGGCCGGCGCGCTGGGGTTCTCGACGAGCCGCACCCCGTTGCACCGCTCGGCGCACGGCGAGCTCGTGCCCGGCACCGACGCCGACGCCGAGGAGCTGCTGGCGATCGGCGACGCCATGGCCGAGGTCGGGTACGGCGTGTTCCAGTTCGCCCCCGACCACGCGCGGCTGCCGGTCGACGAGTGGCCGTGGATGCGCGCGTTCGCCGCTCGCACCGGTCGGACCATCAGCGTGAACGTCAATCAGCCCGACGACGCCCCGGACGTGTGGCGCGACGTCCTCGAGCTGCTCGACGAAGCCGCCGCGGACGGGCTCCCGATCTACGCGCAGGTGGCCGGGCGGTCGATCGGAATCCTCTACTGCCTGCACGGCAGCGTGCACCCGCTGCTGTTCCACCCTGCGTACGTCGAGGTCGCGGACCTTGCCATGCCGGAACGGCTGGCCGCGCTGCGCACGCCAGAGCGGCGGTCACGGCTCATCAACGAGGTCCCCGACGACGGCGGCCTCTTCGCCCGCGTCGTGCTGAACAAGCTCGACCGCATGTGGCTGGTCGAGGGCGCCGACATCGACTACGAGCCGTCGAGCGAGTCGTCGATCGCTGCCCTGGCCGAGCGGCGCGGCGTCCCGCCCATGGAGCTCCTGGTCGACCAGCTGACGTCCGCAGACGGGCACGGCATGGTCTACGCGCCGTTCTTCAACTACGCGTACGGCGACCTGTCGATGACCTACGAGGCGCTGCAGCACCAACGCACCCGCAACGGGCTGTCCGACGCCGGCGCTCACTGTGGCGCGATCTGCGACGGCGGGATGCCCACGTTCATGCTGACCCACTGGGCCCGCGACCGCTCGCGTGGGCCGAGACTGCCCCTGGAGGACGTGGTGCGACGACAGACCAGCGCGACCGCCGGGCTCTACGGACTCGGCGACCGTGGGGTGGTGGCGCCCGGCAAGCGGGCCGACCTCAACGTCATCGACTTCGAGGCACTGGGCTTCGACGTGCCGCGCATGGCGTTCGACTTCCCGGCCGGCGGTCGACGGCTCGTCCAACGTGGCCGCGGCTACGCGGCGACCTTCGTGCACGGCGTCCAGACGGTTGCCGACGACGAGCCGACGGGCGAGCTCCCCGGTCGGCTCCTCCGCGGCCCCCGCTGACCGGGCGGAGGGCCGGGACCGCCGAGGCGGTGCGTCAGCCGCAGGACTTGCCGGCCGGGGCGGGGCCGGGCACGTAGCCGGGCACCGTGGACGTCGTGGACGTCGAAGCGGTACCGGTGGTCGACGAGGCGCCGTCGGGAGGTGTCGACGTCGTGGTGCTGGTCGTGGTGGTCGACGTCGGTCCCGGCACGGCTGACGCGGCCTTGGGCGTGGCGAGCACACCGGCGTAGGAGGTGCCCGTGACGAGCTGCAGCGGGGTGTTCCCGGTGAGCGCAGCGCCCGTCGACCCGTTCGAGCCGTACGACCCGTCCGTCGAGGACGAGTCGTCGAGGAGCTGGAAGGTCACCTCGGAGTCGAGGTGGCGGGCCAGCAGTCGGGCCTGCGCCTCCTGACCGGCGTGGTAGCGGATGATCGACGCGGCGCCCGTGACGCCCAGCTCGTCGGAGGGCGTTCCGGTCGAGAACCCGACCTTGTCGAGCGCGTCGGTGACCTTCGTGGCCTCGTTGTAGCGACCGGTCCCGTTGCGCACCTCCACCTCGACCGATCGGACCGGGTCGGCGGCGTTGGCCGCCACGTTGCGGAACCGCGCCAGCACCGACTCGGCCTCGGGAAGCTTGGGCAGGACCACCGATGCATCCCCGATGTACGTGGCGTAGGACGGGAGCTGGATCGTCTTCAGCGCGTTCGGGTCGAACGACCGAAAGCGGCGCCCCAGCGAGAGCACGTCGCCTGCGCTCAGCCCCGTATCGATCCTGACCGACTTGATCCCGGTGTTCACCAGCTCGTTCATGACCAGCGGGTCGCGCACGCCCTTGGCGATCGCCCGCTTGAGCACGCGCCGCACGAAGTCCTGCTGGCGGGCGATGCGCCCGAAGTCGTTGCCCCCGTCGCTGGTCCAGGTCGAGGTGTCACCGGGGACCTGCTGGTACTGCAGGTGGCGACTCCTCGCGTACGCCAGCGCCTCGGTGGGGTTCAGGGTGTAGCAACCGGGCCCGGGCACGTTGATGACCGTGTGCGGACCGTTGATCTGCGGGTCGTAGTCACGGATGCCGGTGTTGAAGTAGATCGGGATGCCGCCCACCGCCTTGATGAGCCCCTCGAACGCGGCGAAGTCGATCTCGACGTAGTGGTTGATCGGGATGTCGAAGTTCTGCTGGATCGTGGCGATCAGCGTCTCGGGCCCGGCCGTCCCTTCGCCGCCGAGCCCGATCGCCGAGTTGATCTTCTGGTGGATGCCCTGGCCGGCGATCTCCACCCAGAGGTCGCGCGGCAGCGACAGCAGCGACGCCGACCGGGTCTTGGGGTCGACGTGGAGGATCATGATCGTGTCGCTGCGCGCACCGGTCACGTTGCCGCGCCCCTGCAGCGCGGGGTCGTTCGAGGAGAGCCCGAGGTCGCTGTCGGTGCCCACGATCAGGAAGTTCTGCGGCGCACCGGGGGCCGCATCCGGCTGGGTCAGCGCGCCCGACAGCGCCAGGCGCTGCACGTCGGCCAGCTTGGTGTTGGCGTACCCGAGCCCGGCCGCGATGATCAGCGCGATCCCGATGACGATCACGTTTCCCGTGATGATCAACCGCTGGGGCCAGCTGCGCCGACCCCTTCCCGAGCGCGATGCCATCCGGACGAGGCTACCGCTCGGTCATCCCAATCCCAGCGAGCGGGCGATGAGCATGCGTTGCACCTCGCTCGTGCCCTCACCGATCTCGAGGATCTTGGCGTCCCGGTACTGGCGGGCGACGAGGGTCTCGTCCATGAACCCGTAGCCGCCGAAGATCTGCGTTGCCTCACGGGTGGCGGTCACCGCCGCCTCGGTCGCCACGAGCTTGGCCAGCGCAGCCTCGTGCTTGAAGGGCTTGCCCGCGTCCTTGAGGGCCGCCGCGTGGTAGGTCGCGAGCCGGGCGGTCTGGGCGAGCACGGCCAGATCGGCGCACTTGAACGAGATCGCCTGGTAGGAGCCGATCGGCCGTCCGAACGCGTTGCGGGACTTGGCGTGGGCGACGGACTCGTCGAGGCAGCACTGGATGACCCCGACCGCGAGCGCCGCGATGGCGATCCGGCCGTCGTCGAGGATCGAGAGGAACTGGGCGAACCCCCGGCCCCGCTCGCCCAGGAGGTTGGTCTCGGGCACCCGGCAGTCGGCGAAGGCCAGCTCGTGGGTGTCCGACGCGTGCCAACCCATCTTGCGATATGGCGGGGCAACGGTGAAGCCCGGCGTACCCGCCGGGATGACGATCGCGCTGATCTCCGGCTTGGCCCCGGGAGCCGCTGCGGACGGGTCGTCGGTGCGCGCGGTGACGGTGACGATCGAGGTCATCGATGTGCCGGAGTTCGTGATGAAGGCTTTGGCGCCGTCGACGACCCACTCGCCGGTCCCCGCGTCGAGCCGCGCCCGTGTGCGGGTGCCACCGGCGTCGCTGCCCGCTTCCGGCTCGGTCAGCCCGAAGCCGCCGATGGCCCGCCCGGCACAGAGATCCGGCAGCCACTCCTGGCGCTGGGCCTCGGTGCCGAACTGGTAGATCGGGTTGGCGCCGAGCCCGACCCCCGCCTCCACGGTGATGGCCATCGACTGGTCGAAGCGACCCAGCTCCTCGAGGGCGAGGCACAGGGTCGTGAAGTCCGAGCCGCTGCCGCCGTACTCCTCGGGGAACGGCAGCCCGAACAGCCCCAGGTCGCCCATGGCCCGGACGGTGTCGACCGGGAAGGTGTGGTCGCGGTCCCACGCCTCGGCGTAGGGCGCGATCTCGGCTTGGGCGAACTCGCGCACCACCTGGCGGTACGCCTCCTGCTCAGCGGTGAACTCGATCATGGGCCGAGCGTAGGTGACCTGGTCCGGCCGACGAGGAGCGGTCAGGGCGCGTTCGGGCGGCGGAGGTGGACCACGTCGCCCGCCGCGACGGCGCGGGTCGGGCCGGCCAGCGTCCGGACCACGAGACGACCCTGGTCGTCGAGGTCGACCGCGGTTCCCTCGAGGTCGTCGGCGCCGAGGTCGACCCGGACCGCGACACCGAGCGTCACGCACCGCGAGCGCCAGGCCTGCAGGACCTCGTCACGGTCGGTCAGCAGCGCGTCGTACCAGTGGTCGAGCCCGTCCAGGAACGCCTCGACGACCGCATCGGTGGCCACTTCGCGTCCGACGACCTCGTCGAGTGCGATCGCCCGACCTGCGAGGTCGGGCGGAAGGTCGGCGGGTGTGACCACGTTGAGACCGATGCCGGCGACCACGAGCAACCGTTCGGCGACGCGTGGCGCGCGGTACCCGTCGGATGCGGTCGTTCCCGCCGGCCAGTCCGCCTCCGCCAGCACCCCCGCGAGCTTGCGCACCCCCGCCGGCTCGTCGATCACCAGGTCGTTCGGCCACTTGATCCCCACGCCCTCGCCGCCGAAGCCGGCAACCGCTTCGGAGGCGGCGAGCGCCATCACGGCGGTCACCAGGGGTGCGTCGGCGGCGGGGGGACGCAACAGCGCGGAGAGCAGCATCGACGAGCGTGGAGGGGCCACCCAGGTGCGTCCGTGGCGGCCCCGGCCCGCCGACTGGGACTCCGCGACGACCACGACTCCTTCCGGCTCGCCCGCCCGACCCAGCTCGAGCACGTCGGCGTTCGTCGAACCTGTGCGCTCCACCCGGCGGATGTCGGTGAAACGACGGCGAGCCCCCGGTCGGCGGGGCTTCTCGGACGGTCCGTCGTCACTCATCTGCGTGGCTCCTCGATTCGAGATCTGGCATCGACCCCCGTTGAGCGGCCACCATATGCCGTGCTCAAAAAGGTGCTGATCGCAAACCGTGGAGAGATCGCCGTCCGGGTCATCCGGGCCTGCAAGGAGATGGGGGTCGCCTCTGTCGCCGTCTACTCGGACCTGGACCGGGACGCGCTGCATGTCCGGCTGGCCGACGAGGCGTACTCGCTGGGGGGTCAGACGGCGGCGGAGTCGTACCTCGACACCGCCAAGATCCTCGACGTCATCAAGCGGTGCGGGGCGGACGGCGTCCACCCCGGGTACGGCTTCTTCTCGGAGAACACCGAGTTCGCCCGAGCCATCACCGCCGAAGGCGTGACCTTCATCGGACCGCCACCCGAGGCGATCGAGGTCATGGGTGACAAGGTCTCGAGCCGGATCGCCGCGCAGAAGGCCGGCGTCCAGGGCGTGCCCGGCACCACAGAGTTCCTGACCGCTGCCGACGAGGTGGTGGCGTTCGGTGAGGAGCACGGCTGGCCGGTCGCCATCAAGGCCGCGTACGGCGGCGGCGGACGGGGCATGCGCGTCGTGCGCAGCGCGGACGACGCCGCCGAGGCCTTCGCCTCCGCGCAGTCGGAGGCGCTCAAGGGCTTCGGGCGCGACGAGTGCTACGTCGAGCGGTACCTCACCTGGCCTCGTCACGTCGAGATGCAGATCGTCGCCGACACCCACGGCAACTGCGTCTGGATCGGCGAGCGCGACTGCTCGTCGCAACGCCGCCACCAGAAGCTCGTCGAGGAGGCCCCGGCCCCGGCGTTCCCCGAGGAGGTGCGCCAGGCCATGGGCGCGGCGGCGGTCCAGGTCGCGAAGGCGTGCGGCTACGTCAACGCCGGCACCGTCGAGTTCCTCTTCCAGGACGACGACTTCTTCTTCCTCGAGATGAACACCCGGCTCCAGGTCGAGCACCCGATCACGGAGCTGGTGTCCGGCATCGACCTGGTCCGCGAGCAGCTCCGGGTCGCATCCGGCGAGCCGCTCAGCTTCACGCAGGACGAGATCGACAACCGCGGCCACGCCATCGAGGTGCGGGTCAACGCCGAGAATCCGGCCGGCGGCAAGTTCATCCCCTCGCCCGGACGCATCGGCGAGCTGGTGCCGCCACAAGGTTTCGGCATCCGTTGGGATGGCGGCTACGAGCCCGGCGACGAGGTCAGCCAGTTCTACGACAACCTCATCGGCAAGCTCGTCGTCTGGGGGTCCGACCGCGACACGGCCATCAGGCGCATGCTGCGTGCGCTCGACGAGTTCCGCATCACCGGGGTGGCCACCACGATCCCTGCGGATGTGGCGATCCTGGCGCACCCGGACTTCGCGGCGGCGAAGCACTCGACCAAGTGGGTCGAGGACGTGCTCGACCTCGCCGGCGTCGACAGCACGCCGATCGAGGCGACCGGCGATGACGACGGTCCGGCCAAGGTCAAGCGCGACGTCGACGTCGAGGTCAACGGGCGCCGCTACGCCGTCTCGATGTGGGTGCCCGACGTCCCGGTCGCGCCCAGCTCGGGTGCGGCCCCGGCACCGCGCCCTCGCCGCTCGTCCTCGAGTGGCGGTGGCGGCGCGGGCGGCGCAGGCAAGGTCGCGGCCCCCATGCAGGGCACCGTGGTCAAGGTGACCGTCGCAGTCGGGGACGAGGTGACCGAGGGCGCCACCGTCTGCGTCCTCGAGGCCATGAAGATGGAGAACAACATCGCCGCCGACAAGTCCGGCACCGTCGCCGAGGTCAAGGTCGAGGCCGGCCAAGCGGTGAGCGCCGGCGACATCGTCGTCGTCATCGACTGACCCCCCATGCTGCGCCGCCGCCAGGCAGAGCAGCACGACCGACGACACCCGGATGGCGAAGCCGAAGTGAGCAGACCCGAAGGGTCGCCCGAACTTCACAGCAGGCAACGCCGCCAGGCAGAGCAGCACGACCGACGACACCCGGATGGCGAAGCCGAAGTGAGCAGACCCGAAGGGTCGCCCGAACTTCACAGCAGGCAACGGTGACCGAACGTTCCCGTCAGCGGGAGATCGCCGGGATCGCCGCCGTCTATGCCGCAAGCCGGATCGTCACGCTGATCGCGGCGTGGGTCGTCACGCTCGTCAGGGTCGACCCGACGGCCGCCGACCCGACGACGCGACCGCACACCCTGTCCCAGGTGCTGAGCACCTGGGACGGCCACTGGTACCTCGACCTCGCGCTCCACGGCTACCCCCACCAGGTGCCGCCCGGGTCCTTCTCGGCAGGCACCGGCGCGGCGGCCCAGAACGGGTTGGCCTTCTTCCCCCTCTATCCGCTGTTGCTCCGGTGCGCGCACGTCGTGTCGCCGTTCTCGATCGACGTCGACGCCGTGCTGCTGTCCATGCTGCTGGGTCTGGGCGCCACGCTCGGCGTGTGGCTGCTGGTCCGCGACCGGGGCGGCGCGGACGCGGCGCAGCGCTCTGCGGCACTCTTCTGCTGCTTCCCTGGCGCGTTCGTGCTCTCGTTCGCGTACTCCGAGGCCGCCATGGTGTGCGCCGCCGTCGCCTGCCTGGTGCTGCTCGGACGTGGTCGATGGGTCTGGGCCGGCCTCGCCGCGGCACTCGCGGGGCTGGCCCGCTCGCCCGGTCTGGTACTCGTCCCGGTGTGCGCCTGGGCGGCCGCCGTCGAGATCCGGCGGAGCCGCGACCTGCGGGCGCTGGCGGCACCGTTGCTGGCGCCGCTCGGCGTCGTGGGGTTCTTCGCCTACCTCCGGGTCCATACCGGCAGCTGGACGACCTGGTTCGGCGCGGAGAAGCGCGGCTGGGGTCACCACCTCGACTGGGGCCGGGCCTGGGCCCACCACCTTGGGCGCTTCGTCACCCACCCGCTGCACGAACCCAGCACGGTGATCATCGGGGTGTGCACCATCGTGGCGGTCCTCGGACTGGTGGCCCTGCGCATCACCCGACGACCCGGTGTCGAGGTGCTGTACTCGGTGGTGATGCTCGTGCTCCTCGCCAGCGCGCCGGACCTGCAGATCCGACCTCGCTTCCTCTTCGCTGCGTTTCCCCTCGTGGCGGCGTTGGGCGCGTGGACCAAGCCCCGGTGGTTCCCCTCGGTGCTGGCCGCCTCCACGGGCGCGATGGGCATCCTCACGGTCCTCTACGGACTCCGCCTGACGAGCCCTGAGATCCTGTTCCCATGACGTCGACCGTCTCGGACAGCGAGATCGCGGCCCTGACACCCGACGCCCGCAAGCGTGGCGGGCGCCTCGAGTTCCTCGACGCCGTCCGAGGTCTCGCGGCCACCGCGGTGTTGCTCGGGCACTGCCTCGAGCCGCTGTCGCTGCGCTACATCCTGTTCGACCACAACACCTTTCGCCCGGGCGAGTACGGCGTGGTGCTCTTCTTCATCACCTCCGGCTTCATCATCCCCGCGTCCCTCGAGCGCTACGGCGCGATCGGACGCTTCTGGGTGGGCCGCGTGTTCCGCCTGTTCCCCCTCTACTGGGCGTGCATCATCGGCGCGCTCATCCTGCACCAGCTCGGCCACTTCGGGCTGCCCGCGGACTGGCACGGCACCCGGTCGTGGCTCCTCAACCTGACGATGATCCAGAACTTCGTCGCGGGACCGCAGGCGCTGGGCAACGCCTGGACCCTGGCCTACGAGATGGTGTTCTACTTCGGGATGACCCTGCTCTTCCTGACCGGACGCCACCGCAGGTCGGTGCCGATCGCCATGGGCTTGCTGCTCGCCGCGGTCGCGGTGGGCACGTTCGTCCCCAGCCGGCTGCTCTGGCCGTTCTCGGCGCGCCACTGGGCGATGGCACTGGCGGTCGCCGGCGCCGTCGCCCTCGTGGCGCTCCCGAAGGTACCTCCGACGTTGCGAAGCCGAGGACTCGCGATCGCGCTGTCGCTCGTGGTCGTCCTCGGGGTGGCCAACCGCCCGGAAGACCTCTTCCTGTCGCTCATGTTCTTCGGCACGATGTTCGTGGGCACCGTCGTGCACCGAGCGCTCCACGAGCAGATCCCGACCCGCACGGCGGTCATCGTGTACCTCGCCGCGATGGCCCTGATCGTGCTCGCGTTCCTGACCAACCTGACGCCCTACAGGGACCCGGCGACGGGTGCCCAGATCAACTGGCACGCAGAGTCGCTGACCTTCCTGGCCGCCTACGCGACCTTCGCCGCTGCGCTGGCGGCACGCAACCTGCGCTTCCCCCGGCCGGTCACCTACGTCGGCCGGATCAGCTACTCGCTCTACCTGGTCCACCCGCTGGTCCTGTTCTCGATCCCCTGGGCGGGCACCCGCTCGGTCACCTACGCGCGCTGGGTCATCGGGTCGTTCCTCGCCGCCGCCTGCACCTACCACCTGATAGAGAGGCCCTTCCAGAAGCTGGGAAAGCGCCTCTCACGCAAGGTCGCGGTCCACCCCGACGACCGCGCGCTCGGCGCCGAGGTGAGCGCCTCTTCGTGAGCCCCATCGCTCGGTGATCCGAACCGCGGCCAGCGTGCCACCCAGGACGATCATCAGCGCGAACGCCGCATCCGCCAGCAGCAGGTGCTTGACCAGTTCGACGCCGTCGCCGAGCACCGCCGTCGCGAAGAGCAGCGCAGCGGCGCCCGCCGCGACCAGCACGCCCGCCGCGAGCCCGCGCCGAGCGTCACGCCCGCCGCGCAGCTCGACGGCTCCCAGGACCAGCAGCCCGAGCCACGCCACTCCCCCGCCGATGGGCAGGGCGGGAGCGGACCAACGCCCGATCACCGAGGCCGCGCACCAACGGCAGGTCCTTCGACGTTCCGGGTGGGCGGGGTCGTAGGGGAACATCCCGAGCGGCACCGCCCGCGGGTCGGCGCCGGCGCGCGCGCCGCGGGCGTACAGACGCCACGCCCGCGCCGGGTGCCACGCGTAGAAGGCCAGCAACGTGGGGTACGTGACCTTCGCCGGGAACTGCTCGAACGCCGGCGAGGTGGTGGCGTTGGGGCTGGTGAACGAGGTCGTACCTGCGTAGGCGGCCAGCGACTGGGGCAACCCGAAGGCCCGGACGTCGCCGGACGGATCGGGAGAGTGCCCGAGCAGTTCGGTGAAGAACGCGTTGTAGCGGTTCGCCCGCTGGAACTGCACAGGGGTCGAGCGCACCGACAGCGCGCCCGACGCCAGCGCGACCACCGCGCATGCCACGGGCACCGCGCGCCCCGTCAACCGCGACCCGCCCCGCCACCTCGTCGCGCCCACCGCCAGCGCGAAGGGCACCGCGAGCAGCCCGTACTGGGGCTTTGCCAGCACGGTCAGCGCCATCACGACGGTGGTGGCGGCGAGCCAGCCGATCCCCACCGCTCCGGGACGCCGCCAACCGAGCATGACCAGCCCCACCGAGGCGAGCAGCCCCACGAAGCCGAGCGGCTCGCTGTAGCCGGTCGAGAAGAAGGACACGAACCCCACGTCGGCGAACACCGCGACCAACGCGACGCCCGACGCGCAGCGCAGCATGCGCCCGCGGGGAGCCCCGCGACCAGCAACCCCAGCGCGACGCCGAGCAGCAGCGCGTAGCCCACACCGAGCACGCGGACGTCGAGGGGGTGGTGGCCGGGAAGCAGGCGGCTGATCACCGCCGCGGCACGCAACGGCAGCACCGCCGAGGACCGCGCCCCGCACACGAGCCCCTGCGGTGGGGTGCCGTGCACGTAGATGAAGTTCGCGCTGGTCCCGTACTGGTGCTGACCCCAGTGGTAGTCGGGAGTCAGGCCGAGGTGGCACGCGAGCCGCACCTCGTCCCCGTTGTCGGCCAGTCCGATGGCCCTGGGCAGGAAGAGCACAACGAGCGTCGCTGCCGCACCGAGCAGGCCGAAGACCACCGGCAACCGGTCGATCCAGGCATCGTCAGCGGGACGCTCGGGTCGACGGGGACGGATGGGGACCTCCTGGTGTCAGCCGCACGGGCGCGGGTCGACGCGAGCGTACCGACCAGGTGGCGCCGGCCCGGGTGACCGACCGGTCAGACGCCCGGGAAGCGGCTCACCGCCCGCGCCGCGTACTCCTTGCTGGAGGCGAGCAGCAGCGCCAGCGAGAGGTCGCCGTGATCGGGGATGATCCCGGCCCAGTAGGTGAGGCCGGAGGCGTCGGGGCCGCGCCCGAGCAACGAGGCGTAGAGACCCTTCACGCGCGTCCGACTCGACTCGTCCGACTGGTAGAAGGTCGAGGCGACGGTGGTGCGTCCGCGCGTCGCGGCGAGCTTCGCCCAGTACTGGAGGCCCGCGGCGTCAGGGGTGCGGTGCAACAGCGCCGAATAGAGGTTCGTGACCCAGCTGCGCGTCGTCCCGCCACCGATGCCGCTGAAGTACTCCGGTGAGGCGTAGAACCGGGCGGCGACCTGTGCGACGGTGAGGTGGCCGCTGCGCAGCATCGCCTGCCAGTAGGTGAGCCCCGCCTGATCGGGCTGCCGACCCAGGGTCTGGGAGTAGAAGGTCGTGAGCAGCGCGGTGAGCCAGGCGTCGGAGGTGACCAGTGAACGCAGGTACGTGGGCCGCGACTGGACGCCGTCGGCGATGGCGCGCGAGTACTGCTCGAGCTCGGCCGCGGTGGCGTCGCGTTGGAGGAAGTCACGCCGCGTCGCCGCGACGAAGCTTCGCAGGAGCGGCACCGTGTCGACGGCGGTCCCGACGATCCCACGCCGAGCGAACGAGCCCTTGTCGGTCGGCCAGGGGGCGGCGCCGAGGGGCTGGTCGGTCTGCCACGCCTGGAGGAACCCGTTGTCGCCGACCTTGGGCCGGAACGGCGAACCGACCTGCTCCAGACCGTCGAGGAAGATCCTGGCGTGGCCGTCCACCTGGGCGATGGAAGGCGTCGCCGCGTTGGTGTACGCGCCGGTCACGGTCACCGGCCCGTTCGCGCGCCGTCGAGGTCGCGGTGAAGTTCTCCGGCGTGCCGGTCGCCGCGTCGTACACCTTGAGGTCCTTCTCCGAGCTGACCACCACCTCGAGCCGGCCGTCGTTGTCGATGTCCGCCACGGCGGGGTTGACCTGGAGGAAGGTGACGCCCGAGGCGCCGTTCTCGGTGCATGGCGAGAACCGGGTGGTGCACTGCCGCCAGAGGCGGTGCCCGGAGGCGTCGAAGGCGTACAGCCAACCGCGTCCGGTGCCGATGAGCACCTCCTTCGCCCCGCTGCCGTTGAGGTCGACCACCGCCGGAGTGCTGTAGGTGCGGCCCGCGGTCGCCGCCGGGAAGCCGGGCAGGGGGGTGCGGTGGGCGAGGTCGTAGGCGAACACCCGTGAGCCCCCGTCGCCGCTGTAGTTCATGCCGGTGCCGAACACCACGTCCCAGTTGCCGTCGCCGTTGAGGTCGGTCACGGTCGGGGCGGCCCAGATCACCTGGTCGGAGATCTTGATGGGGTAGCCGGGACTCGGGCTGCCGTGCCCGTCGATCGACCAGAGGATGCCCTTGGCGTCGGGGAAGGGCGGGTAGTTGCCCGAGTCGGCGCCGAAGACGATCTCTCCCTTGCCGTCGTGGTTCCAGTCCACCACCACGGGAGACGAGAAGAGCGTGTCGTAGAGGAACTTCGGCGCGAACACCTGGCGTCCGTCGAGGTGCCAGGCGTAGAGGTGCTGGTCGAGGTTGACGGCCACGATCTCCGGCGAGCCATCGCCGTCGATGTCCCCATAGGTCGGGGTCGCCAGGAACGGCTGCATGTGGTTGGAGATCGGCGAGTCGAGGCCGTGGGTCGAGGTCTGGCGGAAGAGCTGCGTGGCGGTCGAGCCGGTGTACAGCAGGACCCGCACCGTCGAGGTGTGCCCTGTTGAGGTCGACGCGGTCGAGATGAGCACCTGCGGGCGACCCCGGCCGTACAGGTCCACGAGCACCGGAGACGACTGAATGGGACCGTCGAGGATCGTGGTGGCCTCGAGGGCCCCCGTCGAGGCGGAGTAGACGCGGAGCCGCCCGTCCATCCCGCCCATGACGACGTCGAGCTGACCGTCCCCGGTGACGTCACCGACCGCCGGCGACGACGTCGGGAACAGCGGGTAGGTCCCCGATGGCGGGTACGACCCGTAGGGGATGCGGTTGGTCCAGACCTGCGCCGGCGAGGCGTTGACCGACGACGTCGCGGCCACCTGCGAACCGGATGCGGGCAACGCGACGATCGCGCTGAAGACCGCCACCGCCATGACGGCGAAGCCCCGATTGAGGCCGGCACCCAACGTCACCTGCGAACTCTTCGAGGACCTGTTTCGGCGCATCCAGGATCATCGGCAGGCCCTCCGGGGAAGTGGAGGGTGGCATGATTCACGATCCGCCGATCGTGGTGGTCGTCGTGGTGGTTGTCGTCGTGTCGGTGGTTGTCGTGTCGGTTGGTGCTCGGCGCTGCCGCAGTTCGGCGAGCGGCCGCTGCGCGTCGGGAATCGGGGTGGCGGTGAAGGCCAGGTTGCCGTCCACGTCGGACTCCCACATGAACCACTGCTGCGGTCCGCTGCGGCGCTCGATGTGCACCAGCGAGTCTCGCGGCGACTCGACGTATTGCGGCCACACCAACACCAACACCATCGCCATCGACGCGACGCTCGCGACCACCAGGTGCCGAGCCTTGATCGCGGTGCCCGCCACGACCGCCGCCACGATCGGCGAGATCTGCACGAAGTACCGGTTGCCGACCGATTGCGAGGCCCCGTAGGTGTTGTGGGGGAAGAGCACGATGTAGAAAGCCAGATAGCCGACAAGGCCGGCGAGCGCGGCGATGCCGTAGGGGCGCACGCCGCGCGGCCGGAGCAGTGCGAGCACGAGCACGAAGACCGCCAGGGGCAGCCAGACCAGCAGCCCGATGTGCTGACCGAACAGGGTGTAGAGCGTCGCGGTCCACTTCTCACCCGGATGGCTGAACGCGTGCTCCCGCACGTACGACCAGCTCGTCACGCTGTCGGACAGCGACCGCTTCGCAGTCGCCGGGTCGACGCCACCTCCATAGCTGAAGTAGCGGACGCCGCCGTACGGTGTGATCGTCCGCCAGCCCGAGTAGTGCAGGTACGGCAGCACCGCGACGACGTAGGCGGCAGCGCCCGTTGCGACCACCCCGACCCTGCGCAGCCAACCGCGTTGACGGGCGACGACCAGCACGATCATCGGTGCGATGGCGACGAGCACGGGCTGCTTCTCGGAGATGAGCGCGGCAGCCAGGACGAGCGCGAACATCGCCCACGCGATCCGGCCCTCCGCGGCGTTCCAGGCGGCCAGGAAGAACCACGCCACCAGGCACGCCATGAACATCTCGACGCCGACGGGGAAGACGTAGAAGAAGACGTTCGACACCCCCATGAGGGCGGTCGTCACCACCGCTGCCACCGTCCACGACGTGCGTTTGTGGACCAGGAGGAGCACCGCCGTCGAGGCCAGCACGTAGAGCAGCGTGTTGGTCACCGCCACCGCGTGGCCGACGCCCACCACCTTCATCACGGCGCCCAGCAACAGCGGATAGCCGTACGGCTTCGCGTAGGCCGGTGCGTGATCGGTCACCTGGAAGAAGAGCCCGAGCGGGGCGCCGGTCCAGCCCAGCGTGGGCCAGCGGGCGATGTCGCTCGACCCGATCCAGAGATCGTGGTCGTTGGCGATGCTCGACGCCATGGCGAGGAAGGACGACTGGTCCGCCACCAGGATCTGGCGACGGAAGTCCTGGGTGATCGAGAGGTACAGGACCCGGGCGAAGATCAAACCGCAGGCCACCCACGTGGCCACGGACCCGAGGCCCATGCCGCGAATCGTCCACCGGGCCGTGGACGCGGCGTCGCCGTCGTCGAGCGGTGGCGGGTCGGCCGAACTGGTCGGCGCGGCGAGGTCGCTCACCGACCGGCCAGCCGGGCCACGACCGGGGCGAGCTCGTCGATCGCCCCGGCGGACAACCCGATGTCGCTGAAACCCCAACGTTCCCGTCGCGCCTGGAGCGTTTCGACGATGGCGTCGACCGTGCCGACCGCCTGGAACGGCGACTCGACGGCCTGCTCGGGGGTCAGCCCGAGCCCGGCGGCGAACAGGTCGGCCATGCCCTGGACGTCCTCGGTGACCGCGGCCAGGTGCAGCCGCACCTGACGGACCGGCGGCGTGGCGCGCCCCGCAGACGCCTCGTCGATCCAGCGCACCTTGTCGTCGGTGCGCGCCGCGGGTCGCGTCAGGTCCGACGGTGGCGTCGAGGCGCCCACCGGCCAGGTTCACGTTCATGGCGACGACATCGGCGCGCGCCGCCGCGAGGCGCAGCATGCGCGGTCCGCCGCCGCCGAGCAGGAGCCGCGGCATCGGCTGTTGCACCGGCACCGGGGAGCCCACGATGCCGTGCACCCGGTAGTGCTCGCCGTCGTGGTGCACCTCGCGGCCGGAGAAGAGCTGCGCGAAGAGGTCGAGGGCCTCTTCGAGTCGGGCGATCCGCACCCCCGCCCGGTCCATGGCCAGGCCGGCCCGCTCGTAGTCGCCCACGTCCCACCCCGCGCCGAGGCCGAAGGTGAGGCGCCCCTCGCAGAGCTGGTCGAGCGACGCGATCTCCTTGGCGAGCACCACCGGGTGGCGGTAGTCGTTCGCCAGGACCAGGGTGCCGAGCCCCAAGGTGGTGGTGACCCCGGCAGCGGCCGCGAGCGCGGTGAGCGGTCCGACCTGGGCATCGAAGTGGTCGGCGATGGTCAGTCCCGCGTAGCCGAGGTCCTCCGCCTTGCGGGCGACCTGTCGCACCTCGGCCACCGAACGACACCTCGATGCCTGCAACGTGAAGCGAAATGGCGCGTGCGGCACCGCACGATCCTACCGACCGGCTCGCGCCGCTTCGGGGTCAGCGGGCGCGCACCACGACCGTCCCGGCAGCCCGGTCGTAGACGTGGCGCCCCTGAGGGTCACGGATCGCGGTGAGGTACCCGACTCCGGCGATGGCCACGCCGAAGACCGGCACCAGGCTCACCCCATCGGGCAACGCGATGCGCAGCGCTGCCCGGTGCAACGCCGGCTTCTTCCCGAAGGCGTCCTCCACGCGGAGTCCGCAGATGACCTTGCCGAGGGTGGACCCGGTGGCCGCGACGGCGATGGTCTCGTACACGATCGAGAGCAGCCGCACGCCGCCGTACGCCCAGAACGGCAACGCGTCCACCGTGGCGCGGCCGGCCGCGTCCAAGTGGGCCCACCAGACGAATGCCGCGACCACGAACGGCGCGAGGACCAGCCCGACGTCGATGCTGCGCGCGAGCGCCCGTCGACCGAGCGGCGGGAGCGATCCCGGCCCGAACCGCGGGTAGCCCGCCTCGTCGACCGGCGGCGGCCCGAGGGCCGCGCGGAGCTCGTCGCGGCTCGGCAACCCGGAGGCGGGCCAGGGGTCGGGTGGCGCACCGGGCGGAGCACCCGGCCCGGCCCCCGGAACAGGCGTGGGTGGCGGTGGAGGCGGCGGGGGCGGCACCGGTGGGTGCTCGGAAGGCTCGGGGACCACCGCGGGCGGCGCCCATGGGGCCGGCACATCGCCGTCCGGGCGGACGGGTTCGCTCGCCGTCTCGGTCACTCGGCGGCTTCGGCGATCGCCTCGGCGAGCGCCGGGTGGACCAGGACGGTCTCCTCGAGGTCCGCGACGCGCAGGCCGGCGGTCACCGCGAGCGCCAGCACCGAGATCAGCTCGGCGGCGTGGCGCCCGACGATCGACCCACCCAGCACGACCCCGGTGGCCGGGTCGGACACGATCTTGACGAACCCCCGCGGGTCGTCGTTGATGAGCGCCTTCGCCGAGGCGGAGAACGGAACTTTGGTCACTCGGATCTTGCGTCCCTCGGCGAAGGCGTCCGCCTCGGCCAGGCCGACATCGGCGATCTCCGGCTCGGTGAAGATGGCGGAGGCCGCCTTGTCGTAGTCGAGGTGGCGGTGCGGTCCCTGGTGCAGGCCCATGGCGTGCTCGGCGATCTTGCGCCCCTGCATCGCCGCGACCGAGGACAGCGGCAACCGCCCCGAGAGATCACCGGCCGCGTAGACGTGCGGCAGGTTGGAGCGGCAGTTGTGGTCGACGGTGACGTAGCCACCGTCGGTCTTGACGCCCGCCTCGGCAAGGCCGAGCCCGTCGGAGTTGGGGATCGAGCCGATGGCGAGCAGGACGTGCGAGCCGACCGCCTTGCGCCCGTCGTCGCAGCGCACCACGACCCCGTCTTCGGTGCGGTCGATGCTTTCGGCCCGGGCGCCCTTGAACAGGTGGACGCCGCGCGCCAGGAAGTTCTGCTCGAGCGCCGCGGCCACCTCGGGATCCTTCGCGGGGAGGACCTGCTGGCGGCTCACGATGAGGGTGACCTCGCTGCCGAACGACCGGAACATGTGCACGAACTCCACGCCGGTCACCCCCGAGCCGATCACGATCAGGTGCTTGGGCAGCACCGGCGGTGGATAGGCGTCGCGGGTGGTGAGGACGCGCACGCCGTCGACCTCGGCCCAGTCGGGGATGCGCGGCCGGCTCCCGGTGGAGAGCACGATCACGTCGGCCGGGAGCACCTCGGTGCGTCCGTCCTGCTCGACCACCACCTCGTTGGGCCCGGACAAGTGGGCCGTGCCCTGCACGAGGCGCACCCCCTGGCTGCGCAGCAGGTCGGTGACCGAGCCCTCGAGCCGGTTCTGGATGGCGGCGATCCGCGACCCGAGCGCTTCGAGGTCGAGCTCTGCCGACACCGAGTGCATGCCCATGCTCTGGGCACGGCCCAGGTCGCCCATCGCGCCGCCGGTGGCGATCATGGCCTTGGACGGGATGCAGTCCCACAGGTGGGCGGCGCCACCCACCACGTCACGTTCGACGAGCGTGACCTCGGCGCCCAGGCGGGCAGCCGTGGTGGCGGCCTGGTTGCCCGCGGGACCACCACCGATGATCACCATCTTCGTCGTCATGCCCTCAGGCTACCGGTGGCAACCTCCCAGGCCAGGGGTTCGACGGCCCCGGTCACCCCCTCGGGCACGATGGGGTCGGGCTCGGAGATCGAGCACGCGTTCGGTGGCACCATCGTGACGATCGTCGCCATCGGCTACCCGGGCCGAGCCCCTGCCGGCGGCGCCGTTGGGCTGCGATCCCGGCGCCTCGTAGCATCACGACGTGGACGAATTCGACGACGTGGACCTCGACGACTGGCGGGCTGCGGCCGGCAAGGACCTCAAGGGGGCCGACCCCGACACCCTCGTCTGGCACACCCCCGAGGGGATCGACGTCAAACCCCTGTACACCGCGGCCGACACCGACGCCATCGACACCGACTCGCTGCCCGGCTTCGCGCCCTACACCCGGGGACCGCGGGCCACGATGTACGCCAACCGCCCGTGGACGATCCGCCAGTACGCGGGCTTCTCCACCGCCGAGGAGTCCAACGCCTTCTACCGACGCAACCTGGCCGCGGGCCAGAAGGGCCTCTCGGTGGCCTTCGACCTGGCCACCCACCGCGGCTACGACTCCGACCACCCCCGCGTCGTGGGCGACGTCGGCAAGGCCGGAGTGGCGATCGACTCGGTCGAGGACATGAAGATCCTCTTCGACGGCATCCCGCTGGAGCAGATGTCGGTGTCGATGACCATGAACGGCGCGGTGCTGCCCGTGCTGGCCTGCTTCATCGTCGCCGGCGAAGAGCAGGGGGTGCCGATCGAGCAGCTCTCGGGGACCATCCAGAACGACATCCTCAAGGAGTTCATGGTCCGCAACACCTACATCTACCCGCCGGCGCCGAGCATGCGGATCGTGGCCGACATCATCGGGTACACCGCCGCGAACATGCCCCGCTACAACTCGGTCTCGATCTCCGGCTACCACATGCAGGAGGCGGGGGCGACCGCGGACCTCGAGCTGGCGTTCACGATCGCCGACGGCATGGAGTACGTGCGCGCCGCGCTGGCCCAGGGCCTCGAGGTCGACGCCTTCGCGCCTCGGCTCAGCTTCTTCTTCGCCATCGGCATGAACTTCTTCATGGAGATCGCCAAGCTCCGAGCGGCCCGCCTGCTCTGGGCCCGCGTGATGCAGCAGTTCAACCCGACCAACCCCAAGTCGCTCGCGCTGCGCACCCACTGCCAGACCTCCGGGGTGTCGCTCACCGAGCAGGACCCGTACAACAACGTGGTCCGCACCGCGGTCGAGGCGATGGCGGCGGTCATGGGCGGCACCCAGAGCCTGCACACGAACTCCTTCGACGAGGCGCTCGGCCTGCCGACCGACTTCTCGGCGCGCATCGCCCGCAACACCCAGCTCATCCTCGCCGAGGAGACCGGCATCCCCCATGTGGTCGACCCGTTCGGCGGCAGCTACTTCATCGAGTCCCTCACCGAGGACCTGGTCGAGCGGGCCTGGTCCATCATCTCCGAGGTCGAGGAGCTCGGCGGCATGACCAAGGCCGTCGAGTCGGGCATGCCCAAGCTCCGCATCGAGGAAGCCGCGGCCCGTCGCCAGGCACGCATCGACCGCGGCGACGAGGTCGTGGTCGGTGTCAACAAGTACCGGGTCGCCGAGCCGGAGCTCGTCGACGTGCTCGACATCGACAACACCAAGGTCCGCGAGTCGCAGATCGCCCGCCTCCAGCAGGTGCGGGCGAACCGCGACGAGGCTGCGTGCCAGGCCGCGCTGGAGGCGCTCACCGAAGGCGCCCGCGGCGACGGCAACCTGCTCGCCCTCAGCGTGGAGGCGGCCCGGGCCAGGGCCACGGTCGGCGAGATCTCGGACGCCATGGAGACCGTGTTCGGCCGCCACCGCGCCGAGGTCCGTAGCATCTCGGGTGTGTACGGAGCGGCTTACGAAGGCGACGACGACTACGCCGCGATCCAACGGGACGTCGAGGCGTTCGCCGCCGCCGAGGGCAGGCGTCCCCGCATGCTCGTGGCGAAGATGGGCCAGGACGGCCACGACCGCGGCGCCAAGGTGATCGCCACCGCGTTCGCCGACATCGGCTTCGACGTCGACGTCGGTCCGCTGTTCCAGACGCCTGCCGAGGTGGCCCGCGACGCGGTCGACAACGACGTGCACGTCGTTGGCGTGTCGAGCCAGGCCGCCGGCCACAAGACCCTCGTGCCCCAGCTCATCGACGAGCTGCGCGCTGCGGGAGCCGGCGACGTGCTGGTGGTCTGCGGTGGGGTGATCCCTCCGCAGGACTACGCCATGCTCGAAGCGGCCGGCGTGGCCGCCACCTTCGGGCCCGGCACCAACATCCCCGAGGCCGCCGGCAAGGTGCTCGCCCTGCTCCGCGCCCGCGACGGCCACGCCGCCTGATCGTCGCCCCTCCACCATGTCCGACGCCGCCGACGACGAGGTCGCGCCGGTGGGCCCACTCGTCGAGGGTCTGCTCGCGGGCGACCGTCGGGCGCTGGCCCGCGCCATCACGCTGGTCGAGTCGAGTCGCGACGACCACCGCGCCGCTGCGGATGCGCTGCTCGCCGCGGTGCTCCCCCACACCGGCGGCGCCACGCGCATCGGCATCAGCGGCGCGCCGGGCGTCGGCAAGTCGACCTTCATCGAGGCGCTGGGCCTGCACCTGACGCGCACCGGACACAAGGTCGCGGTGCTGGCCGTCGACCCGTCGTCACGACGCTCGGGCGGGTCGATCCTGGGGGACAAGACCCGCATGGAGCAGCTCTCCCGGGAACCGGACGCGTTCATCCGTCCGTCCCCAGCCGGCGCCACGCTGGGCGGCCTCGCCCGGCGCTCGCGCGAGGTCCTGCTGCTCTGCGAGGCCGCCGGGTTCGACACGGTGCTGGTCGAGACCGTGGGGGTGGGTCAGAGCGAGCTGGCGGTGGCCGACATGACCGACCTGTTCGTGCTGCTCGTCTCGCCCGGCGGTGGCGACGAGCTGCAGGGCATCAAGCGCGGGATCATGGAGCTCGCCGACCTGGTCGTGGTCACCAAGGCCGACGGTGACCTGGCCGCCGCGGCGGCCCACGCCGCGGCCGACCACAAGGCGGCCCTGCACCTGCTGCGCCGCCCCCACGCCGAGCTCGAGCCCACCTCGCTGCTGGTCTCGTCGACCGAGGGGACCGGCATCGTCGAGGTGGCCGAACGGCTGGCGAGCGACCACACCACGCTTCGAGCCTCGGGTGAGCTCGACCTGCTCCGCGGCCGCCAGCGCCGCGCCTGGTTCTGGGAGGAGATCCGCGAGCAGCTCACCGAGCGACTCCTGCGTGACCCCCACACCGCCGACGCCGTCGCCACCCTCGAGGCGCAGGTCGACGACGGCTCGCTCACGCCGACCGCCGCCGCTTCGCGCCTGCTCGACGCCGCCGACTGACGATCTCCTCGGACACGCGTGGTGGCGGGTCGACGTCTAGCGAAGCACCTGCGCGAGCTGGCCGAGGATGCGCGCCATCTCGACCAGCGCGTCGCGGTCCTGTCCCTCGTCGTCGACCTCGGAGACCTGCTCGGCGAGCAGCCGCAGCTCGAGGGCGACCGACTCGGCCTCGCGTTGGGTGACGTCGATGCGGTCGCCCCGCAGGTGGGGCGCGACCTGGGTCTCCTGGAGCTCGAGCGCCTGGGCACCGGCTGCCGCGTCGAGACGACCCTCCAGCACCGCGCGAGCCGTCTCGGTGACGATCCTGACGCGCTCCCGGGGGTTCATGCGACCGCACGATGGTGCCAACACCGTGCCCGCGTCAACTGCGATGTCGACTCACGGCTGTCTCAGCGGCGGGGGTTGCGCGCCTCGGCGATGAGCCAGGGGAACGTCGGGATCACCGTCACGTCGGCGAACGACAGCTCGAGCATCGCCTTGAGGCGCTTGGGTGTGAAGTACTGCACGTGCTCGGGGTCGTTGCCGAAGCGCTTGACGTTCTTGCCACGTCCCAGGTTGCCCAGGCGGAACCATGGCTCCCACGGCACCGACACCACGCAGCGCCCCCGGCACACCCGTGCGAGCTCGGCGACCGCGGGCTCGTCGGTGACCAGGTGCTCGAGCACCTCGATGCAGCTCACCAGGTCGGCCGATCCGGTCGCCAGGGGCAACATGCCGGCGTCGGAGACGACCGGCGACAACCCGGGTAGACGGTCCATGGCGACGACAGCCTTGTCATGGCGGTACTCGGCCCCGATGGCATGGTGTCCCTCGGGCAGGAAGCGCTCGAGTGAGAGACCCTCGCCGACGCCGACGTCCACGACGACCGCGTCGTCGGGCACGGCGCCGATCGTGGCACGCAGCTGGGTCGTCCACCGGTCGAGCAGCTTCTTCACCACCGGGTTGGTCGAGCCGTACTTCTTGGCGTCCTGACCGGCGGCCTGCTCCGGCGCTCCTGGCGCGAGCCCGATCGGCGTCGACGACGGCGCGCTCACGACTCGACCTCGTCGACCGAGGCGTCGAGGTTGCGTCGACGACGCATGTTGACGATCAGCTCGGCGATCAGGCCGAGCGAGACCATCTGCACCGCCACCACGGCCAGGAACACCCCGATCAGCAGCGCGGGACGGCTGCCGACGGGATCGCCGGCGATCTTGATCACGGTCATCCAGGCCAACAGGCCGGCGCCGACGACCCCCATGATGATGCCGGCGCTGCCGAAGAGGTGGAACGGTCGGGCGGTGTAGGTCGTGAGGAACTTGACCGTGATGAGGTCGAGGAACCCTCGCCAGAAGCGGGCGCGCCCGAACTTGGTGGTGCCGTGGCGACGCTCGTGGTGGTCGACCGACTCCTCGCCCACCTTGAAGCCCGACCAGTGCGCCAGCACCGGGATGTAGCGGTGCAGCTCGCCGTACATCTCGAGGGAGGTGGCGAGATCGTGGCGCATGATCTTGAGGCCGCTGTTGAAGTCGCGCATGTCGACACCGGTCACGAGGGCGGTCGTGCGGTTGTAGACCTTGGAGGTGTTGCGCTTGATGAAGCGGTCGTGGCGGTTGCCGGCGCGGCTCCCGGTGATCAGGTCGAGGTCGCGCTCGTCGAGCAGCTGGATGAGCCGAGGCACCTCGACGGGGTCGTCCTGGCCGTCGGCGTCCATGAGCACCACGATGTCGCCCTTGACGCGGGCCAGCCCGACGCTCAGCGCGGCCGACTTGCCGCCGTTGCGCCGGAGGCGCACGTACTGCAGGCGGGGATCGCTGATGGTGGCCATCAGCTCGCCCGTGCGGTCGGTGCTGCCGTCGTCGACGACCAGCAGCTCGGTGTCACCGTCGAGGGTCGCCAGCATGTCGAGCGTCTCGGGGATCAGCTCGGCCAGGTTCTCGCGCTCGTTGTAAGCCGGCATCAGCACCGACACGGACGTACCCAATCGTCAACCTTCCTCGACTTGTACGACCCCTTGGGGATCAGAAGGTGGAGAGCTTACCGAAGGGTCGAACGCGAGCTTGCGACGGGTGCCGGGCAAACCGAGCAACGCGCCGGCCACGTCGACGATGACGAAGAGCAATCGGGCGGTCACGGCGACGGCGACCGCGGGCCCCGCCGCGAGCCCGGACACCCCGATGAACACGGCTTCGCGCACGCCGGCCCCGCCCGGGGTGGGCGTCACGAACCCTGCCGACCACGACAGCAGCGTCGCCAGGGCGATGCGCAGCACCGGGGCGTCGACGCCGGGCAGCGCCCGGGCCACGCACCACGTCGCGGCCGCGATGCCGATCCACGCGGGCACGTAGCGCACCACCAGCAGCACCGTGTCGAGCCACTTGGGAATCGTCACGTCGACCGAGCGCTTCGTGGCCCGCTCGGCGAAGGCGACCACGCGACGCAGGACCTCGGGGTGGAGCGCCGCCAACCCCACCGGGACGAGCAGCAGCAACAACAACGCCGGGCCGGCGTGGCGCTGGTGGGCGAGGTCGAAGGGCAGCACGACAACCGCGGTGAGCGCCGCTGCGAGGTACAGGCCGACGAGGCTGAGCGCCACGCTCTGGTAGGCCTTGCCGCCGGGCACGCCGCGCCGTCGGGCGATCTCGCCGCGGCCGACCGCGGCCCACACCGCTCCGGGGATGTACTTGCCGATCTCGCCCACGAAGTACCACGACACCGATTGCGCGCGGCGCATCCGGCCGCCCACGAGGGCCAGGGCGTCAGCCCACGTCCAGGCGATGACGACCATGCCCACGCTGGCGGCCAGCAGGCCGAGCGCGAGCCAGGCGACCGAGGCGTGAGCGACGATGTCGCTCACCTCGTGCCAGTCGTCGACGAGGGTGCGCACCACGAAGAAGCCGCTGACGAGCATCAGCACGACGCCGATCGCTACAGGGGCGTACCTGCGCAGGCCGCGCGGGCTCGACGGGGCGGTCTCGGTCACGAAGCGTCCACGCTACCGGGTGGGCTCGACGCGCTCGGAGACCGGGACCGCGCGCCCCGTGCGAGCGTCGGTGCGCCGCGTTCGCGACGCGTTGAGCCGGCGGTTCAGACGGGCGGCGGCTGCAGCGGCTGGGGCGAGCAGAGCCCGTCCAGCTCGGCGACCGTGACGCGGTCGCGGTTGGCGTAGGTGATCTCGTTGGTCGGGTCGACCTGCACCTTGAACTCGCGGAAGCGCTGCTCGAGCGAGTCGTACTGCAGCATCCGCCCGATGAGCGGGTCACCCAGGTCGAGGATCAGCTTGACCGTCTCGACCGCCTGGAGCGTGCCGATGATGCCGGGCAGCACGCCGAGCACGCCGGCCTCGGAGCACGACGGCGCCATCTCCGCGGGCGGCGGTTCGGGCACCAGGTCGCGGTAGGTCGGGCCTCGTCGGGGGTCGAACACGGTGACCATGCCCTCGAAGCGGAAGATCGAACCGTGCACGACCGGGATGCCGAGCTTCACCGAGGCGTCGTTGACGAGGTAGCGGGTCGGGAAGTTGTCGAGGCCGTCGACGATGATGTCGTAGCCCTCGAGGATGTCCATGACGTTGTCGGCCCCGAGGCGGACGTCGTAGGTGACGACGTCGACATCGGGGTTGAGCGCGGTGATGGTCTTCTTGGCCGAGTCGACCTTGCGGTCGCCGATGCGGTCCAGGTTGTGCAGGATCTGGCGCTGCAGGTTCGACTCGTCCACGACGTCCATGTCGATGATCCCGATGGTGCCGACCCCGGCCGCGGCCAGGTAGTAGGCGGAAGGGGAACCGAGCCCGCCGGCGCCGAGCAGCAGCACCTTGGCGTCGAGCAGCGCGACCTGGCCCTCGACCCCGACCTCGGGCAGCAGCAGGTGTCGCTGGTAGCGGTTGCGCTGGTCAGGGGTGAGGTTGCGAGGCGTGATCCAATCCCGGCCTTCGTCCTTCCACTTGTTGAACCCGCCCTCCACGGAGACCGCACCGGTGTAGCCCAGCTCGCCGAGCGTCTTGGCGGCGAAGACCGAGCGAATGCCGCTGGCGCAGTTCACCAGGAGCTTGGTGCCGCGGTCGGGCACCCGGTTCTCGATGGTGCTCTCGAGGTTGCCCCGGGCGATGTGGAGCGACCCGGGGATCGCACCCTGCTCGTACTCCTCGGGCTCGCGCACGTCGAGCACCAGGGTGTTCGGCTCGCCGCGCCACGCGTCGGCCTCCTCGGTGGTGATCTCGGTGACCTCGGTCTTGGCGGCGTTGAGCAGGTCTCGGAAGGTGGGCATGGTTCGCCTCGTGCGTGGTCGTGGGGTGCGGTCGGGCCTGCGGTTTCGCAGGGCCCGGGAACGTTCTCCCTAAACCCTATCGGATTGGTCAGGATTCAACCCAGCCGACCGGGGCGGACGCTGACCGGCGCATCTCGAGCGCACCGACGGGGTGCGTTTGAGAACGGGAAAGGATGGAAATGACATGAAACGCCACTACCGGACGGGTGGCGCCACCGCACACGACCCAGAGGTTCAGCCATGCCGATCACCACACCAGACGACCGACGCTCGTCGAATCCTGCACGATCCCGGGGCGCGACCGCCACCGCAGCCGATCGACGTCGGTCCGATGGACCCGCCCCCCAACCCCGGGCAGGCCGCCTCGACCTCGCCGCGTTGCCGGCGCCCGTCGACGGCGCGCTGCAGGTCGTCGCCTGGGACGACCCGCAGGTCGAGGCCGTCGGCCACGACCCGCGGTCCAGCTACGTCGAGCTGTTCTGGCTGGGCATCCTCGGACCCTCCAGCACGCTGCTGCTCCGCCGTCTGGGGGCGGGCCTGGTCCACTCCCCCGACGGCTTTCGACTCCCGGTCGCCGACACGGCCCTCGGGATGGGGCTCGGGGTGCCGGTGGGCCGCAACTCGCCGTTCATCCGCGCCCTCCACCGCTGCTGCCAGTTCCGGCTCGCCCGCTGGGACGACGAAGTGCTGGCCGTTCGCCGCAAGATCCCGCCGCTGCGCCCCGGACAGGTGAAGCGGCTGCCCGCTTCGCTGCAGCACGCCCACGCCGCTCAGCTCGAGCGCGAGGTGCAGTCCCGCCGCACCGCCGTTCCGACCGTCGACGCCTGAGCTTCCCGAACCCGGTGCCTTCTCCCATCACCCCGGCCGCCGGGCCGTGTCGGAGGCGGTGGGTACGGTCTGTCCATGGGTGACCTCGATCTCGGACCAGCCGCGCTCGGACGCGGGGTCATCCTCACCGCGGACGTCGGCGTTCCGTCGGCGTGCGCCGGATGGTCGGAGCTCACGGTGAACGAGGCGACGCTCACCGATCCGGCGCCGACCGCAGACGCGTTGCACGGGCACTGGCTCGCGCGCACGCCGGTGGTGGTGCGCCTCGCCTGCGATGCGGCCGACCTGCGCGCTTCCGAGCGCGAGGGACGCGAGCCCTGGCAGCTCGACACATCGTTCACCTTCTCCCGGGAGCGACTCCAGTTCCTGGTGTGGATGAACAACTGGGACCTGCGCACCGGCGACCCGGTCTGGTGGTGGTCCCGCAAGGCCGAGCGGATCGGTGCGACGCCAGGCGGTCCGGCGGACATCACCCTGCCGGACGGCACACCCGCCTACATCGACGGAGGCCCGAGACAACCGCTCGACCCCGACGAGCTCGGAGGCATCGCCGTGGTGCACCGTGAGTCGATCGACGCGGGCACGCTCACCGTCGCCCGCGACCGAGCGCCCGAGTCCGATCTGGCGCCTGACCAGCTCGCCTCGGTCAGCCACCGAGTCGGCGCGGCACGGATCGTCGCCCCGGCCGGTTCGGGCAAGACCCGGGTGCTCACCGAGCGGCTGCGCCACCTCATCGTCGACCGGGGCTGGGAGCCGGTCGGCCTGACCGCGGTGGCCTTCAACCGCCGCGCCGCCGACGAGATGCGCGCCCGGGCCCCCGAGCTCGGAGCCGAGATCCGTACCCTCAACTCGCTCGGCCTGGCCATCTGCAACGGAACCGGCGGCTTCGCCCGACCGGCGGCCGGCGGCGGCACCCGTCGGGTGATCGACGAGCGCGAGGTGCGTGGCCTGCTCGACGATCTCGTCTCGGTACGCCACGCGCCCGAACACCGACCCCTACCTCCCGTACCTCGAGGGGCTCCGGATGATCCGCATGGCGCTGGTCGACCCGGTCGTCGCCGAGGAGGCCTGCGACGCGAGCGGGCTGACGGAGGTCTTCGGGCCGTTCACCGCGAAGCTCGCCGACGCCGGGCTCGTCGACTTCGATGGTCAGCTCTACGAGGCGGTCCGCATCCTGCTCACCGACCCGAGCGCACGTGGCGTCGCGCAGGCGCGATGCCGACACCTGCTCGTCGACGAGTTCCAGGACCTCACGCCGGTGCACCTGCTCCTGCTCAGGCTGCTGGCCGCGCCGGCGTTCGACGTGTTCGGGGTGGGCGACGACGACCAGGTCATCTACGGCTTCGGCGGGGCGACCCCCGAGTTCCTGCTCGAGTTCTCGACGTCCTTCCCGGGCGCCGACCACCATGCGCTCGAGGTCAACTACCGCTGCCCGCCCGCCGTCGTCGAAGCCGCCAAGCACCTGCTCTCCTACAACTCCCGTCGGATCGACAAGGCGATCCGAGCGGCGCCCGGTCGGTCCGTCGAGCCCGACGCCCTGCGCACCGAGCTCGTCGGTGGCGACGTCGAGGCGATGGCCATCGCCGACCAGCTCGCCGCCTGGCACGACGCCGGCCGCGACTGGTCCGACATGGCGGTGCTCGCCCGGGTCAACGCCGCGCTCCTCCCGCTCCAGGTCACCCTGAGCGAACGAGGCCTGCCTTCCAACCGGCCGCTCGACACCGCGATCCTGCGCCGGACGGGCATCCGCAGCGCGCTCGCCTACCTGCGGATCGGCATCGCGCCCGACCGCATCGACCCCGCGGACCTCGGCGAGGTGGTCCGACGGCCGTCGCGCCGCATCGCCCGCAACGTCGTCCAGATGCTCACCAGGCCGAAGCGGTCGAGCCTGGCCGACGTCCGCCGCGTCGCCTCCCGACTGACCGGCGGCGACGGCGCCAAGGTCGAAGGGTTCGCCGACGACCTGGAGCTGGTGGTCGAGGCGACCCGTTCGGGCGACGTGGCGCACGTCCTGCGCGTCATCCGCGACGACGTCGGTCTGGGCGCCGCGATGGACACCCTCGACGCCGCCAGGCGTGAGGCCGACCGGTCCACCCACGCCGACGACCTGACCGCGCTCATCCAGGCCGCCGCGCTCCACCCCGACCCCGCCACCTTCGAGGCCTGGTTGCGCGAGCTCCTGGACCGCCCCGCCGACGACGGTGGTCTCGAGCTGTCGACGATCCACCGCGTCAAGGGCCAGGAGTGGGACGGCGTCGTGGTGCTCGGCGTGTCCGCCGGCCTGCTGCCCCACCGGCTGGCCTCCGACCTCGCCGAGGAGCGTCGGCTGCTGCACGTGGCCATCACCCGTGGCCGTCGGCAGGTGGTGGTCTTCGCGGACGAGGCGTCACCCTCACCGTTCGTCGCCGAGCTCGACGGCACGCGCGAGCACACGCCGCTCCCCGGCGAGGGCGGTACCCGACGCGGCGCCGCCGACCCCGCGCATCGCCAAGGCACCCCGACGTCGGGCAAGGCCGCGCGCGGGCGAGCCCCGACCGAGGTCCCCGACGCACCGGCCGAGCTCGTCGATGCGCTCAAGGCCTGGCGCCTCGAGGTGGCCCGCGCCGACAAGGTGCCGGCCTACGTCGTGCTGAGTGATGCGCACCTGGCCGGCATCGCGGCCGACCGGCCGGCGTCGCTGGAGCAGCTGGCACGCTGCAAGGGCATCGGTCCGACCAAGCTCGAGCGCTACGGCGACGAGATCCTCGCCGTCCTCGACGCCCAGAGCTGACACCTTCACGTGGCCCCCGAAGCCGGGTCGGGACCGCTCTGCGCTCGACCGTCGCGGCGGCGCCCGGTCGCGCCTGTTCGCCGCCCGGACCAGGCCGACGGTGTCGGCTGGGCTCCTGCAGAGACCTACCGGTTTCCAGCCCGTTAATGCCCGTGGTGTCTGGTGACCGGGTTCGGATTCATCCAGGAGTGCGCCGCGCACGACCTGCTATGGCACGAACTCACGAGAGGCCCGCCCATGTTCAGCGCACGACGACGCACTCGATTTCCTCGATGGTCCACGGTCGCCACGGCGATCTGCCTCCTCGGCGCGCTGACACTGCACCGCATCGTCTGCCGGAGCGATCGAACCGTTGACCGACCTGGGCACCCTCGGCGGCGAGTCCTCGAACGCACGGGCGATCAACAGCGCCGGCATCATCGTCGGCGGCGCCGAGATCTCCGGCGGCACTGGCGACGACCACGCGTTCAGCTTCGACCCCACCACCCACACGATGACCGACCTCGGCACCCTCCCCGGCGGCACCTGGTCCAGCGCACAGGGAATCAACGACGTCGGCACCATCGTCGGCCAAGCCGAGGTCGCGGGCGGTGACACCCACGCGTTCAGCTTCGACCCCACCACCCACACCATGACCGACCTCGGCACGCTTCCCGGCGGTGACTCCTCAAGTGCTCATGCCATCAACAACGCTGGCACCATCGTCGGCCGGGCCAAGACGGCCGGCAATCAGGTGCACGCGTTCAGCTACGACCCCACCACCCACACCATGACCGACCTCGGCACCTTCGGCGGCGACTACTCGGTCGCCTACGGAATCAACAGCAACGGCACCATCGTCGGCCTGGCCGACACCTCGGGCGGCGACACCCACGCGTTCAGCTACGACCCCACCACCCACACCATGACCGACCTCGGAACCCTCGGCGGTGCGAGCTCGTCCGCACATGGCATCAACAGCAACGGAACCATCGTCGGGGACGCGGAAACCTCGGGCGGCGACACCCACGCGTTCAGCTACGACCCCACGACCCACGCCATGACCGACCTGGGCACCCTCGGCGGCGACTACTCCGGGGCCTACGACGTGAGCGACGCCGGCACCATCGTCGGCTTGGCCGACACCCCGGAATTCAACTCTCACGCGTTCAGCTACGACCCCGCAACCCACACCATGACCGACCTGGGCACCCTCGGCGGCGACTACTCAGCGGCGAACGGCATCAACACCACTGGCACCATCGTGGGCATATCCGGCATTGCGCCAGCCGGCCCCGACGCGAAGGGTGAGGTCACCCACGCGTTCGCGCGGTACGAGCCCGTCGTGGACCCGACCACGCCGTCAACATCGACGCCGACGACCGAGGAGTCGACACCGACCGCCCTTGGTTCGCAACCGACGTACGACACCGTTCCTCCTGCCACCCCCGTCGCGGCGGACCCCACGTACACCGGCTGACCGCCCGAACCGCAGCGAACAGTCGAAACGTCGAAACGTCGAACGAGCCTGGTCCACACCGCCTCGATCAGGTCAGTTTCCGATCGGTTAACGCCCATCCTGTTTGGTGGTCGGGTCAGCAGTTCTGCGGACGTGCGATCGCGCGTTCTGCAAACCCAGGCGAGGAGCCACCCAACCATGATCAGCACACCTCGACACGATCGCCTCGTTCGATGGACCAAGGTCGCCGCGGCGACGTGCCTGGTCGGAGCGCTCGCACTGACCGCATCGCCTGCAGGGGCAGCCGAACCGTTGACCGACCTCGGCACCCTCGGCGGCGACTACTCAGGCGCGTACGGCATCAACGCCGGGGGAACCATCATCGGGGAGTCTGCAATCACCGGCGGCGCTTACCACGCGTTCAGCTACGACTCCGCCACCCACAACATGACCGACCTCGGCACCCTTGGCGGCGACTACTCCGGGGCGAACGGCATCAACACCGCCGGCACCATCGTCGGACAATCCCAAACCTCGGGTGGCGGCTACCACGCGTTCAGCTTCGACCCCACCACCCACACCATGACCGACCTCGGCACCCTCCCCGGCGGCACCTACTCCGACGCGAACGGGGTCAACGACGCCGGCACCATCGTCGGTCGATCCGACATCGCCGGTGGCAACGAGCACGCGTTCAGCTACGACCCCGCCACCCACACCATGACCGACCTCGGAACCCTCCCCGGCGGCGCCTCCTCCACCGCACGAGCCGTCAATTCCTCCGGCACCATCGTCGGGGAGTCCTCCACCGTCGGCGGCACCCACGCGTTCAGTTACGACCCCGCCACCCACACCATGACCGACCTCGGCACCCTCGGCGGCAGCACCTCCAGGGCGTACGGGATCAACGATGCCGGCGCCATCGTCGGCTACTCGAGAACCGCAGGCGGCAGCGGACACGCGTTCAGCTATGACCCCGCCACCCACACCATGACCGACCTGGGCACCCTCGACAGCTCCTACTCCAGCGCATTCGGCATCAACGCCAACGGGACGATCGTGGGCGAATCGAGTCCGGGCCCCGGTGGACTCCATGCGTTCAGCTACAACCCGAACACCGACACGATGACCGACCTGGGCGGCCTCGGCGGCAACTCCTCCAAGGCGCACGGGATCAACGACGCCGGAACCATCGTCGGTGCCTCCGACATCGCCTTTCAGAGCAAGACCAGGCACGCGTTCGCGCAGTTCGCGCCCGCGGTGGACCCGACGACAACGACGACATCGACGCCGGACACCAACGCGCCAACGCCCACGGCACCGGGGACGACCGCCCCAAGTGGCGCGCTCCTGCGGCCAACCCGGTTGCGGCGACCCCCACCTACACCGGCTGATCGCCCGAACCGCATCGACGAGTCGAGTAGTCGATCGAGCCGGGTCCACACCGCCTCGATGAGGTCAGTTTCCGCGCCAGTTAACGCTCATCTTGTTTGGTGACAGGGCCAGCACTGCCGCGGAAGTGCGCTCGCACGATCTGCAAACCACGGCGAGGAGCCACCCAACCATGATCAGCACACCTCGACACGATCGCCTCGTTCGATGGACCAAGGTCGCCGCGGCGACGTGCCTGGTCGGAGCGCTCGCACTGACCGCAGCCACCGCGGGGGCAGCCGAACCGTTGACCGACCTGGGCACCCTCGGCGGCGATACTCCAGCGCATACGGCATCAACGCCGCTGGCACCATCGTCGGCGATCCCAAACCTCGGGTGGCGACGACCACGCGTTCAGCTACGACCCCGCAACCCACACCATGACCGACCTCGGCACCCTCCCCGGAGGCAGCGACTCCAGGGCATACGGCATCAACAACGCCGGCACCATCGTCGGCTCCTCAGACACCGCCGGCAGCCACTTCCATGCGTTCAGCTACGACCCCGCAACCCACACCATGACCGACCTCGGCACCCTCCCCGGCGGCGATTACTCCAGGGCGTTCGACATCAACAGCGACGGCACCATCGTCGGCTATTCGAGCACCACGGCCGGCCACAACCATGCGTTCAGCTACGACCCCGCAACCCACACCATGACCGACCTCGGCACCCTCCCCGGCGGCGCCCCTCCGTAGCGTACGGCATCAACGACGCCGGCACCATCGTCGGTCCATCAGAAACCGCCGGCGGCAAGCCATGCGTTCAGCTACGACCCCACCACCCACACCATGACCGACCTCGGCACCCTCCCCGGCGACAACTACTCCAGGGCGTACGCCATCAACGACGCCGGCACCATCGTCGGCCCCTCAGACCCCGCCGGTGGCAACAGCATGCGTTCAGCTACGACCCCGCAACCCATACCATGACCGACCTCGGCACCCTCGGCGGCACAGCTCTGAGGCGTACGACATCAACAACGCCGGCACCATCGTCGGCTACGCAGACACCACCGGCGACGGCGCCAACCACGCGTTCAGCTACGACCCCGCAACCCACACCATGACCGACCTCGGCACCCTCCCCGGCGGCACCTACTCCGAGGCGTGGGCCATCAACGACGCCGGCACCATCGCCGGCTACGCATCGGTCAACGATGAGGAAGAGATCGACCACGCATTCGCGCAGTTCGCACCCGCTGTGGACCCGACGACAACGACGACATCGACGCCGGACACCGACGCGCCGGCGACCACGGCACCGGGGACGGCCACACCAAACGGCACCGCTCCTGCGCGCGAACCCGGTCGCGGCGACCCCCACCTACACCGGCTGATCGCCCGAACTGCATCGAACGAGCCCGGTCCACACCTGACTCGATAAAGTCCGTTTCGGTCAGTTAACGCCCATCTTGTTTGGTGACAGGGCCAGCGACTGCCACGGACGTGCGGTCGCACGATCTGCAAACCCAGGCGAGGAGCCACCCACCATGTTCAGCAGACCTCGGCACGATCGCCTCGTTCGATGGACCAAGGTCGCCGCGGCGACGTGCCTGGTCGGTGCGCTCGCACTGACCGCAGCCATCGCAGGGGCGGCCGGACCGTTGACCGACCTGGGCACCCTCGGCGGCGACTACTCCGCGCATACGGCATCAACGCCGCCGGCACCATCGTCGGCCGATCCCAAACCTCGGGTGGCGACTACCACGCGTTCAGCTACGACCCCGCAACCCACACCATGACCGACCTCGGCACCCTCCCCGGCGGCACTCCTCCATCGCAACGTGCCATCAATATCGCTCGGCACCATCGTCGGGTCCTCAGACAGCCACCGGCATCCACTTCCATGCGTTCAGCTACGACCCCGCAACCCACACCATGACCGACCTCGGCACCCTCCCCGGCGGCGATTACTCCAGGGCGTTCGGCATCAACGAGCGCCGGCACCATCGTCGGCTATTCGAGCACCGCCGCCAGCCAACAACCATGCGTTCAGCTACGACCCCGCAACCCACACCATGACCGACCTCGGCACCCTCCCCGGCGGCACCCGCTCCGTAGCGTACGGCATCAACGACGCCGGCACCGTCGTCGGCTCCTCAGAAACCGCCGGCGGCAGCCATGCGTTCAGCTACGACCCCGCAACCCACACCATGACCGACCTCGGCACCCTCCCCGGCGACACCTACTCCGAGGCGTACCGGCATCAACAACGCCGGCACCATCGTCGGCTCCTCAAACGCCGCCGGTGGCAACACGCATGCGTTCAGCTACGACCCCGCAACCCACACCATGACCGACCTCGGCACCCTCGGCGGCAGCAGCTCTCAGGCGTACGACATCAACAACGCCGGCACCATCGTCGGCTACGCAGACACCACCGGCGACGGCGCCAACCACGCGTTCAGCTACGACCCCGCAACCCACACCATGACCGACCTCGGCTCCCTCCCCGGCGGCACCTACTCCGAGGCGTGGGCCATCAACGACGCCGGCACCATCGCCGGCTACGCATCGGTCGACGATGATGAAGAGATCGACCACGCCTTCGCGCAGTTCGCGCCCGCGGTGGACCCGACGACAACGACGACATCGACGCCGGACACCGGCGCGCCGACGACCACGGCACCGGGGACGGCCACCCCAAGTGGCACCGCTCCTGCGGCCAACCCGGTCGCGGCGACCCCCACCTACACCGGCTGACCGAGCGCAGTTCCGCCTCCTCCCCCACCCGGTTTTTGGGTGCGTTTTCGCAGGCCACAGCCTGCGAAAACGCACCCGAAAGGGAAGCGTCGGGGAGATCAGGTGGCGCGGCTCGCCAGCGAGCCACCGGCGACCTCGGCTTCACGCCATCGGGCGAGCGTCCAGCACAGGTCCGACAGGCGATTGAGATACGGCACGACCTGGGACTCGGGCTCGTCGTCGATCGCCAGTGCGTCGCGCTCGGCCCGACGCACCACGGTGCGTGCGACATCCAGCTGCGCCGCCACCGCGTCCTCGCCCGGCACCACGAACTCCTTGGGCTGCTCGAAGCGCTCGGTCACGGCGTCGATGCGCTCCTCGAGCGCCGTCACCATCTCGGCGGTCACGAGGTCTTTGCCCGCGGTCAGCTTGCGCCGGTTGCCGGGGGCGGTGGCCAGCTCGGCCATCAGCACCCAGAGGTCGTGCTCGACGCCGACGACGATCCGGTCGAGCTCGCTGCCCCGCTCGCAGCCGGCCCGGGCCACGCCCAGGATCGCCTGCGCCTCGTCGACCGTGCCGTACGCGGTCGGCCTGGCGGAGTCCTTGCGCACCCGCCCGCCCCAGAGGAGCCCCGTGGTGCCGTCGTCGCCTGCCGCGCGTGTAGATCTTCATCGTCACCACCGTACGGGCCGGAGGCCGGGCCCGTCACCGACGGCGTCGCTCCCTCAGCCGGCCAAGGGCGGGGTGTCGCGCTCGACCCAGCTCGCGTCGGTGGCGCGGAGGCCGGCCGGGTCCAGCGAGTCGAGCACCTCCAGGTCGTCGGGATCGAGGTGCACCTCCAACGCCGCGAGGTTCTCCTCCAGGCGGGTGATCCGCTTCGTCCCCGGGATCGGGATGACGTCGTCGCCCCGGGTGGCGAGCCAGGCGAGCGCGACCTGCGCCGGCGTGCACCCGTGGCGCTGCGCCACCCCGGAGACCCGGTCCACGAGCTCGACGTTGTGCGCCAGGTTCTCGTCGGCGAAGCGTGGCTGGGCGCTGCGGAAGTCGGTCTCGTGCAGGTCGGCCGCAGTGCGGACGGTCCCGGTGAGCAGGCCACGCCCCAACGGGCTGTAGGCGACGATGGCGATGCCCAGCTCGCGACACATCGGCGCCACCCGCTCCTCGATGTCGCGCGAGAACAACGACCACTCGGTCTGCACGGCCGTGATCGGGTGGACCGTGGCCGCTCGACGGATCGTGTCGGCAGACGACTCCGAGAGCCCGAGGTGGCGGACCTTGCCCGCAGCGACCAGCTCGGCCATGGCTCCGACGGTCTCCTCGATCGGAACCGTCGGGTCGGGACGGTGCTGGTAGTAGAGGTCGATCACGTCGACCCCGAGACGGGCCAGCGACGCGTCGCACGCCGAGTGGACGTACTCGGGTCGGCCGTCGACGCCCCGCGGGATGTGGTCACCGGGGTTGGACACGATCCCGAACTTGGTGGCCAGGGTGACCTCGTCGCGTCGACCGGCGATGGCCCGACCCACGAGCACCTCGTTGGTCTGCGCGCCGTAGAGGTCGGCGGTGTCGATGAGACGCACCCCCAGGTCGAGCGCACGGCGGATCGTGGCGATGCCTCCCTCGTCCTCCCCCGGCCCGTACACGAGGCTCATCGACATGCACCCGAGCCCCTGGGGCGAGACGGTCAGTGGGCCACCCGGAGCGTCGAGGGGGCCGATGGTTCGAGTGGGCAGCGCCATGGCGGGCACGCTACCGCCGGCTGCGGGTTCCCGATCCCGCGCCGGCGTCGGGTCGCCGGATCGCCGTCCTTCCGACCACCGTTGCGCAACCGCTTGAGGTCGCAACGATCGCCCACCAGTAGCCTGCGAAACGTGTCTGATTTCCTCGATCTCGTCAACGAACGCGTCGTCGTCTACGACGGCGCCACCGGCACCTGGCTGCAGTCCCAAGCGCTGACCGCAGATGACTTCGGGGGCGAAGCGCTCGAAGGCTGCAACGAGCTGCTCGGGGTCACCCGACCCGACGTCATCTCCCGCCTGCACGCCGCCTACTTCGACGTCGGCGCCGACATCGTCGAGACCAACACCTTCGGGTCGTTCGCGATCCCCCTCGGCGAGTACGACATGCCCGAGCGCGCCCACGAGATCACGCTCGCCAACGCCCGCATCGCCCGCCAGGTCGCCGACGACTACTCGACTCCCGACCGCAAGCGCTTCGTGGCCGGCTCGATCGGGCCGGGCACCAAGTTCGCGTCACTCGGCCAGATCCGCTTCGCGGAGCTGCGCGACGCGTATGAGGTGCAGGTCGCCGCACTGCTCGAGGGTGGCGTGGACGTCTTGCTCATCGAGACCCAGTTCGACCTCCTCGGGCTCAAGGCGGCGTGCATCGGTGCGCGCCGGGCGATGGCGACCGCGGGCACCTCGGTGCCGATCCAGGCGCAGGTCACGATCGAACTGACCGGGCGCATGTTGCCCGGAACCGAGATCGGTGCGGCGCTCGCCGCCATCGACCCGCTCAAGGTCGACATCGTCGGCATCAACTGCGCCACCGGTCCGGTCGAGATGAGCGAGCACCTCCGCCACCTCAGCCAGCACAGCCGGATGCCCATCTCGTGCCTCCCCAACGTGGGCCTGCCCAGCGTCGTCGACGGGAAGATGCACTACGACCTCACCGCCGAGGACTTCGTCGCCCACCAGGTGCGCTTCGTGTCCGAGCTGGGCGTGCAGGTCGTGGGCGGCTGCTGCGGCACGACGCCTGAGTTCATCGCCGAGCTGGTCGAGGCGGTCGACGGGCTCGAGCCCGCGCACCGCACTCCGGTCCACGAGCCGGGGGTCACCTCGATCTACTCCCTGGTGCCCTTCGATCAGGACACCGCCTACCTCGGTGTCGGCGAGCGCACCAACGCGAACGGCTCCAAGAAGTTCCGCGAGGCGATGCTGGATGGCGACTGGGACCTGTGCCTCAAGATGGCCACCGACCAGGTCAAGGAGGGCGCGCACGTGCTCGACGTGTGCGTCGACTACGTGGGCCGGGACGGCACGGTCGACATGGAGGAGATCGCCAGCCGCTTCGCGACCCAGGTCAACGCGCCGCTCATGGTCGACTCGACCGAGGCGAACGTCGTCGAGACGGCGCTGCAGTGGATCGGCGGCCGCCCCATCCTCAACTCGGTGAACCTCGAGGACGGTGACGCGCCCGGCACCCGCTTCGACCGGTTCCTCTCGATGGCCCGCGACTACGGCGCCGCGGTCGTGTGCACCTGCATCGACGAGACCGGCCAGGCCCGCACACCCGAGTGGAAGCTCGCCGCCGCGAAGCAGATCCACGACCTGGCGATCGAGCGCTACGGGCTCGAGCCGTCCGACCTCATCTTCGACCCGCTGGCGCTCACGCTCGCCACCGGCATCGAGGAGAGTCGCAACGACGGCGCCAACACGATCGAGGGCATCCGGCTCATCAAGGAGCAGCTGCCGGGTGTGCACACCACGCTCGGCCTGTCCAACATCTCGTTCGGCCTGAACCCGGCCGCGCGGCACGTCCTCAACTCGGTGTTCCTGCACGAGTGCACCCAAGCGGGTCTCGACTCCGCGATCGTGCACGCCTCCAAGATCCAGCCGCTGAACCGCATCCCCGACGAGCAGCGTGAGGTCTGCCTCGACCTCATCTACGACCGCCGCGGCACCGCGGGAGCGCTCTCGGACGGCGACGCCGGCTACGACCCGCTCCAGAAGCTGCTGGAGCTGTTCGCCAACGTGAAGGTCGTCGAGACGGTCAAGGAGGACCGCAGCGACTGGACCATCGAGCAGCGGCTCAGCCAGCGCATCATCGACGGGGATCGGGACGGCCTGGAAGCCGACCTGGACGAGGCCCTCTCCGCCGGCATGGGCGCGCTCGCGATCGTCAACGACGTCCTGCTCGCCGGCATGAAGGTCGTGGGCGACCTCTTCGGCGCCGGCGAGATGCAGTTGCCGTTCGTGCTCCAGTCGGCCGAGACCATGAAGGCGTCGGTGGCCTTCCTCGAGCCGCACATGGAGAAGTCCGACGACGACGCCGGCAAGGGACGCATCGTGCTCGCCACCGTCAAGGGCGACGTCCACGACATCGGCAAGAACCTGGTCGACATCATCCTCACCAACAACGGCTACGAGGTGCACAACATCGGCATCAAGGTGTCGATCTCGGACCTCATCGCGAAGGCGGTCGAGGTCGAGGCCGACGCCATCGGCATGAGCGGCCTGCTCGTGAAGTCGACGCTGGTCATGCGCGACAACCTCGAGGAGCTCAACACCCGGGACCTCTCGAGCATCCCCGTGGTGTTGGGCGGCGCCGCACTCACGCGCTCCTACGTCGAGCGTGACCTCCGCGAGGTCTACGACGGCCGGCTGTTCTACGGCAAGGACGCCTTCGAGGGGCTCCACGTCATGGACCGCCTCGGCGCCATCAGGCGGGGCGAGGAAGTGGACGACGAGTGGGGCACGGTGCCTTCGGACTCGACGGTGCCTTCCCGTCTGCACAACCGGGTCGAAGTCGACGACGCGACGCTGCCTGCCCGCTCGCCGGAGGTCGCCACCGACAACCCGGTGTTCAAGCCGCCCTTCACGGGTCCGCGCATGCTCAAGGGCGTGCCGATCGACGAGATCGCCTCGTTCCTGAACGAGACCTCGCTGTTCCGCAACCAGTGGCAGTACCGGCCGGAAGGTTCCTCCAAGCGGGGCAAGGCCGCGCTGGAAGCCGGAGACGAGATCACCGCGCCCACCGAGTCGGATGCGGACTTCAAGGACCGCATCCGCCCGATCCTGCGCGAGCAGCTCGACCTGGTGCGGCGCGAGGACCTGCTCATGCCGGCCGCCCTGTACGGCTACTTCCCGTGCAACGGCGATGGCCGCGACCTGGTCATCTGGGCGGACGAGTCCCGGACGACCGAGCAGACCCGGTTCCGATTCCCCCGGCAGTCCAAGGACCCGTTCCTGTGCATCGCGGACTTCGTCCGACCGATCGACTCGGACGAGATCGACTACGTCGCGTTCCAGCTCGTCACGATGGGGCCGCGCGTGTCCGAGCGCACCGCCGAGCTGTTCGAGGCCAACCGGTACAACGAGTACCTGCACCTGCACGGGCTCGGTGTCGAGATGGCCGAGGCCATGGCCGAGCTGGTGCACAAGCGGATCCGCACCGAGTGGGGCTTCGTCGACGAGGACGGCCCCACCCTCACCGGCCTGTTTCGCCAGCAGTACCGGGGCGGCCGCTACTCATGGGGCTACCCGGCCTGCCCGGACCTCGAGGACAACCAGACCTGTGCGGAGCTGCTCGGCGCCGAGGCCCTCGGCATCGAGTGCAACGAGGACACCGGCTACCAGTTCCACCCGGAGCAGTCGACCGCCGCGGTGGTGTTCCACCACCCCAGGGCCAAGTACTTCGTCGCCCGGTAGGGCGTCGAGCGGTCGATCGGGTCAGCGTCCCGCGATCAGCTCGACGTCGATGGGTTGTCGAGCTTGCGGATCGCGGCGGACGCCAGATCCGACATCTCGACTGCGTCGAACTGGTTGACGGCCTCGTACTCGAGCTGCACGCCGATGCTGCCCTTGCGCATGAACACGTCGGCGACGTTCACCTTCTGGCCCTGGATCGAGTAGGCGTTGACGTACGCGTACTGCTCGTCGGCGCCCGTGTTGGGGATCGCGAACTGGGTCACCGTCGCGGTGACCGAATCCGAGGTCCCGTCCTTGTAGGTGTCGGTCACCTTGGCCTTGTCGCAGTTGCCGTACACCTTCTGGAACGCGGCCAGCGCCTTGGTGATGTCGTCGGGCTTCCCGGAGATCAGGTCCTCGGTGAGGTAAGGGGGGTCCTGGTCCTGCGTGAAGGACACCGCGGCCTCACCGTGGAAGTCGGGGTTCGCCGCCGCACCGAACGAGGTCTTCTTGCCGTTGCAGTAGAGCACCTCGGTGACCGAGGAGTTGTTCTGCGCCGACTTCGCGTTGTCCTGGCCGATGTACTGCTCGCCTTCCTGCTGCCAGGCACTGCCGATGTCGTTGACGCCGATCAGGTGCGTTGCGAGATCGTCGCTGCTGAAGGGCTTGGCCACGGTGGTCGTCGGCGCCACCGTCGTCGTCGTGGCGGCGGTCTTGGGCGTGGCGGCGGTGCCGCCGCCCTTGCTGCAAGCCGGCAGGACGGCGATGACCGCTACGGCGGAGATGACTGCCCCGAGCCTCTTGATTCGGGAGCCCGCGCCCGCTCCATCCCTGATCCCCATCGCCATGTCGCCAACTCCTCGTGTTCGATCGGCAACGAGCACCCTAGTGCGGCGTCTCGTGATGCCCGCCTGCCCCGGCCACCCGTCGGGACCGCTCCGCCCCCTGGCCCCCTCCCCTGCAATGTCGGGAGCTCGGTCGCCGATACGGCGACCCATCCCGCTGCATCGGGCAAGCAGCGGGTCGAGGGATGCCGGGACGCGTCAGGCGAGGAGCGCCCGAGCGATGAGGTCGGTGCCGAACGCCGTGAGGATGGCCAGGTAGAGCAGGCCCGTCGCCGACATCACCGCCGAGTAGGCACGTTCGCGCAGCGCGAGGATCGTCACAGCCAACAACACCCCGGTCGTGACCGCACACGCCAGCCACATCCAACCCAGCATGCCGCCGTAGTGGTCGTCGATGCCGCCGGTGATGACCGAGACCATCCCGGTGGGGATGACCATGGCCACGACCTCGAACGGCCAGACGACCAGGGTGAGTCGCACGAGCTCGAGCAGGGGGCCGCGCCCGAGGCCGGGTTGTACCAGGTACCAGTGCCCCAGGAGCATGGCATCGGTGATCCCCCCGAGGAACGCCGCGCCCACCACGGTGCGCACGACGGCGAGCACGGGTGGCCCCCCGGCGTGGAGGCCGGCGGCCACGAGCGCCACCAGGCCGATCGCCGGGGCGATCAGGTCGAGGGCGGGTGGGAACTCCGGGGCGTCGCGGTCCGGACCGGAGTAGGTGCGCTCGATGCCGGTCCGCTCGAAGGTCTGCTCCTGTCGACGCTCGATCCGCTCCCGCTGCCCGCGCACCCCGGCCTTGCGACGCACGACCGACACGACCAGCGCTCCAGCGGCTGCGGCCGCCACGAGGAACGTACCGACGTCGCGAACCGGTGCGCCGCCGATGACCTGGGCCGCCACCAGGGACAGCACGGCGAAGGCGAGACCGACGCCCCGCAGCAGCCAGCCGTAGCCGAGGCTCACCTCGCGGTGCCGAGAGGTGACCCAGAGACCCGCCAGGACCCCGACCGACCACTGCAGGAGCACCGTGGCACCGTCGAGCTGGATCACGGCGGTGAGGCTAGGCCCCGACCCTCGACCGCCCCCAACCCCTCTGAGCCGCCCGGCCCCCAGCGGAGAACGACGCGCGACGGCGCCGATCAGGCGAGCGGGACCGTGGCGAGGGCGTGGTCGGCGCGGTTGAGCGGCCGCGGTCCGTCGTCGGTCGCCACGACGATGTCCTCGAGCCGCAATCCCCACTCGCCGGGCAGGTAGATGCCCGGCTCGACCGAGAAGGCCTCACCGGCGGCCAGCGGTTCGTCGTTGCCGTCGACCAGGTACGGCGCTTCGTGGGCCTCGACCCCGATGCCGTGCCCGACCCGGTGGATGCACCTCCCGCCGTACCCGCCGGCCGCGAGCACCTCCCGGGCCGTCGCATCCACCGAAGACGCCGGTGACCCGACCAGCGCGGCCGCAACGGCCGCCGCCTGGGCCTCCTCGAGCACGCGGTGCGCGCGGGCGACTTCAGCAGGCGCCTCATCGGTGACCACGCAGCGGGTGATGTCGGAGCAGTAGCCCACCCCGAAGTCGTCGCGCCGCGTCCCGCCGAAGTCGCAGAGGACGACCTCGCCACGTTGGATCTGCCGATCCCCGGGCTCGTGGTGCGGGCTCGCTGCGTTCGGGCCGGAGGCGACGATGGCGAAGTTGACCTGGTCGTGGCCCTCGTCGAGCAGCCGCCGACCGAGCTCGCGAGCCACGGCAGCCTCGGTGCGCCCGACGAGCGGGATCGCACCGCGCTGGAGCTGGGTGGCGACGCGGTCCGCGGCCGCGGCCGCGTGCCGCGAGCGCCGCGACCTCGTGGGCGTCCTTGACCCGTCGAAGCGGGTCGAGCAACGCGTCCGCCCGACCGAGCGGCCGGCCGATGGCCACCTGGAGGTCGACGACGAAACGAGCCCAGGTCCGGTCGGTGACGACGACTGACGACGCTCCCCCCAGCAGGTCGGACACCACTTCGATCGGGTCGGTGGTCTCTCCCCATGGCCGCAGCTCGAAGAGCGAGCCGCGCTCGACGACCCGCGGCGCCTCGAGCTCGGGCACCACCAGCACGGCGGCCTGGTCGCGACGCACCACGAGCATGGTCAACCGCTCGAGCGGCATGGCCTCGTAGCCGGTCAACCAGGGCAGCTCCGGGCCGACCGAGCAGAGCACGGCGTCGACGTCGTGGCCGCTCATCGAGGCACGCAGCCGCTCGAGGCGCCGAGCGAACGGCTCGGGCCCTTCCGTGCCCGCTTGGCCGCTCACCTCGACAGCGCGGCGAGCGACGCCTTGGCGTGGTGCGACGAACGGGTCAGGGGCGTCGCCTCGACGTGGCCGATGCCCAGCTCCATCCCGACTGCTGCGAAGGCGGCGAACTCGTCGGGCGTCACCCATCTGGTCACCGGCAGGTGCGCCGCGGTCGGCCGCAGGTACTGGCCCACGGTCACGATGTCGACCCCGACCCCACGCAGGTCGGCCAGGGTGCTGCGCACCTCGTCGTCGGTCTCGCCGATGCCGACCATGAGGCTGGCCTTGGTCACGAGATCGGCCGCCTTCGCGCGGGCCAGCACGGCCAACGACCGGGCGTACGAGGCCGACGGACGCACGGCGCGCTGCAGCCGGGCGACGGTCTCGATGTTGTGGTTGAGCACATCGGGCCGTGCCGAGAAGATCGTGTCGAGCGCCGCCGGGTCGCCCTTGCAGTCCGAGATCAGGACCTCGACCGTCGTCGTCGGGTTGCGCCGCCGGATGGCCGCGATGGTCGAGGCGAACCCGCTCGCCCCGCCGTCAGCGAGGTCGTCACGCGCGACGCAGGTGACCACTGCGTGGTCGAGGCCCATCCGCGCGACCGCTTCCGACACCCGCTCCGACTCGTTCGGGTCCGGCGGAAGGGGCTTGCGGGTGTCGACCAGGCAGAAGCCGCACGCCCGAGTGCAGCGCTCGCCGTTGATCATGAAGGTGGCGGTGCCGTCGGTCCAGCACTCCGCGATGTTGGGGCAACCCGCTTCCTCGCACACGGTCACCAGCTCGAGGTCCCGCATGGTGCGCTTGATCGCGGTGTACTCCGGTGTGAGCTGCATCCGGCCCTTCGTCCAGGATGGCTTCTGCCGGCCGATCTGCAGGCCGGTGGTGACACCGGCTTCCGACAGGCGAGCGCGGCGCTGGGTCGACACCTGGGAGGTCGCAGCCTCGAGCGGAGCAACGCCCGCGGCGGGCGCCGGCCCGACACCTCGGCTGAAGGGCGCGAGGTCGGAGCCGTCACCCGCCTGGCGCCACACCACCTCGGCGCGATCGACCTGCCCGTCGGGCGCCCAACGTGCGCCTGCTCGTGCCGCGACCGTGTCGACGACGTCGCGCAGCGAAGCCGTGACCCCTTCGGCGTGCAGCGAGGTCACGCCCTTGTCCGTGATCCCGCAGGGGACGATGTGCCCGAACATCCCGAGATCCGGGTCGACGTTGATCGCGAAGCCATGCAACGTCCGACCCCGGGAGATGCGCACGCCGATCGCGGCGATCTTGCGGGGCCGCGGACCGTCGGCGTCGACCCACACGCCGGGGAAGCCCTCGAGGCGCGATGCGTCCTGGATCCCGAGGTCCCCCAGGACGTCGATGACGAGCTGCTCGACGTCGTGCACGTACGCGACCGTGTCCGGCCGGTCTCCCGCGCCCTTTCCCGGAAGCCACCTGACCGGGTAGCCGACGAGCTGCCCGGGACCGTGGTACGTGGCATCGCCGCCACGATCGACCCGCACCACCTCGGCACCCACCGACGTCGCGTCGACCAGGAGGTGCGCCGGGTCGGCGTGGACACCCAGCGTGTAGGTGTGGGGGTGCTCGAGGAGGAGCAGGTGGTCGTCGGCGCTGGTCGCCGCCAGGCCGTGCATGAGCGCGTCGGCGTCGCGGTGTGCCACGCGCCCGAGCCACCGGACGCGCAGGGTCATGCCAGCTCCGTTTCCCAGTCTCGGGTCTGGATGATCTCACGCACCCGATCGAGGAACGCGGCGGCGTAGGCCCCGTCGAAGGCCCGGTGGTCGAAGCTGAGGGCCAGCAGACCGACCGAGTGGATGGCGATGGCCTCGCTGCCGTCGTCGGCCGTCACCACCACCGGCTTGCGCGCCACGCCGTCCGTCGAGAGGATCGCGACCTGCGGTTGGTTGATGATCGAACCGGTGAACAGCGTCCCGTACCGACCGGGGTTGGACACGGTGAAGGTGCCGCCGGTGACGTCTCCCGCGGAGAGGTCACCGGTTCGGGCCCGATGGGCGAGGGCGGCGATCTCGCGGGCGACGGCGCGCAACCGCTTGCTGTCGGCGTCGTGCACGACCGGCACGATCAAACCCTCGTGGTGGAGGTCGACCGCGATGCCGAGGTTGATGTCGTGGTGGATGATCAACGAGCCGTCGCCGACCGAAGCGTTCACCCGGGGGAACTCGCGGATGGCGTCGACGACGGCGAGCGAGACGAACGGCAGGTAGTTGAGCTCGATCCCTTCCTCGTCGCGGAACGCCTCGCCGTGGCGACGCCGCACCCGCTCGACCACCTCGTAGTCGACCTCGCAGGTCATGAGCACGTGCGGTGCGACGGACAGGGAGTACTCCATGTGCTCCCCGGTCCGTCGACGCATCCGGTTGAAGGGCTCCTCGGTGTCGCGCTCGCCAGGGGCCGGCGACGGTCGGACTGCGGGCGCTTGCGAGGCGACCGGAGGCGTCGTCGGGGGCGCCTGGGGCTGCCGGCCGTTCGCGCCGCGGCCTGCCGGCGGCAGCTTCCACGTCGGCCCGGGTGATCCGCCCGCCGGAACCGGTCCCGGCGATCTCGGTCGGGTCGAGGCCGTTCTCGTCGACGAGGCGCCGGACGAGTGGCGAGAGCAGCGCAGGAGATGTCGCCGAGGCGGCGGCCGGTTCAGGAGCGACCCGGGCGGGTGCCTCGCGAGTCGGTGGCGGAGGCGGGGCCGGTTCCGCCGTCGAGGGCTGCGGCGCGGCGTCCGCAGGAGGCGCTGCCGGAGTTGGTGCGGCCGAAGGCGGCGGCGTCGCTTCGGGCTCTTCGGCGGCAGCAGCCTGCGGGGCGGGGGCAGCCCCGGCGTCGGACACCACGGCGAGGACGGTCCCTACGTCGACGGTCTCGCCTTCGGGGACACGGATCTCGGTGAGCACCCCCGTTGCGGGCGACGGCACTTCGGAGTCGACCTTGTCGGTCGATACCTCGTACAGCGGCTCGTCGACCTCGATCGCGTCGCCAACTGCCTTGAACCACTGCGTGATGGTGCCCTCGGTGACGGTCTCGCCGAGTTGGGGAAGGGTTACGTCTGCCATGCCCGGATGCGCTCCTGTGCGACGGTGGGTGGGATGGGCGGCCTCAGCTGTGCAGGCCTCGGCCGGTCAGGGAGAGCACGGTCTCGCCGAAGTTCTCCGACAGGGTCGGATGCGGCTGGATGAGGTGCGCGACCTCGTCGATGGTGGCTTCCCAGTTGACGGCGAAGTACCCGGCGCCGAGCTGCTCGGTCACCCACGGCCCGCACAGGTGGACCCCGAGGATCCGACCGGCGGTGCCGTCGGCGTCCTTCTCCGCGACGACCTTCACGACGCCCTCGGTCTCACCGATGATGAGGGCCCGGCTGGTCCCGCCCCAGGGGTGCTTGGCCACCACGACCTCGTAGCCGGCGTCCTTGGCTGCCTGCTCGGTGTAGCCCGCCCAGGCGAGCTCCGGGTGCGTGTAGACGCACCACGGCACGCCGTGGTAGTCGACCGGCACGGCCTCCTCGCCGATGATCTGCTTGATCACGAGGATCGCCTCGATGAACCCGACGTGGGCCAACCCTGGGGTGTCGATCAGGTCACCGACCGCGAACACGCCGTCCGCGGCGGTCCGACAGTGGTCGTCCACCTCGACGAAGCCCCGTTCGTCGACGACGACGCCCACGGTCGGGTCGACGAGGTCGTCGGACAGGGCTCGACGACCGATCGACACGATCACCGCATCGACCTCCAGGTCGTCGCCGCCTTCGATGTGGACGCTGGTGCCGCCGCCCTCGCGCGGCGTGTGCCCCGTGACGCGGGTGCCGGTGCGGATGTCGACACCCCGCTTGGTCAGGGCCCGCTGCAACGGCCGCACGACGTCTGGATCGGCGCCGGGAAGCAGCCCGGGCAGCGCCTCGAGCACGGTGACGGTCGAACCGAGGTCTCGGAACATCGATGCGAACTCGGTCCCCACGACGCCTCCGCCGATGACGACCACGCGCCCGGGAAGCTCGGTCAACTCGAACACCTCGTCCGAGGTGAGCACGGTGGTTCCGTCGATCTCGAAGCCGGGGAGCATCCTGGGCACCGAGCCGCTGGCGAGCACGATGTGGCGGCCGGTCAGCTCGGTCGTGGACCCGTCGTCGGCGGTCACCGTGACGGTGCGGTCGGGACCGAGCCGGCCCACGCCGCCCAGCACCGTGACCTTGCGGTTCTTGAGCAGACCGCTCACCCCGCCGACGAGCTTGTCGACCACCTGGTCCTTGCGGGCGAACAGCGCCGTCGCGTCGACCTCGGGGGCGTCGCTGTGGATGCCGAACTCGGCCGACCCAGCGACGGTCCGGCACACCGCGGCCGCCTCGAGCAGCTCCTTCGCGGGGATGCATCCCCGGTTCAGGCACGTGCCACCCACCTTGTCCTTCTCGACGAGGGCGATGTGCAGACCGGCGGCCGCACCGTAGAGCGCGGACCGCGTACCCGCCGGGTCCTGCACCGATGATGACGACGTCGAACGCTTCGGTCAGGGTGACCACCTCCTCGCTTGTCGCAGCCACCCTATTCACCTTTGCCCGAACCGCCACCGGTCCACCCGGCATCCGACGACCCACCCGACCGGTGCAGGTTCGGGGCGGTCCCGGGGACCGCCCGATCGGGCTACTTCGCGGCCTGGAACAACTGGATCGCGAAGGCCGCGAGGATGGCGACGCCGCAGAGCAGAGCGGTGATGATGAGGCGTCGGGTGCTCACGGGTCCACGCTACCGATCGGCGTCGGGCACGCACCAGGTCGCGAACCCTCGACGCGTCGGCGCGCGAGACTGCGGAACCGCCCGTCGAACGACGGGGTCCCCACCTTCCTGCCTGGAGTCGTGTTCATGCGTGATGCCCTCGGTGCCGTCCAGTCCGTGCTCGTCCTCGGCGGCAGCTCCGAGATCGCGCTGACGACCGTTCGTCGCATGATCTCGGAGGGCCACACGACCAACGTGGTCCTGGCGGTGCGCGAGCCCGGCGACTCGGCCGAGGACGCCGAGGAGCTCCGCGCAGCGGGCGCGACCGCGGTGGACATCGTGGCGTTCGACGCACTCGACCCGGAGAACCACGTGCGCACGATCGACGACGTGTTCGATCGGGACGGCGACATCGACGTGGTGATCCTGGCGTTCGGCGTCCTCGGCGACCAGGCGGCCTTCGAGGCCGACCCGGTCTCGGCGGCCCAGGCCGTCGCGGTCAACTACGCCGGCGCGGTGTCGGCGGGCCTTGCGGTCGCGAAACGCCTGCGAGAGCAGGGCCACGGCACGCTCGTCGTCCTCTCGTCGGTCGCCGGAGAGCGGGCCCGCAAGTCGAACTTCGTCTACGGCTCTTCCAAGGCCGGACTGGACAGCTTCGCCCAGGGACTGGGCGACTCGCTGGTGGGCAGCGGCGCCGCCGTGCTCATCGTCCGGCCCGGCTTCGTCCACACCAAGATGACCGCGGGGATGGAACCCGCTCCGATGTCGACCACGCCCGACGTCGTGGCCGAGGCGATCCTCGACGGGTTGGCGAAGCGCAAGCGCATCGTGTGGGCGCCGACGCCGCTGCGCTGGGTGTTCACCGGCATGCGGCACCTCCCGACCCCGGTGTGGCGGAAGGTCTCGGAGAAGGGCTGAGCGTCGGCCCCGGCCGCCCACGTTCCCGGGCACCCGGGGCAGGCGTCCGATGCCGAGGGCGGATCCGTCCCGGGGCCGGACGAGCCGACGCGACGAACACCTACGCTGCGTGGCGACGACCAGCGACGAACGAGGAGTACGGGCGATGCAGATCAAGGGTGCGAAGATCATGGTCACCGGGGCGAGCGGCGGCCTCGGCCAGGCGATGGTGCGCGAGCTCGCCCGGCGCGGCGCCGACCTGATCGTGACCGCCCGCCGGGAGGCACAGCTCGAGGAGCTCGCGGCCGAGACGGGTGCGGAGGTCGTCGTGGCCGATCTCGCCGACGAGAGCGACGTCCACCGGCTCTCGGAGATGATGGCGGGTCTCGACGTCCTCGTCGCGAACGCCGGCACCGGAGGCGACAGCCGACTCGACTCGGTCACCGACGAAGAGATCGACTTCTCGATCGACGTGAACCTCCGCGCGCCCGATCAAGCTCGCGACGCGGTTCGCCCAGGACCACATCGACGCCGATGCGGCCGGGCAGATCGTGCTCGTCGGGTCGCTCTCGGGGCTGGCGGCGACGCCCGAGACGAGGCTGTACAACGCCACCAAGTTCGGGCTCCGCGGGTTCGCGTCTGTCGCTCCGTCAGGACCTCGCCGACCGGGGGGTGGGGGTCACCCACATCCTGCCGAGCTTCATCCGCGACGCGGGGATGTTCGCCGAGGGTGGCGTCGACCTCCCCAAGGGCGTGCGGACCAAGTCGCCGCAGGACGTCGCGGACGGCGTGGTCAAGGCGATCGAGTCGAACCCCGCCGAGGTCTACGTCTCCCCCGTCGAGCTCAAGCTGAGCTCGAAGTTCGCCACGGTGGCCCCCGGCGCGAGCGCCCGCATCCAGAAGATGATCGGCGTTGCCGACCGGGCCGCATCCGATTGACCGATCCGCTTCCGGGCGGCCCGCACCCGGTCGGCGGGAGGAGTCGGCTCCACCGCAGGAGCGGGTCCTATTGTGTCGCGGTGCCCCAAGACTCCGAACCCGCGCCCGCCCGGGTGCCCACGGACGACGCGGCGGGCACCTCGTCGCCACGTCGCCGACGTGCTCTGCCACTTGCGCTGCTCGTCGAAGCCCGGCCGAAGCAGTGGGCCAAGAACGTCCTGGTCTTCGCGGCACCCGGTGCGGCAGCGGTCCTCACCCAACGCACCGTGTTCCTGCAGGCCTCGGTCGCGTTCGTGGCGTTCTGCCTCGCCGCGTCGGGGACCTACTACCTCAACGACGCTGGTGACGTCGCCGCGGACCGGCTGCACCCCACCAAGCGATTCCGACCGATCGCCGCCGGCGAGATCCCGGTGCCCCTGGCTCAGTTCATCGGTGGCCTGCTCATCGCCGCGGGCGTGGCCATCTCGTTCCTGGCGCACTGGCAGCTGGCCGTCGTGATCGTGGTGTACGTCCTCCTGACCACGCTCTACACCGTCTGGCTGAAGCACGTGGTGGTGTTCGACGTGGTCGCCGTGGCGTCGGGCTTCGTGCTCCGCGGATCGGCGGAGCGTCCGCCACCGGCGTGGCGGTCTCCAACTGGTTCATCATCATCGCCACGTTCGGTTCGCTCTTCATGGTGGCGGGCAAGCGACACGCCGAGGCACGCATCGTCGGCTTCGGCGAATCCTCGACCCGTGCCACGCTGGGCGAGTACTCGGAGTCCTACCTCGAGTACCTGCGATCGGTCTCCACCGGGAGTGGTCCTCGTCGCCTACTGCCTGTGGGCCTTCGAGAAGGCCGATGCGGCGCGGCTCCTGCACCACCAGACGATGCCGTGGTTCCAGTTGTCGATCGTGCCCTTCGGCATCGCCATCCTGCGCTACGCGCTGCTCGTCGACCAGGGCCACGGCGGCGCTCCCGAAGAGGTCGTGCTCTCGGATCGGGTGCTCCAAGGGGTCGGGGTCGTCTGGATCATCATCTTCGCGATCGGGTTGCACTACGGATGACGCCGCGAACTGCTCGCAGGCTGGGGTCGCACGCCCCGCTCCGCTGCCGACGTGCTCCGCCCGGCGACGACTGACGCGCTCGCCGCGGCGATGTCGTCGCCGGGACCCCGCGGGGTGATCGCCACGCGGGCTCGGACGGAGCTACGGCGACCCCGCGCAGAACGCCGGCGGCACCGTGCTGGACGCCACCGGGGTGTCGGGCATCACGGCGTTGGACGTGCAGACCGGCGATGGTCACCGTGCTGGCCGGCACGTCCATGCACGACCTCATGCGCTGGCTGGTGCCGTTGGGCTGGTTCGTGCCCGTCACCCCGGGAACCCGGTACGTGACCGTGGGGGGCGCCATCGCCAACGACATCCACGGCAAGAACCACCACGGCGCCGGCTCGTGGTGCAACCACGTCTCCTCGATCACCCTCGCCACACCGGCGAACGGGGTGATCACCGTCGACCCCGACCACGACCCCGACCTGTTCTGGGCGACCGCCGGCGGCGTCGGGCTCACCGGCGTGATCCTGGACGCCACGTTCCGAGCTCGAGCGCATCGAGACCGGCCGCATCGTCGTCGACACCGACCGCGTCGCCCATCTCGACGAGGTCATGGCCCTGATGTCGGCCGGAGACGAGGACTACGAGTTCTCGGTCGCCTGGATCGACCTGCGGGCCCAAGGCGCCGCGCTCGGCCGCTCGGTGCTGGAGCGCGGTCGGTTCGCCCGACTCGACGAGCTCCACGGACGCCTGCGGCGCGACCCGCTCGCCTACCGTGCGGACGCCATCTTCCCGATGCCGTTCACCGCTCCGCCCGGTTTGGTCAACGGCGCCACCGTCCGGGCGTTCAACGAGCTGTGGTTCCGCAAGTCGCCCGTCCGCCAACGCGGTCACCTCGCCGGGATCCCGGACTTCTTCCACCCCCTCGACATGGTCCGGGACTGGAACCGCGGGTACGGACCGATGGGGATGCTGCAGTGGCAGATCGTCGTGCCGTTCGGTGCCGAGGACACCCTGCGCGAGGTGGTGGCCACCCTCGCCGACTCGGGCATCGCCTCGGTGGTGAACGTGCTCAAGCGCTTCGGCGCCGGGAACCCCGGCCTGCTGTCGTTCCCGATGCCGGGCTGGACGCTGTCGGTCGACGTCTCGGCGCAGGCGCCGCATGCCGCGACGGTGCTTGACGCTCTCGACGATCGGGTGCTCGCGGCGGGCGGACGCCACTACCTCGCCAAGGACAGTCGGATGCGCCCCGAGACGTTGGCCGCTGGGTACCCGCGCCTGGACGAGTGGCGCACCATCCGACGCAAGGTCGATCCCGACGGCGTGCTGCAGAGCGATCTGGGGCGACGCCTCGGCCTCTGCTGAGCCCTCGCCGGTACCGGCTAGGAGCGCGCTCGCAAGGCGTCCCGGATCTCGGTGAGCAGCTCCACCTCGTCGGGTCCGTCGTCCTCCTCGGCGGACGTCTTCTTCATCGAGTTGTACGCCTTGACGACGCCGAACATCGCGACCGCGGCGATCAGGAACGTGACGGCCGCGTTGATGAACGCGCCGTAGGTGATCGAGGCGTTGTGGAGCGTGAGGGTGAGCTTCGAGAAGTCGGGCTTCCCGAAGATCACCGCCACCATCTGCATGAGGATGTTGTCGGTGAACGACTTGACGAGCGCGGCGAACGCCGTGCCCAGCACGAACGCCACCGCCATGTCGACGAGGTTGCCCCTGTTGATGAAGTCCTTGAACTCCTGGATCATGGTGACGGTTCTCCTCGTTGGTAGAGCGGTTCCGGGTTGCTCGGCACCTAGTCTGACGCACCGTGTCGAAAGACGAGACAGTGCGCGAGGGTTCGAGCCCGAGGCCGGTCGCCGCGTTCGACTTCGACGGCACCTTGGCGGAGCGGGACACCCTGCTCCCCTTCCTGGTCAGAGCCACCGGTCGACGCCAGGTGGCGCAGGCCCTCGTCGCCCAGGCGCGCACCTACCGGCGCGACCGTGACGCGGCGAAGGTCGACATGCTCCGGCGGCTGCTCGCCGGCGACGATGCCGGGCGCATCGACACCTTGGGGCGCGACTACGCCGTGGGGCTCCACCACCTCCTGCGGCCGGAGATGACCGAGCGTGTGCGCTGGCACCGCAGCCAGGACCACCGGTTGGTGATCGTCTCGGCGTCGCTGGGCGCCTACCTGCGTCCGCTCGCCGACACGCTCGGGTTCGACCACGTCATCGCGGTCGAGCTCTCGACCGATGACGACGGTCGCCTCACGGGCGCGTTGGCCGGGCCCAACGTGCGCGGCCCGGAGAAGGCGGTGCGGCTACGGGCGTGGCTCGGGGAGGACCTCCCCGAGCTGTGGGCGTACGGCGACTCATCCGGGGACGAGGAGTTGCTCGCCATGGCCGACAACCCCACCTGGGTCGGCAAGCGCGCCAGCCGCAACCGCTAGCCGAGCCCCCTACTCACTTCGGCTGGAGGCGGGCTCCACCGTCGATGCGGATCGTCTCGGCGTTCATGTAGCTGTTGGAGAGCAGCTCGACGGCGAGGCTGGCGAACTCGGTGGAGAAGCCGAGGCGCTTGGGGAAGAGCACGTCCTTCTTGAGCTTGTCCTTGAACTGCTCCGACGCTTCGCCCTCACCGTAGATCGGGGTGTCGATGAGGCCCGGGGCGATCGTGTTCACGCGGATGCCCACCGCCGCGAGGTCACGCGCGACCGGCAGGGTCATGCCGACCACACCGCCCTTGGACGAGGAGTAGCTCGCCTGTCCGATCTGGCCGTCGAAGGCCGCGAGCGAGGCGGTGTTGACGATGGCGCCGTGCTCGTTGTCCTCCAGCGGTTCCTGAGTCGACATGGCGGTGGCGGCGAGGCGGATGCAGTTGAAGGTCCCCACCAGGTTGACCTCGATGACCTTGCGGTAGATGTCGAGGTCGTGGGCCGAGGAGTACTCGCCGTCCCGCCCGATGGTCCGGGTCGCCCAGCCGATGCCGGCGCAGTTGACCAGCGCGCGCAGCGGGCCGAGGTCCTTGGCGGCCTCGCATGCCTCGATGACCTGGTCGGTGTCCGTCACGTCGACGTGGACGAACTGGCCCTTGATCTCACTGGCGAGAGCCTGGCCACGTTCGTCGTTCATGTCGGCGATGACGACCTTGGCGCCCCTCTCGGCGAGCAGCCGGGCGGTCGCCTCCCCGAGGCCGGAGGCCCCGCCGGTGACGATTGCTGAGTTCCCGTTGAGTTCCATGGAAGCCGAGCATATTGACTGGTCGGTCAAGCACCAAAGCACGCGAGTCGCCGCGAACGTCAGGTCGACCGGTACGAAACCGCCATCGAGCGAGTAGCGTGTGGCCGGGTAGAAGCCGGTCTCGACCGGTAGAGCTGGAGGAAGCAGCATGGCGGTTTGGAACAGGAGCAAAAGGGACACCTCTGACGACGACTCGGTGAGCCTGGACGACGAGGATCACGCCTGGTGGGCAGGTCGCGATGAGCTCAAGAAGGCGTTCGTGGCGAAGCCGAGGTCGGCCGAGCCGGGCCCGACCGAGGTGAACCGCCCGTCCGCGTTCGAGGAGAAGTACTCGACCGAGTCGCTGTTCAACTGGGCCGACGGCCCCGATCCCGACGACCCGACCCACGGCGGGCAGGGGTCGCTCCTCGACCCGTACGGGGTGCTCGGCCTGCAACCCGGCGCGACGCTCGAGCAGGTCGTGGGGGCGCACCGGGCACTGGCCAAGACCTACCACCCCGACCGCCAACTCGACGCGACGGAAGCGGATCGGCTCCTGGCGGATCAGACGATGCGGCGGGTGAACGCCGCCTACCACGAGCTGCGCTCTCGCCTGAAGGCCTGACCACCGCTCAACCGATCGAACGCTGCTGGTCCATGACCTTGCCGCCGACAAGGCTCAACAGGCGGTGCGCCTGATCGTTCAGGCGCTGGTCGTGGCTGACCGCCAGCACGGCGACCCCATCGTCTTCGGCCAGGGACCTGAGCAACCGGGCGACCGCTCGCGCCGACTCGTCGTCGAGGTTGCCGGTGGGCTCGTCGGCGAGGAGCACGGGTGGGTGGTTGGCGAGACCCCGTGCGAGCGCCACACGGGCGCGCTCGCCACCCGAGAGCTGCGGCGGCAGGTGATGGGCCCGCCCGCTCAGCTCCAGCCGATCGAGCAGCTCCAGGGCCCGCTCCGTGCGCTGCGACCGGCGAAGGTGGGTTCCGAACATCGCGAGCTCGATGTTCTGGCTGGCCGTGAGCCGCGGGATCAGGTTGTGGAGCTGGAACACGATGCCGATGTGGTCGCGCCGGAACACGCTGAGACTGGTGTGGCGACCTTTCCCGAGGGTGATGCCGTCGATCTCGATCGTTCCTCCGTCGGCGTCCTCGAGCGCGCCCAGCAGGTGGACCAGTGTCGACTTCCCGGAGCCCGACCGACCGGCCAACGCGACCATCTCGCCGCGCTGCACGGCGAGGTCCGCACCGTCGAGCACGACATCCGCGCCGAAGCGCTTGGTCACGCCCACGGCCCGGATCGCCGGAGCTCCAGGAGCGGTCGAGCTACTCACGTCGCAACGCCTCCAGCGGAGAGAGGAACGCGGCGCGCACCGCCGGGTAGAGCGCGCCGATGATCGCCACGCCGATGCCGAAGCCGAGCGCCCGCCCGAAGATGCCCATCTCCCAGGTCGGCACGAAGTAGCCGCGCAGGGCGTGGAGGTTCTGGAGGATGTTGACCGCGGCCCAGCCCAGCAACAGGCCGAGCGCACCACCGAAGACGCCGACAACCGCGGACTCGCCGAGCACCAGTGCCACGATGCGCACGCGGCTCCAGCCGATCGATCGCAGGACCCCGAACTCGCGAATGCGCTCGAAGAACGAGAGCAACGTCGTGTTGAGCACGCCGCTGATCGCGATGACCGCCGCGAGGATGGTGCCGCCCGTGTTGGCCGCGTTGACGAGCGTGAGGGTGTTGTCGTTGCGACCGAAATCGGTGAGCGACGCGATCGGCGCATACTGGATGAACTTGTTCGCGATGGCCGACTTGACCGCGGCGACGCTGGCGCCGTTGTCGACCTTCACGAATCCCAACGTGACGTAGCCGGGCACCTGGTTCTCGGCCTGCAGCGTGCTGAGCGGGAACATCATCGTGGAGTCCCCGAAGGAGATCCCGGTCCGGTAGATCCCCACCACCTTGCGGGTCTTGTCGCCGATCTTCAGCGTGTCGCCGACGTGCTTGTTGATGCTGCCGGCCAGCGCCACGCCGAGCATGACCTCGTTCGCGCTGTTCGCGCTGTAGGAACGGCCGTCCAGCAACACCACGCCGAACGGCCCCTGTGCGTCGGGCGCGAGCCCGACCTCGATGACGGCGGGGTGGTTGGCGTCGTACTTGTCGGTCTCGATCAGCGCACCGACGATGCTGTGGACGCCGTCCACCTTGGCCATGTCGGCGAGGTCGCGGGACTGGATCGAGCTGCTGAGCGGATCCGTGCCCTTCTGAACGATCGTGAAGTCGGCCTTGCCGACCTCGAGGATCTGGGTCGCGCTGGCACGAAGGCTGGTGGTGAGCACCCCGAGGGTCAGCACGGCCATGACGCCGATCGCGACGGCACCCGCGGTGAGCAACGCACGCAACTTGTGTGCGTTGACGTTGTAGAAGATCAAGCTGGCGAAGGTCACGGAGCGAACCACCTCCTCTCCGATGACGACTTCCCACGTGGGAACTGCGCAACGCAAGAAGCGTAACGAGATGGATCCTTGCGTCCGCGGACCGGCTCGACCACCTCGGTCCCCGCAAGCCCGCTCAACCCGGGCGTGGCACTCCGTCGGCACCGCCACTCGAGCGCGGCAAGCCGGTGCGGGCGGCCTCGACCGCGAGCTCGTCGACGACGTCGTTCCACCGGTCGCCGCTGTGTCCCTTCACCCAGCGGAACGTCACCTCGTCGCCGCGTGCGCGCACCAGGTCGATCAGCGGCTCCCAGAGGTCGCGGTTCGCGACCGGCTTGTTCTGGCTGTTGCGCCAGCCACGCCGGAGCCAGCCCTGCCACCAGCGGTCGCGGAAGCAGTGGACGACGTAGGTCGAGTCGCTGACGACCTCGACCCGACCGTCCAGGTTCATCGAGCGCGTCGAGCGCCGCCATCACCTCCATGCGCTGGTTGGTCGTGGCCGCGTCGGCGCCGCTCGCCCACGCGCCGTCGGGCACCGCCCACGCCCAGCCACCCGGGCCCGGGTTCCCCGAACAGGCGCCGTCGGTGTACACGATCGTGGCCTCGCCGGCGGGGTGCTCCATCCCGCCAGCATCGCAGGCGGAGGGTCGCCGACCGTGCAGGTCGGCGCTCGAGGGGGTTCACTGGGGGCATGACCTTGGATGCGTTCGTGCACCAGCTCCCCGACGCCGACCCGGGCGAGACCGGCGAGTGGCTCGACTCGCTCGACGCGGTGGTCGCCGCCCACGGTCCTGTGCGCGCCCGCTACCTGCTGGCGAAGCTGCTGGAGCGGTCCGAGCGGCTGGGCATCGGCTCGCCCGCCTCGGTGTCGACCCCGTACGTCAACACGATCCCGCCCGAGTCGCAGGCGTGGTTCCCCGGTGACGAGTACCTGGAGCGACGCATCCGCGCCTACATCCGCTGGAACGCGGCGGTGATGGTGGTCAAGGCGAACCACGCCGCGCCGGGCATCGGCGGCCACCTCTCCACCTACGCGTCGTCTGCTGCGCTCTACGAAGTCGGCTTCAACTGGTTCTTCCGCGGCGCCGACAACGGCACCCCCGGCGACCACGTCTACTTCCAGGGACACGCCTCACCGGGCATCTACGCCCGCGCCTACCTGGAGGGACGGCTCGACGCCGACGACCTCGACCACTTCCGACGAGAGGTCGACGGCGGGCTCTCGAGCTACCCCCACCCGCGGCTCATGCCCGACTTCTGGGAGTTCCCGACGGTCTCCATGGGCCTCGGCCCGATCGCCTCGATCTACCGGGCCCGCTTCGACCGCTACCTCGCGAACCGCCACATCGAGGACACCTCGGCCTCCCGGGTGTGGTGCTTCGTCGGCGACGGCGAGGTCGACGAGGTCGAGACGCTCGGCGCGCTCACGCTGCCGGTGCGGGAGCAGCTCGACAACCTCACCTGGGTCGTGAACTGCAACCTCCAGCGGCTCGACGGCCCGGTGCGCGGCAACGGCCACATCATCCAGGAGCTGGAGTCGGTGTTCCGCGGTGCCGGCTGGAACGTCATCAAGGTCGTGTGGGGCACGAAGTGGGACGAGCTGCTCGCGCGGGACGTCGACGGGGTGCTGCTCGAGAAGATGGGCCAGACCGTGGACGGCGAGTACCAGCGCCTCGCGGTCGAGTCCGGCGCCTACATCCGCGAGCACTTCTTCGGGCCCGACCCACGCCTGCGCGCGCTCGTCGCCGACCTCAGCGACGACGAGCTCCGCTGGCTGCCCCGTGGTGGCCACGACTACCGGAAGCTGTACGCGGCCTACAAGGCCGCGGTCGAGACGTCGGGGGTGCCGACCGTCATCCTCGCCAAGACGATCAAGGGTTGGACACTGGGCCCGCAGATCGAGTCCCGCAACGCTACCCACCAGATCAAGAAGATGAGCGTCGAGCAGTTGCGCACGTTCCGCGAGCGGCTGTACCTCCAGGACCAGATCCCGGAGGAGTCGCTGCGAGAAGGCGTCGAACCGCCCTACTACCGGCCGCCCGAGGGCTCTGCCGAGCACGACTACCTGCATCGGCGACGACGTGCGCTGGGTGGCTTCATCCCGGCGCGCCGCACCGAGGTCGTGCGACCGCTCGTGGGACCCGGGCACGGGCCGTTCGCGGAGTTCGCCGACGGCTCGGGCAGCCAGGAGGTCTCCACGACGATGGCGATGACCCGACTGCTGCGCAACCTGGCCCGCGACCCCGACGTCGGCGAGCGGATCGTGCCCATCATCCCCGACGAGGGTCGTACCTTCGGGATGGACTCCCTGTTCAGCGAGCTGGCGATCTACGCGCCCTTCGGTCAGCGCTACGAACCGGTCGACCACGACCTGCTGCTCAGCTACACCGAGGCTCGCGACGGCCAGATCCTCGAGGAGGGCATCACCGAGGCCGGAGCAGGGTCGAGCTTCATCGCGGCGGGCACGTCGTACTCGACCACCGGCGTGCCGATGGTGCCCTTCTTCAGCTTCTACTCGATGTTCGGGTTCCAACGGATCGGTGACCTGCTCTGGGCCGCGGCCGACCAGCGCGCCCGCGGGTTCCTCCTGGGCTGCACCGCTGGTCGCTCCACGCTCGAAGGAGAGGGCCTGCAGCACGCGGACGGGCACAGCCACGTGCTGGCGTCGGTGATCCCGACGGTCCAGGCGTACGACCCCGCGTTCGCGTACGAGACCGCCGCCATCGTCGAGCACGGGCTCGCCGAGCTCTCCGGATCCGACCCGCGCGACGTCGTCTACTACCTGACGCTCACGAACGAGAACCTCGCCATGCCGCCCATGCCCGAGGGCTGCGGGCCGGGGATCATCGAGGGGCTGTACCCGTGGGCATCGGCGCCCGATGGGCTGACCTACGGCGGGAGCGTGCTGTTCTCCGGACCCGCCAACGTCGCCGCCAGGCAGGCCGCGACGCTGCTCGCCGACGAGCACGGCATCGGCATCGACCTCTGGAGCGCCACGTCCTACCAGCAGCTGCGCGCCGAGGCCCTCGAGGTCGAGCGGTGGAACCGACTGCACCCCGAAGCCGAGCCGCGCACGCCCCGCGTCACCCGGCTGCTGGACCGCTCCCCCGCCGGCGCGGACGCCGAAGCGGCCGACTCCTCGGGAGCAGCACCGGTCGTCGCGGTCACCGACTACCTCACGATGGTGCCCGACCAGGTGGCTCGCTGGGTGCCACGCCCCTTCAGCGTGCTGGGCACCGACGGGTTCGGGAGGAGCGACACCCGCGCCAAGCTCCGCCAGTTCTTCGAGGTGGACGCCCGGCACATCGTCGTCGCGGTGCTCGCCGCCCTCGCCCGGTCCGGCCGATTCGAGCCCGAAGTCGTCGCCAAGGCGATCCGCGACGCGGACATCGATCCCGACGTCGCTCCGCCGTGGCAGCGCTGACTGCGCCAACCTGCCGGCGGTAGCGTCACCGCCATGGCCGGAACCCGACCCTCGATGCCCGTCACCGGCGACCCGGCGGCCGACCGCCTGCTCGTCGAGAACCCGTTCGCGCTCCTGCTGGGCATGCTCCTCGATCAGCAGATCACCATGGAGATGGCCTTCGCCGCACCACACCGCCTCCGCGAGCGCCTCGACGGCCACCTCGACCCGGAGACGATCGCGCACTGGGACCCCGACGACTTCGACGCACGCTTCCGCACCAAGCCGGCGCTGCACCGCTTCCCCGGCTCGATGTCCAAGAGGGTGCGGGCGCTGTGCGAGCTGCTCGTGGAGCGCTACGACGGCGACACCCAGCGCATCTGGACGGATGCCGCCGACGGCGCCGACCTGCTGGCCCGCCTGCGCGAGCTGCCCGGGTTCGGCGAGGAGAAGGCCCGCATCTTCGTGGCGGTGCTCGCCAAGCGCTTCGACGTCAAGCCCCGCGGTTGGAAGGCGGCCGCGGGCCCGTTCGCCGACGCCACGCCCCGCTCCGTCGCCGACATCGACTCGGCCGAAGGACTGGCCAAGGTGCGCGCCTGGAAGAAGCAGCAGAAGGCGAAGGGCCTGGGCAAGGGCGACTGACCGGCACCCGGTCTCACCGGGTGAGCACGAACCCCACGGACGCGCCCGCCGCACCCATGCCCTGGCCGGCGACGATCCCCGTCGCTGAGATCGCGGAGAGCGAGGCGCCGGCGATACCGGACGGCTCGGTCAGCACCGTGGGCGGTTGTGAGGGAGAGAGCCAGATCAACCCCTCGGTGGTGGAGGACACCTTCGCGGTGCCGGCGATCACGCCGTCAGCGGAGGTGCCGGCGATCGAGTCCACCGAGGCGCCGTCGCTCGGTGCGGAGAGCGCCGTCGGCGCTGCGGTCGGAGTGGCCCACAGGAGACCTTCACGGTCCAGCCCGGTGACTCCGATGCCGAACACGACGCCTGAAGGCGAGATGCCGTTCACGACGACACCGCTGTGGCCGTCGGAGGGCGCGGCGAGACGGGTCGCGACCGACGCGGAGGTCGGCGTCGGCCACACGAACCCGGATCCTGCGACCTGCCCCGACGACGACACACCTCTCGCGTACAGCCACAGCACGCCGGTCGGCGAGGTGAGGACCGTCGGCGCCGCCGACGGCGAAGTCCACACGACGACGTGGTCGATCTGCTGCACCGGGTCGGTCGCCACCCCCACGATCAGGCCGTTGGCGGAGACGTGGACCTCGTGCACCTCGGTCGCACCCGGGGGTGCGGCGAGCACCGTCGGCGTCGCGGAGGGGGTCGCCCACACGAGGCCTTCGGACGCGTTCGTGAAGCCCCGGGAGCCCGTTCCGACGATCTCGCCGTCGCGCGACACGCCGGTCGCCTGCACGTTGTCGATGCCGGCCGGTGCGGCGAGCACGTTCGGCGACGACGTCGCCGTGGCCCACACGATCCCCTCGCCCTGGTTCACCGAGCCGACAGAGCCGGAGCCGACGACCTCTCCCGACGAGGAGACGGCCGCGACGGTCACGCCCGCGGGTCCGCTGGCGGGCGTCAACCGGACCGGCGCGCTCGACGCCGAGGCCCAGACCAGCCCCTCCGACTCGTTCACCGAATTGGAGCCGACGCCGACGACCTCCCCGGAGGACGAGACGCCGACCGTCCACATGCTGTTGTCGCCAGAGGGAGCCTGGAGGACCGTCGGCGATGACGCGGACGAGGGCCACACCAGCGCATCGGCAGCGCCGGTCCCGTAGATCGTCCCGGCGGCGGTGATCCCCGACAAGGTGATCGGGGAACTCGCAGACGAAGCGTCCACGACGGTCGGCGACGCCGAGGCCGACGCCCAGACCAGCGCCTTGGTCTGCCTGGTGCGCGGGTTGTAGGCGCCGCCGACGATCTCGCCGGCGTCGTCGACACCTGTGGCGCTCACCTGGTCGAAGCCGCCGCCGGGCCCGGTGAGAACGGTCGGCGTTGCCGTGGGCGACGCCCACACGACGCCGACGCCGCCAAAACCGGACGCGTCGCTGGTTCCGACGATCTCACCCGAGGACGAGATCGCGCGCACCTGCGGCACCGCCGAGCTGCTCGCCGGCGACGCGAGGATCGTCGGATCCGCGCCGGCCGAGGTCCACACGAGCGGATGTTGGCCGAGGTCGAGGCGGTCGTAGCCGATCCCGAAGATCTCGCCCCCGCTGGAGACACCGCTCACGATCGCACGTGTCACGACACCGGTCGTCTGCGGCACCACGACAGGCGTCGACGCTGACGAGGACCACACGACTCCGCGCATCTCATGCCATGTTCCGCTGTTCCCGACGATCTCGCCGGTCGACGTCGCCCCGACCGCCGTCACCGCGTCGCTCCCGACGGGTGCGGCCAGCACCGTCGGGCTCGTGCACGGGCTGGCGCACACGATCGCCCGACCGTCTTCGGTGGATCCGTAGGTCAGGCCGGCGTCGGTGACGCCCTTGGGCGTCCAGCCCAGGGGGCCGACCGGCGATTCCAGGGTGTGCCACTGCGTGGGCACGCTGTGCGGATCGCTCGGGTAGCGGGCCCAGGCACGCGCGTCGTACTCCGCCGAAGCCGCAAGGCTCGCCGCCAGAGAGAGGTCCCCGTGGACAGCCACGAAGCTCGCCCAGGTGCTCCATCCCGCGGCGTCCGGCTCGCGTCGCAGGAGCTTCTCGTAGAGGTGGGCGACGCGATCGCGTCGCGACTCCTGAGACTGGTAGAACGCGAAGGCGACCCGCTCACGGCCGACGCCAGCGGTCCGGTCCACCCAATAGCTTCCTCCGGCGCTGTCCTCGCTGCGTCCGAGGAGCTTCGTGTACAGATCTGACACCCAGGAGGCCGGCGTGCCGCCGCCCAGGTGCTCGAAGTACTCGGATGACGCGTAGAAGCTCGCAGCGACAGATGCCACCGAGAGCTTTCCCGACTTGATCAGGCCGACCCAGTACTCCCGTCCGTCCGCATCCGCCGGACGACCGAGCGTGTCCTGGTAGAAGCCCTGGACCGTGACGCTGATCCACTCGGTCGAGTTCGAGAGCCCAGCCACGACGCGAGCGCGGGCTGCGGTGGTCCGCAACGAGGACGAGGTGGCGGCGGTGAGCTCCGCGCCGGTCGGTCCCCGGCCGAGGAAGTCGTGGGTCGCGGCGGTGACGAACGCGTCGTCTCTGGTCCAGGTCGCGGCCCCGGCGACCGATGGCGTCGGGATCATCGAAGCGACGGTTGCCAGCAGCGTCACGGCGACCGCCGTGGCTGTCCGATGGGGTGACCAGCGTCCCATGCTGCGCTCCCTCTCCCCGACGGAGATCCTTCCGCCATCGATGTCGAACCGGCCGCCGATGTCGAACCGGCCGCCGGAAAGCTAGCAAAGGCCCACCGAGTGGAGGGCGCGCCCGGCTCAGCGCGCCAGGCGGGCGTTCTCGCGGTCGAGCCAGCCGAGCAGCACGGCGATGGCACGAGGGTCGTGGCGCAACCCGTGACCGGCCCCCTCGATGATGCGCAGCTCCGCGGCCCCGTGCGCGTCGGCCAGCACACGTCCGTCGAAGACGGGCACGCTCTCGTCGTCCGAACCGTGCACCACGAGCAGCGGGCGCGGCGCCAGGTGCGCGGCCGCGTCGACCGGGCGGATCGTGCGGAACTCGCGCGACCAGGTGTCCGCCGCATAGGGGAACGCCGGGTTCCTGATGGCGCCGACCTCGCGACAGTGCTGCAGGAAGCGTCGGGTGTGCGAGGCCCACTCGTCGAATCCCGCGGGCGCGCCGAGTGTGGCCACACCGGTGACCTTCTGCTCCGGGTCCGCCGCCGCGTGCAGGCAGAGCCCGCCGCCGGTCCCGAACCCCACGAGCCAGCAGGACTCGACCTCCTCGGTGGTGAGGAGGTGCTCGATCGCCGCCTCGATGTCGCGCACCCACCCCGTCAGCGAGAAGTCGCCCCCCGACGCGCCGCACCCACGGAACGTGAAGGTGAAGACCACCATCCCCATCGTCGAGGCGATGCGCTCGGCCAGCTCGGGCAGGTCGCGCCCGGCGCCGACCGCGCCGGTGGCGATGTCGGGAAATCCGTGGCAGAGCACCACGGCACCTTTGGGGGCAGCCGACCCGCCGGGGCGCGAGAGCGATCCCACGAGCTCGACCGTGTCGGAGGTGAAGCGCTGCTCCACCGGGTTGCCCCCGCCGTCCAGAAGCTGTTCAGGCCAGCGCGGCGCGAGCAGCGACCGCGCCGGCGCAGTTGCACGGCCGGTAGCCCCGATTGCGGGCCTCGTCGAGCGAGTCGGGACCGAAGCTGGCGTACTGCTTCGACTCCATGAGCTCGTCGATCACGTCCGGGTCGTCGCAGTGGTCGAGGTCGTGCACGCGCTGGGATCGCTTGTCACCAAGCCAGCGGGACGCCTCGAACCTGATCGGTCGCTCCATGTCGGCGAGCATAGGGCGTGCACCCTGGTCACCGGGAAGCCCTCCTGTGCGCCCGAGCCACCTGCCGCGGGTCAGGTCTGAGGTCCGTCCGGCTCCGGCGCGCGCGGTCCGATCGCGCCGATCGCCTCGAGGTAGCGGGTCCGTCCCGCCAGCACCGCTGCCACATCCCTGTCGTCGACCTGGGCGCGCCGGGGCCCGGTCAGGCGCGCCACGACGCCGGCCACCGCCGCTTCGTCCTCGAGGACCTCGGTGCCCAGGGTCAGGTCCTCGGCGTGGGCGGTCGCATCTTCGAGTCGGTCCGCGTCCGCCTGAAGGATCCAGAGGACGTCGTCGGGTGTGAGCCGCGACGCGGTCCGGTCGTCCAGCCCGTCGGCGACGAACTCGACCGCCTCGGTGAGGTCGAACACCGCGGGGCGTGCGGTGTGCGCGCCGATGAACGTCTCGCGTCCGACCGCGACCAGGCCGATGGCGATCACCGCCAGGACGGCGACCACGTAGATGACGATGGCGAGCACGACCGGTCAGCCGGGCGTCGCGCCGGCTCGCCGTCCGTCCATCAGAGGCCGATGCGCTGGGCGAGCAGCTCGCGGTGGTAGGTGGGGTCGCCGAAGAGCAGCTCGGACGACTTGGCCCGCTTGAAGTAGAGGTGCGCCGGGTGCTCCCAGGTGAAGCCGATGCCACCGTGGATCTGGATGTTCTCGGCGGCGCAGTGGAAGTAGGCCTCCGAGCAGTAGGCCTTGGCCAGCGATGCCACCGAGGGCAGCTCGTCGTTCAGCTCTGCGGCACACCAGCCGGCGTAGTACGCCGCCGACTTGGCCGACTCGACCTCGAGCAGCATGTCGGCGCACTTGTGCTTGATCGCCTGGAACGAGCCGATCGGGCGACCGAACTGGATGCGCTCCTTGGCGTAGGAGACCGACATGTCCAGGGTCTTCTGGGCGCCGCCGACCTGCTCGGCGGCGAGGGCCACCGCGGCCAGGTCGAGCACCCGCTCGAGCACCGACCAGCCACCGCCGTCGACGCCGATGAGCGTTGCGGGGGTGCCGTCGAAGGTGATCTTGGCCTGCTTGCGGGTCTGGTCCATGGTGGACAGCGCCGTGCGGGTCACGCCGGACGCCGAAGGGTCGACGCTGAACAGGCTCACCCCGGCGTCGGTGCGGGCGGCGACGAGGAGCAGGTCGGCGGTGTGGCCGTCGATGACGTACGACTTCTCGCCGGTGATCGTCCAGGAGTCGCCGGACTTGGTCGCGGGCACGGTCACACCGGCTTCGTCCCAGCGGCCGTTGGCCTCGGTGATCGCGAGCGCGGCACGGGTCTCGCCGGAAGCGATGCCGGGCAGGTGGGCCTGCTTCGCGGCGTCGTCCCCGCTGTGGAGCAGGGTCTGCGCGGCGAGCACCACGGTCGAGAAGTAGGGGGCGCACAGCAGCGACCGGCCCATCTCCTCGAGCACGACGATGAGCTCGATGAAGGTGAAGCCGGACCCGCCGAACTCCTCGGGGATGACCAGGCCCTGCAGCCCGAGCTGCTCGGCCATCTGCGACCACACCGCCTCGTCGAAGCCCTGCTCGGTGTCCATCTGCTCGCGCACTGCCGTCTCGGGCGACTTGTCGTCGAGGAACTGGCGGACGATGCGGCGGAGCTCTTCCTGCTCGTCGCTGAAGGCGAAGTTCACGGGGATCCCCTTGGGTGGTGGTCTGATCGAGTCCTGGTGTCCGGTGTCCGTCGACAGCCGGCTGGAACGTCGCTGGTCTACCGGATCGACCGGGACCGGCGCCACCCGGCATGTGTACACCGGTGCGACATGTCTGGCCCGCGGTCGTAGTGTGGCGGGATGGACCGACTCGGCATCCGAGCGCTGCGCAACGCCACCGCGGATGCCGTGCGACGAGCCGGCGCCGGTGAGCGCATCGTGATCACCGTCGACGGGAGCCCGGTCGCCCAGCTCGGGCCGCTCGACCCCGGGTCGTCGGCCGCGCTCTCGCTCGACGATCTGATCGCGCGGGGTCTGGTCCTGCGACCCCGCCGCGCGGATCGTCCCCCACCGGAGCTGACCGTCGACCTCTGGGCGGGGAGCCGCATCGACCGCGCCGCCGCGGAGCTGCGCGGCGATCCCGGACGGCGGTCTCCGCGGTGACGCTGGCGCTGGACACCACTGCGCTGGTGGCCCGCTACGTCGCGGGCCCGGACCGGGCGGAGCTGCTGGCCGCGATGGACGCCGACCACGACTGGTGCGCCTCGTCGCTGGCGCTCACCGAGGCCCTCGTCCTGGTCGAGCGTCTCGCCGAGCCGGCCCAGGCCACCGCGCTGCGCCAGGCACTGCTCGACGACTGGGGCCGCATCGCCGCGGTCCCCGTCGACCAGCTCTGCCTCGAGCGCGCCGCGGAGCTGGGGCGCGCCCACCCCCTGCGCACCGTCGACGCGCTGCACCTCGCCGCCGCGGATCGCCTGCCGCGACCCGTGCGCTTCGCGACCTTCGACGCTCACCAGCTCCCGGTCGCCGAGGCGCTCGGGTTCGAGCTCGTGGCTCCGCTCAGCCACCCGTGAGGTGGTGCCGGCGGGTGCGCCGCCTGCCCATCCGGGACAGCGAGGCGTAGCCTCGGCGCATGACCGCCGACACGCTTCACTGGTCCGACGCCCGAGCAGAGATCCACAAGGTCGTCGTCGGCCCCATGGACAACAACGTGTTCGTGCTCCGCTGTCGCGAGACGGGTGACGCCGCGCTCATCGACGCCGCGAACGAGCACGAGCGCCTGCTGGAGCTGTGCCGCGAGCTCGGCGTGCGCCGGGTGCTGGAGACCCACGGCCACTGGGACCACATCCAGGCCGTGCCCGCGGTGCGGGACGCCGGCTACGAGGTGGGCATCACCGCCGACGACGCGGCCATGCTCCCCTCCTACGACTTCACCCTCGACGACGACGCCATGCTCGAGGTCGGCCACCTCCGGCTGCGCACGATCCACACCCCCGGCCACACGCCCGGCTCGATGTCGTTCGCGCTCGAGCACGCGCCGATCCTCTTCTCGGGCGACACGCTCTTCCCCGGCGGTCCGGGCAACACCAGCTTCGAGGGCGGCGACTTCGACACGATCATCCGCTCGATCGACGAGCGGCTGTTCGGCGCGCTCGCTCCCGAGACGCTGGTGCTCCCGGGGCACGGCGACGACACCACGATCGGCGCCGAGCGCCCCAGCCTCGATGAGTGGGTCGCCCGCGGTTGGTGAACCAGGACGGCGCGATGGCGGCGTCGCACCCGGTCGGGCTCGCCGCTTCCGGGATCGCGGTGGTTCAGGGCGCAGGCGCAGGGCCGGCGGTGTTGGTGAAGTCGACGTAGTCACGGCACGGCTCGCCGCGCATGCCCACGCACGACTTGGGCAGCGGGGTGGGCGCCTCGAGACCGGAGACCACGGGGAGCAGCAGGTGTGACGGCATCGTCGGACTGATCGCCACGGTGTTCGTGACCGTGTCCTTGGGCTTCAACGTGTCGAAGGTCCACTGCGGCTGGTCGCCGCCGGGGGCCTCCACCGACACCCGGATCCGCGACCCCTTGCGGTACGCGTGGCCTTGGGCGTAGAGGGGGACCTGCACCTCGGTCCACTTGTCCGCAGGCAACGGCGCCAGGTCGGACTTGCGGCCGGACGGGACCGGGACCAGCTCGGTCGAGCGCTTCGGGTCGAGCTTGCGGTATGAGGTGCGCAGCCAACCGTTCTGGACGAAGACCTCCTGTCCGTCCGGTCGGATCTCGCTGACCGTGACCTGGAGGTCGGTGTCCGATGCGGTCGACTTGAGCCAGACGTCGAGCGCGCCACCGCCCATCACCACGACGTCCGAGGAGAGCGGCTCGCTCGCCCACGCCACCGCCTTGCCCGGCACCAGCGCCTTCCACGCGTAGTCCGGCTCGGCCGCCCAGACGTCGGAGATGCCCTTGGGGTCCATGCTCGCCTTGGGACGGGCCTTCGGGTCCCAGATGAACGACGCCGAGGAGGACGTCGTGGGCTTGGTCGACGTCAGCTTCCCGTCCGCCCCGAGGTAGAACGACGTCGCCTCGATGGACGGGTCGGTCATCGAGGCGAAGCCGTGGGAGAAGCCGGCGACGGGCGAGCCCGGCGTGGCGTTCCCCTGGCCGTTGTCGAAGAGCACCTGGATCTTGGGCAGCTTGTCGAACGCGGCCTTGGCCTGCGCGAGGTCGGGCGCGGCCGCGATCGGGTCGGTTGGCATCTCGACCCCAGGGGACTTCGTCTCCGCCGCGTAGACGCCCGGCATGAACGCGTTCAGCTTCGTCTGGTCGGGCTTGCGCTTGGCGAGGTAGATCTCCAGCAGGTCGAACTGGTGCTGGATCTGCACCGGGTCGAGCGAGTCGATGTGCGTGCCGTTCGTGAACGCCGCGTTGAACGGCTTGGCGTTCGTGAAGTTGTCCGCCATGAACGGGCAGGCGCCACCGGTCTGCTCGTCCTCCCACTGGCACGACAGGTACGTGGGCACCTTGATCTTGTGGACGAAGGTCGCCGGCGTGATGGGGTCGACCACGGCAGGGGTGTAGGTCTTGTTCTCCTTGATCTTCTTCAGGAGGTCGACGGCCTGGCCGTGCAGCTTCTGGTTGTTCTTGCAGGTGGTGTCGCCGGCCTTGATGCGGTCCCACGCCCAGGACTGGCCGGTGTCGGCAGACGCGGGCTTGGCGTCGGCGACGCGGCCCTCGGCCCAGGTGTAGGCGAAGCCCGTGTTGAGCATGGCGCCGGGGTACAGCGTCGTGGTCACCCCTTCGATCACCGAGTCGGGGGTGATCGCAGCCAGGTGTGGCGGGTTGGTCTGCCCCACGAAGAGCTGGCTGATCCCGCCGTAGGAGATGCCGACCATGCCGGTCAGGTGGTTGAGGGCCCACGGCTGGCGGGCCACCGTCTCGACGGCGTCGTAGCCGTCGAGCGACTGGAGCGTCTCGAAGAAGTCGAAGGCGCCGCCGGAGCAACCGGTGCCCCGCATGTTGACGTCGACCACGGCGTAGCCGAACGCGTTCCAGACCGCGGCGATGCTCGACTCGCCGGCGCCGGGCCGCGCATACGCGTAGCCGCTGTACTCGATCACCGTCGGGTACGGGCCCTTGCTCGCGGGACCGGGCAGGTGGACGTTGATCGCCAGCTTCGTGCCGTCCCTGGTCGTCAGGTAGCCGTAGCCGCCGGTTTGGACCTTCTTGCCGTCGGCGTCCACGTCCTCGATGGGCTTGCCGTCGGCGTCGAAGCCGGTCGGCAGGGTCTGGTCGTAGATCTTGGTGCTCGGCGGAGCGTCGCTGGTCGTCATCACGTCGACCTTGACCGACTCGGCGTTGCCGTCACGCACCTGGTACCCCGATCCGGGCTTCACACCGCGGAACAGGTAGCTGCCGAGCTTGTCGACCGTGCCGGTCGCGACCGTGGTCCCCGAGGAGTTGACGAGGGTGAGTCGGTGCCCGGCCGTGGCGTCGGTGACGTCGACCTGCTCCACCGATCCGTTCACCTTGAACGACGCGGCTGTCGTGCCGCTTCCGCTCGACGAGCACGCCGCCGCGGTGGTCGCGAGCAGCACGGTCGCCATGAGCGCCGCCAGGCGCGCCGTCCGAGCACGGACGGTGGTGTGGTCGGTGAGCATCCCCAGGTCCCCTTCACGTCGGTGTGCCGGCCCACGCCGTCTCACCCGTTCCCTCGCAGGCGAACCCGGACGACGACGCCCGGTTCCCCCCGGGCACCCCACCTGCTGGTGAGGCGATGCCGGGCGGCGACCCTAGTGGGTTCGCGCGCCCGATGCGAGCATCGATCGGGTCAGAAGCCCCGAGGCGAAGGGGGCTGGCCTGGGCCTTCGCCCCACGGGGCTTCCCCCGGCGCGCCCGGCGAAGGTGTCTGCGGGGCCGCGGCCGAACCGCCCTTCGGGGTCTCGCCCGGGAGTGCGATCCCGAACTCGTCGACGTTGGGGTCGCCGGCGCCAGGCGCCTGGTCCGGCGTCCAGGTCCGGGTGGTGGGCTGGTACCTGGTGCCCTGTCCGTACATCCCCGACACGTAGTGCTCGCCCGGGTGCGGCATCGTCGTGGTCGGCGACGAGGAGCCGAACAGGCCGCCCTTCTTCTTGGGCCGGAAGGCGCCCCGGAAGTCGACGGTGGCATAGGCGGAGGGCGCCACGCCGTCGACGGCGTACCGGTAGAGGGCGACCCGGTAGATCCCGCTCATGGCGGCGATGACCTGGATGGCGACGCACAGGAAGAGCACGGCCAGCCCGATCGACACGATGATGATCACGGCCGTGCCGGTCATGAGCCCCAGCGCCACGATGGCGAAGGCGATGAGCGCGGCGAACACCGAGAACAGGCCGAAGCCCATGTTGCCGACGACGTTCTCCCCCCAGGTCCTCTTGAACATCTGCGACGAGCGTGAGATCGCCTGCCCCGTCGAGACCTCTTCGAGGACGATGATCGGCACGACCAGGTAGGTGAGCAGCGTCCACATGATGCCGACGAGCGAGATCACGATCCGACCCAGGAGACCGGAGCGCTCCTCGATCATGCGCAGGATCACCGTCACCGTGGCGCTGAGGACCGCCCACGGGAGGATCGCGCCGGCCTTCTTGAAGGCGCCGGCAAAACCGCTGGCAAGGGTGCCCGGCCCGGTGCCGGTGAGGCGCTCGTTGGCGGCGTAGATCAGTGCGGCGTTGCAGAAGATGCCGACGTAGGTCAGCACGAGGTACCCGAGGCCGACCAGCACCCAGCCCATCGGGTCGAGGTGGCCGCTGGACTGTGCGGCTCCGGACGCGTCATAGGTCGTCGAGGTGTGCAGGAACATCGTCACCACCGGTACCGCGAACGTGGCGATGATCACCAGTGCGGTGACGGTCGAGATCAGGGGGTACAGGGCGAGCGCCTTGTCGTCCTTGAGCACCCGCCACGAGGCCGAGAAGAGCTTCATCGATCGGTCGAATCGGTCGTACATGCCCCAATGCTACCTCGCGAGACCGAACGCCTGGTGTGCGGATTCAGCCGCCGTCCCGCGGGTTACCGGTCCCCGCGGTCATCGGCGCCCGGGGTTCGTCGAGCCGGGTGATCGAGGGCGGCAGGCCGTCGATCGTCACCCGGTCGCCGACGACCTCGACGTCGACGCGGCCCCCGAGCAGCGGGATCCGCTCGACACGGAGGCGGCCGATGCCGTCGGGAAGGACCGGGGCGAGCCAGAGCTTCTGCTGGGGCATCCACGGTTCCAGACGGAGCAAGGTGCGCAACGAGAGGAGCGGTGCGGCGGCCGCCGAGGCCTGCGGGGCGCACGCCGTGGGGACCGCCACCGGCTGCGAGGCCACGGACCGGTCGAGTCCGCTGAAGAGCTCGGGAAGCCGTCCGCCGAACGACCGGGCGGCATCGAGCTGGGCCAGGATGACCTGCTGCGCCGCTGCGACGTGGCCGTAGCGCATCAGCCCGGCGGCGATCAGCGCGTTGTCGTGGGGCCAGACCGACCCGTTGTGGTAGCTCAGCGGGTCGTAGCCGGACGCCGCCGTGCCGAGCGTCCGCACGCCCCAGCCGCTGAACAGCTCCGGGGACAGGAGGCGCTGCGCGACCTGTTCGGCCTTGGCCGGCTCGAGGATGCCCGTCCAGAGGCAGTGGCCCATGTTGGACGCGCAGACGTCGATGGGGCGCTTGTCGCCGTCGAGGCCGAGCGCCAGCCAGCCCCGTTCCGGCATCCAGAAGTCCTGGTTGAACCGCTCCCGCAGCTCGACGGCGCGCTTGCGGAGGTCGGTGGCGAGCACGTCGTCTCCGGCCTCGTCCGCGAAGTGGGCGCGGGCCAGCATGGCCGCGTAGACGTAGCCCTGCACCTCGCACAGCGCGATCGGCCCGCGCGCCGGCCGGCCGGTGTGGTCGAGGATCGCGTTCGGCGAGTCCTTCCAACCCTGGTTGACCAGCCCGCCCCGCGTCGCTCGCTGGTACTCCACGTAGCCGTCGCCGTCCCGGTCGCCGAACTCGTCGATCCAGGCCATCGCCCGATCGGCGTGCGGGAGCAGTCGATCGACCACCTCGGGGGCGAGTCCCCAGCGACGGAGCTCACCGAGCAGCATCACGAACAACGGCGTGGCGTCGACCGAGCAGAACGACCGCTCGCCGGCGAGCGAGAGGGGCGTCGACGTCCCGAAGCGCAGCCGGTGAAGGATCTTCCCGGGCTCCTCCTCGGTTCGGGGGTCCACCTCACGGCCCTGGAAGCGCGCCAACGTCTCCAGCACGCCGAGCGCGATGTCGGGATCGACCAGCAACGCCATCCACCCCGTCAGCAGCGCGTCGCGGCCGTACAGGTCCATCGCCCACGGCGCGCCGGAGGCCACGACCACCGACTCGGGTCGCTCGGGGTCGAAGATCCGCAGCGACCCGAGGTCCTCGATGCTCTGGGCGACCGTCGACGCGAGCGAAGGATGGTCGGTGTCGACGTGGGGAGCGCCCCGGCGCCACTTGGCGAGACGCTCGGTCGGGGTCGCGCGCTCGATCGCCTCGCCGCAGCGGTAGCGCGGCACCGAGCGCGACGCCGCCCACGAGCGGCGCGATCTGCAGGCAGACCTCCCAGGACCCCCGGGCGGGGACCAACGTCTCGAAGCGTGTGCGTCCGGGTTCGAGCGTCGGGAGTGGCCCGCGGACCTCCACCCGGACCCCTCGCCGGTCGGCACCGCGCCCCTGCTCGGCGACCAGTGCGCGGTCCCCGTCGGGTCCCGGGTCGCACGGGGCACCGGCGACCTGACCGTTCCGGACCAGCAACAGATCGGTGAAGTCGCTCTCCACCTCGACCTCGAGGTCGCAGTAGACCGCTTCGTCGGAGAAGTTGTGCACCTCGACGTCCTCGCGCAGGCCCTGCCCCACGAAGCGTCGCCGCACCACCACCAACGGTGGACCGGGTTGTGCGCCATCGGTCTCGACGGCGACCGCGTCGACGCGCCCGACGAACGTGGCGGTGAACGGCTCGTCCACCGACGCCGACAGCGGCTCCGGTTCCCGGCCGTTCACCCGGAGAGCGAATCGGGACAGCAGCCGCGCCCCCCGGTAGAAGAAGCCGTCGCCGTCGCCCGCGACGATGTCGCCCGACCACGACGATCGGACGATCGAGACCCCCTCGATGAGCGTGCACGTGCGATCAGACGATCCGGTGCTCCCCACGTCGGCCGAGCGTAGCCACGCGGGGCAGAGTCATGCGTGGCGCACGCTTGACCGCCCCACCCCCGCCCGTGGCGCGGCGCGGGATGTCGCGAACGCAGGTGACCGCGGCCACCCGGGACCCGTAGAGTGGGTTCTGATGCCAGTCACCGAGACCTCGATCGCCGCTGGGGCGAACCTCGACATGGCGCACGTCCGAGAGGACTTCGCGTTCCTCCAGCGCAAGGTGCACGGCCACCCGGTCGTCTACCTCGACTCCGCGGCATCCGCGCAGAAGCCCGACGCCGTGCTCGACGGCATGTCCGACTTCGCCCGGATGTCCTACGCCAACGTGCACCGCGGCGTCTACACGCTCGCCGAGGAGGCCACCGCGGGGTACGAGTCGGCGCGGGCCAAGGTGGCGCGCTTCATCGGGGCGACGCGCACCTCCGAGGTGGTGTTCACCAAGAACGCCACCGAGGCGATCAACCTGGTGTCGCAAACCTGGGGTCGCGCCAACCTCGGCCCCGGCGACGTCGTGGTGTCCACGGTGATGGAGCACCACGCCAACATCGTGCCGTGGCAGATCATCGCCTCGGAGCTGGGCTTCGAGCTCCGGTTCCTGCCGATCGACGCCGAGGGCCGACTCGACCTCACCGACCTCGCCACCGTGTTGGAGGGCGCCAAGCTCGTGACGGTCACCGCGGTGTCGAACGTGCTGGGCACGATCAACCCGATCCGCGAGCTCGCCGACGCCGCCCACGCCGTCGGGGCCCGCATCCTGGTCGATGCCTGCCAGGCGGTCCCACACCTCGCCTTCGACGTCGCCGAGCTCGACGTCGACTTCGCCGCGTTCTCGGCCCACAAGATGCTCGGGCCGACCGGCATCGGCGTGCTCTGGGGACGAGAGGAGCTGCTCGACGCCATGCCCCCGTTCCTGGGGGGCGGCGAGATGATCCGCGACGTCCGACTCGAGGGCTTCACCTGCAACGACCTGCCGTGGAAGTTCGAGGCCGGCACGATGCCGATCGTCGAGGCGGTGGGGCTCGGGCTCGCCGTCGACGTGCTGGAGGGCTACGGCATGGATGCGGTGCGGGCCCACGAGGTGCAGCTCAACGCCTACGCGCTGGGCCAGATCGCCGATCGCTTCGGCGACCGCATGACCGTGTACGGACCGCCGGAGCCCGACGCCCGCGGCGGCGTCCTCGCCTTCTCCTTCGACGACATCCACCCGCACGACATCTCGCAGGTGCTCGACGAACGTGCCGTGTGCGTGCGCGCCGGCCACCACTGCGCGAAGCCGCTCATGCGGATCCTCGGGGTCGGCGCCACCGCGCGGGCGTCCTGGTACGTCTACAACGACGAGGCCGACATCGACGCGCTGTGCGATGCGCTCGAGGCCACCGCCGACTTCTTCCGCATCTGACCCCGCCCTCGTGGCGCCCTGACCCCGCCGGAGGACCGATGCCCGGGCTCGAAGACCTCTACAAGGAGATCATCCTCGACCACTACCGCAACCCGCGTGGCCGCGGGGTGCTGGAGGTTCCCCCGGCGCACCGCACCGAGGGCTACAACCCGTTGTGCGGCGACGAGGTCGAGGTCTACCTGGAGGTGCGCGACGACGGGGTGGCGCTGCAGATCGCCGGGCAGGGCTGCTCGATCAGCACGTCGTCGGCGTCGATGATGGCCGAGGCGGTGCAGGGCCGGAGCGTGGCCGAGGTCCGGGAGCTGGTGCGGACGTTCAACGGCATGATGTCGGTGCACGAGGCCAGCCTGGACGGTGCCGGCGACGACCTCGCCGACGACGAGCCCGCGCCGATGCTCGACGAGGACGCGCTGGGCGACCTCGTGGCGCTGCGGGGCGTGCTCAAGTTCCCCCAGCGGATCAAGTGCGCCACGCTCAGCTGGACCACGATGGTCGAAGGCCTCGACGCCGCAACCGCCGGCTGAGCCGCTCAGGGCAGGTGGACGACGACCGCGCCGTCCTCGACCGTCACGTCGTAGACGAGGACGGGCTTGACCGCAGGGAGCTCGCTGGGGTGCCCGTCGAGCAGCGAGAAGCGTGAGCCGTGCTTCCAGCACTCGAGCTCGCAGGTCTCGGTGAGCACCTCGCCCTCGGCGAGGGAGATGCGCTGGTGGGTGCACACGTCGCCGATCGCGTGGACCGTGTCGCCGATGCGGGCGATCGCCACCTCGACGCCGTCGAGGTTGACCCCTCGGGCCTCCCCCGGGGCCAACTCGTCGAGCCGGCAGACCCGAAAGGCCCTCACCGGCCGACTTCCGTGCTGCGGCCCACCTCAGCGCTTGCGACGAAAGCGGGAGAAGAACCCACGCTCGCTCTTGCCGGCCTCAGCGTCGACTTCGGCGCGCACCTTCGGCACGACGGCGTTGACGATGTCCTCCGCCTCGTCGAGGAGCGCGGCGATGTTCTGCCCCTCGGGCTCGGGCGGGGTGGGCGGGGTGATGAGCGAGCCGTGCTGCCAGTTCACGTCGGCGAGCCGCGGCTCGTACGACGAGCACCCTTCCGGACAGCGCCACGGCGCCTCCGGTGCGAGATCCAGGTCGCACTTGCGCACGGTCTCGCCGTTGGCGTACGTACGGGACTCGAAGTACTTGCACCCCTCGCGCATCGGCATGCTTCAGGTTACCTCCGAGCCTCCGGCGACCGACCGAGCGCCACGGGCACCCGCCGGTAGGGCGCGGTCCCGGCCGCGTGGTCGGTCACGTCGACGATCTCGGTGATCTCCGGCGCGACGCGCCGCACCATCACCTCGACCCCGTTGCGCAGCGTCGCCGCCGAGGACGAGCACCCCTGGCAGCCACCGCTCATCGAGATCCGCAGCGTCGTTCCCTCGACGCCCACCACCGCGATGCGGCCGCCGTGCGCCGCGACCTTCGGGTTCACCTCGCGCTCGAGCAGCCGGTCGATCATGCGCGCCAGCGCGTCGGCGTCGCGCACCCCGTCCCCGGTGCGGCCGTCGACGTCGGGGACCGACTCGAGGACCGCCGGCACCCCGCCGGCGAGCTGGGCACGGATCACGGCGCCCACGCGTCGACGCAGGTCGCCCCATTCGACACCGCTCGCCTTCGTGACCGACACGACGCGGTCGGCGATCACCACGTGGGTCACGTCGCCGAGACCGAACACGTGCTCGGGCAGGGGCGACCCGGCGGCCTCCTCGGGACCTGCAAACGCGAACGGACCGCCCGGATGCACCGACACCGAGCAGACGAACCGGCAGGTGTCGGGATCGGCCGCGGAGACCTCGGCCCGGATCGCCACGTCGCCGGGCGGGGCGACCATGGGCCCCTCAGACATCCTCGCTCACCGTCGCGGCCAGCCGTCGGCCCAGGCCTCGCAGGTAGCGGTAGGTGTAGATGCCGGTGCCGTGCCCATCGCTCCAGTCGACGATGACCGCGTAGGTGCCGACGCTGGTGATCTTGCGGGGCATCACCTCGGCGGGAACGGTCGCCGGGTCGAGCAGCGGCCGACCGCTCATCTCTTCGACGCAGTGCGCACAAGGGCAGGCGAGGCGCAGGTCGCGCACGTCGAGGTCGTCGACGTGGCCGTCCTGCCAGCGGATCGACAGCGTGCGCGGATCGCTGCCGTCGCAGGCCCGCCGGCATGTCCTCGAGCCCGGCGCCGCCTTCGCTGCCGTCGACCTCCGGCCAGTCCGGGGCGCCTTCGTTCGACTCCCAGTCCCACAGGAAGGGTCGCAACGACGCCACGGCCATCCCGTCGAGGCGGGCGACGAGTGCCTCGGCGATGGCCGCGTAGCTGCGCGCCGAGACCGAGTCGGGATCGGCGACGACGATGGGCTCGCCCTCGTCGCCCGCCTCGACCACCGCAGCGTCGAGGGGCAGCGATCCGAGGAACGGCACGTCGAGCTCGCGGCTCATGCGCTCGCCCCCGCCGTGACGGAACACGTCGGTGGTCGAACCGCAGTGCGGGCAGGTGAAGGTGCCCATGTTCTCGACGATCCCGAGGATCGGCACCTGGACCGTCTCGAACATGCGCAGCCCGCGACGGGCGATGCGCAGCGAGACGTCCTGCGGGGTGGTGACGATGATCGCGCCCGAGAGCTGCACGCTCTGGGCGAGGGTGAGCTGCGTGTCGCCCGTGCCCGGCGGCAGGTCGAGGACGAGGTGGTCGAGCTCGCCCCACTCGACCTGGGCCAGGAACATCTGCAGGTACTTGGTGACCATCGGGCCGCGCATGATCGCCGGGTCGTCGTCGCCGCGGAGCAGGCCCATCGAGACCGCGGCGACCCCATGGCGCACCGTCGGCAGCAGACGACCCGACGGCGAGGCCTGGGCGGCTCGCCTGTCGGCAGGCCCAGCATGCCCGGAATGCTGGGGCCGAGCACGTCTGCGTCCACCAGACCCACCCGTTGGCCGGAGCAGGCGAGCGCGAGGGCGAGGTTGACCGCCACGGTCGACTTGCCCACGCCGCCCTTTCCGCTCGCCACGGCGATGATGTGGCGGATGCCGGGAAGCGGATCGCGGCCGGCCGGGGCGGGACCTGCGGTGTGCGGGCGATCGTGGGCGTGGTCCTGAGGTGAGGGCATGGCAGGTGTGGCTCCGCTAGTAGATGCCGAGTTGGAGCTTGGCCGCCTCGGACATGCGCTCCATGCCCCAGGGCGGCTCGAGGACGAGGTCGACGTGCACGTCGGTCACGCCGGGGACACCGAGGACCTTGGTGCGGGCGTCCTCCGCGAGCACGTCGCCCATGCCGCAGCCCGGCGCCGTCATCGTCATCGTGATGTCGACGCGGTGGCCGCCGCCCGCCTGGGGCGTCGACTCGCAGCCGTAGATGAGTCCCAGGTCGACCACGTTGATCGGGATCTCGGGGTCGAACACCGTGCGGAGCTCGTCGGTGACCGCGTCCATCGAGAACTGGGCGTCCGGGTCGGCGGTGCGCACCGGTTCGTCCGCGAGGAGGTGGCCGAGGCCGAGCCGCTCGAGGTCGCGCGCCTCGATGCGCGCCAGGTGCCCCGTCGGCGTCTCGACGGTGATGCTGCCGCCCAGCGCCTGGGACACGACGAGCGTGTCGCCGGCCCGCAGGATCGCGGTCATGCCGCTGGGGATCAGCGTCGCGGCGCAGTCCTCGGTGAGCTCGATGGTCGGTCGTGCCACGGTCCGCTCCTACTCGGTGCTCACGGGCGCGTCGACCGCTGCACTGGCGTCGTCGTCGAGCGCCTGGCGCAGCGCCTGCCAGGACAGCGACGCGCACTTGACCCGTGCGGGGAACTCGCTCACGCCCGACAGCGCGGCCAGCTTGCCCAGCGTGGTCACGTCGCCGGCCGTCTCCTCGTCGCCGGTCAACATGGCGTGCACCCGGGCGAAGAGCTCGCGCACCTCGTCGGTGCTGCGTCCCTTGATCGCCTCGGTCATCAGCGAGGCCGATGCCTGGGAGATGGCGCAGCCGCTGCCGGTGAACGCGACGTCGACAACCTTGCCGTCCTCGATCCGGAGCGCGATGTCGAGCTGGTCACCGCACAGCGGGTTGACCCCCTCGACGTGACGGGTCGCGCCTTCGAGCTCTCCGAAGTTCCTCGGCTTGCGGCCGTGCTCCACGATCACCTCGCGGTAGAGGCTCGCGAGGTCGCCGTCGAATCCGGAGCCGCCGGTCATGTCGGTGCCCCGGCGTCGTTCCGGCGGTCGGGGTCGGGGTGCAGGCGCGACGACACCAGTGCTTCGACCTGATCGTGCAGGGGACCCTCGCCGAGTCGACCGACGAGCTCCTCGATGAACGCGTAGGTGAGCACCCGTCGAGCCTCGTCGACGCCGATCCCGCGGGTGCGGAGGTAGAAGAGCGCGTCGTCGTCGAGCCGACCGACGGCGGCGCCGTGGGTGCACTTGACGTCGTCCGCGTAGATCTCGAGGCGGGGCCGGGTGTCGGCCTCGGCGTGGTCGGAGAGCAGCAGGTTGCGGTTCGACTGGTCGGCGTCGATGCCGGCGGCGCCTTCGTGCACGATGATCCGACCGTTGAACACGCCGTGGGCGTGGTCGTCGATGACGCCGCGGTACGACTGGCGGGAGGTGCCGCCCGCTGCGAGGTGCTCGATGAGGATCGGGTGGTCGTGCTGCTGGGAGCCGCTGGGCACGTAGATGCCGTCGAGCTCGGTGACCGCGTCCCGGCCGACCTGGCGGACGTGCACGTCGTGGCGCGCGACCGCCGCGCCGATCGAGCTGACGTGCCCGATGAAGCGACTGCGCGCGCCTTGCGTGACCGAGAGCGCCTCGAGGTGGAACGCTCCCTCGGGCTGATCCTGGACGCCGAAGTGCGTCAGCGTGGCGCCGTCGCCCAACCGGACGTGGGTGGCGGTGTTGAGCAGGCCCGTCGCGTCATCGGCGCCGAGCGTCGAGGTGGCCACCGTCGCCGTCGCACCTTCGGCGAGCTCGATGACCGAGCGAAGGTTGGCCGCCACGGGGTCGCCGTGACCGCTGAAGACGTGGATGACGTGGACCGGCTCGGCCCGCTCGACGCCCGCGTCGATGCGCACGACGACGCCGGCGTCGGCCAGCGCGGTGTTGAGCGCCGCGAACCCGTCCTGCGGCTCGTCCCCTTGCAGGAGCTCCGCGGCGACTTCCGGATCCTGGGCGATCGCGGTCGCCAGGTCGGCGACGTGCACCCCGTCGGCGAGCTCGCCCAGGCGCGACGCCCCGGCGTCGAAGGCGCCGTCCACGAACACGAGCCGGGACCCACCCAGATCGGGTACACCCGCCAGGAGTGCGCTCACGGCGGCCCGCCGCTGGTCGGCGTCGTCGGTGACCGGGACGAACGACTGGTCGAAGAGCGCGTCGAGCCGCGTGTAGCGCCAGTCCTCCTCGCGCCGCGTCGGAAAGCCGTGCTCGGACAGGTAGTCGGCGGCGGACGCGCGAGCGTCCCGGAGCCAGTCGGGGTCGTCCGGCCGGCGCTGGTCCGGTCCGGCGGTGCGTGCCAGCTCGGCGAGTCCCGCGCCGGTCAACGAGCGCCCTCGAGGTCGTAGCCCGCGTACCCGTGCGCTTCGAGCTCGTGCGCGAGCTCGGGACCGCCCGACCGCACGATGCGCCCCTCGGCGAGCACGTGGACCGTGTCGGGCACGATCTCGTCGAGCAGGCGCTGGTAGTGGGTGATGACGAGCATCGAACGGTCCGGGGCGCGCGAGGCTGTTGGCGCCAGCGGCCACGATGCGCAGCGCGTCGATGTCGAGGCCGGAGTCGGTCTCGTCGAGGATCGCGAGGCGCGGCTCGAGCGATGGCCATCTGGAGGATCTCGTTGCGCTTCTTCTCGCCGCCGGAGAACCCTTCGTTGACCGAGCGGTTCATGAAGCTGCGGTCCATCTCGAGCGAGCTTCATGCTGCGTCCGCGCTAAGCCGAGGAAGTCCATGGCGTCGAGCTCGTCCTCGCCGCGGCTGCGGCGCACCGCGTTGAGCGCGGTGCGCAGGAAGTAGGATGTTGCCCACGCCGGGGATCTCGATGGGGTACTGGAACGCCAGGAACACGCCGAGCGCGGCCCGCTCCTCGGGACTGCGGGCGAGCAGGTCCTCGCCGTCGAGGGTCGCACCGATCCGGTGACGCTCGTAGTCCGTCGCGGCCGGCGAGCACGTGGGCGAGGGTGGACTTGCCGGCGCCGTTGGGCCCATCACCGCGTGGACCTCGCCGGCGGGCAGCGTCGAGGTCGAGCGCCGCGGAGGATCTGCTGGCCGTCGATGGAGGCGGTCAGGCCTTCGATCTGCGAGCATCAGCCGACCGCTTCCCTCCAGCGTGAGGCTGCATCAAGGCTTGCGGGCCTCGACGGCGTACTCCATGGGGAGCTCCTCGAACACGTCGCGGCAGAACCCGTTGACGATCATCGACACCGCGTCCTCGGCGGAGATGCCGCGCTGGCGGCAGTAGAAGAGCTGGTCCTCGCCGATCTTGGAGGTCGTACGCCTCGTGCTCGACCTGCGCCGAGTGCGTTCTTGACCTCGATGTAGGGGAAGGTGTGCGCACCGCACTCGGTCGCCGATGCAGCAGCGAGTCGCACTGCGTGAAGTTGCGGGCACCCTCGGCCGACCGCAGCACCTTGACCAGCGCCGCGATAGGTGTTCTGGGCGTGGCCGGCGGAGATCCCCTTGGACACGATCGTGCTGGTGGTGTTCTTGCCGATGTGGATCATCTTGGTGCCGGTGTCGGCCTGCTGGTGGTTGGTGGTCACGCGCCACCGAGTAGAACTCGCCGACCGAGTCGTCGCCCTGGAGCACCACGCTCGGGTACTTCCAGGTGATGGCCGAGCCGGTCTCGACCTGGGTCCAGGAGATCTTGGAGTTCCGGCCGCGCGCAGGCGCCCCGCTTGGTCACGAAGTTGTAGATGCCGCCCACGCCGTCGGCGTCGCCCGGATACCAGTTCTGCACCGTGGAGTACTTGATGTCGGCGTCGTCGAGCGCGACGAGCTCGACCACCGCGGCGTGCAGCTGGTTCTGTCACGCATCGGGCGCGGTGCAGCCCTCGAGGTAGCTGACCGACGCGCCCTCCTCGGCGACGATGAGGGTCCGCTCGAACTGGCCGGTCTCGGCGGCGTTGATGCGGAAGTAGGTGGACAGCTCCATCGGGCAGGTGACCCCGTCGGGGATGAAGCAGAACGACCCGTCGGAGAAGACCGCCGAGTTGAGCGCGGCGAAGAAGTTGTCGCGGAACGGCACGACCGTGCCCAGGTACTTGCGCACCAGCTCGGGGTGGTTGTGCACCGCCTCGGAGAACGAGCAGAAGATGACGCCCACCTCGGCGAGCTTGGCCTTGTAGGTGGTCGCCACCGAGACCGAGTCGATGACCGCGTCGACCGCGACCCCGCTGATGCGCTCCTGCTCGTCGATCGAGATGCCGAGCTTGTCGAACGTCGCGCGGAGCTCCGGGTCGACCTCGTCGAGGCTCTCGAGCTGGGGCCTTCGGCTTGGGCGCGGCGTAGTAGATGATCTCCTGGTAGTCGATCGGCGGGGACGTTCGAGCTTCTGCCAGGTCGGCTCCTCCAGTGTCAGCCAGTGGCGGAAGGCGCGGAGGCGCCACTCGAGCAGCCACTCGGGCTCGCCCTTCTTCGCCGAGATCATCCGGACGACGTCTTCGTCGAGCCCCCGGGCGGCGACGTCGGTGTCGATGTCGCTGGAGAAGCCGTAGCGGTACTCGCGATCGGCCAGCTCGCGCGAGCGCTTCGGCCTCGTCGGTCACGTCGGTCATGACCGGCTCCGACGGGGCGTCGTAGCCGGGAGCTGTGGGTTGATCGCCGATCGGCGCATCACGTCTCCTCGATCGCTCGAACACCGGGTCCCGGAGGGTTCCAGGATGGCGTCATCGCTGCGGGAAAGCTGCTTCTACAAGTTCTCACTTGCCAATCTATCGCAACGACGCCACGGACACTAAGCTCCAAGCGTGGAACGGGTCACGATGATCCCCGACAGTCTGTCGCCTGCGCAGCGAAAGGTCCTCATCGCGCTCAAGAAGCAGGGTGAGGCGTCGGCCGACGATGTCGCCGGGGCGCTGGGGGTCAGCGCCAGCGCGGTCCGCCAGCACCTCACCGGGCTGCGCGCAGCCGGCTTCGTCGCCACGCGCCAGGCACGGGGGCGCCCCGGTCGGCCGGTCGACCTCTACCACTCGACCGACGACGGCGACGCCCAGTTCGCCTCCCACGACGGTTCGCTCACCCTCGAGCTCCTCGAGGACCTCGAAGCCGAGGACCCCGAGCTGATCGGGCGCGTGTTCCACCGCCGTGAGCAGCGACGCGCCGAGTCGTTCCGCAAGACCCTCGAGGGTCTCGACCTCCCGGCGCAGCTCGCAACCCTGACCGAGCTGCTCGACGGCGAGGGCTACCTCACCCAGTGGTCGGAGCTGGACGACGGCGCGTTCGTGCTGTCGTTCCACAACTGCGCCATCTGGAGCGTCGCCGAGCGGTTCTCCCAGGCGTGCAGCACCGAGCTCGACTTCCTGCGCGACGTCTTCGACCAGGCCAAGGTGACCCGCGGTCGTGCATCGCCGTGACGGCAACTTCGTCTGCGGCTACCAGATCAGCCCGATCACCGCCTGATCCGGGAGTCGGGACGTCGACGCCCGACGCGAGGCGTCGAGTCGACCACGGTGAGTCACGAGCGCCGCGAATGCTGCGTGCGAGACTGAGCGGGACGAGGGCGGACGTGCCCTCCCGGCATCCCTCTCGACCAGACAGTCCAAGTGCTCTTCCCCACCGTCCGCTTCGCCCTCTTCTTCGTGTTGGTGCTGCCCACGAGCTGGCTGCTGGCGCACCGGCGGACGCGGTGGCGGGTGTTCATGGTGTTCGCCAGCTACGTCTTCTACGGAAGCTGGGACTGGAAGTTCGTGTTCCTGCTGGCCGCGCTCGACGCTCGGCAACCAGGCGATCGCACTCCTCATCCATCGGAGCCGGGCCAAGACGTCCCGCAACGTCTGGCTGGCGATCGGCGTCGCCGCCAACCTGGGCCTCCTCGCCTGGTTCAAGTACTACGACTTCTTCGTCAACTCGACGAACAGCCTCGCCGGCACCTTCGGCATGCACTGGAACCTCCCGCTGCGCGACCTGGTGCTGCCGGTGGGCATCTCGTTCATCACCTTCCAGGCGCTGAGCTACGTGATCGACACCTACCGCGAGCAGATCGAGCCGACCTCGATGCTCGACTTCGCCGTCTACCTGTCGTTCTTCCCGCACCTGGTCGCCGGTCCGATCGTGCGCGCCTCGGAGTTCCTGCCCCAGCTCAAGCACCGCCTGGACCCCCGTCGGGTCGACACCGGTCTCGCCTTCTGGCTGATCGCCTCCGGCCTCTTCAAGAAGGTCGTGATCTCGAGCTACCTGGCCTCCACGATCGTCGAGCCGGTCTTCGACTTCCCGCGCCAACACCTGGCCTTCGACACGCTGCTCGGCATCTACGGCTACGCCATCCAGATCTACGCCGACTTCAGCGGGTACACCGACATGGCCATCGGGTTGGCACTCCTGCTCGGCTTCCGCTTCCCGCAGAACTTCAACTCCCCGTACGCCGCCGAGTCGCTGCAGGACTTCTGGCGTCGCTGGCACATGACGCTGTCGCGCTGGCTGCGCGACTACCTCTACGTGCCCCTCGGTGGAAACCGCAAGGGCAAGGTCCGCGGCTACGTGAACCTGGCGATCACCATGGTCCTCGGCGGGCTGTGGCACGGTGCATCGTGGACCTTCGTGGTGTGGGGCTCGCTCCACGGAGTCGGTCTCGCCTGGGAACGCTGGCGCGCCGACGTGCGCAAGACCCGGGAGGGCCAGCTCGCACCCGCGACCATGGCCGCGGCCGGAGACGTGACGATGGGTGACGCCGGCGCCGGGGCGGTCGGGACCGTGCGCTCGGACGATCGGACGCTGCTCACCGACCAGGCCCGGCTCCGCGTCGACTGGCACGCCTGGGGGCGGCGGTTCGTCACCTTCAACTTCGTGTGCCTGGCCTGGGTGTTCTTCCGGGCGCGGAGCTTCACCGACGCCTTCGCCGTGCTGCGGCGACTGTTCCACTTCGGCTCCGCGATCCCGTTCAACCCGGTGCTCATCGCGGTGATCGTGGGCATGCTGGCTCTGCAGTACGTGCCGGAACGACTCTCCGGACTGCTCCGCAGCGGCTTCTCCAGGCTCCCCTGGTGGGCACAGAGCATCTCCCTGACTCTTTGGATCGTGCTGGCCAACGCGCTCGGCCCGGTCGGAGTCGCCCCATTCATCTACTTCAGGTTCTGACGTGGCCACACCTGAGCCCACCACCGAGGACCAGTTCCCCCCCGAGCCGATCCCACGGCGGCGCGTCCCGGCCGGCACGGCCCTGCTGGTCGTGTTCGCGACGTTGGTCGCAACGTTGCTGCTCGACGCGGACGGTCTGACCCGCACCGCGGAGCGCCAGCACCTCGGCTGGCAGCGCAGCGTCAGCGTCGCGTTCATGCATCCGATCCAGGACCTCTCGAGCGCTCTCAAGCTCAACCGGCCGCGCGCCTGGGTTGCCAGGATCTCCGGGCACAAGGACAGCACCCACATCACCTCCACCAAAGGCGTCGAGGTCGCGAAGGCGCCGTCTCGGCGTGGCGATTCGGCAAGCGTCTCGACGACGACGACCCTGCCCAACTACCGGGTGCCCACCGCTGCCGACCCGCTGCGGGTGCTGGTGGCCGGCGACTCGCTGTCGGGCCACCTCGGGCCGTCGGTCTCGTCGGCGCTCCAGGGCACCCCGTCGACGATCACCCTCGACGAGCATGTGGGCACGGGGCTCGCCCGGCCCGACGTGGTCGACTGGCCCACCGAGCTCACCCAGGACATGGCCAAGGACGCTCCCGACGTGGTCGTGTTGATCTTCGGGGGCAACGACAACCAGGACCTTCGCACCGCGGACGGTTGGATCCCCATCACGCACTACGCCGAGTGGAAGGCCGAGTACCAGCGGCGGATCGCCCAGATCATGGACATCGTGGCGAAGCCGGGCGTGTCCGTCTACTGGATCGGCCTTCCGGTCATGAGCCGACCGTCGCTCCAAGCGGTCGTGCCCGACATCAACCACATGATCAAGGCCGAGGCCGCCGTCCGGCCGCACCAGGTCACCTACGTCGATCCGGACCCGGCGATCGCCAAGCCCGACGGGAGCTTCGCGACGTTCCTCCCCGGATCCGACGGACGCGACGTACGAGTCCGCGAGAACGACGGCGTGCACCCCACCGGCATCGGCATGGACCGGATCGTGGCCGAGTTCGCACCGGGACTCATCGCATCCCGCCACCTCGACGCCGCGCCATCGCCGACGACGACCACCGGCCCGTCCAAGTGAGGTGACCGGGTCACGCGACCCGGCCGAGCGGTCAGGTCGAGGTGAGCCCGGCCACCCAGGCGTCGTAGAGCGCGGCGTAGTGCCCGCGCCGCGCGACGAGCTCATCGTGTGACCCCAGCTCGGAGAGTCGACCACCGGCGACGACGCCGACCCGGTCTGCCTTGCGCGAGGTGGAGAGCCGGTGGGCGATCACGATGGTCGTGCGACCCTCCATGAGCCGCTCCATGGCGTCCTCGACGATCACCTCGGTACCCGGGTCGAGCGACGACGTCGCCTCGTCGAGCACGAGCACCGCCGGATCGGCCAACGCAGCCCGTGCCAGCGACACGAGCTGCTTCTCCCCGCGGAGAGTCGCGATCCCCGCTCGTGGACCTCGGTGCGAAGCCCGTCGGGAAGGGTCTCGAACCGGCCGCGCACCCCGATCGCGTCCAAGGCCGCCTCGACCTCGGCGTCGGTGGCCTCCCAGCGGGCGGCGCGCACGTTCTCGATGATCGTGCCGCTGAACAGGAACCCCTCCTGGGGAACCACGCAGATCCGTCGCCGCAGCTCCGCGAGACCGGCTTCGCGCACGTCGACGCCGCCGAAGGTGACCGTGCCGACCACCGGGTCGTAGAGGCGTGACAGCAGCTTCGCGAGCGTCGACTTGCCGGCGCCGGTCGGGCCGACCAGGGCAAGCCGCTCCCCCGCGGCGATCGTCAGGTCGACGTCCTGCAGCACGAAGCGGTCGGCCACCTCGGGCGCCGGCTCCCCACCGGGCGACGTCCCTCCGGCGGCCACGGGGAGGAGCGCGCGCAACTCGTCCGGCGAGCCGTACCCGAACCAGAGGCCGCGTGCCTCGAGCACCCCGTGCGCGGGCACCGCGACCGGATGCTCGGCCTCGGGCACGTCGATCGGCTCCTTCAGCAGGTCCGCGAGCTTCGCCAACCCCGACCCGGCCATCTGCACCTGGTTCACGTACTGGCTGAGCTGCTGGACGGGGTCGAAGAGGTTGGAGAGGCTCAGCACGAAGAACGTGACCGTCCCGATCGTCACGAGGCCGTCGACCGTCCAGAGCCCACCCACACCGATCACCAGCGCGGTGGTGAAGATCCCGGCGAACTCGATGACGGGCAGGAACCAGCACGAGATCCACACCGAGTGCATGTACTCGTCGTAGAGGCCGCGGTTGCGCCGCGAGAACCGCTTGACCTCGGTGTCCTCCCGGCTGAAGGCCTGGATGACCCGCACCCCGCTGATGCCCTCCTGCAACGAGGTGAGCGTGAGCCCGATCCAGTCGCGCACCATCAGGAAGGACCGGTTCGAGTCCTTCTGGAACTTGTAGGTGGCGAGGGCCACGAAGGGCAGCGGGATCGCACAGAGCAGCAGGAGCTGCCACGACACGACGGCGAGCACGACGATCGCGACCACGAGGAGCACGACGTTCGAGAGGATCAGGATCATCCCCTGCTGGACGAGGTTCTCCATCGTGTCGATGTCCGACGTCATGCGCGACACGACCACGCCGGCGGTCTCACGGTCGTAGAAGGGCATCGAGAGGCGCAGCACGTGGTCGAACACCCGAACCCGCAGATCGCGCAGGAACGCTTCGCCCACCAGGCTCACCGCACGGATCTGGGCACCCTCGACCCACCATCCGAGCGTCGCCACCAGCGCGTAGACCGCCACGAGGACGTTGAGGGTGCGACCGTCGTGGTTGGCGATGCCGCGGTCGATCGCCACCTTGACCAGGAACGGGCCGCCCAGGATCGTCAGCGCGTAGATCGTCACGAGCACGACCGACGCCACGATGCGCTTGCGGTGCGGACGCAGCAGCGGCGCGAGCTGCCTGGCCACCCGGCGCGTGTCCGCGAAGGTGTGGCGCTCCTGCTCAGCGGCCGGGTTCTTGACCGGCGGCGGCTGGGGCGGCGACCAGGCGCGGCGGCGAGTGGTGTCGCTCACGACGGCGCCTCCCCGCTCGTGGCCATCGTGGCGGCGTGCTGCTCGTCGGCCTGCGCCGCGGCGAGCACCGCCCGATAGCGGTCGTTCGTGGCCAGGAGCTCCTGGTGGGTGCCGGTCGCCGCGACCCGACCCTCGTCGAGGAGGACGACCCGATCGGCCAGCGCGATGGTGCCCGGTCGGTGCGCGATCACGATCGTGGTGCGGCCGCGCATCACCTCGCCGAGCGCGTCGCGGATCTCGTGCTCCTTGGTGGGGTCGACCGCCGAGGTGGCGTCGTCGAGGATCAGCACGCGCGGGTCGGCGAGGATCGCCCGGGCGATGGCGATCCGCTGGCGCTGCCCACCCGACAACGAGAACCCGCGCTCGCCGATCTCGGTGTCGTACTGGTCCGTGAGCTCCAACACGAACTCGTGTGCGCCCGAGAGCTGCGCGGCGCGCTCGATCTCGGCGTGGGTTGCGTTGGGGTCGGCGAAGGCGATGTTCGCGGCGATGGTGTCGCTGAACAGGAAGGTGTCCTCGAACACGATGCCCACCGCCCGCCGGACCTCTGGCAGGGCCGCGTCGCGCACGTCGACCCCGTCGAGCGTGACCCGCCCGGTGTCGACGTCGTAGAAGCGCGGGATCAGCTTGGCGACGGTCGACTTGCCCGAACCGGTCGCCCCGACCAGCGCCACCGACTCGCCGGCCTCGATGGTCAGGTCGAGCTCGGTGAACACCGGAGTGGTGGTGCCCGGGTACGTGAAGTGCACGCCGACGAACTCGACGCGCCCGCCGTGCCCGGGCAGCGCGACGGGGTGTGTCGGCGCCACGATCGCCGGATCGGCGACCAGGACCTCGTCGACGCGTGCCGCCGAGGCCGAGGCACGCTGCGCCTGCGCGACGATGCTTCCGAGCATGCGAAGCGGCCAGATGAGCAGCACCACGTAAGCGTTGAAGGCCACGAGTTGGCCAAGGCTGAGCCCACCGTCGATCACCAGGTGGCCGCCGTAGAGCAGGACCAACACCAGCCCGACGTTGGGGAGCGCGTCGAGCAGCGGTAGGTAGCGAGCCCGGATGCGCGCCGTCTCCATCGACTCGTCGTAGAGGTCCGCGGCCGCATCCTGCAACCGGCCGGCCTGGGTGGTCTCCGCGCCGAACCCCTTCACCACCCGCACGCCGGCGACGCTCTCCTCGACCACCTCGGCGAGCGCGGCGGACTCCCGCTGGACGCCCATGGCGGCGGGGTGGAGGCGCGTCCGAGAAGCGCTTGGCGAGCACGTTGAGCAAGGGCAGGCTGCCCACGGCCAGGATGGTGAGGCGCCAGTCCATCCGCAGCATCATCACCGTGGCACCGATGGTGGTCAGCAGGTTGGCGCACGTCAGCGGGATCATCACGACGAAGTTGACGATCTGCTGGAGGTCGGTGTTGGCCCGGCTCATGAGCTGACCGGTGCGCGCGTCGTCGTGGTACGCGAAGTGGAGGCGCTGGAGGTGGGCGAACATGCGGTGCCGGAGGTCGGCCTCGCTCCAGCGGGCCTCGCGGAACGCGAAGTAGCGGCGGGTGCCGGTGAAGATCGCAGAGACGACCCCAACCAGCGCGATCGTGACGGCCCAGCGCGTCACCGCCGAGGTGTCCCCCTTCTCGATCCCCTGGTCGATCGCGGTCTGGACGAGCAGCGGGATGGTGATCTTCGCGGCGGTCCACACCACTCCGGCGATGATGCCGAGCGTCAGCCCGCGCCGTTGCGACCGGAGCTGCCGCCTGAGCAGGCGCCATCCCTGCCGGCTCGTGTCGGGTGCGGTATCGATGGGAAGTGTTCCTTGTCGGTGGGCCCGGCCGGTGTCGGCCGGGCGCTCGCGGGTCGGTACGGGTGTCGAAATGGCACCGGCGTCCCCTGCGCCTGCCGAGTTCGATCGCCGAGCGGGTTGTGCCGGTCGCGACTTGACCAGCGGGTCAAGATGCTAACGACGTGCCGAGAGCCCCCACAAACGACTTCTTGAACGCGTCCGTCAAATGGGTCGAAAGCCCTACAGCGCGGGGTCGAAACGACCGATGACCATCGTGAGGAAACGCAATGCGCTATGAGGAGCTCTCACTACCGCTCGCTGGGGGATTGTTCCAGATCCGCTTCCACCAGCACGTGACGGTGCTCGCCGGGTTGACCGGGCGTGAACGAGCCGCGCTCGTCGACGCCTTCGCCAACGCCGCCGCCGGCCAGGTGCCGGGGGGCCGACTCGTCTACCGCGACCGCGGCGGACGCCGGGTGGTGGTGCGCGACGGCCAGATGAACTACCTCGACGACGGCACCGACGCCGGACCGGCGATGCTCGGCATGAACACCGACGCCCGCGAGATGCGGACGCTGCTCTACGTCGGCTCCGAGGATCTGGGGCTCCCCCGCCCGCTCGACGACCCCGCCGGCCTCGCATTGCAGACCGAGCTGTTCAGCGCGCGTGACGAGTTGGACCGCGCCCGCCGGGAGCTCGAGACGCTGCACCAGCAGCGTGCACGGCGCGACCGTGTGCTGGCCGAGCTCGAGCGGACCGAAGCCACGCTCGCCGACCTGGGCAGCAACTCCGACCGGTACCTGCACAACCGGGCCCACACGCTCGTCGAGCTGGAGCGCGTGCGCTCGACGCTGGCGTCGGTCGAGGCCGACCCAGCGGAGCTCGCGCGCGATGCTCGCCTGCTCGCGGCGACCGAAGAGGTGCACCAGCTCGCCGACGAGTGGTCCAGCGCCGGTGAGCACCTCGACCAGCTCCTCGTCCGTTTCCGGGACCGGCCACGTCTCAGCTCGGAGCAGCTCGCCCAACTCGTCGACATCCCCGACGCCATCCCGGCCGGGCTCACCAAGGCCGTCGCCGACTACGAGAGCGCATCGGCCCGCTGCGACCTGCTCGAAGCCGACGTGGAGCAGCTCGCGAAGAAGCCGCGCCCGACCGCTCCCATGGACACCAAGGTGATGGTGCTGGCGACGCTCGACCAGGACACCCTCTGGATGGCCCACCGGCGGTTGGTGCTCGCCATCGATGCGCTGAAGGCCGCGGAGGCGGAAGAGGCCCGCACCGGTGGCGACGACCCCAGCCTGGCGCAACGGGTCGAGGAGGCGCACGCCGCCGCCGAGGAGGCCAACAAGCGGGCCGAGCGCCTGTGGCTCCCGGGCATCCTGCTCGCAACCGTGGGGATCTGCTTGGCCGCGGTGCTCTCCATCACCCAGCTCGTGGGCTTCCTCGCACCGGCGGCCCTCCTGGCCGCGGCGGTCAGCCTCGTCGTGCTGATCCTCGCACCCAAGATGCGCGCGCACGGTGCCGACAACGCCGCGCAGGCGGCGATCAAGGAGACCGGCGCCGACAACATCCACGAGTTCCGGAGCCGCCTCGACGACGACCCGACCAGCGCTCGCTGGCGCCGCGCGGACCTGATCGTCGAGGACTACCAGAGCGCGATGGAGGATTGGACGTCGCTCGTCGGCGACATGACCGCCGACGAGGTGGGCAAGCTCGAGGACGCGGTCCATGACTGGGTGTCGAGTCAGGACCCACAGCGGCGCACCGCCACGATGGACGCGGCCCGGCGCAGCCTCGAACATGCCAAGAGCGATCTCGATGTGTCTGCCCGGCGCCTTGCGTCACTGCTCGTTCCCTTCGGCATCCGCCTCGAAGACCTTCCCATGGCGATCGGCCCGGCGATCCACGAGCGGGTGCAGGAAGGCAAGATCGCACGCCTCCAGATCGATCTCGGTGAAGCCGAGGAGACCGAGCGCAAGTTCACCCAGCGACTCGAGTCGTACCTCGCATCGATCGGGTTCGAAGACGGTTCGCTCGAAGCCCGCATCGGCGCATACGGCTGGGCGATCGACGGGGCACGCCAGCGGGAACGTCTCCGGGCCAAGGCGCCCTCGCGCGAAGAGCTGACCGCGATCCGAGACCGCCTCGAGGCACGCCTCTCGGCGCCTCCGCCCGCGGCGCCGGCGCAGGACGGCGACCGGGGCATGTCCGAGGGGCCGCACATCGCCGAGCTCCGGAACCGACGCGACCAGCTGCGCGCCGAGGCCGCGTCGATCACGCTGCCCGACGAGCAGCAGCTGACCCGCCGGCTGACCAAGCTCGAGCGCCGCGTCGGCACCCTCGAGTCCGAGCTGACGCCCGAAGCCGGCCTCCTGGCCGCCCGGCCCGTCGACCACCTGGTGGAGACGCTCGTGCGTTACCGGCCCTCCTGGCCGGCATCGGTCGATGATGCCGTCCCGGCCATCCTCGACGACCCGTTCGGAGCGACTCCCCCACTGCTGCGGACCCAGCTCCTCGACGCACTGACCGAGGTCGCGAAGGCGACGCAGGTCGTGCTGCTCACCGACGACGAGCGGATCACCGAATGGGCGCGGCGCGGAGCCGCCCGCGGCGAGCTCAGCTTGCTCGAGCCCATCGCCGAAGGCGTCTGATCGTCCCGACGTCCGGGCGGCTAGTCGATGCGACGGAGCTCGGCCCGGAAGCGGTGCGCGCGCTCCACGTAGGACTGTGCGCTCAGCTCGATCAGGTGCTTGGAGGCCGCGTCGGGACGAAGCTTGGCCGGGACGCCGATCGCCAGGGCGCCTGCGGGCACGACCATGTTGTTGGGCACCAACGCGGCGGCTCCGACCAGCGCACCGCTCTCCACGACCGCGTTGTGCAGCACCACCGACTGCGACCCGACCAGGGCGCCGTCGTGGATGGTGCAGCCCTCGAGGTGGGCGAGGTGCCCGACGACGCAGTCGTCACCGACCGACGTCGGGGTGAGCTCGGTGGTGTGCAGGATGGCGCCGTCCTGGATCGAGGTGCGGGCACCCACGGTGATCGCTCCGTCATCCGCACGGATCACGACGCCCGGCCAGATCGACGACTCGGCGCCGATCACCGCAGAACCGATGATCACCGCCTCGGCGGCCACGTAGGCGTCGGGGTGGATCTCGGGTACCTGGTCGCCCAGTGCGTAGATCGGCATGCCGGGACGCTACCCAACTCCGGCGGGGCCGCGTCATGGCGCCACCCACGCGTGGTCATGGCGCCAGCCCGCGCGTGAGAGGCTCTGACGCGGCGTTCCCGCGCCGCGCCCCACCGCAAAGAGGAGCCGAACGTGCCGACCCGCCCCGAGCCACCCGTCGCACCGACCGAAGCGCACGTGCGTCACCGGCACGGCCACGACGTCGAGGACCCCTACGCGTGGATGCGCCAGGTCGACGACCCGAGGTTGACCGCCCTGCTCGAGGCCGAGAACGCGTACACCGACGCGATCACCTCCGATGATGCCGAGCTCCGGACCGTCCTCTTCGAAGAGATCCGCGGGCGCATCCGGGAGACCGATCTCTCGGTCCCGTGGCGCAAAGGCGACTGGTGGTACCAGGCCCGCACCTTCGAGGGGAAGGCCTACCCGGTCCACGTGCGCATCGCCGACGACGGGTCGGGACAGCCGCCCGCCGACGACACCGAGGCGATCACGGTGCTCGACGAGAACGCCGTCGCGGAGGGCCACGAGTACTCCCAGGTCGGCGGTGCCGCGGTCAGCCCTGACGGGAAGCTGCTGGCGTGGTCGGTCGACCACGCCGGCGACGAGGCCTACCTGCTGCGGTTCCGCGACCTCGAGACGGGCGTCGACCACACCGACGAGGTGCCGGGCATCTCCTACGCCCTGGCGTGGTCGGCCGACAGCGCGCACGTCTTCTACACGACCCTGGATCAGATCCGCCGCCCTTGGAAGGTGTGGCGGCACGAGCTCGGAACCGACCCGGCCGACGACGCGCTCGTCTACACCGAGCCCGACGAGCGCTACTTCGTCGGCGTCGAGGCCAACCGCAGCGGCGACTGGATCCTGGTGTCTTCCCAGAGCGCGGTGACCAGCGAGCACCACCTGCTCGACGCGCACGACCCCACCGGTGCGCTGCGCCTCGTCGCGACCCGTCGCCAGGACGTCGAGGTGCACGTCGAGGCGCACCGCGACCGGCTCTTCATCCTCTCCAACGCGGACGGCGCCGAGGACTTCGCGCTCCTCGAGGCCGACGTGCGCGACCTGGACGCGCCGTGGTCGACGCTGCTGGCCCACGAGCCCGGGGTGCGCCTCGACGACCTCGACGCGTTCACCGACCACCTCGTGATCCACCTCCGGCGTGACGGCGTGACCGGGCTCCGGGTGCTGGACCTGACCACCGGCACGAGCCGTGACGTCGCCCTCCCCGAAGCGGTGGGCACCGTCTCGCCGAACGCCAACTTCGACGCCGACGCCACCGAGTACCGCTTCTCCTACCAGTCGTTGGTGACCCCGCCGTCGGTGTTCGACGAGGACCTCGCCACCGGTGAGCGCACCCTGCGCAAACAGCAGGAGGTGCTCGGCGACTACGACCCGACCACCCTCACCAGCACCCGCATCTGGGTCGACGGCGACGACGGGGCCTCGGTTCCGGTGTCTCTGGTGCACCGTCGCGACGTCGCCCTGGACGGGTCCGCGCCGTGCCTGCTCTACGGCTACGGCGCGTACGAGATCAGCATGGACCCGTGGTTCTCCGCGGCGAGGCTCAGCCTGCTCGAGCGCGGTTGGGTGTACGCCATCGCCCACGTGCGCGGCGGCGGTGAGATGGGGCGGCGCTGGTACCTGGACGGGAAGTTCGCCCACAAGCCCAACTCGTTCGCGGACTTCGTGGCGTGTGGCCGCCACCTGGTGGCGGCGGGCTACACGTCACCCGATCGACTCGTCGCCCGCGGCGGGAGTGCCGGTGGCCTGCTCGTGGGCGCGGCCGCCAACCTCGCGCCGGAGCTGTTCGCCGCGGTCATCGCCGAGGTGCCGTTCGTCGACCCGCTGTCGACGCTGTTGGACCCGACCCTGCCGCTCACCGTGACCGAGTGGGAGGAGTGGGGCAACCCCGTCGACGACCCCGGGGCCTACGCGGTGATCGCCGGGTATGCCCCGTACGAGAACGTGCGCGCCGTGCCCTACCCCGCGGTGCTCGCCACGGCCGGCGTGACCGACCCCCGGGTCAGCGTGCACGAGCCCGCCAAGTGGGTGCAGCGCCTGCGCGCCACCACCACCGGTGAACGGCCGATGCTGCTCAAGGTGGAGATGGGCGCCGGGCACGGTGGCCCGACCGGTCGCTACGACGCCTGGCGCGACGAGGCGTTCCTGCTGGCGTTCGCGCTCGCCAACGTCGCCGGCTGAGTCGGGGCCGACGCTCAGAACCCGTTGGACTTGTTGTACTCCTGGAGGGCCTTGGTCACGTCGGTCTGGGCCTTGGTCAGCGACGCGTCGATCGACGCGCCGTTGAGGAACACGGACTCCATCATCTTCTGGACGATGACGTGGTACTGCTGGTACGGCCCGATCACCGGGCCGGACCGGTCGGCGTTGACGTTGGCGAGCTGCTCGGATGCGATCTTGAGCGACTGCCCGGCGATCTTGCCCTTCCAGAACGCCTGGACGGCCGGCTGCTTGGGAACCTGGATGTTCGATGGCAGGTAGGACCCCTGGATGTGCCACTCGACCTGTTGGGGCACCTGGTTCACGAACTTCATGAAGTCCATCGCACCGGCCTGCTGCGCCTTCGTACCGGCGTTGGTGACGAAGAAGGCGCCACCGTTCACCTCGACCTGTCCGGGCTCGGAGATGCCGGGCATCTCACCGAAGCCGGGCACCAGCTTGACGCTCTGGTCGATCGCGCCGAGGTTGCCGGCCCCGAGGTCGCTGGCGCTCACCTTGCCGCCGAGGAAGGCCTCGATGGTGGTGGCCGCGGTGGAGGTCTCCATGAGCATGCCGGACTGCCCGGTCGCCATGTTGACGTAGTGGTTGAGCTGGCCGGGTGTGTTGGAGATCTTGGCGATGAGGCCGTCGTCGTACATCGACTTGAGGTCCGCCATCACCTGCTTGGCCTGGGGCGTGTCGAACACGGCCTTGGTCGCCCGTCCGTCGTGGCCGTTGTTCTGGTTGACCATGTCGACGCCGACGCCGCCGAGGAGGACCTCGAAGAACCAGGAGTCGACCTTCATCGAGATCGGGTACTTCACGCCGGCCTTCTTGAGCGCCTCGGCGTCGGTGCGCAGCTCGGCGAGCGTGGTCGGCGGCTTCTCGGGGTCGAGGCCGGCCTCCTTGAACAGCTTCTTGTTGTAGTAGAGCTCCAGACCCGAGACGTTGACGGCGCCCGGCAGGTACTCCCCGTCCACGGTGTAGTAGCTGCGCACCGCGGGAACGATGTCGTTGATGGGCACGACGCCCTCGCTCGAGCAGGCGCCGCCGGGGATGATCGTCCCGCTGTCGGCGAGGAACTGGGCCTTGTTGTTCTCGGCGTAGAGCACGTTCGGGATCCGCTTGTCCGGGATCGCCGCGGTGTACTTGTTGAGCGTCTGGTCGTAGTCCTTGCCCTGGTCGGCGGCGATCACGACGACCTTGGACTGGCTCTTGTTGTAGTCGGCGACCGTCTTGGTCATGACGGTCTTGGCCTCGCCGACGAGCCCGCCGTACCAGAACGAGACCTTCACCTTGCCGCTCGCCTGGTCGAGCGCGGAGAGCGGACAGCTCGCCTTGGCACCGCCGCCGGACCCCCCGCCCGCCGACGAGCCGGAGCTGCCGCAGGCGACGAGCGCGGTGCCGAGGACGAGTGCGCCGGACAAGGCGGTGATCTTGTGCATGAGGTGACGCATCGGATGGATCTCCTAGGAACCGGGAAAGCGGTGGTGGAATGGGCGCACGGTCATCCCTTGACCGCGCCGGCGGTGAGCCCGCGCACGATGTGGCGTTGGAAGGCGAGCAGCACGAGCAGCACGGGCAGGGCCACCACGATCGCGCCGGCGACGCCGACGTTGTAGTGGGCCGGGTCCGACGTCGGCAGGTTGCTCAGCGTCACCTGCGCAGTCTGCCACCGGTCCGACGTCGCCACCGCCTGCGGCCACAGGTACTGGTTCCAGGCCGCAAGGAACGACAGCACCGTGAAGGCGGCGATGACCGGCCGGGCCAGCGGCACCGCGACCCGTGTGATGAACCGGATGTGGCCGTAGCCGTCCAGGCGGGCCGCGTCGCGCAGGTCGGGCGGGACGCCCGCGAAGCCCTGGCGGATCAGGAACGTGCCCAGCGCCGTCGCCATGAACGGCGCCGTGAGCCCTTGGATCGTGTTCAACCACCCGTAGCTGGCCACGGTCTGGATGTTGGGGATCAGGGTCACCTCGATCGGCAGCATCAGCGTCGCCATGAACAAGGCGAACATCGTGCGCTTGAGCGGGAAGCGCAGGAACGAGAAGGCGTAGGCCGCGAGAAGCGAGGTGATCACCTGGGCGACGGTGATGATCACCGTCATGGCCGTGCTCAGCAGGAGCGCTCGTTGGAGGCCCTTCGACGTGAACGCCGTCCAGAAGACGCCCCACTGGATGTCGACCGGGTGGAGCGGGCTGTTGGCGTTGGTGTAGCTGACCGGCGTCGACAGCGCCCGCACGATCGTCATGTAGATGGGGAACAGCACCATCGCCGAGAGCACGACGAGCAGCACGTACAAGCCGGTGGTCCGCGCCACCCGGGAGCGGCGGGAACGGGCCTGCGCCGCGACGGCGCCGTCGGCGACCTCACTGCGGTCAGGTCTCATAGTTCACCCGCCGATTGAGCAGCAGGAACTGCATGGCGGTGATCACCAACGTGACGAAGAAGAGCCCGATGGACATCGCGGCGCCGGTGCTCGCCAGGCGCGGCGTCTGGTTCTGGGTGATCTTGTACACGAGCGTCTCGGTGGCACCGGCCGGACCGCCCTGGGTGAGGATGTCGACCTGGGCGTAGGACTGCAGGGCGAAGATCACCAGCACGACGCACAGGAAGAGCAGCACCGGTGACAGCAGCGGGAGCGTCACCTTGAAGAAGCGCCGCACCGCGCCGTAGCCGTCGAGCGTCGCCGCTTCCAGGAGCTCGGCGGGGATCGCCTGGAGCCCGGCGAGCACGATGATGAACGAGAGGCCGATGTTCTGCCACATCGACGACCACGACACCCCGAACAGCGCCCAGGTCTGGTTGTTGAGGATGTCGATCTTGAAGACGCCCAGCGAGGGGTTGATGAGGGTGAGGAAGATCACCGAGGTCACCGCGACCGAGGTGGCGACCGTCGAGGTGAAGATCGTCTGGAAGACCTTGATGCCGCGCAGCTTTCGGTGGGCCGTCACGGCCAGCAGGAGGCCGAGGATCAACCCGGCCGGCACCGTGTAGACGACGTAGAGGAGCGTGTGGCCGAGCCCGCTGGAGAAGTCGGAGCCGGTGAGAACGTCCCAGATGTGCCCGACCCCGACGTAGCGGGTGCGGGTCCCGAACGAGTTCGACTGGTGGGTTCCCTCCACGTAGAGCCGGTACAGCGGGTAGTACATGAACACGGCGAACACGATCAACGACGGCGCCAGGCAAGCGTACGCGGCGAGGGTCTCACCAGGTCGGTAGCGGGTGCGCCGACGCTTGGCGGGCGTGACGGCTCCAGGCTTCGTCGCCGTCATCCGAGCCGCTCGGTGGTGCGGGGATCGAACAGGTGCAGATGGCCTTCGGATGGCACGAGCCGCACCTGGTCGCCGACGGACGGAAGGGGCAGGTCGGTGTCCTGGCGCACGGCGATCGGGGCGCCCGCCACCGCGATCGAGACGACGGCTTCGTGCCCCAGCCACTCGACGTTGCGCACCACTCCGTTGAGCGCGTCGCCGGTCGTCGCGGTGGTGATCGCGAGGTGCTCGGGGCGAATCCCGGCGATGACCCGGTCGCCCGGGTGGACCACTGCGGCGAGCTCGGGGCTCAGCGTCAGGTGGCCCGCGTCGCCACCGGCGAGGTCGGTGGCCATGGACTCACCGATCGCGGCGGGGTCGAGGTCGGGGTTGGGCTCGGCCTCGGTGACGGTCAGCCGTGAACCGTCCGGGTCGACGACCACGGCGAAGGTGTTCATCGGCGGGGTGCCCAGGAAGCGCGCCACGAAGAGGTTGGCCGGCCGGTCGTAGACGTCCTCCGAGGTGCCCACCTGCTGGAGCCGACCCTCGGCCATGACCGCGATCCGGCTCGCCATCGTCATCGCCTCGACCTGGTCGTGGGTGACGTAGACGATCGTGGTGCCCAGCCGGCGGTGCAGGTCGACGAGCTCGGCCCGGGTCTGGGTGCGCAACTTGGCGTCGAGGTTCGACAACGGCTCGTCCATCAGGAACACCTGGGGGCGGGCGACGATCGCGCGGGCGAGCGCCACCCGCTGGCGCTGGCCACCCGAGAGGGCGCCCGGCTTGCGCTTCAGGTAGGGCTCGAGCCCGAGCATCCGAGCGGCTTCGTCCACCCGCTCGGACTGCTCCGCCTTGGTGAGCTTGCGCACCTCCCCCGTGCCGTCGACGTCGTATTCGCGCACCGACAACGGCGACGCGACGTTCTTGGCGACCGTGAGGTGCGGGTAGAGCGCGTAGCTCTGGAACACCATCGCCACGTCCCGCTTGCGGGGGTCGACCTCGTTGACCCGGCGGTCGCCGATGCGCAGCTCGCCGTCGTCGACGTCCTCGAGGCCCGCGATCATCCGCAGCGCGGTCGTCTTGCCGCAACCCGACGGGCCCAGCAGGACCAGGAACTCGCCGTCCTCGATCTCGAGGTGCAGGTCGTCGACGGCGGTCACGTCGTCGAACCGCTTCGTGACCCCGTCGAAGCTCACGCTCGCCATCTACAGCACTCCCCGATCGGACACGATGCCGATCAGACTACGTGGGCCGGTCGCCGAGCGTTGACCGGGCGCCCCGTGCCCGCGCTCAACCGATCGGCCCCCAGGTCATCGCGTAGACGAAGTACACGCCGAAGAGCAGCAGGACGATGATCAGCGCCTTGCCGATCTTGGCCCCGAAGGCCTGCTCCTCTTCCGGCGTCGAACGCAGCTTCATCGCTGCTCTCTCCGGCGGAGGATGCTCACGACGACGCCCACGGCGATGAGCACCACGGCCAGGAGCACGAGACCACCGATGGCGAGGCCGGTCGTGGGCAGGCCCCCGGCGGTGTCGCCGCCCGCACTCGGTGCGCTCGCCCCGGGGACCGCCGCGGCGGTCGACCCCGGTGCCGAGGTCGCCGGGGTGGACGTGGCGGGGCCGACCGTGGTGGTGGTGGTGGTCGAGGTCGGCGGCGCGGTGACCGGCGCTGCGGCGGTGTCGGCGCAGGCGCCCGAGTTGTAGCTGTCGCAACCCCACGAGGCCCAGGCGGGCGACGCGCCGCCCGCGGTGCGCCAGACGAGCAGCACGCCGTCGCGGCGCTGCTGGGCGACCTCGTTGCGGCCGTCGCCGGTCCAGTCCCCCACCGCCGGCGTGCCGATCGTCCAGCCGCCCGTGAGCTTGGGCCAGCCCGCCGGCGACGCCCCCGTGGCATCGAAGGCGTTGAGCGTGTACACGCCGTTGCCGGCGATGACCTCGTTGTGACCGTCGCCGTTGACGTCGGCGATGGACGGCGCGACGAAGAACGCGAGGTCGCTCGTCGCCTGGGGGAAGCCGGAGAGCGGCTTGCCCGTCGCGCCGTTCCAGGCGGTCACCTGGTCGTCGTTGGGGAGCTGGAGCCCCGCGAGGTTGAGGTCGAGCAGGCGCGTCAGCCCGAGCGTCGGGGCGGCGATCTCCTTGACGCCACCACCGTCGAGCTCGCCGAGCGATGGCCCACCGAACCCGACGACCGACGCGACCAGGTCCTGGGAGTTGCGCTGGGCCCCGAACTCGCCGGCGTGCGCGAGGCCGGTCCCGCCCGCCCACAGCACCGGCAGGTCGCCCGCGGCCGTGGAGCCGTACACGCTCGTGCCATCGGCGCCGAGCACGTACAGCGTCCCTGCGGCTGACGCGGCCACGATCTCGGGGCCCGGATGCGCGGGGTCGACGTCGCCCACCGCAGCCGGCATCACCACGCCGTCGCCGATGGTCGGGAGCAGCTCGGTGGAGAGCATCGAGAGCTTCGCCGGCCATCCGGGCAGGTAGGCCCCGGCGTCGGGGTTCGTCGAACCGGCGGGCGCCGGACCGGCGTCGGTCCCCTTTCCGGAGATGGCGTAGAGCCGCGTGTTGCCCGGAGTGCCCGCGACACCCAGCAGTGCAAGCACGTCGGCGCCGTCACCGATGTTGGGCGCTTCGACGTACTCCTCCTGCGCGCCGACGATGATCTCGGCGTGACCGTCGCCGTTGAGGTCGGCGATCGTCGGCGTGGCGACCAGGTCGCCGCCCTCGCGCGCGTGGGCCGAGGGCGCGAACGTCACCGAGTGCGTCACCGGGTCGACCGACTGGGTCGTCGACGGGTCGGTGAGCAGGACCGGGAACCCGGAGACCGGCGTCCCGTCCGTGTGCCAGGCGTAGACGTGGCGGTCCATCGAAGCGGCGACGATCTCGAGCCGGCCGTCGCCGTTCAGGTCGCCCAACGAGGGGGCGCTGGCGAACCCCGGGAAGGTGCGGTTCTCGGCGTTCTGGGCGGTGGGGTCGTCGCGCGAGTAGGCGGGGTCGACGTGCATCGTGGCAAGCCGCTGACCGGTCGCGGACCAGACGTACGCGTTGCCGTTGAGGTCGGTGTCGACCACCTCGAGGTGGCCGTCGCGGTTGAGGTCGCCGACGGCCGGCGCGCCCAGGAGGAACGAGCCCCCGGGTTGCCGCGCCCCCGCTGCGGCAGCGCTCGCCGAGCCGGTACGCCACCACGGCGACGGATCGGTCGCCACCGGGAAGCCCGGTAGCTCGGTCATGTCGGGAAGGTAGGCGTGCAGCACGCCGTCGGACGTGGCGACGAGCAGCTCCGTGCGACCGTCGCCGAGCAGGTCGACGAACCGCGGGCTCGACGAGCTGGAACCGGGGATCGTCTTCGGGAAGCCGGGGACGAGATCAGGGTCGTCGTGCACGAAGACCTGCTTCTGCATCTCACCGCTCAGGCCGTCGGACGCGCCCCCGTCCGCGGTGACCACGACCCGAAGCCGCACCGAATAGCGCTCCTCGGCGGGCCGGTTCTGGTCGGACGCGTCGATCGGAGCGCCGGCGCCTCCGCCGGGCAGGGCGGCGGCCACCTGGGAGAGGTCGAGCGTCGCGAGCGTGCCGTCCTTGGCTGCGGCAAGCCCGGTTCCCCCGCCGATCGAGGTCCAGGTGTCGGTGGCGGGATAGGCGGGCGGCTGCAGGCCTGGCGCCCACTGCACCTGGTAGTCGTAGGTGGTCGCCGCGGGGCGGCCACGTGGCCGGTCACCGGCACCGTGCCCGTCGTGGGCAGCACCGCGAACCAGCTCGGACCGTCGATCATCGCCTCGGGCGGGATGCGCGCGTCGCGGATGGCCTTGAGCATCTCGTAGGCGTTGATCCGCCCGTAGCCGAAGGTGGCGTCCCAACCCTTCCTCGACGGGTACCGGACGGTGTCGACCAGCGGGCTGCCGGTCGGCGTGCCGAAGTTGTTGGCGGGGTCGACGCTGTTGGGGGTGGAGAAGTCGATGTCGTCCGCGGTGGCGCGCACGACCTGCATCACCTCGTTCGTGGTGAGGGTGAGGTGGAGCTGGCGCGCGTAGCTCTCGATGAGCCCGACGACCCCGGACATGATCCCCGTCGCCTCCGACGAGCAGCTGTCCGACGGCACGCTCACGAACGTGCGACCCCCGAAGTTCGTGCAGCCGTTCAGCGAGAGGTAGCTCGTGGTCGGACCGTCACCCAGCAGGCCGTTGCCCTTGTCGGTCACCGAGTTCACGGCGAGGGTGTGCTCGAGCGAACCGGGAAGGTTCGGGTGCTTCGACGCCTCGTCGGCCATCGAGGCCACCACCACCACGTTGCGCCGGTACGCCTCATCGATCGCCTGCTGCGCCTGGGGCGGGTTGCTGATGGCGCCGAGCGCCTCCTGGATGACCGCGGCACCGGAGTCGAGCGCGAAGAGCACACCTGCGGCGAAGCGGCCGCCGTCCGCGACGAACGAGTCGCCGACCCGGACCGGGATCACCTGGCACTTGGGGCACGTTCCCACGTTGCCGGAGCCGTTGGCGGCCGCGGTCGAGTCCTTGGCCTCCCCGGTGCCGTGGCCGTAGTCGACCGTGTCGAGCGGATCGTTGTCGCCGTAGAGGAAGTCCCACCCGGCGATGTCGTCGACGTAGCCGTTGTGGTCGTCGTCGACCCCGTTGTTGTACGCCGGGTCGAGGATCAGGTCCTCCGGGTCGGTGACGCCGTTGCCGTTGCGATCGGGAAGGGCGCCGAAGTCGGCGAGGTTGAACGTGCCGTCGTGGTTGCAGTCGCCGTCGGGCTGCGTCGGGTAGCACGGCGGCTTGGCCTCGCCGAGGTTGATGTGCACCTTGGTGGCCAGGTCGGCCATGGAGGCCGCGTCCCGCCACTCGATGCCCGAGTCGAGCACGGCGATCGAGACCGACGAGCTGCCTTCGCTCAACCCCCAGGCGAGGTCGACCGCGGCACCCTTCTGGCCACAGAGGTTCTGTGGCGAGCTCGACAGCGACGAGTCCCGCAGCGAGGTGCGCTTGTAGTTGTTGCGATCGAACTCGGCGGGAAGGCTCGCCGGCTCATCCGCCGCGCCGTAGCGCCAGTTGGTGCAATCCAACGGGCCGTTCGCGGCTTTGGCCGCCGTTGCCGCAGGAACCCCGGCGAGCGCGGTGAACACGACGGCGACTCCGAGGACCAACGCGCACGTGGCGCTCCCTGAACGGCGCATGTCGATCCCCTTGTTCCGTCCCCTACCCGTAAGGGACACCGGCACGGAACTTAGCGCCCGGAGGACGCTCCGGGTTGCGGAGCCGCCAGGCGGAGCAGCTCGAAAGGTGTGACCCAGATGGCGAAGCCGAAGCGAGCAGGCCGCAGGCCGCCCGAGCTCCACAGCAACCCGTCAATCCCCCAGGGAGTGGTAGCCGCCCCGGTAGAAGACGAGGGGTTTGGCGTCCTGGGCGACCTCGAGGTGCTCGACGTTCGCCAAGATCAACTCGTGGTCACCCGCGTCGGCCACCGAGGCGATCGTGCAGTCGATCCACACCAACGCGTCGGTGAGCATCGGCGATCCGGTGTGCGGCGCCGCTCGCCAGCCCAAACCCTGGAACTTGTCGGCCCCGCTGCTGGCGAACACCCGACTGATCGACTCCTGTTCGGCGGAGAGCACGCTCGCACAGAAGACCCCGGCGTCGCGCACCTTGGGGAAGCTCGTCGAGGCTCGGGCCACGCAGAACCCGACCATCGGCGGCTCGAGGGAGACCGAGAAGAACGTGCCGATGGCGAGACCGGCGGGCTGGCCGTCGAGCTGGGAGGCGATCACGGTCACGCCGGTCGGTACCCGTCCCAGCGTCTCGCGGAACTCGGCGCTGCCGAAGCTCGCTCGGGTCGGCTCGAATGGATCGGACACCGCAGGGCCCCTCGTGCGTCGATGTCGTGGACAAGGGGATGGTAGTCGTGCCGCGCCCGCTATCTGACAGACCGTCAGATCACGCCACGATCACGCCGAAGCCGCACCTGCTTCGGCCACCATGCGACCCGGTTGGCGCGACGACCCGAGCGCCACGGAGAGCCCCTCTGCCGCGAGGATCACCTCGGTGACCGACGTGCCTTCGGCAGCCGAGCGGGCCTGGTCGAGCAGCGCCTCGAGGGCCGCGTCGTCGTGGGCGGGATCGTGATGGAAGAGCGCCAAGCGCTTGGCACCCGCGGCCGCAGCCACGGCGACCGCGTACCGGACCGTGCAGTGGCCCCAGGTCGCCTTGCGGGCGAAGTCGTCGGCGTCGTACTGGGCGTCGTGGATGAGCAGGTCGACCCCACGGCAGAGCTCCAGGACCTCGGGGGCCACGTCGAGGCGATCAGGGCCGGGCTGCTGGTGGTCACTCACGTACGCCACCGACACCCCACCGGCGTCGACCCGGTAGCCGTTCGTCTCGCCGACGTGCGGGACCGACGCCACCGTCACCTGGGCGTCGCCGACGCTGAAGCTCCCCGGACCGGCGTCGTGGAACACGATCTCGCCCGGGAGGGCCTCGATCTGCACCGGGAAGAACGGCGGGCGCATGAACTGGTCGAAGGCGGCTCGGAGGCCGACCCCGTCCTCGACCGGACCGTAGACGTCCAAGCGCGACCCGGGCTTGAGGATCGGGCCGAAGAAGGGCAGACCCTGGACGTGATCCCAGTGCAGGTGGGTCACCAACGCGGTGCCGCGGAACGGACGATCGGCGGGCCAGGCCTCACCGAAGGGGCGAAGGCCCGTGCCCAGGTCGAGCACGATCGGATCGGCGCCCGGACGCTCGAGGGCGACGCAGGCCGTGTTGCCGCCGTAGCGGCGGTTCTCTTCGCACGGGCACGGGGTCGAGCCCCGGACTCCATAGAAGCTGACGGTGAGCACAGCGACCCCCAACGCGAGCGGCGTCCCACGCGCAGGTCCCCTCGCGGCGGGTGGTTGACGTTACCTCGTCACCTCAGGTCTGTGCCTTGGGGGTGACTTCAGCCACATGCGGCGCCACTGTCCGGGTGAGCGCCGATCAGCGCAGCGACCGGTTGCGCCGTGCACCCCCGCGACCGCGCCCCCACCCTCCCCAGGGCTCTCGCAACAGCTTCCACGACGTCGCGCGAACATGGCGCGAACGGGTGCTCAACCCGCGGCGATGCGATCCCGGCGGACGCGGTCGGCCGCGAGCGGAGCGCCGAAGTCGATCGCCTGGCGCTCGGCCTCGTCGAACCAACTGGCAGCGAGGTCGAGCTCGTCGGTCGCCACCGCGCCGCGGGCGAGGATGCGCGTGACCGGGCCCCAGTACGCACCACCGCCGCCGTAGCAGTTGAGCACCACCTGGTTGCCGACGTGCGGCAGGAGCAGCTCACGCAGCCGGCGCACGCCGTCCCGGTCGTCGAGCGTCGCGGCGACGTCACCGAGCACCGCGAGCGACAACGTCCGGTTGGGGTCGTCGGGGATGTTCCCGAACGCCGCGCTGGCGAAGCCCGCATAGGCGCGCTTCGCCTCCTCGAGGTCGCCGGCCTCCGCGGCGCACAGCGCCTGCACCGCCCGGTAGCAGGGGATGCGCGGGTTCGCATCGGCCTGCTCGCCGAGTTGGGCAACGACCTCGCCGGCCCTCCCCTGGAACAGGCGGATCGCCACGAGCTGCACGCCGAGGCACGCCAACGCCTCGGGAGGTGCGCCCGCCTGCATCGCCATCGACCCGAAGAGCTGCTCCTCGGCCGCGTCGAGGCCGCCGTCGATCATCGTCCCCAGTGACTCCCAGGTCGCCACCGCCCAGCGCCAGTACGGGTGGCCGTGCGCATCAGCGGCCTCGTGGGCAAGCCGCAACCGCTGTCGGGCCTCGTCGCGCCGACCCAGCGTGAGCAGGTCTTCATGGCCGTACAGGTGTGCAGCCACCACCACGTCGGCGGTCAGCGAGCTCCTGGGGAACGCGAGGACCTCGTCGAGATCGGAGAGCCGCTCCTCCAGCTGGGACGGCAGGTGCTTGGCCTGGCGCACGTTCAGCAGCGCCATCGCCAGGTGCAACGGCGGTGCGTTCCCGGCACGTCGCGTCCGCTCGAGCGAACCCGAGACCAGGCGGCGGCGCTCCGACGGCTCGGCGGTGAACAGCAGCGCCCACGCGAGCTCGCCCTCGACGACGATGCGGAGCCGCTCCCGCTCGAGCTCGTCGGCGGCGCCGGCCTCGTCGTCGTCCCAGGTGTCCAGGCCGTGGAGCGAGGCGGTGAGCCGGGCGACGCGGTCTTGGTCGTCCATCTCGACGGCGGCGCCGCGACCACCGCGGCCGACCAGGTTGCAGGTCGCCTGCGCCAGCTCGATCGGCAGACGATGCTCGCGGGCGAGGCGCGCCGCGTCTTCCAGGTGTGCGACCGCCGCAGCCGCGTCCCCGAGACAGTGTTGCGCCCGGCCGAGCATCACCAGGATCCGGGCGCGCTGCCGGGGATCCTCGACCAACTCCAGCGCGGCGTGCAGCTGGTCGGCGGCGAGGTCCCAGGCGCTCTGCTCGAGCGACTGCGATGCAGCACGCCGCGCCCACTCGACCGCGAGCCCCCGGGCTTCTGGACCCGCGAGCCGGTAGTGGGCCGCGGCCTCCGCCGGCCGGCCCGGCGCATCGGCGAGCTCGACCAGCCGGTCGGCGACGAGCCGGTGCAACGTCGCTCGCCGGGTCGGGCCGATGCCCGCCACGACGACCTCCCTGGTGATCTCGTGGGAGAAGGCACACCTCCCGGGTTCCCCGACCTCGACGAGGAAGCCGAGGTGCACCAACCGCTCGACGATGTGCATGACCCGATCGTCTGTCAGCTCGACGAGTGAGCGGAGCAGCACCAGGTCGAAGCCCGTCCCCACCACCGCCGCCCGTTCGATCACGTCGGTCTCGTCCCGGGGCAGCGCCTCCAGGCGGGCACGCACCCAGGCACGCGCGACCTCGGGGGTGTGCGTCAGGTCGAGCTCACCCGACCGCCGGGCATCCCGTACGATCTCGCCGACGAAGTACGGATGTCCTCCCGTGCGGGCGTGGAGCGACCGTGCCAGGTGGGCATCGGAGGCCGAGTGGCCGGTCAGGGTGCGCAGCTCTGCGGCGACCGGCGACAGGTCGTGCGCGTCCAGTCCGACCAGGTGCAGCACCGTCGCCGGCGCCGCTCGGAGCACCTCGGAGAGCTGGGCCGCCTGCACGGGCTCGGCGACGCCCGTGCGGACCGTCAGCACCACGAGAAGCGGGCGGTCCAGCTCGGCAAGGAGCCGCTCGGTGAGGGCAGCGGTGTCGCCCGACGCCCACTGGTAGTCGTCGAGCACGAGCACGCCAGGGACCGACGCGAACGCAGCGAAGGCGGCGATGACGTCGCGGAACACCGCGCCCCGGTCGTCGGCGGCCAGCGGTCGCCCCGCCAACCCTTCGGCAACTTCAGGGATCAGGCGAGCGACACCTGCCGGCGCCTCGGTCATCCACGATCCGTCGCGGTTGCGTCCGGCGTTCACACAGGTCCTCACCGCATCCTGATAGGGCTCGAACGGGACACCGGAGTCGGCGTGGCACCTGCCCCAGAGCTGGCGGGCCCCCGACGCGACGGCCCGGTCCACCACCTCGCGGGCCAGACGGGTCTTGCCGATACCCGCGGGTCCCTCGATGGTGATGAGCCGTGGCGACGAGGTGTCGACGACCTCCGCCCAGGTCGCCAACGCCACCTCGAGCTCACGGTGGCGGCCGAGGAAGCGATCGACCGGCGCCGTGACTCGATTCCGGGCACCGCCCGTGCCGGGCCGTTCGCCGGTACGACCCACCGTGCCCGCCTCCGGAGCGACCAGCGCAGTCAGTTCGGGCGACGGCTCGGCGCCGAGCTCCTCGTGAAGGAGGTCCCGGAACGCGTCGTAGGCGTGTCGAGCTGCGAGGGGGCGACCCCCGGCAAGGTGGGCGCGGACCACCTGCTCGTGGGCCTTCTCGTCGAACGGCTCGAACGCGATCGTGGACTCGGCGACCGCAAGCGCTTCGCGCACCTGCGCGCTGGCGAGCAGCGCCTCGGCCACGACGTGGCGCGCCGCGGTGGCGACCGAGTCGGCGCGCTGGAAGAGCTGCCGGTGCCAGTCGCCCTCGCCGTCGAGCGCGATGGGCTGCGCCAGGGTCGTCGACGCGGCACGCGCCAGCTCGAGCGCCTGCACATGGTCGCCCGCGGCGAGCGCGGCCTCCGCGTCGCCGGTCGATGAAGTGGCCTGCTCGAGGTCGACCGTCAAGGGCATCGACAACCGAAGCGCGATCAGGCCGGCGTCGGCCTCCACGGACTCCGGGGGGAGCCCGGCGCCGACCAGTTGCGCACGCACCTTGGCGATCACCCCGCGCACGGCTCCCTTCCAGTGTGCAGGCAGGCGGTCCACGCCCCAGAACTCGTGTGCCAGCTCGTCGCGACGGACGACCCGGTGCTCGATCGCGAGCATCGCCAGCGCGGCGCGGGGTTGTGACCCGCGCACCGCGTGGACGCGACCGTCGGGCGAGGTCAACGTGACGTCACCGCACACGCGGAGGTGCCAGCCGTCTCGCTCCCGTCGTCCCTCAGCCATGTCGACCAGTCTTGCCGCTTCCTGCCCGGTCGACGACGCGCCCCTGGCGAACTGCTGTGCTAGATGACCGGTCGGTGGCGTCCGAGGACGTCGGCCAGGGCGATGACGATCTCGCCTTCGGTGGCCATGGCGTGCACCGCGTCGATCAGGGTCGGCATGAGGTTCGCCTCGGGATCCGCGGCCACGGACCGGACCGCGGTGAGCGCTCGCTCGACGGCGTCCGAGTCGCGGTCGGCCTTGACCTGGCTGAGCCGCTTGACCTGCTGCTGCTCCTGCTCCGCGGTGATCTTGAGCAGCTCGGGTTGGGCGTCGTCGTTGCCGTCGGTGAACGCGTTGACCCCGACGACGATCCGGCTGCCGTCCTGAACCGCCCGCTCGAGCGCATAGGCGGACTCGGCGATCTCGTCGACGAACCAGCCTTCGTCGACGCCGCGCAGCACGCCCTCGAGCATCGAGCCGCCACCCAGGTCGTCGAGGTGGGCGAAGACCTCCTCGGCCGCGGCCTCCAGGTCGTCGGTGAGCTGCTCCACGTACCAGGAACCGCCCAGCGGGTCGATCACCTCGGCCACGCCGGTCTCGTGCGCGACCACCTGCTGGGTGCGCAGCGCGATGCGCACCGCCTTCTCGGTCGGCAGCGCCAGCGCCTCGTCCATCGAGTTGGTGTGGAGGCTCTGGGTGCCGCCGAGCACGCCGGCGAGCGCCTCGATGGCGGTGCGGGCGATGTTCACCTCCGGCTGCTGGGCGGTGAGCGACACGCCCGCGGTCTGGGTGTGGAACCGCAGCCGCATCGACGCGTCGTCGGTGGCGCCGTAGCGGTCGCGCAACCAGCGTGCCCAGATCCGGCGCGCCGCCCGGTACTTGGCGATCTCGGCGAAGAAGTCGGTGTGGGCGTTGAAGAAGAAGCTGAGCCGTGGCGCGAACGCGTCGACGGCAAGGCCCGGCGTCGCGGGCGAGCTCGACGTAGGCGAAGCCGTTGGCGAGGGTGAACGCAAGCTCCTGCACCGCGGTCGAGCCGGCTTCGCGGATGTGGTAGCCCGAGATCGAGATGGCGTGCCAGCGGGGCATCTCCGCCGCGCAGAACGTCATCGTGTCGCGCGACCAGGCGCATCGAGGGCCGCGGCGGGAAGATGTACTCGTTCTGTGCCTGGAACTCCTTGAGGATGTCGTTCTGCAGGGTGCCGCTGAGCGCGGTGCGGGGCGTGCCGTGGCGGTCCGCGACGGCGACGTACATCGCCAGCAGGATCGCGGCCGGCGAGTTGATCGTCATCGACGTCGAGACCGCGCCCAGGTCGATGCCGTCGAACAGGTCGACCATGTCGGCGAGGGTGTCGACGGCCACGCCGCACCGCCCGACCTCGCCGTCGCTGATCGGGTCGTCGGAGTCGCGTCCCATCAGCGTGGGCAGGTCGAACGCGGTCGACAGCCCGTCGCCGCCGTTGCGCAGCATCTGGTGGAAGCGGGCGTTGGTGTCGAGCGGCGTGCCGAACCCCGCGAACTGGCGCATCGTCCAGAGCTTCGAGTGGTACATGGAGGCATACGGGCCACGGGTGTACGGGTAGGCGCCGGGCCAACCGATGCGCGCCTCGGGCTCGTCGTCGAGCGGACCGTAGACCGGCTCGCGCGCCACCCCGACGTCGTCGGTGGGTCGCTCGCCGGAGCGGTCGGATGCCTCGAACGCCCGCAACCAGGCGGCGCGGCCGTCGGTCGGCTCGGGTTCGGTTCCGGTCGGTTCAGCCACCGCGGCAGGTTACCGTGACCACGACGCGCCGTCCCCGCCGACGCGCGGCCGGGTCACCCAGCGCCGGTCCGGGTCAGTAGCACCAGCTCAGGTTGCCGATGGCGATGTTCTGTGCCACGCCGGTGAACTGGGAAGAGCGGTACGACACGGTCGTGGTCGAGACCGGGCCCGCGTAGTCGACCGACACGGTGCCCGTGTCGTCGGTGACCCCAGCGCTTGAGGTGCCGCGCCACGGGTCCGTGGAGATGCCGGTACCGCCGACTTCGCTGCCCCGGCTCACGGTGCTGAAGCCGGACGTGAGCCAGACCTGGTCGTTGAAGCCGCCCCCGCCCCCCGTCCCAGCTCGATCGATGTCGATGACCTTGAAGGCGAGGTGGTAGACGTCGATCGGGGTCGTGCCCGTCGTGCCGGAGTAGAAGGCGAAGCTCACGTCGTAGCCCACGGCCACGGCGCTGTTGGTCATGGCCAGCTTGTAGAACGAGGTGTAGCCGTTGAACGGGCTCCCGACGTCGACGCCGCCGGACCCGGAGCCGGGCGTGCCCACAGGTGCCACGGTCACCACGACGTGGATGTCCGGGGCGCCGCCGGTGCCCGGGACCTGCACCGTGAAGGTGACGGTGGACGAGGTGCTGGGCGCGTACGGCCCCCCGGTCACGCTCGACCACGTGAGCGCGCCGAAGGTCACGCAGCTCCCCACCGCGAAGGCCGACGACGTCCCGATGATGCTGGGAGCGACCCAAAGACCTGCGGCCGAGGCGGAAGCGACCCCCGAATACGTCAGAAAGCGTCTCCGGTCGACCTCGTTGGACATGGTCTCTCCCACCAGCGCGATTCGGATGAACCGTGACTTGAGTGTCCAAGAACTTGCAGGATGCCAGCATAGGCCCGCTGACTGCGAGCCGTCCAGCGCACTTACCACATCGGCCGCGGGTTGGGCACGCTCGGCACGTGACGGCTTCAGAGAGCAGCGTCGGTGGGTCGCTCGCCGGAACGGTCGGATGCCTCGAACGCCCGCAACCAGGCGGCGCGGCCGTCGGTCGGCTCGGGTTCGGTTCCGGTCGGTTCAGCCACCGCGGCAGGTTACCGTGACCACGACGCGCCGTCCCCGCCGACGCGCGGCCGGGTCACCCGTGCGGGTCCGGTTCAGTAGCACCAGCTCAGGTCGCCGATGGCGACGTCCTGCGACTTGCCGAAGTACTGGGACGAACGGTACGACACGGTCGTGGCCGAGACCGGCCCCGCGTAGGCGATCGACACGGTGCCCGTGTCGTCGCTGACCCCGTCGATTGCGGTGCCGCTCCAGGGGGTCGTGGAGGTTCCGGCGCCGGTGACTTCGGAGCCCTGGCTCAAGATGCTGAAGCCGTTTGTGAGCCAAACCTGGTCGTTGTAGGCGTCGTGCTCATCGATGCGATCGATGTCGATGATCTTGTAGGCAAGGTTGTAGACGTTGATCGGGGTCGTGCCCGTCGTGCCGGAGTAGAAGGCGAAGGTCACGTTGTAGCCCTCGGCCAGGGCGTTGTTCTTCATGGCCAGCTTGTAGAACGAGGAGTAGCCGTTGAACGGGCTTCCCACGTCGACGCCGCCCGACCCGGTGCCCGGCGTGCCGACGGGCGTCACGGTCACCACGACGTGGACGTCCGGGGCGCCGCCGGTGCCCGGGACCTGCACCGTGAAGGTGACGGTGGACGAGGTGCTGGGCGCGTACGGCCCCCCGGTCACGCTCGACCACGTGAGCGCGCCGAAGGTCACGCAGCTCCCCGCCGCGAAGGCCGACGACGTCCCGATGATGCTGGGAGCGACCCAAAGACCTGCGGCCGAGGCGGAAGCGACCCCCGAATACGTCAGAAAGCGTCTCCGGTCGACCTCGTTGGACATGATCTCTCCCGCCAGCGCGATTCGGATGAACCGTGACTTGAGTGTCCAAGAACTTGCAGGATGCCATCATAGACCCGCAATCGCCGAACCGTCCAGCGCCATTACCACATCGGGCGCGGGTCGGGCGCGCGGCACCTGGGTACTTCAGGAACCGGTGTCGATCGGCCGCGCCCGTGCGCGCACCGGGGGCCGCTTCGGCCTCCGCGGTCGCCACGCAGCGGGCGAGCCGGGCACGATCCATGCGGATGACCGGCACCTGCTCGCAGAGCGCCGCGAGCGCCTGGAAGCGCTCCGGGGCATCGATCGAGCGCTCGAAGGTGACCGACAGCAGGGCCAGCAAGGCTTCGGACGGGGTGAGCCGCTCGATCGGCGCGCGGCCCCGTTCCGGCCGCGCCTCCGTGCGGGCGAGCACCACGACCAGCGCGGGCGTCGCGCCGGTACCGACCCGGCCCAGACGGGTGGGGAGGACCTTCTGCTTGGCTGCCCCCAGGTCGACGGCTGCCCGCCTGATGCGCAGCAGCTTGCGCGAGCCGTCGTCCAGGTCCAGCGCCTTGGGATAGGGAAGGATGCGATGGTCCTCGAGCCGCACGACCGTGACCTCGTCGGTCAGGTAGGACCAGCCGCGCCGGACCAGGGCACCTGTGAGCGTGCTCTTGCCCCTGCCGCTCTGCCCGGCGACGAGGATGGCTCGCCCGTCGCGTGCGACGGCGCCGGCGTGGAAGGTCAGCGCCTCACCTGCTTCGGAGGCGGCCAGGTCGTCGAGCTCGTGCAGCAGTTGCACGATGGCCTGGTCACGGTCGGCATCGCCGGTGGCGACCCGTCCGTCGACCACCAACCGGAAACGACCTGCGTCGGCTCGGTCGAGGGTCACGAGCGACATCGTGTGGGCGAGTTCCGTCCGCCGGCGCCTCGGGGAGCGACGACACGAGCGGCCCGACCACCTCCGCCAGGGATGCGTCGTCCACTCGGAGCCGGCAGGTGGTGCCGCCAACGGTGAGGTCGCGCGCCAAGGCCCAGGGGCCGTGTTCGGCGAGGTGCTCCTCGTGGATCTGTTCAGGGTCTCCCTCGCGGCCGGGATCGCCGTCCTCGGGAGCGCCGGCCCCGGGATCGTCCGACGGGGGGTCGGCGACCGGTGCGCCGACGTCGACGATTCCCGCGGCGACCAGGCGGGCGACCGTGCTCTCGACGTCGCGGGCGATCGAGGCGCGATCGCCGCCGGTCTCGCCGACGAGCTGGTCGATCACCGCGTGGAGCGGCCGCTCACCGTCGAACGCCGTGTAGATCAGCGCGGCGCTGGCGTTCAGCAGCGTCGCTCGTCGGCTTGAACGATCCAGAAGAGCGAGTTCGGCATCGACCACGGCTCCCCACGCGTCGGGTATTGGCACGACGACCACGTCGTCGCCGAGCGTGAACCCCATCCTCGGTTCAACGCTGGATGGGCGGCCAACTCGGTCGCCACATCCCACACAAGGTGGCGCCGCCCGGGCCCAAGGGCGCTGGGACTTCAAGTCACTGAGAAACCGGTGCACGTCGTGGAGCCGCATCGCTGGGCGGCAAAGGGCTAGGAGCCCTGACCGTTCAGAGACACCAGGCCAAGTTGGTGATCGCAACGTTCTGGACACCGCCGAGATAGGTCGAGACGCCTCTGAAGTGGATCGTCATCGAGGAGATCTCCGCTGTCGTCGCATAGGAGACGCTGACCTGAGCCTCGTTGTTGGTGTCGGTCTGCGGACCCGAATTGCCGTACCACGGGCTCGCGCTCGTTCCCGAACCGGCGATCGTGGAAGAGACCGTCGCGCTATCGCCCGCTCCGATCACCGGTTCGAGGTAGACCTGGTCGCGATATTCCGCGCCGGTTGAAGTGATGTCCTCGTCGACGTCGCCGATCTGGAAGTTGAGGTTGAAGGCGTGGCTACCAGTGGGCCATTCGAACTTGACGTCGTACCCGAACGGGCTACCCGAGGAGTCCGACGCGGTGTACTGGAGCAGGTAGGTGTAGTGGGTGTTGTCCCAATGAGCGTCGGATACCGCCGCCGATGGCGAGGTCACCGAGCCGATCGGTGTCACCGTCATCGTGACGTTGTATGAAGGGGTGCCCGGGCCTGCCGTGCGGTAAGGCGTCAGGCCAACCGATCCGCCCGACGTGAGATCCAGGTCACCATTCGAGTAGTAGCTCCAGTCGATGGTGTCCCTCATGACGCAGCTGCCGACGGCGAAGGCCGAGCTCGACCCGAGCACGCTGGGAGCGACCCACAAGCCGCCCGCCGCGGCACCCGCAACGCCGGCCTTCTTCAGGAAAGCACGTCGGTCAGTTCCGACCACGTTCCCATCTCCCTCCGGCAGCAGGTTGCGCCAATCGCGTACGCCTCGTGCAACAGTAGTCGAAGCAGGCCCCACGGGCAACCATCCTTCGGTTCCTGCTCACGAGGGCGTCGACTGCGCCCGCCAGCCCGGGTCCTCCGGACCGGCGTAGGTACGGCGACCTACTACGCTCTGGCGCCATGGCGTCAGCAAAGCAGGTCCCGGATCGCAACCTCGCGATGGAGCTGGTGCGCGTCACCGAGGCCGCGTCGCTGGCCGCCGCCCGTTGGATGGGCCGAGGCGACAAGGAAGGCGCAGACGGCGCCGCGGTCGACGCCATGCGCATCGTCCTGCACTCGGTGCCGATGGACGGGATCGTGGTGATCGGCGAGGGCGAGAAGGACGAGGCGCCCATGCTCTACAACGGCGAGAAGATCGGTGACGGCACGCCGCCGGCCACCGACATCGCCGTCGACCCGATCGACGGCACGACGCTGTGCTCGTTGGGTCGACCCAACGCCATCGCGGTCATCGCGGTGTCCGAGCGCGGCACCATGTTCGACCCGGGCCCCTGCGTCTACATGGAGAAGATCGCCGTGGGGCGCGAGGCAGCCGACGTGATCGACATCACCGTCTCCCCCACCGAGAACCTCGCGGCGGTCGCCAAGGCGAAGGGCGAGGCCGTCACCGACGTGACCGCGGTGATCCTCGACCGCCCCCGTCACGCGGATCTGATCGCCGAGGTGCGCGCCGCCGGTGCGCGCATACGGCTGATCCCCGACGGCGACGTCGCAGGCGCCATCTCGACGGCCTGGCAGGACTCGGGCGCCGACATCCTCTTCGGGATCGGTGGCACCCCCGAAGGGGTCATCACCGCCGCGGCGCTCAAGTGCATGGGCGGCGTGATCCAGGGGCGACTCTGGCCACGCAACGACACCGAGCGCAACGAGGCCATCGCCCAGGGGTACGACCTCGACCAGGTGCTCACCACCGACGACCTCGTCGCCGGCGACAACTGCTTCTTCGCCGCCACGGGCATCACCGACGGCGAGCTGCTCAAGGGCGTCCACTACGACGGCTCGGGCGCCAGCACCCAGTCGCTGGTGATGCGCTCCAAGTCCGGCACGGTGCGCCTGGTCAACGCGCACCACCGCCTCGCCAAGCTCAAGGACTACAGCGCCATCGAGTTCGGCTGACCCACCCGGCACTCCCCCGCTCTCCCCGCTCTCCCCGTTTTGGGTGCCGATTCGCAACCCAGGGGTTGCGAATCGGCACCCAAAACGACAAGCCGTGCAAGCTTCTGGGGTTCCGGCGACTCATGGTCACGAGGAGGTCGTCGTGGCCGTGACCGATCGCATCGAAGGGCTCTACTCCACCGAGCAGCGCGGACTGCTGTCGTTGGCGTGGCTCATCCTGGGCAGCCGTGAGGCGGCCGAGGATGCCGTGCAGGAGTGCTTCGCCCGCTTGGGCGTCCGCGGTATCGACGACATCGACAACCCGGCCGGCTACCTGCGGTCGATGGTGCTCAACGAGTGCCGCCGCACGATCCGGCACCGGCGACGGGTGCAGCCCACCGCCGAGATGGCCGAGGGACTGCACCTCGACTCGTACCTCGGCGAGCTCACCGACGCCCTTGCACGTCTGACGCCGAAGCGACGGATGGCGGTGGTGCTCCGGTACTACGCCGACCTGCCGGTCATCGAGATCGCCGAGGTCATGTCCTGTCGGCCGTCGACCGTCTCCTCACTCATCAACCGTGCGATGAAGGATCTCAAGGAGGCGCTCCGATGAGCGACGAGACACCTACCAACGAAGAGGTCGTGTTGCGGCGCCACCTGTTGCGGCTCGGCGCGGCGATGGAGGCCGCCCCATCTGACGGGCGTCGCACCGTGATCGCGCTCGATGACGGCGGGCGGCGCCGCAAACGGCCGACGCGCCTGATCGGAGTGGGCGCCGGAGTGGCTGCAGCAGCCGCGCTGTTGGTCGGACTGCTCGTGGTGCGCTCTGCTGATCACCGGCCGGCCGGTACGACCCGAACCAGCGACGTCATGACCACTCCCACTGCGACGACCGCGCCATCGACTCCCCACACCGTCTCGATGGCCGACCTGCTCGGATACCTGATGCCGGCCACCTCAGCCGACTACAACAGCGGCGCAGACATGGCCCTGGGGAACTTCCTCATGAAGGCCGGCGCACACGAGGACGCTGCGTGTCTGCGCAGCAAGGGGTGGTCGGACTCCGTCGCGGACTACTTCGCACACCGGTCGGACCGATCCCGCGTACCCGTGCCGATGAACAACTCCCAGTTCCCGGACATCGCGCGGCTCGAGACCGGCACGTTCCAGACCGACAGCTGGGCCTCCTCTAGGACGGGTGCGATGGACGCCGCGATCCCCAAGGATCGGCAGGCGGCGGCCTTCGCCGACCTGCGCGCCTGCGAGAATCGGCGAGCCGCCAGGCCGGACCTGATCGATGCGGTGTTCGACCAGTTGACCGGCGTCGTCGATTCCGAACAGCACCCTTATGGGTTCGACGCAGGCATGACGTCTGATCCGACGTACGTCGCGGCGTTCGCCGGTTGGAAAGCGTGCATGGCCGATGGCGGCGTGCACACCACCTCGCCGGACGACTTCTTCGGGCAGGTCGACGACCTCAAGCGATCGGACCTCGGCGACGCCGCGAAGGCGGCGCGGACCGAAGCGTTGGCGAAGCTCTACGGACGCTGCGTCGAGCCATTGTCCCACGTGATGGATGCGTACCGACTCGCGGCCCGCGACCGGGTGGTCGCCAAGTACCGGCCACAGCTCGAGGACCTCCTCGCCCAGGTCCACCGGGAGGTCGCGGTGCTCGAGGCCGAGTACGGCATCGCATACCCCTGAGAGAACGTTCCGAGTTCCCGGCCTCTCCGCTCGCTCCCCGGTTTTGGGTGGTGGCTCCCGTTTCGGGACCTTCGGCACTGTCCGCGACTCGGGGTCCCGCCGACACTTGTCTCGTTCGGCGCCGTCCGGGTTGCCGACACGACACCAGTGACCAGGGAGCCTGTCATGGAGATCCTCGTTCTCGGCCCCGACGACGTCGAGGTCGACGCCGTCAGCCAACGCATCGAACACGAAGGGCACGGCGTGCACCGCTGCGCGCCGACCTACTTCGCCGCACGCCCGGGGGCCTCGTGCATCGGCAGCGTCGAGCCTTCGGCCTGCCCCCTCAACGGTCCCCTTGACGCGGCGGTCCTCGTCGACGGCGAGGCCCTCCCCTCCGGCACCGAGTCCACGGGCGAGGGCTGCGCGGTGCGCGAGCACCTGCCGCTCGCGGTGATCAGCTCCCGGAAGCGATCCGGTCGCCGCGGCACACGACGTGGTTCGTGCGCGGGACGAGGCCTGGAGCGTCGCGCTGCGCGACCTGACCGGGCGTCCGGAGATCACCTGCACGTCGACCCGTCACGGGGCCACGCTGCACGTCACGGTGACAGCCGACATCGACCCCGAAGACGACGAGACCGTCGGCCAACTCAGCATCGCGCGCCTACGACGTGGTGCGCAACCACCTTCCCAGTGGCATCACGTCGGTCGGCGTCGGCATCGCCGGCTTCGAAGCACGCTGACGGTCGCCGCCAAAGCGGCGGGCGCCCCCTACGAGTTGGCGAGCTTGATGCGCGCCTGGCACCAGTCGCGGCGCTCCAGGAGCTGCGCGAACTCGACCTCGCTCGCCGGCGTGGCCAGCGCGGTGTTGATCTCCTCGAGCTCGGCTCGCGCCGCGGCCTCGTCGACGTCGTCCTTGGTCACCGCGAGGTCGACCAGGATCGTGACGACGTTGTCGGCGACCGACAGGAAAGAGCCGCGGACCACGAACTCCACGACGGCTGTGGTCCCGGAGCCCGATGCGGAGGTGACCGCTACCCAGCGCGGCGACCATCGCCACGTGGCGAGGCCAGATGCCGAACTGCCCGTCCAGCCCGGGCAGCGTGACCCAGTGGGCGTCACCGGAGAACAGCTCCCGGGAGGGGCTGACCACGGTGACGTGCAGCTCGACCTGGCCGCGCGCGAGGTCCTCCGCGACGCTGGCGGTGTGGATCGAGTCGGGCGGGTGCTCGGGCATCAGCTCAGACGCAGACACGTCGTCAGGCCTCGGAAGCCTGGCGCTCGGCGGCTTCGACGACCTCGTCGATGTCGCCCTTCATGTAGAAGGCGTTCTCCGGCAGGTGGTCGTAGTCGCCCGAGAGCAACGCCTTGAACGAGCGGATCGTGTCGGCCAGCTTCACGTAGCGACCCTTCACGCCGGTGAACACCTCGGCGACGAAGAACGGCTGGCTGAGGAAGCGCTCGATCTTGCGGGCCCGCTGCACGAGGATCTTGTCGTCCTCGGAGAGCTCGTCCATGCCCAGGATGGCGATGATGTCCTGGAGGTCCTTGGCGCGCTGCAGGACCCGCTGCACCTCTCGGGCCACGTCGTAGTGCTCCTGGCCCACGTACTGCGGGGCGAGCACCCGGGACGACGAGTCGAGCGGGTCGACCGCCGGGTAGATGCCGCGCTCGGCGATCTGCCGGGAGAGCACCGTCTTGGCATCGAGGTGGGTGAACGTCGCGGCCGGCGCGGGGTCGGTCAGGTCGTCGGCGGGCACGTAGATCGCCTGCACCGAGGTGACCGAGCCGTTGTCCGTCGAGGTGATCCGCTCCTGGAGCGCACCCATCTCGCTGGCCAGGGTGGGCTGGTAGCCCACGGCGGACGGCATGCGCCCGAGCAGGGCGGACACCTCCGAGCCGGCCTGGCTGAACCGGAAGATGTTGTCGACGAACAGCAGCACGTCGCGGCCGCCCTCGTCGCGCAGGTACTCGGCCATCGTGAGGCCGGAGAGCGCGACGCGCAGGCGGGCGCCCGGCGGCTCGTTCATCTGGCCGTAGCAGAGGATGGCCTTGTCGATGACGCCCGACTCCTGCATCTCTCGCCAGAGGTCGTTGCCCTCACGGCTGCGCTCGCCCACACCGCAGAAGACCGAGTAGCCACCGTGCTGCTGGGCGACGTTGTTGATCAGCTCCTGGATGATGACGGTCTTGCCCACGCCGGCGCCGCCGAGCAGGCCGGTCTTGCCGCCCTTGGCGTACGGGGCGAGGAGGTCGATGACCTTGATGCCCGTCTCGAAGAGCTCGGTCCGGGTGGAGAGCACCTCGAACTTGGGGGCCGGCGCGTGGATCGGTCGACGCTGCTTGGCCTCGACCGGGCCGCGGTGGTCGACCGGCTCGCCGAACAGGTTGAAGACCCGGCCCAGGCACTCCTCACCGACCGGCACCGTGATGGGCGCCCCGGTGTTGTGGACGGTCATGCCGCGCACCACGCCGTCGGTCGACGACATCGCCACCGCTCGCACCTGGTTCCGGCCGATCTCCTGGGCCACCTCGGCGACGAGGGAGACCTTGTTCTCGCCTTCACCCGCATCGATGGTGAGCGCGGTGAAGATCTCAGGCAGCGCGGCCTGGCTCTCGAACTCGACGTCGAGCACTGGTCCGATGACCTGCACCACCGTCCCGTCAAGCGTCACGTCAGTCGTTGTGTCGGTGTTCATCGTGTCGGTCATCGTCTCGATTCCTTTGTTGCAAGGGGTGTCACGTCACGTTCCAGGGCTAGTTCTTGAGGGCTTCCACGCCGCCGATGATCTCGGCGAGCTCCTTGGTGATCAGCGCCTGCCGCGCCTTGTTGTACTGAAGCCTCAGGTCGTGCACCATCTCCGAGGCGTTGTCGCTCGCGAGCTTCATGGCCATGCGCCGGGCGAACTGCTCGCCGGCGATGGTCTCGGCGAGCACCGAGAACATCACCTGGCGCTGGTAGAGCGAGAGCAGACGGTCGAGGATCACCGCGGCCGACGGTTCGAAGATCGGCGCCCGGTTCGAGCTGGTCTCCGCGGTCGTCTCCGGGGCGATCGGGAAGAGGCGCAGGAGCGTGGGCGGTTGGTTGCTGGCGTTCTCCCAGTGCGGGTAGACCACCAGGACCTCGTCGACCTCCTGCTCGAGGAACGGCCGTGCGAGCTCGTTGAGGAAGAAGTCGGCCTCCTCGACGGTGGGCACGTCGAGCAGCTCGTCGGTGAACGTCTGGTCGGGGTCGTAGCCGGCGAACCTGAGTGCGCTGATCCCCTTCTTGCCGGCGACCACGAGTCGCACCGAGTGGCCGTCGGCCACCTTGGCGTCGTAGGTGTTGCGGGCGAGGCGCACCAGGTTCGTGTTGAAGGCCCCGCACAGACCGCGGTTCGCGGTGAGGACGAACAGCAACGTCCGCTTGCCGTCGCGGACCTCGAACTGCGGCCAGGCCGAGACGTCGACGTCGCTGGCGCCGATGTCGCCCATGATGGTCCGCAGGTTCGACAGGTACGGCCCCGACGACGCGACACGATCCTGCGCGGCCTTGAGCTTGGCCGTCGCCACCATCTCCATGGTGCGCGTGATCTTCTGCGTCGAGTCGACGCTCTTGATGCGCTTTCGGATGACCTTTGGCTGTTCGGGCATGGGCGACGCGGCCTAGGAGGCCACTACCTCCGATGGCTTCCAGAGGTTCTGCTTGAAGGACTCGATCTGCTCGGTGAGGGTGGCCTTGGTGTCGTCCTCGAGCTTGCCGGTGTCCTTGATCGCGGCCAGCGCACTGCTCTGCTGGGTGCGCAACGCCTCGATCATCTCGTGCTCGAAGCGCTTGATGTCCTCGACGGGGACGTCGTCCATGAGCCCCTGCCCGATGGCGTACATCGAGGCGACCTGCTCGTGCATCGGCCAGATCGCAGCGGTGAGCTGCTTGAGGAGCTCGACGGTGCGCTCACCGCGGGCGAGCTGGGCCTTGGCGCTCGCGTCCAGGTCGCTGGCGAACTGGGCGAACGCCTCGAGCTCGCGGTACTGGGCGAGGTCGAGCCGCAGCGTGCCGGCCACCGACTTCATCGCCTTGGTCTGGGCGTTCCCGCCGACCCGGCTGACCGAGATGCCCACGTTCACCGCGGGTCGCACACCGGCGTAGAACAGGTCGGGCTCGAGGTAGATCTGACCGTCGGTGATCGAGATCACGTTGGTCGGGATGTACGCCGAGACGTCGCCGGCCTGGGTCTCGATGATCGGCAGCGCCGTCATCGACCCCGCACCGTGATCGTCGTCGAGCTTGGCGGCCCGCTCCAGGAGGCGGGAGTGCAGGTAGAAGACGTCGCCGGGGTAGGCCTCACGACCGGGCGGGCGGCGCAGCAGCAGCGACAGCTCGCGGTAGGCGGCGGCCTGCTTGGAGAGGTCGTCGTAGACGACCAGCGTGTGCTGCTTCTTCTCGTACATGAAGTACTCGGCCATGGCGCAACCGGCGTACGGCGCGATGTACTGCATCGGGGCCGGGTCGTCCGCGGTGGCGGCCACCACGATCGTGTAGTCCATGGCGCCGTGCTCACGCAGGAACTCGACGACACCGGCGACGGTCGACGCCTTCTGGCCGATGGCGACGTAGACGCAGATGACGCCCGAGTCCTTCTGGCTGAGGATCGCGTCGAGCGCGATCGAGGACTTGCCGGTCTCACGGTCGCCGATGATCAGCTCGCGCTGGCCTCGCCCGATCGGGATCATGGCGTCGATCGCCTTGATCCCGGTCAACAGCGGCTCGGTCACCGGCTGCCGGTCGGCGATGGTGGGCGCCTGGCCCTCCATCGGCATGAGCTTGGCGGTCTCGATCGGGCCCTTGCCGTCGAGCGGCTGGCTGAGCGGGTTCACGACGCGACCGATGAGGCCGTCGCCGGCCGGCACCGAGAGCACCTTGCCGGTGCGCTTGACGGTCTGACCCTCACGGATGTCGATGTAGTCGCCGAGGATGACGACACCGACCGAGTCCTCTTCGAGGTTCAGCGCCAGGCCGACAGAGCCGTTCTCGAACTCGACCATCTCGCTGGCCATCACGTTCTCGAGGCCGTACACCCGGGCGATGCCGTCGCCGATCTCGAGCACCGTGCCGACCTCGTCGAGCTGCAGATCTACGTCGAAAGACTCGATCTGCTGTCGGATGATCGAGCTGATTTCGTCGGTCCTGATTTCCATGTTGTGTCCTTAGGCCAGTGAGCTGGTGAGCGCTCGGCGCATGTCTGAAAGTGCCCGGCTGAGGGTTCCGTCGACGACGAGGTCGCCGAGACGGACCCGGAAGCCGCCGATCAAGCTGGGGTCGACGCTCTGGTGGAGCACGACCTGCCGCTGGGTTTGGCGTTCGAGTGCGGCGCGGAGCGAATCCGCGAGCGCATCGCTGAGCTCGTGGGCGGTGGTGACGTTCGCCCGGACCCGCCCGACGTGCTCGTCGACGAGCGCGTCGAACTCGGTGACGATCGTGTCGAGGAGGGACTCGCGCCGCTTCTCGACGAGCACGTGGAGCAAACCCTGGACGGGCCGACCCACCCGATCGCCGAAGGCCCGGTCGACCACCTGCAGCTTGTCCTCTTTCCGGAGCTGGGGCAGCTCGAAGAAGACGCGCATCGCCGGGTCGAGCCCGCCGATGGCACCGCGAACCACATGCAGCTCATCGCTGATGTCGTCGACGGACCCGCCTTCGACACCGATGTCGAAGAGCGCCGTGGCGTAGATCCGCGCAGCCGCAAGCGAGACGTTCACTGTGAGCCCGCCACCTCGCGGGCGAAGAGCTCGTCGATGGTCGACTCCGCGAGGCGTTGGTGGTCCTCGTCGCGGAGCTCGCGACCGAGCAGCCGCGAGGAGGCCTCGAGGGTGAGCTCGACCGTGGTCGCCTTCAGCTCCTCGATCGCACGCGCGCGCTCGAGCCCGATCTCCTGCTTGGCCCGTTCGCGCTCGGCAGCGATCTCCTCCTGCGCAGAAGCCAAGAGCGCGTTGCGCTGGTTCTCGGCCATCTGTCGGCTCTCCGCGAGCAGCTTCTGCGCCTCCACGCGCGCCTCTTCGCTGAGGCGCTCCTGGCGTTCCGCGAGCTCACGGACGCGCTCCTCCGCCTCCTCGGCCCGCTTGAGGCCCTCGGAGATGTGGAGCTCGCGCTCCTCCATCTTCTTGAGGAGCATCGGCCATGCGATCTTGCTCAGGAGGAACAGGGTGACGAGGAAGACGCCCCAGGTCCAGAGCACGGTCCCAAGGCGGAGCTTGGTGATGCTGTCGAGTTCGGCGAGGATCATGGCCGGATCAGCTGGAAGCTGCGATGAGGCACACGACGATCGCGAACAGGGCGACGCCCTCGATGAACGCGGCGGTGATGATGGTGATGCCGCGGATGTCACCGGAAGCCTCGGGCTGGCGGGCGATGGACTCGCTCGCACCGCTGCCGAGACGGCCGATGCCGATGCCGGCGCCGATCGCCGCGATGCCGGCGCCCAGGCCGGCGCCCAGCGGGCCGTACTTGGCGGGCGCGGTTGCCGCTAGGACGTAGAGCGAAGCGAGAAGAGGGTGCATTGGTAAGGGTTCTCCTTGTGATGTGTATTCGTGGAAACGATCAGTGCTCGTCAGCGACTGAGATGCTGACGAAGATGACGGACAGGATGGTGAAGATGTAGGCCTGGATGAGGGCGATCAGCACCTCGAAGAGGAAGATGCCGATCAGGAACAACGTCGAGCCGACCGTGGGCAGGACCGCCTGCCAGGGGTGGGCGAACACGTAGATCCCGACGACGAAGCCGAACAGGATCCCCAGCAGCGCGTGCCCCGCGAGCATGTTGGCGAAGAGACGGATGGCCAGGGCGAAGGCTCGCGTGAGCAGGCCGATGAACTCGAGCAGGAAGATGATCGGGACGAGCGGCCACGGCACGCCGGGCGGGACGAGCGTCCCCCAGTAGCCGGCGAGCCCGTGCTTTCGCATGCCCGCCATGAGGACCACCACGAACACGATGAACGCCATCGCACCCGTCACGGCGAGGTTGCCGGTCGCGACGGAGAGCGCGTCGGTGCGGCCGAACGGCACCATGGTGAAGGGGAACAACCCGAAGAGGTTCGAGAAGAGGATGAAGAAGAAGATCGTCCACATCAACGGGAGGTAGCGGCGACCCTCTTCCGGGCCGAGCCAGGCATACACCACCTCGTCACGCACCCAGACGAGCCCGAACTCGAGCAGCGCCAGGAGGCCGGTCTTCTTGGGGGTGACCGGCATCTTGCGCGCGGCCCAGCCGAACAGCCCGACCATGACGACCCCGCAGAGGATCAACAGGAACTGGTGCGCGGTGATCGGCCCGATGAGGTGGAAGTCCAGGAGCTCGTTCGTGACGTTCTCGGAGGCGATGATCATGGGGACCCCGGTGCTCGAAGCTGCTCGACCATGACGATCTCGGCAGCGAGGTAGACGAAGAAGAAGGCGACGAAGGTCAGCCCGAACGCCGCTGCGTCGACGGCCGAGATCTGCATGAACACCAGGGACAGCGCGACCAGAAGCACGAGCCGGGCGCCGAAGCCGCCCGTGATCGTGGCGATGGCCGACCGCGGGCCGCCCGTGCGCAGGGACCGCTTCGTGAGCGCCAGGCTCACCACGAGGTTGACGATCCCCAGTGCCGCGCCGATGGCGACGCCTCGGACGGCCGCGCCGTCGAAGCTGACGAACGCCGCGGCAACCGCGGCCACGAGGACGACGAAGCCGGCTGCGGCGAGCAGGCCGCGCTTGGCGAGCGGGCTCATGACTGGTCGCCCGACTCGTGCTGGGAGTGCCGCTCGGTGCGGTCGACGCTCCGGATGAGGTTCCACGTCGATGCGGCGAAGCCGAGCAGCGCGAACACGATCGTGAGGACGGGTGAGGTGCCCAAGCGGCCGTCAAGGAACACGCCGAGGATGGTCGAGCGCGGCGAGGCCCGCGAAGAACTCGACGCCAACACCCGCGTAGCGCAGGTAACTCCACTGCACCCGGTTCTGGTCGGACTCCGGAGGGGCCATGGTCAGGTACAGGGTACGCATCTCGACTGTGCTCATGGTCCCTTGGTGGCGGCCAACCGCCGCTCGCTCGTCGAAACGTGGGCGCCCACGGTACGTGGGAGCGCGAGCGCCGAAGCTACCGATGCGCCGTCGGCGACGACAAATCTGGCGAGTTCGTTGTCGAGTTCTTGCCGCTCATGCAGTCGCTTGGAATCCACGGTCTGTCCACGGGTGGTTCGGAGCAACCTGACGGTCGATCAGGAGCTTGTGAAACTTTTAGCAATCTATGCAATGGGGTCGTAAGGCTGCAAATCGTGGACGGCTTCCGCGGCGGCCTGATCGGTCGGCTCGACCGTGGTGTCCGGCGCCCCTTCGCCACGATCGTCACGGCCGCCGCGCAACCACGCCGGTGACAGGACGGTGAACAGGAAGAGGCACAGAGCGGCGATCGCCAGGGGCACCAGCGCATCCCCCTTGCCGGTGTACGCGGGGTACAGCACGAACGCGGACAGCAGCGCGGTCCAGAGCCACAGGATGATGACGCTGCGGCGCTGCCCGTGGCCGAGCCGCATGAGCCGGTGGTGGAGGTGGCCCTTGTCGGCGGTGGTCACACCCGAGCGGCTCTTCGCCCGTCGCACCACCGCGAAGAGCGTGTCGATGATCGGCACGCCGAGGATGAAGATGGGGATGAACAGCGGCGCGAAGAAGAAGTAGGTCTGCCCGCTGAAGGGTTCGGTGCTGCGCCCGCCCACGAGCATCGTCGAGACGGCCATGAGCGCGCCGAGCAGGAGCGCTCCCCCGTCGCCCATGAAGATCCGGGCGGGGTGGAAGTTGAAGGGCAGGAAGCCGAGGCACAGCCCGAGTGCGATCACGGCCACGAGGATCGAGGGGTTGTCGAAGCCCAGCAGGCCCGCGGTCAACAGCTTGTGGTCGTACAGCACGAACGCGCCCGAGGCGATGGCGATGATGCCCGCGGCCAGACCGTCGAGCCCGTCGATGAGGTTGACCGCGGTCGTCATCGCGAAGACCCACAGCACCACCAGCAGCGGCTTCCAGTCGGCCGAGAGCACCACCGTGCCTGCGAAGGGGATGCGGAAGTAGTCCATCGAGACGCCCATCCAGTACAGGACCGAGCCGCCGAGGACGATCCCGGCGGTCTTGGCGGGGGCCGACACCTCGTGGACGTCGTCGATCGTCCCGACGAGCCAGATCACCCCCGGGCCCGCGACCACGCCGAGCGCGGTCAGGTGGGTCGCGAAGATCTCGGTGAACCCGCCGCTCAACCACGCGGCGAGCATCCCGGCGAGGTAGCCGGCGAACATCGCCACGCCGCCGAGCTGGGGCACCGCACGGGTGTGGACCCGCCGCTCGTCGGGCTCGACCACCAACCCCCGGCGGACCGCGAAGCGCCGCACGAGCGGCGTGCACAACGCGGTGACCGCCATCGACACCACCAGCACCAGGGCGAGGCTGGTCCAGCGGAGCATGGGGTCAGGCCGTGGGCGCGAGGTCGGGGTACGGCGCGAAGCGCGCGCAGAGCTCTGCGACCTCGGCGCGCACCGCCGCGATCTCGCCCTGGTCGTCCCGACCGACGAGCACCCGGTGGATGAGCCGTGCGATGGTCGCCATCTCGGGCTCGCGCATGCCCTGGGTCGTCACCGCGGGCGCGCCGATGCGCAGGCCGCTCGTGATGTAGGGCGGACGGGGGTCGTCGGGGACGGTGTTCTCGTTGAGGCTGATGCCGGCGCGGTCGAGGGCGAGGCGCGCCTTCTTGCCCGAGAGCTCCTCGTCGAAGCTGCGCAGGTCGACGAGCAGGAGGTGGTTGTCGGTACCGCCCGACACGAGACGCAGGCCGGTGTCGGCCAGCGCCGCGGCGAGCGCCGACGCGTTGGTGACGACACGCGCGGCGTAGTCCGAGAACTCCGGCGTGGCGGCCTCGCGGAAGGCGACGGCCTTGGCGGCGATGACGTGGTCGAGGGGTCCGCCCTGCATGCCGGGGAACACAGCCTTGTCGATCGCGGTGCCGTGCTCGGCCTTGGCGACGATGCAGCCGCCGCGCGGGCCGCGCAGCGTCTTGTGGGTGGTGAACGTGACGACGTCGGCCACGCCGACCGGGTTGGGGTGGACCCCGCCCGCGATCAGGCCCGCGATGTGCGCCGCGTCGAACATGAACAGCGCGCCCACCTCGTCCGCGATGTCGCGGAAAGGCTGCGGGTCGATGATGCGGGGGTACGCGGTGGCTCCGGCCACGATCAGCTTGGGGTTGGTGCGCTTGGCGATGTCGCGCACCTGGTCGAAGTCGATCCGTTCATCGGACGGCGTCACGCCGTACGACTCGAACTTGTAGAGGATGCCGCTCGCGTTGACGGGGGACCCGTGGGTGAGGTGGCCACCCTGGTCGAGCCGTAGGCCCAGCACGCTGTCGCCGGGCTCGAGGAGCGCCTGGTACACGGCAAGGTTGGCGTTGGCCCCCGAGTGGGGCTGCACGTTGGCGTACTCGGCGCCGAAGAGCTCCCGGACCCGGTCCTTGGCGAGGTCCTCGACGCGGTCGATGACCTCGTTGCCGCCGTAGTAGCGCTTGCCGGGGTACCCCTCGGAGTACTTGTTGGTCAGGACCGAGCCGGTCGCCTCCATGACCGCGGGGGAAGCGAAGTTCTCCGACGCGATGAGCTGGACCGTCGAGTTCTGGCGGACCACCTCGTCGTCGATGAAGCCGAAGAGCTCGGTGTCGCGGCTGTCGGGCCAGGTCATGTTGCGGTTGCTCCTTGGGGGTTTGGCGCGGCGCTGGCCGCAGGGAGGGCCGCGAGTTGGGCGGCCAGGTAGGTGTCCTGCGCCTCGGCGTCCCCGAAGCGCGCTTCGAGCGCGGTGAGCTCGTCGATGCGCTGCTGGTGGCGCCCGCCGTCGAACGATGTGGCGAGCCAGAGGTGCGCGATCTCGAGCGCGAGCGCCTCCGCGACGACGCGGGCGCCCATCGAGAGCACGTTGGCGTCGTTGTGGGCACGGGCCATGCGGGCGGTGTAGAGGTCGTTGCAGAGGCTCGCCCGCACGCCGGCGACCTTGTTCGCCGCGAGCTGCTCGCCTTGGCCACTCCCCCCGAGCACGATGCCGCGCTCGACTTCACCGGCGGCGACGGCACGGCCGACGCGCGCACAGAAGATCGGGTAGTCGACGGAGGCCACGCTGTGGGTGCCCAGGTCGACGACCTCGTGACCTTCCGCGACGAGCGCCGCCGCCAGCACGCCCTTGAGCGCGTAGCCGGCGTGGTCGGAACCGATCGCGAGGCGCATCATCGGCTCGCCGCGGTCGTCGGCTCGGTCGTCGACCCGGTCGGGGCCTTCGTGTCCGGCCAGAGCGCGTCGAGCATCCTGACGACCAGGTCGTCGATCACGTCGGCGGTGTGGTCGAAGACGCGCCCGGACTTGCCGATCGGGTCGCGGATCTCGTCGTCGCCGAGGATGCGGAGCAGGTCGCGGTGCGTGCGGCCGTGCGCGACCTCGAGGAGCGCCTCGGCGGGCGTGCGCACGACGGCAACACCATCTTCGTCCTCGTCGGGAAGGGCCTCGAGTCGGCGCACCAGCTCGGGCAGCGTGAAGGTCTTGTCGTACGCCGACTCGTCCCGGCCCACGACCTCGATCACGTGGCGGCGCTCCATCCCGATGATCACGGTGGCCTGCTCCACGAGCTCGGGGGTCATGATCCGGGTGCGATGGTCGGCGATGTCGAGGCCCCGTTCGGCGAGGAGGTCGATCACCTCGCCCTCGGCCGGGCGGCCGTCGCTCACGAGTCCGCACGACGAGACCGCCGCGCTCGATGCCGCGCGGTCAGCTCGCGGCCCATGAAGGCCTCGGCCATGGGGGATCGGCACATGTTGCCGGTGCAGCAGAACAGGACGTCGATGCGACGAGTCTAGGAAGTTGCCCCGGGTGGCACGCGACCGGACCCGCGCCGACCGCCCACACGACTTGACCGAGCGGTCAAGCATGGGGCAGAACGGTGCCATGCCAACAACCGGATCCATCGACGACCGCCAACCTGTGATCGTCGGGGTCGGTCAGCTCAACCAGCGCGTCGACGACGGCGCCGAGTCCCTCGAACCGGCCGACCTGATGGTCGAAGCGCTCCGGCGTGCCGTCAAGGACTGCGGCACCGACGCCGTGGTGGACGCGGTCGACTCGGTGCGCGCCGTGCACGTCTTCGGATGGCGCTACCGCGACCCGGCGCGGCTGGTCGCGCAGCGTCTGGGGTGCCCGGACGCCGCCACCGTCGCAACGAACATCGGCGGCAACGTCCCGCAGATGGTGGTCAACGGCGCCTGCCGCGACATCGCCGCGGGCGACGCCGAGGTCGTGCTCGTGACGGGCGCCGAGGCCGGCCGCTCCAAGGCGCGGCACCGGCGCGCCGGCACCACACCCGACTGGACGGTGCAGGGTGACGACGTCGAGCCCGGCGCGTGGGCCAACGCCGACACGCCGCTCATCCTCCCCGCCGAGGTGGGCCGTGGCGTGGCCATGCCCATCCAGATCTACCCGCTCTTCGAGAGCGCCTGGCGCGCCTCGCAGGGCTGGAGCGTGGCGGAGGACCGGCGGCGCATCGCCGAGCTGATGGCGCGCTTCAGCGAGGTGGCCGCGAAGAACCCGCACGCCTGGCGCCAGGAAGCGCTGACCCCGGAGCAGATCGACTCGCCCGCGGACGGCAACCGGATGATCGGGTTCCCGTACCGCAAGGTCGTGAACTCGAACGAGAGCGTCGAGCAGGGCGCGGGCCTCATCGTCTGCTCGGTCGGCAAGGCCCGCTCGTTGGGCATCCCCACCGAGCGGTGGGTGTTCCCGCAGGCGGGCACCGACGGCGCCGACGCCCACTACGTGTCGAACCGGACGACGTTCTCGGGCTCGCCGGCCATCCGCATCGCGGGAGGGCGGGCGCTGTCGCTGGCCGGCGTCGAGGCCGAGGCGCTCGACCACGTCGACCTGTACTCGTGCTTCCCGGTCGCCGTGCAGGTCGCGGCGCACGAGCTCGGGCTGTCGACCGACCGGGACCTGACCGTGACCGGTGGGCTGCCCTTCGCCGGCGGGCCCTGGAGCAACTACGTCACGCACTCGATCGCCACGATGGTCGAGCGGCTCCGCTCGACGGGCGGCACCGGTCTGGTGTTCGCCAACGGCGGCTACCTGACCAAGCACTCCTTCGGCGTGTACTCGACCGACGCTCCGAGCGGGCCGTTCGCGTGGGAGCACCCCCAGGACGAGATCGACGCGTGCGGATCGGTCGAGGCGCTCGACACGTACACGGGCACCGCGACCGTCGAGTCGTGCACGGTCATGCACGACCGGGACGACCAGCCCGAGCGGGCGATCATCACGGCGCGCACCGACGACGGCCTCCGGGTGTGGGGCACGAGCACCGACGCTGCGGCGATGACGGCGATCGAGACCGACGAGACGGTCGGCCGGACAGCCACCTGGGCTGACGACGGCGCGACGTTCAGGCTCGCCTGAAGCGCTCTCGCACCTTCCCGAGCAGCACCTCTACATCGCCTTGGCGGAGAGGTCGGTTGGCAGCGCCGCACTCCCCCGAACCGGCCGCCCGCGTGCTTGTAGCAGCAGGGCGATCGGCAGCACGACGGCAACGGCGATGAACCCGATGAGCCCGACCACCTGACCACTCCGCGTGGCCGACCAGGTCGCCTGCACGGCGACCCCGACGAGCAACGAGGCGGGGAGCAACCACCAACCCTTGCGCGCGCTCGCGACGAACCCGGTCACCACCACGACCGCAACCAGCAGGTAGTGCGGCCAAGCAGCTGCGCTCAACGCGATGGCGCCCAGGAGCACGAACCCCGGGAGGACTTCCGATGGCTGATCGGCCCGACCGAGGTACCACGCGCCGCCGAGTGCTACCACGATCGCCACGAGGGCGATCGTCGCCGCCTCTCCCGATACGAGCATGTGCACGAGCGGCACGGGTGCGCGGTTGAAGGGATAGTTGTACTCGGCCTTCTGGAACCACTGCAGTTCGTGCACGAAGTCACGCCAGGTCGAGAACCCGACGAAAGCGAACGAGGCGAGCGTCAGCGCGATTCCAGAGACGACCGTCACCAGGATGGAGCGGTAGCGCTTCGCCAAGGCCAGCGGCACGAGGAGGACGACGGGAAACATCTTCACCTCGGTGGCGACCATCACCGACAGCCCGACGACGATTGCTACCGACCAGGACTCCGGGGGCCGCGAGGCGAGGTCGTCCACCCGCGTCCTCGAGCCGACGACCATCACGCACAAGATGCCCGCCAAGACCATGAGACCCGTGTTCTGGCCCAACGTCACGATGTTGACGACGATCGGTGTCGCACAGAGGGTGGCAGCCACCAGGTAGTACTGCTCGCGGACGCTGCGCGGATCGAGCAGCCACCAACACAGCGCGAACGCCGCGATGATCGGGCCGACGCTGAGCAGCCGGAGCAAGAGCAGGTTCACCTTCGGCGACCAGAGGGAGAAGGGGCTGTACAGCAAAGCGGCCGAAGGTGGGCCCAGCCATCCCGAGTGGTTGGCCAGGCAGTTCCCGGACGGGTCGGCCTTGCAGTAGACCGCGTTCCAGTTGCGCCATGCCTCGGTCGAGTCGCCTCGCACCGCTTCGGGGTACAGGCTCTGCGGGTCCTGACGAACGAGCTTCCCCGCCGTGATGAACGCCGGGCCGTCCTGACTCGACAACCCGTTCACCAAGATCGGTGAAGCCGCCCAGATCACCAGGAGCGCAATGAAGGCCGCCCGAGCAGGCGACAACGAATTCCTCGTGTTCACGTTCGTTGACCTCGCCGGCGAGGCTAATTGACCTGCACGGGGGCCGCGACCGACCGTGTACTCGCCTACCGCGGCACCGGTGTCGTCGGTCGGCGTCACCGTTGGTCTCGGTGAACGTCAGCACCAGGACGAGGCCGGCGTTTGGGAACGGTGAGGTGGGTGCCATCGCGTCGTCGGAATGCAGGTTGCCCGTCGGGTGGTCGCTCACCGGCGAAGCCGCCTTCGTGCACGCGATGGTTGTGGAACGTGCGCAGCAGGGCCATCTCGACGAGCGCGTCCGCGCGGCGTTGCGCTGCAGTGCGGGCCAGCGGGGTGCCGTTCAGGCCTGGCGCATCGGGGAACACGGTGGTCCAGCACCTACCCGGTTAGAGGCTTGCACGGTCCTGGCCCGGGTCGCACTTCGGTACGTCACCATCGCCCGTCTTGGTGCACTCGCCGGAGACCGCACGCGACGACCACGAGGGACGCGACGACGGAGGGCCGCCGAACCACGCTCCTGCTTACGGGTGCGTCGTACCGACGAAGATGTTGCTCCACTTGTACTGCTGGTAGCGGTTCCAGTCCTCGACCGTGACGTCGAACTGACCGCAGTTGGTCCCGAAGAGGTACGAGATGTCGATCGGCCCGGGCCACGGCGTGTCTGCGGAGCCCAGGTTCGGGGCGGTGCCGGCGGCGTGGTTGTAGCCGGGGTTGCCGAGCGATTGGGTGTTGCCCGCCGCCGCCGGCTGGCTGGCATTCCACCAGGTGGTGGGGGTGGCCGTCTCCGGACTGTTGGCGGGCTGCGGCGGGAGGTAGTCCCAGATGTTCGAACCGGTTGAGGTGTAGACGCGCTGGACAGCTGGGTCGTAGGTACCGGTGCCGACATAATGGTGGGTATTGCGGCGCCGCCTATCCGACTGAAGTTCTGGAACCGGTAGATGTTCCCGTAGCGCGTCACGTTCACGCCCCCGGTGAGCTTCTCGGTGACGGTGACCAGACCGATGTCGTCGAACATCGGACCATTCGTGCCGGTTACGCCGGGGCCCGTCCCCCAGAGGTAGACGGGTTGTCCAGGCGTTGGCTCGACAGAAGCACAGTACAGTGCCCGACGAAGCGCCCGGGGCCGGGTTGCTCGCCGTCGGCAACGGGTCCGGGGTGGAATCGGCCACTCCGGTGAGGACCTGCGCCGTTGCCGTCCCGGTGCAGGCGCAGTTGGGGCTCCCGACCGCGAACGCCGTCGACGAGCCGAGCACGCTCGGCGCGATCCACATGCTGCCGGCGGCGGCGGTCGCCACCCCGGCCGTCTTGAGCAGGCGTCGTCGGTCGATCGATCCGGTGTGGATCCCGTTCTCCGCCGCGCCCACGTTTGCTTCTCCCTCGGTATCTGACATCCGCGCACGCTATCGCCCACCGCCCGCCAAACCGGTATCAAAGTTCGCGAACACCGCTGCTTCTCGGGCGCTGAGCCCGACGCGGTTGGCGGGTTGGGCATACTCATCGCGCCATCCGACGCGGTGGAACGGTCATTTCCAGGCAACAGATCCGTCAGTCGGCGGTGCGGTCGTCGAAGTTGATCGCGACGCACAGCGCGCCGACGACGATCAGGCCGGCACCGCCCAGTGCGGGTCCGTTGGTCGCGGTGAACGTCAGCACCATGACGAGGCCGGCGATCATCGCCAGCACGCCGAAGACGAGGCCGAAACCGAGCTCAGGCATCGCCTCGAACCGCTCCGTCGTCGAACCAACCGGGCGACACACCGAGCTGGCTGGTCGTGACCGGACCCTGGCGCACAGTGCGGAAGGGACGAACCGTCACGTCGATGACGGTCGACGGTCGTTCGGTGCACGGCCCGGCGTCGATCACCAGGTCGACGCTACCCGCCAGCGCACGCGCCGCCGCGGCAGCCGTCGACGGGGTCGGGTCGCCGCTGCGGTTCGCGCTGGTGGTCGCCAACGGTCCCACCCGGGATGCGAGCGCCCGCACCACCCTCGAGCGGGGACAACGAACGCCGATCGTCGCGGCGTCACCACCCAGGTCGTAGCCGCGGGCATCGGCCGCGCGCGGCAGGACCAGCGTGAGCGCGCCCGGCCACCCACGATCCAGGAGGTCGTCGATCACCGGCACGACCTCGTCGTCGAGCACGCTGAGCTCGACGAGCTCGATCGCTTGATCCCGATCGGCGACGAGCACCGCGAGCGGGTTGGTCCGGTCCCGGCGCTTCAGCTCGAAGAGCTGCGCCAAGGCGTCGGGGCGATTGACGCGGGCGGCCAGTCCGTAGACGGTGTCGGTGGGGACGATGACCGTGCCGCCCGAGTCCAGCGCCGTCGCCGCGGCCCGCACGACCTCCTCGAGCCGGGCTCCGGAGTCGGCGGGGCCGATCGTCATCGTCGGGGTCTCGCGCTCGGGTGACACGCAGCGACGGTAGCGGCGCACCCGCCTCCCGAGGGCCCGCTGTGGTGGACTCGACGCCGATGGCCACCCATGAGACCGAGCTCACCGAACCCGTCGACCTGTGCCTGCCCGACGGGCACCGCCTCAACCCCGCTGCGCGTGGCTGGTCCCGCCATCAACTCCACCGGGCCAACCTGCGCGGCCGGTGGGGGCGCACCAAGCGTTGGGACTACTGGGGCATCCTCACCGGGCACGGCTTCGTGTCGCTCACCTTCGCCGACATCGACTACGCGGCGCTCGTGTCCGTCGAGTGGGGCGACTTCGACACCTCGACGCGCGGCGGGCACGCGCACGTCGTGCCCTTCGGTCGGGGCATCGACCTGCCCGAGCGCTCCGGCGACGTTCCCCTCCGGCACCGCTCCCGATCGCTCGACGCCGACATCACCGAGGTCGAGGGAGGCACCCACCTCGAGGCCCGCTGGCGCGAGAAGGACGGCCGGCGCGGGGAGCTCGACGTGCACATCGCGCTTCCCGAAGGGCACGAGTCGCTCAACGTGGTCGTGCCCTGGAGCGAGACGCGCTTCCAGTTCACCTCGAAGCACCAGGCACGACCGGCGAACGGTGCCTTCCGCGTCGGCGACGCCACGCAGCGCATCGGCGACGACGCTGCCGCCTGGGCGACCCTGGACGTGGGCCGCGGCCGCTGGCCGTACCGGACCGACTGGAACTGGGCCGGTGGCGCAGGGCGCACGACCGACGGGCACACGGTGGGCATCCAGCTCGGGTCCAAGTGGACCGACGGCACCGGCGCCACCGAGAACGGGATCCTCGTGGACGGTCGGCTCACCAAGATCGGCGAGGAGCTGACCTGGAGCTACTCGTTCGACCGGCCGATGGAGACGTGGCAGGTGCGCTCCGCCGACGGTGCCCTCGACCTGACCCTCACGCCCCGCTTCGACCGCGCCTCGAAGCTGAGCGTCGGCGTGCTCGCCCAAGGTGGCCACCAGGTGTTCGGCGACTGGTCGGGCACGGTCATCCACGACGACGGGCCACCGCTGACGCTCGCCGACGAGGTCATCGGGTTCGCCGAGGAGATCCGCTCCCGCTGGTGAGCCGGTGCCCCGGGCGGGGGCCCGCCCGACTCAGCCCCCGGTCGGCGAGCGGCGGGCGACCAGCACGCGGTCCCGTCCCGCGAGGTCGGACCGCACCTCGACCTCGTCGAAGCCGGCCGCGCGCGCTGTCGCGGCCGCGTCGGGGCCCTGGTCCGCGCCGATCTCGACGACCAGCACGCCGTGCGGCGCCAGCCAGTCCGGCGCCGCTGCGACGATCGCGCGGATCGCCGCCAGACCGTCCTCCCCCGCGAACAGCGCTCCGATCGGCTCCCAGTCGATGACCGACGACGGCAGGACCTCGACGGTGCGCACGTAGGGCGGGTTGGCCACAATCAGGTCGACGCGCCCGCGCATCTCGGTCGGCAACGGCTCGAACCACGATCCTTCGATGACGGTGACGTGCGCGCCGACATCGCCCGATCGAGCGAGGTTCACCTGGGCGACCGCGAGCGCTCCGGGATCTCGCTCGACGGCCCAGACCTCAACACCGGGGCGCTCCTGGGCGACCGCAAGCGCCAACGCACCAGTGCCCGTGCCCAGGTCGACCACCCGCGCCCACGGCCCATCGGCTCCCGGATCGGTCTGCGGCGCGCGGTCGCCGAGACGGCGAGCCCGGTCCAGCTCGGCCAGGGCGTGCTCCGCGACCTGCTCGGTCTCGGGACGCGGGATCAGGACGCGGCGGTCGACCAGCAGGTCGAGCGACCGGAACGGCCAGTGACCCAGCACGTACTGGATCGGCTCGCCGGCGATCCGGCGCGCCACCATGGTCTCGAGGCGCTGCACCACCTCGGTCGGGACGAGCTGGTCCTCGGCGACCCGAAGCTCGGCGGCACGCAGCCCGCTCGCCTCCTCGACCAGCCAAGTGGCCTCACGGTCGGGTTGCTCGACGTGCGGCACGGCCAACCGTTGGGCGGTCGACGCGCGCAACGAGCCCCACGTGGCCGCGTCGGCGCCAGCCCCGCTGCCGCCGCGGTCGGTCACGTGCCCGGCTCCTCCTGGCCCAGCAGGCGGCGGGACTGCTCGTCGAGCACCAGCGCGTCGGAGACCTCGTCGAGCTCGCCGGCGAGGACCTTGTCGAGCTTGTACAGGGTCAGACCGATGCGGTGGTCCGTGACGCGGTTCTCCTTGAAGTTGTACGTCCGGATCTTCTCGCTGCGACCGCCGCCGCCGACCTGGTCTCGGCGCGTGTCGGACAGCTCGGCAGACTGCCGGTCCTGCTCGAGCTTGAGCAGGCGGCTCCGCAGCACGACCATCGCCCGGGCGCGGTTCTGGATCTGGCTCTTCTCGTCCTGCATGGACACCACCAGGCCGGTCGGCAGGTGGGTGATCCGCACCGCCGAGTCGGTGGTGTTCACCGACTGACCACCCGGGCCGGACGACCGGTACACGTCGACCTTGAGGTCGTTCGGGTCGAGCTCCACCTCGACCTCGTCGGCCTCGGGCAGGACGGTGACCGTCGCCGAAGAGGTGTGGATGCGGCCCTGCGACTCGGTGACGGGGACCCGTTGCACGCGGTGGGGCCCGGCCTCGTGGCTGAGGCGTGACCACGCGCCCTCGCCCGACACCCGGAACGTGACGGTGGCGAAGCCGCCCAGGTCGGATTCCTCGGCGCCGAGCACCTCGAGCTTCCACCCGAGGCGGGAGGCGAACACCCGGTACATCTCGAACAGGTCGCGGGCGAAGAGGTTCGCCTCCTCTCCGCCTTCGGCGCCACGGATCTCCACGATGACGTCGCGGTGCTCGTTGGGGTCGGGAGGGAGCAGCAGGAGGCGCAGGGCCTCCCCGAGCCGCTCGATGTCGGCCTCGGCGCCCGCGACCTCGTCCTGCACCATGCCGCGCTCGTCCGCGTCGGCCTCGACGAGCATCTCGCGCGCCGCGCTCAGGTCGCCGGTGCGCTGTCGCAGCTCACGGCCGGTCGTCACGATCCGGTCGAGCTCGCGGTGACGGCGCGCGAGCGCGGTGTAGCGCTGGCGGTCGGCGAGCACCTCGGGATCGGCGAGCTGCGCCTCGACGTCGGCGAACTCGCGCTCGAACGAGGCGAGCCGGTCGATCAGGTCAACCACGGCTCACCGTCGCACACCTGGGGCTGGCAGTGACCGCTCCTCGTGCCGAGGAGGGTGACCGACTCAGGCGTCGGCGCTCTCGGTGTCGGGGTTCGCCGGCGCGTTCTTGCGACGCCCGTAGCGACGCTCGAACCGGTCGATGCGGCCACCGGTGTCGACCAGCTTCTGCTTGCCCGTGTAGAAGGGGTGGCACTCGTTGCAGAGCTCGACGTGCAGCTCGGGGACCGTCGAGTGCGTCGTGTACGTGTTGCCGCACGAGCACGACACCTTGGCTTCCACGTACTCGGGGTGGATGTCAGCCTTCATTGGGACTCCCGGTCATCGAGGCCCCCGAGCACCTCTCAGGGGGCCGTTTCACTGTATCGGGCGACAACAACCTCGTGAAAGGCCGTGACGCGGACGTCGGACGCCACCGTGGTGACGACGCCCCGGTCAGGTCGCTGAGGAGCCGACCTCGGTGAGGAAGGCCTCGTTCGACTTGTAGGTCGGCAGGCGGTCGGCGAGCAGCTGCATCGCCGCGGCGTTGGAACCACCCTCGTTGGCGGCTACCCCGGCCAGGAGCTGGCGCAGCTTGTGGAGCTGGACGAGCTGTGGCTTGGCGTAGAGCAGCTCCTCGTGGCGTGTGCCCGAACCGGCGACGTCGATCGCCGGGAAGATCCGGCGCTCGGCGAGTCGGCGGTCGAGGCGGAGCTCGGCGTTGCCCGTGCCCTTGAACTCCTCGAAGATGTGGTCGTCCATGCGGGAGTTCGTGTCGACCAGCGCGGTGGCGAGGATCGTGAGCGAGCCGCCCTCCTCCACGTTTCGGGCCGCCCCGAAGAACTTCTTGGGCGGGTACAGCGCGGCAGCGTCGATGCCGCCGCTCATGATGCGTCCGCTCGGCGCCACGGTGAGGTTGTAGGCACGGGCCAGGCGGGTGATCCCGTCGAGCAGGATCACGACGTCGCCGCCTTCCTCCACGATGCGCTTGGCCCGTTCGATCACGAGCTCGGAGACGATCGTGTGCTCCTCGGTCGGGCGGTCGAAGGTGGACGCGGCGACCTCGCCGTCGCTGACCCACCGCTGGAAGTCGGTGACCTCCTCGGGGCGCTCGTCGACGAGCAGCACCATCAGGTGCACCTCGGGGTGGTTCTGCTCGATGGCCCGGGCGATCGTCTTCATGATCGTGGTCTTGCCGGACTTGGGCGGCGAGACGATCAGGCCGCGCTGCCCCTTTCCGATCGGGGCGAGGAGATCGATGATGCGCGGCGTCATGTCGACGATCGTGTCGGGGTGCTCGAGGCGCAGCGGCTCATCCGGGTAGAGCGGAGTGAGGTCGTCGAAGTTGGGGCGCTCGCGGGCGAGCGCCGGCTCCTTGCCGTTGACCTCGTCGACTCGCAGCAGCGCCGGGTTCTTCTCCGAGCGCGCCGGGGGTCGGCTCAACCCCTTGATGCGATCGCCCTTGCGCAGTCCGAACTGGCGGACCTGCTTGACCGACACGTACGAGTCGTCCCGGTGCGGCAGGTAGCCGTGGAGGCGCAGGAACCCGTAGCCGTCGTCGCGCAGGTCGAGCACACCTTCGACGTCGATCGGGTCGCCCTCCGGCGCGGCATCGCCACCCTGGCCCTGGTTCTGGTTCCGGTCGCGACCGCGGCGGCGCCGTCGACGACCACCCGACTCGGACTGGTTCTGGTTCCCCTGGTCGTCGTCGCTCTTCGACTCGTCGGCGGCGTTGCCCGACTTGGCCTTCGACGCTTCTTTCGAAGTCTGACTCGGACTTCTCCGCGTCGTCGGCCTTCGATCCCCCGTCACCGCTGCTCTGACCGTTGCCGTTGCGGCTGTTGCGCCCACCGGAGGAGTTGGTGTCACCCGACCCGCCGGACCTGGCGGGACGCTCGTCCTTCCCGGCACCCTTGGTGTCCTTGGCCTCGTCGGGCTTGTCGGAGGCGCCGGCGTCCGCGTCGGCGGTGCCCTTGGCGTCCGCGCCGGAATCGGCGGGAGCCTCGTCCTGCCCCGACTTCTCGTCGCCGTTCGAGACACCTGCCAACTCGAGGATGAGGTCGACGATGTCAGCCTTCTTCGCGTGGGACGGCGGCTTGCGACCCAGCGTCTCCGCGATGACCGTGAGCTGCTCACGGTCCTTGCGCTCGAGTTGTGATCGGTCGAAATCTCCGGAGCTTGCGCTCATCTGGTTCCTCAGTGTCTTCGTGTGTCAGTGCCGTGATCGACGTGCGACCCGGTCACGGGTCCGCCGCGCGATCGCCCGATGAAAGGTGGTGACGCATCCCTGAAGGCCGGCGCGAACGGTGCTCGGTTCGATTTCCGACGATTCCCGGACCGGGAGCCCGATCAGCCGCAAGGGCCGTGGGCGTTCCACCCAACCTAGCACCGCAGGGCGAGGACCCATTCGCCCCGGACGACGTTCCCCGACCCGCCGAGCCTCGCGTCGACGGTCAGCGCACGGCGGTGAGGCGACTCATCAGCTCGTGACCGGGCAACGATCGGGCGCTCGGCGACCCCGGCCTCGGTGTAGGTGCCGCCGTCGGCCGCGACCTGGCGGTCGTAGAGCAGGTACGGGACCGGGTCGGTCGTGTGGGTCTTGAGCCGCAACGGCGTGGCGTGGTCCGGCAGGAGCAGCATGCGCCACGGTCCGATCGAGTCGAGCCCTTCGACGAGGTCCGCCAGGATGCGACGATCCCAGTTCTCGAGCGCTCTGACCTTCTCGGCCACGTTGCCGGCGTGCCCCGCCTCGTCGGTGGCCTCGACGTGGATGACGAAGAGGTCGGCGCCGTGCTCGAGAGCGTGGAGCGCCACGTCGCGCTTGGCTTCGTAGTTGGTGTCGAACCAGCCTGTGGCGCCTTCGGCCTCGAGCACCTCCATGCCGGCGAGGACACCGAGGCCTCGCACCAGGTCGACGGCGGTCACCATGCCGGCGTCGAGCCGGTAGACGTCGCCGAACGCCGGGAGCATCGGTTGGGTGCCCTGACCCCACAGCCACACCTGGTTGGCGTCGAGGCCGGACGACTCGACGATGCGCCGCGAACCGTCCATCAGGTCGATGAGCCGGGGCGCCGCCGCGCCCGTGGGGAGCACGATCGGCTTGTCGGAGAGGTCGTGTGGCGGCGTGCACTCGGCGTCGGCCCACGATCCCGGGGTGACGGTGATGTGGCGGTACTGCACGCCGGGATGGAACGAGACCCGACCGTCGGGGGTGTCGCCGCCGAGCGCGGCGTCGAGCGCCGCGATCACCGGAGCGGCGTCCTCGCTGGCGGGGTGCCCTCCGGCGAAGTCGGCCATGATGCCGTCCTCGATGCGCACCAGGTTGCAGCGGAACGCCGCCTGGTCGGGGGCGAGGTCGATGCCGAGCGCGGCGGCCTCGATGGGCGCCCGGCCGGTGTGGAACTCGGCGGGGTCGTAGCCGAGGATCGACATGTTCCCCACGTCGCTCCCGGGCGCCATGCCCTCCGGGATCACGGCCGCACGGCCGACCTCGGCCTGCGCGGCCAACGACCGCAGCACGGGCATGTCGGCCACCTCGAGCGGCGTCTTCCCGCCGAGCTCGTCGACCGGCTCGTCGGCACAACCATCAGGGACGCAGACCACGTACTTCATGGCCGGTCAGCCTAGGTCCCGACTCGACCGAGCCCGGCCTCCGGTCGAGCTCAGCGCCCGGTCGACTCGAGGACGAAGTTGCGCACCGCGTCCACGTCGTTGGGCAACGGTGTGAACCGTTCCTCGCGGTCGAGCAGGTCGCCGAGGAAGTCGGGCAGCGGCGGTCGCACGCCGGTGGCCGCCTCGACGGCGTCCGGGAACTTGGCCGGGTGCGCGGTCGCCAGCGCAACCATCGGGAGCGACGGGTCCCGCCGTCGGTCACGTGCCGCCGCCACCCCGACGGCGGTGTGCGGGTCGATCAGGACACCTGTCGACTCGTGGGTGCGCCGGATCTCGGCGCGGGTGGCGTCGTCGTCGAAGCTGGCCGCGTCGAACACCTCGGCGATCGCGGCCAGTCGCTCGGCACCGACGTCGACCCGCCCGGTGTCCCGGAACTGGCTCATCAGCTCGGCCACCGCGACGCCGTCGCGCCCGAACAGCTCGAAGAGCAGCCGCTCCACGTTGGACGACACCTGGATGTCCATGCTGGGGCTGATCGTCGGGTGGACCTCGCTCGTCTCCATCACGCCGCTCGCGACCCAGCGGGTGAGGATGTCGTTGCGGTTCGAGCCCATCACGAGCTGGGCGATCGGCACCCCGGTCCGTCGGGCCACCCACCCCGCGAGGATGTTGCCGAAGTTGCCGGTCGGCACCGCGAACGCCGTCGACGCACCGAGGCTGCGCTGCGCGGTGACGTAGTAGACGATCTGTGCCATCACCCGTGCCCAGTTGATCGAGTTCATCGCCGAGAGCCCGACGCGGTCGCGGAACGCGACGTCGGCGAAGAGGGCCTTGACGAGGTCCTGGCAGTCGTCGAAGGTGCCATCGAGCGCGACGTTGTGCACGTTGGGCTCGTCGACCGTCGTCATCTGGCGGCGTTGCACGTCGGAGACCCGACCCGCAGGGTGCAGCACGACGATGTCGAGCGAGGAGCGGCCACGGCACCCTTCGATCGCGGCCGAACCCGTGTCGCCGGAGGTGGCCACCACGATCGTCGCCCGCTCGCCGCGGCGGGTCAGCTCGTGGTCGAACAGGCGACCCACGAGCTGCAGGGCGACGTCCTTGAACGCGAGCGTCGGGCCCCAGAAGAGCTCGGCCAGCCAGATCCCGTCGTCGAGCTCGCGCAGCGGCACCACGTCCGGGTGGCGGAAGGTCGCGTACGCCTCGGCAACCAGCGCATCGAAGTCGTCCCGGTCGAAGGACCCTGCGACGTAGGGCCACATCACCCGCTGCGCGACCTCCACGTAGCCGGCGTCGGCAGCAAGGCCGTCGAGCCCCAGCGTCGGCCAGGTGGACGGCACGAACAACCCGCCGTCGGCGGCGAGCCCGCGCAGCAGCACGTCGGCGAACCCCAGTCCTTCGGCGCCTCCCCGCGTGCTCACGTAGGTGAGGCCCCGTTCAGCCATGATCGATCACCCGGATCAGGCACCCCACCCGTTCGACCGCGTCGAGCGCTTCGAGGTCGGCGAGGACCGCCTGCACGTCGGACTCGCGGGCCCGGTGCGTGATGAAGAGCAGCCGCGCCTTCTCGTCGAGGTCGACCTGCTCCATCGAGTGCACCGATACCCGGTGGCGCTCGAGGATCTCGGCGACCGCCCGGAGCACGCCGGTGCGGTCGACGACGTCGATGCTCAGGTAGTAGGCGGAGTGCAGCTCGTCCATGGGCCGGATGTCTGCGGGCACGAGGCTGCCGATGCTGGCGTGGGTGCCCCGGCGGAGGTTCTGCGCCGCGTCGATGACGTCGCCGAGCACCGCCGTCGCCGTCGGGCCGCCGCCGGCACCACGGCCGTAGAACATGAGGTCCCCCACCGCGTCGCCTTCGACGAACACGGCGTTGAAGCTGTCGCGCACCGCCGCCAGCGGGTGCTCGGCGGGCACCATCGCCGGGTGGACCCGAACCGCGACCTGTGGCCGGCCGTCGTCGGCGTCGAGGTGCTCGACGACCGCCAGCAACTTGAGCACGTAGCCGAGTCGGGCGGCCACCTCGATGTCCTCGGCGGTGATCGCGGTTATGCCCTCGCGGTGCACGTCGTCGATGACGACCGAGGCCCCGAAGGCGATCGTGGCCAGGATCGCGGCCTTGGCTGCGGCGTCGATCCCCTCGACGTCAGCGGTGGGGTCGGCCTCGGCGAACCCGAGTCGCTGCGCCTCGGCCAGCGCGGAGGCGAAGTCGCTCCCGTCCTCGGACATGCGGGTGAGGATGAAGTTGGTGGTGCCGTTCACGATGCCCAGCAGACGAACCAGCCGGTCCCCCGCCAGCGACTCGCGAAGCGGACGGATGATCGGGATGCCGCCGCCCACGGCCGCCTCGAAGAGCAGGTCGACGTGGCTGTGGTCTGCTGCGTCGTAGAGCTCGGGCCCGGCGACCGCGACGAGCGCCTTGTTGGCCGTCACGACCGGCTTGCCGGCGGCGAGCGCCTCGAGGATGAAGGTGCGCGCCGGCTCGACGCCACCGATCAGCTCGACGACGACGTCGATGTCGGGATCGGCGGTGATGGTGTGCGCGTCGGTCGTGACCCGCTCAGCCGGAAGGTGCGTGGAGCGCAGGTCGTCGAGCGACTTGACCGCGACCTTGGCGACCTCCAGCCGCATTCCGGTCCTCGCCGAGACGGCGTCGGCGCGCGCTTCGATCAGGTCGACGAGCGCCGATCCGATGGTGCCGTTTCCCAGGATGCCCACACGTACCGGATGCTCGCTCACGACGGGCCACGGTAGTTGGGAAGGGTTTGCCGGCCCCCAAGGGTTCACCGTTGCCGCGGCGACCTCCACGCTCGGCGCGGCACGGGACTCAGCTCCGCGTCGAGGCGGAGCAGGTCGTCGAGCGACTCCCGGCGCACGACCTGGCGCGCCTGGCCGTCGGCGACGAACACCACCGCGGGGCGTGGCACCTTGTTGTAGTTGGAGGCCATCGAGTGGCCGTACGCGCCGGTCACCGGGGTGACCAAGAGGTCGCCGACCGTCAGGTCGTCAGGCAGGTTCGCGTCGGGCACGAGCACGTCTCCGGACTCGCAGTGCTTGCCCACGACGGTCACCGCGCGCGGGCGTCGAGCATCGACCGCCCGGGCGAGGAACGCCTCGTACCCGCTCTCGTAGATCACCGGCCGGGGGTTGTCGGACATGCCGCCGTCGACGGCCACGTAGGTCCGAAGGCCGGGCAGCTCCTTGATCGTGCCGACCGTGTAGACGGTGACGCCCGCTGCTGCCGCGATGGACCGGCCCGGCTCCGCGGTGATCCTCGCGGTGACGCCCGCGGCGCGAGCTGCGGTGTGCACGGCTTCGGCCCAGTCGGTGATGGTCGGCGCCTCCTCGTCCTCGACGTAGGCCACCCCGATGCCGCCGCCGATCGACAGCTCGTCGAGGCCCAACGGGTTGAAGAACACCGCGATCGCCTCCACCGCGGCTCGGAAGAAGTCGGCCACGAACACCTGCGAGCCGATGTGGACGTGGATCCCCACGAGCTCCACATGCGGCGAGGCCGTCGCCCGGTCCACCGCCTGCGCGGCGAGGCCGGTCGAGAGCGTGAATCCGAACTTCGAGTCGTCCTGGCCGGTCTTGACGTACTCGTGGGTGTGCGCCTCGATGCCCGGCGTGACGCGCAAGAGCAGCGCCGGCGGGGCCACCCCGAGCTCGGGCACGAGGCGGTCGAGGCGGTCGAGCTCGTCGAAGGAGTCGACCACGATGCGACCCACCCCTACCTCCAGGGCCCGGGTCAGCTCCTCGTCGGACTTGTTGTTGCCGTGCATCACCAGCGCGGCCGCCGGCACACCCGCCGCGAGCGCGACGTGCAGCTCGCCGCCGGTCGAGACGTCGATCGCCATGCCCTCCTCGTGCACCAACGTGGCCATCGCGCGGCACAGGAACGCCTTCGACGCGTAGGAGACGCCCGGGCCGAACGCGGTGACCGCCTCGCGGCAGCGGTCGCGCAGCTGCGCCTCGTCGTAGACGAACAGCGGCGTGCCGAAACGTGCGGCGAGGTCCGCGACCGCGACTCCGCCGAGGCAGAGCGCACCGTCGTCGTCGACCGTGGCCGAGTCGGGCAGGAGCCGCCGTGGGATCGGGGACGCGCTCACATCGACTCCGGGGTGCTCACCCCGAGCACGTCGAGCCCGACGACCAGCCCGATGCGGGTCGCCTCGACGAGCCACAGGCGTGCCTGGGTGAGCTCGGGCGAGACGCCGTCGCCGATGACGTAGCAGTCGTGGTAGAAGCCGTGGAAGGCACCCGCCAGCGCCCGGACCCAGGTCGTGACCTTGTGCGGGGCGCGCTCGGTGGCGGCGAGCGCCATCACCTCGGGCAGCTCGGCCAACCCCCGCAGCACGTCGAGCTCGCGCTCGTGGACCAGCAGCGAGAGGTCGGCGTCGGCCAACGGCCCGCGCGTCACGCCCTGGGCACCGGCCTTGGTCGTGATCGAGTGGATCCGGGCGTGCGCGTACTGCACGTAGTGCACGGGGTTGTCCATCGACTTGGCGACCGCGGCGTCGAGGTCGACGGTCTGGCGGGTGTCGATGCCCTGGAGCAGGTAGGTGATGCGCACCGCGTCCGCGCCGAGCTCGTCGATCAGGTCGCGCAGCTCGATGATGTCACCGGTGCGCTTCGAGATCTTGACCTCCTCGCCACCCCGCTCGAGCTTGACGAGCTGGGTGATCTCGACGTCGAAGCTCTCCGGGGTGTGGCCGAGCGCCTGGAGCGCGGCGCGCATCCGCGCCACGTAGCCGTGGTGGTCGGCGCCCCAGACGTCGATCAGCAGGTCGAACCCGCGGGCGTACTTGTCACGGTGGTAGCCGATGTCGGGCGTGAGGTACGTGAACGACCCGTCCGACTTGATCAGCACCCGGTCCTTGTCGTCGCCGTAGTCGGTGCTGCGCAACCAGGTCGCGCCGTCGGCCTCGTCGACCACCCCGTGCGCACGCAGGTCGTCGAGGGTGGCGTCGATCGCGCCGGAGGCGACGAGCGACCGCTCGCTGAACCAGACGTCGAAGTGCACGCCGAGGGTGTCGAGCACCGCGCGCTGGTCGGCGAGCGCCCGCTCGTACCCCCACTCGAGCGGGTCGGCCTCCGCGGGCATCTCGGCGGCCCAGTCGACGATGTACTGGCCCTGGTAGCCGCCGTCGGGCACCTCCTGACCGTCCCGGCGGGCGGCGAGCGACGCGCCGAAGGTCTGCATCTGCACCCCCCGGTCGTTCAGGTAGAACTCGCGGGTGACGACGTGGCCGGTGCGCTCGAGCAGCCGCGCGAGCGTGTCGCCGTAGACGGCGCCGCGCGCGTGGCCGGCGTGGAGCGGACCGGTCGGGTTGGCGCTCACGAACTCGACGTTGACGGTGCGTCCGCCGCCCAGGTCCGGACTCGCGTAGCGCTGCGGCCCCGCGTCGACGACCTCGCCGAGCACCTCGTGCAACCACGACGGGCGCAGGCGGAAGTTCACGAACCCGGGACCGGCGATCTCGACGGCGTCGACGTGCGGTGGCGGGTCGGCGGTGAGTCGATCGGTGATGAGCTGGGCGAGCTCGCGCGGGTTGCGCCCGGCCGCCTTCGCCGCGACGAGCGCGACGTTCGACGACCAGTCCCCGTGCTCGGCCCGTGCGGGGCGCTCCAGGCCGATCGTCGCCGGCACCGGATCGACGTCGAGCGCGAGCAACGCCGAACGGAGTGACTCGACCAGGGTGTCGCGGATCACGGAGCTGCTCCTCGGCGGCGAAGTTGACGGGGCATGGGCGGGCGAACGGCCGCGGTCATCTTCGCGGCTGCCCGAGGCGCGCAACGACTTCAATCGACCTTCGGCGACAGGCGACGGGCGATTGGGCCCGGACGGCACGGGAGCCGATAGCGTCTCGGCCGCGGGATGGTCACGGGGGTCGTGTCGTCCCGGGTCACCAGGGGGTCACGATGCGCATCCACGTCGACGGCGACAAGTGCCAGGGGCACAACCGCTGCTACTCGCTCGCGCCGGAGCTGTTCGAGCTCGACGACTACGGCACCTCGCACGAGGTGGGCGATGGCGCGGTGCCGGCCGATCTCGAGGAGCGCGCCCGCCTCGCGGCGGCGAACTGCCCCGAGTTCGCGATCTCGATCGACGGGGAGTCCGCGTCATGACCGATCTCGGGAACAAGGTCGACGCCGCGGGGCAGGAGGTCGCCGGCAACGGGCACCCCGACCACGACACCGCGCACGAACCGGTCGTCGACTGGGACACCGACTTCGACCACACCGACAAGGTGTGGGCCGCGGACCCGTTCCCGATCTGGGACGAGCTGCGTGGCACCTGCCCGGTGGCGCACTCCGAGCGCTACGGCGGCACCTGGCTGCCGGTCACCCACGACCTCGTCTCGGAGGTCGCGTACGACACCGACCACTTCACGTCGCGCAGCATCATCGTCACCGAGCACAAGCCACTGGCCGAAGCGCCGATCGGCATCGCCCCGCCCATCTCGTCGGACCCGCCGTTCCACCACGGCGCCCGTCGCCTCCTGCTGCCGGCGTTCACGCCGAAGGCCATCGAACCGCTCGAGGCCTTCACCCGCGACTACTGCAACGAGTTGCTCGACGAGGTCGCCGGCAACGATGTCGTGGACGCGGCGATCGACTACGGCCAGCACATCCCGGTACGGGTCATCGCCAAGATGCTCGGGTTCCCCCTCGAGGACGCCGACCAGTTCCGACGTTTCGTCTACGACGCGCTCGAACGCGTCGACCGGCCCTTCTCGGAGCGGGTCACCTCGCTCGAAGGTCTCGTCAACTACGTCAGCGGCCAGATCGAGCAGCACATCGCCGAGCCCCGCGACGACCTCACCACGTTCCTGCTGGACGCGGAGATGGACGGCGAGCCGCTCACCAAGCGGCACGTCTTCGGAACGATCGCGCTGCTGCTGCTCGCCGGGATCGACACGACCTGGAGCGCCATCGGCGCCTCGATCTGGCACCTGGCCCGGACCCCGGAGGACCGCGAGCGAATGGTCGCCGACCCGACGATCGTGCCGACGGCGATCGAGGAGCTGCTGCGCGCGTATGCGCCGGTCACGATGGCCCGCCTCGTCAAAGACGACTTCGACTTCCACGGGTGCCCGATGAAGCAGGACGACTGGGTGCTGCTCCCCTTCCCCGCCGCCAACCGCGACCCGGACGCCTTCGAGCAGGCCGACGAGGTGCACATCGACCGCGAGGAGAACCGCCACGCCGCGTTCGGGTTGGGCATCCACCGCTGCCTGGGCTCGAACCTGGCTCGCATGGAGCTGCGCGTCGCCTTGGAGGTCTGGCTCGAGCGCTACCCGGACTTCTCGCTCGCCGACCCCGACGCCGTCCGTTGGTCGGGTGGCCAGGTCCGTGGCCCCCGCGTCCTCCCGATCTCGGTCACCCCGACGACCTGACACACTTCGCGACCGTCGCAGGTCCGGCGCTCGGCGCCGGAGGTCATGGGTGGGCAGGAAGACGCCACTGCTACGATCGACCTCCCTTGCCCTCGTAGCTCAGCGGATAGAGCATCGGCCTCCGGAGCCGTGTGCGCAGGTTCGAGTCCTGCCGGGGGCACCAGGCACGTCTCAGCGGGTGTTGGCTCGGTTCATGGCGGCGTCGAAGCCGTCGGTGAGGATCGCCTCGACGGCGTCGGCCGCCTCGACGATGGCGACGTCGAGCTCGGCCCGCTCGGCCTTGCCGGGACGCTTCAGCACGTAGTCGGCGCCGGACTGCCGCCCCGGCGGCTTGCCCACCCCGACACGCACCCGCAGGAACGCGTCGGTGTGCAGGTGCGCCTTGATGGACTTGAGGCCGTTGTGGCCGGCCAGGCCCCCACCTGCCTTGAGCTTGATGCGACCGACCGGCAGGTCGAGCTCGTCGTGCACGACCACCACGTGCGTCGCGTCGTCCACGCCGTGGCGCCTGGCCAGCATTCCGACCGAGCGTCCCGATTCGTTCATGTACGTCTGCGGGAACGCCAGCGCCACTCGGTGATCGCCGATGCGCACCTCGCCGGCGAGCGCCTGCTCCTTGGCCATCTTCAGCCGACCACCATGGCGCTGCGCGAGCAGCTCGACCACGTCTGCGCCCACGTTGTGACGCGTGTGGGCGTACTCGGCGCCGGGGTTGCCGAGACCGACCACGAGGAGGTCGGCCGGTGTGCCGCGTCGTTCGCGACCGGAGGTGGACGTGCCCATGGGCTTCATCAGACCCCCACTCTGCCCGATCGTCCGGGCCGACAGCCGGAGCCGTCGGACCGGACGACGGACCGGGTCGATCAGTCGGAGGACTCGTCGGAGGTGTCGCCGCCCTCGCCGTCGCCACCTTCGGCGCCTTCGCCCTCTTCGCCTTCGCCCTCTTCGCCTTCGCCCTCTTCCTCTTCGCTGAGCTCGGCTCGGGTGAGGGAGGTGACGACCACCGCGTCCTCGGGGTCGGCGTCGGTGGTGACGCCGCTCGGCAGGGCGATGTCGGCGATGCGGATCGAGTCCCCGAGGTTCAGCTCGGAGATGTCGACCACCAGCTCGTTCGGGATGTCGGCCGGCCGGGCGTTCACGGTCAGCGAGAACAGCACCTGGTCGACCATGCCGTTCTCACGCGTCACGTTGAGGGCCTCGCCCTCGGCGATCACGGGGATGTCGACGCTGAGCTCTTCGTCGCGACCGATGAGCAGGAAGTCCACGTGGGTCACCGTGTGCCGGAGCGGGTGCCGCTGGATGTCCTTGACGATCGCCAGACGCGCTTCACCGTCGACCTCGAGCTCGAGCAGGGCGTTGAGGCCCGCGTCGGTCGTCAGGGCCGCGCGCAGCTCGCGCCACACGACGCTCACCGAGGTGGGGTCCGAGTTGTGCCCGTAGATGACCGCAGGGATCTTGCCCTCGTTGCGGAGGCGGTTGGACGGGCGTGACCCGAGTGGGCGGCCGGACTCGACCGCGAGCTTGATCTCAGCCATCGGAAACTCCTACTTCGTGAGATCGCGCCGGAGCGCTGGGATTGGGAAGGTCGCAGAGCCTACGGCCCACCCGGGCTGGGAAGCCAAGCGACGGTGCGGGTCCGCCGGCGACGCCGACTACTTCTGGTTCTCGCCGCCGAAGATGTCGCTCACGCTGGTGTCCTCGAACACGGCGTCGATGGCGTCGGCCACGAGGCCCGCCACCGTGAGCACCTCGAGCTTGTCGATGCGCTTGTCTTCGGAGAGCGGGAGCGTGTCGGTCACCACCACACGCGAGATCGCCGAGGCGTTCTTCAGCCGGTCGGTGGCCGGGTCGCTCAGCACCCCGTGGGTCGCCATGACCCAGACGTCGGCGGCGCCGTGCTCGACCAGGATGTCGGCCGCGGCGCAGATCGTGCCGGCGGTGTCGATCATGTCGTCGAGCAGGATGCAGTGCCGTCCGTCGACGTTTCCGATCACGTCGGCGGCGACCACGGTGTTGGCGCTGCCCTTGGGCCGGTACTTGTTGACGAACGCGAGGTCGGCGCCGATCTGACCCGAGAAGCGCTTCGCCGCCTTCACACCGCCCGCATCGGGCGACACCACGACCAGGTCCGACGGGGCGTGCGACTGGATGTACTCGAGCAGCACGGGCATGGCGGTGAGGTGATCGACCGGGATGTCGAAGAAGCCCTGGATCTGGCCGGTGTGGAGGTCGACGCTGACGACCCGGTCCGCGCCGGCCGCCTGGAGCATGTCGGCCACGAGCTTCGCGGTGATCGGTTCGCGGCCTTCGGCCTTGCGGTCCTGGCGCGAGTAGCCGTAGTAGGGGCACACCGCGGTGATGCGCTTGGCCGACGCCCGCTTGGCGGCGTCGATCATGATGAGCTGCTCCATGATCGAGTGGTTCACCCCGCCGCAGTGGGTCTGGACGATGAAGATGTCGGCCCCGCGGAGCGATTCGCCGAAACGGCAGTGGATCTCGCCGTTGGCGAACTCGCGGCAGGTTCGTCTCGCCGAGCTCGACGCCGAGGTTCTCGGCGATGGACTCGGCGAGTGCCCGGTGCGCGCGCCCCGAGTACAGCTGCATCTTCTTCTTGGTGACGAGCTCCATGGGACCCTTCCCGCGGCACGAGCGGCCGTTCAGGCCGGTGAGCTTAGTGTCGCGGCCGTCGGGGTCAGCCGAGGTGGGTGAACGCGGGCACCGTCTCGCCGGGCGACACCGTCGCACCCTCGTCGAGCACCACGTACGGACCGACGGTCGCACCGGCGCCGATCTCGGCGCCGATCGCGGTGGTCCGGGTGACCACCGCATCCGCGCCGACGATCCCATCCACGATCCGCGTGTTCGGTCCCAGCTCGGCGCCTTCCCCGACCACGGTGCGGCCCTGGAGCATGGTGCCGGGGAACAAGGTGACGTCCGCAGCGAGGCGCACCGTCGCATCGAGGTACGTCGTGGCGGGGTCGACCATCGTGACCCCCGCGCGCATCCAACGGTCGTTGGTGCGCGCCCGCAGCGCCGCCTCCGCGGCCGCGAGCTGCGGCCGGTCGTTCACGCCCTGCGCCTCGACCGCGTCGTCGACTCCGATGGCGTCGACCGGGTACCCCGCGTCGTGCAGCACCGCGACGACATCGGTGAGGTAGAGCTCACCCTGGGCGTTGTCGGGACGGACCCGACGCAACGCGGGTGCGAGCAGGCTGCGACGGAAGCAGTACATCGAGGTGTTGATCTCGCGGATCTCCCGCTGCTCGGCTGTGGCGTCGGCCTCCTCGACGATGCCAAGCACGCGCTCGCCCTTGCCGCGCACGACCCGGCCGTAGCCGGTCGGTTCGTCGACCGTCGCACTGAGCATGGTGCACGCCGCGCCCGACGCGCGGTGCGCGTCGACCAGGCGGGCCATGGTGGCCGGGGTGAGGAGCGGCGTGTCGCCGGGGAGCACGAGCACGTCGTCGTCATCGTCCCGGTCGTCGTCGAAGGCGGTGAGCGCGACGCTCACCGCATCACCGGTGCCGAGCTGCGTGACCTGCTCGACGAACTCGATCGGGAACGTGCCGTCGTGCTCGGACAGCTTCTTGGTGACCCGGTCGGCGCTGTGGCCGACGACGATGATCGCCCGGTCCAGGCTCGACTCGGCGAGCGCGTCGAGCACGTAGAGCACCATCGGGCGGCCGCAGAGCAGGTGGAGCGGCTTGGGTCGCTCAGAGCGCATCCGGGTGCCTTGACCCGCCGCGAGGACGATCGCAGACAGCGGACGGTGCACGCGTTCCATGCCCAGTTTCTAGCCGCTGGCGACCTGAATCGGACGTCCACGGTGTGGGGAACGCCCTCTACGCTGCGGCGATGGCCGAGCCTGGGAGCACTCCGGAACCGCCGGCGCCACGCTTCGCGGTCGATGCGGGCATCGCCACCGAGGTGTGCGCCCGTCTCGGGTGCCCGATCCCCGGCGACCTGGCCCAGGTCGACGCGCTGTACCGCCGCTGGTTCGACCAGGTGTGGTTCGACCCGGTGGGAAAGGCGTTGGCGCTCCGTGAAGGCCGCACGCCGGACGGGGCCGACGCCACGGCGTGGGGTCGGCGCTGGCTCGAGACCGGCTTGGGCGGCACCTGTTGGGCGCAGTCGGTCGCATTCGCCAGCTTGCTCGCGGCCGGCGGCGCCGAGACCTGGATCACCCTCGAACGGATGGTCCGCTTCGACGTCGTCGACTTCCACTGTGCGGTGGTCATCGGCGACGGCCCGCGGCGCCTGGTCTACGACCTGATCCACGCGACCGACGGCGGCCTGCCGCTGGCCGACGGTGCCACATCGGTCCGGGGCCGCTACGCGGTGTCGCTCGAACGACGGGACGGGCGCTTGTTCCACCGGTGCAGGCTCGGCGAGCGCCAGTCCGACTACCACCTGCTCTCGACCCGCCTCGACCTCGGCGACGTCGAGGCGTTCCTGGCCGTGTCGGCGTCGCACAGCGGGCTGCGACCGGGCCGCTTCTTCGCCCGGCGCATCCCCGGCGACGGGCTCGTGAAGCTGCGTGCGACGCCGGAGGGCACCGCGCTGGAGGTGGAGACCTGGGTCGACGCCACCTCACCGTCGACGACCGAGCGGTACACCGACATCCGGGCGGGGCTCGCGTCCTGCGGCTGGAACGCCGCGGCGATCGCCCTCCTGGAACGCTCGGGCCTCGTCTCGCACGTGGACGGGGCTCTGGTGTTCACCGGGTAGGCAGCTCGGGGGAGAGGGCTCGAACCTCTATTGACGGATCCAAAGACCGTTGTCCTGCCAGTTGGACGACCCCCGATCGGGACCACCACGGTACCCGGCGCGCGGTCGTCCTCCGGAACCTCGCCGACGATCGCGGATTCCCTGGTCCGGCGCGGTCCGCACTACCTTTGGGCGCCTCATGGGTTCTCTGATCAAGAAGCGCCGCAAGCGCATGCGCAAGAAGAAGCACAAGAAGATGCTGAAGCGCACGCGCTTCCAGCGCCGCGCCGCCGGCAAGTAACCAGCCGAAGCCCCGCGCTTCGCGAGCACCCGGATCGCCCGCTGGTCAGGCGCGCCGGGAACTTCGGCGACCGTGCGCGTCCTTCGCACCCACGGACCGGGGCGACAGCCGAGGGGGTGGTCTTCTCGGAACGGGAGCACCGTCTCGCCCACCCCACACGGCGGTGGGGCGGACAGGACGGTGCACGGTCAGGTGAGTGGACCGGTCGTGCGCACGACGACCCGACCGTCGCCGGGGAACGAGCCCGGCACGAACCACGTGCTCCCACTTCCTGCGAGGACCGGGGTCTCGCCCGTGGCCTCCCCCAGCCGGTCCCGCCACGCGGCGAGTCGGGGCTCGACCCGCAGCGCCGCCGGCTCGAGGTCGTTCGGCCCGTCCGCAGTGGGCCCGCCCAGGTCGTCCCAGGCCCGGTAGACCGCCGGGGTCGAGCAGCCGAACGGCGGCGTCAACAGCGTGAGCCTGGTGTGTTCGACGGCGAGCGACTCGACGACCTCGCCCACCCCGGTGACCCGCGCCCGGCCACCGACGACGCAGAAGGGCACGTCCGCGCCCAGCGACGCCGCTCGTGCGAGGTCGGTCTCACCCGCCCAGCGCAGGATCGCGGCGGCGTCGGCGGATCCACCGCCCAGTCCGCCCCCGGCCGGGATCCGCTTGACGAGGCGCACCCGGGCGCGACGCCCGACGAGCGCCAATGCCCGGGCCACCGAGTTCTCGGCGTCCACCGCGACGTCGAGCCCGCCGGCGAGTTGTTCGACCTCGAGCCGGTCGCCCGCCGGATCGAGCCAAAGCTCGTCGGTGAGGTCGACGGTGACCATCTCGGCGTCGAGCAGGTGGTAGCCGTCGTTCCGCACACCGGTGACACGCAGCGAGCGCGTCACCTTCGCGGGCGCCAGCAGGTGCACCTCCGGCACGCTCAGCGAGCCTCCAACCCGGCGTGCCGCGCCGACCGGAAGGTCACCGCGACGGTTCCGACTGCGCGAGCAGCTCGGCACAGGCCCGCGCGAACGCCTCGCCCTCGTCGTCGGAGAGCACGGACAGCACGTGTGCCATGGCGATGTCGGTGGCGACCTCGGCCTTTGCCCAGCGCGGCTCGAGCTCGCCGGCCTGTGGCAGCTCCTGCCATCCGAACAGCGCAGCCATCTCGGGAGCACGCACCGCCACCGCCTCGACCGAGCTCAGGCCGGCGGTGAGGATCGCCGCGCCGTGCATGGCGTTGCGCAGCTCGCGTAGGGCGTTGAGCTGGTGGAAGGCCGCCGCGGCGCGGTCGGTCGGCACGGGTAGGGCCCGCCACGCCGCGAAGATCGGTGCGAGCGCCGGGTTGGCCGCTTGGACGACCTTGGTGCCGAGCTCGGCCACGACGTCGAGGTCTTCGCCCGTCAGGTGGTGGCGTGCCCACTGGTAGCCGCACGCCGCGAACTCGGCCGCTGCGGTGGCTCGGTCGGTGACGGCGCCGGCCCGGTCCCAGCCCTCGCGCACGTGGCCCGGCTCGAAGAAGACGAACGCCGCCGCCACGACGTCGCCATGGACGTCGCCGAGCACGCCGCCGCGGCCACCCGTGTAGAAGTCGGCGCCCTGGAACCCGAGCTCGGCGCCCCTCTCGTAGGTGGCGCCCTCCACCATGAAGTGCGAGGGCACCGTGCGCGTGGCCGGTCCGGTGGCCGAAGCCAGGTCGATCGGTTTCATCTGATCCTCCGGGGTGGGTTGGCTCGAAAGCGCGCTCGGGACGCACCCGCCGTGCCCGCAACGTAGCGGAACGCCTACCGTCCTGGGTCAGATCTTCGCCGAGGTCAGCGCGGCCCACTGGTCGATCCCCAGCGTCTCGGGACGAGCGGTGGGATCGATGCCGGCTCGTGCGAAGGCCGTGGGGTCGACGATGTCGGCGAGCGATCGTCGGAGCATCTTGCGGCGTTGTCGGAACGCGGTGCGCACCAAGGTGAAGAGACGGTCGGGGTCGACGTCGACGGTCGGGACGCCGCCCGGGTTGCGGACGATCTCGACGAGCGCGGACTCGACCCGCGGCCTGGGCACGAACACCTCCGGGCTGACCCGACCGACCAGGCGCGCGGTCCCCCAGTAGGCGACCTTCACCGAGGGGATGCCGTACGCGTCGTCGCCGGCACCGGCGGCAAGCCGCTCCCCTGCCTCGCGCTGCACCATGACGAGCATCCGATCGATGGCGGGGACCCCGTCGAGCAGATCGCAGACCAGCGGGGTGGCGATGTTGTAAGGCAGGTTGGCCACCAGGACCCACCTTGGAGCAGCGGCCGTGAGCGCTTCCCAGTCGAGCTCGCGAGCGTCACCGGCGACCACCGACGCGGTGGACTCGGCGAGGACCTCTCGCAGGGCGGGGAGCAGGTGACGATCGAGCTCGACCGCGGTCACCGCCGCGCCGGTCTCGACGAGCGCCAGGGTCAGGGAGCCGAGCCCGGCGCCGATCTCGACCACGTGGTCACCCGGTCCGATCGCGGCGAGGCGCGCGATGCGGCGGACGGTGTTGGGGTCGGCGACGAAGTTCTGGCCGAGCGCTCGGCTGGCGCTGAGCCCGTGCCGGTCGAGCAGGTCGGTGAGCTGCCGACGGGTGTGGGTCACGACGCCCGCTCCCCGATGGGCATGGCTACCAGGTGACGGTCACCGAGATGACGCCGGTGCTCAACGAGGCAAGCCGGGCGAACCCCTGCTCGCTGAGGTCGATGATCCGACCGGCGCCGAACGGCCCGTAGTCGTCGACCGTGCAGGTGATCGAGGCGCCGTTCGAGGCGGTCACCGTCACGGTCGTGCCCCGGGACACGGTGCGGCTCGCGCAACCCGAGGCGTTGTGGGCGTAGTACGTGGCCTGGCCCGATTCGCGGTTCGACGAGGGGGGCGGCGCCGGCGCGGCCGTCGTCGTGGGTGCCGGCCGCGCGGTCGTGGGTGGCGGGGTCCAGGCCGGCGCGGTGGTCGGCGGCGGGGTCCAGGCCGGAGCGGTCGTGGGTGGCGGGGTCCAGGCCGGAGCGGTGGAGGCCGGCGCGGTGGTCGGAGCGCTGGTCGTCGGGGGCGCGGTCGTCGTCGGTGCCGGGGCCGATGTCGTCACCGACCGGGTGGGCGCCGTCGAGGTCGCGTGGTTGCCCTCGGCGGCGGCGGTCTGCACCTGGAAGCCCGATTGGTCGGCGCCGCCGTTGTACGCCGAGAGGGCCAGGACCGGGAGCGCGAGCAAGGTGACCAACAGGCAGACCAGCACCCGGGGGTGCTCCCACGCCGAAGCGAAGGAGGCCGAGACGGGAGCCTGCCGCACCGGTGCGTGCGGCCGCTCGTGGGCCCCGTGCCGCGCGCGGTGCCTCGGGGTCGGTTCCGTGGGCCGCGAACGCGGCTGATCCGGGTCGTCCATGTCGCCCGCCAACCTATGGGTCCCGTAACGAGACCGCAAACTTTGGAACCTGTCGGTCACGACCGCAACGGTTCGCGCGGCGTGCCCGCCTCCACCAGCCGCGGCCGGACCTCCCGCGGACCAGGGCTTCGCACCGTCGGCGGTGCGCTCAGGGCAGCCGGAACACCGTCGCTGCGTTCTCCCAGACCGCGGTCGCGACGGCGGCCGGTTCCACGCCCCGCACCTCGGCCACCGCGGCGCCGACCACCGGAACCCAGCCGGGCTGGTTGGTCGAGCCGCGGAACGGCACCGGTGCCAGGAAGGGGCTGTCGGTCTCGACCAGCAGGCGATCCTCCGGGCAGAGCAGCGCGGCTTCCCGGACCTCGGCCGCGTTGCGGAAGGTGACGATCCCGCTGAAGGACAGGTAGGCGCCCCGGTCCAGACAGGCGCGTGCCTCGTCGGGCCCACCCGTGAAGCAGTGGATGATGGTGCGCTCGGGCATCCCCTCGGCGTCGAAGATCGCGTAGGTGTCGTCCCAGGCCTCGCGGGTGTGCACCACCAGCGCCAGGTCGTGGCGCTTGGCGAGCGCGACCTGCTCGGCGAAGGCGCGGCGCTGCACCTCACGGGGCGAGTGCTCGTAGTGGTAGTCGAGGCCGCACTCCCCCACCGCCACCACCGGACCTTCGGCGACCAGAGCCTCGAGCCCGTCGGTGCCGTTGACCGCGTCGTGCGGGTGGAGTCCGACCGTCGCCCACACGTCGTCGTGCACGGCGGCCAGGTCGATGGCCGTGCGCGCGGACGCCGCGTCGGTGGCGATGGTCACGAGTCGGGAGACCCCGGCCTGCCGGGCGTCGTCGAGCAACGCCGACACCCGGTCGACGCTGGTCGCACCCGCGGCCCCGTCGTCCTGCGCGGGGTCGGCCGAGACCGTGTCGTCGAGGCTCAGGTGGCAGTGGGTGTCGATCCACGGCCCCGCCGCGGCGAGGGCCTCCCGGTCGACGTCCTTGCCGCTCATGTGGCCGGCGCCTTGAGCCGGGGGAACAGCGGGGCGCCCTTCGTGACGGGCGCACCGGCCCGGTAGCCGCCCCACGCCACGTCCTCCGGCACCCGCTGGTCGGTGACCACGCCGGGACACCCGATGCGCTCCCAGATCTGCTGTGCGGCCCGCGGCACCGCGGGGCTCGCGAGGATCGCCACGATGCGCAGCACCTCCAGGGCGTCGCCGAGGACCGCGTCGACCTCGGGGCCCGGCTCCGCCTTCCATGGCTCGGCCTCCTCCAGGAGCGCGTTGGCCTCGCGCAGCAGCCGCCAGGTGTGGTCGAGGGCGACCGACGGAGCGACCCGCTGCCACGCCGCGCTGGTGGCGTCGACGACCTCGGCGGCGACCGCGGCCAGGGGGCTGTCGGCGCGTGGCGCCGTGCCGACACCGCCGGACTTCTTGCCCAGCACCGTCGCGACCCGCGACAGCAGGTTGCCGAGGTTGTTGGCCAGGTCGGTGTTGTACCGGGCGATCATGCCCTCGTAGCTGAAGTCGCCGTCGGGCCCGAAGTGGACGTCGTGCAGGAAGTGGTGGCGGAACCCGTCGACGCCGAACTCGTCGAGCAGGTCGGCCGGCGCGATCTGGTTGAGGCTCGTCTTGGACATCTTCTCGCCGCCCACCAGCAGGAACCCGTGCACGTCGATGTGGGCCGGCGGCGCCTCGCCGGCGGCGAGCAGCAGTGCGGGCCAGTACACGCAGTGGAACCGGAGGATGTCCTTGCCGATGAGGTGGTGGACGTGGGGCCACCAATCGTCGAAGCGCGCCCGGTCGGAGCCGTAGCCCACCGCCGTGGCGTAGTTGATGAGCGCGTCGTACCAGACGTAGAAGACGTGCGCTTCGTCCCACGGCACCGGCACACCCCAGTCGAGCGAGCTGCGGCTGATGCTGATGTCGCGGAGGCCCTGGCGGATCAGGCCCAGCGCCTCGTTGCGCTTGCCGTCGGGCTGCACCGCGTCGGGACGTGCGGCGAGCCAGTCGAGCAGCGGCTGCTCGAACGCCGAGAGCCGGAAGAACCAGTTCTGCTCGCGGAGGAACTCGACCGGCCGGCCGTGGATCGGGCACAGGCCGTAGCCGCCGGGGTCGTCCGCGTTCGGCGTGAGGTCGTCCTCGGTGTAGTAGGCCTCGCACGGCACGCAGTACAGGCCTTCGTAGGTGTCCTGGTAGATGTGGCCGTTGGCGTGCACCTTGGTCAGCAGCGCCTGCACCGCGACGTGGTGCCGCGGCTCGGTGGTGCGGATGAAGTCGTCGGGGCGGACGTCGAGCGCGTCCCAGGCCTCGCGGAAGCGCGCGGCGTTGGCGTCCGCCTGCTCGATCGGCTGGAGACCGGCCGCCTCGGCGGAGCGCTGCACCTTCAGACCGTGCTCGTCGGTTCCGGTGAGGAAGAACACGTCATCGCCCAGCAGTCGGTGCCACCGGGCGAGCGCATCGGCGGTCACGGTCGTGTACGTGTGGCCGATGTGGGGCGCGTCGTTGACGTAGTAGATCGGGGTCGTGACGTAGAAGCGGTTCGGGCTTCCGGCGGGCTGATCTGCGGGCACCGGCTCACCCTACCGGCGGCCCCCGCACGGCCTGAGGTGGGATTCGGCCCCTGTCCGGGCCGATCGCCGATCAGTCCGAGGAGGACGAGGGGTGCGACGGCCGGGAGGACTCACCGTCGTCGGCGAGCCACGGGCGGAGCACCGCGACGCTCTGGTCGGGTCGCTCGTGATCGAGCGTGACCTTCACCGGGTCGAGGTGGTCCTCGTCGTCGGCGTCGGCCTGGATCTCGATCTGGATCGGGTCTCGGGTGTAGAGGACCTTTTCCAGCGCGATGCCGATCCCCGAGAGCGTGGCACCCACCATGCTCGTGCGGCTCCAGCGGTTGAGCTTGGTGCCGAACCCCTCACGTTCGTCGTCCTCGTCGACCTCGATGCCGACGACGTCGACGGTGGTTCGGTCGCCGAGGCCACCCGACTGGTCCTCGGGGTGCACGACCACCTGCGCCTCGACCAACCAGCTCTCGTCCTCACCGGTGACCTCCCGCCAGGTCGTCTCGACGCGGGTGGGCTGCCACTCGTCGTCGTCATCCCAGATGTCGGCGCCGGGCACGACCGACCCCGATGGCAGCGGCGACGACCCGGACGGCTCCTGAGGCTCCTCGGTCGACACACCGACAGTCTACGACCGACCGGCGCCACCGCGTTCCGCGAGGACCGGCGACGAGCACGGCGCCGTTCGGTGGCCCGGAACGCTATTCCAGGGCCAGCGTGTAGACGCGACGTCGGGACGCACCGAAGCGCGCCGCGACCTCGTCGACGGCGTCGCGGTTGGTGCTCCCGGCCGCCTTCAACTCGGACAGGGCGGCCCGCAACGCGTCGTCGGTCACAGGAGCGCCAGGCGGTGCGCCAGCGAGCACCACCACGTACTCGCCACGCGGGGCCACGTCACCGGCGCGCGCCACGGCCGCGTCGAGCGTGCCGAGCCAGTGCTCCTCGTGGAGCTTGGTCAACTCGCGGAGCAACGCCACCTTGCGCTCGCCACCGCACGCCTCGACCAGGTCGGTGAGCGTGCGCGCGAGCCGGTGTGGCGCCTCGTACAGCACCACGGTGCGTCGCTCGGAGGCCACCTCCGCCAACCGTTCCCGACGGGCGGAGCCCTTCCGTGGCAGGAAGCCTTCGAAGACGAATCGTGCCGTGGGCAGCCCGCTGATCACCAGGCCGGCGTCCAGTGCGGACGGACCCGGCACGACCTCGACCGGCAGGCCCGCCTCGAGGACGGCCTCCACCAGGGCCTCGCCGGGATCGGAGATGCCCGGCATGCCGGCGTCGGACACCACGACCACCCGTTCACCGCCCGCAACCCGGCGCACCACCTCGGGTGCCAGGTCGCGCTCGGTGTGCTCGTTCGCGACCAGCAACCGGGGGGCCCGTACGCCGAGGTGCGCCAGCAGCCGGCCGGTGCGCCGCGTGTCCTCGCAGGCGATCGCGTCCGCGCCGGCGAGCGCCGCGGCGGCGCGCGGGCTGAGGTCGTCCAGGTTCCCGATGGGGGTGCCGACCAGCACCAGCGCGGCCTTGCTCACGAAGCCAGTGTGACCGACGGGCCGGTCGACGACCGGCTCGTCGGGATGCTCACGGACGACCCGGGTGCGCGCGACCGCACACGAGGCGTTGGCCAGGCCGAATCCCCCACCGGTCCGTCGCGCCGGCCTCGGCCTCGATCACGGAGCGGGCCCGGCGCACGAACGGTCCGAGCCGGCCGGGGGCGAGACGGACCACCCGCACCACGACCCCGTCGCGGTCGCAGTGGACCGCGTCGATCGCGAAGCGCATGCCGAGCGTGTGCACCTGACGCGCCCGAGGCAGCAGCAGCGCACCGTCGAGACCGTCGCGTCCGAGCAGCCCGCGCCGCCGTGCCCGCCGGGTCTCCGCGACCTCGAGCGGGACGACCGCACCATCGCCGAGCCGCAGCACCCATCGCTCCACCGCTGGAGGGTTCCCACGGGTCGCCGCCACCAAACCCGGGGCCCGGCTTCGCCGTCAGCGCGGTGCGCGCAGCACGGCCCGCCGGGTCGACGTCGCGATCCAGTCCTCGACCTCGGCCGGCGACAGTCCGTGGTCGTCGACGAGGACGAGCGCGAGCCGAAGATCGGAGAGCGCCGCGATGGTCAGCGCGGCCGCGTCGACGTCGACACCATCGTCGAGGGCGCCCAGCGACGCCAGGCGTCCGGCGATCCGGTGGGACCCTTCGCGGTGGCGGCGACCGCCCTCGTCGGCGACGCGCGCGAGCTCCGGCTCGGCGCGCGCCGCCTCCAGGGAGGACCGAACGATGTCGCCGCTGCGCTCCACGATCCGCCGCGTGATGCGAGCGGGCAGGCGTGCGATCACGACCGGGTCGGTCTCGGTGGCCAGCGACGCGGCGAGCTCGCCGACCTGGGCCTCCTCGTCGACCACGTCGTTGAGCCGACGGACCAGCTCGGCCTTCGAGCCCACGCTGTCGTAGACGGTCTGCACCGACACGCCGGCCGCGGCGGCGATGTCCTTGACGCTCGTGCCCGCGTAGCCACGTGCGGCGAAGCCGGCGCGGGCCGCGCGCAGGATCTCGGCGCGGGTCTGCTCGGCCTGGACGGCCCGACGCCCGGGCGGCGGCGCATGCGAAGCGGACGACGCAGCATTTTGCTTGACCATTGATCAACTCACTTGTATAACGTTCTAGTCACTGGATTATCCATCCACTCACCACGATACGTCCTTCCAGGAGGAACCGATGAGCACATCCACCGTCACCGCGCCGAGCCGCCCCGCCGCCGGGTTGGCACCCTCAGGCCTCGTCGGCGGCATCGGGGGCTTCCTGTTCGTCTCGACCGTCGTCGTGCAGAACTTGCTGCGCGCCGGCTTCCCGAGCGCCGACGCCGGCCCGGCACGCGTCGCGGCCGCGTACGCCGACCACCGTTCGGCGACCCTCGTGCTGGCGGCGCTCTTCCCGCTGGGCGCGCTCGGCCTGTGCGCCTTCCTCGGCGCCCTGCTCTCCAGACTCCTCACGGGTCGCGGCAGGGCGACCGCTCTCGCCGGCGCGTTCGGTGCCGCCGGCCTGATCGCCACCTACACGATGCTGCTCGCCACCGACCTGGCGCTGGCCGGCGTCGTCTCGCGCGGCGCGGCCGGCCCGGCGACGATCGACGGCCTCTGGGTGCTGCACAACGCGATCTTCGGCGTCCTGCTCGCCGCCATCGGGGTCACCGTCATCGGCCTCAGCGCGGCGTCCGCGGCGCACGAGCTGTTGCCCGAGTGGTGGAAGAAGCTGGGACTGGTCGGCGGCCTCCTGCTGCTCACCGCCGCAGCCACCACGCCGTCGCTCATCGAAGCGGGGCCCACGATGGCGGTGGGCCTGGCCGGCTTCCTCGTGTGGCTCGCCTTCGTGCTCAGCGCGGGCACCAAGCTCCTGCGCTCCCCGGAAGCGACCGCTTGAGGCCGCACGGGGGCAGCCGGCGTCGCCCGCCGGTCAGACGTTGAAGCGGAACTCCATGACGTCGCCGTCGGCGACCACGTAGTCCTTGCCCTCGACCCGCAAGGTGCCCTGGTCACGCGCCTTGGACCACGAGCCGACCTCGAGCAGCTTGTCCCACTGGATCACCTCGGCACGGATGAAGCCACGTTCGAAGTCGGTGTGGATGACCCCCGCGGTCTGCGGTGCGCTCGAACCGGCGCGGAACGTCCACGCCCGGGACTCCTTCTCGCCGGTGGTGAAGAACGTCCGCAGGCCCAGCAGCTCGTACGCGGTGCGCAGGAAGCGCGGCAGCGCGCCCTCGCCGAGGCCGAGCGCGTCGAGCATCTCGGTCCGCTCGGCGCCGGTGAACTGGGCGGCCTCGGCCTCGAGCTGCACGCACATGCCGATCACCTCACCGGCGCCACCCAACTCGGCGACGACGGGCGCGATGACCTCGTCGATCGTGTCGAGCTGGTCCTCACCCACGTTGACCAGCGCCATGACCGGCTTGTTCGTGAGCAGGAAGTAGGGCTTGAGCAACGTGCGCTGCTCGGCGGTCAGGGTCGATCGGTACAGCGGCGTCCCGTCGGCCAGGAGCACCTCGGCGGCTTCGAGCGCCGCCACCTCGTCGGCCAGGCCCGGCTCCTGCCTGGCGGCCTTGCGTCGCTTCGCGATCTGCGACTCGACGGTGTCGAGGTCGGCGAGGGTCAGCTCGATCTCGAGCACGCGCAGGTGCTCGAGCGGGTCGGCCGGCCCGGGTACGTCGCCGTCGGCGAACGCCCGCAGCACGAAGACCACGGCGTCCGCCTCGCGGATCCCACCCAGGAAGCGGTTGCCGAGGCCCTCGCCCTGGCTGGCCCCCTCGACGAGTCCCCCGATGTCCACGAACTGCACGCTGGCCGGGATGACCTTGCGCGACTCGCTCATCGCCGCCAGCGCATCGAGTCGGTCGTCGGGCACCTTGGCGACGCCGACGTTCGGGTCGGTGGTCGCGAAGGCGTAGGGGGCGGCGAGCGCGCCACCACCGGCGAGCGCGTTGTACAGCGACGACTTGCCGGCGTTGGGCAGGCCGACGAACCCGAATCGTTCCATGGGCGGAGACGGTACCGGTCAGCCGTTCGCCGACGTGCACCCGCCCTCGGCCGGTCTCGGGGACGGGTGCCCGTGGCCCGGGTCTTGGTGGGGGTCGTGAGGCACCGGTATCGTTGCTCCCATGTCGAAGCGGACGCTCAAGAAGAAGATCAACGCGCGCCGCAAGAAGGCGAACCACGGCACCAAGCCCAACGCCGGCAAGCGCGGCAGCTGAGCCTTCGCGCCGCGGCGCCGCTCAGCCGAGGGGCCAGAGCTCCGGGTGGAGCCACGCGCCCAACGCCACGACAGCAGCCGAGGTGACCCACAGCGCGGCGACGCGCGAACCGGGACGGGTCCTTCCCTCCATCACCCAGCTCGCCGCCTCGGTGATGCCGAGGTCGCTCCGGAAGGTGCGTCCGCCGTGGCGTGCGGGGAGCAGGAGGACCAGCGCGATCGACACGCCGGTCAACCGCACCGCGAGGTTGTGCCACACCTCGGCCGACGCCGTGTCGGAGACGGCGTGATCAGCCACGACTCCGATCGCCCCGATCGCGACCGCCGGGATCGCCCGCACGGCCGAGGTCCCCAGGTTGCGCAGGAAGAGCGCGGAGCGATCGTCGACGGACGCGCGCGGTGCCAACCCCGACGCGCGGCACCGGTGAGCTGTCGGTGCTGGTGCACCACGACGTCGCCGATCGTCGCCAGCACCGGTAGCACCACGAGGCCGAGCAGCGCCCCGATGAAGATCGGCGTCGAGCTCGCCAGTGCGGTTGCCGCGATCGCGGCCGGGAAGGTGACCCAGCCACGCCACGACGGCCCGGGACCCACCACCGCGGGGCTGCCGTCGTGCCAGGGTGCGAACGGGGTGGACCCCGATGCACGGGGGAGGTCGAGCACCTGCGGGGGCGTCGACGGTGGTCGAAAGGACGTGGCGTCCGACGCCTGGTCCGACGCGTAGGTGGGGTCGACGTCGGCTGGGGCTCGTGCGTCGGGAACGACCGGCGCAGGGGTCGGCACCCGGTGGTCGGACATCTGCCCGACCGCGTCCGCGTCGACGGGCGCGGGACCGGCGTCCACGCCGGCGCGTGGGGGTGCGAGCAGCGCACGTGGCACCGGCACGGCGCCATGCAGCCCGAGCCGGTCGAGGAAGGCCGAGGCGCTCGCCGGCCGATGGGCCGGGTTGAGCTCCATGCCGTCGAGGATCGCCTGGGAGACCAGCGACGGGATGTCCTGGCGCAGTTCGGCCGGCGCCTGCAGCGCCGCTCCTGCCTGTCGATCGAAGACGTTGACGGGCGTCACCCCTGTGAGCAGCTTGTAGGTCGTGGCGGCCAGGCCGTAGACGTCGCACGGCGGCCCGACCTTCGCGCTGCCCGCGTACTGCTCGGGTGGGGCGTAGCCGGGCGTGACGGCGCGGGTCATGGACCCGGAGATCTCGTCGCCGTAGCGGCGCGCCAACCCGAAGTCGATCAACACGACGCGTCCCGAGGAGTCGACCATGACGTTCGACGGGTTCACGTCGCGGTGCAGCAACCCGGCCTCGTGCACCGCGCTCAGCGCGAGCCCGACGCGCAGCGCCGCGTCGAGCACCTCGTCCACGGCGAGCGGGTCGGCGCGGGCCGCCGCGACCTGGTGGAGCGAACGACCCTCGACGAGCTCCATCACCAGGTACGCGGTGTCGTTCGCCTCGGTGACCTCGAAGACGCGCACGATGCCCGGGTGGTTGAAGCGCGCGAGCGCGGCAGCTTCGCGGCGGAACCGGGCACGCGCCGCGACGAACGCCTCCCGGTCACGCGGCTCGACCAACACGCCGCTGTTCGTGGCGCACCGCGGCCGGTGGGAAGAGCTCCTTGACCGCAACCGTGCGACCCAGGCGCTCGTCGTGCGCCCGGTACGTGATGCCGAAGCCGCCCCGACCCAGCACCGCTTCGATGCGAAAGCGCCCGTCGAGGACCGTGCCGCGGTGCAGCTCGGCCTGGGTCGCCAGCGGCCCGCCACACCACCCGCACACCCGCCAGTCGTCCTCGACGACGCCGTGACAGGTCGGACACCGGGCCGCACCGTCCGTGGCGACGTCGGGATCCATCCCGCCGGCTCCCGGGCTCGTCACGGCCGCGGACCGCGATCGGGTTCCACTTGTTCCCCAGGCCCGGCTTCGCCCTGCAGCGCGTCGACGGCATCGGAGATCTCCACGAGCTCGAGCGGGTCCGAGCTGAGGTCGAACGCCGCCCAGAGGGTGAACGAGAACGGGTAGAAGACGACGGGGAGCACGACGACCGCGATGACACCGGCGACGACCACTCCGGTGATCGGCACCGGACGGTTGGCGGCCTCGAAGAGGACAGCCGAGATCAGCACGAAGAACGTGGCGGTCAGGGTCACGATGAGGTTGATCGTGTACGCGCCGATGAAGAAGTCCTGTTCGCGGGCGAAGCGGTAGCCGCACCCCGGGCAGTGGTCGCGCAATCGGAACCAGCCCTTGAAGAGCCCGCGGCTTCCGCAGCGGGGGCAGCGGCGCCGCGCCCCTCGGAGGAAACGGAGCGTCGTGGAGGGCGGCGCGGCCACCACGTCGTCGACGTGGAGGGGTTGGGTCACCCCATCAGCTTCTCAGCGCACTTCCTGGGTCCGCAACGTCATGCGCAGCTCGGCGGCGTCGTTCGGGCCGAGCAGGCGGTAGATGCGGTCCCAGCGTGCATCGGCGTGTTCGTCGAAGAGGGCGTTGCGGTGGTACTTGTCGTGCTGCACGAGCTTGGTCGGGTCGTTCGCGACCGGGTCGACCGGCGCGCCCACTCCCCCGGTGATGACCGCGACCCAGTGCTCCACGCAGCGCTCGACGATCACGTGCAGGGCCTCCACGGCGTCGACCGGCGCGGTCAGCGACAGCATCCATGGTGAGAAGCAGATGGCGCGGCGAGGGCGGATGCGCGCGGGGCGCACGCCGTCGAGATCCCAGGCCGTCTCCAGGAGCGGTGTGATCGGGACGTACACCTCGTCCACGTAGGCCACGTTCACCGCCAGGTCGAGCCGCGGGAGCAGGTCGAGCAGCAGCCCGACCCGTGGACCATCGTCGGAGGACTCGGGCTCGCTGATCTCGGACCACTCGACCGCGAGGTGGGGCACGAGGGCCGTCGGTCGGGCGAACGCGTAGAACCAGTGCAGGGCCGACGGCTGCTCGTTGTCGGGCAGCGCGAGGTCGACGACCACGGCCTTGTCGACCTCGGGACCGAGCAACGTGCGCGTCGCACCGACGTCGGAGTGGTCGTGCATGCTCACCAGCGGCGTCTCGCCGCGGGGCCGAAGACCGAAGCGCGCGGCGACCCGATCGACCGTGGCTTCGTTGCGTACTCCGATTTCTGACATGGCGTTCCTCGGTGGGCGGCAGCGGACCGTTTCGAACGACGGCCGCTCGCATCGTAGGGCGGATGGGCCGCGCACACGGTGCTTGGCGCAACGCGACCGAAGGGCCCCGTCAGGTGCCAGGAGCGCCGCGTGCCCGTGCGCGGGCGGCTCGGGCCCGCAGCCACCCGAGCACACCGGCTCCCCCAGCCACGAGGCACGCAAGGGCGACCAGCCAGGGGGTGGCGCCACCTCCACCGGTCGACCCGGGTGGTGACGCGTGCTGGTACTCCGCCGCGAGCGCCTGCCGGTTCTTCTCGTCGGCGTGAACCGTCGTCGACGGCGGTGTCGCAGGTGCGAGCGTCGTGGTCGGGGCGACCGTGGAGGTCGTCGTGGTGGTCGTGGTCGTGGTCGTGGTCGTGGTCGTGGTCGCTGCGACCTCCTTCTCGGCCAGTCCGGCGATGAACGTCGTCATGTGGGTGCCGCCCTCCGGGGTGAGGTGCAGGCCGTCGTCCCCGGTGTCGCCTGGCCGGATGACAGCGTTCCAGTCGCCGACCGACGCGTTGGGGTGCGCCGCGACCGAGCCGCGGATCACGTCGTTGGCCCCCGCGTAGTACGGCCGCGCCTGGTGGATCGTGAGCCAGACCACCCGGGGGACCGAAGCGAGGGCGCCGAGCAGCGCGTCGACCCGTGGCCGGAAGACCGCCGGGCTGCCACCGTCGTTCGCGCCGAGCTCGACCACGACGACGTCCCAGTCGGCGCCGTCCGCACGCAGTGCGTCGAGGCCTGCGCCGGTCGAGCGGCTCACCGCCGCGTCGACCTTGACGTCCCACCCCGGCATCGCACGTGGGATCCGGTCGTAGGTGCCGAGCACGACGCTGTCGCCCAGCACCAGCAGCCGTGGGCGACGCGATGCGGTCGTGGCCGACGGCGCCGACGCCGTTGCAGGGCTCGCCCCGGCGGAGCCCACCCGCCCGGACACCATCACGATGAGCGCCAGCACCCCGAGGACGACCGCCCGCGCGGCCGGTCGGTGGTGGTCGACCGCGCTGGCCATCAGCTCATGCCCCTTCCATTCGTCGTCTGACCGATCCGCTCGTCGCCGGGACGACCGACGATCAGGAATCGGCGACGGGTCCGGCGTGGGGCTCGTTGTCTCCGACACCGGAGAGCGATTCCGCTTCGTCATCTGCAGCTCTGGGCGCGTGGTCGACCGAGTCGTCGGCCGCACCGTTGCCGTTGCCGTTGCCGTTCGTGCCCTGCCAGAACTCAGCGATCTCCGGCTCGGGCTCGCTGCCGGCGCCACTCCGCTTGGACCGCGAGCCGCGGCCCGACCGCTCCGAATCGCCGTTCTTGCCGCCGTTCTTGCCGCTGGTCGGGCTCTTGGACACGTAGCCGTAGCCGTAGCCGTAGTACGGGTCCATCTCGCTGCGATCGCAGCTGTTGAGCACCACGCCCAGCACGTCGGCCCGGTAGCGGTTGAGGAGGCCGACCACCCGGCGGGCGGGACCCGTGCGGGTCTGGCCCGACCGCAGCACCAGCACGACGGTGTCGGCGGCGGCGAGCAGGTCGGCCGCGTCGTTGGTGGTGAGGATCGGGGGCGTGTCGAGCACGACGATGTCGTAGTCGTCGCGCCAGCGGTCGATCGAGCGCCGCAGCTCCAGCACGGCTTCATCCGGGGAGTGCGTTCCGCGTGGCCCCGGCAGGAACCACACCCGCTCGATGCGCGTCTCGCTGGGGTCGTCGGGGGCGACGAGGTTGGGAACGGGTGAGAGGTAGCGGCGGACGCTCGGGCGCCGGGAGTCCCCGTCGATCACGAGGGTGCGCATGCCGCCGTCGGCGAACGCGGCGGCCAGGTTGCATGCGGTGGTGGTCTTGCCCTCGCTCGGGCCGGGTGAGGTCACCATCACGACCGGCACCTTCCGGTCGGCGGCGTCGCCGTTGCCGCCGGGCTTCAGCGCGTCCATCGCGAACAGCACCGACGAGCGGGCGGCCCGGTAGCGCTCGCTGGCCGCGCCGGTGGGGGTGTCGGCCACGGCCACCAGGTGGTTGCGGGACTCGTCGCGGGTGAGGCGCGGGACCTCGGCGAGCACCGGCAGACCGGTGAGCTCCTCGACGCGCTCGCGACGGCGGATGCGGTCGTCCCAGGCCTCGACGACGAAGGCGCTGATGAGCCCGAGCACGAGGCCCGCCGCTGCTCCCAGGGCGATGCGCATCGGCTTGGACACGGGGGCGCTGCCCCCCAGGTTGTTCTCGTCGAAGCTTGGTGCCGAGACGACGCCCTGCGACAGCTGGTTCCGGGCGTTGGTGTTCTGCTTGATGCGGAAGTTGTAGCCCTGCCCGTTGATCTCGATGGCGACGGCCGGTTGGAGGGTCGTGAACGCGAGGCTCGACGACGCGGAGGGCGCAGACTGCAACTGGTCGTAGACGCTGCCGTACTGGTTGACGACGGAGGTGAGCTGCTGGTTGAGGAGGTCGGCGTTGGGCGGCTTGGCGGCGATCTGGTCGATCAGCGACTGACGTTGCTGGGTGAGCTGGTCGAGCTGGGCCTGGAGCTGCTTGCGCGTGGCGGCGGCCTCCTCGCGTGCGGCGGCCTCCGCCTTGGTGCGCATCAGGTCCGCGCCCTCGTTGGCGATCTTCTCGGCGAGGCGCGGGTTGGTCGCGATGCCGGTGACGTCGACGGCCTGCGCGTTGCCGCTGGCTGTGGCGCTGAGGCGTTGGCTCACCTGGTCGGGCGTCAGGTTGACCTTCTTGGCGAGCTCGTCGAGCAGGACCTGCGACTGGGTCAGCAGGATCGCCTGCTGCAACGTGTAGCCGACGGGACCCGAGGTGCCGCTGCCAGCGGTGGTGTCGGCGACCTGGGTGTTGGTGGCCTTGTAGTAGTGCGTCGTGACCCGGTGCTTCTTGACGAGGAAGGTCGACGCCACGCCGGCCAGCAGACCCACGAGGAGGCCGAGCACGACCCAGCGGGAACGGCGTCGCAGCACCCCCGCGTAGTGGCGGAGGAGGTTGTCGGGCAGGTCGCCCATGTCGTCACTGGGCAAGGGCGCGCCGCCGATGCGCTCTGTCGATCGGTCGGTCATGGTCGAACCGGTGTTCCCTCCGCGTGCGGACCCCATAGCTTAGGGCCGACGGCGCCGAATTGAGAAGGATGGCCGGACGTCGTGCCACTTCAGCGATCGGCGAGGCGCCGGTAGAGGGCGTCGAGCTGGTCCACGTGGCGTTCGATCGTGAACGCGGCGAGGAAGCGCTCGCGCGCGGCGTGTCCGAGCCGGTCGCGCTCGGCCGGGTCAGCGGCCAGCGCGGCGAGCACCGCCGCGGCGGCGTCGGGGTCGGTCGGGTGGGTACAGCGTCTCGGGGGTCGCGGAACCGATGGTCTCCCGGTGCCCGCCGGCGTCGGCGGCCACCGCGGGCAGCGCGGCGGCCATGGCCTCGACCACAGCCAGGCCGAACGGCTCGGCGTCCGCGGTTGCGAGGAACAGCGAGGCGCGCCGCATCCGCTCGGGCACGTCGTCGACGCGGCCCAGGAACCGCACCGAGGCGTCGACGCCGAGGTCGCGGGCGAGGTCGGCCAGCCGGGCGCGCTCCGCACCCTCGCCGGCGAGGTGCAGCTCCCAGCCGCGCGTCGCCAGGCCCGACCGCTGCCAGGCGCGCAGCGCGACGTCGGTGCGCTTCTCGGCCTCGAGCCGCTGGGCCATGAGCACGACCGGTCGCCGATCGGCCGGGTCCGGGGGCGGTCCGACGTCGGGGATGCCGTTCAGGATCACCTCGCCGCCGGCGGCGTCGGCGACGTACCGGCTGATGGCGACCTCGTAGGTGATCGCCGGCCGGAGCGCCCGGTAGAGGGCGCGTGTGGCGGCGCTGTGCCCGCGCCCGTGGGCGAAGTGCAGGGTGCTGACGACCGGCCGGCGGATGAGGGGTCGGGTGAGCGCGGCGGCGGCGTCGGCGGCGGTCATGTGGGCGTGCACGACGTCGGGCCGCGGGCCGCGCAGGTTGGCCCGGGCGACCTGGGCCATCGTGGTGGCCGCCCGATGCACCACGCCGGTTCCGGCCAGCGCGGCCCGCATCGGGGCGGGTGCGCCGCCGACCACCTCGACCCCGTGGCCGCGTCGCACCAGCTCGGGCGCGACGTAGGTGAGGTAGCGCTCGACGCCGGCGAAGTTGTCGGTGCACACGAGGTGTCGGATCTGCATGGGGACCTCTTGGGCCGAGCCCTCCGTCGGGTGGAGGTACAACGTATAGTGGCCTCCGGCGACGCAGGGAGGTGATGCACGAATGTCGACAAGCGCGACGCGCGGCCGCCATGCGCGGTCCCGCAAGCCCCGCGATGCGCGTCCGGCGTTGCTGGCGACGGGGTTCGGCGTGGTCGAGTTCGGCATCGCCTGGCTGGCCACCAGCTCGCTCGCGGCCGCGATCAGCACGATCGCGGCGATCCTGCTGGTGGTCGCCTGCTTCGTCTGGCCGGTCGCGGTCATGTCGCTGGCGTTCCCGGCGACGTTCGTCGTCAAGCGGGTGGGCCCGTCGGTGTTCGACTCCAGCGTCGCCGACGTGGTGGCGTTCCTCGCGGCGATCGCGGCGCTGCCGTTCGTGCCCTGGCGGCACCCCCGGTTCCGCCACGCCCTGTTCGTGACCCTCGGCTACTCCGCGGTGATCAGCCTGGCGGTCGTCAACAACCCCTCGCCGACCGCCGCGGTCGAGGTGCCGCACCGGTTCGTGATGGTCATGGGCGCGATCAGCGTCGGCGCGGCGCTGGCCTTCCTCGGTCGGGAGCGGACTGCGCTGCGCCTGCTGGTGGCCTATGCGGCTTTCGTGTCGGTGATCGCGGTGGTCGACACCCTCTCCCACCACCTGAAGCCGGCGTACCCGCTGACCATGCAGAAGAACGCCGGCGGGTTCCTGCTGGCGGCCAGCTTCCTGGTGCTGTTCCTGGCCAACCGCCGCCTGGGTTGGCCCCCCTGGGCGGTCAAGCTGGCCGGGGCCCTCATCCTGGTCGGGCTCGCCGCGACCCAGTCGCGCGGCGCCATCCTCGCCCTGCTGCTGGTGTTCGTGGTGTTCGCGATCCAGCACACCTGGCACCAGCGCCTCCACCGGCTCCGCCGGGCCGCGCCGCTCTTCCTGGTCGCCGCGATCGGCTTGGGCGCCGTCGGGGTTCGTGTCGTTCCAAAGCGAGTCGGCGCAGCACCAAGGCAACAACTACAAGTACGGCTCGATCGGCTCGCGGGACGCGACCTTTCGCACGACGTTCTCGGAGGTCATCAAGCCGCATCCCGTCTTCGGTGCCGGGCCCGAAGTGGTTCACGAAGCCGAGCGCGCCCAGCGACCGAGCCGCACAACCTGTTCATCGACGAATTGTCGTCGGTGGGCCTCGTCGGCCTGGTCGCCTTCCTGGTGTTCCTGTGGGCGCTGTTCCGGATCTGCCGGCGGTGCCAGTCGCCGTACGCCGAGCTGGCTTGGATGGTGCTGCTCCTGCGGGTGTTGGCCACCATGGTCGACATCTTCTGGGCGGCCGGACCCAACACGCTCCCGTTCCTGCTGATCGGCCTGGCCATCGGCGCCGAGGCACGCGAGCGCGAGCCCCGCCCCGAGCTCGCGGCGGAGCTGGTGCGGTGAACGCCCACCGACCCCGCGTGCTGCGCATGTACCACTCGGCGGTCGTCGACGGCCTGGCGCCGGCGGGACGCCGAGCTCCGCGAGCTCGGGCTGCGACGTGACGGTGGTGGCCGCCCGCGCCTGGAACGAAGGCGGCGAGACGGTCCGGCTGCGCCCCGATCCCGACGAACCGGTGGTCGCCGCCCGCACCGTCGGGCACCACCCATTCTTCTTCGTCTACAACCCCGTTCCGATCTGGCGTGAGCTGCGCGCGCGCCCGCCCGACGTCCTCGACATCCACGAGGAGCCGGCCGCACTGGCGACGTTCGAGGTCCTGCTGCTGGCCAAGCTCGCCGGCGTGCGGGCCCCGGCATTGCTGTACAGCGCGCAGAACCTCGACAAGCGCTACCCGGTCGCCGTTTCGCTGGTTCGAGCGCGCCGCGCTGCGCCGAGCCAGCACGGTGCACACGTGCAACGGCGAGGTCGCCGACATCCTCGCGAAGAAGGGGTTCCGCGGGACGGTCGTGAACCTGGGCCTCGGGGTCGACGTCGAGCGCTTCCGGCCGGTGGACGACACCGAATCCGGCGATGGAGCCGGCCCGCTGCGGGTCGGCTACGTGGGCCGCATCGAGGAGCGCAAGGGCGTCTTCACCCTGCTCGCCGCGCTCGGCGAGGTGCCCGAGGCCACGCTGACCTACGTCGGTGGGGGTCCCGACCGCGCCCGG
>CAWELZ010000011.1:0-16603 GCA_963810075.1 uncultured Actinomycetes bacterium | reverse complement strand
ACCTCGTTGGTGCGCTCCGGGTCCTCCTCGGGCACGAAGTGTCCGGTCATGGCTCCTCGGCACCGCAGGTCGGGGAAGTGCCTGAGGAACGAGTCGGCGTAGGGGTTCCCGTCGACCATGTAGTCGTCGTCGGGCATGCCGTCCTCGAACGCCTTCGGTACCAGGAAGGGGCTGAACAGGTAGAGGGTCGGCTGGTGGTACTGCTTGTGCCAGTCCTCGGGCGCGAACACGGGGAACCGACGTCGCTCGGGGTGGGTGCTGAGCGGGTGGTGCCAGATCTCGGAGACCTCGAGGTTCGAGGCGAACTCGAATCGTCCGTCGTGCTCGAAGTGGAACGGCAGTGCGTTGCGGTAGTACTGGATGGCGTTGAACCACGCGCCCGGATCGTCGAACACCTCGGCGTAGTGGTCGACGTCCTCCGGTGTGTAGAAGCGCTTCGGGTCCCACCCCGTCATCGCTTCGCCGCCTTCCGCCGGCACCCACGGCGCCTCCGGCGGGCCTCCGTACTCATGGGGTTCTGCGCCGAACACCGAGCGGATGTAGGCGCGCCCGTGGCGCTCGAAGAACGTCTCGGCCAGGGGCTCGCACTTGAACCAGTAGCCATGGATGCCCGCCGGGGTCCAGACCGAGGTGAGCGTGTCGATCAGAGCGAGACGGTTGAACCGCTCGGGGTGCTCCAGAGCCGCCTTGAACGCGATGATCCCGCCCCAGTCGTGGCCGACGAGCGCCGCCTGTTCGATGTCGAGGGCGTCGAGCAGGTCGACCTGGTCGTTGGCGAGCACCTCTCGGGTCACCCGGATCCGGGTCTTCTCCGTGTGACCGAACCCGCGGGTGTCAGGAGCGATCACCCGGTAGTGCTCGGCGAGCACCGGTGCCTGGTGACGCCACATCCAGGAGTCCTGAGGAAACCCGTGGAGCAGCAGCACCGGCGGAGCCTCCGGGTCGCCGAGTGTTCGGACGTGGACCCGGAGCCCACCGGTGTCCACGAACTCGGACCGTCCCCATCCGTCATCTGGCGTCGTCATCAGATCCCCCGTTCCGTCACCCCGACCTGGCCACCGCCTCGGGTCTCGTGGCACCACGCTGGACCAGCGGGCGGCCGCTGTCATATGGTACCGTATCGAACTATTCGACTGTGCAGGGTTCAGTTCCGCACGGTGACGACTGGCGACTGATGAAGACGCCCTCGCGACGCAGGGAGCTCGAGTGGTGACGAACGCGAGTGCCACGGTCCATCGCACCTACGGATCGGTCCGATGACGGGAGACCTCGATCTGAACGAGTTGGCTGACCGGATGGCCATCCGACGGCTGGTCGACGACTACGCCCGAGCTGCCGACCGGGTCGACGGTCCGGCTGCCGGCGCCTGCTTCGCACCAGACGGGATGCTGCGACTGTTCGAGCGGGGGAGTGACGAACCCCTCCGGGTGCGCACCGGACCCGAGGACATCGCCACCGCGTTCGGCGGACTGTCGATCTACGACGTGACCCTGCACATCGTCGCAAACCACTACGTGGAGCTCGACGGCGACACCGGCACCGGTGAGACCTACTGCCTGGCCCATCACATCCACGATGCCGATGACGGCAGCGGGAAGCTCGACTACGTGATGGCCATCCGCTACCTCGATCAGTACCGCCGCACCCCCGACGGCTGGCGCTTCTCTCGGCGCGACAACCACCTTCAGTTCGCCGAAGATCGCCCTGTCGTCGGGCCCTGAGCCACGGCCACACCTGACGCCATGCGCCGGGCCCTCGATCCCGGGCCCTGAACGCCGCGCTGGTGAGTCCGAGATGTGCTGTCGATGGTGCGGACGCACCGATGAGGAGACGTGAAGAGATGGCCGACACGGAGGTTCGACGGGACCTGACGGGCAAGGTCGCGATGGTCGTGGGAGCCGGCCCCGGGCTCGGGAAGGCCTGTGCGCTGGCGTTCGCCCGAGACGGCGCCGACGTGGTGGTGTCGGCTCGCCGTCGCGAGCCCCTGACGGAGCTCGCCGCAGAGATCGCGACCGAGACGGGGCGCCGTGTCGAGCCCATCGTCTCCGACCTCGCCGATCCGAGCTCGCTGCAGAGACTGGTCGATGAGGCGGTCGGCCTCCTCGGTGGTGTCGACGCCCTGGTGACCGTGGCCACCGCCGGAGGCGGCCAGATCACCATCGACGACGCCGACTGGGATATGTGGCGCCACGCCTTCGAGGTGAACGTGGTCGGCACGATGGAGGTCAGCCGTCGTGCCGCCCGTTCGATGGCGACACGCGGCGGGGGGTCGATCGTCCACGTCAGCAGCTTCAGCACGCACTCGATCCCCGCGCGCCACGCCGCCTACACGTCCACCAAGGCTGCCGCCGTGACCGCCTCCAAGACCATGGCGAAGGAGCTGGGGCCGCACGGCACCCGGGTGAACGTGGTGACACCCGGCTACATCACGGGCGAGCCGCTCGACCAGATGTTCGGCCTGGTGGCGAGCCGCACCGGAGAGACACCCGATGCGGTGTCGACCCGGATGGCCCAGACGGCTGCGCTTGCGCCGCCACGTCGACCCCGAGGACATCGCCGAGGCGGTCCTGTTCCTCTGTTCGGAGCGGGGCCGAGGCGTGACCGGTGTGGAGATCCCCGTGACGGCTGGCCAGCACCCGTTGTGAGGCAGGGCGGCGTGGTTCGCCCGTCATCAGATTCGACATTCAAGGAGTACGAGCAGTGACCGACATCTGGGAATGTCAACCGAGATTGGCCCCAGGGTGCTCGTTTGATTTGGCCCCACGTGTGCGGCGTTGTCGGGTGGAGCGGAGCCGGTAGGACTCGGTGCCGGTCTCGATGATGTGGGCGTTGAAGGTGACGCGGTCGACGATGGCGGCGACGAGGCGGGCGTCGGGGATGACTTGACCCCATTCGCTGAAGGGCAGGTTCGAGGCGAGCGCGATCGAGGACTTCTCTTCGCGTTCGGTGAGGATCTGGAACAACAGCTCCGAGCCGCGGGTGTCGAGTTGGACGTAGCCGAGCTCGTCGAGGCAGAGCAGATCGAGGCGCCCGTAGCGGGCGACGAGGCGGGACAGGCGGCGTTCGTCGGCGGCTTCGGCGAGTTCGTTGGTGAGTTGGGCGGCGGTGACGTAGCGGACCCGGAGCCCGGCTTCGCAGGCGGCGAGACCGAGTCCGATGAGCAGGTGGGATTTGCCGGTTCCGGAGTCGCCGAGCAGGACAACGGGGTCGCCGGAGGTGATGTAGGCGCCGGCGGCGAGGGTGGCGATCACGGCGGGTTCGACGGTGGGTGCGGCGTCGAGGTCGAAGTCGGCGAGGCGTTTGATGCGGGGGAACTTGGCGTCGTGGATGCGTCGCGCTCGGCGGCGTTCGGTGCGGGCATCGACTTCGGCTTCGAGGATCTCGGCGAGGAACCCGAGGTAGGACAGCTTGGAGCGTTCTGCGTCGGCTGCGAGGTGGGCGGCGTCGGTGCGCACGACGGGCAACTTGAGCTCGCGGGCAGCGGCCGCGATCGACGCGGTCGCAGCGGCGTCGCTGGTGGTGGTCATGGGGTGTTCTCCAGAAGTTGGTCGTAGCTGGCCAGGGAGGGTTTGGGTCGGTCGAAGCCGGTGTGGGTGCCGATCGGGATGACGGGTGCGACCGGCTGGTGTTCGTGAGCGGCTCGGCGGGCCTCGACGATCACGACTTGGGCATCGACGCTGCCGGCGCTCAGAGCCCGGGTCATGCCAGCGACGACAGCGCCGGTGGTCAGGCTGCGATGCGCGAGGAGAACGTCGACCATGGCCCGGGTGCCGTCTGCGTCACCGAGCCGGCGGCGGGCCTGGGCCCAGAACCGTTCGTGGGTCGCGGTGAACGTCCCCGACGCTCGGGCCTGGGCCAGCGGTGTGGCCGAGAGCATGGCGCCGGGTTTGCGGGCGAGGACCTCGAGGTAGTGGTCCAACACCAACACCTCGTCGCCCTTGCGGCCCCTCGGGTGGACGGCAACGACCCGGGGACCGTCGAGGACCTCGACGGTCTCGGCGCTGACACGAACGTCGAGGCGTTGGCGCACGTAGCGCACCGGGACCGAGTAGTGGACCTGGCGGACACACACCCTTGACTTGGTGTCGACCCGGTTCGAGGCGACCACGCCCACATCGAAACGCTCCATGGGCAGCGCCCGCAGCACACCGGCTTCGAGGTCGAAGTGCTCACCAACGGTGATCCGCCGATGCGCGATGTGGCGGCGGTCATCGACGAGAGCCGCGGCGACGAGCAACTCGTTGAGCTCGGCCATCGACGCGACCCTCGGGATCGGGACGAGGTGGCGGCGACGGAACCGGCCGATCTCACCCTCGACGCCACCCTTTTCATGCGCCCCGCCGATCCCGGGCAGACAGAAGAACGACTCGAACCCGTAGTGCGAACGCAGGGCCACGAACCGGTCCGACTCGACCCGGTCCCGGCCCTTGAGGACCTTGACCACCGCAGCTTTCAAGTTGTCGTAGCGCACCCGAGCGGGGATCCCGCCGAAGTGCTCGAAGGCCCGAACGTGGCCATCGAGGAACACCTCTTGGGCCTCATTCAAGTACGCGACCGGGAACGCTCGCCCCGACGCCGAGAGCCGCATGATGAACATCGCGACCTCGGTCAGCGCGCCGGCCAGGTACACGTGGATCGACCCGAAGTCGACCTCGCCCTCCTCACCCAACGGGTGATGCTGAGGGACCGCGACCTCGACCAGCGGGGTCTCCTGGCGTTCGCGGACCACCTTCACGTACTTGCGCACGGTCGACTCGCCCACGTCCGCGCCGTGCTCGTCGACCAGGCGCTGCCACACCCGCCGGGCCGTGTGCCGCTGCTTGACCGGCAACGACCGGTCCGCCTCGAGCCAGGCGTCGATCACCACCTTGAACTCGTCCATCTTCGGCGCCGACCGCACGGTCGTCTTCCGCGGCGCCGGCACCGCCGAGTCGAGCGCAGCACGCACATCACGGCGATGCACCGAGAAACGACGCGCCAGCTCCCGGATCGACAAGTTCTCCCGGTCATGGACAGCGGCGGATCTGCTCGTAGAGCTGCACCTTCGACCTCTTCGTCATCCGCACACGCCAGCCGCCACCAACGGTGGGGCCAAATCAGACGAGCACTACCCCTCCAAGTGGGGCCAGATCAGAGGAGCACACCCAGACATCCCCACCCCCCAGATCTCCGTGCAGATCAGGACCTTCGCCGAAGGTCCCCTCGACATCGCAGCGATGCTGCGGCTCGCCCATGACCTCGACGTCACCGGCATCGACCGCCTCGTCGTGTCGGACCACATCGCCTTCGGCCCCTCACCCGAGGCGGCCTACGCCGACCCCAAGGTCGGCGGCACCACCGGCGGACGCCAACCGACCAGCCCCGACGGAACATGGCTCGAGCCCCTCACGGTCCTGAGCGCCATCGCTGCGACCACCGATCGCATCCGCCTCGGCACCGCCATCCTGCTCGCTGCGCTGCGGCGACCGGCGGTGCTGGCCAAGACCGCCGCCACCCTCGACGTCATCTCCGGGGGCCGCCTGGACCTCGGCGTCGGTGTCGGATGGCAGAAGGAGGAGTACGACGTGGCCGGGCTCGACTTCGCCGAACGGGGCCGGATCCTCGACGAGACCCTCGACATCTGCCGCACCCTGTGGACCGAACAGAGCGCGTCCTACAGCTCCTCCAGCCTCCAGTTCGCGGACATCCACCAGATGCCCAAGCCGGTCCAGACCGGTGGGGTGCCCATCTGGGTCAGCGGTACCGCGAACCGAGCGGTCGCTCGTCGCCTCGTCCGGTTCGGAACCGGCTGGATCCCCTGGGGTCCGGCGGCGGCCGACCCCGCATCGGGGATCCAACAGATGCGACAGCTCATCGTCGACGAGGGCGGAGACCCCGCCACGCTCCAGGTGCAGGGCAATGCCCGTGCGGCGGTGAACGATGCAGGGGACCTCGACGTCGACGCAACGACTGCGAGCATCAGACCGCTCGTGGACGCGGGCGTGACCGATGTCCGAGTCGCAACCGCCTTTCCCGACGCGGCGATCGCGAGGCGGGCTTACCTCGACCAGCTGGTCAATGCCTTTCGATCGGTCACCGAGGGCTGACTGGCCGGGCCGCCCGGCAGGATCCCCTGGAGAGACGGGACCTCACGCGCCGGGGTCAGCGTAGGCGGATCCCCTCGCGTCGAGCCCGGTCGTGACGACGCAGGGTGGGCGAGATCCGACGATGCCAGGACCTCGACGATCGTTCGTTGAGCGTCAGCCAGGCGATCGACCTGGGCCGCAGTCAGGCCGTCGAACACGCCGGTGAGGGTCGACACCAGCTCGTCGGTGGCCGACCGGGCGACCTCGACGCCGGACGGCGTCAGCTCGACGTGCCATGAACGACCGTCGAGTGGATCACGGATCCGGCGGGTGAGCCCGGCGGCGGTGAGGCGGCGCAAGGTGTGGCTGATCCCGCTCGGGCTCTGGATGAGCTGTCGGTGCAGCACGGTCGGGGACTGACGGTGCGGCTCGGGAGTGCACCAGAGTGCGAACAGGACGCTCATCTGGGCACTGTCGAGCTCCCACTTCTGGACGACGCGGGTCATGAGCGTGTCGGCGTGGCGCCCGGCGCCCTCGACGTAGATGAACAGGGCCAGCAGCAGCGCCTGGTGCGGGGTGGCGATCTCCTCCACCCGCTTCTGGAGCAGCTCCTGGTTCTCGAGGGTCGCGGGAACCCGTGTCGATGGCCGACTCCGGTCGCGCTGCTTCGCCATTGAGGGTTCCGATCTGGACTGCGGTGGAGCGGGGCCAGGTGGCTCCGCGTTCGGTTGGGCACGGCGTGTCGGATGTCGCCGTGCCCGGAAGCCCTGCTGAACACTGCCGTATCCGGACACGGCGGGCCAGCACGAGACCGCCTTCGACGAGTCCAAGTCTGCAACCTTCGGCCAGAACCCACCGGCATGACGCGACGCCCTCCATAGAAGTGCGGTATGAAACTGTACCTCCTCGAACTATTTGGTACAGTGTGTCCCAGGGCGGGAACTCGGCGAATGGGCCGACGCCGGACCTGGCGCTACGGGGCCCGAGGCCGGCTCACTCGCCACCACCCGTGGGGACGGGGTGGAACAGGACTCACGAGTGGAGGCCCCGATGACGTCTGATCAAGGTGTGCAGCGAACCACGCCCGCTGGTGCGGAGAACCGGTCCGATCTCGGTGCGCCCTTGCGGGGCGTCAAGATCCTCGACTTCTCCATCGCGGTGAGTGGGCCGTACTCCGTCGCCCTGCTGGCGGACCAAGGCGCGTCGGTGGTGAAGGTCGAGCGGCCCGGCATCGGTGACATCGCCCGCTGGCTCGGCGTCTCCGTCAACCAGATGAGCGCCCTGTTCGTGACCTGCAACCGCGGCAAGCGCTCGATCGCCCTCGACCTCGCCCACCCCGAGGCTGTCGAGATCGCCCGCCGGCTCGCGGCCGAGGCCGACGTGGTGGTCGAGAACTTCCGGACCGGTGTCATGGAACGCCTCGGGCTCGGTTACGACGCCCTCCGGGAGGTCAACGAGGACCTGATCTACGTCTCGGTATCCGGATACGGCCCCGTCGGCCCCTACGCCGACCGCAGTGCCTACGACACCGCCATCCAGGCCTACTCAGGCGTCGCGATGAACCAGTCCGACCCCGAGCGCCCCGCTCCGGTGCTCCTCCGCCAAGCAGTCGCTGACAAGGTCGCCTCGCTCTTCACCTCGCAGGCGATCACCGCCGCGCTGTTCGCCCGAGAGCGCGGCGACGGAGGGCAACACGTCCACCTCGCCATGGCCGACGCGGCGGTCTCGTTCCTGTGGGTCGACTCAGCCGGCAACGAGGTGCTCCTCGACAGCGACGGCACTCGGGACTCGAGGGTCGTCGGAGGGCTCGAACCGATGACGTTCCGCGACGGGTGGGGGATCGTCGTGCCCACCAGCGACGACGACTTCGTGAGGATGTGCGAAGCCCTCGACGTCGACCTCATCAAGGACCCTCGCATCGCGACGAGAGCGCAACGCGACCAGCACCCCGAGCTCACCGCCGAGATGATCGACATGTGCTACGCCATGGCCTCCAACCTGACCCAGGCTGAAGCAACCGCACGCTTCGACGAGTACCGGCTGCCGTTCGCCATGGTCGTGGCACCCGCGGACCTGCCCGACGATGAGCACGCCCAAGCCGTCGGGATGTTCGTCGAACGTGATCATCCCGTCGTCGGACGAACTCGAATCCCCCGCCATCCGGTGGCGTTCGGACAGACCGCTGCATCGCTGGCCGACGGTGCGCCAGCCCTCGGTCAGCACACCGACGAGGTCCTCACCGAGATCGGCATGGCCGACGCCATCCACCGGCTCCGCAGCGACGGCGTCGTCGCGTGAACGAGCCACGGACCCCCCGACACATCGACGCCGGAGGCGTACGCCTCCGCGCCCCACTCCCGGAGACCACGTGAACGACGACATCCTGACCGAGCTCGATGACAACGGCGTGGCCACGGTCACCCTGAACCGGCCGGCGAAGATCAACTCCTTCGTGCCCGAGACCTGGGCGCGGCTGACCGATCTGTTCCGCCAGTACGAGACCGATCCGAACGCCCGGGTGATCGTGCTCACCGGCGCCGGCGGCAACTTCTCTTCCGGCGCCAACCTCAACGTCGGAGGCGACTCCCCGAGCGACCGGTCCATCGACGCAGTACGTCAAGGCTGGGTCGAGGGCCTCACCCTCATCCGGACGATGACCACCATGAGCACCCCGATCATCGCCATGGTCGAGGGCTGGGCCGTCGCCGGAGGCTTCTCCCTGTCGATGGCGTGCGACATGGTCTACGCGGCCGAGTCCGCCACCTTCTGGCCGAACTTCCTCAAGCTCGGGTTCCCTCCTGAGCTCGGAACGCTGTTGTTCGTGCCCAGCATGGTCGGCCCCTACAAGGCGAAGGAGATCTTCCTCACCGGCCGGAAGATCCCGGCTGTGCAGGCGAAGGCGCTGGGCATGGTGTGCGACGTGTTCCCGGCGGAGACGCTCCGTCAGGAGGTGTACGGCATCGCCGAGGACGTGGCGGAGTGCGCCACCGCCGCGGTGTCCATGACGAAGCGGTTCATCAACGCGACCGCCTTCGACCAGATGGAGCTGGTGCTGGCCGCCGAGATGCAGAACACCCCCTTCGTCACCATGTCCGAGGAGTCCAACCGGCTCCGCGCCGCCAACTTCTTGAAGAAGGCCTAGATCCACGACGGCGCACGCCGTCACGTCACCACCGTCACCAGGAGGCCGCAGACATGGGACCACTCGCCGGAGTGCGGGTCGTGGAGATCGCCGGGATCGGCCCGGGTCCCTTCGCCGCGATGATGCTCGCCGATCTCGGCGCCGACATCGTGCGGGTCGACCGCGCCGCCGCCGTCGTCGGGGGTGATCCGGAGCACCCGCCGAAGGAGATCATGAACCGGGGCCGGCGTTCGGTCGGGGTCGACCTGAAGCACGCCGACGGGGTGGAGACGGTCCTCGCTCTCGTCGAGAAGGCCGACGCCCTCATCGAGGGCTTCCGGCCCGGGGTCGCCGAGCGTCTCGGGATCGGCCCCGAGCCGTGCCTCGAACGCAACCCCCGCCTGGTCTACGGGCGCATGACCGGCTGGGGCCAGGACGGCCCGATGGCCCAGATGGCCGGACACGACATGAACTACATCGCCATCGCCGGCGCCCTGGGAGCGATCGGCCGGCCCGGTGAACGGCCTCAACCCCCGCTCAACCTCGTCGGCGACTTCGGTGGGGGAGGGATGCTGATGGCCTTCGGGCTCGTCTGCGGGATCCTCGAGTCGCGCACCTCCGGACAGGGCCAGGTCATCGACGCGTCGATGCTCGACGGAACGGTGGCGCTGACCACGTTCATCCACGGGATGATGGCGATGGGGGCCTGGCGCGACGAGCGGGGGAGCAACCTGCTCGACTCCGGCGCTCACTTCTACGAGGTGTACGAGTGCGCCGACGGCAGGTTCGTGTCGGTCGGGGCCATCGAGCGCCAGTTCTACGCCGAACTGCTGGCTGGCCTCGGATTGACCGACGACCCCGAGTTCGCCGGCACCTCGATGGATGCGTCCACGTGGTCCCGCCGCAAGGAGCGGCTGGCGGAGATCTTCCGGACACGGACGCGCGACGAGTGGGCCTCGGTCTTCGACGGCACCGATGCCTGCGTTGCGCCGGTGCTGACGCTCGGCGAGGCACCGAACCACCCTCACAACGTGGCCCGAGAGACGTTCGTGGAGCTCGAGGGCATCGTGCAGCCGGCGCCGGCGCCACGGTTCTCGAGGACCGGAGCCACCATCGCCCGCCCGCCCGCACACTGCGGTCAACACACCGACGAGGTGCTCACCGAATGGGGGGTGGCCGGGACCGACGAGCTCGAAGCGCTGCGACAGCGAGGAGCCATCGCATGACGACAACAGGGGGAAGAATGCACGACATCGTGATCCGCGGGGGGACCGTGGTCGACGGGACGGGATCGGCGCCCCGCGTCGCCGACATCGCCGTCTCGGACGGAACCATCGTCGAGGTGGGCACCGTCGAGAGCGACCGGACGCCGAGGAGATCGACGCCACCGGCCTGGTGATCACCCCCGGCTTCGTCGACATCCACACCCACTACGACGGCCAGGTCACGTGGGACCCCACGCTCTCGCCCACCAGCTGGCACGGGGTCACCACCCTGGTGCTCGGCAACTGCGGTGTCGGCTTCGCCCCCGTTGCGCCGGACAAGCACGAGTGGCTCATCGGGCTGATGGAAGGCGTCGAGGACATCCCCGGCACCGCCCTCCACGACGGCATCGAGTGGGCGTGGGAGACCTTCCCGGAGTACCTCGACGCCCTCGATGCCACCCCGAAAGCCCTCGACGTCGCTGCCCTCGCGCCGCACAGCGCCATCCGGGCCTACGTGATGGGGGAGCGGGGCGCTCGCAACGAACCGGCCACGCCCGATGACATCGATCGCATGGCGGGGATCGTGCGGGAGGCGGTCGAAGCCGGCGCTGCAGGTGTGTCGACCTCCCGCACCATCTTGCACAAGGCCGTCGACGGCGAGCCGGTGCCCGGCACCTTCGCCGCCGAGGACGAGCTGTTCATGCTGGGCCGAGCCCTCGCCGCGGTCGGTCGGGGCGTGTTCGAGCTGGCGCCCGCCGGCATCCAGGGCGAGGACATGTCCGCCCCCGACAAGGAGATCGCCTGGATGCGTCGCCTGGCCGCCGAGACCGGCCGGCCGATCACCTACGGCCTCCTCCAGCACGACGTGGCACCCCGCGACTGGGAGCGCCTGCTCGAGGTCGCCGCGCGAAGCACACGCCGACGGGATCCCCCTCCGCCCGCAGGTCACGGGCCGACCCATCGGCCTCCTGATGGGACTCCAGGGCTTCCACCCGTTCAAGACCCGACCCACCTACCAGGCGCTGATGGACCTCCCCCTCGCCGATCGGGTGGCCGAGCTGCGCAAGCCCGGCGTGCGGGCCGCGATCCTGGGCGAGGACCGACCTCGTCCCGTTGCCCTCGTACATGAACATGGGACTCGAGCGGATCTTCGAGCTCGGCGATCCGCCCGACTACGAGCCGGGGCCCGAGGCGTCCGTGGCCGCAGAGGCCGCCCGCCAGGGTCGACCCCCCTACGACATGCTCTACGACATGCTCCTGCGTCGCGAGGGCCACGAGCTGCTCATGAAGCCGCTGGTGGGCTACAGCGACCTGAACATGGGCCCCATCCGGGAGATGCTCCTGCACCCGGCCACCGTCCTGGGCGTCGGTGACGGCGGAGCCCACGTGAGCATGATCTGCGATGCCAGCACGCCCACCTACATGCTCACCCACTGGGCACGGGACCGGTCCCGGGGACCGAAGCTCCCGATCGAGACGGTCGTGCACAAGCTGACCAAGAACAACGCCGACCTCTACGGCCTCACCGATCGTGGCGTGGTCGCCCCCGGACTGCGGGCCGATCTCAACGTGATCGACCTCGACCGGCTCACGCTGCACGCACCCGAGTTCCGTCACGACCTGCCGAGCGGCGCGCCTCGCCTCGTGCAGGAGGCGCAGGGCTACGTGGCCACATTGGTCGCGGGCACGGTGACCCGTCGCCACGACACCGACACCGGCGCCCGCCCCGGCGGGCTCGTCCGCTCCGGCAGCATCACCAACGCGAAGGGGATCCGATGACCCTGCTCGACGACCCGTACCAGGACCGAGAGCCTCGAGGGCCTCGCCATCACCGCCTCCGGCGTCGACCGCCGAGGGCCCCACGCTCGTCCCCGTCGACCGGTACATCTCACCGCAGTGGGCGGCGATCGAAGCCGAGAAGGTCTGGCCCCACGCCTGGCAGATCGCCTGCTCGCTCGACCACGTGGCCGAGCCCGGCGACTTCTACGAGTACCGGGCCGGCTGGATCTCCATCCTCGTCGTGCGGGGACAGGACGGCGAGCTGCGGGCCTTCCAGAACGCATGCCGCCACCGGGGCAACGCCATCTGCCAGGGCACCGGTTCGGGCCTCTCGGAGCTGCGCTGCCCCTACCACCGGTGGGCGTGGACCACCGAGGGCCGCCTCAGCCAGGTGCCCAACCGCAAGGGCTTCGGCGTCATCGACAACGACGAGTACGCGCTGATCCCCGCCCAGGTCGACACCTACGGGCCGATGGTGTTCGTGAACCTCGACCTGGACGCCATGGGGCTCGACGAGTGGCTCGAAGGCATCCCCGAGGACCTGTCGTGGTGCCCGATCGACGAGTACCGGTGCCAGTCGCTGGTGGTGTCGCCCATGCCGGCCAACTGGAAGGTGGTGGCCGAGGGCTTCTCCGAGACCTACCACATCCAGGGGATCCACCGGGAGATGTTGGGCCACGTCGACGACGTCGACGCCCCCCAGAAGCTGTGGCACCGCCACGGCATGTCGTACCAGAACTACGGCGTCCCCTCGCCCCGACTCGGACGCAACGTGGCCCCCGAGGTCGTGTGGGACACCTGGATGAACAACATGGGCCAGCGCCTCGGTCTGGCGGCTGGCGCACCCATGCCCGAGATCCCCGACGGCGAGACCGTCCAGGACGTCATCGCCCGAGGGCATCATCGACCACTGCGCCGACCGGGGCGTCGACATCACCATGCACGACAACGTCCGCATCACCGCGATCTCGCAGTACAACCTCTTCCCGAACGCCTCCCTGCTGGTCATGCCCGACATGTTCTCGGTGCTGTCGTCCCGGCCCGGTCTCACCCCCGACGACTGCCAGTTCGTGATGATGACGTTCAACCGAGTCGCTCCCGACGCGCCGCGGAGCCAGCCGTTGACGGCCGAGATCGACGCCGACACCGACGTCGGGTTCGTGATGAACCAGGACGTCGCGATCATGAAGACCGCCCAACGAGGCCTGCACCAACCGGGCCTGAAGCACCTCGCGCTGTCCGCCGAGGAGTGCCGGATCATCAACCTGCACCGCAACCTCGACGAGTGGTGCGGCGCAACAGGAGGAACCTGACCATGACCATCTCAGTCGACGAGCTCATCGCCCGGGCGGAGATCACCGACGTGATCCAGCGTCTGGCCCGCGGCACCGACCGCCTCGACGAGGAGCTGATGGCGTCCTGCTACCACCCCGACGGGTTCGACGACCACAACGCGTTCCGGGGAACGGGCGCCGAGTTCGCCAAGTGGGTGCCCGAAGGCGGTCGGCCACTACGCGCAGACGATGCACTTCATCGCTCTGCCCCACATCCGCCTCGACGGCGACATGGCCCAGGTCGACACCTACTGCGTCGCCCACCACATCAGCCACCCCGACGCCGACGGGCACGCCACCGACATGGTCCTCGGGCTCAGGTACGTCGACCGCTTCGAGAAGCGCGACGGCTCGTGGCTCATCGCCAAGCGCGTCTGTGCGTTCGACTGGGTGTACTCCATCCCCCACAACCGCAACGACTCCCCGTTCCGAGAGGCCGAAGGCTCGTTCTTCCCGGAGGACTACACCACCGGATCGCGTTCCCGCGACGACATCACCTACACCGAGGTCTGAGCGGCGCGCCCCCACGCAGTGCGAGGCGTGGGGGCGTCGACCGCTCCGCCAGGTGTGCCGTGACGCCGTTCGGCCGAGGAGGCCGGATCCGTCACCCGAGGCCCGTCGGTCGGGCCTTGGCGAGGAGCCGGTGGGCGTGGAGGATCGGCTCGGTGTAGCCGGACGGCTGCTCGACGCCCTCGGAACACGAGCTCGCAGGCGGCAGTGAACGCGAGGCCATCGAAGCCGGGGGCCATCGGCGACGTACATCGGGGTCGCCGGCGTTCTGCTCGTCGACCACGACCGCCATGGCCGCAGCGCATCGAGGACCTCGGCCTCGGTGACGACACCGTGCAGCAGCCAGTTGGCCAGATGTTGGGAGGAGATGCGACAGGTCGCCCGGTCCTCCATCAAGGCGACGTCGTCGATGTCGAGCACCTTCGAACAGCCCACACCCTGATCGACCCAGCGCACCACGTAGCCGAGGATCCCTTGCGCGTTGTTCTCGAGCTCACGGCGGCGGGTCTCGGGATCGATGGCCAGCGGATCGACGAGGGGAACGGTCAGCAGCGCGTCGAGCGGCGGCGTCGTCCGACCGGCGAGCTCCGCCTGTCGTGCCGCTACGTCGACGCGGTGGTAGTGGGTGGCGTGCAACGTCGCCGCCGTGGGGGAGGGCACCCAGGCGCAGCTCGCGCCAGCCTGCGGGTGGGCGATCTTCTCCTCGAGCATCGCCGCCATGCGATCGGGAGCGGGCCACATCCCCTTGCCGATCTGGGCCCGTCCCCGGAACCCGCAGGCCAAGCCGATGGCGACGTTGCGGTCCTCGTAGGCCCCGAACCACGGCTCGGCCTTCATGGCGGCCTTCGGGACCATCGGCCCCGCCGCCATCGAGGTGTGGATCTCGTCGCCGGTGCGGTCCAGGAACCCCGTGTTGATGAACGCCACCCGGTCGGCGAGCGCGCTGTGTGCACGCGGCGAGGTTCGCGCTCGTCCGCCGTTCCTCGTCCATCAGGCCGATCTTCACCGTGCGGGCCGGGAGGCCGAGGAGGGACTCGACCCGGGTGAAGAGCTCGTCGGTGAATGTCGCCTCGGCGGGGCCGTGCAACTTGGGCTTCACCACGTAGACGGCACCAGTGCGCGAGTTCGCAGGGCGGTCCTTGCGGAGGTCGTGCACCGCTGCGAGCACGGTCATCACGGCGTCGAGGATCCCCTCCGGCACCTCTCGTCCGGCTCCGTCGCGCAGTGCATCGGTGGTCATGAGGAGCCCGACGTTGCGGACGAACATCAGCGCCCGGCCCGCCAGCACCAGGTCGGCACCGTCACGGCCGGTGTAGGTGCGGTCATCGGCCAGCCGTCGCCGGGTCGTTCCGGTGCTCGTCGCCACGTCGACCTCGAGGTCAGCCGCGCATGAGCCCGAGCCAGTTCCGATACGCCTCGACCTTGTCGTGCACGTCCACCGCCGCGACCGAGTCCTCGCAGTCCATGATCACCGTGACGGCCGACTCGAGGACGACGTCGGCCACGCCGGCCGGGTCGTCTGCGCCGACAGGATGGCTGCGGTCGAGGACGAGCTCCACGTGCAGCCCGTGATGGCGGAGGAGAACGGCGGACGGCGACGTCGACTCACCCCGGTGGCCGACGAACGCCGTCGCCTCGGCCAGCCCCGACAGCGATCCGTCGGAGAGCTGCACCGTGAGCTTTCCCGCCCTCGACGGCGTAGTGGCGTGCGTCGGCGTGCGAGCCTCCCCGGAGCGGCACCACGTCATCGAGGAAGGCTCGGGCCCATGCGATCACGCGGTCGCCTCGCTCCGGATCGTACGGCCCCACCGAAGGCAGGTCTCCGAGAGCGTCGGTGCCGTACAGAGCGTCGTAGAGGGAACCCCACCGAGCATTGGCCGCATTGAGCGCATAGCGAGCGTTCGACACCGGCACGACGAGCTGCGGTCCCGCCAGCTCCGCCACCTCGACGTCGACACCCGTCGTATCGATCGTGAACGGCTCCGGCTCCTCCGCCAGGTACCCGATCTCACGGAGGAACGACCGATATCCGGGATCGCCGTTCGGACCCTCCGGATGGTGCCGGTGCCACTCGTCGATCTCCGACTCCAGGCGCTCTCGGTCGGAGAGGAGCTCGGCGTTGCGCGGCCCGAAGTGCTCCACGATCGACCCGAGGCCGACCCAGAAGTCCTCCGGCTCTATCCCCGTGCCCGGCAGCGCCTCCTCGACCACGAACCGGTGCAGCGCAGGATGCGCGGCGAGGCTGCCAGCTGTCACAGCGTGTCCCATCGAAGTGGTGCCTAGACGCGGTTCAAGCACCTGTCAAAGAAGGCCCTGCGCATCCACGCACCGCGGCAGCCACAGCAGTTGGTCGGCCGCAGGGCTGCACGACACCTGGCCGGTCGGCCTGACCATCTGATGTCGGTCAGTCGACGAGATCGGATCGTGCTGGCCGGGAGTCCATGGGGGTCCGCAGACGTCCATCGAAGGCTCCGAACGGCGCACCGGCCCGGCACAACTGTCCGCGCTGTGGCTGCACCAAAGGCTGCACCTCGGCCATTCCGAGGTCGCTCGCCGAGCCGCTACGGCGCTCTGACCTCGACTTATTCA
>CAWELZ010000010.1:0-19456 GCA_963810075.1 uncultured Actinomycetes bacterium | reverse complement strand
TTCGCCGCCGCCGAGGTGCCCCGGGCGGTCGCGACGTGCGGGACCGCGCTCACCGAGGACCACGTCGTGCAGCTCCGCAAGTTCGCCCGACGAGTCGTGCTGGCCTTCGACCCGGACAGCGCCGGCAAGGCCGCCGCCGACCGTGTCTACGCCTGGGAGCGCAGCCACGACATCGACGTCGGTGTGGTCGAGCTTCCCGAGGGCGCGGACCCGGCCGACCTCGCGAGACGCGACCCCGTGCTGCTGCGCCAGGCCGTCGCCGAGGCGCGGCCGTTCCTGGGCTACCGTGTCGAGCGGGTGCTTGTGGGGGCGCAGCTCGGTACGCCGGAAGGCCGCGCCCTGTGCCGCCGAGGCCGCGTTGGCCGTCATCGCCGAGCATCCGAGCGACCTCGTGCGCGATCCGTACGTGATGGAGGTGGCCGACCGGTGTCGGCTCGACGCGGAGCAGCTCCGCGACCCGCTGGCCCGAGGCGGCTTCGCGCCGGTGGGCGCGCGAGGCGGTGCCGGAGCCGGCCTGGCGTCTCAACCGTCCGAGGCGCCGCCGGTCGACCGGACGGTCACCTCGGCGGCGGCGGTGGAGACCGAGGCGCTCCGGGCTGCGGTCCACCAGCCCGAGGCCATGATGGGCCTCCTCGACGGCGTGCTCTTCGCCGACCCGCTGCACCGGGCGGCCTTCGAGGCGCTGCGCGACGCCGGGGGAGACGTGCACGTCGCCGCCGAAGTCGTGGGGCCGGACGGCGCCGGACTGTTGGCGCGGGTCGCCGTGGAGCCCACCGAGGCCGACCCGGTCGACGTGGCCGCGCTGCTGGTCGACCGTGCGGGCACCCTGGGCCCTGGCCGCACTCGAACGGGACGCGCGGTGCTCGTGGCCGACCCGCTCGACTTCGCGCCGTCGATGTCGTGGCTGAAGCTGCGACTGGAGCACCTGCGCGCCGATCTGCGTTCGAGTCACCGACGATGGGCAGTTGGTAGCCTGGCTCCGTCAACGGGACGTGGAGCAGGCATGACTGACGTATCCATGCCGTCCTCTGGAGCGGGGGACGACAACGGCGCCGACAAGCCGATGGTCGGAACCTCAGCGGAGGCGACACGACAACTCGACTCGACGGGGCAGGCTCCAGCCGTCGCTAACCGGTCAAGTCGGTGATCGAGGAGTTCGACGAGCCGGTTGCGGACCGGCCGGATCTGCTCGAAGGGCCGGACGCCGTCGCCAACCCCGACGACCCCGACGAGGTCACGGGCGCCGTCCGACAGCGGGCACGCAACCGGTCGGGCGCCGCACGGAAGTCGAGTCGGGCCACCGCTGAGGCGACTTCCGCCGTCGACCCCGTCCGCATGTACCTCAAGGAGATCGGCAAGGTCCCGCTGCTCACCGGCCGCAGGAGGTCACGCTGGCCCAGCGCATCGAGGCGGGCCTCCACGCGACCGAGCGCATGGAGGCACGACCCCGATCCCTCCGCGAGGAGCGCACCAGCCTCGAAGCGGTCGCCCGCGACGGCGAGATGGCCAAGAGCCAGCTCACCGAGGCCAACCTGCGCCTCGTGGTGTCGATCGCCAAGCGCTACGTCGGGCGGGGGATGGCGCTGCTCGACCTGGTGCAGGAGGGCAACCTCGGGCTTGATCCGTGCGGTCGAGAAGTTCGACTACACGAAGGGCTTCAAGTTCTCGACGTACGCGACGTGGTGGATCCGCCAGGCGATCACGCGGGCGATCGCCGACCAGGCGCGCACCATCCGCATCCCCGTGCACATGGTCGAGACGATGAACAAGGTGCTGCGCGTGCAGCGCCAGATGCTCCAGGAGCTCGGCCGGGAGCCGACGGTCGAGGAGGTCGCGGCGAAGGTCGAGCTCACGCCCGACCGCGTGCGCGAGATCCAGCGGATCGCCCAGGAGCCGGTGTCGCTCGAGACGCCGGTCGGGGAGGAGGACGACTAGCTCGCTCGGCGACTTCGTCGAGGACCCGACCGCCATCGCGCCGGCCATCGCCGCCGACGCGCGCGTTGCTCACCGAGGCCATCGAGGAGGCGCTCGAGGAGCTCAACGACCGCGAGCAGCGCGGTCGTGCGCCTGCGCTTCGGTCTCGACGACGGTCAGGTGCGCACGCTCGAGGAGGTCGGCAAGCGAGTTCGGCGTCACCCGGGAGCGGATCCGCCAGATCGAGTCGAAGACGCTGGCCAAGCTGCGCCACCCCACCCGCTCGCCAGCGCCTGCGCGACTACCTCGACAACGACTGATCCCGACTGCGTCGTCGCCCTCGCCCCCTGCTGGGCGCCGATCCGCAGGCCAGGGCCTGTGAATCGGCACCCAAAGCGGGCGCTGCTAGCATCGCTCGTTCAGCATCCTTCCGGGGTAGCTCAGTTGGCAGAGCAAGCGGCTGTTAACCGCTAGGTCGAGAGTTCGAGCCTCTCCCCCGGGAGCCACGCGAATGCTGGGGACCCGCTCGGGTCCTCGTTGTCGTTTTCCGGGCGGTAGCTCAGTGGTCAGAGCAGGGGACTCATAATCCCTCGGTCGTGGGTTCGATCCCCACCCGCCCCACGTTCGGGGCGGCGACGCGGCCCGTGCCGGCCGGAATGGCCAGGCGAGCTGCGCCGAGGTACCCCGGGTGTGGCCTCCGGCAGGCCGAACTTGGCCGGGTGCTCGCCCTGGGGCAGGCGCAGCGTGCCGAGCGTGGTCGAGCACCGGGAGCTCAGCGGCGAAGTTCTGCTGCTGCGCCGCTGGGTCGCCGCTGTGGTGCCAGTGGTGGCCTGCGGGACTGGTGACGATGCGTTGCAGGGGGCCGAAGTCCCAGCTCACGTTGGCGTGGATGAGGAGCGTGTGGAGGGAGGAGATGACCAGGTACGCCCCGAGGTGGCGCGTGAGAAGCCGAGGATGAACAGGGGGAGCACCACGCAGGAGCGGGCGAAGACCTGGTCGATCGGGTGCAGCCGGACGGCGGCCAGCCAGTCCATGTCCTCGATCGAGTGGTGAACCTTGTGGAAGCGCCACAGCGCCGGGATGCGGTGGCTGGCGCGGTGCGTCCAGTAGGCGCACAGCTCGGCGAGCGCCAGCGCCTCGACGAACTGCAGCCAGGTGGGCTGGACGCCACCGCCGACTGGTTCCGGACCCGACGCAGGGCGTGAGGCACCACGCCGAACACCACCACCACGGCGACGACGCCGATCGCCAAGAGCAGGTTGTTCACGAAGAAGTGGATGACGTCGTCCATCCAGCCTTGGCGCAGCACCCGTCGAGGCTGGAGGGGGAACAGGCGCTCGATGGGGACGAAGATGAAGGCCACCAGCACCAGGCCGACGAGGAGCTGGCCGGCTTGGCGGCAAGGGCAGCGAGCATCAGGAGCAGCGTCGCCCCGGCGATCGCGACGCCCGCCAGGGTGGGCCGGTCGGAAGCCGGTGGCTCCGGGGGAAGTGGAGGTGCGGGCCGGAGCATCGAACCCGGTTCGGCAGCGGTCATGGCGCCAGCATCGGGGTGAGCCGAGGGCGAGGTCAAGAGGCCTCACCGAACCCTCATGGTTGCTCATCGAACGCTCACGCGGCGGGGCCGGGTCGCATGCGCGACCCGGCCCCGGTGCAGACGGCGGTGGCGTGCGGCGTCAGCCGGTGTAGGGCGGGCCGCACGCTCACGGGTTCGGCAGCTGGCGCCTGGATCGGAGCGACGGTCGTCGTGGGTGCCGCGGTGGTGGCGGGTGCCACCGTGGTCGCCACTGGGCAAGGTGTCGAGGGGGCTCGGCGATGTACACACCGATCGCACCGTCGCCACCGCCGTAGGCGTACACGATCTCCTGGGTGGTCTCGCTGACTGGGAGGATCCCTTGGCCGACGTTGGCGACGAGGACGTTGCTGCCGTTCCAGTTGACCGACGCGTTCGTGTAGCTGCCGGTCGACACGACGTTGGTGCCCTGGTCGGCCTGCTGGATCCGCGTCGATCAAGGCAGCGTCTGTGCCGCCGGGCGGCGTGCCTCGGAGGTCCATCGTGTCCGAGCTGTCGTACGCGGCCAGGTTCTGGAACGTGACCCGACCGGTCCCGGGCTGCACGCAGCTCATGTCCTCGGGGATCACGTTGACGGTGCCGCTGCTGTCGAAGGGCCACCACAGCGCTAGCGTGACCGCCGCGGTCGCCGGGATGTTGATGTTCTTGGTGAAGTTGGGCTTGCCTGTTGCAGTCGGAGCCGAGGGTTCAAAGACCTCGACCTCGTGGTCGCCGCTGGTGACGTCGGTCGGCCCGGACGTGTCGGTGGTCGACAGGCTGGCGAGCGGGGACCCGTCGAGGCAGACGGTGAAGCTCGAACGGGTTGCCCGCGCCGTAGGTGTAGGCGTTGGTCACCCAGACCTGGGTGGTCGTGGCCGTGATGGCGGTTGACGCCGTCGAGGGCCGCCGGTACGGCGAGCAGCGTGGCTGGAAGCGCACCGGTCATGAGGACGGAGCGAAGCTTCATGTTGATCTCCCGCAGATCAAGGGATGTGTCCCCGAAGTCTGACAGCGACGGCGGCATGCCGCAAGCGACGTCATGGTCTCGACATGGGAGCACGTTCGCAGAGCTTCTGTACGGCCCGTGGGAGCGTCAGTCGCCGCCCAGCCAGGCGGGGGCGTGCTCGAGCAGGTACCGGCTCACGCCGAGGCAGCGGTCGAGCATGTCGCAGGGCCCTCCTACCCGTAAAGATTCGCAACAGCGACACCGACGCTGGGCGACGACGTTCACCGCCCGCTCCGGCGTGTCGGTGACCGACGCGTAGCTGTCGATGGCCGACACCTCGAGGGCAGGTCCGGCCCGCCGACGCCCGCGAGATCGGTCGCTAGCACGAGCAGATCCGGCGGGTGGAGCAGGGGTGGGAGCGCCCAGTTGAACTGCAGCGGCGAGGCGGAAGTGTCGGGGGGGTCCGACGCCCCGTCGCCGAGCGACATGACCGCGTCCTCGAACCCGAAGAGCACGCGAGGATCGACGTCGAGGGCGAGGTGCAGGTCGACCGGTCCGCTCGCACCCCTCCTCGGGGTGGATGTCGACCTCCCAGTCTGGCGCAGCGAGTACGACTCGACGAAGTGACGCTCGTCGTGCACGTGGAAGCCGTGCTCGACGGCATGATCCTTCAGGTCGGCGACGAAGCCCGCGAGGTCGATCACGGACATGGTGCCTCAAGCCTGCCACGCTCGGCGCCTCGGAGGAGAGCCGCAATCGCGAAGGGCCGCTCCGGCAGCCCCAGGGATGGGCGCTGGCCCCAGGGTTGGCCCATCGCTGCGCACCCCGATCCCGACCTGCTCCCGTTGCTGCACCGGACCGCCGACGCCGTGCAGGGCGCGCTCGACTCGTGGGAGGCCTGGGGCCCGTCCGGCACCAAGGTGGGCCAGTACGCGAGCGACCTGGCTGCCGACGACGCCGCCAACGGGGCGCTCGACCCTGCTGGGGTCGGCGTGCTGAGCGAGGAATCCGGCCTGACGCCGGCCGACGCCGACGTGGTGGTCGTCGTCGACCCGCTCGACGGCTCCACGAACGCGTCTGCTGTGGGCTGTCGTGGTGGGCGACGAGCCTGTGCGCGGTCGACGGTGACGGGCCTGCCGCCGGTGGTGGTGGACCTGACCCGTGGCGTGCGCTTCGAGGCGGTGCGGGTGGGGGAGCGCGGCTGCGACGGCACGCCTATCAGTGCCGAGCGGTGAGGTCGAGCTGGGTCGAGTCGATGGTGGGGCTGTCGGGGATGCCGCCGCGTCCGCTGGGCTGGCGGCAGTTCCGGGCGCTGGGCGCTTTCGGCGCTCGACCTGTGCGGGGTGGCCGACGGCCGGTTCGACGCCTGGCTCGACTGCAGCGTCGACGCGCACGGAGTTTGGGACTACCTCGGCGTGCTGCTGATCTGCCAGGAGGCGGGCGCGACGGTGGTCGACGCGCTCGGGACGCGACCTCGTGGTGCTCGACCACGCGGCGCGCCGCACGCCGGTCGCGGCCGGGACGCCCGCCCTGCTCGAGGCGCTGCTCGCGCAACGCCGTGCGGCGTTCTCCGGCGCAGCCGACGGCGCGCCCAGTAGGCTGACCGGCGTGCGAGCAACCCTCCACCGCGTCGTGCTCCGCGGCTTTCGCCGTCTGCCCCGCCGGGTCCGACGCCTGATCGTGCGGTTCGGGACGCCCAACTACACGGTGGGCGCGATCTGCCTCGTCGAGGACGACGACGGTCGGCTGCTGCTGGTGCGCCAGGCGTACCGCGGGCGCGGGGTGCGCCGGGTGGGTTGCTCGAGCGGGGCGAGGGCGCGCTGGCGGGCATGCGCCGTGAGGTGCGGGAAGAGATCGGGATCGACGTGGAGGTCAAGGGAGAGCCGACTGTGGTGGTGGCTCCAGAACCGCAACGGGTTGACATCGTCTTCCGTGCCACACCCGTGGACGGTGCGGTGGAGCCACACCCACGGTCACCCGAGATCCTCGAGGCGGCGTGGTTCCCGCGCCCGACGTGCTACCGGAGGTGCAGCACGAGCTCTCGGCTCGCGTTGGACACGGTGGGCATCACCGAGCGCTCGCACCTCGAGGTCGTCCGCCCCGAAGCCGTCTGAGCCGGCCGGCCCCGCGTCGGTCCGCACCCCGACGTCGGTTCGGCGCCCCGGGCGCCATCCGGCCCGTGCCGGACCTTCGCTTGGGAGTAGGTTTGCGGGTCCCGGGCGCGTAGCTCAGTTGGCTAGAGCGCTGCCCTTACAAGGCAGATGTCGGGGGTTTGAGTCCCTCCGCCCCACCACTGTTCGTGCAGGTCAGCAGGGGTGCGAAATCGTCGACCACGTTGCCGGTGGCATCGGATCCGCCAGAAACCCGCGGAAGACCTGTGGGATTTCGGGAACGCTCCTGGAGGCGTCGACATCCGAGCGGAGCGATCGACACGGGCGAGCACGGCAGGCCGGCCCGATTGGGTGCTCCCGACCGGTCTCGAGGTGCGCCTGATCGGGTCAACTTGAGAGGTCGACGTGCTCGACCAAGAAGAGCGCTGCGATGCGGGCGCCTTCGGTGACGATGACGACCGAGCCCGGCGTGACGAGTTGGTCTCCGACGTTCTCCACGATCAGCCACTTGCCCTCGGCGGAAGAGCGCCACTGATGCGGAGCCGAGCCCCGCAACGTGAAGCTCGCGCTTCCGGTCTGGAGGGATTGGGGCGGTACATGGGCCACCCTGCGCAACGAGAACTCGGTGGACGGCTCGGGAACTCCCGTCCGTCGGCCACCCTGTTCGGGGGTCAGCCAGATCACCTCGCCCCTGAACGGATACGGACCAGTGTCGAGAACCACCTCGTCAAGATTGCTCGATCAGCGGTAGCGACGCACACTCGATGCTGCTGTCATTCGCGAGGCTGGCGTAGAAACCTCGCCGAGCGCGCCGGCCTCGGCATGGCCACGAAGTCTTGGTCAGCAACTCAAGGTCTCGGCCACGGTTCATCAGGAGTCGCCCGTGGCGGGCGATGGAGCCGGCGAGAGGTCGAACGTGGACGATGCCGTTGTCGACCTCGAGCACCTGGGCGACGACCCGAGCGGCACCGGAGCTGACGATGATGATTCGGCCGGCCTGGAGGATTGCCGGGTTGGCGGCTCGGTCGAGAGAGGCTCTCCGCAGGCCGGTGTTGTCGATGGCGTTGAGTTCGGCTGGCAGTCCAACTCGACCGCCGGCGTCATCAGTGCAGGGAGAAGTGGAGGTAACCCTCGGCGTCGATCTCGGTGACGACTGCGACGATCGAGACCCCGTCATTGACGAGGGCGACGTGATCGTCGACGTGAAGGTCCTCATCACCGTCGAGCGCGAACTCGTGGATGACGGCGCGACGGTCGACGATCGTGTCGAACCCGATGGGGATCTCGGCCTTCAGCAAGAGCGCACTCACCCGGCACCTCCGCTGTTGAGGCTACCGGTCTGGTCGCTGGTGGGCGCTGGAGTTGGGGAGGCCACGTGAGCTCCGCTGAGCTCAAATGCCCATCCCGATCGAGGCCGGCAGGGGTACCCTTGTCGGGCCGAGAGCCGAGGGCCCGAGGAGGTGAACCCAGCTCCCGTCCGGACGGTCGGCGGCTGGGTTTGCGGCTTTTCAGCCGACGTCGTGCATCCCGGACCACGGCACCAACTCCTTCGTGACAATCCGCTTGATGTCAGGTTTTCATATCGATATGCTGTCATTCGAAGGAGAGCCGGATGTCGACTGCACTGCGTGAACTCGTCATGGACACACCGAGGGGCGCTTGGCTTCGGCCCGCCGACCTCGGGGGTGGCAACCGAGCTGAGCAGGTCCTGTCGCGCCTCGCTCGCGACCCGAATGGCCCGGTGGTGCGAGCGGCGAAGGGCCTCTACTTCACGTCTGGCCCTGCCGATCCGGTCTTCGGCAAGCGCAAGCCGAGCCCGGTCGAGGTGGCATCCGAGGTGGCGAAGGGCCAAGGTGTCGGCCCGGCCGGTGCATCGGCAGCCGCCTATCTCGGGTTGACGACCCAAGTCGCCCCTCGGCCGGTCCTGGCCGTCGTCGGCGTCGCTCCCACGGGTGTGGAGGGCGTGGAGTGGCAGACGCGGAACAACGTCGGCCGCGCCCAGCTGAGCTTCGCCGAGGTCGCGCTGGTCGAGCTTCTCTCCGTGTACCCCTACGGCGTCGAAGCCGAGTGGCCCGAAGTCGTCGACCGCGTGGCTGAACTGCGTGACGCTGGCAGGATCGACGTGGACCGGGTCGCGACGGTCGGCGGCGTCCGAACGACGGAAGCCACAGCTGCAGGAGAATCTCGAACGGCTCCGCACCGCCCTCGCGGACGCCTGACATGCCGCTCATCCGCGACGACCGTGACCAGTTCGGCCGGCTCCTCGGCGCTGCCACCGAGGCACTCGGGCTCGATCCATCGCTCATCGAGAAGGACTACTGGGCCGTCGAGGCCCTGCGAGCGGTGCGTGATGGATTCACCGTGGAGATCGACCACGAAGAGGTCCAGATCCAGCCCATCTTCAAGGGAGGGACCAGCCTCTCAAAGGCACACGGGCTCATCGGGCGGTTCTCCGAGGACGTGGACCTGCTCGTGCCTGTTCCAGCCGACGACCCCACGAGCTACTCCCAGACTCAACGTGCCAGCCTCCTCAGAGCGGCAACAGAGGCGGTGTCGGCAGCGCTCGCGATCGAGGGCCAACGCAAGGCCGGCCGGCGGGGCGTCGACCGCCACTTGCTCTATCCGTATGACCCGGTCGGTTCCCGCCCCGAGCTCGTCGGCGTCGAACCGAGCATCCGCGTCGAGGTCACCGTCATGGGCACCCCGAGCGCTCTTACAAGGCAGATGTCGGGGGTTCGAGTCCCTCCGCGCCCATCGTCGTCAGCAGCGCGATGGCTTCCCTGTTCAGGGGCCTGGTCGGGTTTCCGGTCGGTGGGGATCCGATCGGTCCTCCACGAAGACCGCCGGCAGTTCGAGGTCGTGCGCGGACGCCGACTGGGAGGCACGCGTGGATCGCTGGCGCATCTGGCGCGTCCCCGGGCCGGCGTTCTGGGTCGCTTGCCCGCCGGCGAGTGGGTGGCTCGGTCAGTCGTACACGACGTCGAGCCCCTCATCCCGGAGGCGAGCAATGCTGTCGAGCATGCCCTGGAGCACCTCGGGTGGATGGCGTTCCCAGCGCTCGACTTCGTCCACCACCCGCATCGGATGCCGCGTTCGGTAGGACTGGGTCACGTTGCCGGGGAACTTCTTGTTCGTGACGTTCGGGTCGTCTTCGAACGGGCCCAGGGGTTCGACGACGTAGATGTGCGCCCGGTCTCCGCTCCTTCGAGCGACCGCGAGCTCGGCACCCCAGACAGCTGGTTCCAGCAGTGCCGCGAAGTAGAGGTGGTTTGCGATGCGGTCCTGGTCGTGGTTCATCGGCTGGCCGGGGCCGATGAGGTCGCCGATCTCGAGAGCGGTCTTCGTGCCATGGAAGAAGGGGCCGACGATGTGCCCACAGCTGTCGAAGGTGACGGGGACGTGGTTGATGGCGTCCGAGTCTGCGATCGCCTGGGCGATCGACTTGGTCTGATGGGTGCGCTCGTCCTCCTCCACCGGTGCTCCCGAGTCAGCTAGCAAATGGAGGATTATACTCCGTTTCTGTGATCGAGCTCCGTCGGGCCGCCGCAGCTGGTTCTCATGCGGGCTGACGCCCGCCGCAGTCGGCGCCGGCTTCTGGATGCCGCGTCCGGGTTGATCCTCGAGACCGGTGGCGAACCGACCAGAGACGCGGTAGCCCAACGAGCCGGTGTCGGCATCGGCACCCTCTACCGACACTTCCCCGAACGCCAGGATCTGCTCCGCGTGGTCGTGCTCGACGCGCTCGATCAGGCGATCGAGCGGGGCGAAGTGGCGCTCGCCGAGTCGCCGACGGGAGCCGAGGCGATCCGGCGCTACCTGCACGACGCGGTCGACGCTGGGCTCGGGGTCGTGAACGTCGTCCACCCGCTGCTCGATGACACCGATTGGCCAGACCGCCGCGCAGCCGCACAAGACGTCCTCGATCGACTGGTCGCATACGCCCGGAGCGACGGCACGATCGATGCCGCGCTCACGGCCAACGAGGTCGCTCTCGCCACCATTCGGTTCTCACGGCCCCTGGCGGTCGGGCTCGACCCCGCGGACGAGCGTGCGATCACCCATCGGCAACTCGACCGCTACGTCGACGGCCTCACGTGTCAGGTCGACACGGACACGGAAGCCCCCAACGTGCCGATCTGGGGCGCGACGAGCGGAGACGGATCCACTGGCGGGCGCATCACCCGCAGGGCATGAGTTGGTTCATCACCGAGGTGCTTTGGATGCCGTACCGATCGGCGATCTCCACGACCGGGGCGCCGTCCCGACGATCCCAAGACAGCCGCTCGATCTCGTCGCGGGAGAGACGCCGCTGACGGGGGCCGCAACAGGGCCTTCCGTCGGCAGCGACGATCGAAGACCGGGGCTTGGGGCACGGTGCGCGCGAAAGGCACAACCTGTGTCGTTCTCACTTCTCGGGAGATGCGCGGGTCTGGAAGCGCCCCACTTCTTGCCGCGGAGTCAGAGCGAGCGGTCGAACAGGACCTGATCGATCCCTGCTCCACCGTGGTCGTGGTGAAAGGGGATGCCTTCGGCGTCGACGTCGTCGCCAGGGACGACGTCGAATCCCATGTGCTGGTGGAACGCGATCGATCCTCGGTTGGGGAGCCCGGTGATGCACTGGGCACGGCACCGCCCGCGAGCGTGGGCATCGTCGAAGGTGCGTTCGTAGAGTGCCGCGCCGCGGCCGGTGCCCCGGAGATCCGGTCGTACGCGGAGCGGCCCATCATCTCCGGCCTGCATCTAGTCTGCGCCGCGTGATCGCGGCAGACGAGTCCTTCGACGGCACCTTCCCCTTCCCTCCGCGCTTCTTCCAGGCGCCTGGCTTTGCGATGCACTACGTGGACGAGGGGGTGGGCGAGCCGATCATCTGCCTTCACGGCGAGCCGACCTGGGGCTACCTGTACCGCAAGTTCATCGGGCCCCTGTCGCGGACGAACCGAGTCGTCGTGCCCGACCACATGGGCTTCGGAAAGAGCGAGACGCCGCCCGATGCTGACTACAGCCTGAAGTCGCACGTCACCAATCTGGCCGCCCTCGTCGAGGAGCTGGACCTGACGGATATCACGTTGGTGATGCAGGACTGGGGCGGCCCGATCGGCATGGGCTACGCCATCCGCAATCCCGAACGCATCAAGCGTCTCGTGCTCATGAACACCCTGTCGGGGTACGGGGGAGGAGCGGCCTTTGACCCGGCCGACCCAACGCCCTGGTTTGCTTGGATCGGCGAGGCCCGCTCCCGGGGAACCTACGAGGCGGTCCTGTCCGAGCTGGGCACCGTCATCGTCTCGATCATGCGGCTCATCGGGTTCGAGAACACCTCCGTCGTCAACCGGACCTGGGAGGCGGCCTACGCCGCACCCTTCCCCGACGCGGCAGCGTGCAAGGCCGCCGTCGAGTTCCCGCTCGACGCCTTCGACGTCGCTCGCATCGCCGAGTTCGTGATGGACGGATTCGGTGGGGTCGAAGCCATCAAGGCCAAGCCGGCCATTCTTCTGGAAGGGATGGCCGACCGAGCGATCGACCCGGCCGGGGCCATCGCCGACTTCCAAGGGCTGTGGCCCGACTCGCCGATCGTCGAACTGGAGGGCGTTGGCCACTTCTGCCAGGAGGACGCCCCCGAGACGCTGGTCGCCCTCATCCAGGCTTTCCTCCAGGAACACCCGTAGGCCGAGTTCCAGGTGCCCCGAGCAGCGGCTCGGTCGATCGGGTGCGGAAGGTGCCGGCGAACGCCGTCCCGGCAGATCCGCTCGTCGTAGTCGAGACGACCACGCTCGCGAGAAGACCCCTGGTTGCATTGGCACGAATCGGCCGACGGCCCTGGTGCCTGAGCGTGCTCTTCGGTCCGGTCAGCGAGATCGGGCACTCAGAGGTTGTTCCGGTAGTCGTAGGCGATGCCGGCCGCGAGCGCCGTCTTGTTCACGAGCCGGCGCGCCACCTTGGCTCCGGTGGTGGAGTCGGTGTTGCGCCGGACGTGGTCGGCCCAGATGGTGGCGCCGCGGGGGAGCGTGCCCTCCGGGACGTGCCGACTCGGGTCCCAGAGGTGGGCGCTGGTCACGGCGGGCTCGTCGTGCAGCGCTCGGTGCTCGACGTCGATGACGAGCGCGACCTTGGGCGTCTTGTTGCGAAGTCGCATCGACTCGAGCAGCGAGCGGTCGTTGGACACCCGGGCGGTCCCGTGGATCTCGGCGACGTAGCGGCTTCCTGGCTTCATGGCGAGCAGCGCGATGCGCGGGTCGTCCATCAGGTTGTGGAACGAGTCGGTTCGACGGTTCCCGGGTCGATCCGCGATGGCGATCGTGGTGTCGTCGATCGAGCGGATCAGCCCTGGGGGGTCGCCCCTGGGGCTCACGTCCGCGTGGCCGTCGGCGTCGGTCGAGACCAGCACGACGAACGGCGCGTCGGCGAGGAACGCGGCAACTTCCGGCGCCGTCGCGTCGTCGGACGGCTCTGGGTTGCCTGGTGCGGTCCACAGCTCGGACCGCATGACCGCCTTTGCGCAGTGCAGAAACGCTTCCTCCACCTCTAGCGTGAGGATGTCGTCGCCGACGCGAAGTCGGCCGTTGATCCGCAGCGTCTCGCCGTAGCCGGGGAGCAGCGCGATGAGGCCGGCGGGGGCGCCGTCGAGCACGTCCTTGCCCGCCGCGTCGCCGAGCTCGAGCACGGTGTCGGATCGGGGCGCCGCGAACCCGGGTTCACCACCCAACGCGATCGTCTGCAGCGCGCCGTCGCCGGTCGTCGTGCCAAGCACCGCGAACGGCGAGTGCGCCAGGAACTGCGCGCAGTGCTCGTCGAGGAAACGGATCGACTTGAGCATCATCGTGCTGGGTGGCGCGCCGACGACGGCTTCGAGCTCGGCGTCACAGGTCAGGACAGCGGAAGGATCGAACATGTGGACGGCCCGGGTTTCGGAGAGGCGCTCGGATCGGTGGGTCAGTGCCGGCTCGGCCGACGGTCTGACCGTAGTGGGCGGTATCAGGTCCTGCCGAGGTCCTGCGGCCCGGGACCGATGTCAGCCGGTTGGTCGAGGGGCGGCCGAGGCTGCGGGCCCCTCCTCGCGGACGAGCGCCAGAACTGCTCCTCGTTCGAGGCCACGCTCCACACCAGACCGCAGCGCTGCACGTACCCTGCCGGGTGGCGTGGCCCGTGCTGGCCAAGGACCGGCGGTGCAGTTCGGTCGCCGCGCATCCGACCTCGACGATGCTGGACTGATCCGGAAGCGATTCCGGCTCGACGACAGCATGCACCTCCACGGGTACGTCGGGACGAGCGCTCGCCGTGCCCCGATGGGGCAAGCGGGGGCTGACCCCGAGGGAGGTGTCGCCTTGCAGCTCAGTCCCGTGGGAACATGAGGTCATGGACCTGGGGCATGGCATCGACGTTCCGGATGACGCGATCGCCTCATTCTGTGCGGCGCACCATGTCCGCAGACTGGCGTTGTTCGGCTCGGTGCTCGGGGACGGCTTCGACGAAGAGAGCGATCTGGATGTCCTGGTTGAGTTCGAACCCTGTGGCACGCCAGGTCTGCTCGGCGATTCAGCGATGGAACTGGAACTGGAGGCCCTAGTCGGTCGCCGGGTCGACCTGCGCACGTACAGCGACTTGAGTCGCTACTTCCGAGATCGTGTCGCCGCCGAGGCGAGGCCGATCTATGCAGCCTGAGGACGAGGTCCGTGTCCGCCACCTGGTGGATGCGGCGACGACGGCTCGGCAGTTCGTCGCTGGACGTGAACGCGGTGACCTCGATTCCGATGAGATGCTTCGCCTCGCGCCGACCAAGTTGGTGGAGATCGTCGGCGAGGCCGCCAAGCAGGTCAGCCAGGCGGCCCAGACCGAGATGCCCGATGTTCCCTGGTCAGCGGCGGCGCGGACCCTCCGCTAGACCGGTGCAACCGCACACGCGACGAGCGGAGGATGCCTTGACCACGGGTCCCACCCGACGAACATTCACGATCGCGCTCGGCCTGACGCCGACGCTGCTCCTTGAAGCGTGCACGTCCGGCTCGGGCAGCACAACGGGCACGACCACGACCGCGTCCTCGCCTGACCCCAGCCCGGCGGTGAGCGGTCCCTTCCGGGGCGATGTCGAGGTGACGGTCGATCTTGAGGCACCGCGTGTGGAGCAGTCGCGCTACGGCGTGCTCCATTGGAACGCTGTGAAAGCCGTGCCGGACGAGCTGGTGGACCCTCTGCAGCCCATGCTGCTTCGGACGCCGCCGATCGCCGACCAACTCGATGCGCAGCTCGACCGGTTCGAGACGGTCAACGTGCTGCTCTCGGACCGCTACGGGTACCCACCGTCGTGGCCCGCTCCTCCCTATCTCAACGCAGAAGCGTGGATCGCGACGGTACAATCCGTCCTCGACGATCCGGTCGTCGCGAGGGTGATGGCCGAGTCGCCGGAGCGCCTCATCTTTGAGCCCTGGAACGAGCCCGACGCCCATGTGTTCTGGGATGGCACCCCGGACGAGTTCACCGACCTGTGGCTCAAGACCGAGGCGATCATCCGTGCCACCTATCCCGATGCGCTGATCGGTGGGCCGAGCTACGCCTTCTACGATCCCGGCGCGATCACGGCCTTCCTCGACCGGTGCGCCGAGGCCGGATGCCAGCTCGACTACCTGATCTGGCACGGCTTCCAGGTCGACGTCCCATCGCTGCGAGCCGCCATCGACGAGTCGAACGCGCTCATCGCCCGCGGCACCTACGACGCACTCGGCATCCGGGGGCTGCTGATCAACGAGTACCCGCTGGTGACGATGGATCTCCTCCCCGCGGAGAACCTCGGATTCCTGGACGCGTTCGAGGCCGGCGATGTGTACGCCGGAGGTCGCGCCTGCTGGGGTGGCACCCATGTCCTTGCCGATGCACTGGATCCGTCCAAGTGGACCAACTGCGGCGCCGGCAACCTCAACGGGTTCCTGACACCGGCGCCAGAGCTGGAGCCTCGTGCGGTCTGGTGGGTCTACGAACGGTTCGCGGCCGGCCTCGCCGGCCGCGTCGAGGCGTCGGCGAGCGACCCCGACCACGTCACGGTCGTGGGGTCGGCCGACGGCGATGTCGCCACTGTGCTCGTGGGCCACCTCGGCAACTTCGAGCCGGTGGACCCCGACGCCTCGCAGGCACCGATTGACATCGCTGTCTCGATCAGCTCGATCGCCGGGACGTGCGCGGACGTGACCGTTCGGACCATTCCGGACTCCAGAAACGACGCCGTAGCCGAACTCCCCGTGCTGGACGAAAGCGTTGTCAGGGTCGCGGACGGCACGCATCACATGCTCTTGAGGGACGTACCCGCGCACGAGGTCAGGGTCATCGAGCTCTCGACCATCGACTGCTGATCACGGTCTTCACCTGATCACCCGGGAGCTCGAACGGCTCGGCGTCGTGAAGCATCCCGGGTTTGGGAGAGGCTCTCGGGTAGTTGGGTCATTGCCGGCTCGGCCGACGGTCCGACGGTAGTGGCTGCCCTCAGGTCCAGGTCGCGGCGGTCGTCGTCCCGCCGCGACCCCGGCGGGACGGATCCTCCACTAGAACGGTGAGACCGCACACGAGACGAGCGGAGGATGCCTTGACCACGGGTCCCACCCGGCGAACATTCACGATCGCGCTCGGCCTGACGACGATGCTGATCCTTGCATCGTGCACGTCCGGCTCGGGCCGCGCAACGAGCACGACCAAGGGCACAGGATCCGACGCGACGAGCGTCGCCGACTCGGGCCTGCCGCGCGAGATCACCTCGATCATGTCCAAGTCCCGCTACGCGGATGCCACCTGGAGCCTGCTCGTGACGGACATCGACACGGGCAAGACCTACTACCAGCTGAACCCGGATCGGATGTCGCTGACCGGATCGACCCGCAAGCTTTTCTCGGTCGGTACGGCGCTCAACGGCCTGGGCGCCGACCACCGCGAGATCACGCCCGTCTACCGCACGGGCCGGGTCGATGCGCAGGGGGCGCTCGCGGGCGACCTCGTGCTCGTCGGCCAAGGTGACCTCACCTTCGGGGGACGTCGGATCGACGACAACACCATCCAGGTGACCGACCTCGACCACGGCGACGCCAACCACCTCGGCGTCGCGCAGCTCACACCGCAGGACCCGCTGTACGGACTCGATCAGCTGGCCGCGCAGGTCAAAGCTGCCGGTATCAAGAAGGTCGACGGTGACGTCGCGATCGACGACCGCTTCTTCACGCCCTATCGGGTGCCGAACGGCAACCTGTTGATCACGCCCGTGCTCGTGAACGAGAACATGGTCGACGTCACGATCACGCCCACGAAGCCAGGCCAGCCCGCAACCGTCGACTACCGGCCGAAGACGGCCGCCTTCTCGGTCAAGAGCACCGTCGTCACCGGTCCAGCGGGAAGCGACGCGTCGGTGGAGCTCAGCGACGACAGCTTGATCAAGTGCCTCGGTCGGTCGGGCTGCTCCGGGAAGATCAGCGGTTCGATCCCTGCGGACTTCAAGGCGCCGCTGACCGGCGACCGGTCGATGGTGCGGACGTTCCGCATCGAGGATCCGAACGCCTTCGCCCGCACGGCGTTCATCGAGGCGCTGGGCCGCCAGGGTGTGAAGGTCACCGCCGCGACCGTCAAGCCCAACCCCACGGGTGCCCTGCCCGCCAGCCCCACCTACACCGACGACACCAAAGTCGCGGCGTTCACCTCGGAGCCCTACTCGCAGGATGCCAAGCTGATCCTCAAGGTCAGCCTCAACCTGGGCGCGAGCCTCTCGCTCAGCCTCTTCGGGGAGGCGCACGACCGGAACACGATCGACGGTGCGCTCGCGATCGAGCGAAAGACGCTCATCGACAAGTACGGCGTCAACGGCCACCAGTTCGACTTCCCGACCAACGGCAGCGGCTCGCCGGACAGCAAGGCGGCGCCCAGGGCCATCGTGCAGATGCTCACGCAGATGGCGAAGTCGCCGGTGGCCGCAGACTTCCAGGCGGCCCTCCCGATCATGGGGGTCGACGGCGCCCTGGTCACGACGGGCACCGATCTGCCCGGCAAGGGCCACATCTTCGCGAAGCCCGGCACCACGGTGCAGCCGACCGCCGACGGCAAGGGACTCCAGCTCACCGCGCAGACCCTCGGGGGCTACGTCGAGACCAAGGGCGGCCGTCACCTCGCCGTCGTGGTCATGGTCAACGACGGTGGACCAGTGGATCCGACCGACGTCGCGACGAGCGTCGGTGAGGTGTTCACCGACGAGGGCACCATCTTCAACTACCTGTACGAGACGCTCTGAGGTGCCGCATCGACGGGCCACACGCCACGCGTCGGCCCGCGGGCATCGGGCTGGAGATGCGGTCGCCGATCGCGACGCTCGTCGCTGACTACGGTTGCGAAGATGGGGAGAGCACAGGTCAAGTCAAGTTTCGTCGTCGCGCTCGCGGCCCTGCTGATGGTTGCGGCCTCTTGCACGAGCAAGGGCACCGGCAGCGCGAGCCCTCCGAGCACCAGCAAGGCGGGTGCGGTGGGGGACCGGCTGACACCCCAGATCGGCACCCTTCCGCCGGCCGCGCTCAAGATCATGACCCGCGACAACTACTCGGCCGCCCGCTGGACGGCGCGCGTCGTGAACATGAAGACCGGCAAGGACGTGCTCTCGCTCGGGGCCGACGACCTCATGGTCATGGGGTCGAACATGAAGCTCTACACGATCGGAACGGCGCTCGACGTCCTCGGGGCGGACGAGCAGATCACGACGCCGGTCCACCAGGTCCGGTGGCAACCTCGTCCTCGTGGCGAAGGGCGATCCGGTGATGGGTGGCCGCAACGCATCGGCCGACGGACCGCTCGGCTACTCGCTCCCGCCGCAGTTCGACGCGAACGGGCTCCCCGGCGCGAAGCCGGCCCCCGGCAACCCCTTGGCGGGGCTCGACGATCTTGCGAAGCAGGTCGCCGCGGCGGGCGTCACCTCGGTCCCGGGGGACGTCCTCGTCGACACCCGGTTGTTCGAGGACTGGACGCCGACGCACAGCACGATCAGCCCGATCATCATCAACGACAACCTGCTGGGCGTGACCACGACGCCGGGTGCGGTCGGGCAAGCGCCGACCTTCAAGACCTCCCCCAAGACCACAGCGTTCACGCTGGTCAACGAGGTCAAGACCGTTGCCGCCGGTGACGGCACCGACATCGAGATCGAGCCAGGGGAGGGCAACCAGCTCATCGTCGCAGGGAACCGTCGAGGCGGGCAGCGACCCGGTCCTCAACGTCTACCACGTGCCGGATCCGGCCAGCTACGCCCGGACGCTGTTCATCGAGGCGCTCCGAGCGCGCCGGCGTGAAGGTGTCCGCGGACCCGACATGCGACCGACGACCAGAGCAAGCTGCCACCGGAGAGCGCCTACACCAGCGACAACCTCCTCGGCTCGATCAAGAGCCCGAAGTTCAGTGCCATCGCCGAGCTCGTGCTGAAGATCAGCCACAACGAGGTCGCGAACCTCACCGTCTGCCTCATGGCGGTAAAGCTGGGCTCCAAGAACTGCACGGACGGCTTCAAGCCGATCCGCGAGCGCACCAAGAAGGTCGGCATCACCCCGCAGGAGACGTGGTTCGTCGACGGTGCCGGCGGTGGCGACGCGTCGACGACCGCCGGCGCCATCACCAAGTGGATCGACTGGATCGACCAGCAGCCCTACGGGGCGAGCTTCCCGAAGCTGCTGCCGAGCCTGGGAGTGGACGGGTCGATCGGCATGCTCGGCAAGGACAGCCCGGCGAAGGGCAAGATCCAGGCGAAGACGGGCACGACGGCGGCGCTCGACGCGAGCAACGGTCGGCTGCTGATCCGGTCCAAGGCGCTCGCCGGCTACATGCAGGCCGAAGACGGAACGCCGTACTACTTCGCGCTCTACATGAACGGTGGCAACTTCGCGAGCCTGAAGGACCAGTTCACCGTCAACAAGGACCTGGGCGACGTCGCGAT
>CAWELZ010000009.1:0-9707 GCA_963810075.1 uncultured Actinomycetes bacterium | reverse complement strand
GGTCCAGTGGTTTGTCACCGAGCGGCGACGGCACGTTGGCGATATCGCCAACAGCCACCCAAGCGCAGCAACTATCGAGCACATACAGAACACCGTCAACAATCTTGAGAAGGTTTGAAATGTCAACACAAGGCATTAGATCACACTCCAATGAGTTCAAGCCACCCCCGCCTGGGCCACAGGTAGGACATTCGCCACCGGGAGGGCATTCCGGGCAATCTGGAGCGCCTGAACACGTCTCATGCGTGATCAGGTCGCTTAGGAAAGTTTCGACTTGTGCGGTTGTCTGATTGATCTGGGCAGGCGAGCCGCTCCGAACAGCCCGTTGCTCATGCTCGGTTCACAGTGAAGCCTCTCCACGGTGGTGGTTGCCCACCGGACCGCCCGAGCGGCCGACTCCGCGTCGGTGCATCGCTCGATGGTTTGGGCGAGCGTCGGAGCGGTGATGATGGCGTTGACTTCCGCCTGGCTGACGAACCCGGCTCCGTGGAACCACGGTTCCTCATCGTCGCTCGGGCCTTCGTGGGGCCGATGGTCTTCGAGGTGGGCGAGGACCTCGTCGCTGTGCCTCAGCGCTACGTCGATCAGGTCATACAAGCCGAAACCGAGCTTCGGGCGCAGCACTGGGTCGGTGGGACCTAAAATCGCTCCCAGGCATCCACAATGATTGACACGGGCCGTTCCCAACCGCCGGGTGCGACCCGGTAGAGGTTCCGGCCCCAGCGGACCTTGGTGCCTCCGCGAATGTCGACTGGCTCGTCGTGCTCAACCGAGGCGTACGCACCGTCATCGGAGCCGACGTCCAGTAGAAGGGGTAGGTGCTCGGCGCCCACCAAGATGCACGCTCTGCCTTAGGAGCCGCCAGCAAGCGATTGTCGCCTTCCCGAGCGATGGCTGACGGTGTGCACAGGACGGGGAGGCCGTGGCAGCCGATAGCACTCGCAGGGCGGACGCTCGGTCCAAGTCAGCGAACCTCGCGGCCGTGCTGCGCTCGTCGCTCGCGACGCTCCTGCTTGGCCCTGCTCGCTCGACCCACGTACCTGACGGTAACGGGGCGGTTCGCGTCTCGAAGGAGCGAAATTTCCTTAGCTAGAAGGGGTGTGGCCGGGGCGAGCACGGCGACCGGCAACGATTGGAGTCTGCCCCCGAAGTGCCGTTCGGGGACAACCAACTTCCGCGGACGCGAATGTGGACCGGTCACCGGCGCCACTTGAAGACCGAAGAGCCCCACTGGCTCCTGGAGTGGGGTGCTCACCTAGTTCCGGGCATGGGCCACTGACGGCCCCACGTTGGTGGCCGTGGGCAAGTTCGTTGCTGTCGGGGGTGCCGTGTTCATGGTGCCGGTCGCGCTGGTCGCGCTGGCGGTGGTCGCGGTGATGGGCGTTGGGGGGTTCGACCCACCGACCTGTGCGCGGGGATGTTTCAGGCGCGGGCTTGATGGGTACATCGATCATGGGGCCGCCGTCGGTGACTGCTCGGCAGATCGCGGACTGGTATCGCTCGTCAGGTCGACCCGATCCGGCAGCAACGATCGGCGTATCGATCGACGACCTGTCGGCGCTGTACGTGCTCTACGGCACCGCGGAGGGTGTGCGACCCGAGGTGGCCTTCGTCCAGGCGGTTGTCGAGACCGGCGGGTTCACCAACGACGACTCGCGGCGGTTGAACAACTTCGCCGGCATTGGGCACTGCGACACGTGCGCTTCGGGAATGGCGTTCCCATCGGTCGCGATCGGCGTCGACGCACAGATCCAGTTGCTGCACCGTGTCGTCGACGGCAACGGCGCCGCGCTGACTCGTCCGGTCGTCGCTCCAACCTGGGGAGGTCGACAGGCCAGCGACTTGGCGGGACTCGCCGGGAACTGGGCGTCGTCACCGATCTACGCCGAGACGCTCGCCTCGACCCTTGGGTCGCTGCTCGCGTCTGCCGGTACGGCGCTCACGCCCGGCACCGGCGCCAGTGCATGCAGCGGGTCGGCGGTCCTGCCGGTTCCTCGGTCCGCGATCAAGGCGGAGTCGTGGTTGACCAAACCGCATCACGGGTTCCCGGCGGCGGACATCCCCGTGCCCGCCGGGACCGACGTGTTCGCTCCGGTTGCGGGGACGGTGACCGCGGCGCCGGTCGGCGGCGACTGCGGGCTTGGCGTGTCGATCCGTGACACCGGAGGGGACCTCTGGACGCTTTGTCATGGTGCCGACGGTGGCGAGCTCGTGCATCCCGGCGACAAGGTGACGGCCGGGCAGCTCGTCATGCACTCGGGGTGGACAGGCCACGTCGAACCCGCCAGGCCCCGCAGGCGCGCATCTGCACGTGCAGATCACGCTGCCGTCGGGGACGGCTGTCTGTCCCCAGGCGTGGCTCGATGCGCTGTGGAGAAGGAGTCCGCCTCCTGCGGTGTCCGCATTGCCCTCCAAGGGCTGCACCAACTGATTGGTCCACAGGCCTTCGTTCGGGCCACTGATCCCCCCACGTGGCTGGCGATGACCTCCCCAGCTGCAACCGAACAACGCGCACCCGCCGCAGACCCGCGGATTGAACCGACCAGACCGCCGGTGGCCACCACCATCTCGTCGTCGCTGCGTCGAGCGGTGACTCGTGCAAGCGCGGCGATCGGTGTGTTGCTCGCCCTGGGTGTCTCGACTGCGATCGAGGCCAGCGCGGCGAGCCCGAACATCCAGCCCAACACGACGGGTGTCCCAGGGCTCGGGTCGTTCCGCCAGATCGCTGGTGGCCTTGCCACCGCGGGGCTGATCGCATCGGGTGTCGCGCTCATCGTCTCTGCCGTCGTGTGGGCTGCCGCGTCGAACTCGGGGAACTTTCACCACTCCCAGAAGGGCAAGTCCGGGGTCCTGTACTCGTGCGGGGCGGCGCTCTTGATCGGCGGCGTGAACCTGATCATCGCCTTCTGGAACAACATCGGCACCGCGCTGCACTGAGGACGCCGACCATGAACCCTGATGTGCGCAACGCTCGAGTCCGGCTCGCCGTCGCGGCGGGTGCGGTGCTGATCGTCGTCGCGACCACCGCGACGCTGATCGCCGTCTTCTCTCGGCACCACAGTCAGGCGAGTCGGCGCACCTCGGTCGCCCCCTCGACGACCGCGCCGACCATCGACCACCGCAGTCGACAACGTCGCTGGGTCGAACCGCAACGACGTGAACCTCGTTGCGGTGTACCGGATGCCGACCACCGGCGACCCGGTGGACTTCGGGACCGCCTACGCGCGGGCACTGCTCACCTACGACACGACCCGCCAGACCTTCGGAGCTCGTCGGGCGGCGCTGCTGGCGTGGACCCCGCGAAGCGGCTGGTTCAACGATGCCGAGCCGATGCTGGACGACTTCCTCGGTGGCAAGGACACCTGGGACGCCGCGGTGCAGGTCCACCAGTCCGAGGCCGTGGTCATCCAGCGCGCGTGGGTGCCCGACTCGGTGAAGGAGAGGATGAGGACCGACCGCGCCGGGTTCGTTCGCACGCACTGGCCCTACGTGGTGACGGTGAGCCTGGTCCGCGAAGTGCGCGGTGACGTCGGCTCGAACACGGACCTGCCGTTGACGTTGAGCGTGATCGTGTCGTGCCCGCCCAAGCACAACTGCGTGGCGCTCGCGCCCGGCCGCTCGGCCGTGGAGAACTGAATGGTGGCCAAAGGCATCGGCTGCGACTCCCTTCCGATCGGATCGGGAATCTGCAACGACGTGACCGGAGCGGTGACCGACCCGGCTGGAGCAGTCGCGCACGGGCAACCGAGAACGTCGCCAAGTGGCTCGTCAATGGCGTCTCGGGCGCTGGCGCGAAGTTGATCGACGGGCTCGACCACCTGGTCGCGTCATCGACGACTCCGCACCTCGGGGCGTCGTGGTTCCTGTCGAACTACGACCTGGTGCTCGGCATCGCCATGGTGGTCGCCGCGGTCACGTTCATGATCCAGATCATCGCCTCGCTGGTCCGCCGCGAACCGGGCATGCTCGGCCGCGCGGTCACGGGCTCCGCGGTCGGCGTGATCGGCGGGTTCGTGGTCTTGTCGGTCTGCCAGTTGTGCCTGACCGGCACCGACGAGCTCTCCAGCGGCGTGCTCGCCGCGTCGGGCTCGGGCTCGCTCGGATCGTCGCTGTCGCGCGATGTGGGGCACGTCGATGAGCGCGCTCGGACCCGGCCAGTGGCTCCTCGCAGTACTGCTCGGTCTGCTGTTCATCGTCGGAGCGGTGATGCTGTGGGTCGCGATGTTCCTGCGGGAGATCTCGATCTACGTGCTCGCGGTGTTCGCGCCGATCGCGTTCGCCGGCTACGGCTGGGACCGGACCCGGTCGTGGTTGCGCCGGTGGGGTGAGATCGTCGCGGCACTGATCTTCTCGAAGTTGGTGATCTACGTCATCTTCGTCCTCGGGATGGCGATGGTCTCCGCGCCCGGGAGTGCCTCAGGTGTCGCGGCGGCGATCTCGCAGCTGCTGGGAGGTGCGTGCCTGTTGTTCATGGCAGCAGTCAGTCCGTGGGCGACACACCGGTTCATCTCGTTCGCCGGGAACGCGTCGAGCGACGCGCACGAGCACGGTTCACCGCGCGGTCGCGGTCGGGAGCGCGGCCATGACGGGGGTGACGACGGCCATGGTGGTCGGCCGCAAGGTCGGCACCACCGCGGTGGGTGCCGCAGCCGGTGGACCACCGGGAGCCGCGATGGGCGCCGCGCAGCCGGCGGGCGGGGACCAGGTCGGCCAACAAGTGGCTGGCGCCGGCGCGCCCGCGGCGACACCCGCGGACACGAGCGGGACCGGCCCGGGTAGCGGTGGTCCGAATGGCGGGACACCTCCGCCTGGCGCAGCGCCCGGTTCCAGCGGGAGCTCGGGTGGCGGCGCGCCTGCCCCGCAGGGCAGCCCTGCGGGGCCGACTTCGTCAAGTCCCGCGCCCGCGGGCTCGTCGGCGGATGCCGGGAGTGCCGGGCCAGCGGGCGCGGGCACGGCGGGTTCCAGCGCCGGGGCGGCCGGTGCCGGCGCCGCGGTGGTGTGAGGAGCTGCCGCCATGGCCGAGACGACGATTCCACCTTTGACGGTTCGGTTCCCCCGTCTCGCGCGGCGCGGGGTGATCCTCGGTCTCTCGGGCGTGCAGGTGGGCTGCATCGGTGCCGGCCTCTTGCTGCTCGTGCTGGCGGTGTTCATCGCCGGGGTGATCGGCTTGGTGCTCGTCGCCCCGCTGGTCGTCGCGCTGATGGCCGGCGCGGTGGTGCGCGTCGGCGGGCACCCCGGCGTGGTGTGGGCGGCGCGTTGGCTGAACCGTGAGCGTCGCCGCGCCGCGACGCAGACCCGGTGGCGCGCCAAGCCCGCCAGGCCTGCGCCGGAAGGCTCACTGGGACTGCCCGGCACCGCGGCGAGCCTCGCGCGTGTTCACGTCCCCGGATGGACCCGCGGTGGTGCTCGACGTGCACGGTCAGACGCTCACCGCGGTGGTGCGAGTCTCGACGCCAGCGTTCGTGCTGCTCGACTCCGCGGAGCAGACCCGCCGAGTGGACGGCTGGGCGCGGGCGCTGGCGGGGCTCTGCCAGGGCGGCCGAGTCGCGAGGGTCCAGGTCCTGGAGCGCACGATCCCCGACTCCGGCGACGGACTCGCACGCTGGTGGTCGGAGCACGGCCGGGACCCGATCCGGTTGGGCGGGGCGAACCTACGAGCAGTTGATCTCCGGATCGGGTCCCGCGGCGGAACGTCACGAGACGTTCCTCGCGCTCTCACTCGGCTTACGCAGCGCGCACCGGCAGATCCGCCAGGCCGGTGGCGGACTCGGCGGCGCGACAAGGGTGCTCGGCGACGAGATGCGCGGCGTTCGGTCGCGGTCTGCACGTCGCCGGCGTCGGGGTCGACCAGTGGCTCGACGCGCGCGGCTTGGCCGGGGTGATCCGCAGCGCGTACGACCCGGCGTCGATTCCGGTGATGGAGCGCCGCGCGTCGATCGACTCTGCGGCGGGCGGTGTGCGGCCCGAAGCGGCCGGGCCGATCGCGGTTGACGAGACCTGGGACCGGATCCGCACCGATTCGGGATGGCACGCCACCTACTGGATCTCGGAATGGCCACGGGTCGAGGCGCACGCCAGCTTCCTGCACCCGCTGCTCTACGTGCCGGGGGTACGCCGGTCGCTGTCGATCGTCTGCGAGCCGGTGCCGATCCGCCGGGCGCTACACGACGTGCAACGCGACAAGGTCGAGCACCTGGTCGACGCCGCCCAGCGAGAGCGGCTCGGCCAGATCGAGTCCGAGGCGCAACGCCGGGAGCACGACGACGTGCTGCGCCGCGAGCGAGAGCTCGTCGCGGGACATGGCGACATGCGCTTCGCCGGGCTGGTCGCCGTCTCCGCGGACACATCCGAGGGCCTCGAAGAAGCCTGCGGCGCAATCGAGACCGCCGCCACGCAAGCACTCGTGGACCTGCGCCGCCTGGTCGGCGAGCAGGCCGAGGCGTTCACCGCCGCGGCGCTGCCCCTCGGCCGAGGCCTGCGATGAACGGCAACCCTGAAGATCGGCGGGTCGTCGCGGAGCTGTGGTCGCCCACGGGCACGTCGCGGCGCGACCGACGCGCCGCACGGCGAGTCGCCGCGCAGCTTCAGGCCTCCGCCCCGAGCTCGCAGCCGGCCCGTCGTCAGCAACAGCAGTTCCCGCCGCCCGCGTACCCACGTGCTGGGGAGCCGCGGCCCGAGGCTCTGCGGAACCCCCGCCGCTTCAATGTCCCATCGCACCGTGCGACGACCGCCATCGTGTCCCGCGCCTATCCGTTCCTCGCCGAGGGCGGACTGGGCGCGGACGGCGTCTACATCGGCTTGGACGTCCACGCCGGCGGCGCGTTCGTCTACGACCCGTGGGTGCTGTATCAGGGGGGTGTCCTCACCAACCCCAACGGACTGATCGCCGGGGTGGTCGGCTCGGGCAAGAGCTCGCTCGCAAAGTCGCTCGCGTGCCGGCTCGATCGCGTTCGGGCGGCGCGTCTACGTGCCGACCGACCCGAAGGGCGAGTGGACCGATGTCGCTCGCCTTGTCGGCGGCAAGGCGATCACCCTCGGGCCGGGCCTGGCGCACCGGCTCAACCCGCTCGACCCCGGGCCCCGCCCCGCTTCGCTTGGTGCCGCGCACGAGCAGGAGTGGCAGTCGATGGTCGCCTCCCGACGGCGCTCGTTGCTTGGCGCCCTGGTCGAGTCGGTGCTCGACCGGCCGTTGGGTCCGTTGGAGCACACCGCCCTCGACGTCGCGCTCGGGACCGCTGCGCACGAGCACGCGTCGATTGCCCGGCAGCCCGTCCCCGGTGCTGCCACAGGTCGTCGATGCGCTGTTCGCGCCGGCGACCGATGAATGCGCACGGGCGGGGATGACCGTCGAGGCGGTCACCGACTACGGCCTCGAGGTGGCGCACGGGCTTCGCCGACTGGTGGCCGGAGACTTGGCGGGCATGTTCGACGGCCCGTCCACCGTGGCGGTCGACCCGACCGCGCCGATGGTGACGGTGGACTTGGCCGCGCTGGAGCACTCCGCACCGCCGGCGGCGATGCGCGTCGCACTGACCTGTGCGTCGACGTGGATGGAATCCGCGATCGCAGATGCTGACGGGGGACAGCGTTGGATCATCTACGACGAGGCGTGGCGGATCTTGGCGGACCCGGCCTTGTTGGCCCGGATGCAGGCCCAGTGGAAGCTCAGCCGGGCGTGGGGCATCGCGAACCTGATGGTCATCCACCGGCTGTCCGACCTCGAAGCCGCCGGCGCCGCCGGGTCGAAGGGCCGGGCACTTGCCGAGGGGCTGCTCGCGGACTGCTCCACGCGGGTGATCTACCGACAGGAGTCCGACCAGATCGAGGCGGCCGGATCGCTGCTGGGCCTGACCGATGTGGAGCGTCAAGCGATCCTCGAGCTGCCATTGGGTCGGGGACTGTGGAAGGTGCGGGACCGCAGCTTCGTCGTCCAGCACCAGATGCACCCCGACGAGCTCGCCGCGTTCGACACCAACGCTCGCATGAGCGGCCTCGACATCCCCGGTCGGACCGAGTCTGGCGCATCCGGCGGCGACGCTCCCGGCGTTGCTGCCGTCGAGGGCGAGTCGAGGTGGCCGCTGCCGGCGGCAGATACGGGCTCCGCGGCGCGCGGCAGCTCCTTCTAGGAGGAACCAGCATGCGTGCCTCGTCGAGACCAGAGACGCCGAGCGACGATCTCGTCAACCTCGCCCTCTGGGGCATGGCCGGGCTGTTCGCGCTGGCGACCGTGCTGTGGGGCGCGGGAGTCGTCGCCACGCTCGTGACTGCACGGCACGTCCCCCACGGCGGCGGGGTCGCGGCCGGTCTTGGCGTGCTCATCCACGCCGGCGAACCCGCGAAGGCCTGGCCGCCAGCATCCGGCGTGCCCGGTCCGTTCGCCTACTGGAGCTGCTTCGTCCTGATGGGCGCGACGGTCTCGGCCGTGACAGTGCTCGGGTGGCGACTGATCGCCCGCTCCAAGACCTCTCCGGATGCCCTGCGGCGCCGAGTCCACGCCACCCCCGGCGTCGCGCAACGCGCCGAGGTCGCGCGCTACGGCGGACCGCGCGCATTGGCGGGCCGTGCCGCGACAGTCCGCCCTGGGCTCGCAGCCACCCGCAAGGTCGAGCTCTGCGACGCCGGCTACCGCATCGGCCGCTCGCACGGGATCGACGTGTGGGTCTCGGTGGAGGACTCGATGCTCATCGTCGGCCCGCCCCGCTCGGGCAAGGGTCTGCATCTCGTGGTGAACGCGATTCTCGACGCGCCTGGCGCGGTCGTCACCACCTCGACGAGAGCCGACTCGCTCGCCGTCACCTACCGGGCCCGCCAGCGACTGGGGCCGGTGTCGGTCTTCGATCCTCAGGGCCTCGCCGGGATGCCGGCGGGGCTGCGCTGGTCACCGATCCAAGGCTGCGAAGTGCCCCGCACTGCGATGGTGCGCGCTGCGGCGCTCGCCGCGGCGACGGGTCTCGGGAAGGGCGGGGTGTCAGACGGGAACTTCTGGCAGGACCAGACCAAGGCCGCGTTGCAGGGTCTGCTGCACGCGGCGGCGCTCGACGGCGCGCGGATCGGCCGACTGTTCCGCTGGTCGCTCGATCCGGTCGCGGCAGAGGACGCGATCGACATCCTCCGCCACCACCCCGACGCCGCGGTCGGCTGGGAGGACGGGATCGACGCCGCCGTCCATGCCGATCCCCGCACCCGCGACTCGATCTGGCTCGGTGTGCGCCAGTCGCTTGCATCGTTGGCCGACCCGACGGTACGAGCCGCCGTCGACCCAGCAGACGGCGAGGAGTTCGACACCGAGGCATTCCTGCGCTCGAGGGGCACCCTGTTCCTGCTCGGCACCGGCACCGGGGTAGGCGCGGCGGCAGGTCTGCTCGCCGCTCTCGTCGAAGACATCACCGAAACCGCCCGGCGCCTCGCCGCCCGCTCCGCCGGTGCCCGGCTCGACCCGCCCCTCGCCCTGGTCCTCGACGAGATCGCCAACCTGTCCCCGCTGCCGTCGCTGCCCACGCTGATGGCCGACGGCGGCGGTACGGGCATCACCCCAATCGTCGTGCTGCAGTCGCTCTCGCAGGCTCGGTCGAAGTGGGACCTCGAGGCCGCGGGCGCGATCTGGGATGCCGCTATCGCCAAGGTCATCCTCGGCGGCGGTTCCAACGCCCGGGACCTCAAGGAGCTTTCAGACCTGATCGGTCACCGGGATGACCGCACCGTCTCGC
>CAWELZ010000008.1:0-57502 GCA_963810075.1 uncultured Actinomycetes bacterium | reverse complement strand
AAGTTGGCGTTGGCGGTCGACGTCGCCGGACCGCGCACCTACAGCATCATGTCCTCCGCCTACACGGGTTTGTCGTTCGGTCTGGGCGCGGCGATCTTCGCGGGGGGGTGGACTGCGGCGGGCTTCGGGCAGATCGTGCCGGGCACCGAAGACATCGCCAAGGAGCTGTACAAGCGGTCACGCGTGTCGGTGTCCAAGATGTGGGCGGGTATCGCCGCGGATCCGCCCGACCCGAACTTCGCCACGGTCGCGCAACCCGTTTTCCAGACGTTGGCTTCCACCGGTGACACGTCGTATGACGATCTGGCCGACACGTTGATGCGTGAGGCCGCGTACGGTGATGCGTCGTAGAGAGCCAACGAGCGTTACCGGGGGCCGTCCCGGCGGGTGATCATGTCCGCGGCGGCGATGCAGGCCGAGGCGTCCGCGAACTTCACCTACGACATGATCGGCCAACTCCGCCGCGAAGCCACCCTCCAGCCGCAGGTCGCCACCGCGGCATGGGCGAACGAGCCGATCGTGCAGCCTCCCGCCGGTCAGGACGCCGCGACGTGGTGGACGAACGAGATCGACGGTATCGCCGCATTGACCCCGGCGGATCTGTCCGCGTCGGACCGCCAGTTCCTCAAGGACCACGACCCCGACATCACCGACGCGCAGATCGACGCCGCGGTAGCGAAATGGTTGGACCCCACCTGGATCGCCCAGATGCGCTCGGTCGACCCGAGCCAGACGATCGCGGACACCCTGAACGACAACACCACGCTCATTCCCGACACGATCACCACTCTCGACGCGTTCGGCCGGTGGATGTCACTGAACTCCGCCGACAAACAAAACCTTGGTGCCGACCCCGCCAACGAACCACAAGCCGGTCTCCTCGTTCAACGCCGACAAGCTCACCGGCGCCGCACCGCTCACGGTCACCTTCGACTCGACCGCCACCGACCCCGACGGCGACACGCTCAGCCTGCACTGGGACATCGCCGGGACCAACTGGCGGATAGCGTCACCTCGGTCACCCACACCTTCACCACGCCGGGCACCTACGGCGTCTCACTGGTCGCCACCGACCCCGCCGGCACGTGGGACCAGGCGGTCAAGTGGATCACCGTGTATCCCGACGGTCGACCCCGGGTCGACGAACAACCCCCCGGTCACCCAGTTCACCCCGCAGATCGTCGACGCGAACGGCCCGATCACCCAGACCTTCACCTCCACCTCCTTCGACCCCGACGGTGACCCCCTCACCCAGACCTGGTACTTCGGGGACGGCCACCACCGCAACCGGAGCGTCGGTGACCAAGACCTTCCCGCCCGGCTACATCATGAGCGTGCTGTTGGTGGTGTCCGACGGCGACCTGACCGGACAGGCGGCAGGTCAGGTCACGTCCCGGGACTCCGGTGGGCCCGATCCAGGTCAACCACCGACGGCGTCGTTCACCGCAGACCCCAGCAGCGGCACCAGCCCCCTCGCGGTGAACTTCACCTCGACCTCGTCCGACCCCGACGGTGACCCCCCACCGTCACGTGGTACTTCGGCGACGGTGGAACCGCCACGGGTCCGACTGCGACCCACACCTACACCGCGGCGGGCAGCAACACCGGGACGCTAGTGGTCTCCGATGGCACCAACAGCCACAGCACCACCCGACCGATCGTGGTCAACGCCGTTACCCCGATCAAGGCGGCGTACACGATCTCGAGGTCTCACGATGCCGCCGCGCTCGCCGACGGCGCCGCGTCCTCGACACCGGGGTCTCCCAGTTGTCCGGCCACCCGGTCACCGACGCGTTCGGTCCCTCCTCGTACTGGCTGTCGGCGAACGGTGACACCGGCGGGCAGGAGATCATCGTGCGCCTTGCCGGGAACGGCAGCGACATGCTCGACCACGTCGTGCTCCAGGGAGCGAACACGACGACATCGACCAAGACCTTCTCGGTGGCGCTCAGCCAGAGCAACGACCCGTTCGGCACGTACACGACGGTCATCGACCACACGACCCTGCCTCGGGACAGCGCCCAGCACGCCTTCGCCTTCGCGAAGCAGACGGCGCGCTTCGTCAAGCTGACCGTGCACGACAACTACGGCAACAGCAGCTATGTGCGTCTCGACCGGTTCTCGGCTCCGACGAGCGGGGCCGATGGAGGCATCGTGTCCTTGAGTGCCGGGCCGCCGGCCACGATCGAATCGGCCACCAGCGAGTACAACACCACGACCTGGGCCACGAAGAACATCCTGTTGCCCAACGCCTCGTCGTGGTCGTCGGCCAACGGCCAGGTCACCGACCAACGGATCCGGGTGCGCCTCGGAGGCGACACGACCCACGACATCTCGTCGATCGTCCTGCGCTCGTCGGGCAACTCCTACACCGTTTCAGATTTCCAGGTGTACACGTCGACGACCGGTGCCGCCGGCTCGTGGACCAAGGTCCTCGACGACACGATGGCCGCGAACAACTCCGCGCAGACCTTCACGCTCACCTCGCCGACCGCGGCCAAGTTCCTGGAGCTACGCCTGAACGGAACCGGCAGCTACCTGTACCTCAGCGAGCTGCGCGCCCTGACGTCTTTCGGGCTGAACGTCGCCGACGGTGCCGGGGTCGGCGCCCAGATCGTCGACTCCTCGCCCGTCTACAACTCGAACACGACGGCCGACCATGCCATCGCCCCGGATTCGGACTCCGGCCGCTGGCTCGCCACCGGGTCGACCGACAAGTCCTTCACGGTCCTGCTCAAGGACGAGGCCATCGCCACGATCGACCACGTGTCGCTGTTCGCGACGCAATACCGCGCCAAGAACGTCCACGTGCAGGTGTCCACCGATGGGGTCAACTTCACCACCGTCGCCCAGCGCACCTTGGACGATGTCAGCGATGTCCAGGCGATCTATTTTCCGCCCACTCAGGCGCGTTTCGTGAAGCTCGTCGTCGACGACGGCTATTCCGCCACCTACGTCGGGGTCAGCAAGTTCCGGGTGTACTCCATCGGGACCGGCAGCGGCGCAGCGGTGCCGTTCGTCGACACGTCCACCGGGACGTTGCCGGTCACGTCGTGGCACTGGGACTTCGGGGACGGCACCACCTCGACCGAGCAGTACCCGACCCACACCTTCCCCGGGCCTGGCACCTATCCGATCACCCTCACCGTCACCGACTCCGGCGGCGCCTCCGACACCACCGTGGGTTCGTACACGGTTCCCGGGGTGCCCGGCATCGGCCTGACCACCAGTGCCACTGAGCTGCCTGATGGCACGGCGACGATCGGCGAGGGCACGAACGTGTCGCTCACCGCCGCCGACGACGGGAGCGGCGAGCCCGTCGTCGCCTGGGAATGGGACCTGGACTACACCCAACCCTCCTCGACCGGGGCCACCGTCACCGCGAAGTTCCCCGATCAAGGGACCTACGTGGTGCGATTCCGGGGGTTGACCGCCGACTGGGTCTGGACGCCTTGGGCCACCAAGACCTTCGTCGTGACCAACATCGCACCCTCGGTGGATGCGGGCGCCCAGGTGTCCGGCCTTGCGGGCGACCCGCTCAACCCCGTGTCGTCGGTCAGCGACCCGGCCGGGACAGCCGACCCGCTCACCTGCACCTGGGACTGGGGAGATGGCACGGCGATCGAAACCATCACCGACTGCACCTCCAATCGCACTCGAACATCCCACACCTTTGCTGCGGCCGGGACCTACACCGCAACGCTGACCGCCGATGACGGCGACGGTGGGGTCACCACCGACACCACGACCTTCGTCGTGGCGAAGCGGCCCACCTTCCTCCAGATCACCGATGCGTCGGTGTCCGGAAACGACCTGCACGTCACCGCCCGGCTGTTGGACCAGTCCACCTTCACCTCGGTCCCCGGAGCCGAGCTGGCGATCTCGGCGGACGGTTCCACTCCGGTGTCCGCGGTCACCAACGGTGACGGCTCCGTGTCGGTGACGCTGCCCGGCACGGTGGCGTCCACCAACGTCTCCGCCGCCTATGCGGGCAGTCCCCGCAACGTGGCATCCACCATCACCCGACCCCGCCGTGTTCCCAAGGCCGACATCATGTTCATGGTCGACGAGTCGGGCAGCATGGGTGGCATCCAGCGCGCGATCGGCGACAACCTGCGGACGATCGCCGGCGGCCTCACCACGTCGCTCGACTTCCGGCTGGGACTCGTCGGCTACGCGAACCGGGACCTCCTCGGCGTCGTCCACCAAGGGCTCGATCAGGACCTGCAACGCTTCAACACCTCGGTAGACGGATTGACCGCTGGGTACGGAAATGCGAACGGCTACGAGGCGATCCTCACCGCGTCGGACTATCGGTTCCGCAACGGCGTGTTCAGCGAGACCAACCTGGTCGGCCTGCAACCGCCGGCAGCGAGCTGCGCCGTGCTCGTCACCAACGGTCCGGTCTCCGAGGCCGACTACCTCATCAACTCGACAGACCCGACCAACCCCCACGCCAACTACGACCAGGCACTCGCGGCGTTGCAGAGCCGGAACACGACGCTGTTCTCGATCACCTCGAACGACCAGGCCACCAAGGACGCCTACGGCATGGGACCCGGTCTTGCCGGCCAGACCGGTGGCGACTGGTGGGATATCGGCGACTTCAGTCGGGACCCCTCGGCCGTGCTCGATGCGCTCACGACCAAGTGCATCACCAAGGCCAAGACGCCGAACCTGTCGGTCACGGTCGACGCGCCGGCGGCGCCGGTGGCACCCGGCGACGACGTCACCTGGACGGTGACCGGCACCAACACCTCCGCGATCGACACCCCCGCAGTCACCTTGTCCGCGACGTTGCCCAGCGGGGTCGACTTCGTCTCGGCCTCCGGAGGCGGCACCTACGATGCGACGACCCGCACGGTCACCTGGCCGACCGGCGATCTGGGCGCCGGCACCGACGAGGTGCACACGATCGCCACCAGGGTGCACGCCTATGAATGGGATGCGGGCGACCACGTGCGAACGCTCGCGGCCGAGATCCACTCGAACGGCGCACTCGGGCCGGAGAGCACCCTGGAGGACAACAACGCATCGAACTCGGTGACCGTGCACGTCGCCGACGCGATCGGTCCGGAACCGACGACGACGACGAGCACGTCCACCACGTCGACGACGAGCATGTCCACCACGTCGACGACGAGCACGTCCACCACGTCGACGACGACCCTGCCATCGACGACGACGTCCACCACGTCAGTTCCCGGGTCCACGTCGACGACCGTGGCGCCAACGCAGTCGCCGGCAACCGTGTCGCCAACGGCTACTCCGCCGTCGAGCGATCAGGCTTCGACGGTCGAACCCGCTGCCGTCATCGATGACCGCCCGAGTCCGGCCGATCCCGCGGCAGGCGACGAAACTGGGACCCTGCCGCGCACCGGAGCTCCGATTCCGGTTCCCCTCACCACGGGGCTGGGTGTGCTGTTGGTGCTGATCGGAGCCGCGATCGTGCTGCGTGCCCGAAGATCCTTCCGGCGCAGTTGACCTGCGCGAAACGGCGCGGCTGCACAAGCGCGCGCCGGCGGGGCCCGGCGCCACCATTGCCCCCTCCTGCCCTCCTAGGGTGAGGGATCGTCGCTGGTCCGCGAAGACGCGGACCGTCACGATCGAAAGTTGGTGTGCCATGCGTCCGTCCTCCTTCACCCACCGGCCCGGTGCCACGGCGCGATGGGTCGGGCTGCTCGCTTTGCCGTTGCTCCTCGCGGGCTGCAACTGGCTGCAGTTCGGGGGTGGCTCGGGCCACCAGGGCAACAACACCCTCGAGTCGACGTTGACCACCGCCAACGTCTCAGGGCTGCACCAGATCCACCAGACCACGCTGCCGTCGACGGCTGACGGCGCGCCCGCCTACGTCGAAGGCGTCTCGACGGCGGGCGGGACGAAGAACCTGCTGTTCGTCACCACGCGGGCGGGCGACCTCGTCGCCGTCGACGCGGCGACGGGATCCATCGTGTGGCAGGCGCACCATCCTGCGGGCACCTGCAAGATCAACAACGGATCCACGACCTGCTACACGACGTCCTCGCCGGCGGTCGATCCGAACCTGCTGTACGTCTACTCGTACGGGCTCGACGGCTACGTGCACAAGCACAACATCGGAGACGGCACCGAGGTCACCGACGCCAACTGGCCCGAGCTGAGCACCCTCAAGCCCTGGGACGAGAAGGGCTCGTCCGCGCTGAGCATCGCCAAGGACAAGGCTGGCGACACGTACCTGTACTCGGTGCTCAGCGGCTACCCGGGCGACCGCGGCGACTACCAGGGGCACCTCACCGCCATCAACCTCGCGACCGGCGGTCAGGAGGTGTGGAACTCGCTGTGCAGCGACCAGACCGTGCACTTCGTCCCCAAGGGCACCCCGGGTGCGGACTGCGCCGAGCAGCAGTCGGGCATCTGGGCACGGGCCGGCGTCACCTACGACGGCCGGACCGACCTCATCTACCTCTCGACCGGCAACGCCACGTTCGACCCGTCGAACCACCACTGGGGCGACACGGTCGTGGCGCTGCACCCCGACGGCACCGGCACCGCGGCAGGCGACCCGGTCAACTCCTTCACGCCGGCCAACTACGCGTACCTGAACAGCACCGACCAGGACTTGGGGAGCACCCTGCCGGCGCTGCTGCCCACCGGCACCAACGCCAAGTACCCCGATCTCGGGGTGCAGGGCGGCAAGGACGCGAAGCTGCGCTTCCTGGACCTCAGCGACCTGGGCGGGAGCGGCGCCGCCGGCTCCACCGGCAACGAGATCGGCACCGTCACCGCCGTGCCGCAAGGGAGCCTCGTGCTCTGCGACCCGGTCGTCTGGTCGGATCCCGCCGGCAAGACGTGGATCTTCGTCACCACCTACAGCGGGTTGTCCGGCATCGAGATCGACACCGCGGCGAACGGCGACCCGGTGTTCACCACCAAGTGGCAGACCTCTGGAGCCGCCACGCCCGCGACGCCCCACATGGCCAACGGCGTGCTGTACGTGGCCGCCGGGTCGACGATGCACGCCTACAACCCGACGACGGGCGCCTCGCTCTGGTCCACCTCGGTCGGGAACGTGCACTGGGAGAGCCCGGTGGTGGCTGACGGCACGCTCTACGTGACCGACGGCAGCAACCACCTGACGGCGTTCGGCCTCTGAACGGACGGGAAGCCAACGCACAGGACCAGGACCGAGCAGCACGAACACCTGCCGAGCCGTCACCGCATCAGCGGATGCGAGGCCCCGAACAGGGGCTCTCCACGAATTCGCGGGAAGTGCTGGGCCGCCTCGCACCTCCGCCACCCCACGGGACGCCAACATCCCACTCGGCGTGCCCAGCGGTGTCAGCCCGTGTAGGTGGGCGACGCCGCGACGGGTGTGGCTGCCGGGGCGGGCGCGTTCGGCGTGGTGGTCGCGGTTGTGCTGCTGGTCGGGGCTGAGGTCGTGGTGGTCGTGGTCGTGGTCGGGGGCACGACGGGCGCGAACTGCGCGAACGCGTGGGTGTTCTCGCTGTCATCGACAAGGTTGGACGCGCCGACGATCGTGCCGGCGCCGTTGATCCCAAGCGCGTTGGAGTAGTTGCCGCCGAGGGTGCCCAGGTCGGCCATGGTGTGGGTTGCGGGGTCGTAGCTGAACGCGTCGGTGTCGCCAGCACTGGTCGTGGAGTAGCCGACGATCGTGCCGGCGTCGTTGATGCCAAACGCGTGGGAGCTGGTGCCGCCGAGGGTGCCCAGGTCGGTCATGGTGTGGGTTGCAGGGTCGTAGCTGAACGCGTGGGTGTCACCACCGCTGGTCGTGGAGTAGCCGACGATCGTGCCGGCGTCGTTGATGCCAGACGCGTGGGAGTTGGTGCCGCCGAGGGTGCCCAGGTCGGTCATGGTGTGGGTTGCGGGGTCGTAGCTGAACGCGCGGTAGTCACCACCACTGGTCGTGGAGTAGCCGACGATGGTGCCGCCGGCGTTGATGCCGGTCGCGTTGGAGTAGGTGCCGCCGAGGGTGCCCAGGTCGGTCATGGTGTGGGTTCCGGGGTCGTAGCTGAACGCGTGGTAGTTGCCACCACTGGTCGTGGAGTAGCCGACGATGGTGCCGCCGGCGTTGATGCCAGCCGCTTTGGAGAGGTTGCCGCCGAGGGTGCCCAGGTCGGTCATGGTGTGGGTTCCGGGGTCGTAGCTGAACGCGTGGCCGTCACCACCTCCGGTCGTGGAGTAGCCCACGATCGTGCCGCCGGCGTTGATGCCAGCCGCTTGGGAGTAGTTGCCGCCGAGGGTGCCCAGGTCGGTCATGGTGTGGCTTGCGGGGTCGTAGCTGAACGCGTGGCTGTGACCACCACTGGTGTCGGAGTAGCCGACGATGATCCCGTTCGTGTTGACGCCGCTCGCGGTGGAGCCGGTGCCGCCGAGGGTGCCCAGGTCGGTCAACGGCTCGACCGCTCCGGCGGACGCGGTGACAACGGCAGCTGCGGCGAGACAGGTGACCGCGGCGACCGAGAGCGGTCGCAACAGGTGCTTGCGACGAAGGGTGCTGAACATGGTGGGTTCCTCCTTGCTGTCGGCTGCCGGGCCTGCCGCGGGCCCGCCGCAATCTGCCAGCCGTGATGTGCGCGCCTCTGAACGCTGCCGCTCAGGCATCCGAAAGAGACGCGAATGTTACCAAGATCATGGAGCTGCTTCTCGGCGGTTCGCGATCCACGTCGAGCTCGGCGAATCGATCCGTCCTCGGTGCCGGTTCGGGGCGTCTGTGCTGGTCCTGGCGTTCACCGCCAGGGTTCGGGTGTCCGGGACCACAAGGCGCGACCGTGAACGGGCGCCGACCACGAGCAACGTCGGTCGGTGGTGTCAACCCGTGTAGGTGGGAGTTGCCGTGACTGGCTCGGCTGCAGGGGCGGGGCTGGTTGCGGTCGTTGCGGTCGTTGTGGTGGTGGTCGGGGCTGAGGTCGTGGTGGTCGGGGACACGACAGGCGCGAACTGCGCGAACACGTGCAGGTCTCCACCAACGGTCGTGGCCAAGCCGACGATGGTGCCGGCGGTGTTGATCCCATTCGCTCTGGAGTGGGTGCCGCCGAGGGTGCCCAGGTCGGTCATGGTGTGGGTTCCGGGGTTGTAGCTGAACGCGTGGGTGTCACCACTTGCGGTGGTCGTGTGGCCGACGATGGTGCCGGCGGTGTTGATGCCATATGCGGAGGAGAAGGTGCCGCCGAGGGTGCCGAGGTCGGTCATGGTGTGGGTTCCGGGGTCGTAGCTGAATGCGTGATGGTCACCACCGGTCGTGTCGGATCCGCCGACGATGGTGCCGTTGCTGTTGATGTCGGTCGCGCTGGAGGTGGTTCCACCGAGGGTGCCCAGGTCGGTCATGGTGTGGGTTCCGGGGTCGTAGCTGAACGTGTGGGCGTGACCACCAGCGGTACTGGCCTCGCCGACGATGGTCCCGTCGGTGCTGATGCCATAGGCGGAGGAGAAGGCGCCGCCGAGGGTGCCCAGGTCGGTCATGGCGTGGGTCTCGGGGTCGTAGCTGAACGCGTGGGTGTCACCACCGGTCGTGTCTGGCCTCGCCGACGATGGTCCCGTCGGTGTTGATGCCGTCGCGTATGGAGTTGTTGCCGCCGAGGGTGTCCAGGTCGGTCATGGTGTGGCTTCCGGGGTCACAGCTGAACGTGTGGGTGTCACCACCGGTTGTGTCTGATCCGCCCACGATCACTCCAGCGTCATTGATGCCGGTCGCAGCGGAGGTGGTGCCGCCGAGGGTGCCGAGGTCGGTCATGGTGTGGGTTGCGGGGTCGTAGCTGAATGCGTGGGTGTCACCACCGGTTGTGGCGGATGCGCCGACGATGGTGCCGTTGGCGTTGATCTTGCCCCCGACGGAGGTGGTCCCGCCGAGGGTGCCCAGATCGGTCAGTGGTTCGAGTGCTCCGGCGGACGCGGTGGTGAAGGTGAGCGCGGCGATACAGGTCACCGCGGCGACCGAGAGCGGTCGCAAGAGGCACTTGCGACGAAGCCTGGTGAACACGGTTCGTAGCTCCTCGTCGTCGATTGCCGGCCACGCCGCGGATTCACCGCAAGAAGCCGGCCCCGGTCTACGCCCATCGGAACGCCGTCGTTCAGACATCCGCAACAGACGCGAAGGGATGGTAGCCAAACCTTGGGAGGGATCCTCGGCGGGTGGTCGGTGCTCGGCCGTTGCCCAGCGGTGTCAGCCCGTGTAGGTGGGAGTTGCCGCGACGGGCTGGGCCGCTGGAGCGGGAGCGTTCGGCGTGGTGGTCGTGGTTGTGCTGCTGGTCGGGGCTGAGGTCGTGGTGGTCGGGGCCACGACGGGCGCGAACTGCGCGAACGCGTGGTTGGCGGTGTCACCTGCCAATGTGGACTGGCCGACGGTGGTGCCGTTGTCGTTGATGCCGGCCGCACTTGAGGTGGTTCCGCCGAGGGTGCCCAGGTCGGTCATGGTGTGGGTTCCGGGGTCGTAGCTGAACGCGTGGTCGTCACCACTCGCGGTGAGGGAATTGCCGACGATGGTGCCGTTGGCGTTGATGCCATTCGCACCGGAGGTGGTGCCGCCGAGGGTGCCCAGGTCGGTCATGGTGTGGGTTCCGGGGTCGTAGCTGAACGTGTGGCCGTGACCACCACTGGTACCGGAGTAGCCGACGATCGTGCCGCCGGCGTTGATGCCATTCGCAACGGAGTTGGTGCCGCCGAGGGTGCCCAGGTCGGTCATGGTGTGGGTTCCGGGGTCGTAGCTGAACGCGTGCGTGTCACCACTCGCGGTCTTGGCATCGCCGACGATGGTGCCGGCGTCGTTGATGCCGTATGCGTAGGAAGTGGTGCCGCCGAGGGTGCCCAGGTCGGTCATGGTGTGGGTTGCGGGGTCGTAGCTGAACGTGTGCCGGTCGCCACTGGCTATGGCGGATGCGCCGACGATCGTGCCGTTGGCGTTGATGGCATCCGCATAGGAGAAGGTGCCGCCGAGGGTGCCCAGGTCGGCCATGGTGTGGGTTGCGGGGTCGTAGCTGAACGCGTGCAGGTCACCACCACCCGTCGTGTCGGATGCGCCCACGATGGTGTCGTTGGCGTTGATGCCGGCCGCACTGGATTCGGGGCCGCCGAGGGTGCCCAGGTCGGTCATGGTGTGGGTTCCGGGGTCGTAGCTGAACGCGTGGGTATCACTACCGGTGGTCTCGGCTCCGCCCACGACGAATCCGTTGGCGTTGATGGCAGCGGCATTGGAGTTGGTGCCGCCGAGGGTGCCCAGGTCGGTCAACGGTTCGGCTGCTCCAGCCGGCGACGGGGCAACGGCAAGCGCGACGAGACAGGTCACCGCGACGAACGAGAGCGGTCGAGCGAGGTGCTCGCGGCGATACCTGGTGAACATGGTGGGTGGCTCCTTGTCCTCGACTGTCGGCCACGCGGCGGGTTCGCCGCCCGATGCCGTACCCGATCTGCGCCCGCTCGAAGTCCGCCGTCAAGACTTCCGCAACAGACGCCATGGACGGTAGCCGAGTGTCGGGACCGCTACCGGGCGCGGCAGGGATGAGGTCGGATCCGGCGAAGCGAGCGGCGCGGACGGCTGTCAAACGGGGATTGGACTTGCAATCGGTGATCCCGGCAGTTCCCCGATGGTGCAACGCGACGTTGGCCGTGCGACGGCGGGCTTCCCACCGGGCCGCCACGCCCTGACGATGACGACCTGAGCCGAGCTGGCGCCGCCGTGCTTCGGTGGGCGAGGGGGGACTTGAACCCCCACGTCCTTTCGGACACAGGAACCTGAATCCTGCGCGTCTGCCAATTCCGCCACTCGCCCGAGCGACAAGGCAGCCCAGCGTAGCCAGCTGGCGTCCGCATCAACCAACGGGATCGACGGCGCCGCGCGCCCACCCGGTCGTTGCCGCGGCCCAGTTGGTCGGTATCGTGGCCGCCCATGGGTGCCCGCGGCTTCGAACGCCGACTCGAGAACCTCGTCGAGGGCGTCTTCGGTCGCGTCTTCAAGTCGAGCGTCCGACCCGTCGAGATCGGCCGACGGCTCATCCGCGAGCTCGATGCCACCCGCAACGTCAACGTCAACGGCGAGCTGATGGTCGCCAACTCCTTCACCGTGTACCTCAGCGAAGTGGATTCCGACCAGTTCGCCGACATCCACGACACCCTCTGCGCCGAGCTCGCCGACGCTGCCCGCGACCACGCTCGCGACGAGGGCTACGCCTTCGTCGGGCACGTGACCTGCGAGATCGTCATCGATCCCGAGCTCCGCACCGGCGCCTTCGCCATCGACGCCCGCTTCCGCGAGGGGACGGGTGGCGGTGGCCCGGGCACGCTCGTGCTGCCCTCGGGCGAGCGGCTTGCGCTCGGCGAGGCGGTCGTCACCGTCGGCCGCATGCCCGGTTCCACGATCGTGCTCAACGATCCGAACGTGTCGCGCAACCACGCCGAGATCAAGCCCCTCGGCGCTGGGTTCGTGCTCCAGGACCTGGGCTCGACCAACGGGACCCGCGTCAACGGCGGCCGGGTCGAGCGCCACGAGCTCGCCGACGGCGACTCCATCAGCTTTGGCAACACCGTCGTGCGCTTCGAGGCATCCTGATCTGGCTCCTGACCGGCGCCGTAGCCGGATCAGGCCTCGCCAGTAGGCTCCATCCGTGGTCTCCGACCAGCTGCTCAACGTCCTCAAGCTGTGCCTGCTGGCGCTGCTGTACCTCTTCTTCCTGCGGGTTCTTCGAGCCGTGTGGGTCGAGGTGAAAGGCCCCGCGCTCGCGCTGGGCGCCCCGGCCGCGGCGAAACCCGCCAAGGAGCCACGCCACGGTCGCCGGCACGCCCCGTCGCAGCTGCGGATCGTCGCACCCGACGAGCTGGTCGGACAGGCGTTCGAACTTGCCGACGAGCTCACCGTCGGCCGGGCCGCCGGCTGCCAGGTGACCCTCGACGACACGTTCGCCTCACAGGTCCACGCGCGCCTGTACCGACGTGACGACCAGCTCTACGTCGAGGACCTCGGCTCCACCAACGGCACGTGGCTCAACCGGGAGAAGGTCACCGGGCCGCTGCAGATGCAGCGCGGCGATCACCTGCAGGTCGGCAACACGGTGATGGAGCTCGCGTGATCGACATCCGGGCTGGAGGGGTCACCGACGTCGGACTGGTACGGGCAAAGAACCAGGACGCGCTCCTGATCGACGATCGCCTGTTCGCCGTGGCGGACGGCATGGGTGGTCACCAGGGTGGCGAGGTCGCCTCACGGATCGCCGTCGAAGTGCTCGGCAGCGAGGTCGACCACCCGTCGGCCGATGCCCTCATGGGTGCGGCCCAACGCGCCAACGACGCCATCTTCGAGCGGGCCGAGGCCCAAGCCGACCTCCATGGGATGGGCACCACCCTGTGCGCCATGGCGCTGGTCGAGGACGACGACGGCGAAGCCGAGCTGGCGGTCGTCAACGTCGGCGACTCGCGCCTCTACGTGCTCCGCGACGGCGAGCTCATCCAGGTCACGCGCGACCACAGTCTCGTCGAGGACATGCGCGCCGCAGGCCAGATCAGCGAGGCCGAGGCGAAGGTGCACCCGCACCGGAACATCGTCACCCGGGCGCTCGGGATCGCGCGCAAGGTCGAGATCGATGAGTTCACGGTCATCCCCCGCAGCGGCGATCGCTACGTCGTGTGCTCCGACGGGCTCTTCAACGAGGTCAACGCCGAGCGGATCACCGCGACGCTGCGTCGCCTGGCCGACCCGAAGGACGCTGCCTCCGAGTTGGTGCGACTGGCCAACGAAGGCGGCGGGCGCGACAACATCACCTGCGTCGTGGTCGACGTCGTCGACGACGACGGGCGGGCGGCGCGTGCTGCAGCGGCCGGCATCGCGTCGATTCGTGCCCGGTCGCGACGTCCGGATGTGGCCGGCATCACCACCGCCGAGGTGGACCCGGATTCGGACGCGCCCCCGGTCTCGAAGGCCCCGTCGGCGGCCGCCGCTACCGAGCCCGAGGACCCCAAGCTGCGACGGGCGACCTGGCGGACGGCGGCCTTCGTGGTGCTGTTCGTGGCGATCCTCGCCGCGGCGGCCGGCGCGGTGGGCTGGTACAGCCGGGGCTCCTATTTCGTGGGCTACGACGCCGATGGCCAGGTCACGGTGTTCAAGGGGCGGCCCGACGCTGTCCTGTGGTTCCACCCGACTGTCGAGCGCCACACCGGCATCGCCAAGTCGCAGGTGCCGGGCACCCAGACCGACGCGGTCGCGTCCGGCAAGCAGGTCTCCTCGCTTGCAGCGGCAGACGCCTACCTCACGAACATGCGGTCGCTGATCTGCTCCAGCCTGAGAAACGGCGCCAAGCCACCCACATCCCAGACGGGTGGCCCGACCACCACCATCCCCGAACAGTGCGCCAACGTCCTGAAGATCCCGTCGCCGACGACCACGGTGGTCCCGAAGACGGCCGTGCCGACGACCGCACCGCGCACGACCCGGTGAGCGGGACGTGCTGATCGCCCGGCTCCGGCGGCGCACCGAGCTCGGCCTCATCCTGCTCGGCGCCATCATCACCGGCAGCGCCTACACGCTGGCGAGCCTCGGTCGCACCGCCTCGATACCGGCGAACATCGGCCCGTTCGTCGGGATGGTGGTTGCGCTCCTGCTCGTCGCCCACCTCGCGGTGCGCAGGTTGGCGCGCTGCGCGGACGGTCTGCTCCTGCCCGTGGCCGGCCTGTTGAACGGCCTCGGCTACGTCGTCATCGCCCGTCTCAGTCACCAGCTCGCCGGTCTCCAGGCCACCTGGACAGCCGTGGGGGTCGCGGCCTTCGTGGGCACGCTGTTGGTGGTCCGGCGCGGCCGGGACCTGCAGCGCTACCGCTACACCCTGCTCCTCGCCGGCATCCTCCTCCTGCTGTTGCCGTTGTCGCCGCTCGGGCGCGACGTCAACGGCGCACGGGTCTGGATCTCGCTCGGTCCGATGAGCTTCCAGCCCGGTGAGCTGGCCAAGCTCTGCCTGGTCGTCTTCCTCGCGGGCTACCTCGTGCAGAACCGGGAGCTGCTGGGCATGGCGACGTGGCCGCGCTTCCGGCCGATGCTGCCCGACCCCAAGCACCTCGGCCCGGTGCTGGTCGCGATCGGCCTGGCGCTCGCCGTGCTGGTCGCCCAGAACGACTTCGGCCAATCGCTGCTGCTGGTCACGCTGTTCATCGTGATGCTCTGGGTGGGCACCGGTCGGGCCGGGTACCTGGTGGTCGGGTTCGGCGTGTTCGCGGCCGGCGCGTACGCCGCGGTGCGCAGCGCCGCGCACGTCCGCCAGCGCTTCGACGTGTGGCTGCACCCGTGGGCCACCTACGACAAGGTCGGGGGCGGCTACCAGATCGCGCAGGGCGCCTACGCGATGGCGTGGGGTGGGATCGCGGGGACGGGGCTGGGCCTGGGCTCGCCGGGGTTGGTGCCCGAGTCGCAGAACGACTTCATCTTCGCGGTGATCGGCGAGGAGCTCGGCCTGCTGGGCGCCACCGTGGTGATCATCGCGTTCCTCATCCTCATCGGCTCGGGGCTGCGGGTCGCAGTACGCGCCGAGGACGCCTTCGACAAGCTGCTGGCGGTCGGGCTGACCGCGCTGCTGGGCTTCCAGTCGTTCATCATCCTCGCCGGGGTGACCCGGGTGCTCCCCCTCACCGGCGTCGCGCTGCCCTTCGTGTCCTACGGCGGTTCGTCGCTGGTGTCCAGCTACGTCCTGCTGGCGCTGCTCATCCGGGTCTCGGACGAGTCGACCCGCAAAGCCGTGCAACACGCCGAGGCGCTGGTGCCGGCGTGAACCGGCAGATCCGGACCCTGGCGCTCGTGCTGCTGGCGTGCTTCGCACTGCTGTTCGTGCAGGTCAACCTGCTCCAGGTCGGTGATCGCTCGTGTGCGGGCGCGGTGGGCGCCATCACGGGCACCACTTGTCGACGCAACCTCGACTCCGACCGCCTCAACACCCGGGCGATCCTGCGCGACTTCTCACGCACGCGGGGTGCGATCGCCACCGCGGACGGGGTTGTCATCGCCAAGTCGGTCGACTCCGGCGACCGCTACGTGTACCAACGCAAGTACCCGACCGGCGACCTCTTCGGGCAGATCACCGGCTACTTCAGCTACGTCTACGGGTCCTCCGGCCTCGAGGCGCAGTACAACGACGAGCTCTCGGGCCACACCGCCGCCCAGGAGGTCCGGTCCTTCTCCGACCTGTTCTCCAACAAGGACCACGCGGGGAACCTGACCATCACGATGCGCGCCGACCTGCAGCGGACCACGCGCGCCGCGCTCGGCAATCGGCAGGGCGCGGTGGTGGTGCTCGACCCCCGCTCCGGCGACGTGCTCGCCATGTGGAGCAACCCCAGCTACGACCCGAACCCCGTCAGCCACCACGACACCGGCACGAACGGCACGGCGAGCAAGGCCCGCACCGCGCTCGACTCCGCGCCGGGTCAGCCGCTGCTCGACAAGAACTACCAGCAGCTCTACGCGCCCGGGTCGACGTTCAAGCTCGTCACCGGGTCGATCGGCGTCAACACGGGCAAGGTCACCCCCGACCAGCCCAGCTACCCGCCGGCGAGCTCCTACAAGGCCCCCGTGCCCTACGGCGCGCCCATCTCCAACTTCTCCGGCGAGACGTGCGGCGGCACGTTGTTCACGATCCTCGCGCTGTCGTGCAACAGCGCGTTCGCCCAGATGGGCACCGAGACGATCGGGCCGCAGGCGATGATGGCCGGGTCAGCCGCATTCGGGTTCGAGACGACCAACCCGATCGACCTGCCCGGTCCCAAGGCGACCTCGACGATGCGACCGGCACCCTCGGCGGACGACCCCAACGGCGACTTCACCCATGACCTCCCCCGCTTGGCGCAGGCGTCGATCGGCCAGGGCCCGACGGTCGCCACACCGCTCCAGATGGCGATGGTCACCGCCGCGATCGCACACGGCGGCGTCATCATGACGCCCCACGTGCTCGACACCGTTCGCGACGTCGACGGCAACGTCGTCAAGCGCTACCGGCCGCACGCGTGGCGGCGGGCCATCAAGCCCTCCGCCGCGGCCACCATGCGCGACGCCATGCGCCAGGTCGTCGCCGGCGGCACCGCCACGAACATGGCGATCCCGGGCTTCGACGTCGGCGCCAAGACCGGCACCGCCGAGCTCGCCGACAACGCCAGCAACAACGCCTGGATGGTCGCCTGGGGTGGCAAGCCCGGTCAGGAGCCGTCGGTGGTCGTGGCGGTCGTCGTGCCGAACGTCGCCGGGGTGGGGAACGCGGCGACCGGTTCGGTGGTGGCCGGCCCCACCGCTCGCGCGGTCCTGGCCCAGGCGCTGCAGTCGTGAGCACCCCGATCCGCCGCGGCAGCGCGGGCCAAGGGGCACGCGCTCGTTCCGTCGCGACGCCGGTCCGGCGGAGCTGCGGATGGCGCCCACTAGGCTGGCGCTCGCATGGCTGACACGGGACCCGTGGTCCTCAACGGGCGTTACGAACTGCATCGACGCATCGCCCGAGGTGGGATGGCCGAGGTCGTCCTGGCGCGCGACCAGCTGCTCGACCGGCCGGTCGCCGTGAAGATCCTGTTTCCGGAGTACTCGACCGACGCCGCCTTCGTCGAGCGGTTCCGCCGCGAGGCCCAGGCCGCCGCCGGCCTGAACCACCCGAACATCGTCGGCGTCTACGACTGGGGGCGCGAAGCCAACACCTACTTCATCGTCATGGAGTACGTGGACGGCCGCAGCCTCGCCGACCTGCTGCGGGCCGAGGGCACGCTGCACCCCGACCGCGCCGCCGACATCACCACCGACGTGGCGGCCGCGCTGGGCTTCGCCCACCGCAACGGGGTCGTGCACCGCGACGTCAAGCCCGGCAACGTGCTCATCTCCAGCGCGGGCCTCGTCAAGGTGACCGACTTCGGCATCGCCCGGGCCATCTCCTCCAACGGCGAGGAGGCGCTCACCCAGACCGGCTCGGTCATGGGCACCGCCACCTACTTCTCGCCCGAGCAGGCCCAGGGCAAGGCGGTCGACCCGCGCAGCGACCTGTACTCCCTCGGCATCGTCATGTACGAGATGGTGTGCGGCAAGGCGCCCTTCGCCGCCGACAACCCGGTGGCGGTCGCCTACAAGCACGTGCAGGAGGAGGTGCCCCCTCTCCACCAGATCAACCCGGCGGTGCCCGCCGCGTACGAGGCCATCACCATGCGCCTGCTCGCCAAGGAGCCCCACGACCGCTACGCGTCGGCCGAAGACCTCCGCGCCGACCTGCGACGCTTCCGCGAAGGCCAGGAGGTGCACGCGGCCTCCGTGGTCGCCGCAGGCGTCGGAGCGACCGCGGCGATGACCGCGGTGGCCGCCGCCGTCGACCCCACGCCCCCCGGAGGCACCCGCACGATGCCGCGCTACGACCCCTACGACGCGCAACCGGCAGGGCGGCGCACCGCGTGGTTCGTCGTCGGCCTGATCCTCGCCGTGATGGTCGTGGGTGGGCTCGTGTTCTTCGCCTACCGGACGCTCGGGGCCGGTGGGGCCAACGCCGTGACCGTCCCCGACGTCGCCAACCAGTCCACGATCGCGGCGCAGCGTACGCTCGAGGCGAAGGGCTTCGTGGTCAAGATCCGGCAGACGCCGAGCTCGGCGGTCGACCAGAACAACGTGATCCGCACGGATCCGGCGGCCGGCTCCAAAGCCAAGCGCGGCAGCACCGTCATCATCTACTCGTCTTCCGGACCGCCGGGGAAGATGCCCAAGGTCATCGGCATGACCCAAGCCGACGCGCTGAGCGCGCTCGGCAACGCCGGGGTCGACAGCAGTCGCATCACCGTGAAGACCAAGCGCGACGACACGTGCCAGAAGGGCACGGTCATCGACTCGTCGCCCCTGCCGACCAAGGACCTCACCTCGACCACCCAGGTCACGCTCACGGTCTGCGCGGGCCCGAGCTCGCAGGTGCCCGACGGGCTCGCCGGCGGCACCGTCGCCGCGGCCCAGTCGGCGCTGCAGGCCGCCGGCTACAACACCACGCAGAACGGCGAGTTCTCGACCAGCGTCCCCAAGGGATCCGTCATCCGAACCGACCCCGCCGGGGGCACCTACCTCGCGGCCGGGAAGACGGTCACGATCATCGTGTCCAACGGGGTGGCGCCCACCACGACGCAGGCGCCGGCCACGACGCAGGCGCCGACGACGACCGCACCACCGGCCACGACCGCCCCACCGGCGACCACGACGCCGCCCGCTTCCTCCACGACCGCCGCCCCCTGACCCCACCTTCGCCCCCCCACCCTCCGCGTTTTGGGTGCCGATTGGCAGGCCATGGCCTGCCAATCGGCACCCAAAACGGGAGTGCGGGGGTGGCGGCCGGTGCGTCAGGTGCAGCGAGCGAGGAACGTGGCGATGAGCTCGTGCCCCGAGACGGTCAGCACCGACTCGGGGTGGAACTGCACGCCCTCGACGTCGAGGCTGCGGTGGCGCAACCCCATGACGATCCCATCCGACGTCTCGGCGGTGATCTCCAGCTCGTCGGGGACCGAGTCTCGATCGACGATCAACGAGTGGTAGCGGGTCGCCTCGAGCGGGTCGGGCAGGCCCGCGAACACGCCGGCGCCCTGGTGGCGGATCTGGGACGTCTTGCCGTGCATCACCTCGGGCGCCCGCACGACCCGGCCGCCGTAGAGCTGGCCGATGCACTGGTGCCCGAGGCAGACGCCGAACACCGGCTTGCTCCCGGCGAAGGCCTGGATCACGTCGTTGGAGCAGCCCGAATCGTCGGGGGTTCCCGGTCCGGGGCTGATCAGCACGCCGTCGGGATCGTCGGCCACCAGCTCCTCGACCGAGCGCTCGTCGTTGCGGACCACGATCGGCTCCGCACCCAGCTCGCCCAGGTACTGGACCAGGTTGAACACGAACGAGTCGAAGTTGTCGATCACCAGGATGCGGGCGGCCACGGCTGGCGAGAGTAGCCGTGTTGGCGGTGAAGCTCTGGCGGCCTTTGGGGGCCTGCTCGCTTCGGCTTCGCCATCCGGGTGTCACGGTGGGTGCTGCTCCGCCTGGCGGTTGCGCTGCGTCGGCGGTGAAGCTCGGGTGGCGATGGGGTCTGTGCCGCCGGTCCGCGGCGGGCTCTAGGCTGGGGCGACATGGGTTCCAAGGGGAGCAAGACGAAACGTGGGACGAGCGGCCGGGTCACCCCCAAGGGTGGGCACCGGAAGCCGACCGACAAGGCCGGGCATGGCAAGGCCGACGACCACACGAGCAGCCGCTACACGCCACCGGTCCCTCGGAGCGCGAAGGCGAGCCCGCCCTGGTGGCCGGTGCTGGTATTCGGGCTGCTCGGTCTCGGGATACTGATCATCATGCTCGACTACACCGGCATCCTGCCCGGTGCACCCAACAACTGGCTGCTGCTTCCCGCTCTGGTGAGCATCACCGCTGGGCTCGTCGCCCTCATGAACTACCGCTGAGCAGGCTCTCGGCACGGCCCGACGTGTGTGAACACGGGGCGTCCAGCGGGTGAACCCGGAGTTACATCGATGTGATCCTCCCCAAGGTTGTCCACAGCCTGTGGGGAACGGTTCTGCGTGCTCAGCCCGTGTAGCGAGGCTCGGTCGCGACCGGTGTCGCCGGGGGAGCGGTCGCCGACGAGACGGGCGTGGTCGGCACGCTCGAGGTCGGCACGCTGGTGGTCGGCACGCTCGTGGTGGTCTGGTTCGACGACGCCGGGCACCACGGATTGGTGGGCACGCCGGCGCAGGGGTCGGGCATCGTGGGCAGGTTGGACGGGAGCGGTCGCATCACCACAGCGCTGGGTTGTGGGTAGTCGGCACCTGGTGGGCAGCTGCCGAGCCCGGTGTCGCAGAGCACCTGCCCGAGCAGGTCGCCACCGGTGTTGGCCGCCGTCGTGATGGGGCCGCACGTGGGCTGGGAGGTCTCGAGATCCGACGGTGCGCTGCCGTCCGGTGCCGTGTTGCCCGAAAAGCAGTTCTGCGGGTGGCCGGCAGTCAGGGTGATCTGTCCGAAGTCCCCGTTGCTCGGGTTCCCGTAGAAGCCGTTGTTCCTGAACGTGTTGTCGAGCAGCGCATTGCCCCACGAGTCGAACACGCAGCCCAGGCCGGTGATCTGGGTGCCGCCCTTGCCGGCGCAGGTCTGGCCGAGCGACGGCGAGCCGCCGTCCGGGTAGGGGACGAACAGCACGCCCCAGGCACCGTTGTTGGCGAAGACGTTGTTCCTGACCGTGTTGTTGCGTCCACCCGAGATGGTCATCCCGGTGCCGTACGGCCCCTGCGCGGCGCTGCCGGAGCTCGGCGTGTCGGCGTTGTTGTTGTCGTGCACGTAGTTGTTCTGGAACACCCAGCAGGATTGCGTGTGGGTGATCGGGCTGGTCGCGCCGTTCGGGCAGGCGCCGTCCTGGGGAGCGGGCGGGTCGCCACCGATCTGCGAGTTGGTGTCGAAGCCGTCCTGGTTGTGGTCGAACTCCGAGTTCTGGACCACGATCGCGCCTCCCGAGTTCGTGCCCGAGTAGCCCAGCGCGTTGTACTGCATCCAGGCGTGGTCGATCAGCACGTTGCAGACCTGCAGGCAGGCGCCCACGTACATGCCCGAGTCGTTGAAGTTGCTGGCGTAGGTCTGCTTGAACGTCGCCGGGCCGGTCGAGGCCGAGGAGAAGATGCCGTACGCGGCGGCGGTGCTCTCGCCGCCGAAGTAGGTCGAGGTCGCGTTGAGGTAGTTGCCCCAGTAGCCCGTCAGCCCGATCTGGCCGCTTCCGTTGCCGCCGTCCCACCAGATCTCGTTGCCGGTGTCGTCGTGGCCGTTGAGGAAGTTGCAGGCGGTGAGGTTCTCGACCCACACCCGGTCGGCCTTCCAGACCAGCACGCCGTTGCGTCCGGCCGCGTGCCCGTTGGGGTCGGTGACGCCGAAGTCCTGGTCTGCCGGGGCCGAGCTGCACTGCGGCGATCCCGGCTTCGTGCCGTCGATCACCACCTTGTTGCGGTCCATGCCACGCAGGTGGAGATCGGGGGTGGTGATCTCCACGGCGCCCATGGCGTGGTCGAAGTGCGGAGACGCGTGGTCCATCTGCTCGTGGTAGTCACCGGGTCCGACGAGGATCCAGTCGCCTGGCTGCGCCGCTCGCACCGCGTCGGCGATCGTCGAGTACGTGCCGGGGATCCCGTTCCAGGTGCCGACGCGCAGCACCTGCGGACTGGCGCCTTTCGCCACCCGTGAGCCGCCGCCGGCGGCACCGAGCGCGGCCGCCGCCGCCAGCAGGCCGACGGCCAGCATGGGGTGCGCCTTGCGCAGAACGGTTGTGCGCCGTCTTCTCATCAGGTTGCTCCCGACGTCTCCGGACTTTGCGGGGCCGCCGTCCAGGGCGACCGGATCGAACGTACCGCCGTCGCGTGCGCATGTCAGCGCGGCCGCTACGTTGTCGATCCATGTTCATGCACGGGAGCAGTCATCAGCCATCGCGGGAGAGCGGCGCCGCAAGCGCGAGCCGTCTGCTGGCGCTGTTCGCCGCGACAGGAGTCGCCCTGGCACTCGCCGGGTGCGGCTCGTCGACGTCGAGCGGCTCGACGACGACCGCGCCGGCGACGAGCACGGCGCCGGCGACCACCTCGTCCGCGACGGGCCTGCCCCGTGCCGAGCACGTCGTCGTGGTCATCGAGGAGAACCACGCCGCGGACGCCATCGTCGGCAACGCCGACGCGCCGTACATCAACTCACTGGTGGCCACCGGCGCGCAGCTCACCGATTCCCACGGCACCACGCACCCGAGCCAGCCCAACTACTTCGAGCTGTTCTCGGGCGGTACCCAGGGTGTGAAGGGGGACGAGTGCCCCGCCCACGGCGCGCCGTTCTCCGCGGCGAACCTCGCTACCAGCCTGGTCGCCGCCCACGGCTCGTTTGCCGGCTACTCCGAGGACCTGCCCGCCACCGGCTCCACGGTCTGCACGGCGGGGGGCTACGCCCGGAAGCACAACCCCTGGTCGTCGTTCACGAACGTTGCGGCCGGCGCGAACCGGCCGTTCACCGCCTTCCCCCAGGGCAACTACAACAAGCTGCCCACCGTCTCGTTCGTGGTGCCCAACCTCGCCAACGACATGCACGACGGCACCGTCGCGCAGGCCGACACCTGGCTGAAGGACAACCTCGATGGCTACCGCCGGTGGGCGGCAACTCACCACAGCCTCCTGGTGGTCACCTGGGACGAGGACGACTTCACCCGCACCAACCACATCCTCACCGTGCTCGTCGGCGCCATGGTCAAGCCTGGCGTCACGTCGGGCCAGCACGTCACGCACGACGAGGTGCTCCGCACGATCGAGGACCTCACGGGGGCCAAGCCGGTCGGCAACAGCGCCGACGCCAAGGCCATCACCGGCATCTGGCGCAACGGCTAGCCAGTTCGGGACGGCGGTCAGTCGTCCGGAGTGGAGACCAGGTCCATGTCCTCCATGCAATGGCGGGGCGCTTCGGGGACCTCGTCGTTGGCCTTGGTCATGCGAAGCTCCGATCCACACAGCGAGCAGCGGTACACCAGCTTCACCTTGCGCAGCTCACCGGGCGGTGGGGGATCGGGTACCGGCATGGTCATCGACCGGATCAACACGACGCCGATCCGGAAGATCAGCGCCGCAGCAGCGATCGCGATGAGCACCTTGAGCACGGACATGGCCAGCGCTCACGCTACCGGTATGGACCGCCGACCTCGAAGTGCACCCCGGACGCGCAACCGGGTGGGTCTCGCCACACCGAAGTGCGGTGAAACCCACCCAGCAGCAGGTTCAATCGTCAGGCTGCGCAGCCGCCAGGCGGAGCAGCGCAACCGGTGTCACCCTGATGGCGAAGCCGCACCTGCGAAGCAGGTGCCCAAGTGACGTCTTCTCAGTCGAGGCGCTCGATGATGGTGGCGTTGGCCATGCCGCCGCCCTCGCACATCGTCTGGAGGCCGTAGCGGCCGCCCGTGCGCTCGAGCTCGTTCAGCAGCGTCGCCATCAGCTTGGTGCCCGAGGCGCCGAGGGGGTGGCCCAGGGCGATCGCGCCGCCGTTCACGTTGACCTTGTCCATGTCGGCGCCGAGCTCCTTCTGCCACGCCAGCACGACCGAGGCGAACGCCTCGTTGACCTCGAAGAGGTCGATGTCGTCCATGGTGAGGCCGGACTTCTCAAGGGCCTTCCGGGTGGCGGGGATCGGGCCGGTGAGCATGCTCACCGGGTCGACGCCGGCCAGCGCGAAGGTGTGGAACTTGGCGCGGGGCTTCAGGCCGAGCTCCTTGGCCTTCTCCTCGCTCATGATGAGCATGGCCGAGGCGCCGTCGGTGATCTGCGAGCTGTTGGCGGCGGTCACCTTGCCGATCTCGGGCAGGAAGGCCGGCCCGAGCTTGCCGAGCGTCTCCATGGAGCTGTCGCGGATGCCTTCGTCCGCGGTGACCATCTCGTCGGACTCGATGAGCTGGCCGGTCTCCTTGTCGCGAGGCTTCGCGACGACGGGCAGGATCTCGTTGTCGAAGCGGCCTTCGTCGCGGGCTCGGGCGGCGGCGTTCTGGCTGCGCAGCGAGAACTCGTCGAGGTCCTCTCGGGTGAGGCCCCACTTGTCGGCGATGATCTCGGCGCCGATGCCCTGGCCCTGCATGCCTTTGTTGCCGTAGTGCTCGACGTCCGCGTAGCGCGCCATGGCGGCGGCGCCGAACGGGAAGCTGCCCTGGGTGACCGAGGCGCCCATCGGCGTGGTGGACATGACCTCGACGCCCGCGGCGATCACGACGTCGTATGCGCCGGCGATGACGCCCTGCGCCGCGAAGTGGGCGGCCTGCTGCGACGAACCGCACTGGCGGTCGAGGGTCGTGCCGGGGATCTCTTCGGGCCAACCGGCGGCGAGCACGGCGTTGCGGCCCACGTTCAACGACTGGTTGCCGACCTGCATGACGCAACCCATGATCACGTCCTCGACGAGCGCCGGGTCGAGGTTGTTCCGCTCGGCCAGGGCCTTCAAGGTCTCGGCGGCGAGCTCGACGGGGTGCCAGCCCGAGAGCTTCCCGTTGCGCTTGCCTCCGGGTGTGCGGATGGCATCGACGATGACTGCGGTGGTCATGTGGACTCCCTTCGTGCCCCACGCGATCTGCGTGCGGGCGACAGAACTAGACCGGTCGGTCAAGAGTCTGTCCGGGAGCCTCCGTCATCTGCAACCTCGGCGACCTCGGCCGTCTCGCCGTCGTCTGCAACCTCGGCGATCTCGGCGCCACCGGTTGCCTCGCCATCGTCCGCCGAGTCCTTCGCGGAAGGGGGATCGTCGCTCGGTACGACGATCGAGCCGGAACCCACCTCGATCGGACGGGGCTCGTCCACGCGCCCACGCCAGGCGAGCACTGCCAGGGCAGCGGTGCCCACGACGATCGCGGTCCACTCGTTCAGGCGCAGCCCGGCGATGGTGTTCGCCGTGTCGATGCGCAGCGACTCGACCCAGAGCCGACCCAGGAAGTAGCCCGCGACGTAGATGATGAACAGGTCGCCGCGCCGACGGGCGCCACGGCGGTCGACGCCGGACGCAACGCGGAACAGCAGCGGTAGCGCGACCGCGCCGACCACGAACAGCCCCACCTGGGCCGCGGTCCCGAGGCCGGTCTGGCGCTGCACGACCAGCAGGACGTCGAGGCCGCCCCCGACCGCGAACAGGCCGTAGCAGGCGGCGACGACCCACGGGCTCAGCAGTCGACCCTGGCCGCGGTGGTGGTCGATGCCGAGCAGCACACCCACGAGGCCGAGGTTCCAGAGCGCTTCGTAGGCGAAGGTCGGGTGGAACGTGGTGAAGCCGAAGTAGGCGACGGGCCGGTGGACCGAGTCGATCTCGAGACCCCACGGAAGGTGCGTCGGGCGGCCGTACAGCTCCTGGTTGAAGTAGTTGCCGAAGCGCCCGATCGCCTGAGCAAGCGGGAAGGCGGGCGCGACCATGTCGAGCAGGTCGACGACCGAGGCACCCCTTCGCCTGGCGCACCAGTACCCGGCGAGCACCCCGCCGACGATGCCCCCGGGGATGCCCAGACCGCCGTCCCAGATCTTGAAGATGCCCATGAAGTTGTGGACGTACAGGCGGTTGTAGTCGGTGAGGACGTGGTAGAGCCGGGCGCCGATCAGTCCGCCGGGCACACCCCAGTAGGCGAGGTCGATCACCAGGTCCGGGTCGTTGCCCCACTTCGCCCAGCGCCGGCGCGAGAGCCAGACCGCGGCGAGCACCCCGAACGCGATCATCAGGCCGTAGACGTGCAGCGGGAGGTGGAAGTTGCCGATGCCCAGGTCCCAGACGTTCTTGGACGGGCTCGGGATCGAACCCAGGACGCGCGTCACCGGCGGACAGGACGGCGCAGGAGGATCACGGGATCAGCCTGCCATATTGCTGCGAAGCTCGGGCGGCCCGGTGGGCCTGCTCGCTTCGGCTTCGCCATCTGGGTGTCACGGGTGGGGCTGCTGCGCCTGGCGGCTGCGCAGCGTTCGCTGTCCAGCTCGGGCGGCCCGGTGGGCCTGCTCGCTTCGGCTTCGCCATCTGGGTGTCACGGGTGGGGCTGCTGCGCCTGGCGGCTGCGCAGCGTTCGCTGTCCAGCTCGGGCGGCCCGGTGGGCCTGCTCGCTTCGGCTTCGCCATCTGGGTGTCACGGGTGGGGCTGCTGCGCCTGGCGGCTGCGCAGCGTGCGCGTTGAAGCTCGGGCTCGGGTCGGCGACGACCCAGGGCTAACGTTCGCCGAGGTGGCGACCGGCGCGAGACCCGACCCCTCGGGCGCGCGGCAGGCGTATCACCCCAAGACCCAGCGCCACCAGCACCGCGACCGCGGTCGACTGCGCCTTCGCGACTGCTCGTCGATGGCGATCGGCGGCATGATCGGCGGCGGGATCTTCTCGGTGCTGGGCGTCACGATCCAGGTCGCCGGCCACCTGGCGTTCCTGTGCTTCGTGCTCGCCGGCGCGGTGGCCCTGGTCACCGCACGCTCATACGCCGGGCTCACCAATCGGTCGGGGCGTTCGGGCGGACCGTTCGCCTACCTGAGCGATGCCGGATACCCCCAGCTCGCGGCGGTCACGAGCTGGTTCCTCATCCTCGGCTACGTCGTCGCCCTCGCCATCTACGCCTTCACCTTCGGCCACTACGCCGGGCGCCTGTTCGGCGCCGGCGACCTCGTCGCGCGAGGAGCCTCCGTCGCGGTCCTCGCGGTCTTCTGGTGGATCAACACCCGTGGCGTCGCCGCGTCGAGCCTGACCGAGAACGTGGTCGTGGCCGTCAAGCTCGCCATCCTCGCCCTGATCGCCGCCATCGGGATGTTCTCCTGGTCCTCCGCGCGTCTCGCCCCCTTGGCCAACGAGGGCTACCTCGGCGTGTTCGTAGGGGCCGCCTCGATCTTCGTGGCGTACGAAGGGTTCGAGCTGCTCTCCTACGACTACGACGAGATCGAGGATGCCGAGCAGACGTTGCCGCGCGCGCTGTACCTCTCGGTGCTCGCCGTGGTTGCCATCTACGTGATCGTGGCGCTCGGGTCGCAGATGCTCGTCGCCGACGGTGTGATCGTCGCCCAGCGGGACGCCGCCTTCGCGACCGTGGGGCTGAACGCACTGGGAACCACCGGACGGTGGTTGGCCACCGGCGCCGCGCTGCTGGCGACGTCGTCGGCGATCAACGCCACCTTGTTCTCGAGCGCTCGGCTGACGCGCGACCTCAGCGCAGCGCATGAGCTGCCCGCTCGCCTTGGCGAGACGACCCGCGGGCTCCCTGCGACCGCGATGTGGATGCTCGCCGCGCTGAGTGCAGCGTTCGCGATGCTCCCGGGCATCCAGATGCTCCTGACCTTCGGCTCGATCACCTTCCTCGGCGTGTTCGGCCTGGTCAACCACCTCCACGCCCGCACGGCTGATCGCCCGGCCGACCGGTGGCTCGGTCACCTCGGCGCGGTGGCATGCGCGGCCGCGGTCGTGGTGGTGGTCGAGGAGCTCGCCCGCCACGACATGGTCGCTTTGGCGCTCGTTGCCGGATGCTCGGCGACCGTGCTCGTGTTGCGAGCGCTGTTCGCGAGATCGGTGTCGAGAGCCCGGTCCTGATCGACGGCCGATTCGTCAGCTCGTCGCGGCGGCATCCGGTCTCGGGCCCGGTACCACGACGACCGGGCACGGCGCGTGGTGCACGCAGGCGGTGCTCACCGATCCCAGCAGCAACGCGCCGAAGCCGCCACGACCCCGGGAGCCCACCACCAGGAGGTCTGCTTCCTTGGCGCAGGTGAGCAGCGCCCTTGCTGCCGGGCCCTCCATGGCCTGGATGCGGAGCCAGTCAGGCAGACCCCCGCGCCCCAACCACTCCTCGGCCGTTGCGGTTGCGTCGGTGCGGGCCTGTTCGGTCAGGGTCTCCCGGTCCTCGTACCACTTGTCGTTGTACCCCTCTGCCCAGCGGTAGGGCACGTCCCAGGCGGTCACGACCTCGAGATGCGCACCCCGGACCTCGGCTTCGGCGACGGCCCAGTCGAATGCGATCCGTGCGCCGGGGGAGCCGTCGATGCCGACCACGACCAGCTGTTGTCGGGGCTGTCCTGCAACTGGGGTGTCGTTCACTTCGGCTCCTGGCTCGGGCGGCACATCTCCGGCCCAGTCTCGGGCATGGGGCCCACCGACCGTAGGGCCGAAGGTCCTGTGACGGGGACCGCGCGGTGAGAGCCGTTGCAACGGAAGGGGACGTCCGGCCCCGACGGTTGGGACCTTCGGCCCTGTGACCAGCACCGATCAAGCGGGATGGTGTGTTGAGGCGGTCGGCTTCGGTAAGTGGCCGCGCAACCATCCAACGAGAGTGGAGCAAGCAAATGCAACGAAAGACGTTCGACACCCTCATCAGCGTGGCGGGGCTGCTGCTCGCCGGCGTGCTGCTCGTCGCCGGCGGACTGCTCACCTGGGGCCACAACTACATCACCTCGCAAGTCCACGACCAGCTCGCCCAGCAGAAGATCACCTTCCCGGCAGCCGACAGCCCGGCGGTCGCCGGCCCGCAGTTCGCGGCGATGCGCAAGTACGGCGGCCAGCAGCTCACCACGGGCGCCCAGGCCGAGGTCTACGCGAACGACTTCATCGCGGTCCACCTGCAGAAGATCGGCGGCGGGAAGACGTACGCCGAGCTGTCCTCGAAGGCACAGGACAACCCCGACGACGCCAAGCTCGCCGGGCAGGTCGACTCGATGTTCCGCGGCGAGACGCTGCGCGGCCTCCTCCTCAACGCCTACGCCTTCGGGACGATCGGCCGCATCGCCGGCATCGCCGCGATCGTGGCGTACATCGCGGCGGGGCTGCTCGCCGTGCTGGCGGCGCTCGGGCTCTACCACGCCCGCAAGACCCCGGCCGACAAGACGGTCCTGGGACAGGGTGCGGAACCCGCCACCTGAGTCCCGAGGTCTCTCGGCGCACCGCCGGGGGGTTGCGCGATGATCGTCGCAGCCCTTCGGCGGTGCGCCTTTTTCTGTTCGGTTCCGCTACGCACCCCGACCGGGTTGGCCATCCGTGTCGCGGGACGCCGCTCGATCGTGTGGAATGGGTGCCATTGCCCGGCCCCGAGGAGCCAGACGTGCCAGAAGCAACCAACCCGATCGAACCCTCGCCGGCCGAGGTGGCCGCCCGCATCGACGCCGTGGTCGAGGGGACCACCGTGGCCCGGCAGTTCGTGGCCGCCGTCGAGTCCTTCAGCGCGCTCACCGCGTTGCGCCGCTGGGTCGGCGACGAGCTCACGACGCTGACCTACGCCGAGCTGGGCGATCGGGTCGCGCGGGTTGCCGCCGGCCTGGCCTCGCTTGGTGTCGGCCACGGCGACCGGGTCGTGCTGATGATCCGCAACCGCCCCGAGTTCCACATCCTCGACCTCGCCGCGCTCTGCTGCGGAGCGACGCCCATCTCGATCTACAACTCCTCGTCGCCCGAGCAGATCGCCTACCTCGTCGGGCACTGCGGGGCCAAGGTCGCCATCGTCGAGGACGACCGGTTCCTCGACGCCTTCCTCGGGGTGCGTGACGAGTTGCCGACGTTGCGCGAGCTGGTCGTCGTCGAGCCCGGCCGCGAGACCCCTGCGGATGTCCACCGCTACGCACACCTGCTCGGCCACGAGCCGGTCGACCTGAAAGCTGCCGCGGCGATCGGCGCACCCGACGACCTCGCCACCGTGATCTACACCTCGGGCACGACCGGGCCACCCAAGGGCGTGATGCTCACCAACCGCAACGTGTGCTGGACGATCGAGTCGCTCCGCATCGCGATGGACATCGAGCCTCAGCCGTGGCGGGTCGTGTCGTACCTGCCGATGGCACACATCGCCGAGCGCGCGACCAGTCACTACCTGATGGTGGCGATGGGGCTCGAGGTGACCACGCTCGACGACCCGTCGGGGCTGGCTGCGGCCCTGCGCGAAGTTCGCCCGAACATGATGTTCGGGGTGCCCCGCGTCTACGAGAAGCTGCAGGCCGGTGTCGTCGCCGCGCTCGCGGCCGATCCGGACAAGCTCGCGCAGTTCAACGAGGGCCTTGCCACGTCGACGCCGATCGCCATGCGGCGCGCCTGGGACACCGCGACCGACGAGGACGAGGCGACGTGGGCGTTCCTCGACTCGGTGGCGTTCGCCCCGATCCGCGAGTTGCTCGGGCTCGACGAGCTCGTGATCGCCAACACCGGTGCCGCCCCGATGTCTGCGGAGCTCCTCGGCTGGTTCCGGGGCATCGGTGTGCCACTTGCCGAGATCTACGGCATGTCGGAGTCGTCGGGGCCGATGAACTGGGCGCCGTACCGCATCAAGCCGGGAACCGTCGGCCCGGCCATCCCTGGCGAGGAGTGTCGCATCGGCGATGACGGCGAGGTGCTGGTGCGTGGCGGCAACGTGTTCGTCGGCTACCTCAACGACCCCGACAAGACCGCCGAGGCGCTCGACGCGGACGGCTGGCTCCACAGCGGTGACATCGGAAAGATGGACGACGACGGCTACGTGTGCATCATCGACCGCAAGAAGGAGCTGATCATCACCGCCGGCGGCAAGAACATCAGCCCGGCCAACCTCGAGGCCGCGCTTCGCAACATCCCGCTCGTCGGTCAGGCCTGCGTCATCGGCGACCGTCGACCGTTCGTGTCGGCGCTCGTCGCGCTCGATCCGGACGTGGCCCCGGTGTGGGCCGCCGAGCACGGGCTCGATCCCGACCTGACCGCGCTCGCCGCAGCGCCGGAGGTCCGAGCCGAGATCGATGCCGCGATGGTCGACGCGATGGAGCCGTTCAACCACGCCGAGAAGGTCAAGCGGTACACCGTCCTGGGAGAGGAGTGGCTCCCCGACACCGACGTGCTGACGCCCACCTCCAAGCTGAAGCGTCGCGGCATCCATGCTCGTTACGCCGAGGCCATCGACGCGATGTACGCGTGAGGCGATGAATGCCTGAGCGCGTGTCATGACCGTCGCGGGGGGAACCGATCGTGCCGACGTCGACGTCGTCCTGTTCGACCTCGACGGCACGCTCACCGACTCCAGCGGGGACTTCCTGCTGGCGATCCGCCACGCGCTCGGCGAGGTCGGAGTCGAGCCGCCCGACGAGGCGACGCTGCGGACCTACATCGGCCCGCCGCTGCTCGAGACGGTGGTGGCGCTGGGGGTGCGCGCCGATGCCGTGGAGGCCGTGGTGGATGCGTACCGCGAGCGCTACCGGGCCAACCGATCAGCTGCAACCGTCGTCCACGACGGCATCCCCGACGTGCTCGTGTCGCTTCGGGACCGTGGGGTGCGGATCGGCGTGGCGACCTCGAAGCCCGCGGTGATCGCTCGGGAGATCCTGGAGCAGACGGATCTTGCCGGCCACTTCGACGCGGTCGCCGGGCCCGGTCTCGACGAGTCGGGCGCCGCCAAGCACCTGGTGGTCGGCCAGGCGCTGGCGCAGCACGGCGGGCCCGACCCCGACCGGGTCCGCATGGTGGGCGACCGCTCCTTCGACGTGCACGGGGCCGCCGCGCACGGCGTGCGGACCGTCGGCGTGCTCTGGGGCTTCGGCAGCGCCCAGGAGCTGCAAGACAGCGGGGCCCATGCCGTGGTCGACCATCCCCGGTCGCTCGCGTCGGCGATCTTCTCGCGTGGCCCCGCAGCGGCACCGTGACCGCCTCGACCCGTCGGTCCGACGGGCCGCCGGAGCTGCCGGTCCGGGAGCGGGACGCGCTGGCTCGCTTCGCCGCGCGCCTGCACCAGCGCCTCGACGCCGACCACGTCGTGGCCCTCGAGCCGCTCGACGTCGAGCTGTCGATGGCGGTCTGCCGAGCGGTCGCGCTCGTCGGCGAACACGGCTCCGGGCCGCCGCTGTGCCCCGGCTGCGTGATGCTCGACCCCTGGTACAACAAGGGCATCGGCGGCGTGCGGGACGACTATGTGGACTACATCGTCGAGCTGCTCCGGGCGGCCGGTGCGCTCGCGCCGCACGTGTTCATCTGGGGCTTTCCCGAGATCGTCGCCACCTTCGTCGGGCACGTCCCGGAACCGCTCGAGCTCGAGGCCTGGTTGACCTGGTACTACAAGAACAACCCGTCGGTGATCCGTGGGTGGCGGAGTGCTCAGATGACCTGCCTGCACCTCCGGCGCGACGACGGGGTGATGCACCCCGAGGCGTTCCTCAACGAGGCGCAGCTCGCCAAGCAGGCGGCCGGCAAGTTGCGCTACCTGCCTGGCCCGCCGAGCGTGATCGAGGCGGCGTTGCTCGTCGGGTTCATCGGTCGGGCCGAGCAGACCGGGCACCCGTCGCAGAAGCCCGCGGCCGTCTACGACCCGCTGGTGCGGATGGCCACCGTCGAGGGGGAGCTGGTGATCGACCCGATGTGCGGGTCGGGTACGACCGGCGCGGTCGCGCGGGAGACCGGGCGCCGGGCGCTGCTCGCCGACGTCGAGCCCGACTACGTGGCCATGGTCGAGGCGCGCTTGGGGATCAAGCGGCTGCGGGTGCCGGCGGCGGTCCGAGCGGCTGCCGGGCGAGTGGCGGCGTCGCTGCGCTGAGCGGCGTCAGATGTCGTCGACGAGCTCGGAGTTGGCCTCGCCGAGGTCGTGGCGCAGGCGAAGGAGCATGCCGCTGAGCTTGGCCAGGTCGTCGCTCGACCATCCCGCGAGGCTCTCGGCGATGGAGGCCTCGCGCGAGGCGCGCAGCTCGGCGAGCACCTCGCTGCCCTTCGCGGTGGGGCTCAGACGCACGGCCCGTCCATCGACCGGGTCCTTGACCTTGGCGACGAGGCCGGCGTCCTCGAGGTGCTGCACGTGGCGGCACACCGTGGAGGGCACGACGCCGAAGTGGCGCGCCAGCTCGGTGAGGCGGAGCGGGCCCGAAGCGTCGATCCAGTAGAGCGCGATGTAGGCGTACCAACCGAGCTCCACGCCGGCTCGCGAGTTGAGCTGCTGGTGCACCCGGGGAAGGCTGGCCCGGCGGGCGAGGAGCGAGATGGTCTCCTCGATCGAGGCGATCGGCTCGAGGTCTGGGCGGGTGGTGGTGGTGGTCGTCACGGAAGTTCCCTCCGGGGCAGAAATGGGTGGCGCGCGCGGGCAACGCTCGTCGGTTCGGGTCGACGGTGCGTGTGCCGCGAGGTGTTGGCACCCGTTGTGTCGATAGTCCCGGCGTGCAGACTATCCCCCCAACGAACAATTGCGCCCTGCCGAAACGCTTTGTGCGACGCGTCCGACGACTTTGCCTCCCTCGGTGACCCGGTTTGCCTCCCTCGGTGACCCGGTCCCGGGTGACACGCCGGTGACGGTCGGTAGCCTGTGGGTCAGATGAGCGAGGAGAGCGCCTGATGCCCGGCATGCCCGAGCACCACACCCGTGGGCTCCCCGAACTGGTGGACGCGCTCGACGCGGACCTGGATGTCGGGCTCACGAGCGCCCATGCCGCCGAACAGCTCGAGGCGCTCGGCCCGAACTCGTTGACCGAAGCACCGGAGCGCCCGGCTTGGCTGCATTTCGTCGACCAGTTCCGGAACCTGCTGGTCGTGATGCTCGTCGTCGGCGCGTTGCTCGCCGGGATCTTCGGCGACCTCAAAGACGCGGTGGCGATCGCCCTGGTGTTGCTGCTCAACGCGGTGCTCGGCTTCGTGCAGGAGCGGCGTGCCGCGCACGGGCTGGCCGCGCTGCGCGACCTGCTCGCGCTCCAGGCGCGCGTGCGCCGTGACGGCCGCGTCCACCAGGTCGACGCGGCCGACCTGGTCCCGGGCGACGTGATCATGGTCGAGGCCGGCGACCGCATCCCCGCCGACGGACGGGTCGTCGAAGCCCACGCGTTCGAGGTCGACGAGTCGGCGCTCACGGGCGAGTCGGTGCCGGTTGCCAAGGACGCCTCGCCGCAGGCCGACGCCATGGCGACCCCGCTGGCCGAGCGGACCTCCAGCGTGTTCCTGCACACCCAGGTCACCCGCGGGCGGGCAGTGGTCCTGGTCGCGGCCACCGGCGACGACACCGAGATCGGCAAGATCGCGGCGCTCGTCGCTGCTGAGCCGGACGAGCAGACTCCGTTGCAGCGCCAGCTCGACCGCCTGGGCAAGGTCCTCGCCAGCGTCTCCGCGGTCGTCGTGGTCGCCTACCTCGGGCTCGGAATCGCGGATGGCCGGAGCGTCACCGACACGTTCGTCTCCGCGGTCGCGCTCCTCGTGGCGGCCATCCCCGAGGGGCTTCCCGCCGTCGTCACCCTCACCCTCGCGCTGGGCACGTCGCGGCTGGCCGCGGGCGGCGCGATCGTCAAGCGGTTGCGGTCGGTCGAGACGTTGGGGTCGGCGTCGGTCATCTGCTCAGACAAGACCGGCACGCTGACCCTCAACGAGATGACCGTCGAGCGCGTCGTGGTGCTCGGCGCCGAGGCCTCGGTGAGCGGGTCGGGCTACCACGTCGACGGCGACGTCGCCCCGGGTATCGACCCCGAGGCCCTCGAGTCGCTCGCGCTCGTCGCCGCGCTCTGCAACGACAGCCAGGTCCGTGCCGGTGAGTTGGTGGGCGACCCGACCGAAGGGGCGCTGGTGGTCTTCGCGGCCAAGGTCGGGGTCGACGCGAGCCAGGCCCGGGAGGCGCACCCGCGTCTCGACGAGGTGCCGTTCGACTCGGACAACCGACTGATGATCACGGCCCACCCGGCAGAATCGGCTGGCGCCGACGGACCGGTGCGGGTCGCGGTCAAGGGCGCCTTCGAAGAGGTCGCGTCGCGCTGCACCACCGTTCGCACGGGTGACGGCAGCCTCGTCGCGCTCGACGGGGACGGGGTGGCATCGCTCGCCGACGCGGCGACCGGGCTCGCCGAGCACGGGATGCGGGTGCTCGCCTGTGCCGACCGGATCGACCCGGAGCTCGTCGACCTCGGCGCGGCGAGCTTCGACCTTTCCGGACTGCGTTTCGTCGGGTTGGTGGGCATGGTCGACCCGCCCCGCCGCGAAGCCGCGACGCGGTCGCCTCGTGCCGTTCGGCAGGGGTCGACGTGAAGATGATCACGGGCGACAACGTCGTCACCGCGACAGCGATCGCCCGGGAGGTCGGAATCGAGGGCGAAGCGCTCTCCGGAGCCGACCTCGACCAACTCGACGACGACGAGCTGGCCGCGCGGATCGGATCGCTCGGGGTCTTCGCCCGCTCCTCGCCCGAGCACAAGATGCGCATCATCGGCGCGTTGAAGGCGCATCGTCAGGTCGTGGCGATGACGGGCGACGGGGTGAACGACGCACCGGCGCTGCGCGCCGCGGACATCGGGGTCGCGATGGGCCAGACCGGCACCGAGGTCGCCAAGGAGGCGGCCGACGTCGTGCTCGCCACCGACGACTTCTCCACGATCGTCGGGGCGGTCCGGGAAGGGCGCGTGATCTACGACAACATCGTCAAGTTCGTGCGCTTCCAGCTGGCCACGAACATCGGGGCGCTGCTCACGATCATGGTCGCCGAGGTGCTGAACATGCCGACACCGTTCAGCCCGATCCAGCTGCTCTGGATCAACCTGATCATGGATGGCCCGCCCGCGCTCGCCCTCAGCATCGACCCCGCGGCCGCCGGGGTGATGGCTCGCCGGCCACGCAAGCTGGGCGAGCAGATCCTGCCGACGCCACGACTGGTCCGCGTGGTCGTGGTCGGCGTGGTGATGGCGGTCGGCGCGCTCGGGTTGCTCTCGTACGCCCAGCGCCAGTGGGGGACCGAGGTCGCGCTGACCTGCGGGTTCACGGCGTTCGTCCTGTTCCAGGTGGCCAACGCGCTCGGGGTCCGCGACGAGTACCGGACGGTGTTCTCGCGGCGTGCGCTCACCAACTCCGCGCTGTGGGGCGCACTCGGACTGGTCGTCGCCCTGCAGGTGCTGGTGGTCGAGCTCCCGTTCGCCCAGCGGCTCTTCGCCACCACCTCGTTGTCGAGCGGTCAGTGGGGCGCAGTGGTGCTCACCGCAGGGGGCTTCCTCCTGGTGCAGCAGCTCCTCGTCGTCCTCCTCGGTCGCCCGGCCAGCGACATCGGTCACGATGCAGCCAATTAGTTTGTAAGGCTAAATACTCCTCGCCATACTGGGACGATGTTCCTGCGCAGCGCCTCGCACCACGAAGGCGCGGGCGCGTCGTCGGGACGCAGCCGGGGCAACCTGCCCGCCGAACCTGCCGGCGGTGGGATGTTCGTCTCGCTGCGGTCGCGGAACTTCCGGTTGTTCTTCTCGGGTCAGCTGATCTCCCAGGTCGGCAACTGGATCACGCTGGTGGCTTCGACCCTGCTGGTCCTGCACCTGACCCGCAACGGCTTCGCGGTCGGGCTCCTGGGAGCCGCGCAGTTCTTGCCGGTCCTGGTCATCGGGCCCTTCGCCGGCCTGATCGCCGACCGCGTCGACAAGCGCCGTCTGCTCGTGACGACCCAGTCGCTCGCGATGTGCCAGTCGCTCGCACTGGCCGTCATCGCGTTCGCCCCGCACCCTTCGCTCATCGGCATCTACGCCGTCGCGTTCGTCGGCGGCATCATCACGGCGTTCGACAACCCGCCCCGTCGAGCGTTCGTCGTCGAGATGGTCCCCGAGCGCGACATCAACAACGCGGTCAGCCTCAACAGTGCGCTCATGACCGGTTCGCGGGTGATCGGTCCGGCGCTTGCCGGGCTCTTCGCGACCACCATCGGCTACGGCTGGAGCTTCACCATCGATGCGCTGTCGTACCTGGCGGTGATCGGCGGACTGGTCGCCATGCGGACCGCGGAGCTGCGCCGATCGGCGGTGGCGGTGCGCGGACCCGGCCAGGTGCGCGAAGGCATCCGCTACGTGCGCGGCATCCCCGAGCTGCGCATCGTGGTCGTGGTCATGGCGATCGTCGGCACCTTCGCCTTCAACTTCAACACCGTGGTGCCGCTCTTCGTGACCCGCTCGTTGCACGGCAGCGATTTCCAGTTCACCCTGCTCTTCTCGGTCATCAGCCTCGGGTCGGTGTGCGGCGCGTCTGACCATGGCCCGGCGCTCCGTCATCTCGATCCGCCAGGTGATGTTCGCCAGCCTCGCCTTCGGCACCGCGATGGTCGTCATCGCACCCATGCCGGACCTGTGGGCTTCGTACCCCGCAGCCTTCGCGATCGGCATCACCAGCATCGCCTTCATGACCACCTCGACCGCGGTCATCCAGTTCCGGGCCGCGCCGGAGATGCGGGGCCGGGTCCTGGCGCTGCAGACCATGGTGTTCCTCGGGTCGACCCCTATCGGTGGGCCGCTGCTCGGTGCGCTCATCGACCTCACCGACGCTCGGGTCGGGATGGTCGTCGGTGGCGTTGCCGCGCTCGCTGCAGGGCTCTACGGACTCGGAGCGATACGGCGGTCAGGTGGCGCCTGGTCGCACGACACTCGGGTGCGCCGTGATGCCGAGGTGCCCCTCCAGGCCCTGGTCGAGGACGCCACCAGCGACGTCGACGGCGACCCCGTCGGAGCGGTGGCGGTGGTGAGCGGCAGGTAGCCTCGCGAGTCGGTCGCAGCCGATGGTCGGCGTGGCCTTTCGGAGGTGGTCGGACCTGTCCGACGAGCACGAGCCCAGCGGTGACGAACCTCGTCGGTTCCTTCCCGACGGGCGACCGATCGCCACGAAGCGCAAGAAGAAGAAGACGCCACCGCCGACGGCCGAAGGATCGCCGAGCAAGCCGGACGTGGCGCCGGACCTCATCGAGGTCGAGGTCGCGGCCGGCGGCCGGGTCGTGGTCGCCAGCGACCTCTCACTCTCGGGGGCCCCCACCGACGCATCGTTGCTGGCCGCGAACGAGCTCGCTCGCCTTGTCGACACCATCCAGGGCTCGGCGGTGCTCGTGCTCGCCGGCAACACCTTCGACCTGGTCGGCGAGGCCCACTTCGATCCCAGCCGGGCCCTGGCGTCCCACCCGCGGCTGACCGACGCGGTGCACCGCTTCGCGCAACACGAGAACCATCGGGTGATCGTCCTGCCGGGCAGTCGCGACAGTTCCCTGGCCTGGCACGATCCGGCTCGCGTGGCGGTCGCTCGGCGACTGGGCGCCGAGGTGGCCCTCGCGGTCGAGACCCAGGTGCAGACCGGCGAGGGCGAACGCCGGGTGCGCATCGAGCCCGGCCACCGCTTCGACCCGCTCACCGCGCTCGACGACCCGTGGAACCCCGGCGAGGTCCCGCTCGGCCAGCACGCCCATCTGCGACTCGTCGAGCTCCGTCGTCGCCTCGGGCCCTGGGTCGAGGGCGTACAGGACCTGACCGATCCGAGCGATCTCTCGTCGTTCATCGGCTCACGCATGTTCTACCGGCGGGTGCTCCGTCGCTTCAGTTGGGTGCTGCTCCCCTTGCTCGCCGCGCTGGTCACGTTCGTGACGTCGATCGTTCTCGACCAGGTGCTCACCGAGCAGCGTCAGGGGGTCGCCGAGCGGGTGCGCGAGTGGGCTGCCGTGCTGGGCCTCGGTGGGGTCGCGTTGATCGCGCTCAGCGCGGTGTTCGCGGTCCTCTGGTGGTGGACGGTGCGCGAACCGTTGCGCGTGCTCTCGGTCGAATCGGTCGGCGTGCTGCACGAGGACGAGCCCAACGATGCGGCCCGCGCCGCCGCGGGCCGGCTGCTCGGCCAAGGGCATGCGGGAATGGTCACCGGCCACACCGCGCACCCCGAGCTCGCCGACCTGGGGAACGGGTTCTACGCCAACACCGGGAACATCGGCGAAGTCGCGTTGCGTCGCCCCGGACGGTTCGGCATGCCCGATGCCTGGGTCGTCGGACACCAGCAGTCCTGGGTCGAGATCGAAGCGGGGTCCCGCCTGCACGTCCGGCTCAGCTTCGCGGTGCAGCAACCGCCGACGAGCACGTTCCTGGAACGCCTCCTGACGACCGCGCCCCATTCGGATCTCGCTCGTCCGGAGGTGGTGGCGCGCTGGCCCGAAGGCAACGACTGGCCCGATCGTCCACCGGTCGGCCTCGATCGTCGACGGGCGCGGCGAATCGGCGCGCTCGCGATCGCGCTCGCGGGGATCGTCGACCTCGTGTCCGCGGTTCTCCCGCCGGTGGGGCTGCGGCTCGCCGCGGTGCGCGACGTCGTGCCGCTGGCGGTGTCCCAGGCTGCGGCGATGGTCGTGGCATTGCTCGGCCTGCTCCTCATGCTGGTCGCCCGCGGTGTGCGGCGCGGGCAACGGCACGCCTGGCTCGCCGCGGAGGTGGCGCTGTTCTCCACGTTCGTCCTGCACGTCGTGAAGGGGCTCGACTTCGAGGAAGCCCTTGTGGCCGTCGCCATCGGGCTCTACCTGCTCGCGAACCGTCGGTACTTCCGCGTGCGATCCGACGACTGGTCGCTGACCCGGGGCCTCGCGGTGCTCGTCGGTGGCGCCGCCGCGGCGATCGTGACGGCCGCACTCGCGATCAAGGTCGTTCCCGGCCACCGAAACCCCGATGTCTCGTGGCTCCGCGCGTTCCAGGCCGGCGCGGAGCGCATGGTCGGGGTGACCTCGGTGCCGGTCGGCTCCCGGCTCGACCAGTTCCTGGTGCCGGTGCTCGTGACGGTCTCGATCGGGCTCGTGGTCTACGCCGGATGGCTGGTCTTCGGCCCGGTCGTCGCCAAGCGTCTCAGCGCGCCCGACGAGGAGGACGCGGTGCGTGCCCGGCACATCGTCGAGTCGGCGGCCGGCGACACGCTCGCCTACTTCGCGTTGCGCGACGACAAGCGGTGGTACTTCCACGGGGAGACGCTCGTCGCCTACGCCGTGACCCAAGGAGTTGCGCTGGTGTCGCCCGACCCGCTCGGCCCGGTCGCCGAGCGACGGAGCGCCTGGTTCGCGTTCCGGCAGTTCGCCGACGACCATGGCTGGCCGATCGCGGTCATGGGCGCGTCGGAGGATTGGCTGCCGATCTACCGCTCGACCGGCATGAGGGAGATGTACGTGGGCGACGAGGCGGTCGCCGACGTACGACGGTTCTCGCTCGAGGGCGGGCGCAACAAGAGCCTCCGCCAGGCCGTCAACCGCATCGCGAACAACGGCTACCGCATGGAGTTCCACGACCCCGCGCACATCGACGCGTCGCTCGAGGCGTCGCTCCGGGCGCTGATGACCGAGAGTCGCCGCGGAGAGATGGAGCGGGGCTTCTCGATGACCCTGGGGCGGATCTTCGACCCGCGCGACACCGGGCTGCTGCTCGCGGTGTGCTTCGGGCCCGACGACGTGCCGGCCGCCTTCTGCCAGTACGTGCCTGCGCCCGCGATCGAGGGCTACTCGCTGGACCTGATGCGCCGCTCGGAACGTCCGGATCACCCCAACGGGCTGACGGACTACGTCGTGGTCGAGACCATGAACCACCTTCGTGAGCAGGGCCTGGTGGGACTGGGGCTCAACTTCGCGACGATGCGCGGCGTGCTCGCCGGTGAGCGGGGCGACAACACGACCCGTCGGGTCGAGCGCTGGTTCTACCGGAAGATGAGCGACTCCATGCAGATCGAGTCGCTGTGGCGCTACAACGAGAAGTTCGACCCCGACTGGGTGCCGCGCTTCGCTTGCTACGACTCCGCCGAGCACCTGCTGGCCTCGGCGACGGCGCTCGCCAAGGCGGAAGCGTGGTGGGACATCCCCGTCGTCGGTCGCTTCTTTCGGCCCGACGAGCGGGGCGCCGACGCCGACGACCTGCCGACCGCCGGGTCCGCCGACGACCTGCCGACCACCGGTCCCGTCGCCCACGGGGCCGCGTCGCAGCCCGACGGGTCACCCGATCGCGACGAGGTCCAACCGCTCAGGTGAAGAGCTGGAGCCAGGACTCTTCGTCTGCGGGGCGGAACACGGTGTTGCGGGCCCGGACCTCACCCATCGCCGCGGACGGCTTCTCGGAGTAGAGGTGACCGGGGAACAGCACGGTTTCGTCGGGGACCTGGGCGAGCGTGGTGGTGAGGCTCCGGTACATGGCGGCGGGGTCGGAGCCTGGCAGGTCGGTGCGACCGCAACCGTTGAGGAAGAGGGTGTCGCCGGCGACGAGGCGCCCTTCGACCAGGAAGCACTGGCTGCCCGGCGTGTGGCCCGGCGTGTGGAGGAGCGTTACGGGGATCTCGCCGACGGTGACGACGTCGCCGCTGTCGTGGCCGACCAGGTCGGCCTCGGGGACGCCGGCGGCCCGCGTCACCCAGGGCACCTCGTCGCGCTGGACGTGGATCGGTACCGAGGCGTGCTCGAGGAGCTCCACGACACCGGGGATGTGGTGGCCGCCGAGGTCGCCGCCGACGTGGTCGGGGTGGTAGTGCGTGGCGAGCACGCCGGTGAGGCGCATGTCGTCGGCCGCAAGGACGTCGAGCGTGCCGGGGATGTCGTAGGCGAGGTCGACGGCGACCGCCTCGCCGGTCTCCCGGTCGCCGATGAGGTAGACGAAGTTGACCATCTGGAGCGCGATCGGGTCACCGTCGGCGATGTCCATGCCGGCCAGGAGCTGCTTGAAGTAGAGGCGGTCGCTCACCGTTGGTCGCTCACGATCGGTCGGGGTGCGTCAAGGGGCATGTGGGCCGATGCTAGGCCCACCCCCGCAGCCCATCCTCAAATGTCGGGAGCTGGGTCGCCGATACGGCGACCCAGACTGCTGCATCCGGCAAGCGCTGCCGGTGACCTTCGCCCTTGGCACCCGAGCACGCGATGGGCGACCATCGTGGTAGACGCTCAACTCAGCAGTGGGGCATGCCATGGGATCGGCCACCGAATCAACGCTCCGCCTCGCCGTCGTCGGCGCCGGCTCGTGGGGCACCACCCTCGCCGCGTTGGCCGCGGACGCGCCCGGCGGCTCGCCGCGCCTGGAAACGGCGCTGTGGGCGCGCGAACCCGAGGTCGTGGAAGGGATCAACGGGACGCACGAGAACCCGCTCTTCCTCCCGGAGCACCCGCTCCCTGACGCACTGCGCGCCACCGCGTCGCTCGACGAGGCGCTCGCCGACGCCGACGCGGTGGTGATGGCGGTTCCCGCGCAGTACTTCCGCTCGGTGTTCCGAAGTGTTGTTCCGCTGCTGCCGGCCGGGGCGCCACTGCTCAGCGTCGTGAAGGGCATCGAGAAGGGCACGTTGCGTCGCATGACCGAGATCGTGTTCGAGGAGTCCGACCACGACCCCGATCTCGTCGGCGTGCTGACGGGCCCGAACGTGGCCCGTGAGATCGCCGCGGGAGAGCCGGCCGCGACGGTGATCGCGCTCGGCGACCAGGCTTGGGCCGCACGGCTCCAGCACGACCTCATGCGGCCCGCCTTCCGCGTCTACACGAACCCCGACGTGATCGGCTGCGAGATCTCCGGAGCGGTGAAGAACGTCGTCGCCATCGCGGCCGGCGTCGCGAACGGGCTGGGCTACGGCGCGAACACGATGGCCGCGCTGCTCACGCGTGGTCTGGCCGAGCTCGTCCGACTGGGTGTCGCGCTCGGCGGGCGACCGCTCACGTTCCTCGGGCTCGCCGGCAACGGCGACCTCGTGGCCACGTGCAGCAGCGAGAAGAGCCGCAACCACCGCGTCGGCGTCCAACTCGGGCTCGGGCGTCCCATCGCGGAGGTCGTGGCCGAGATGCACATGGTCGCGGAAGGGGTCGAGACTGCGCCGGGCGTGTTGGCGCTCGCAGAGGCGCACGGGGTGGAGATGCCCATCGTCGAGCAGGTGAACGCCCTGATCGACGGTCGCTGCGCACCGGAGCAGGCCGTGGAGGCCCTCATGAGCCGCGAAGCTCGCTCCGAGGTGGACGGCCTGGAGGGTCCGTGAGCCGCTGTCAGCCGCGGCACCCGCTCAGCCTGGCAGGTCGCTGAGCTTCCAGGCCGCGGTCAAGCCGGCCCCCCAGTGGCGGGCGCGGTCCAGCTCGCCCTCGACGGGCACTTCGTCCTTCGTGACGAGGAAGCTCTCCGGCTCGGCGACGAGCCGTGCACCCGCATGTCGCAGGTGTCTGGCGATCCCCTTGGAGGCCCGGCCGGTGACCGCCGCCGGCCCGGGCCTGCGGGTGTCGAACGCCGCCGCCCGGCCCGGGACGCGGGCGGCCCCGTCGAACCAGTCGCGTAGGCCCGGTCCGGCCGCGTCCGGGTCGACGTCGAGGTTGGCGTCGGGCTTCACGGCCGCCTCGATCGCACCCTTGCGGGTGGACGGACGGCTCATGCCGTGGACGTGCGTCGGGCCACCGATGACGAGGAGGTCGACCTCACCCAGCAGCGCCGCGTCGGCTTTGCGGACCGGGACGACCTCGGCCTCGGCGTCGAGCCTGATCCCATCGGCGATCGCTTCCGCGAAGTGGTGGGTGTTGCCGTACATCGACTCGTAGACGACCAGTGCCTTCATCGTCGGACCTCCTGCTGGGGGCGGTGGCACGACTCCACCAGGAGCATGCTCCGACATCACCTGGCGGCGGCGGAAGGGGCGAAGGTCCCGGTCTGATGCGATGTCGAGCTCTGGCCCTGCGACCGCGGGATCCGTTGACGGACCTTCGGCCCTGTTCAGGTGCGGCGCCACGGTGCACGATGTTCCTGAGGCCCGGCCTCCGACCTGGCCCGGAGCATCTTTTTGGGGCAACTGCCATGGACGACAACCACGTCACCGAGGTCGACGCCTTCACCATGCAGCTCGAGCGCGACCCGTTGCTGCGCTCGACGATCGTGGCGATCGCGCTGTTCGACCGATCCCCCGAGTGGTCGCAGCTCACCGAGCGGATCGATCGGGCGAGCCGTCTCGCGCCGACCTTCCGGATGAAGCTGGTGCCCACGCCGCTGCGCCTGGCGCCGCCCCGCTGGGTGGTCGACCCCGACTTCGACCTGAGCTGGCACCTGCGCCGGGCGCGGGTGCCAGCTGGGGGCGACTTCGAGGCGGTGCTCGACTACGCCCGGATCGCCGGGATGACCGCCTTCGACCACGAACGACCGCTGTGGGAGTTCACGCTGCTGGAGGGTCTTCCCGAGGACCGCGCGGCGCTCGTGATGAAGGTGCACCACTCGTTGACCGACGGCATCGGCGGGGTGTCGTTGGCCGCGCACGTCGTCGACCTCACTCGGGTGCCCGAGGACCTGCCCGATGCGCCCGAGCCACCCCTGGCGAACGGGCACGGCGCCTTCGAGCCGCTCCTCGAAGCGCTGGGCCACGACGTGCGCCACCTGGCCGACCTGGCCGGCGGGCTGGTCCGGCACGCGCCCGCCATGGCCGCCGACGCGCTGCACGAACCGGTGCACACGGCCGTTGGCGCGGTGCGAACGGTCGGATCTGTCGCCAACTTCGTGCGGCCCGTGCTGCGGACCAGCTCGCCGGTGATGCGCGACCGTCGGCTTCGCTGGCACTACGACACCCTCGACGTTCCCACCGACGGGCTGCGAGCGGCGGGCCATGACGTGCACGGCACCCTCAACGACGCGTTCGTCGCGGCGATCGCGGGCGGCTTTCGCCGCTACCACGAGCGCCACGGCGCCGGCGTGGACGAGTTGCACATCTCGATGCCCATCAGCACCCGCGGCGACGCCGAGGGACTGGCGGGCAACCAGGTAACCCTGGTGCGCTTCGCCGTACCGGTGGGGATCGAGTCGCCCGCGCTGCGCACCGCCCGGATCGGCCAGCTCTGCCGCGCCGCACGCGCCGAGCCCGCGCTCGAGTACTCGAACCTGATCGCCGGCGTGTTCAACCTGCTGCCCGTCTCGGTGACCGGCGGGATGCTCAAGCACGTCGACCTGCTGGCCAGCAACGTGCCGGGTTTCCCGACCGAGGTGTTCGTTGCCGGCGCCCGGCTCGACGCCTTCTACCCGTTCGGGCCCACGCTCGGCTCGTCGGCCAACGTGACGCTCGTGTCGTACGCGGGCATCTGCAACATCGGGGTCAACACCGACGCCGGCGCGGTGCCCGACCCGGCGGCGCTCCTGGCGTGCCTGCGCGAGGGCTTCGACGAGGAGCTCGCCATCCCGCCTACCGCGCGCACGACCGACGGCTGCGCTCCCGGAGTGGGTGGTCGCCGGTGGGCAGGGTCAGGCGGGAGCGCTCAATCGATGACGTGGCGGGCGTAGTCGCCGCCGTCGAGGAACGCGTGGCCGCCTAACCGAACGCCGCCCGCAACCCCGCCCACCTCTTCGAATGTCGGGAGCTGGGTCGCCGATAGTGCGACCGATCTTGCTGCTTTGAGCAAGCGCGGCGCTCGATCGGGTTCCCGACCCGGCGAGCGATGTCGGCACGCCGAGTGTCGGTCGCGACTTGCGGGCCAGGTGGGCGAACCGATCGGATGGCGGGATGGTCGCTCGCCGCTACGTGGTCGTCGGCACCGGTGGGATCGGTGGTTTCTACGGCGCGCGCCTGCAGGCTGCGGGGTTCGCGGTCACGTTCGTGGGGCGCAGCGATGTCGAGGCGCTCAATCGGGATGGCTTGCACGTCGCCTCGCCGCAGGGTGCGATCGATCTGGACGAGGTGCGGGCGGTGCGTACGGCCGCCGAGGCCGGCCCGGCCGACGTCGTCGTGGTGACCACCAAGACAACCGGCAACGACGACCTTCCCACCCTGGTTGGCGCCCTTGGGGGTGAGCAGACGCTGATGGTCTCGATGCAGAACGGCTTCGGCGTCGACCAGCAGCTCGCCGATGCGGCGCCGGGCTCGACGGTGCTGGGGGCGCTCTGCTTCATCTGCTCGACGCGGGTGGCGCCGGGCAGGATCGAGCACCTCGACTACGGCAACGTGACGCTCGGCGAGCACGAACCCGACGGAAGGCCCGCCGGCGTCACCGATGCCGTGCGCCGGGTGGCCGACGACCTCGCCGCGGCGGGGATCGGCGTCTCGACGCGTGAAGACCTGCTCGCCGCCCGTTGGCAGAAGCTCATGTGGAACGTGCCCTTCAACGGCATGTCGGTGGCCCTCGACCGGACGACAGAGTCGTTGGTGCGCAGCCCTGAGACTCGGGCGCGGGCGCGCCGGTTGATGGCCGAGCTCGAAGCGGCGGCGCAGGCGCACGGGCACCCCGTCGGCGAGGGTTTCGCGGACAAGATGATCCGCCACACCGAGCAGATGAAGCCCTATGCGCCCAGCATGAAGCTGGACTTCGACGCCGGTCGCCCGATGGAGCTCGCCGCCATCTACGACCGTCCGCTGGCCGTCGCGGCCTCCCTCGGCGTCGCCATGCCCGAGGTTGCCGAGCTGGCGTCGCAGCTCCACGCGATGGATCGGGGCTCGGCGAGCTGACGTCGCCCGTCGGTTCGGGGCCCGATCGCGCGCCGCGCTTGCCCAAAGCAGCACGATCGGTCGCACTTTTGGCGACCCAGCTCCCGACATTGGGAAGAGGGGTGGAGTGGGGCGGGGGGTGAGTGCGGGGAGCGTCGAGGCGGTCAGCGTTGGTCGGCGAACCGGGTCGCCCACGCGGCCTTGAAGGCGGCGTCGAATCGCTCGTAGTCGGCGCGGAAGCCGGGACCGGGCCAGCCCGGGGGCAGGAGCTCGTCGGGTAGGAGCGGGTCGGCCTGGAAATGGCGGAGCGCGGTGGCCGCGACGACGAACGCGTCGCCGAGTCCGCTCAGCGCCTGCTGCTCGAGTCCCGGGGTGAGGTCGATGATCGCCGCTGCGGAGCAGGTCCGCCCGTGCCACCCAGTCGTCGAGCGCGAAGAGCTCGGCGACGAGCGAGTCGTCCGTGCGGTCCGGCCGCGCGGCGAACGACTCGCACTGCTCGGCGAGCACCGACGTCTCCTCGGGGAACGCCGCGTCGTGGCTCGCCGGCAGGTTGTCGGGGCGCAACCAGACGCCCTCGCGACGCTCGGCGAGGCGCGAGCCGCGTCGCGGCGCGGCGCAGCGCCGAGCGCTCCTGGGCGTTGCGGTCGATGGCGACGACGATCGACATCCGCCAGGTCCCGTTCCACGCCCGACGGGCGCCGGCGCGGCTGAAACCCTGGCGGGCGGCCCGGGAGGTGAGGCGCGTGCCGGCGAGCCGGTAGGCGCGGTCCTCGGCGATCAGCTCACCGTTCGCGGCCATCCGGGAGATGGCGACCCGCGTCGTGCCGTCGCTGATGCCGAAGAGCTCCCCGGTGCGGACCAGGACGCGGGCCGGGAGCCGCGGTGGGTCGACGCCGAGCAACGTGCTGGCGACGACCGATCGGGCAGTCAGGGGCGCCGGCGTCGGCGACCACCGACGCGACCGCATCCGTGGGCGTATTACTCATTCGCAATGCCCATGCCCAGATGGTAATATCACGAAATGGCCACCACGCTCGAACCGACCCTTGCCGAGCTGCCGACGATGGTCCCCGCGGCAGGGCAGCTCCCCGAGGTGCTCCCGACCGATCGTCTCGGCCCCACCGGCAAGGCCTTCCCGGAGCTGCGGACTGAGCTTCGCCGCATCCCCGACGCTCGCAACGCGGTGGCGGTCGTGGGGTGCTGGGTCCAGTCGCTCGCGCCGATCGTCATCGCCGCGGTGATCGGGACCTGGTGGGCGTGGGCCATCGCATTCCTGTTCATGGGCCGGGCGTTCGCGCTCTTCAGCAGCCTCGCGCACGAGGCCGCGCACCGACTCCTCTTCTCCAACCGCAAGGTCAACGACGTCGTGGGAAGATGGGTCGTCGGCGCACCGGGTTTCGTGCCCACCGACCTCTACCGCCGAGGCCACATGGCCCACCATCGCGACGAGTTCGGCCCCAACGAGCCCGACATGAACCTGTACGTCGGCTACCCGGTGAGCCGGGCGTCCCTGCGGCGCAAGCTCGTGCGGGACGCGGTCGGGATATCGGGGTGGAAGAACCTCAAGGGGTTGTTCCGCGGCCTCAAGTACGCCGCGACGCGACGCCACGCCGCCCGGATCCTGGTCGCACAGCTCGTGCTCATGGCGCTCTTCGCCCTGGCCGGCTTCTGGTGGGCCTACTGGCTCATGTGGTTCCTGCCGTGGATGACCCAGTGGCGGGTGATCAACCGGCTTCGAGCGATCGCCGAGCACGGCGGGATGGAACGCTCCAAGGACCGTCGGCGCACCACCCACGTCGTCCGCCAGCGGCCGATCGCCCGCTTCTTCATGGTGCCCTACAACATCGGCTGGCACCTGCCGCACCACGTCGACATCGGCGTGCCGTGGCGAAACCTGCCCCGCTACCACCGCGAGCTCGCCGCCAGCGGTTGGGTCCCCGACGAGCTCGAGTACCCCTCCTACCCGGCGCTCTGGCGGGCCCTCGCCGCCGGCGAGGAGCGGCCCCGTCCCGACCCGGGCTGATCAGGTCGGGTCGACGGGGTCGGCCGGACCTTCCTCGTGGGTGTGACCGGCGAGGTGCAGATGGTCGGGGTCGTGGTCGTGCTCATGGTCGTGGTCGTGCTCGTGGATCGGCACCACTTCGTGGAGGCCTTGCTCGGTCGATCCCGTAGGCGCGGAACCGTCGCCTGATCTTCCGGCGCGCCAGGACGACTCGATCTCGGCGACGACCTCGCGCAGGGGCACGCCGCGCGCGGGTCGCGATCCTGGCGGCGTCGTCGTGCTCGGCCTTCGCCCGTCCGGGCGAGACCTTCACCCGGGCGGGGCCGTCGAGCCCCTCCACCTGGTCCATCCGTCGCGGCTCGGTCCAGCGCTCCAGCCGTTGCCCGCGCACCCCGAGCGTGCCGGTCTCGGCGACCAGCACCCGGCGCACCTGGTCGGCGACCGCCACGTCGGCCAGCGCGCTCACGACGTGGCCCGGCCGGCCCTTCTTCATCAGCACCGGCGTGAGCCACGCATCGTGTGCACCGGCCGCGAGCAACGCCTGCACGGTGTGGGCGAGCACCTCGCCGGTGACGTCATCGACGTTCGACTCGAGCAGCACCACCTGTTGTCCCTCGTCGAGCGCCGAGTGGTCGAGCTCGCCGACGACGACCTGGGTGAGGTTCGGCCGATCATCCAGCTCGCGGGTGCCGGCGCCGAAGCCGGTCGCCTCGATGCGCATCGGCGGCAGCGGTCCCCACTCGGTCACGAGGCCGGCGAGGATGGCCGCGCCGGTCGGGGTCGTCAGCTCCACCGGCGAGTCGATGCCTCGGCTGGGCGCGCCCTGGAGCAGCTCGACGACCGCGGGCGACGGGTTGGGGATCGTGCCGTGCGCGGCACGCACCATGCCCAGCCCGGTCGTGACCGGACCCGAGCGGACCTCGTCGATCCCGAGCACCTCGAGCGCGGCGCAGGTCCCGACGACGTCGACGATGGCGTCCAGGCTGCCGACCTCGTGGAAGTGGACCTGCGACGGTGGCTTGCGGTGGAGGTGGCCCTCGGCCGCGGCCAACGCCCCGAAGATGGTGCGGGCACGGTCGCGGACCCGGGCGGGCAGGGGAGCCTCCACGAGCAGCGCGTCGATCGAGCCGGCGGTGCGCACCACGGTCGAGCTCGACAGGTGGACGTGCGCCTTGGCGCCACCGATTCCGCCCCGCAGCACGTCCTCGACCGTGAGCTCCCAACCATCGACCGCCAGGGCCTCGAGGATCGACCGGACCTCCGCGACGTCGGCGCCGGCGTCCAGCAGCGAGCCGAGCGCCATGTCGCCGGCGATGCCCGAGAAGGGGTGGAACCAGGCGGCCCTCATGGTCGACTGCCGGCCGTCGCGGGCGCACCGGTGTCGTCGGCCGCGCTCGACGTCGCCGGCCGCGCGGTGGGCAGGCGCAGCACCGCGCAGGCGGCGCCGAACCCGTTGTCGATGCCGACGACGGTCACCCCGGAGGCGCAGCTCGCGGTCATGGCGAGCAGGGCGGTCACGCCGTCGAGCCCTGAGCCGTAGCCGACGCTGGTGGGCACGGCGATCACAGGCGCCCCGGTGAGCCCGCCCACGACGCTGGCCAGCGCGCCTTCCATTCCGGCGACCACGACCACCGCGCGCGCCTCCTGGAGGGTGCGCACCTCGCCGAGCAGGCGGTGCACGCCGGCGACGCCGACGTCGACGAGCTCGCGGACCGCGACCCCGTGTGCCCGCAGGACCGCGGCACACTCCTCGGCGACCGGTAGGTCGGCGGTGCCTGCGGCCGCGGTGACCACAGTGCCGGCGGCACGGTCCTCCGCGCTGGCTCGCCACACGACGGTCGCCCCCGCGGGGGCAGCCGGGTCGCCGTGGACGACGCCGCCGGGGTGGGCCGCGCAGGCGGCCTCCACCTGGTCGCGATCGGCCCGGCTGAGCACGACCGGGCCGTCGTCGTCGGCGGCGTCGCTGACGAGATCGGAGGCGAGCAGCTCGCCGACGATCGCCACGACCTGCGCAACGGACTTGCCAGGGGCGTAGACGGCCTCGGGTCGGCCGTGCCGGAGCACGCGGTGGTGGTCGACGCGTGCGAAGCCGAGGTCGGCGAAGGGTGCGGCTCGGAGCCGGGACATCGCTTCGTCGGCGCTGACGTCGCCCGCGCGCACCGCGTCCAGCAACGAGCGAAGGCCCCCGGCGTCCACGTCACTATCCTTGCCGCTCGTGTCCGGGTCGTCACCATCTCCACCTGCGTCGACGGCTTCAGGTGGACCGCTGCGCGTCGGCTTCCTCGGTCCGGAGGCGACGTTCTGCGAGCAGGCCGTCCGCTCCCAGCCCGACCTCGTCGCCGGCGAGCTGGTGCCGTACCCCTCGATGTCCGAGGTGCTCTACGCCACCGCGGAGGGCGCGGTCGACGTGGGTGTGGTGGCGATCGAGAACGCGCTCGAGGGCATGGTCAACGTCACGGTCGACACGATGGCCTTCGACGTGGACCTGCGCATCCAGCGCGAGATCATCGTGCCGGTCGAGTTCGACCTCCTCGGCGTGCCGGGCGCGACCCTCGCCGACATCGCCGCAGTGCGGTCGATGCCCGTGGCCTTCGGCCAGTGCCGGGCTTTCCTGCACGAGGCGCTGCCCGGGGCGGTCGAGCGTTCCGCGGACTCGACCGCGGGCGCCGCGCAGGCGGTCGCCGCGGACGGCGACCGGACCGTCGCCGCGCTGGCCAACCCGTTGGCGGGCGTGCGCTATGGGCTGGAGGTGATGGCGTCGGGCGTCGAGGGGCACGCCGACAACGCCACCCGGTTCGTCGTTGTGGCGCCCGACGTCGTGCCCGCCGCGACCGGCCACGACAAGACGACGGTCATGGTGTTCCAGCACGCCGACCGACCGGGCTCTCTGCTGTCGATCCTGCAGGAGTTCGCGGCGCGGGCGATCAACCTGACCCGGCTCGAGTCGCGGCCGGCGCGCTCGTCGCTCGGGCACTACTGCTTCCTGATCGACCTCGAGGGCCACATCGCCGACGAGGTCGTGGCTGACGCGTTGCGCACCATCCACGCCGAACAGGACCGCTGCAAGTTCCTCGGCTCGTACCCCGCGGCGGGGTCCGACGGCGCCGCGGTGCGCGTCGATGTGGCCGAGGCGTTCCGCGCCGCCGACGCCTGGATGGCCGACCTGCGGTCCATGATCGTCGGCTGAGCGCAGGTCCGCTCAACCGCGGTGCGCCTCGATGCCGCGCAGGTCGCCGTCGGTGTCGCGCCACGGCTCCAGGTCGACGAAGCCGAGCTTCGCCAGGAGTGGTCGTAGGGCGCGGTCCTGGTCGCCGCCCACCTCGACGAGCACCGCGCCACCGGGGCGAAGGAGCCGGGCCGCGGCGCGGAGCACCCGCCGCACCAGCGCCAGGCCGTCGTCGCCGCCGTCGAGGGCGAGCCGCGGCTCGTGGCGCTGCACGTCGGGAGGGAGCAGTCGTAGACCGGCGGCGGGAACGTAGGGGGCCACGGCGGTGACCACGTCGCACGCGGCGCCGGCCGCGAGCGGCGCGTCGAGGTCGCCGACCACGGTCGGCACGCCGTTGCTGAGGGCGCACCTTGCGGCGCGCGACGTCGAGGTCGACACCCACGACGCGTGCGGTCGGCACCTCCGCCAGCAGGTGGTGGGCGACGGCGCCCGACCCGGTGCACAGGTCGATCGCCAGACCCCCGTGGGGCAAGCGTGCCGCGACGCGTCGGGCGAGCTCCTCGGTGTGCGCCCGGGGGACGTAGACGCCGGGGAAGACCCGGATCGTCCGGTCGCAGAAGCGCAGGCATCCCACGATCCAGGCCAGCGGCTCGCCTTGCTCGCGCCTCGCCACCCAGCGGTCGAGCTCGGCGGAGTCGGTCGCCGCATCGAGCAGCTCCTCGGCCTCGAGCTCGGCCGACACGCACCCGATCGACCGGAGCCGGTCGGTCAGTGCCGCAAGAGAGGCCGTCGTCGCTCGCACCCGGTGAGTCTCGCGGTACTTCGACACGCGTCGCGGCACCGACGCGCCTCGCCAAGACGAGCGCCCGGCAGCGTGAACTTCGCCCGGTCGGCACCCGATGTCCGTGGAAGTTGGGATTTCCTCCAGCGGCCCGTAGTCCTCGCCGGGCAAACGGCAAACTCCGCGTACCCGCGGCCGGCAAGCGGTCAAGTACCGTGTGCACGAGGTCGTCCGGCTGGCAAAGGTGGAGAGATCACATTGGTGCACCTTCGCAAGACGGCGCTGGACAAGCTCAAGAACTCTCCGCGACTCGTCGCCTTGGTCGACCGTCTTCATGACCGACTGTCAGACTCGGCAGTGCCTGCCGGCCATTTCTATTCCCCGGTTCCCTCACTGGAGGATGTGAAGCGTCGAGAGCATGAGATCTTCGATCGCGGTGCTCCCAACGGAGTTGACCTCCAAGAGGCCGACCAACTCGACTTGCTCTCGAGCCTCAAGACGATGCCCGGAGACCAGCCGTGGGGGAACACTCAAGATCCAACCAGACGGTATTCCTTCGACAATGGATACTTCGACAAATCGGATGCCCTCATCCTCAACCTCATCCTCAGGCATCTCAAGCCGAGACGACTTGTAGAGATTGGGTCAGGGTATTCGTCTGCAGCGATTCTCGACACGAATGAAGTCTTTCTGGATGAGCAGATGTCCTGCACCTTCATCGAACCATATCCTGACAGGCTGAATGAGCTTCTGAGGCCAAACGAGCCATCTGCGACAATCATGTCTCTCCATCTTCAAGACGTGGACTTGTCGCTGTTCGATACGTTGGACTCCGGTGATGTTCTGTTCATCGACTCGAGTCATGTGTCGAAGATCGGCAGCGATGTCAACCGAGAGATCCTCGACATACTCCCGCGATTGAAGCCAGGGGTGTGGATTCACGTGCACGACATCTTCTATCCGTTCGAGTACCCGAGGCAATCCGTCTACGCTGGTCGCTTCTGGAATGAGGCATACCTGCTCCAAGCCTTCCTGGCTTGCAACGACCACTTCAAGATTCGAATGTGGAGCTCTTACCTCAATGCAGCTCACCGGGAGTCCGTGGCAAGCGTGTTCCCCGAGATTGCCGGCATTTCGGGCGGAAGCATCTGGATCGAGCGAACGTCCTGATCCGCGGCCAACCTCGGGGCTGCCGTCGGCGCGACCGGCTTTCCTCCCATGGTTGACCTGAGCTCGTGGGCACCTGAGCCCGGGTGGAGATGGGTGACGCGACGCCTTGGCTGGACCGAGCCGGGGAAGCTGCGCAGGCGTCGCCAGGGGCAGTGCTTCGGACTGGGACAACCGACGTGACTCCAGAGCACTCGGGGAACGGGGCAGAGAAGGGACTGCCGCGCTGCGAGTAGACATCTGATTTGTGGTGCTGAGTGGGCCGTGTGGGGCTCGAACCCACAATCAACGGACTAGGAGTCCAGCACGCTTCGTCCACCGAGTGCGCTCCAGGCCCCTGACGTGGGATTTCGCGTCCAAGAAGTGCACTGGATTCCGGCCAGTTGGCCTGAGTTGGACTCCTGGCGCTGCTCCCGTTGCGTGGGACAATGGTAATGCCGTGGGGCTTGGCGGTTCCATCGGCTGGCACTTCTCTCAAGACGTCGAATCGGCCCCCGGGTCTCCCGGCGCAGAAGCCGGTTCGGGGATGTGGAGCGGGACGGGGGCCGGGGTCGGTCATACACTGGCAACGTGTCTGGCGAGCGAATCGAAGTGGACCCGGCCCGCATGGGCGGGTTGCCAACGATCCGCGACACGCGGGTCACGGTCGGCATGGTGCTGGGTCAGCTGTCCGCGGGCCGTTCGGTCGACGAGGTGCTCGCGGACTACCCGTACCTTGAGCGTGCCGATGTGCTCGCCGCGCTCGAGTTCGCCGCCGCGGCGGCGAACGAGCGCGAGGTGCCGGTCGCACGACCGGCATGAGGCTCCTGGTCGACGCCAACTTTTCGCCTCACGTCGCTAGCGGCCCGTGCGGCGCGAGCGTGCACCCACCCGGGCAACCCCTCTGATCCGAAACCGGATCTCGTGAAGCGAGGCTACGATTCCGACGGTCCCGCCCGACTGTGGGTAGTGGACTTGGCCGAGTTCAGCATCGGCGCTGGCAATGTGGACTTCGCGGCGGTCGATGACGACCGGTCGCACCGCGTTGTCAGTTGGTCGATCGAAGGACATGTGCGGTCAGCCGCCGTATCGGAACTTTCTTCGCACCGCACCAACCTCCGGACTTCGCCAGGGGTGTGAAGGGTTGACATGCCGAGTTCACGACCGTCGTTGGAAACCCTCTTCTCTGCTGAGTATGAGCGGCTGGTCCGTGGTCTCGCGCTTGCGTTCGGTATGGAGAGCGCCTCTGACGCCGTCCAAGAGGCCTTCATCCGGGCCAGCAGAAAGTGGAGGAGGGTCTCACAGTATGACGAGCCAGCCATGTGGATCCGTCGCGTCGCACTGAACCTGTTGCTGAACGAGCAGCGGGATCGACGGAGGCGATCTCAGATCCTCGCCGCGGTAGCGCCAACGACTGAAGCGGTCGCTCGTGAAGTCGACAGCCACGAGGATCTACGCGAAGCGCTCGCATCGCTTCCGGAAAGGTTGCGGGCTGTTGTGTGCCTTCACTATTTGAGCGAACTTCGAGTCGAAGAGGTCGCGCAAGCGCTGGAGATATCGACGGGGACGGTCAAGTCACAACTGCACGAGGGCCGGCGGCGATTGCGGTCGATCATGGAAGGATCACGATGACGGACAGGGACTCACTGGACGGCGATCGTCTCGCGTCTGAGCTCCGCAGTCTTGCGCCTCGGGTCGACCTCGAAGCCGCCGCGGCCGAGTTCGCCGCCAGGCGCAAGAGGGCGTCGGCGCGACGGACATTGGTAAGGGTGATCGGGCTGACGGTCGCTCTCGTCTCGATCATTGCAGTCGCCGAAGCGGTCACGTCTGGGCATCCCGCGACTCGCGTCGCCGTACAGGCTGGTGGGCGCGATCGCCAACACGCTCCGGTCGTGGTTCCGTCGACGGACGATCCCGATCGCCTCGAGGAAGTCGTCAAGGGTCAAGTCGTCACGGTGACACGAGATTCACGCAGCCTGACTTCCCCAGATGGGCTCGCTTCCCCAGATGGGGTCGATTGCGCAATTCTGAATGTTCCGAAGCAGCTGGCGACGTGGTTTCAACATCCCGGGGTCTGCGCAGGTGTATCCCATCCGAAAGTTCTGGTCGGCTCGGCGTCAAGTCTGAGCGGTGGTCCAACACTCGTATGGGGCCTCGCGCCCACTGATACCGCGACGCTCTCGGTTGTTAGCGCCTCAACGGTATCCAGCTCCCTCCTGTCTGGACCGAATCGGATAAGTGGGCGTCGAATGTATCTGTTGGTGCTTGGCTCCGACCGCGCAAGCGGCGCGATCGAGGCTCGCGGCGCAAGCGGAGACGTCATTGCATCAGGCCACTTCCAGGGTGCAGATCTCGGGATCAACGGGCTGTCATCGTGAGCCATCTGCTCAGCGGTGGCCCTCGAGAAGGCGTGAGCACAGTGCTTGCTGACGTCCCTCACCCAAGCTCGGGCAGGCTCCACATGATCGACGCGTCGCCGCACGAGATCCGGATTCGGACAGTTTCCCGCTGTAGGAGATCCCAAGAACCGCCGCGATCTGTGCGACCGACATCGTCCGCAGTCCCGCAAACTCCACGGCACCCTGGCGGAGCTCCGGTGGACGGCCAGCGCGCACCTGGTCTCCCCTCAGAGACGACCACGCTCGCCTCAACTCGAGTGTCCGTCGACCTGGAGGACTTCCACTGTGCTGGGCCGGGGCGTCATTCGGTTCGGGCGTCGTGGGCGATGTCGGCGATGTAGTTGGCGAGGTAGGGGTCTTCGGGGGCGTGGGGGTAGGCGCGTCTGAACGCTTCGGCGGCTTGGTGTGCGGTGGTGAAGCCGGTGAGGGTCCAGAGGCTGACGAGATCTTCGCGGTCTTGGGGGAGCGACCGGTAGAGCTTCATCACGAAGATGACCGCGGCTGAGGGTGCTGAGACGGTAAGCGGGCCGTTCGAGTAGACGGTCTCGCAGTCGTCGTAGCTGGATCCTGCGGGCCAGAAGCCTGCGGAGGCGTCGTTGAGCCAGTCGGGTGCGAGGTCGTGACGGGCTGCGACGCGGGCGGTGGCGGTGGTGATGTCGGTGTCGAAGCGGCGGGCGGAGTCCACGTCGCGTGTGGAGGTGCGTTGGTCGTGCCAGAGCATCCAGGATCCGCCGACCATGACGACGTGCGCGGTGGCGCCGAGCCGGGCGAGTTCGGCGGCGAGCTCGGCGAAGAGTCCTTCGAGCTCGGCCCGGTCGGTGAGCAGTCCGGAGGCCATGGCGTGTCAGGCGGCGTCGCGGAACAGCGCGGCGCGTTCGAGGACGAGGTTGCGGCGCCGGAACGGCTCGGGTGTTGCTGCTGTGGCGGCGGCGTGCATGCGTGGTGTGCCGGGTGTGGTCCAGGGTTGCGCGAGCGGGCCGACGGAGCGAGTCCAACGTGGCCGTTCGAGGTGGTGGTTGTCGGCGAGCTCCTCTGCGAACGCGGCGAGGATCGCGTCGAGGGGTGTGCCGGTGCGCGCTGGTGGGAGCGCGAGGGCTGCGGCTAGCTCGTCGGGGTGCCGCGATGCCCAGTCGGCGAAGCCACGCAACCGTGTCCAGTCGATCTTGAGCCGTCCCCCAGCGGTGGTCGTGGCCGCGGTGGCCAGCGCGGCGATCGTGGGTGCATTGGTGCGGGGCCGGTCCTCGAGCACGAGCCGCCGCCCGGCCGCGGTGAGGAGACGGTCCAGCATCGACACCGTCGGGTCGCTGAGGCCGTCCTCGACACGCGACACCGTCGAAGTCGGCACTCCGGCACGCGCCGCGAGCGAGCGCCGCGACAGCCCCGCGTCGGCACGCGCTTGGCGCACCAGCTCACCGACCAACACATCCACAAGCCATAGCATATACGCAACGGCCATCCCCGCCACCGCCGATACCACCACAGCGGGAGCACGACGGTCGC